>NZ_DATCML010000004.1:0-1084439 GCF_036563385.1 Phenylobacterium sp.
TCCCGAACGCGGATCCGCCCGTTTGCAAGATCCTGGACTACGGCAAGTTCAAGTTCCAGGAGCAGAAGAAGAAGAACGAGGCGCGCAAGCGGCAGAAGGTGGTGGAGATCAAGGAGATCAAGCTCCGCCCGAACATCGACACGCACGATTACGAGACCAAGGCGAAGTCGATGCACCGCTTCTTCGAGGAAGGCGACAAGGTGAAGGTCACCCTGCGCTTCCGTGGCCGCGAACTGGCCCACCCGGAACTCGGCATGAAGCTGCTGCAAAAGGTGAAGGCCGACTTCGAGCCCGTCGCCAAGGTCGAGTACGAGCCCCGCATGGAGGGCCGTCAGATGATCATGATCCTGGCCCCGCGGTGAGCGCCGGACACTTGGGATTCTGGGGAGCGGTCGCCGTCACGGCGGCCGCTTTCTTTTTGCCCGCCGCCGCCCAGAGCCAGGCCACGCCGGAGAACGCGCCCTACGCCCCGTTCAAGATCGGCGAAGGCCTCTACTACGTGGGCGCGGCCGACTATGCGTCCTACCTGCTGACCACCAAGGCGGGCCTGATCGTCATCGACGGCGGCGACCAGGCGACCGGCCGGCAGGTCGTGGCCAACATCCGCAGGCTGGGGTTCGACCCCAGCGCCGTGAAGGTGCTGGTCAACACCCACCAGCACTTCGACCATGCGGCGGGCCTGGCCGAGCTGAAATCAGCGGCGCCCGGGGCGAGGCTCTACGTCAGCGCCGCCGACGCGCCGATCGTCGAGGCGGGCGGCAAGGGCGACCCCTACCTCAAGGGTCCGGCCTATGAGTACGCGCCGACCAAAGTCGACGTGATCCTGAAGGACCAGCAGACGGTCAGCCTGGGCGGCGTGACCCTGACCGCCAACATCACGCCGGGCCACACCAAGGGCTGCACCACATGGACCTTCCCGGTCACTGTGGCCGGCAAGGTGCGCCAGGCGCTGGTCCACTGCTCGTCGAGCGTGCTGCCGGGCTACCGGCTCGTGGCGCCTGAGACCTATCCGGGCATGGCCGCGGACTACGAGAAGAGCCACCGGTTCTGGCTGAACGCGCCGTGCGAGGTGTTCCTGGCCAGCCACGCCCGGTTCATCGACCTGGACCGCAAGAAGAAGGCCTTGGACGCCGGCAAGCTCGACGCCTTCGTCGACCCGGCGGGCTGCAAGGCCTACTACCAGGCCTCCTACAAGAGCTTCCGCTCGGCGCTCGAGAAGCAGCAGGCCGCGGCGAGGTAAGGCTCTTCCGCTCCAGCTCGTCGGTCGGGCGGCGGGGCCGGCCGACTGTGTCCCAGCGGCCCTTGTGGGCGCCGTCCCGGCGGCCTAACACCGTTCATATGTCCTCAGCGCCGCCGCGGGAGGCGACCAAGCCGCCCCGGTTCGCGGCCGCGTCGCTGATCGCCCTGATCTTCCTGAACATGCTGGGCTTCGGGATCGTGGTCCCGTTGCTGCCCTTCTATGCCAAGTCGTTCGACGCGCCGCCCTGGCAGATCGCGCTGATCTTCTCGGCCTTTTCGGTGGGCACCTTCTTCGGGGAGCCGTTCTGGGGAAAGCTCTCCGACCGCTATGGGCGCAAGCCCCTGTTGATCATGACCATCGTGGCCAACGGCCTCTGCTACCTGGCGCTGGCGTTCGCGCCGACCGCCTGGGCCGCCTTTGGCATCCGGCTGCTGGGCGGACTGTTCTCGGGGAACGGCTCGGTGATCCAGGGCTATATCGCCGACGTGACGCCGCCGGAGCGGCGGACGCGGGCGATGAGCTACCAGAGCGCGGCCTGGAACGTCGGCCTGATCGTCGGGCCCTCCATGGGCGGCCTGTTCGCCCGGCCGGAAGCGGGCCCTCTCGGCTTCCAGCTGCCCCTGTTCATCTCGGCCGGCCTGTTCGCCAGCTGTGCGCTGGGCATCGCGCTGTTCATCCGCGAGAGCCGGGCGCGCGACACCTCGGGCCGCCGCCAGCCCAGCCGCTGGCGGGCCACGGGCGAGGCGGCCCGCCACCCCGTCATCGGCAAGCTGATGCTGGTCACCTTCCTGGTCGGCTTCGCCTTCACCGGGGTGGAGTCGATCTTCGGCCTCTGGGCGCAGGCCCGCTACGGCTGGGGCCCGCGAGAGGTGGGGGTGGCCTTCGCCTTCGCGGGCGCCGCATCGGCCCTCACCCAGATGACGGTGGCCGGTCCCCTCGCCGAGCGCTTTGGCCAGGGCCGGATGCTGGCCTTCGGCATGGCCGTGACGATGATCTGCCTGGCCCTGCAGCCGCTCGTCCCCGTAGGGCCGGCCACCATCGTCCTGATGTCGCTGAGCGCCGTCGGCCAATCCGTGGCCTGGCCGAACGTCAGCGCCATGATCTCGGAAGCCGCGGACCCGCACCGCCAGGGCCAGGTCCTTGGCCTCAACAACGCCATGAGCGCGCTGGCGCGGGTGATCGGCCCCTTCTGCGCCGGACTGTCGTTCGCCGGCCTGACCATCCACGCGCCGTTCCTGCAGGGGGCCCTGGCCGTCGCGCCGGCCATCTGGCTGGCGCTCGCCGCCGGCGAGATCGCCCGCCGCCAGCGCGGCGGAGCGGCGCGGTGAGCACGCCCGCCGACGAGCGGCGGGCGCTCGCCGTCCTGCTGTCGGTGATCTTCCTGATGATCGCCGGCTTCGGCCTGGTCATTCCCTTGTTGCCCTTCTTCGCCCAGGCGTTCGACGCGCCGGCCTGGCAGGTCACCCTGATGTTCTCGGCCTTCTCGGTGGGCCAGTTCCTGGGAGAGCCGTTCTGGGGCCGGCTGTCGGACCGGGTCGGCCGGCGGCCGGTGCTGATCGTGACGATCACCGCGGTGGCGGCGAGCTACGCCGCCCTGGCGTTCGCGCCGAACATCTGGGCCGCCTTCGTGATCCGCTTCGTGACGGGGATCTTCGCCGGCAACATCTCGACCCTGCAGGGGGCGATGGCCGACATCACCCCGCCCGAACGCCGCGCCGGGCGGATGGGAATCATGAGCGCCGCGTTCAGCGCCGGCTTCATCTGTGGCCCGGCCATCGGCGGCCTGCTGGCCCAGCCGGGGCGCGGCCCCCTGGGCTTCCAGCTGCCGCTGCTGGTCGCGGCCGGCTTCGCGCTCGCCTCGGCCGTGGCGGTAGTGGCCTTCGTGCGCGAGCACCGGCCCGACGTGCCGCCTGCGCCGCCGCACCGGCGCCGCGCCGGCCTCACCGAAGCCATGGCCCACCCGGTGATCAGCCGCATGGTGGTGATCAGCTTCATCACGGTGGTGGGCTTCGCCGGCATCGAGGCGACCTACGGCCTGTGGACCGAGGCGCGCTTCGGCTGGGGCCCGCGTCAGATCGGCTTGGCCTTCATGGGCATCGGCCTGCTGGGCGCGGTGTGCCAGGGCTGGCTGTCAGGCCGGCTCGCCCGCCGCTACGGCGAGCCCAACACCCTGACCGGCGGCTTGGTGCTGATGGGGATCGGCCTGACCACCCAGTGGCTGTCGCCGACCTGGCACGTGGCGATGGTGGGGTTCGCCTTCGTCTGCGTCGGCCAGTCGCTCTGCTTCCCGAACCTCACCGGCCTGATCTCCCAGGCCGCCCCGCCGGACCGCCAGGGCGAGATGCTGGGCCTGAACATGAGCGGCATGGCCCTGGCGCGCATCGGCGGGCCGGTGCTGGCGGGCCAGCTGTTCAGCCTGGTGAGCCCCGGCTCCCCCTTCGCCGTCGCCGCCCTGCTGATCCTGCCCGCCATCTGGTTCGCCGTGCAAGTGAAGGCCCGCGCGCCCCTGCCTGCCTGAGCGCGCGCCTTGCGCCAGGCGCCTCTTTCGCGTATTAGCCCGCCCCTTCGGAGCCGCCTGGCCAAAGGCATGCCATGGCGGTTCATAAACACGACCAGAAGGACGGGGCTTCGCGGCCCCGACGTGAAATGCCGAAACTGAAGACGAAGTCGGGCGCGAAGAAGCGCTTCAAGCTGACGGCGACGGGTAAGCTCAAGGCCGGCGTCGCCGGCAAGCGCCACCGCCTGATCAGCCACAACGCCAAGTACATCCGTCAGAACCGCGGGACCAAGGTGATGAGCGAAGCCGACGCTCAGATCATCAAGAAGTTCCTGCCGTACGGCCTCTAAGGGAGATCTGACAGATGGCTCGCGTGAAGAGGGGCGTCACCGCCCACGCCAAGCACAAGAAGGTCCTGGAGCAGGCCAAGGGCTTCTACGGCCGCCGCAAGAACACCATCCGCGCCGCCAAGGCCGCGGTGGACAAGGCCGGCCAGTACGCCTACCGCGACCGCAAGGTCCGCAAGCGCAACTTCCGTTCGCTGTGGATCCAGCGGATCAACGCCGCGGCCCGGCTCGAGGGCTTTACCTACTCGCAGTTTATCCACGGCCTGGACCAGGCCGGGATCGAGATGGACCGGAAGGTCCTCGCGGACATCGCGGGTAACGATCCCACCGGGTTCAAGGCCATCGCCGACAAGGTTCGCGCCGCGCTGGCTTAAGGCTCCCGGATCCCAGGATCCAAAAGCTTCGAGAAGCCCTCCGGCCGAACCGCCGGAGGGCTTTTTGCTGCGCGCTCTCCGGGAGGTTCCCAGCCGCCCAATCCTCCTCTAGAGCAACCGCCGTCATGACCGACCTTTCCCAACTGGAAGCCGACCTCACGGCCGCCGTCGCCGCCGCCGGCGACGTGGCCGCCCTGGAGACCGTTCGCGTCTCCGCCCTCGGCAAGTCCGGCTCCGTCTCCGAGCTTCTCAAGACGATGGGCCAGCTCAGCCCCGACGAACGCCGGGAGCGCGGCCCGCTGATCAACGGCCTGCGCGACCGGATCACTGCCGCCATCGCTGCGCGCAAGGCCGAGCTGGAGGCCGCCGAGCTGGAGGCCCGCCTGGCCGCCGAGCGGGTGGACCTGACCCTGCCCCCGCCGCCCGAGCGGCGCGGCCGCGTCCATCCCACCATGCAGGTGCTGGACGAGATGATCGCCATCTTCGCCGACATGGGCTTCGGCCTGGCGGAGGGCCCCGACATCGAGGACGACTTCCACAACTTCACGGCCCTGAATTTCCCGCCCAAGCACCCGGCGCGGGAGATGCACGACACCTTCTGGCTGCCGCAGAACGAGGCCGGAGAGCGCAAGCTGCTTCGCACCCACACCAGCCCCGTGCAGGTCCGGGTCATGCAGCAGGGCCAGAACAAGAAGCTGCCCGGCTGGATCGCGCAGGGCCAGGCGCCGCCGATCCGGGTGATCGTGCCGGGCCGGGTCTATCGCTCCGACAGCGACGCCACCCACACGCCCATGTTCCACCAGATGGAAGGCCTGGTCATCGACCGGAATATCCACATGGGCCACCTGAAGTGGACGCTGGACGCCTTCACGCGGCGGTTCTTCGAAACGGACGCCGTGGTCACCCGCTTCCGGCCGCACCACTTCCCGTTCACCGAGCCCAGCTGCGAGATGGACGTGCAATGCGACCGCTCCGGCGGCTCGATCAAGATCGGCGAGGGCTCCGACTGGCTGGAGATCCTGGGCGGCGGCATGGTCCACCCCAAGGTGCTGGCCAACTGCGGCCTCGATCCAGACGAATGGCAGGGTTTCGCCTTCGGCCTCGGCATCGATCGCCTGGGCGCGCTGAAGTACGGCATGCCGGATCTGCGCGACATGTTCGCGTCCGACGTGCGCTGGCTGGAGCACTGGGGCTTCTCGGCCTTCCAGGCGCCCAATCCCGCGACCGGCCTGAGCTGAGCTTCGAGAGGATCACGCGATGAAGTTCACCCTCTGCTGGCTCAAGGAGCACCTGGACACGACCGCCACCGTCGAGGAGGTGGTCGAGGCCATGACCATGGCGGGTCTCGAGGTTGAAGGCGTCGAGAACCCGGCCGCCAAGCTCGCCAAGTTCACGGTCGCCAAGATCGTGGAGGCCGTGCAGCACCCGAACGCCGACAAGCTCAGGGTCTGCCAGGTCGACACCAAGGATGGCCGGCTGGAGATCGTCTGCGGCGCGCCCAACGCGCGGCCGGGCCTCACCACGATCTACGCCCCCATCGGCGCCTATGTGCCCGGCTCGGGCATCACCCTGGAGCCGCGGCCGGTACGCGGCGTGGTCTCCAACGGCATGCTCTGCTCGGCCAAGGAGCTGGAGGTCTCGGAGGAGTCCAACGGCATCGTGGAGCTGCCGGACGAGCTGCCCGTGGGCGCTTCGGCCGTGGAGGCGTTCGGGCTGGAAGCGGTGATCGACTTCGAGGTGACGCCCAACCGGCCTGACTGGCTGGGCGTGCGCGGCATCGCTCGCGACCTGGCGGCCGCTGGCCTGGGTACGCTGAAGCCGGATCCGCTTGAGCCCGTGCCCGGCAAGTTCCCCTGCCCGGTGGAGATCCGCGTCGATGGCGACGCCTGCCCCGTGTTCGCCGGACGGCTGATCCGCGGCGTGAAGAACGGCCCCTCGCCCGCCTGGCTGCAGCAGCGGCTCACGTCGGTGGGCCTGCGGCCCATCAATGCCCTGGTCGATATCACCAACTACATCTCCTACGACCGCGCCCGGCCGCTGCACGTCTACGACCGCGCTCTGATGGTGGGCGACGTCATTGAGGCGCGTCTGGGCAAGGCCCCGGCGGAACCGTCGGACGAAGCTACGCCCAGCCCGCACGCCCACAAGGACGAGCAGCTGATCGCGCTCGACGGCAAGACCTACGACCTGACGCCCGAGATGAGCGTCATCGCCGATGCGGACGGCCAGCGCCCGATCGGCATCGGCGGGGTGATGGGGGGTGAGTCCACCGGCTGTTCCGAAGCCACGGTCGACGTCTTCGTGGAGTGCGCCTGGTTCGACCCGATCCGCACCGCCCAGACTGGGCGGGCCACCGGCATCACCTCCGACGCCCAGTATCGCTTCGCGCGCGGCGTGGACCCTGAGAGCGTCGTGCCGGGGCTGGAGCTGGCCACGCGCATGATCCTTGAGCTGTGCGGCGGCGAACCGTCCGAGGTCCGGGTGGCCGGGCAGGCGCCCGCGCCGCCTGCGGCCTTCGCCTTCGACCGCAGCTATGTGAAGCAGTTGTCCGGCCTCGACCTGCCGCGCCAGCGGACGGATGAGATCCTCGAGAAGCTGGGCTTCCAGCTGTCGGGCGACATGGTCCAGCCCCCGTCCTGGCGCCGCGACGTGGAGGGCAAGGCTGACCTGGTGGAGGAGGTCGCGCGGATCGAGGGCTATGACCGCCTGCCCCTGGAGCCGTTGCCCGAGGTTCCGCCGTCGGCCGGCGGCGCGCTGACCGTGCGCCAGGCGCGCATGCGCACCGCCCGGCGGGCGATGGCGGCGCGGGGCTATGCGGAGGCGCTCACCTGGAGCTTCATCCGCACCGACTGGGCGCAGCTGTTCGGCGGCGGCCAGCCTGAGCTGGTGCTGGCCAATCCCATCGCCGCAGACCTGGCCTGCATGCGCCCCTCGGTGCTGCCGAACCTGATCGATGCGGCCGCCCGCAACGCCCGCAAGGGCTTCGCCGACGCCGCCCTCTTCGAGGTGGGCCCGAATTTCCGCGGCGACGAGCCCGGCGACCAGTGGACGGCCGTGGCGGCCCTGCTCGCCCCGCACACCCCACGCCGCTGGGACGGCCAGAAGGCCGACGCCCTGTTCCAGCTGAAGGCCGACCTTGCCTTCCTGCTGGAGGAGTTGGGCGCGCCTGGGCTGCAGACGGTGCAAGGCGCCAACTCGCCTTGGTGGCACCCCGGGCGCTCGGCGCGCCTGCAGCTGGGACCGAAGAACGTGGTGGCCGAGTTCGGCGAACTGCACCCGCGGATCCTCAAGGCGCTCGACGCCGAGGGGCCGATGCTGGCGTTCGAGCTGAACCTCGAGGCCCTGCCGGAGCCGAAGAAGAAGGCCATCAAGACGCGGGCCGCGCTCGAGCTCTCGACGCTGATGCCCCTGCGGCGTGATTTCGCCTTCCTGGTAGACGAAGCTGTTCCGGCCGGCGACCTGATCCGTCCAATCGCCGGGGTGGACAAGGCGCTGATCGCGGACGTGCGGATCTTCGACGTCTACCAGGGCAAGGGCGTGCCCGACGGGCAGAAGTCGGTCGCCCTGGAGGTCACCCTCCAGCCGCGGGAGAAGACGCTCACCGACGCCGAGATCGAGGCGCTGTCGGGCCGGATCGTCGCGGTCGCGGAAAAGGCCGTGGGCGCAAAGCTGCGGTCGTAGGCCAGCGCACGGCGCAGGCGCGGCCCTGCGCCGCCTTGCGCTGGCCCGCTGGGGCCCGCAAGCCTCAGGCGATGTCCGATTCCTCTGCCGCCCGCACCTGCGAGGGCTGCGACGCCTGCTGCACCGTCATGGCGGTCCGAGAGCTGCCGAAGGCGGCGGGTGCGCCCTGCAGCCACCTGCTCGGCGGCTCTCGCGGTTGCGGGATCTGGGGCGAACACCCGCCCTCCTGCCAGACCTTCCACTGCCTCTGGCGACACGGAGAGGCGCCGCAGCAGCTGTTCCCGCCCGACTGCGGCTTCCTGCTTGCCGCGGGCGAGCGCGGCCGGTGGCCCGTGGCGGTGCAGGTGGTGTCCTTGCCGGGACGCCGTCACGCCTGGAACACGCCTGAGAACCGCAAGGTCTTCAGCGCGCTGGCGGCCACGTGGAACGGGGTGGTGACGATCACGGATAGCGACGGCCGCGCCAGCCACGCCTTCGCGCCCAGCGGCCGGGTCTATTCCCGCACATTGCATCCCGAAGTCTTCCCGCAGGGCGGCGCGATCGTGGCGGTGCCCCGGTCAGACTACGCCGCCGCCTGAACAGCCTATTGGCGGAGCCATCCGAGGCCCAAGTGGAACCGGGCGGCGACGCCGGTGCTTCGGTGCGGATGGGAGATGCGAGATGAGCGACGAGAGCGAGGTCGAGCCGGAAGGCGGGCCGCACATGCGGCTGGTCGCGATGCCCCGGGACACCAATCCCAGCGGCCACATCTTCGGCGGCTGGACGCTGTCGCAGATGGACCTGGCGGGCGGGATCTTCGCCGCGGCGCGGGCGCGCGGCGGGGTGGCCACCGTGGCCATCGACGCGATGAAGTTCCTTCGGCCCGTCAACGTCGGCGATGAGGTGAGTTGCTGGTGCTCCGTCGCCGAGCAAGGCGAAACCTCGATCAAGGTTCGCATCGAGACCTGGGCCCGCGATCGCACGTCGGACAAGGCGAAGAAGGTCACCGAGGGCTTCTTCACCTACGTCGCGCTGGACGAGAGCGGGCACCCACGCAAGCTGGACGCGGGCTGACGCCCGCGCTCGCACCTTAGAACGGCAGGATCTGGCGCTTCTTGGAGTAGCTGAGGTAGCCGACGTTGGCGCCGAGACGCACACCGACGCCGGCGCGGATCGGCGCCAGGGTGACGCCGGCCGCCTTCTGGAAATTCACCCCCAGGCCGCCCACAAAATAGGCGGAGCCCTCCACGCCGGGGAAGCGCTGGAACAGGGTCTCGGGGTTCTCCAGGTCATAGCAGAGTGTGAACACCCGGCTGGCGTTGCCGCCGAAGTCCCAGCCGGCCGACGGCCCCTGCCAGAAGACTTCCACCGGCTCGCGGCCCTTCATGTAGAGCAGGCCGCGGCCGTAGCGGGCGCCGATAACCAGGGCGCCGGAGCCTTCCTCGCCCGCAATGTAGGCGGTCGGCCGGCCGTTCTTGGCGAAGATCTTTTCCACCGCCGCGCCGGCGGTCTCGGCCGTCACGCCCATGAAGTCGGAGACGTTCTGCACCATCTCGTCGCGCGTGTAGGTCTTGTCCGACGCGGCAGCCGGATCCTGGGCCGGGTAGCTCGGCGTCGAATTGGGCGGGGGCGGAGCCTCGGCGCGCGGCGGCGCCGGGTCATCAGCCGAGCGCACCGGCGGCAGTTCGCGGACTTCGGTAGACTGGGCCCGCGCCACGGCGGTCGCGCCGAGGCTGACGAGGCCGGACAGAACAAGGGTGCGGCGATCCATGGGCGCGTCTCTCCTTCAGGTGTCGAACCAGCTCCCGCCCAGGGCCAGTCATTGCGGTGCTCAGTTTAACGGGGGATTAACCACGCACGCCGTGACGCGACGCCGCGTCTCGTAAGCGGCGCGTCCCTATGCTGCGCGCGCGAATGTGATAGACGCACGCGCCATGGCTACCCCGCTCGACAAGATCCGCAACTTCTCCATCGTCGCGCACATCGACCACGGCAAGTCGACGCTGTCCGACCGCCTGATCCAGGAAACCGGCGCGCTGACCGCCCGCGAGATGTCCGAGCAGGTGCTCGACAACATGGACATCGAGCGCGAGCGGGGGATCACCATCAAGGCTCAGACCGTGCGCCTGCACTACCACGCCGACGACGGCGAGACCTACATCCTCAACCTCATGGACACGCCTGGCCACGTCGACTTCGCCTATGAGGTCAGCCGGTCGCTGGCGGCGTGCGAGGGGTCGATCCTTGTGGTCGACGCGTCCCAGGGCGTGGAAGCCCAGACGCTGGCCAACGTCTACCAGGCCATCGACAACAACCACGAGATCGTGCCGGTCCTGAACAAGATCGACCTGCCGGCCGCCGAGCCGGATCGGGTGCGCCAGCAGATCGAGGACGTCATCGGCCTCGACGCGTCCGACGCGGTCGAATGCTCGGCTAAGTCGGGTGTCGGCATCCACGACGTGCTGGAAGCCATCGTGAAGCGCCTGCCCCCGCCCAAAGGCGACAGGGACGCGCCGCTGAAGGCCCTGCTGGTCGACGCCTGGTACGACCAGTACCTGGGCGTCGTCGTCCTGGTCCGCGTCTTCGACGGCGTCCTGAAGGTGGGCCAGAAGGTCAAGATGATGCAGACCGGCGCCCAGCATCAGATCGATCGCATCGGCGTGTTCCGGCCCAAGCAGACGGAAGTCGCCGAGCTGGGTCCTGGCGAGGTCGGCTTCATCACCGGCTCGATCAAGGAGGTCGCTCACGCCGCCGTCGGCGACACGATCACCGACGAGCGCAAACCCACCGAGGCCCCGCTGACCGGCTTCCGCGAGGTGCAGCCGGTGGTGTTCTGCGGCCTGTTCCCCGTGGACGCCGCCGACTTCGAGGACCTGCGCGCCGCCATCGGCCGCCTGCGTCTGAACGACGCCTCGTTCACCTACGAGATGGAGACCAGCGCCGCGCTCGGCTTCGGGTTCCGCTGCGGGTTCCTGGGCCTGCTGCACCTGGAGATCATCCAGGAGCGCCTGAGCCGCGAGTTCGACCTCGACCTGATCGCGACGGCGCCGTCGGTGGTCTACCGCGTCCGGATGACGAACGGCGACGAGATCGAGCTGCACAACCCGGCCGACCTGCCCGACCCGGTGAAGATCGACACCATCGCCGAACCCTGGATCAAGGCGACCATCTTCACGCCCGACGAGTATCTGGGCTCGATCATCAAGCTGTGCCAGGACCGCCGCGGCGAGCAGCGCGAACTCTCGTACGTCGGCTCCCGGGCCATGGTGGTCTACGACCTGCCGCTGAAC
Source organism: Phenylobacterium sp. (assembly GCF_036563385.1). Taxonomy (GTDB): domain Bacteria; phylum Pseudomonadota; class Alphaproteobacteria; order Caulobacterales; family Caulobacteraceae; genus Phenylobacterium. Next base: position 11,409 of record NZ_DATCML010000004.1, read on the forward strand.
GAGGTGGTGTTCGACTTCTATGACCGGCTGAAGTCGATCTCGAAGGGGTACGCCTCCTTCGACTACCAGATCGAAGGCTACCGGGTCGGCGATCTGGTGAAGATGTCGATCCTGGTGAACGCCGAGCCGGTGGACGCCCTGTCCATGCTGGTCCATCGCGACCGCGCCGAGCAGCGCGGCCGCGGCATGGTCGAGAAGATGAAGGAACTCATCCCGCAGCACATGTTCCAGATCCCGATCCAGGCCGCGATCGGGGGACGGATCATCGCGCGCGAGACCGTGCGGGCGCTCCGCAAGGACGTGACCGCCAAGTGCTACGGCGGCGACATCAGCCGCAAGCGCAAGCTCCTCGACAAGCAGAAGGAGGGCAAGAAGCGCATGCGCCAGTTCGGCAAGGTGGAGATCCCGCAGGAAGCCTTCATCGCCGCCCTGAAGATGGACGCGGACTGAGGCCTACGGGCGCTTGCCCGGGAGAGCCGGGGCCGTCCGCCATTCCGGCCTGGCGCTTGCCCGCTCCACCATCGGCTCTTCGGCGGATGGTCGCCCTCTCCCAGAGCGTGGGAAAGGAGGCCCTGATCAGATCTGGTTGAACTCGCCGCAGCGGCACTTCACGACCAGATCGGACAGCACCGAACGGTCCTGCGCGGTGAAGATCACGTCGTCGCAAGCCCCGCAGACGAACTTGGCGGTCGCCCCGTCGGCGACGCCGTCCTGGGCCTCCACCACGGTCCGGCGGCCCACGAACAGGCCGGGGAAGGTGCGCATCGAGACCTCGAGCATGACGGACTAGAACTCCTGAACAGTGTGCGGGCCTATAGCCCAGCCCCTTCGCACCTGCAAAAACTCTTCAATGAAGATGTTGTTGCAATGCAGCGTTATCTGAATCGCGATCCTTCGTCGGCGCGACGCTTACCGGGGAGCTGAACGCCGCGCGGCTGAGCGCAGGCGACGGAACAAGCGCCGGCGAGGCACATTGGCCCGGGGCCATGCGCTTCCTGTGCGATGAAATGCTGGTGCGGCTGGCGCGGCTACTGCGCGCAGCAGGGTACGACACTTACCTGGCGAGCGGTGGCGAGAAGGACTTCGCCCTGCTGCACATCGCGCGCGAAGAAGGCCGGCTGGTTCTGACCCGCGACAAGGCGCTGGCCGCCGCCGCGGCGCCTGATTCGCTGCTGATTTCCGGCCATGGCGTTGAACAGGAGGCCCAAAGCCTTTCCGCCGCCGTGCCGCTGAACTGGGACTTCGCCCCGTTCACCCGGTGCGTCATGGACAACGCGCGGCTCCGGCCCGCCACCCACGACGAGATCGACCGCATGCCCGTGCAGGCCCGGGCCTTGCCGGGGCCGTTCCACGCCTGCCCGGCGTGCGGGCGCCTCTATTGGCCGGGCAGCCATGTGCGGCGCATGGCGGCCCGCCTGACCGGCCTCTCCGCGCCGGAAGCTTGACGATTTGGTGACGGCGCCCGAAATGGCTCGCCCACAATCGGGTGGGGAAGACCGGATGCGGAAGCTGATCGTTCTGGGCGCGGCCCTTTCGGCCCTGTGGGTGGCCGGCTGCAACACCATGAGCGGCCTCGGGCGCGACCTGGAAGCGGCCGGCGCGGCCGTGGCGAGCACGGCCGAGGACGCGAAGCGCTAGAGTAGGAACGACGGCGCCTGCCGCGCCGTTGACCGGGACCCAGCAAGGAGGTCCCATGAGCACGTCCAAGCATCCCGGTCCCGGCGAGGTCCAGCCGCCGCGCGACGACCTTCAGGACGACCCCGGCATCGGCGCGTCCCGCGGCACGACCATCTCAGGCGAGGATCCGCACATCCTGCGGCAGGATGCGGAGAACTCCGAGGAAGGCGACGCGGCCAACGACGCCGACGCCACCGGAGCGCCCACCCCGATCGAGCAACAGCGCTCGCACCCATAGCGGGCCGCGGTTCGGCGAGGCGCTCTTTCGCCGGAGGGCTGGGCGGGCCATATGGACGACGCATGACCGAAATCCGTCACCCCGTCGGCCCGTCCGTCTCGCGCGGCCTGAAGCATCGTTGCCCGGCCTGCGGCAAGGGCGCCCTGTTCCGCAAGTACCTGAAGGTCGCCGAGCGCTGCGAGGTCTGCGACCTCGACCTTCAGCGCTATCCCGCCGACGATGGCCCGGCCTACCTGACCATCCTGCTGGTCGGCCACCTGATCGTCGCGCCGCTGTTCTTCTTCCCGATCGTCTGGGAAAGCCCCGCCTATCTGTCGCTGCCCATCCTGCTGGGCAGCCTCTCGGTGATCACCCTCATGGCCCTGCCGCGCATCAAGGGCGGATGGATTGGCCTGATGTATGCGATCGGGGTCACCGACCGCGAAGCACGCCTGCATACGGCCGACGTCGCCGACTGACGATTGGCGCTCCCCGCCTGATCCCGTAGCATCCCCCCAAAGAGAAGCTCTGGGGGAAATCAATGACCGCGACCGAAACGGGCGCCGAGGATCTGGCGCCGTCGGCCGCCGCTGCGCCGGGACTGACCGCCGCGCAGAGGTTCAAGGCGATCCTGGGGGGTTCCGCGGGGAACCTGGTCGAGTGGTACGACTGGTTCGTCTACTCGTTCTTCGCCGTCTATTTCACCAACCACTTCTTCCCCGGCGAGGACCAACTCGCCAGCCTGCTGAAGACCATGGCGGTCTTTGCGGTCGGCTTCTTCGCCCGCCCCCTGGGCGCCTGGTTGATGGGCCTCTACGCCGACCGTGCCGGGCGCCGCACGGCGCTGACGGTGGCGGTCAGCATGATGTGCCTGGGCTCGCTGATCATCGCCGTCCTCCCGAGCTACGAGGCGATCGGCGTGGCCGCGCCCATCCTTCTGGTGCTCGCCCGTATCCTGCAGGGCCTGTCGGTGGGCGGCGAGTACGGCGCCAGCGCCACCTACCTCTCGGAAATGGCCGGCAAGCGCCGACGCGGGTTCTGGTCCAGCTTCCAGTTCGTCACCATGGTCATGGGCCAGCTGATCGCGCTGGGCATCCTCAGCCTGCTGCAGTCCACCCTGACCAAGGCGGAGCTGGGCGAATGGGGCTGGCGCATCCCCTTCTTCATCGGCGCCGCCATGGCTGTTGTGGTGTTCTGGATCCGCGCCCGCATGGACGAGAGCCAGTCCTACGAGAACAGCAAGGCGCGCGGCGAGGAACGGGCGCGGACCATGATGCTGTTCACCCGCTACCCCAAGGAGGCGCTGCAGATCTTCCTGTTCACCGCCGGCGGCTCGCTCGCCTTCTACAGCTACACCACCAACATGCCGAAGTTCCTGGTGGGCAGCGGCGGCTTTGCCGACGGCGTGGCGACGGCGATCTCGGCGGGCTCGCTGATCGTCTATCTGCTGGCCCTGCCCTTCTTCGGCTGGGTCAGCGACCACACCGGGCGCAAGGTGACGCTGGCGCTGGCGTTCGGCGGCTGCGCCCTGATCACCTACCCCGCCCTGTCCGCCCTCCAGGCTGGCCCCAATCCGTTCGTGGCCTTCCTGATCGTCTCGGCCCTTGTCTTCCTGCTCTCCGGCTACAATTCGGTGAGCGCCGTGGTGAAGGCCGAGCTCTTCCCGGCCAACGTGCGCGCGCTGGGCGTCGCCCTGCCCTACGGCATGGCCACAGCGTCTTTTGGGGGCACCGCCGAGATGGCCGCCCTGGCCTTCAAGCGGGCAGGCAACGAAAGCGGCTTCTACGTGTACGTGGCGCTCGCCATGCTGGTGGGGCTGCTGGCCGTCTTCACCCTGCGTGACAACCGCAAGCACAGCCTGATCCTGGAGGACTGATGCCGGTCAGCCCGGTCGACCTCGCCGCCTTCGGCCTCTTCCTTGTCTGCTGGCTGGCCTACCAGCCGCTGCTGGGCGTGCTGTCGAAGCAGCGGGGCGGGGTGATCAACACCGACATGAGGGTCATCCGGGGCGCCTGGATGCGCAACATGGTGGCGCGCGAGAACCGGTTCATGGACGGCCAGCTGCTGGGCCACGCCCTCAACTCGGCCTCCTTCTTCGCCTCGTCCAACCTGATCCTGATCGCGGCCGCGGCCGGCGCTCTGTTCGGAGGGGAGGACACCTTCCGCAGCGTCTCGGCCCTGGTGGTGATCCGCACCGCCTCGCGGTTCCTGTTCGAGTTCCAGCTGGCCCTCGTGCTGGTCTGCCTCGCCCGCGGGCTCCTCGACTTCATCTGGTCGATCCGCCAGATGAACTACTGCATCGCCACGGTAGGCGCGGTGCCGGACAGCCTGACGCCGGAGGAGACCGCCCGCTTCGGAGACATCGCGGCGCGCCTGCTGAACCCGGCGCTGTCGTCCTTCAATTCGGGGATCCGCGGCTACTATTTCGCCATCGCCGCCGGCGCCTGGCTGTTCGGGCCCTACGCCTTCATGACGGCGACGGCCGGCGCCATGGTGCTGCTGCTGTGGCGGCAGCGTCGCTCCCCGGCCGCGAAGGCCATCAGCGACCTGCGCCGCCTGATCGAGGCGACGCCTAGGCGAGCCCCAGCTCCAGACGCGCCTTCTTCGTCAGCTTCGCCGCAATGAGGTCATGGCTGGTGACCAGCCAGGCATTGAGGTCCTCGGGCGTGGCGTCGGCCAGGTTCACGATCACCCACTGGCCCTTGGCGAGGTAGGGCGCCTGGCGCGCGGGGCCGCCGTCTCCCGTCAGGACCTCGAAGCCGATCTCGGTCACCTTGAACGAGACGGCGCCCTCGCCGCAGATGGCGAACACCTTGCCGCCCACCTTGTAGACGTCCGAGCCGCCCCACTGGATGACATGGGTCACGCCAGGCAGGCCGCGGCAGATCTCGTCCACCGGACCCGGCCAGGCGGCCGCGCCTTCGCTCATCGCCGCCGCCCGGGTCGTGTCAGGCCTGGACGCCGACGCCAATCGGGCAGGTCACGCCCGTGCCGCCGATGCCGCAGTAGCCGTGCGGGTTCTTGGCCAGGTACTGCTGATGGTAGTCCTCGGCGAAGAAGAACGGCCCCGCCGGGGCGATTTCGGTGGTGATGCGGCCGTAGCCCTGCTGGCCCAGCGCCTGCTGGTAGGCCTCCCGCGAGGCCTCCGCCGCCTGGGCCTGGGCGTCGTTGGTCGGGTAGATGCCGGATCGGTACTGGGTGCCGATGTCGTTGCCCTGGCGCATGCCCTGAGTGGGGTCGTGGTTCTCCCAGAAGGTCTTCAGCAGGTCCTCGTAGGTGAGCACCTTGGGATCATAGACCACCAGCACCGCCTCGGTGTGGCCGGTGCGGCCCGAGCAGACCTCCTCATAGGACGGATTGGGCGTGACGCCGTTCACGTAGCCGACTGCGGTCACATAGACGCCCGGCAGCTTCCAGAACACGCGCTCGACGCCCCAGAAGCAGCCCATGGCGAACACCGCCGTCTCCAGACCGTCCGGATAGGGCCCCTTCAGCGGCCGGCCGTTGACGAAGTGGGTCTCGGCGGTGGGGATCGGGTGCGCCCGGCCCGGCAGTGCGGTCTCCTGGGTCGGCAGCTCGAGCGTCTTGTTGAACAGCATAAGAAGGCTCCTGGGCTGGCTGCGGAATATAGGGGCTCGCGCCGCCCGTTGCACCTCGCGCCCGCCCGCATCGCCGCACCTGCGAACGCCGCTTGCCCCCGGACCCGTCCTGACTATATTGCGCGCCTCCCGAGGGGAGCCCGCTCCCCTTCGTGGCGCGTGGTGAGGTGGCCGAGTGGTTGAAGGCGCACGCCTGGAACGCGTGTATAGGTGAAAGCCTATCGAGGGTTCGAATCCCTCTCTCACCGCCACTTCGTTTGACGTTGTTGGGTTTTTGGGCCGACCCTGAGCATAATGCGCGTTGCATGAAGACAAGTGGCGAGGTCGGTTGGCGCCGCTCTTCACCCACCCTCAGGGACCGCGCAGATGACGATCATAGCAGAACTGGCGCTCGACTTCGCTGATTCCGGCGACGCGGTGCCGGTTCGGCTATTCGCTCCAGAGAAGCCAGAGCGCTCGTGGGTTTGTCGTTACGAGGCCGCCAATCCGATCGATCACTGCCTGGACGTGCACGGAGAGACCAGCCTCCAGGCTCTTGCGCTCGCCATTAAGGCGCTATCCGCGGCGCTTTATGGTTCAGCCGCGTATAGGAGCGGAAAGCTGGGCCTCTATGGTCAGTTCGGAGGCTATCCCGGCATTCCCGCGCCAAACGTCTTCCTGGATGAGGCCCCATATCCATTCTGAGCCTTGGCCCCAGAATGGCCGGCCGGCCCGCGGGCCACGGAACGGTAATGCAGTTGGGCGGAGGACACTTGGCTCCGACTGCTCCCACCGAAGCGTTTCCCTAAAATCCTCTCGTGCGCACCGCAGAGCGACGGCGCGGCTTAACACCTGTCTGGGTTCCCGGCGCTCGGTTGGGCTGAAGCCGCTTCTCCGCGCCTGTCTGGCTCGTTCAAGAGGCTCGTCCCTGCCGGCCTCGCCCCCACCGACTTCAGCTACGAACAGCCATGATCCAGTGGCGGCTCTAGGACTTCGGCCGGCCAGCTGAACCGCGCCAAGACGACCAAGCTTGGTCTAGGTCCAACCGCACACGCCCGGACCGTCGTGGAGCCGCATCCGTCGCCTCGGCGCTGACGGACGGATAGGACTCGCATGTGCTGAAGAGCGGCTCGATCGGCAGCAGGTCGTCGGGAAAGGCCTTCGGCAGGATCTTGCCCCTCGCCAGGCCGGCAAGGAAGCCTGTCACGTCGCACTCAATCAGCTCAAAGCTGTGAAACGCTCGGTCCCAGACCACGATGGGCCAAGCTTCGGCCCGGGACCCCCGCCTTAGCCAAAAGAGGTAATCGCCGTTGTCGGTGCCGCCGAGCGGGAGCAGCCCTTCGGGCGCAGGCCACATCGGGTACGGCAGATCTTCGTATCCCGAAAACGCTGCAGAGATCGCGCGCGCTTGGGGCGCCAGCTGAATGTTCGGGTTTACAGAGCGCGGGACGTTCAAGCCCAGGAACTGTAGCCAATAGCCCGCGCCATAAAGCCGACTAAGGTCCTTGTAGTCCTGGGGGAGCGGGCCGCCGAGGTCCGCTTCGATCACACCCCACGGCCCGCCGAACGCCTCCACTGGCAGACGCGGCGGCGGGATCACGGCTACCAAGGCCTCTATGGTCACTTCCGACGCCCCGCTGGGTTCACGATCAAACGCGCGGAAGGTGCGCCGCGGGTTCGGATGGCGGTCACCAGGATCGAGGCGGGCGCCTGCATCCCTGCGGAGTAGAGGGGTGTTGACGTGTACTCGACAACCTCACCGGCTCGCACTCGCCGTGAGATTTGCCGTTCGTAGCCGCTCATCTGAGGAACGTTCGCGCCGTTCTGGGTGAGGGTGACTATGTTCCGGCGATCACCGCCACTCCCTCCCAAACCTGCGGCGAACAGGTGGCCCCTTCCGTCATTGAAGGTTCTCCCGTTCCCAGACCACCCAGGCGGTTTAATCCGACGGTCCGCTCTCGTGCCTGTACCAAGCATTGGCGCGGTGACCGTGGCGGTCACACCGGTCGGCTGCCCGCTCGCGTTGAGCTCCCGCCGGCGCGACGACCCGCCCGCGGCGGATCGGAGGCGGCGTCGCCGCCGCCTCCGCCGTACTCAGAAGCTCTTGCGTACGGTGACGCCCGCGGTGCGGGGCTGGCCGACCTGGAAGCCTAGGCGGGCGCGGCCGCCGCGTTCGCGGTCGAACGAGAGGCGCGGGTTCTCGTCGAATACGTTGTTCACGTAGGCGACGATGTCCGTGCCGTTCTCCATCTCCACGCCGACGCTGAAGTTCACCAGCTCGTAGGCGGGCAGCTTGAGGTCGACGATGGTGGCCCGCGTGCCGGTGGCGCCGCCAAAGGCTAGGCCGGAGACGAAGGAGCGCGGGTTCTGCTCCTGGTCGCTCGCCTGGGTGTAGCGGCTGCCCACGTGCTGGGCCGAGACGTTGATGAAGCCGTCGACGCCGGCGCGGATCGGCCGGGTGTAGGTGGCGCTGGCGGAGATCTGGAACTTCGGCACCGAGGGCAGGCGGTTGCCCTCGCGGATGCCGCCGATCACCGCGCCCGTGCCGTCGCGGACGGTCGAGTCGAACTCGGCCTCCACCACGCTGCCGGACACCGACAGGTCGAGGCCGTCGGCCAAACGGGCGGTGAACTCGGCCTCCAGGCCCATGGTGTGGGCCTCGGGCACGTTGAACACCACGCGCGAGGAGCAGGAGCCGGCGTCCAGCGTCGTCTGCAGGTTCTTGATGTCGGTGTAGAAGCCCGCCGCGTTGAAGGTGACGCCGCCGAAGCTCGACTTCACGCCGGCCTCGTAGTTCCACAGGGTTTCGTCGTCATAGGACTGGAAGCCGCCGAAGATGGCGGCGTCCTGCGGCGTGCAGAGCGGCAGGTTCAGCGGGTCGTTGACGCCGCCGAGCCGGAAGCCCTTGGCGGCCTGGGCGTTGAAGGTCACCGCGTCGCTGAACTCGTAGGAGACCAGAACGCGCGGGGTGAAGCCGTCGGAGCTGGTCTTGTCGGTGTCGTTGTCGCCGTTGGCGAACAGGCCGCCCGAGATGAACTGCCGCTCCTCGTCGAAGTCGTAGTAGCGGCCGCCGGCGGTCAGCGAGAGCCGGCCGAAGTCGTAGGTGGCTTCCCCGAAAACGGCCCGTTGCTTGATGTCGTAGGGCAGCGAGGCGTTGTAGGGCGAGTTGGCCTGGAAGCCGTTGCGTACGGACGCCGAGGTGCCGGCGCCCAGGACGGCGTCGGTGGCGGCGTCGTAGCCGGGAGTCGGCAGGCGCTGGTTATAGACCCGGTCCACCTTGGAGTAGAACGCCCCCACCAGCCATTGCAGCGGCCCCTCGGTGTTGGAGGCGATGCGTACCTCCTGCGAGAACTGCTCGAGGTCGGTGGTGTCGCGCAGGTTGGACGGCAGCAGCACCGCCGAGGCCGGGAAGCCCAGGTCGACCGAGACGCTGCCGGTCAGGGCGCTGGCGTCGCGGCTGACCAGGATGTCGCGGTCGATGTAGCTGGTGATCGAGGTCAGGGTGACGGCGCCCAGGTCGGCCTCCGCCGTCAGGTCGGCCAGGAAGGTCTTGTCCTCGAACGCCTCGTCCAGGAGCAGGAACTGCTCGCGGTCGTCGAAGGTCACGGCCGGCCGGGTGGTGGTGAAGGGGTTGGCGTAGAGGTTGTAGACCTCCTCGCGGTTGAAGCCGTCGGCCTTGATCTCCTGATAGACCACGCGCGGCGTCAGGCTGAGGTTTTCCGTCGGCTGGAACAGCACCGACAGGCGCCCGCCGGTGCGGGTCCCGTCGTTGACGTCCTCGTCCCGCCGGCCGCCTTCGCGCAGCGCGTCGATGAAGCCGCCGTACTTGGTGTGGTAGGCGACGGCGCGCACCGCCATCGCGTCCGACACCGGAATGTTGATGGCGCCCTTCAGGTGGCCCCCGAAATCGTCGCCGTCGACCAGGTTGAGGTTGCCCTCAACCTGACCTTCCGAGACGCCCAGACGCGGCTGATTGGTGATGTAGCGGATCGTGCCGCCGACCGAGCCCGAGCCGAACAGCGTGCCCTGCGGACCGCGCAGGGTCTCGACGCGATCAAGATCGAACAGATCGAGGTCCGGCGTGAACAGCGACAGCGAGATCACCGACTCGTCGAGGTAGACGCCCACCTGCTCCTTCACGCCGGGCTGGTCGCGCACGACCTGGCCGGCGGAGACGCCGCGCACGGCGACCTGGCTCTGGCCGGGGCCGAGGTTCTGGATGGTGAGGCCAGCGACGTTGCGGGAGAGATCCTCGAGCGTCGTCGCCCCCGACCGCTGGATGTCCTCCTGCGTCTGGGCGTTGATGGAGAACGGCACCTCCTGGATGGTCGACGCCCGCTTGGTGGCGGTGACGATGACCTCCTCCACCTCGGCGGCGGTCTGGGCCGTGGCGACGGCGGGGACCGCCAGCAGAGCGGCCAGGGATGCGGCGGCCATGAGGCGCGGGCGCACGCCCCCGCGCTTCCGGGACTGGGGATGCATGTGGATGTTCCTTCCCTCTTTCGACGCTCGCGCCTCGGCTCAGCCCGGCGCGAATCATGGCCGAGCTTAGGCGCCCGGCTTTTCAGGGCGCAACGTAGCGTCGTTATCCAGGGAGCGCGGGGACCGCTGGGTGCGGCCCCCGGGACACGGTCAGCCGGTCATCTCTTCCAGTTCGCGGCCACGGGTCTCGTGGACCATGGCGCGCACGAAGAGGAAGGAGACGGCGGCGCTCAGCGCATAGAAGCCGTAGGTGACCACCAGGCCGAGCGAGGCGGCCAGCGCCGGGAAGCTGACCGAGATGCCGAAGTTGGCGATCCACTGGGCGAAGCCCGCGACTGCCAGCCCCGAGCCGCGGATCTGGTTCGGGAACATCTCGCCCAGCATCACCCACATCACCGGGCCCCAGCTGGCGTTGAAGAACACCACATAGGCGTTGGCCGCGACCAGGGCGGCGAGGCCCCACTGATCGGAGAGGTGCACCGCCCCGTCCACCATCCGGGCCGTGGAAAAGGCCAGCGCCATCACGGCCAGGGTCACGGCCATGCCGGCCGAACCGACCAGCAGCAGGGGCTTGCGGCCGATGCGGTCGATCAGGCCGATCGCGCCGAGGCAGGCCAGGATGGAAAGCGACCCGGACAGGATGTTGATCTTGAGCGCGTCGTCCTCGGAGAAGCCCACGGACTGCCAGAGCACCGCGCCGTAGTAGAAGACGACGTTGATGCCCACGAGCTGCTGGAAGACCGCCAGGCCGATGCCGGTCCAGACGATCGGGCGGAGTTTGCCGCTGGTCTTGTCGACCAGGTCCGACAGCTTCGGGCGATGGTGGTCCGCGGCCAGGGAGGCGCGGATCTCGTCGACCTTCCGACGGCCCTCGGCGGCGCCGAACAGCCTGGCGAGCACCGCCTCGGCCTCGCGCTCGCGGCCCTTCACCACCAGGTAGCGCGGGCTTTCCGGGATCAGCAGCAGGGTGAGCAGGAAGACGCCCGCGGGGATCACCTGCATCCAGAACATCCAGCGCCAGGCCGGGTAGCCGAACCAGAACTCGGCGGTGGAGCCGCCCGCGGTCCGCGCCAGCAGGTAGTTGGCCAGGAAGGCGCCGGTCAGGCCGGTGATGATCATGATCTGCTGCACCGACGAGAGCCGCCCGCGGATGTTCGCCGGGGTCACCTCGCTGATGTAGACGGGCGAGAGCACGCTGGCCGCGCCCACGCCCAGGCCGCCGACGAACCGCGCCAGGATGAAGATCGCCGAGGTGTCCGCCGCGCCGGTGCCCAGGGCGGAGAGGATGAACAGCACCGCGGCGATCATCATCACCGTGCGCCGGCCGATGCGGTCCGCAAGCCGCCCCGCCAGGAAGGCTCCCACCGCGCAGCCCACCAGGATCGCGCCGACGTTGAAGCCGGTGCCCAGCTTGGAGAGGTTGAAGGCGCTCTCGATGCCGTCCTGGGTGCCGTTGATGACGCCGCTGTCGTAGCCGAACATGAAGCCGCCGATGGTGGCGACGGCCACGATGGCGGCGATGAAGGCCATGTTCACGCGGCCGGCCTCGCCGCTGGCGGCGGCCGGAGCGGCCGTCGCATTGGTGCCTGTGGTGGTCACTGACGCCTCCTGGGCGGGCGCGGCCCGCGGGTTTCCTCGATCGGCCCGGCGGTTCTTGGCGCCGCCGGAGTCGCTCAGACGCTGATTGATAGCGCTATCATCGTCAAGCCAAATGACGTTCGCTGATCAGTGGTTGTGCCGTGGCGTTCGCGCGGCCACGCCGCGGTATTTGAGGGCGGCCTCCAGCACCGCGCCGTCCGCCAGCTGGCCGGTCTTCTCGCGGTAGATCTCCTCCCAAGGGGTGTGGCTCTCGGGGACCGGCGGCGGAGCCTCGGCGCGCCGGCGGGCGACCTCGGCCTCGTCAACCAGGGCGTCGCAGCGGCCGGCGTTCAGGTCGATACGGATAAGGTCGCCGGTGCGCAGCCAAACCAGCCCGCCGCCCGCGGCGCTCTCAGGCGAGGCATTCAGGATCGAGGGGCTGTCGGAGGTGCCCGACTGGCGCCCGTCGCCCAGGGTCGGGAGGCTCATGATCCCACGCTGGATCAGAGCGTCCGGGGGCTGCATGTTCACCACCTCGGCCGAGCCTGGCCAGCCCAGCGGGCCAGAGCCGCGGATCACCAGGATCGTCCGCTCGTCGATCCCCAGGGCCGGGTCGTTGATGCGGTGGTGGTAGTCGTCGGAGCCGTCGAACACCACGGCTCGCCCCTCGAAGACCCCTTCCCGCCCCGGCTCCGCGAGGTAGCGGGCGCGGAAGTCCTCGCTGATCACGCTGGTCTTCATGATCGCGAAGTCGAAGAGGTTGCCCTTCAGCACCAGGAAGCCCGCGCGCTCTTTCAGGGGAGCGGCGTAGGGGGTGATCACCTCCCGGTCGTAAGCCTCGCGACCCTCGAGGCTCTCGGCGAGCCTGCGGCCGGTGACCGTCAGGCACTCCCCGTCAAGCTTTCCGGCCTGCAGCAGTTCCCACAGCACGGCCGGGACCCCGCCGGCGCGGTGGAAGCGCTCGCCCAGGTACTTGCCGGCCGGCTGCATGTTGACCAGCAGCGGGATGTCGTAGCCGTGGACCATCCAGTCTTCAGGGCTGATCTCGACCCCCGCGTGGCGGGCCATGGCGACGATGTGGGGCTGGGCGTTGGAGGAGCCGCCGATGGCGCTGACGGTACGGATGGCGTTCAGGAAGCTGGCCCGGGTGAGGATCTTCGACGGCCGCAGGTCCTCGTAGGCCATTTCGACGATGCGCCGGCCGGTCTCGTAGGCCATTTGGCCGCGTTCGCGGTAAGGCGCCGGGATCGCTGCGCAGCCGGGCAGCGACAGCCCCAGCGCCTCGGCGACTGCGTTCATGGTGGACGCGGTGCCCATGGTGTTGCAGTGGCCGGCCGACGGCGCGCTGTCCGCCGCGCGCCGCAGGAACTCCGCCTCGTCGATCTCGCCGGCCGCGAGCTTGCGGCGCGATCGCCAGATGACCGTGCCCGAGCCTACCAGCTCGCCCTCGTGCCACCCGTCCAGCATTGGTCCGCCGGACAGCACAATCGCCGGAATGTCCACGGTCGAGGCCGCCATGATCCCGCTGGGCGTGGTCTTGTCGCAGCCGGTGGTCAGCACCACCGCGTCGATGGGATAGCCGTAGAGGATCTCGACGAGGCCCAGGTAGGCGAGGTTGCGGTCCAGCGCCGCGGTCGGCCGGCGGCAGTTTTCGAAGATCGGGTGGACCGGAAACTCCATCGGGATGCCGCCGGCGTCGCGGATGCCGTCGCGCACCCGGCGGGCCAGCTCGAGGTGGATCCGGTTGCAGGGCGACAGGTCAGAGCCGGTCTGGGCGATGCCGATGATCGGGCGACCGCTCTGCAGCTCCTGCGGGGTGATCCCGTAGTTCATGAACCGCTCTAGGTAGAGGGCGGTCATGTCCGAACGGCCTGGCGCGGCGAACCAGTCGCGGGAGCGGAACGGCCGGACGGGCTCGCGGTCAGACATGGCGCATCTCGTTCTGCGGCAGGCCTGGCGTGCTCACCTCGAACCGGAACAGCCCGCCGGCGAACGGCTGGCCGTCGCGCTCCGCGCTCGAGAGTCCCTTCCAGGCGGTGGTCGCATAGACCGTCATCAGGTCGTCGCCCCCAAACGCCAGCTTGGTGACGTTGGCCACCGGGAAACGCACCGTTTCGAGCAGCTCGCCCGCCGGTGAATAACGCCGCGCGCCCCACCCCGCGAACAGCCCGGTCCAGACGCAGCCCTCCGCGTCCACCGCCGGCCCGTCGGGATAGCCCTCGTCCACCTGCGCGAACACACGCCGGTGGGAAAGCTCACCGGCAGGGGAGAGGTCGAACGCGTAGATCAGCCGTTTCAGCGTGTCCGTGTGGTAGAGGGTGCGTCCGTCAGGGCTCACGGCCGGGCCATTGGTGATGCAGTACCCCGCGTCGCAGCGCTTCAGGCCCTCTCCGTCAAGGCGGTAGAGCGCGCCGGTCGGCTCGGCCTCCGCATCGTGCATCGAACCGAACCAGAGCCGGCCCTGGGCGTCCACGAAGCCGTCGTTCAGCCGGTTGCCGAGGCCGGCGTCCTCCACCTCGGCCAGCAGCTCGAAGCCGCCGGTCTGCGGATCGAATCGGTGGAGGCCGGTCTTCAGCCCGGCGATCCAGCCGCCGCCTGCGACCGGCGCGAGGAAGCCAGGCTGGGCGGGCGCAGGCCAGCTCCAGGCGGCGCCCGTCGCGGCCTCGTAGCGGTGGATGCGGAGGCCCTTGATGTCGACGAACCAGAGGGCGTCGTCATCCTTGCGCCAGACCGGGCCCTCGCCCAGCTCGCACTCGGCGGCGAAGACGCACTCGGGCTCGGACGAGGCGCTCATCGCCAGCCCGCGTCGATCCAGTACTCGTGGCCGGTGCAGAAGCGGGCGTCGTCCGAGGCGAGGAACAGCACCAGCGCCGCCACGTCCTTGGGCTCGATGCGGCCTTTCAGGCACTGCTGCGCGACGATCTCGGCCTCGCCCTCGGGCGTGTACCAGCGCATCTGCCGCGGTGTCTTGACGTTGCCTGGCGCGATGCAGGTCACCCGGATGCCGTGTGGGCCGAGCTCCCGGGCCAGGGCCCGGGTCATGCCCTCGATGCCCGCCTTGGCGGTCTCGTAGAGCACCAGGTCCGGCAGGCCGAGGTGCCAGGAGATCGAGCCGAAGTTGATGATCGCGCCTCTGCCGGCCTGCTTCATGCCGCCGACCACCGCCTTGGCGCAGAACAGCATGTGCCGCAGGTTCACGGCGATCCGGTCGTCGAAATACTCCGGCGTCACCTCGTCGAGGGTGTGGCGGTCGTCATTGCCGGCGTTGTTCACCAGCACGTCCACCGCCCCGATCGCCTCGAAGCAGGCGGCGATGGCGGCCGGGTCCTTCAGGTCGCAGCGGTGGAACACCGGCCGCACGGCCGACATCTCCAGCGCCTTGACCAAGGCCTCCGACTCCGCGGCCAGCACATCAAGGAAGTGCACCTCCGCCCCCTGGGCGGCGAAGGCCTCCACCAGGCCAGCCCCAATGCCCGAGCCGCCGCCGGTGATCGCCACCCGTTTCCCCTTCAGGCTGGGGTAGACCGCGCTTTGGCCTGCGGCGAAGACGTCAACGGTCACGCCCATGAGTAGGCCGTCTTGGTCTGGGTGTAGAACTCCAGTGCGGCGAAGCCCTGTTCGCGCGGGCCGTAGCTCGACTTGCGGATGCCGCCGAACGGCACGTGGTAGTCGACGCCGGCGGTGGGCAGGTTGACCATCACCATCCCGGCCTTCGCCCTCCTCTGGAAATCCCTGGCGTGTTTCAGCGAGGTGGTGACGATGCCGGCCGAGAGGCCGAAGTCGCCGTCGTTGGCCAGGGCCAGCGCCTCGTCATAGTCTTTGACGCGGACCGTGGAGGCCACCGGGCCGAACACTTCCTCGCAGTTGATGGTCATGTCCTTGTGGGTGTCCGCGATGAGCGTCGGCTGCACGTACCAGCCCGGCGTCGCCATCTTCAGCCGCCCGCCGCCCGTGACCAGGCGCCCGCCCTCGGCCTTCGCGATGTCGATATAGCGGTAGCTGGTCTCCATCTGATCCTCGCTGACCGCCGGCCCCATCTGTGTGGCGGGGTCGAGCGCGTCTCCGACGCGCAGGCTCGCCACCTTCTCCGCGAGCGCGGCGACGAAGCGGTCGTGGATGCCCTCCTGCACGATCAGCCGCGAGGATGCCGTGCAGCGCTGGCCGGTGGCGTAGAAGCTGCCGTCCAGGGCGACCATGACGGCTCGGTCGAGGTCGGCGTCGTCGAGGACCACCAGCGGGTTCTTGCCCCCCATCTCCAGCTGCACCCGCGCCTGGCGAGCCACGGCGGCGTTTGCGACGCCGGCGCCCACCGCCTGGGAGCCGGTGAAGGAGATCCCGTCGACCTCCGGATGCTCCACCAGCCTGGCGCCCATCTGGCCCGGGCCGAAGATCATGTTGAAGACGCCAGCGGGCGCGCCGCATTCCCAGATAATCTCGGCCAGAGCCGCGGCCGTGGCGGGCGTGGGCCCGGCCGGCTTCAGCACCACCGTATTGCCGAAGGCCAGCGCCGGCGCCGCCTTCCAGGCAGGGATCGCGATGGGGAAGTTCCAGGGGGTGATCAGGCCGAAGACGCCCACCGCCTGACGATAGGTCTGGATCTCCACCCCGGGGCGGACCGACTCGAGGTTCTGGCCGTGGCGGCGCAGCGCCTCGCCCGCGAAGTACTTGAAGATCCGCCCGGCGCGGACGGTCTCGCCGATGCTCTCGGGGAGCGTCTTGCCCTCTTCCCGCGACAGCAGACGGCCGATCTCCTCACGTCGCTGAAGGATCGTCTCGCCGACCTTGTCCAGCAGGTCGGCGCGGACCTCTGGCGAAGCGTCCGCCCAGGCCGGGAACGCCCGGCGAGCTGCGGCCACAGCGGCGTCCAACTCGGCTGCGCCGCCCTTCGGGACGCGGGCCACCACCTCGTCGGTGTTGGACGGGTTGCGGCTCTCGTCAGGCGCGTCAACGGCCACCCGCTCGCCCCCGATGTACTGAGGAAGGGTCTGGGTCATCGGGCGGCCTCCGCCGACAGCAGGCCGCGTCCGGCCAGGTTGCGCATCAGGTCGGCGATCCCGAAGGTCCAGGGCGGCGCCGCCTTCGAGGTGGTGACCTCGTTCTCCAGAACGCCCAGGCGGGGGCTCGCGACCCGCACCCGGTCACCGACCTTGTGCGTGAAGCCGAGGCCCGGCGCGTCGCGGTCCTGGGTGGGGGCGAACAACGTCCCGAGGAAAAGGGCGAAGCCGTCCGGGTACTGGTGCTCGCTGATCGCCTGGCGGACCAGCTCCAGCGGGTCGCGGCTGATCTCGCCCATCCGGCTGCGGCCCTCGAGCCGGTAGTTGTCGCGCCCCTCGATCGTCAGCTCCACCTCGGCCGTGCGCACGTCGTCCAACGAGAAGCTGTCGTCGAACAGGCGGATGAAGGGGCCGAGCGCACAGGATGCATTGTTGTCCTTGGCCTTGCCCAGAAGGAGGGCGCTGCGCCCTTCGAAGTCCCGCAGGTTCACGTCGTTGCCCAGCGTGGCCCCCACCGCGCGCCCCGCGCCGTCGCAGACCAGCACCACTTCGGGTTCCGGATTGTTCCAGGCGCTGTCGGAGCGCACGCCGATCAGGGCCCCGTGGCCCACGGCTGAGAGCACCGGAGCCTTGGTGAAGATCTCGGCGTCGGGCCCGATCGCCACCTCCAGGTACTGAGACCACAGGCCGTCCGCGATCAGCGCCGCCTTCAGCCGGGCGGCTTCCTCGGACCCGGGCTGCACGTCGCGGATGTCGGCGCCGACTCGATCACGCAGGTCGCCCCGGATCGCCTCGGCCTTGGCCGCATCGCCGCGCGCGCGTTCCTCGATCACCCGCTCCACCGCGGACACGGCGAAGGTGACGCCGGCCGCCTTCACGCACTGCAGGTCCACGGGAGCGAGCAACCGGCCGCTGCCGAATTCGAAGTCCTCGACCGCGCCAATCTCGCGACCGGAAGGCGCCTCCCCCGACCAGCCGTTCAGCAGTTGCGACACCGTCGGCGCCGCCTTCGAGAGGTCGTAAACCCGGCCGTTACGCAGCATCACAGGTGTGGGGCCGTCCAGCGTGCGGACACGGCCGACCAGGGTCGCGTCGCGCCAGTCGTCCGGCAGCCAGGCCGCCGGCGTCGCGTCCGCCCCTCTCATTGGTCTGACCTCCCCTTGATTTCTGGTAGCGCTATCAATCAGAGTGCCGAGCTGTCAAGGCGAACGCGCCGGACGGGAGGAAGATGATGGAAATCCCAGCGCGCCGGTGGGCGTCTGCGCTGCTCGCCCTGACGCTTGCGGCGGGGATGTCCCTTACACCCGCTAGAGCCCAGCCGCGGTGGGTGGGAGCCTGGGCTTCGTCGCAGCAAGTCCCGGAGGCCCGCAACGCCCTGCCCGCTACAGCGCTGGAGGACGCCACCCTGCGGCAGGTGGTCCGGGTCACGGCTGGCGGGGCGGCGATCCGGATCCGCCTGTCCAACGCGTTCGGGACCGAACCCCTGACGTTCAGCGGCGCGCACGTGGCCCGGCCCCTGCGCCAGGCTCGTCGCGGGTCGACCCGACCACCGGCCAAATGGCGACCTTCGACGGGCGTGAAGCGGTCACAGTCCCGGCGGGCGCGGACTACCTCTCCGACCCGATCCCCTTCCCTGTCCAACCGCTGGAGCGGATCGCGGTGACCGTTCACCTGCCCAAGGCCCCGTCCCGGCAGACCAGCCATCCCGGCTCGCGGACCACGTCTTGGTTGCTGCCGGGCCGCCATCTGGCCGCCGACCTCATCGCGGCGCAGCCGGTCGTGCACTGGTACCAGCTGGCTGGCGTGGACGTGCCGGCGGCGCCCAAAAGCGCCGCCATCGTCATTCTCGGCGACTCGATCACCGACGGCTACGGCGTCGGACCCGACCGTGACGAGCGCTGGCCCGACATCCTGGCCGAACGGCTGCAGGTCGATCCCCGAACCCGGCGCGTCAGCGTCCTGAACCATGGCATTGGCGGCAACCGCCTGCTGCGGGACGAGCTGGGCCCGAACGCACTCGCCCGCTTCGATCGTGACGTGCTCTCGCAGGCTGGCGTCCGCCACCTTATCGTCCTGATCGGCGTGAACGACCTCGGCACGCTCACCCGCGACGGTCCAGTCCCGCCCGAGGCGCACCGCCAGCTGGTGGCGGAGATGATCGGCGGCTATCGGCAGATCGTGGCCCGCGCGCGCGCCAAGGGGATCCGGGTGATCGGCGGCACCATCCTCCCGTTCGCCGGGGCGGCGGTCTACAGCCCGACGGCGCTCCACGAGGCCGACCGCCAGGCGTTGAACGCCTTCATCCGTTCGCCGGGCGCCTTCGATGCGGTGATCGACTTCGACGCCGTCATGCGCGACCCGCTTAGGCCTGACCGTCTGCGGCCGGACCTCGACTCCGGAGACCACCTGCATCCCTCGATCGCCGGCTACCGTGCCATGGCGCGCGCCGTGCCTCTGTCGCTGTTCCGCCGATGAGGGCCGCCCTCGCCCTGG
Organism: Phenylobacterium sp.; assembly: GCF_036563385.1. Lineage (GTDB taxonomy): Bacteria > Pseudomonadota > Alphaproteobacteria > Caulobacterales > Caulobacteraceae > Phenylobacterium. The sequence goes on from NZ_DATCML010000004.1 coordinate 30,428, forward strand.
CTTTCGCCATCCTGCTCGGCGGCGCGAATCCTGCCGCGACGCAGGGGGTGGCGATCACGTTCGACGACCTGCCGGCGCATGCGGAGCTTCCGCCCGGCGAGACGCGGCTGGGGGTGGTCGCGCGCATCGTGGGCGCTCTGGCTGACGCGGGCGCCCCGCCCACCTATGGCTTCGTGAACGGCGCCACTGCGGCCGAACCTGCGCAAGCGGAGGCCCTGCGGCTGTGGCGCGCGGCCGGCCATCCTGTGGGCAACCACACCTACTCGCACCGGCGGCTGGACGACCTGGCCGCGTTCGAAGACGAGGTGGCGCGCAACGAGCCCGTCCTCGCGGAGCTTGGGGGCGAATGGCGCTGGTTCCGCTACCCCTACCTGGAAGAGGGCGCCACGCCCGGGCTCCGCGCCGGGGCCCGCCAGTTGCTAAACACGCGGGGTTACCGGATCGCCAGTGTCACGCTCGACTTCAGCGACTGGGCTTGGAACGCGCCCTATGCCCGTTGCGCGGCCAAGGGCGACATGGCCGCCATCGCGAAGCTCGAGGCCAGTTGGATCGCCGCCGCCGACGCGAGCCTAGTTCGCGCCCGCGCGCTTTCCCGACAGCTCCACGGGCGCGAGATCCCGCTCGTCCTGTTGATGCACGTGGGCGCCTTTGACGGTCGCATGCTACCCCGGCTGCTCGCCCTCTACCGTGACCGCGGCGTGCGCCTGGTGACGCTCGAGGCGGCCATGGCCGACCCCTTCTACCGCGCCGACCGCGACGCCGCGGCCAGCCCCCATCCCGCCACCCTGGAAGACGCCGCCCGGAGCCGCGGGATCTTGCCCCCGCCGAAGACGTGGGACCTTGCGGCCTTGGAGAAGGTCTGCGCGCCGTAGGGGCGGGCGCTCCGCCTATCAGCCCTTCGGCGGCCCGTCCGACTCCCGCCGGATCAGGGCGAAGTCCAGCACCGCGCGGGGATGCTTCGGGGTCTCGCCCGCCCGGCGGCTGCGAATCTCCTCCACGAGCAGGTTCACGGCCTCGCGGGACATCTCCTGCACCGGCTGGCGGATGGTGGTCAGCTCGGGCCAGATGGTGGTGGCGAGCGCCGTGTCGTCGTAGCCGCAGACAGTCAAGTCGCCGGGCACGTCCAAGTGACGGCGGTGCGCCACGGCGACCGTGGCGGCGGCCATGTCGTCGTTGCTGGCGAAGATGGCGGTGGGCGGCTCGGGGCGGCCGAGCAGCGTCTCCGCTGCCTCCAGTCCCGAGCGGTAGGTGAAGTAGCCCTGGACCACGAGGGCCTCGTCCGCCGCCACGCCGGCTTCCTGCAGGGCGGCCAGGTAACCCTCCAGCCTCTGCCCGCTGGCGGTCTGGTTCGGGTGGCCCTTGATGAAGCCGATCCGCCGGTGGCCCAGGTGCAGGATGTGGCGGGTCATCTCGCGGGCGGCGGCGAAGTCGTCGATGCGCACCGCCGCGGCGTCGGGCGGCGGCTGTCCGGTCGCGACGGCGACCGCAGGCACCTTGCTGTCGGCCAGCACCCGAACGATCACCTCTGAGTCGCAGAGCGGCGGCGGCAGGATCAGCCCGTCGATCCCCTGAGCGACCAGCTTCTCGGCGGCGGCCTTCTCGGCCCCCTCCACGTCGCACTTCTCGACGATCAGCTGGATGTTGGCCCGGCTGCACTGGTCGAGGCCGCCCACCAGGAATTCGCTGAGGTAGGACGCCGAAGGGTTGGAGTAGAGCAGGCCCAGGCGGATCAGGTCGGCGCCGGCCAGGCTGCGGGCGGCGGGGTTCGGCTGATAGTTGAGGTCGCGGATGGCGGCCATTACCGCCTCGCGGGTCGCCTCGCGGACGTTCTTCTCGCCGTTGATCACCCGCGACACCGTCATCGGCGAGACCCCGGCATGGCGCGCCACGTCGTGGATGGTCAGGGCGCCTCTCTGGCGGCGGGCGGTCTTCGTCTCCAAGCACGGCCTCCTGGGCGCTGCCGCCCGCTACGTCTTTGTCCCAGCCTGACGCTCACCTCAAGCCCGCCCAGGTTGCAGCCCAGTGTTCGGCCGCATTGGTCTGACCACTACCGAGACTACGGTCAGACCGTGTTGACAGCAAAGGACTGACCCAGTACCACTGTCAATGTGACCGCTATCATAACAGAGTAGTCTCGCGGTCCTGCAGCTTTCACAACCATCGGCCCGGCTCAGAGCCGGCCTGCGCCTCACCGCGCAGCAAAGAACAAGTGCGCGCCGAGCACAGACGAAGGGGAAGGAAACATGAAGACTGCCAGACGGACCCCGCACGCCTGCGTGAAGGCCGCGCTGCTTGGCGCGACCTTCCTCACCGGCGCGGTGTCGACAGAAGCCAGCGCTCAGTCCAGCGAGGTCGAGGAGGTCGTCGTCACGGGCTACCGGGCCAGCCTGCAGCAATCCACGGAAGCCAAGCGGGAAGCCACCATCATCCAGGACAGCATCTTCGCCGAGGACATCGGCAAGTTCCCGGACACCAACCTGGCCGAGTCGCTCAACCGCGTGCCCGGCGTGCAGCTGTCGCGCGAGGTCACGGGCGAGGGCCTGCAGATCGCCATCCGCGGCCTTGGCACCAACTTCACCAAGATCCTGCTGAACGGCAACCAGATCGCGGTAGCCTCCACGGGCCGGCTCGACGCGCAGAGCCAGAACCGGGAGGTCGATCTCGACATGTTCCCGACCGAGCTGTTCACCCGGCTCGACGTGAACAAGACCCCCACGGCCAGCATGCTGGAAGGCGGCGTCTCGGGCACGGTGAACATGCGCAGCGCGCGGCCCTTCGACTTCGAAGGCCGCCAGTTCACCTACTCCCTGCAGGGCAGCTACAATTCACTGGCCGAGAAGTGGGGCCCGCGCGGCTCTCTGCTGGCGAGCCAGACGTTCGATACGGGCATGGGCGAGCTGGGCGTGCTGGTGGGCTTCGCCGGCGCCCGCACCCACATCCAGACCGAGGGGTTCGAGTCGATCGGCTGGTCGAACGCGAACCTCACCTGCGCCGGCTGCAACATCTACGGCGGCAACAACTTCAACTTCGCCACCACGGTGCCGGCCGGGGTCAGCCTCGCCGGGCGGCCGGTCGGCTCGCCGCTGACCAACGCCGACCTCCTCACCCTGAACCCCGGCCTGACGCTGCAGCAGCTGTCGGACGCCATGATTCCGCGCCTGGGTCGGCCGGCCTACACCGACGGTCAGCGGGACCGCTACTCCGGCCTGATCTCCGTCGAGTTCAAGCCGACCGAGAACCTGAACCTCTACTTCGACACCCTGCTCGGTCGCGGCATCCGCAAGTTCGACCGGGTGGACATCAATTGGGTCGGCCGGAACTCGAACTTCATGGTCCCGGTGGGGCTGCAGGTGGACGAGAACTTCGTCGTCACCGAGGGACAGTTCCTGAACGCCCAGTTCTTCCTGGAGGCGCGGCCGTACCACGAGAAGGTCAACTTCTTCAACCTGAACCCGGGCTTCACCTACCGCTACAACGACTTCGTGCGCTTCGACGGCCAGTTCAACTTGTCGAAGAGCCAGTTCCTGCGCGAGAGCCCGACGATCCTGTTCAACAGCCCCTTGGGCCAAGGGATCAACGTCGACTATTCGAACCCGGGGAAGCCGTTCCCGGAGATCGTCACCAACGCCGACCTGAACAACCCGAACCTCGGCTGGACCTGGGCCGGCGGCGGTCGGGTGAACATCCAGAACGAGCGGCGGGTGACCAAGACCAAGGCCGCGCACCTCGACGCCCTCTTCGGGGACGAGGCCGGCGTCAATGTCCGCGCCGGCGTCGCCTGGGACTTCGCGAGCCGCAGCATCATGGCTCAGGACAACACCGCCCGCTGGCAGCAGTTCGTCTGCGGCGGCGGCGGGACCTTCCAGCCCGCGCCTGCGCCGCAGCCGCCGTGCAACGGCCAAGCCGGCTCGGCCATTCCCAACTCCGCGCTCGGCGGCTACCTGCGGCAAGGTCCCCATGGTTTCGTCGCGGTGGACTACGACCGGTTCTTCGCAGATACGAACTATTCGCAGTTCGCATCCACCGCCCCATTCTCCGCCTCCGCCAACACCGGCACTCGCTCGGGCGTCATCGAGGAGGAGACGCTCGGCGCCTACGTCGAGCTGAACGGCCGGGCCGACCTCGGCCCCTGGGAACTGCGGTTCAACGGCGGCGTCCGCTATGTCTCCACGGACCAGGACATCACGGGGCCGGTGACCTTCACGATCAACAACGTGCAGACCACCGAATTCCAGCGGCGGGATTCCCGTTACGACGCCTACCTGCCGTCGTTGAACGCCGTCCTGCGGGTGCGCGACGACGTCAACCTGCGGCTCTCCGCTTCGCGCACCCTGACCCGGCCGAACCCGGCCGACATGCTGCCCGGCACCAGCTTCTCGGACCCGTCAGCCCAGGAGGCCACCCAGGGCAACCCCGCCCTAACGCCATTCTTCTCCAACAACTTCGACATCGGAGCGGAATGGTACACCGGCGGCGAGGGCTACATCGGCATTGTCGGCTTCAACAAGCAGATCACCGGCTGGACCCAGAACGGCGCCAACACCATCCCGTTCAGCCAGCTCGGGATCCCGTTCGAGGCGCTCACGCCGTTGCAACAGACCGCGATCAACAACCGCGGCGGCCCCAACACCGCCACCGTCACGGTTCGGCAGCAGGTCAACGTCGGCGGCACCCTGACCATCCGCGGCTATGAGGCCAACTGGGTTCAGCCGCTGAGCTTCCTGCTGGACGGGCTGGGCTTCCAGGCCAACTACACCCGCATCTACCAGTCGGCGTCAGGCGCCGGCGCCCCGCCGATCGCCGTCGGGGTGTCGCCCTACACCTACAACATCACCGGCTACTACGACCGCGGCCCGGCCTCCCTGCGGGTGTCCTATGTCTACAACGCCGAGCAGGTGGGCTCGCCGGGGCCGGAGAACGGCATCAACCTGCCCAATCCGGACGGCGGCGCCCCCATCCCGGCGCGATTCCGGAACGACGCGTTCGGGCAGTGGGACCTCTCCGCCAGCTACGAGTTCGAGAACCTGCCCACTTCGCCGCGCCTGACCCTGGACCTGATCAACATCACCAAGGAGGACCAGCGGCAGACCTTCGTCTGGCCGAACGCCACCCAGACCTTCTACCGCGGCAGCCGCACCATCCTGGTGGGCCTGCGCGGGCGGTTCTGACGAGCTCTCTTCTCCCCTCCCCCAAAGAGAAGGGCCAAACTGGGCGGCGCTCGACGAGCGCCGCCTTCTTCTTTGGCGCCGCTCAGTGGTGGCCGGGGGCGTAGGGAAAGCTCAGGGCGCGATAGTGGTCGAGACCCTGCTGCGGCGGCGCGTGACCGGCCGGCAACGGCCGCCCCGACCGGCTCTGGAAGTAGGCCAGGCAGGCGTCGCGCCACCACTGCGCCTCCGCCTGCTGGATCTCCAGGAACGCCGACACCTGGGCGTGCCGCTCCGCATCCACGTAGGGCGCGAGCGAGGCCCAGGTCCGCCGCATCTCGACCACCTGCGCCACGCCCCGGTCGTAGCGCGCCACAAGCTCGGCCCAGACCGTGCGGCCCGAGCGTGTCGGCGCATCCCAGGGCAGCCTCCTGAACCACAGGAGGTGGTCCTCGTCGGCCAGCAGACGGCGCGCAGCCTGCGGTGCGTACTGCGAGACCGCGTCGCTGCCGCGGCCCGTGCGGTCGAAGCCCACCGCTGAGGGGTCCGCCCGGTGGTAGTAGAAGGGCGTCCAGTCCGCCCGCTCCAGATCGTCCACCCACGGCCCCGGCCCGTAGTGGTGCCCCGTCGCCATCAGGTGGGTGAGACCCAGCGGGGTCATGTAGTCCACCACCGCCTGGCGCGAGCCCATCATGAGGTCGACCGTCGGGCCCAGGAACCGGGGGTCTCGTGAGAAGGTCATCGCAGCCCATTGGCGGGCGATCTCGCTTGACGAGCTTTCCGGATCCCACGCCAGCCGACCGAAGGCGTACCAGTTGGCCTGGTCGAAGTGAGACCCGGTCGAGTTGCGGTCTGCGCCAATGTTGGCGACCCCGGCTATCCCGGTGAGCGCATGGCCATGCAGCGAGCCGTAGACCACCCTGGCCACCGTCGAGCCGCGGCCGCGCCGCCAGGTGTCGCCCTGCAGCGTCTCCTCCCACATGGGTCCCAGGTAGGCGAGGTGGGTGGCGAAGCCCAGGTACTCCTTGGTGAGCTGGACCTCGAGCATCAGCGGCGTCTTCGGCATGGCCCCGAACAAGGGGTGGAACGGCTCCCGCGGCTGGAAGTCCAGCGGCCCGTTCTTCACCTGCACGATCACGTTCGGCGCGAAGCGGCCGTCCAGCGGGGTGAACTCGCTGAACGCCTGTTTCACCCGGTCTTCCGGTCGTTCGGCGGCGTAGACGAAGGCGCGCCACATGACCACGCCGCCATGGGGCGCGAGCGCCTGCGCCAGCATGTTGGCGCCGTCCGCGTGACTGCGGCCATAGTCCTGCGGGCCAGGCTGGCCTTCGGAGTTGGCCTTGACGAGGAAGCCGCCGAAGTCCGGGATCGAACGGTAGATCTCGTCCGCCTTCGCCTGCCAAAAGGCGCGCACCGCGGGGTCCAGCGGATCGGCGGTCTTCAGCCCGCCGATCTCCATGGGGGCCGAGAACCGCGCCGACAGGTAGACGCGGATCCCATAGGGCCTCAGGACATCGGCCACCGCAGAGGCCTTGGCGATGTAGGGCGCGGTCAGGCTGTCGGCCTTGGCGTTGACGTTGTTCAGGACCGCGCCGTTGATCCCGATCGACGCGTTGGCCCGGGCGTAGTCCACCAGCCGCGGATCCACGTAGCCGGGCAGCTTGTGCCAGTCGAAGATCGACGGCCCGGCGTAGCCGCGCTCCACGGTCCGGTCGAGATTGTCCCAGTGGTTGAGAACCCGCAGGCCCACTTTCGGCGAGGCGGTGATGTCGAGGCCCGTCACCGGCCGACCGGTCTGAACCAGGCGCAGCAGGTGGAAGACGCCATAGAGCACGCCCTGGGGCGTGCGCCCGACCACCAGCGTGGACGGCCGGCCGCCCACGCTCGCGCTGCGGATCACGTAGCCTTCGGGGGCCACCGGCAGGCCGGGATCCGTTCTCAGGCGGACGGCCGGAGCTTCGGGGGACGGGGCGCCTGCGAGCAGGCCGGCGAGGCCGCGGTTCAGTTCCGCAGCGGCGATGGAGAGGGTCTGCGAGCCCACGCCGGCGCCACGGGCCGACGCCTCCACCACCACAGGGCCGAGAACCTTCCTGTAGCTCTCGAGGTCCGCGGCGGCTCGGTACCGTAGCCACAGCTCGTAGCCGTCCTCCGCCTGGGCAGCGGTCGCCATCAACATCAACAGCGCCATCAGAGCGCTCAACAAGCCGGACCGCACCATTCGCCTCCGTGGTCGAGACACCTAGGTTGTATTGGTCAGACCACCTGATTGACAACATCCGGTCCAGGGCTAAGTTGCGCCGATGCCCAAGATCACCGCCGCGCGGACCATCGTCACCTCGCCTGGGCGCAACTTCGTCACCCTGAAGATCGAGACGGACGACGGCGTCACCGGAGTGGGCGACGCCACCCTCAACGGGCGCGAGCTGGCCGTGGAGAGCTATCTCTCCGACCATGTCATCCCCTGCCTGATCGGCCGCGACGCCCACCAGATCGAGGACATCTGGCAATACCTCTATCGCGGCGCCTACTGGCGGCGGGGTCCGGTGACCATGACCGCCATCGCCGCCGTGGACATGGCGCTCTGGGACATCAAGGGGAAGCTCGCCCGCCTGCCGGTCTACCAGCTGCTGGGCGGCGCCTGCCGTTCGGGCGTCACGGTCTATGGCCACGCCAACGGCGAGACGATCGAGGACACCGTGGCTGCGGCGCGCGAGTACGTCTCGGCCGGCTACAAGGCGGTACGTCTGCAGACGGGCGTGCCGGGCATGCGCGACGTCTACGGCGTCTCCAAGGACAAGCTGTTCTACGAGCCGGCCGACTCTGACCTGCCCAAGGAGACCGTCTGGTCTACCGAGAAGTACCTGCGGGTCGCGCCGGAGCTGTTCGCGGCGGCGCGCGAGGCCCTCGGCCATGACGTGCACCTTCTGCACGACGTCCACCACAGGCTGACGCCCATCGAGGCCGGCCGTCTCGGCCGCGACCTGGAGCCCTATCGCCCGTTCTGGATGGAGGACCCCACGCCAGCCGAGAACCAGGCCGGGTTCCGGCTGATCCGGCAGCACACCACCACCCCGATCGCGGTGGGCGAGGTGTTCAGCTCCGTCTGGGACGCCAAGCAGCTGATCGAGGAACAGCTGATCGACTATATCCGCGCCACGGTCGTGCACGCCGGCGGCCTCACCCACCTGCGCAAACTGGCCGCCTTCGCCGACCTGCACGGCGTCCGGACAGGCTGCCACGGCGCGACGGACCTCTCGCCCATCGCCATGGCCGCGGCCCTCCACTTCGACCTCTCGGTCCCGAACTTCGGGATCCAGGAATACATGCGCCACACCGCCGAGACGGACGCCGTCTTCCCGCACGCCTACACCTTCGCGGGCGGCATGCTGCACCCCGGCGAGGTCCCCGGCCTGGGAGTCGATATCGACGAGGACGCCGCCGCGCGGTTTCCTTACCGCCGCGCCTACCTGCCCGTCGCGCGGCTTGAGGACGGCTCGATGCACGACTGGTAGCCTTGCGCTATGCTTGAGTCCCGAACGCGCGCCGCCCGGCGCGCCGCACCCAGGGGTCCCGACGCCATGGCCGCCGCCAGCGGCAAGCTCTACCGCCGCCTCGCCGACCAGATCGCGGGGGAGATCGAAGCCGGCAAGTACGCCGTGGGCGAGCGCCTGCCCACCGAGCGTGATCTGGCCGAGCAGTTCGGCGTCTCGCGGCCGACGCTGCGCGAGGCGCTGATCGCGCTGGAGATGCTGGGCATGATCGAGGCGCGGCACGGGCTGGGCATCTATGTCACCCGGGCCAAGCTGCCGGTGACAGCGGCCGCCTACGACTTCGAAATCGGGGCCTTCGAGCTCATCGAGGCCCGGCGGCTGTTCGAGGGTGAGGCCTGCGCCCTGGCCGCGGCCACCATCGACGACGAGGCGCTCGCCGAACTGGACCGCCTGCTGGACCTGATGGCCGACGAGGACGAGCTCAAGGGGGAAGACGCCGACAAGGCCTTCCACATGGTCATCGCCCGGGCCACCGGGAACGGGGCGATCATCGCCACTGTCGAAAACCTGTGGGAGCTGCGCAACCGCTCCCCGCTGGCCCGCAGCATCCTGACCCGGGCGCGGGGGGCCGGGCTGGAGCCGCGCATCGCCGAGCACCGCAAGGTGGTGGACGCGCTGCGCGCGCACGATCCCGCGGCCGCCCGCCAGGCCATGCGCGACCATCTGGAGCGGGTCATCGAGCACCTGCTCCACGCCACCGAAACCGAGGCCCTTGAACGAGCCCAGCAGGAGAGCAAGGCGCGACGCTCGCAGATCGCCAAGCGAGTCGCGATCTAGGGATCACGCCGGCCTTCGGGCGGTCACCACCCAGGTTGCGGCGCGCAGGTGCGGCCCGCCAGGGCCATCCAGCGCCCGCAGGGCCTGCTCCAGGGCCGAAGCCGCCTTATCGGCGAACTCGGGATGCTCGCGCAGGATGGCGCCCAACGCGCCCACCCGCGAGCAGACCGCCACCATGCCGGCCAGGTCACCGCTCCCGACCAGCGCGTCGTGCGGCCTGACCTCGATCTGCTCGAGCCCTGCCTGGCCCAGCACGCTCCGGATCCGTTCGGGATCGGAGAACGAGAACCAGCCGGTCGCCTGCGTGCCCGCGGTGAGCTCGGCAGGCAGGTGCGGGCTCGCCGCCGTGAGCGGAAAGCTGTCGAGCTCGTTGTCGGCAAGACCGCGCCAGCAGACGAAGCCGATCCGTCCGCCCGGCCTCAGCGCACGCCGCAGGTTGTCGAACGCTCGCTCAGGGGCCTCGAAGAACATCACCCCGAAGCGCGAGAACACGGCGTCGACCGCCCCAGGCTCGAACGCCAGCACGGCCGCATCGCCGCAGAGGAAATCCACGTTGGCGGGCAGGTCTGGATCGGCCTCCGCAACCGCGAGCGCCGCCGGCAACAGGTCCACGCCCGTGACGCGGCCTGCCGGCCCGACCGCTTCAGCAAGCCGCCAGGGCGTGCGCCCGATTCCGCAGCCGACGTCCAGCACCCGCTCTCCCGGCCTGAGCGCCAGCGCCCCCAGGACGGCCTCTCCCAATGGCGCCAGCTGCCGCTCGAGCGGGTCGCGGATCTCCAGCCAGGCGCGGACCCGCGGGTGCTCGACGGCGCTGATCGGAGACGGGGCCACGGACGAGACTTAGCCGCCGTTCCGCCGCCTGTCAGCGCGGCTCTCTTGGGGCGCGGCCGCCGGCGGTCCCAGGTAGGTGATCGGGATCGGCGCCGTGGCGATGACCAGCTTCTGCAGCACCATATTGTCGTCGAGGCGCCAGACCTTGACCACGTGACGACCGGCCGTGACGCCGGCAAACGCGGTCTGCAGCACGCGGACGTTGTCCTGCACGGCGCGGTTCCAGGCAGCCTGCTCCTCCAGCAGGGTGTCGGTGGGCGCCGGAAGCAGCTTGTCCACCAGCACCTGCACCGGCCCGTCGTCCAGCGAGACCCCGATCCGCTGCGCTCCGCGCCCCGTGGTGTCGAGGGTGGGCGCGAGGTAGAGCTGAACCGTCAGGTCGCCGGCCTCCGTGGCGACCTCGTACTCCAGGCGCACCCCGTCCGCGGGGGTGGTGGGCGGGCGGCCCTGCGGCAGGGCCAGGACAGCGCCTTCGGTCCGACCGAGGTTCGGGATCGTCCGCCAGCGCAGCCCCGCGCCATCGATCGCGCGGGTGAACCGTGGCGCCTCGATGGCGACGACACCGGTACGCGGGGGCGGCGCAGGCGCCCAGCGGACCGGCTTGGCTGGGCCCTTCCCCGTCACCCGGACGACGCGCGGCATCACCTGGGTCTCGGGCTGTTGCCAGCCGGTGTAGCCGACGTGGGTCTGGCTCATCATGCCGGCCCACTTCCCGCCGTTGGCACGGTGATAGGCCTCGGTGAGTTCGGCGTCACGCCGGAAGGCCGCCTCCGCCTGATCTGCGAACGCATTGGCTCGGGGATCGCCCGCCGAGGCCAGCCGCCGGTTCCAGGCCACGGCGTAGTAGAGGCGATACAGGTTCGCCAGGGCGGCGATCGGATGCTCCACCAGCTGCAGGTAGGCGTCGCGCTGCTCCGCGCGAAGCTGCTTCCGCACCGCGAGCATGTCCTGCTCCAGGGCGTCCCATTCAGCGACCATGCTCCCGAACTCGCCGCCGTGCAGCACATCGCCCGCGGGCGCGCCGAGCGTGAAGCTCGCCTCGTCGATCAGCTCCGGCTTCCGCCGGGCTGCGTACTGGCTGTAGCGGGTGAGCAGGTCGCCGATCGTCGGCCCCAGCGCCGCGCCGAACGCGGCGGTCGCCCACTGGCCAGGGTGGGCTTGCAGCGCCTCCGGCGTCATCGCCTCCGGGTCCCACGCCTGGGCCATGAAGAAGCTGAGCGGGTGTTCCATGGGCTTGATGTCGCCCACGTTGACGATCCACAGCGCCCGCGCGCCACGCCGCCAGGCCAGGTCCATCTGCTGCCAGGTCTTCTCCACCTGGGTGGTGTTCAGCCACTTGTAGTTCCGCGGCGCGCCGACGTAGTCGAAGTGGTAGTAGACGCCGTACCCGCCCGTCCGCGCGAGGTCGCCGGTCGGCAGCCGCCGGATCTGTCCCCAGTTGTCGTCGGCGAACAGCAGGGTCACGTCGTCCGGAACCCGCATCCCGCGGTCGTAGTAGTCCTGCACCTCCTTGTAGAGCGCCCAGACCTGCGGGGTTTCGTCGGCCGGCCGGCCGGTCACCTCGGCGATGATCTTCCTCTGGTCGGCGACGATGGTCTCCAGCAGGCGGGTGGCGGTCGCCTCGCCCATGGCCTCGTCGCCGTCGCCGCGCATGCCCACCGTGACCACCGCCTCATAGCCGCGGCCGTCCCCCTTGGACATCATCCGCTCGAGGCCGCCCCGCCAGAACCGGCGCAGGTTCTCCCCGTTCTTGGCGTAGTCCCATCGGCCGCCGGTCACCCCGCCGCCGGTGTTCCGATGCCACTCGTCATGGGCGCGGCTCATCGGCTCGTGGTGCGAGGTCCCCATGACCACGCCCATCTCGTCGGCCAGCACCATGTTGCGCGGGTCGTCGTCGTTGAAGGCCCGCGGCTGCCACATGGCCGGCCATAGGTAATTCCCTTTCAGGCGTAGAAGCAGGTCGAAGACGTGGGCGTACATCTTGGAATTGACGCCGCCGAACCGCTGCTCGGCCCAGCTGATCAGCGCCGGCGCCTCGTCGTTGATGAAGAAGCCGCGGTACTTCACCTTCGGCTGGTCAGCGCGGACGCCCGCCGTGACGAAGAGGTTCGCCCGCCGGTCGACCGGAACGTCGGCGAACCAATGCCATGGAGAGACGCCGATCCTATCGGAAAGGTCGTAGGCGCCGAACACGGCGCCACGGCGGTCGGAGCCCACGATCACCAGGGCGCGCGGCACGCCTGGGAACGGCCGCTCGACCACCACCTGGCGGTAGGCTTCCCACTGGCCGGCAAGGTCAGGGGCGGGGATCTTTCCGGTGGCGATCAGGCTGTCGATGACCGGACTTCGTCCCAGCACGCCGATGATCACCAACGGGCCGGTCGCGGACGCGGGATCTGCCGCCCTGGCCGGGGCACGGCCGGCCACGCGCGCCAGGTCCCCGGCGAACGCTTCCGCCACATGCCGCACCGCCGGATCGGCCGCCGGATCCACATAGACGGCAGCGGGGCGGCCGCGCTCGATCAGGGGAAAGGCGCCTGGGAGGGGCCGAGCGCAGGCCGACACGGGCGCCTCGCAGGCCAGCCCCGGCGAGGCGAGCGCCAGCAGGAGCAGGATCGCCCACCTGCAGGCGCGCGCTGCACGGGCGGTGCGGCGCCTCACGGGGCCGTCGCCATCCAGTCCGACGCCGGCAGCGCGGCCGCTGGCCAGGACCTGCCGTGCGGCGGCTCGCCACTGCCGGTGCGCTGCTCGAGCCGCACCACCCGGCGCCCGCTCTCCCGCCCGACGCTCAGCAGATAGAAGGCGTCCTCGGTCTGCAACGCGGCGATGCCGGCGCGGTCGCCGTTCGCGCGCGGGGCGAAATCCACCCTCGTGGTCGCCTCTGCCGACAGGTGCTGCTGACGCCGGCCCCAGTAGGAAGGCTGCCCCCGCGAGCCCAGGGGAACATCGCGGGTGCGAATGGAGGCGACCAGGTAATAATCCTCGCCAACGCGCGCCACCGTCGGGTCGGGGTAGAAGCCGGCGAGGATCGGGTTGCGGAACTGACCAGGCCCGACCCGCGGCTGGGGGTCGAGGCCGCGACAGGCGAACGAGTCGAAGCGCGCCTCCTGGGCGGCGGCAGGTGCGCACGCCGCCACCAGGGCCAATGCGGCTAGCAGGCTGCGGATCAGGTCCATGGCGTGCGCTCCGGAGCGCCCCGGAGGGCGTCGGCTATGGCCGCGCGCATAGCCTTCGGCCGCAGCTCCGCGTCATAGGGCGTGGGTCGCTTGGGCAGGCGGTCGGGGCGGGGCCACCAAGTCTGCAGCCAGGAGTGGCGGTCGGAGAGGCCCCAGACGAGCACCTGCTTCAGCTCGCGGTAGTCGAGCATCAGGTCGAGGAAGTCGCGCACAAGGCCGGCGGCGATGGCGTCACGGCGCGTTGGATCAGCCGGCAGCACCGTATCGTTCACGTCGAGCTGGGTGATCACGAGATCGAGGCCCAGGCCGCGGACCTCGTCCACGAAGGCCCGCCACTCGCGCTGGTCGGCCTGGGAGAAGACGACCACGTTCCCGGCGTCGCCGTTGGGGATGTGCCCTTGGACACCGAAGGTGTGGATCGGGACGCCGCGAGCCTTCAGGCGCTCCAGCAGGCGCAGCACGCCCGCGCGATGCTTCGCGTCGCTCGGCCCCCAGCCCATGTAGTCGTTGTAAGCCAGCCGGGCCTGCGGCGCGGCCTCGTGGGCTGCGCGGAAGGCGATCTCCACGGCGTCCGCCCCCATGGCGCGGGTGAAGACCGTGTCGCGCATGGCCCCGGTCGCGGGATCGATCGTCTCGTTGACCACGTCCCAGGAGCGGATCTGGGGGTAGCGGCCGATGACCGTACGGACATGGGCGGTGAGCCAGCGCTCGCCCTCAGCTTGGGAGCCTAAGCCCTGGCGCTTCAGCCAGTCAGGCGCGAACTCGTCGCGGTTCCACAGCAGGGTGTGGCCGCGCAGGAACATGCCGCGGTCGGCCGCGAAGGCGGCGATGCGATCCGCGCCGGCCCATCGCCATTCGTCGGGAGCGCCCGGCTTCAGGGCGTAGAGCTTGTGCTCGTTCTCGGCGACGAGGGCGCCGCATTCGCGGGCGACAAGCGCCAGGTAGCCTCGATCGGCGAGGCCCTCCGCACCGAGCGCCGTGCCGAACCGCAGGCCCTTGCGGCGGGCGAGGACGTCGAGCGGCGCGTGATCCGGGGCGGCGCCGCCCGCGAGCAGCCCTGCGCCGGCCATGGCCAGCCCTTCCCTGCGCGTCAGCCGCCGCAACACGCCCGACCTCCCTGGTCATCGGGCCGGTCGTTCGCCGCAGGCCCTGACCACCTTGTGGCCAAGGTGGTCAGACCACGCAAGCGGATTCTGGTAGCGCTCACATTGCGTCGATGGGAGCGCGCAGCCCTCCGCTTACGACCCGGCTGCGGGCGCCGCTGCGGCCGGCAGCATGGCCACGACCTCGTTGGTCTTGGTCATGAACTTCACGCCCTTCAGCCGCTCCTTGGGGTAGCCCGCCCACGCGCGCTCGACCTCGATGGAGGTGACCGCTTGCGTGGCGGCGCCTTCCGGCCGGGTGGCGATCACGTCCACCTCATAGACGCCGTCCTTCGGCGGGGCCGCGTAGATGCGCGGCAGGAAGGCCGCGTCGGTGTAGCCCGCCGACGGGGTCGCGCCAGCGACCTTGAGGATCAGCTTGCCGCTGTCGACTTCCACCTCCCCCGCCGAGACGCTGAGGATCTGCTCCTGGCCGGCGTACATCTGCGCGGGCCTCGCCAGCGACTTCGGCTTGACGGGCGCGGCCGGCGCCGCCGCCTCGCTCTTCGACCCCTCGCAGCCCGCCAGGGCGACACCGCCCGCCAGCAGCGCCGCCATCATCAGGATACGCATTCCTTGTCCTCCCCCTTGGTCGCCCAATGGCAGGAGGGTGCGCCCGCGCCGCGTGCGCCGCAAGCCCGCCGAACGGCGTTAGGTCGCCGCACCCGGGAGACGCCGCCTACCCGGCAAGGAAGGCCCAGGCGGCCCAGGCGCAGAAGGCGATCGCCGGCGCCGCCACAGCAAGCGCGAGCGCACGCGCCCGCCCGCCGAGATTCTTGGAGAACCGCACCAGGGCCATCGCGCAGAGCAGGTAGACAAGCAGGTTCGCGAGCACGGCGGCGTTGATCAGGGCGTTGAACTGCTTGGTCAGCGTCGGCGAGACCGTGACCAGCGCGGTCAACGACATGAGCACTGCCGTGGCGAGCACGCCGCGCACCGGCAGGCGCGAGCCGGGCTCGCCTGCAACGATCCGCGGGAGGTAGCCGCTGGCGGCGCCCGAGGCGCCGGCCTCCGCGGCGACCAGCAGCCAGCCGGCCAGGGTGCCCAGTGTCTTGGCGAGCGCGCAGGCGGCGACGATGGCGCCGGCCACCGGGCCCACCAGGCGCTGGACGACGTCGGCGAAGGGCGCCGTGGATTTCGCCAGCTCGGCGGCCGGGATCACGCCCATCACCGCAGCGGTGGCCGCCGCATAGATCACCGAGGCCAGCGCCACGCCGCCGAGCGCGGCGATCGGGAGGTTCCTCTGCGGATTATCAACGGCCTTGGCCGCGATCGTCGCGCTCTCGAGGCCAAGATAGGCCCAGAAGATGGTCACCAGGCTGGCCGGAATGGCCTGGCTGAGGGGCTGGCCGCTGACGTTCCAGGATGCGGCGAAGGTCGCCGCGTCGAAGGCCAGCAGGCCGAACCCCGTCGCGGCCACGATGGGCACGAGGCCGACCAGCAGGGTGGAGCCGGCGAGCCAACCGACGATGCGCGGCCCGGAGAGGTTGGCGAGCGTCATCAGCCAGATGGCGCCGATGGCGGCCATGGCTGTGGGCCAGGGGCCGATCAGCTGCGGGAGGAAGACGGCCAGATAGCCGACCGCCGCCAGGGCGATGGCCACGTTGCCGACCCAGCACGACAGCCAATAGGCCAGCCAGGCGACGAAGCCGGCCCAGCGATGCACCCCCTCTGCCGGATAGCGCACCAGCCCGTTGGGATCCGGCCGCATCGCCCCCAGGAAGGCGAACACCCCCGCGACCGCCAGCGCCCCGGCCCCGGCGATCCCCCAGCCGATCAGGCTGGCGCTGCCGACGCTGGCCAGCGAGGCCGGCAGCAGGAACAGGCCCGAGCCCACCATGTTGCCGGCCACCAGGAAGGTCGCGGTGAGCGGGCCGAGGCCCTTCTGCTTTGCGGTGTCGGACAACGCGGGTTCCCTGGGTTCGGGCCACCTGAACATATTCGGCCCCGGGGCGGGAGGCGCCCTCACCCGTTGGGAAAAGGAGCCTAGAACCGCCGCCGCTTAGCGTCGCGGAGCACCTCGCGGGCGGCGTTGTGGCCTGGCGCGCCGGTGACGCCGCCGCCGGGGTGCGTGCCTGCACCGCACTGGTAGAGGCCCGCTACCGGGGTCCGGTAGTCGCCGGCGCCCAGCACCGGGCGGGCGGAGAACATCTGATCCAGGCTGAGATTACCGTGCATGATGTCGCCGCCGACGAGTCCAAAGGTGCGCTCGAGGTCGAGCGGCGAGAGCACCTGCCGGCCCAGCACCGAGCCCTTGAAGCCCGGAGCATGGCGGTCGACGGTGTCGATCATCAGGTCGGCGACCTCGTCCCGATGGTCATCCCAGCAGCGGCCGTCCGGCAGAACCGGGGCCACGTGCTGGCAGAACAGGCTGGCCACGTGCTGGCCCGCCGGCGCGAGGCTGTCGTCCAGCGTCGACGGGATCAGCATCTCGACGATGGGTTCCTTCGACCAGCCGTGGGTGCGCGCATCCATATAGGCGCGGTCCATGTAGGCCAGGCTGGGCGCGATGATGATCCCGGCCGTCAGGTGGTCGCCCGCTTCCGGCTTGACCGTGAACCTCGGCAGTTCGGAGAGCGCCACGTTCATCCGGAAGGTGCCCGAGCCGGAGCGGAACCGCCCGATTCGTTCGCGGAAGTCGGCCGGCTGGACGCCGGGATCCACCAGGCTCTCGAACAGCAGCCGGGGATGCAGGTTGGAGACCACGGCGCGGGCCTGGATGGTCTCGCCTGCCTCCGTGACCACCCCGGTCGCGCGGCCACCCCGGGTCAGCACTTCCGCCACGCCGGCGCCCGTGCGGATTTCCACCCCCCGCTCGCGGCAGCAGGCGGCCATCGCCTGGGTGATCGCCCCCATGCCGCCGATGGCGTGGCCCCACGCCCCCTTCTTGCCGTTCACCTCGCCGAACACGTGGTGCAGCAGGACGTAGGCGGAGCCGGGCGTGTAGGGGCTGGCGTAGTTGCCCACCACGCCGTCGAAGCCGTAGGCCGCCTTGATCGGCGCGCTCTCGAACCAGCCGTCCAGCCAATCGCCCGCCGATTGCGAGAACAGCGCCAGCAGGTCGCGCTTGCCCGTCATGTCCAGCCGGTTGAGCCGCTTGCCCAGCGCCGCACTCTTCAGCAGCTCGGGCACGGCCTGGGCGAGGCCGCCCTCCACCAGGTTGGGGGGCGTCATCAGGACCAGCTCGCGCAGGACGTCGGCGATGCGCTCCAGCCGGTCGCCGTAGGCGTCCAGCCGCTCGGCGTCGCGTGTCGAGAACCGCGCCACCTCCGCCTTGGTCACCCCGTCCCCGACGCTGAAGGAGTCGCCCTCCAGCGGCAGGAAGTTGGACATCTTGCGTTCGACCACCTTCAGGCCGTGGCGGTGCAGCTCCAGGTCACGGATCACCTTGGGGTTCAGCAGGCTGACCGTGTAGCTGGCCACGGAGTTGCGGAAGCCGGGGTGGAACTCCTCCGTGACCGCCGCGCCGCCCACGACGCTGCGCCGCTCCAGAACCGTCACCTTCAGTCCGGCCGCAGCCAGATAGGCGGCGCAGGTCAGCCCGTTGTGGCCGCCCCCGACCACCACGACATCGGTCTTCGTCATCTCAGGCAGCTTCCTTGGGCGCAGTGCGGGGCGGGTGCGCAAGCGCGGCTTCCGGGATCATGGACTTCAGGCGGCGAGCGAAGGCGGACAGACAGACCTCGCCGGGCCCAAGCGGTCCGCTGACATAGCCCGAGGTGGCCATGCCCTCCTGCACCCGGGCGATCAGCACCGTGTCTTCGGCGTTGACCTGGCGGTTGATCCGCCAGTTGAGATAGCGGGCGGCCTTCACCTCACGCCGCGCGTCTGGCCGGACGTAGGCGATCTCGCGGATCAGGGTCTCGGTCGGCGAGACGGGGATGAACTGCATGAAGTCGACCTGGTCGGGGTAGACGTCGAAGGCGAGGTTCGGCCAGAGCCGGTAATAGCTCCACCGCCGCCGCCCCTGGGGCGGCAGGTGGTCGAAGCTGTCGAGCAGGGCCTGGTAGTTGCGCTCCACCCAGTTCGGCGACGGCGCGGCCTGAATGTCGCCCCACAAGGTGTCCGTCCACTCGCCGGCCGCCATCGAATAGCTCGGCCCGAACAGGCGCGTGAGACCCGGGTGCGCGACGGGGATGTGCAGGGCGTCGGCGTAGTTGTCGGCCACGTTCTTCCAGTTCACCGGCCGCGGGCGCAGCGTGACGCGGCCTTGCGGCTGCAGGGCTTCGAAGCCGTGCGGTTCGATCTCGGCCTCGTAAGGCGCCATCATCTCGGCCACGCTCGGCAGGCCCGGCGCGAAGCGCACGAAGATGAAGCCGCGCCACACCTCCTGTTCCACCGGCTTCAGGCCGTGGGCGGCGAGCTCCAGGCCCTCGAAGCCCTGCCAGCGCGGCACGTTCTTGAGGCTGCCGTCGAGATCGTAGCTCCACGCGTGGTACGGGCAGACGAGGCGATGGCCGCAGTTGCCCTCCGCCCCGTCCACCAGGCGGGCGGCGCGGTGGCGGCAGGCGTTGTGGAAGCTGCGCACCTGCCCGTCGGCCCCGCGCACCGTGACCACCCGCTCTCCCAGGATGTCCAGCGTCTGGTAGTCGCCCGCCTGGGGCACGTCGTTCAGGTGGCAGACGATCTGCCAGCCGGTGCGGAAGACCGTCTCCCGCTCCCGCTCGAAGAAGCCGGGATCGGCATAGATCCAGGCCGGCAGGCTCTGCTCAAGCTGCACTGACAAGGGCGCCTCCCGCTTGCTATACGCTCGTATAGCAAGCCACCCAATTACGGGCCAGCTTGACCGCGTCCTGCGGTGTGAATGTCGCGGGATCGAGGCACAGCTCCAGCCAGAGGCCATCCAGCAGGGCGGACAGACCAAGCGCCGCCATCCGCGGCTGCCGCACGCCCAGGTCGCCCAGCAGCGCTTCGATGCGGCCGCGGTAGGATCGGTAGGTCTCGGCGTGGACCCGCGCGGCGGCAGGATCGGTCCGCACCAGCCCCCAGAACCCGAGCCAGGCGGAGAGCAGGTCGCCATCGACGATGGCCGGCGAGAAGCTGGCCTCTAGGAAGGCGTCGAGCCGGGCCTGCGGCTCGGGCCCCGCGGCCGCCAGCGCCTCGTCGATCGCCAGGTCGACCCTGGCGACGACGTGCCGGTAGGCTTCGACCAACAGCTGGCCGAAGCCCCCGAAGTGGTGCCGGACCAGGCCGGGCGAGACGCCGGCGCGCCGCGCCACGTCTCGCACCGACACCGCCCCAAGGCCGCGGTCCGCCAAGCTGGCGAGCGCCGCCTCGATCAGCGCCTCCCGGCGGACCTCCGTCGGCTCCCGCGAGAAACGTCCGCTCAGAACGACTGCCCGAAGCGGACGCCCAGGATCCGCGGGCGGATCGGAGTGACGAACACCCGCGAGCAGACGGACGAGATGCACTGCACCCCGCGGTCGATCTGCCCCTCCTCGTCGAGCAGGTTCTTCACATAGGCTTCGAACCGCCAGTTCTCACGCTGCACTCCGGCGACCAGATCCACCGTGGTGTAGGCCGGCAGCTTGCCGACCACGTCACGGTCGGCCGCCTGCAGGTCCGGCCAGGCCGAACCAGTGTGCACCACGGACCCTTGCACATGGGCCTCCATGTCGCCCATGAGCGTCCACTCGTACCGTACGGTGGCGTTGACCTTGACCTTCGCGCTCACGGGGAGCCGCGTGCCCTTCACCGCCGCCGGCGGGGCCGAAGGGTCGGGGACGTAGTCCTCGTCCAGCTCGGCGTCGGTGTAGGACGCCGCCGCGTTCAGCGTCAGCCCTTCGGCCACGACCCAGCTGAGATCCGACTCGATCCCCTTCATCTTGGCCTTGCCAGCGTTGCGGATCTCGGTGAGCCCGTTGGCCCCGAGGAACGAGAACTGGAAGTCGTCCCACTTCTCGGAATAGACCGCCCCGTTCCACCGCACCCGGCGATCGAGCCACTGCGTCTTCCAGCCCAGCTCCAGGTTCTTCAGGTAGTCGGCCTGGTAGGGCGGAAGGGTGCCGCGCCGGTTGATCCCGCCGGGACGGTAGCCCGTCGAGTAGGTGAGATAGACCATCCGGTCGTCGTCGATCTCGTACTGCGCGTTCAGCCGGTAGGTGTGGCCGTTGTCCTCGGTGACCTTGTCGACGTTGGTGCAGGGGCCGCCGCGCACGACGGGCGGGCCAAAGCAGGCGGCGACGCCGGTCTGCGAGCTGTAGAAGTCGCTGAAGCCGAAGAAGCCCTCCAGGGAGTTCTTCGACTTGAAGAAGCGGATGCCGCCGGTGACCGACAGCTTGTCGGTAAAATCAAAGGTCGCATCGGCGAAGGCCGCATAGTCGCGATCCACCCGCAGCTGCTTGGTCAGCCAGATGGTGTCCGGCCAGCCCGGCACCTCGGTGGGCGCATTCAGGTCGTCGATCTTGTAGCGCTGCTGAATGTTGTGGGTCTGGCGCTGGTAGAAGAGACCCATGGTGACCCGCAGCGGCTGATCAGCCGGGGTCGCGACGCGGAACTCGTGGCTGGTCTTCTTGTAGGCGTCCTTCGCCTGGATGTACTGCGAGATGTCGTGCGGCCTGTCCGCATCGTCCAGCCAGTAGACGCCGTAGCCCGCAAGGGTGTCGTAGAAGTACGAGTAGTCCGAATAGTCGGACTCGCTGTCCACCCAGCGCTTCATCATGGCGCCCGCATAGACCAGGTCGAGGTTGGACACCGCGCCCTCGATGGTGAGGGCCGCCTGCACCCACTTGTCGTCGCTGCGCTCAGGACGGAAGCGGCTGACGTTCAGGTCGCCCTTGGTCGGGTCGTACGAGAAGTTGCCGTCGGCTTCGGTCCGCTGGGCGTTCAGCGTGGGCGTGATCGACCAGGTGTCGTCGAGGTCGATGCGCAGCGCCGCGCGGGCGCCGTAGGTGTCGACCTCGTTGTAGTCGTCCTCCACCAGGCGGTTGTTGTTGATGGTCACCGGCCCGAGATTGTCCGGCGGCAGGCCGATGGGGTAGGTCAGCGTCCCCGGCACGTTGTCGATGTAGCCGCCATCATGCTGCGCCCAGGCCACCAGGCGCACCGCGGCGTTCTCCCTCAGCGGCTGGTTCACATAGCCTTCGAACCCGTATCCGTAGTCCCCGTGGCTGACCTTGTTCACCTCGAGGTCGTAGGCCGCCGAGAAGCCGGAGGGCGAGGGCTTGTTGGTGATGATCCGGATTGTCCCGGCCTGGGAGCTGGCGCCGTAGAGCGTGCCCTGCGGGCCCGACAGCACCTCGACGCGGGCGATGTCATAGACGTGGATGTCCAGCGGTCCGGTGATCGTCGTCACCGGCTGTTCGTCGAGATACACGCCGACGCTGGGCAGCGGGCCCGAGTGGTTGCTGTTCTCGCCGGAGGCGACGCCACGCATGTAGATTGTGGAGAAGCCAGGCGCGGCCGTCTGCACCGTCACGTTCGGCAGGAACCGCGCATAGTCGGTCATGTCGGAGATCTGCAGCTCGTCCAGCCGTTCGGCGCCGATCGCCTGCACGCTGATCGGAACGTCCTGCAGGTTCTCGGAACGCTTCTGGGCGGTGACCACCACCTCTTCCAGCTGGGAGCCGGCGGTCTGGGCCAGGGCCGGCGCCGCCAGCCCGGTTAGCATGCTGGTGGCGAGCAGGGCCCCCAGCCTGTGGGTCGATCTCGTACTCATGCACACCCCCTCTTCTTGTGATCGCGCCCGTCAGGCGGGCGCCTTGGGATAGGCCTCCAGCACCGGGCCGAGAGCCGCCTTGAGCGGATCCAGCCAGGGCTCGAAGTTGCGCCAGTGCTCGGCGGCGTCGGTGTAGATCGGCTGGCGCACCTGCTCGGAACTGGCGGTGCGCACCGCACGATCGTTCTCGTAGAAGCGTAGGCAGCCGTCCTCGAACGGCAGGCCGCAGTGGGCCAGCAGGCGGCGCACCTCGGCTTCCGGGTCGGCGACCATCTCCTCGTAGATCACCCGGTGCACGCGGCCCGGCAGCACCTGATCGAAGTGATCCATCAGGCGGACGTAGTCGGCGTAGTAGCGGCCGACGTCCTCCAGCGAATAGGTGAAGCCCTGCCCCCGGGCGAAGTGCTGCTTGAAGCCCGAGAAGCAGCAGCCCATCGGATGGCGCCGCGCGTCGATGATCTTGGCGTTCGGCAGGATGAGGTGGATCAGACCCGTGTGCGCCCAGTTGTTCGGCATCTTGTCGATGAACAGCGGCCGGCCGAGCTTGCGGTGGATGCGGGTGCGCTCGAGGTACTCCTCTCCGAGCGCGCGGAGTTCGGCGGGGGAGAGCTCCTGCAGGGCTTCGGGATAGGCGGTGTCCCGCTCGGCACCCGGCCGACCGCCGATGCGCCGCGCCAGGCTGATGATGTCCGGCAGCTCCTGGGTGCCTTCCACCTGGCTGTGGCTCGCCAGGATCTGCTCGACGAGGGTGGAGCCCGAGCGCGGCAGGCCGACAATGAAGATCGGGTCGGGCGCGGCACAGCCCTGGCCGGAGCGGGCGGCCAGGAAGGCCGGCGTGAACACGGCGAGGGCCCGGCGGACCTGGTCTTCCGTGTCCTCGGCGCGATAGGCGAGGCTCTCCCGGCGCAGGGCGTTGCCGGCCGCATAGTGGCGGAAGGCGGCCGCGTAGGCGCCGGCGTCCTCGGCCGCCTTGCCGAGCGCGAACCGCAGGTGGAGCCGATCGTCGTCGGCCAGGCCCTCGCCCTCCAGGGCCGCCGTCATCGCCGCCACGTCGGCTTCGGCGAAGCGGAAGGTCTTCAGGTTGGCCAGGCTCCACCACGCCTCGCCCAGCGAGGGCTGCAGGTCGACGGCGCGGCGGTAGGCGGCCACCGCGTCGGGTTGGCGACCAACCGTCTTCAGCGCGTGGCCCAGGCTCATCCAGCCCTTGGGCTGACGCGGGAATTCGGTCAGCACCTCCTGGTAGAGGGCGATGGCGCGGTCGTACTCGCCGATGCGGCTGAGCGCGGCGGCCTTGAGGTTGCGGTAGCCCGGGTTCTTCGGGTCGGCCGCGAGCAGGCGCTCGACCTCCCGCAGCGCCTCCACGGGCTTGCTCTGGCGGTAGAGCACGGTCGCGTAGTTGTGCCGGGCGGCGGCGAAGCCGGGCGCCAGCTCCAGGCACCGCTGCAGCAGGGCCTCGGCGTCCGCCAGCCGGCCGAGCCTCGCGCCGGTCTCGGCCAGCATGCGGATGGCGGCGACGTCGGTGGGACGCTGCTTCAGGAAGGCCCGCAGCAGTCGCTCCGCCACCGCGATCCGGTTGTCGCAAAGGGCGGCGGCCGCCTCCACGAGCTGCGGATCGCGGACCGAGGCCCGCACATGGCGCGCATAGGCGGCGTCGGCGCGGGCGGCGTCGCCCAGCAGCGTCCAGGCGTCGCCAAGGCCGCGCCAGGCCTCCACGTGCTGCGGGTCGGCCGCCACGGCGCGCTCGAGGGCGGCGACGGCGGCTTCGGTTTCGCCCATGGCGGCGAGCGCCAGCCCGAGCTCGGCCTGGGCGGCGGGCCACTCCGGGTTGGCCCGGGCGAGGGGCGCGGCGACGTCGCGGGCCGCAGGGGCGGCGCCTTGGCGGCGGAGGGCGGCCGCCAGGAGCAGCAGGGCCTGGGGGTGTCCCGGGGCGGCCTTGAGGATCTCGCGGGACTGGGCCTCGGCCAGGGCCGGGCTTTGCGTCAGGAGGCGGGCCGCGTGGCCGAGCGCGGTGGCGAGCGTTCCTAGCGGCTCTGCGGCGGCGCGCGGCAAGCAGTTATCCGATCGTGCAACAACGGTACGCGGGATGGGAGGTGCGGCGCCCCAGGTTGTCAATGCACGGTCGCGCTCCGAGGGACCGTCGCCGCCCCACTGTGCTCTGATGACAATAAGATGACGCGCGAACGCCTGCGCCGCGGGCGCCCTCGCCTACGGCTGAGGGCGCTTCGCCTCGCGCCGGCCCCAGGTTGCGCCAATCCGTCACGGGCGGACGCGCAGGCGGCGAGCGCCCGTTGACCGCTTGGTTACCCCTTTTCGACTAGCCTCCCCGTCCAGGAACCGGATTCCAATCCGGGTCAGAGGCAGGGGTTAGCTTGTCGACGGAAGCTGAAAACGGGCGACGGCTGCGGGTGCTGCTGGCGGACGACCATCCGACCAATCGCGCCGTGATCGAGGTGGTGCTCGGCCTCATCGACTGCGACCTCGTGCAGGTCGAAGACGGGCTGCAGGCGCTGAACGCCTACAAGGGCGACGACTTCGACGTCGTGCTGATGGACCTGCAGATGCCAGTCATGGACGGCCTCACCGCCATCCGCGAGATTCGCCGCTTCGAGGTGGAGCAGGGCCGTCACCGGACGCCTGTCCTCGCCGTCACCGCCAACGCCATGAGCGAGCACGTGCAGGCCTCCCGGGCCGCCGGCGCCGACCACCACATCGCCAAGCCCGTGGTGCCCGACCTGCTGATCGGGGCGATCATCCAGTCCACGACCGAGGCCGCTCGCGCCGAGGCCCAGGCCGCTCGAGCCGGCTGAGCCGGCGCGATCTGCGAAAGCCCAAGGGCCGGCGCACCGCGCCGGCCCTTTGCTTTTGGCGATTAGAAAAGAGAAAGGCCGGCGCCCCGAAGGACGCCGGCCCGGAATTCCAGCCCTGAGGCGCGGTCTAGAACCGCCAGTCCAGGCTCACCGCCGCCGACACGGCATGGCCCTCGAAAGCCCCGACGGTCGGGACGGTCGTCTGCGCCGGGGTGCCGGCATAGAAGACGTCCAGGTCGGCGAGGTTGGCGTCGTCGAACCGGGTGTAGGCCAGGGCGCCGTTCAGCGTGAGCGCCGGGGTGAGTTGGGCGCTGGCGCCGGCGGCGAAGATCCAGCGGTCGCTGTCGAACACGCCCGGCTCCCGGAGCGAGTCGCGGGTCGGCGTCGGGTCATACTGCACGCCGCCGCGGACGGTGAGCGTCTCCCCCAGGGCGTGGTCCACACCCACCGCCACGGAGGTGGTGTTCTTGAACCGCTGCGGGATGCTCGCGGTCATGCCGGCGAAGCGCACGTCGATGCTGTCGTAGACGTCCCAGCCGGACCAGGTCACCTGACCGTTCAGCGTGGTCGCCTCGGTCACAGCGAAACGCGCGCCGGCGGTCAGCGTCGAGCGCGTGGTGAAGTTGGTGTCGGCCGGCGCGGTGAAGTTCGCGCCATCGAGCGGCGCCTGTAGCCCGCTCAGCGTGATGTCGCCTTCGAGTTCGTGCTTCACCTTGGAGCGATAGGCCAGGCCGAGCGTCAGGCGCTCGAGGTGGGCTTGGGCGCCAAGGGTGAAGCCGTAGTTCCAGCCGTCGCCGGTCAGCGCCTGCAGGCCGTCCGGCGCCGCCGGGTTCAGGTTCGGCGAGGCCTGGTCATAGTAGGCGTCGGTGTGGTTGGCGGTGACACCGAAGCCGAGGTCGAGCCAGTCCGTCGCCTGGATGGCGCCGGCGATCTGGATCTCCGTGACTTCGATCTTGCTGCGAATGGTGTCGTAGCGGGCCCAGGAGCCGGCGCCGAAATCGGTCTTCAGCCGGAACGGGGTGTGCACCGACAGGCCCAGCGCGAAGCGGTCCCCGACGGGCAGGGCGAGCGCGAGGTTCGGCGCGGCGAAATCCTGGCTCACATCGTCGACGGGCGAGGCGCCGCCCACGGGCAGCGTCAGGCCGGCGGGCGGGATGGGCCGCGTGATCCGGGTGCCGCGGTCTGCGAACTCGGTCTCGTCATTGCGGTAATGCGCGCCGACGCTCGCGCCGCGCGGACCCCGCGCGATGGCGGCCGGATTCCACAACAGCGCCGAGGCGCCCGTATCGGCGACCTCGCCGGAATTGGCGCGGCCGAGGCCTTCCGCCGTGACTTCGGTGACGCCGATGCCGCTGGCGGAGGCGGCGCCCGCCGACGCGAGCAGGGCCCCGGCGGCCACGAGACCCCCGAGGGCCCGATGATCCAGATTATACACGAGAACTATCCCCGACTTCGTCCGACCGGGGAGTGGCCGAACGTGACCTTATTGCCCGATTTTCATTACCGGGCGATTTATTGAACCGCCTTATGCCGCCAGCGATTGGGCGTCTTCGGCCGGCTCTTCCGGCGTCGCCACGGCCGGCAGCCGGACCAGGAACGACGAGCCGTGGCCCGGCTCGCTGGTCACCGAGATGCCGCCGCCCATGAGCGCGCAGAGCTTCTGGCTGACGGCGAGGCCGAGGCCCGTGCCGCCGTACTGGCTGGAGGTGGTGGCGCTGACCTGGCCGAAGTCCTGGAACAGCTTGGGCAGGTCTTCCTGCGCGATCCCGATCCCGGTGTCGTCCACGCGGATTTCGATCCAGTCGCCGGCTGCCTTCTCGTCCCGCCGCAAGGTGACGGTGATCGTGCCCTCGCTGGTGAACTTGGCGGCGTTGGAAAGCAGGTTCAGGACCACCTGGCGCAGCTTGGTCTGATCCGTGGTCACCGAGCCCAGGCGGCCCGTGGGCCGGATCACGAGCTGGTTGCCGTTCTGGGTCATCAGCGGCTGGGCGGTCGCAGCCACGTGCTCGACGAAGGTCTCGAGTTCAAAGGTGTCGAGGCTCAGCTCCACCGCATTGCTCTCGATGCGTGAGACATCGAGCACGTCGGTGACCAGAGCCAGCAGGTGCTGGCCGGCGGCGTTGATCCGGCCGAGGTCGGCCAGCTTCTGCTCATCGGCCCCCGTGTCCTGGCCATTCTCCAGCAGCAGCTCGGAGTAGCCGATCACCGCGTTCAGCGGGGTGCGGAACTCGTGGCTCATCTTGGCGAGGAAGATCGAGCGGGCGAGGTTGGCGCGCTCGGCCTGATCCTTAGCCTGACGCAGGCGCACGGCCGTGGCGCGGTGGCGCTCGGCCTCGCGTTCGAGGTCGGAGCGGAGGGAGATGGTGCTCACGTAATAGACGGCCATCCACGACATGTAGACGCTGGCCGAGAAGATCGAGATCCAGCCGACGTTGGTCAGCTGTTCCAGCGGCACCCGCTCGTCAAACCCGCCGTTCAAGGCATAGCCCGCGTAGAAGGCGAGCAGGTCGCCGGCGAACATGCCGAGCACCAGCAGCGGCCGTTCACCCAGGTAGAAGAAGCCCAGCAGCAGGGCGACAAGCAGCCAGGGCAGCAGCGGCGAGGACACCCCGCCGTAGTGGAACGAGCCGAACAGCGAGGCGAAGGCCAGCGTCTGCACGGACAGCAGCGCCACCAGCTGCAGGTTGCGCGTGAGCTTGAGCAGGAACGGCAGGGTCCAGAAGGACCAGATGGTCGCGACCATGGTCCAGACGACCCAGTTGGGTTTGGGATCGGTCAGGTAGAGGAAGACGCAGATCGACTGGGCCATAAGCGGCCCGAAGAGGTGCGTGAAGACGAAGTTGCGCGCCAGGCCCAGTTCGGAGCGCTCGCGTTTCGCGGCCTCCGGCACGAACCAGTCGATGACCTTGAGGATGTTTTCCCACATGCCCGTTCCGCCCCCGTTCGAGGGGCGCCCAGATTTCCCGGAGAGTCAGCACAGGGACGGATTAAGAACTCGTGCACGACAGCTCTTAACCCAGATAACCCGATCTTAATCGGCGCCGGGGAAATTGGCGCGAGCCGTGAGTTCAACTCGTGGCGCCGCAAGTGGATGGCAACGAAATCCTGCCCAATCCTTGGCGGCTCTTGGGGACGCGACCGATCATGAACACAGCCGCAGCGCAGGCGACCAATCTGCTCGACCGGTTCATCGACTGGTTCATTCCGGCCGAGGTGAGCGCTGCGCGCGAGAAGCGCCAGGAAGCGCGCATGTTCCTGATCAGCCACTGCTGCGGCCCCTTTCTGGGCAATGTGGTGCCGGGCGCGCTCCTGTTCCTCGACCCGACGCCGGGCTGGCCGACGGCCATCCTGGCGGTGTCGATCACCGCCTTCTGGGCGTTCCCGTTCCTGCTGAAGTGGCTTGGCCACTACAACCTGCTGACCTTCGTCTCGGTCCAGAACCTGGCGTTCTGCATCCTGTGGAGCTGCTATTGGTATGGCGGCGTCACCTCGCCCACCCTGCCTTGGGTGCTGACCATTCCCCTGCTGGCCTTCCTGTACCTCGGCCATTCGCCGAAGCTGCGGATGTATTCGCTCGCGCAGATGGCCGTGAACTTCGCGGCTTTCGTGGCGCTCTTCCACTTCCTGCCGCCGCCGAGCGACGACACCCCGCGTGAAGCCCTCCAGGGGCTGGGGATCGTCTCCACGCTCGCCTGCGCCGGCTATGTCACCATGATGGCGCTCTACTACCGCCGCATCCTGCAATCCGGCGTGGAGCTGGAGGCGGAGATGCGCGGCCACATGGCCACCGCCGCCCAGCTGCGCCGCGCCACCGCCGAGGCCGAGCGCGCCGGCGCCGCCAAGGCCGAGTTCGTCGCCAGCATGAGCCACGAGCTGCGCACCCCGCTGAACGCCGTGATCGGCTACTCGCAGATGCTCCTTGAGGACGCCGCCGACGAGGACGACCAGGAATCGATCGCCGACCTGGAGAAGATCCACAAGGCCGGCCACCATCTGCTGCGCCTGGTCAACGAGGTGCTCGACCTGTCCAAGATCGAGGCCGGCAAGATGGAGCTGGCGCCCGAGGACGTGGCCGTGGGCGAGTTCGTCAGCGCCGTGGCCGAGCACAAGCGGGCCAAGGCCGACGCCAAGGGCGTCGCGCTGGTCGTCGAGCTCGGCGCCGGCCTCGGCACCGCGCGGTGGGACGGGCAGCGTGTCCGCCAGGCCCTGGGCCAGGTGATCGACAACGCCATCAAGTTCACGAACGAGGGCCAGGTCACGGTGAACGTCGCCCGGCGCGCCGCGCGCACGGGAGAGACGATCGTCATCGAGGTCCGCGACACGGGCATCGGCATCTCGCCCGAGATGCTTCCCAACCTGTTCGAGAAGTTCACGGTGGCGCGCGACGCCAGCGCGTCCAAGTACGGCGACACGGGCCTGGGCCTCGCGCTCAGCCTCGCCCTCTGCAACCTGATGGGCGGCGCCATCACAGCCGCCAGCGAGCTCGGCAAGGGCTCGACGTTCACCCTCACCCTCCCGGCGGCGCCCGCCGCCAAGCGCAAGCGGCGGACGCGTGAAGACGCCGCCGAGCTGGTCGCCTGAGCCTGAAAGCCTCCGGAATCCTCACATGACGAAGATCCTGCTGGTCGAAGACAACGAGATGAACCGGGACATGCTCACCCGCCGCCTGACGCGGCAGGGGTTCGAGGTCTGCTGTGCGCCGGACGGGCCGAGCGGCGTGGCCATGGCGGAGAGTGAACGGCCCCAGGTGATCCTGATGGACATCGCGCTGGGCGACATGGACGGCTGGGAAGCCACCACGCTGATCAAGCAGCGTGCTTCCACCGCCGACATCCCCGTGATCGCGCTCACCGCCCATGCTCTGGCTACCGACCGGGCGCGCAGCGTGGAGGTCGGCTGCGCCGATTTCGACACCAAGCCCGTCGACCTGCCCAGGCTGCTGGGCAAGATCAACGCCTGCCTCGGCGCCCGGGCCGCCTGAGCCTCCTCCACCGAGCGACAACCGAACGCCCGCCGCACCCGGCGGGCGTTTTTCTTTGGCGGGTGCGCGCCCTGCAACCTGGAATTTCCAAGCACACCAATAGCTTGCCAGGACACATCTCGTTAACTGCACTCTAGCACGAGCAGTTAACCTCGCCTGTAAACTGTAGCAATACCTTCTGTACACCGCAGAATAACACCTGAGCTGTACAACACACTCCGAACCCGAGAACAGGGTGGGGAGCTATCAATGCTGAAGGCATTCAATAACTATACGCCGCCAGCGGCCCTCACGGGCAGCATGCGCGATTTCCGCTATCCCAAGGGCCGCGATCTCGAGGCCCGGGTGGCGGGCTTCTTCAAGTGGCAGAACCTGCGCCGCCAGAATGGCCTGTGGCCGTTCTCGCGCTCGACGGAGGAAAGCCCCTCGACGGTCTGCGCCGCCCGCGACGACGCCGGCGGCAAAATCGACGGCGTGAACTTCGCCAGCCAGGACTACCTCTCGATGTCGGTGAATCCGGTCATCAAGAAGGTGGCCCAGGAGGTGATCGAGGAGTTCGGTGTGCACAGCGCGGGGTCTGCGGCGCTGCTGGGCAACACCCACCACTCGGTCCTGCTGGAACGCAAGATCGCCGACTTCCTGGGCATGCCCGAAGCCATCCTGTTCCCGACCGGCTGGGCCGCGGGTTACGGGGTCATCAAGGGCCTGGTGCGCTCCACCGACCACATCGTCATGGACTCGCTCGCCCACACCTGCCTGCAGGAAGGCGCCAGCGCCGCCACGCGCAACATCTACCTGTTCCGCCACAACATGGTCGGCGAGTGCCGCAAGTGGCTGGAGAAGATCCGCGCCAAGGACCAGGAGAACGGCATCATGGTGGTCATCGAGTCCCTGTACTCGATGGACTCCGACACCCCGGACATCGCCGCCATGCAGGCGCTGTGCGACGAGTTCGACGCCACCCTGATGGTCGACGTGGCCCACGACCTGGGCAACCTCGGCGATGACGGCCGCGGCCATATCGGCATGCAGGGCATGCTGGGCAAGGTCGACCTGGTGATGGGCTCGTTCTCCAAGACCTTTGGTTCGAACGGCGGCTTCGTGGGCTGCCGCTCGCGAGAGGTGAAGGAGTACCTGCGGTTCTATTCGCCGCCCTGCACCTTCTCCAATGCGCTGTCGCCGATGCAGGCCGCCACCGTGCTCAAGGCCTTCGAGATCATCGAGTCGGTGGAAGGCGCCGAGCTGCGCAACAAGCTGATGACCAATGTGCTGAGCCTCCGCCGCCAGCTGGTGGAAGCCGGTTTCGAGGTCTACGGCGACCCGTCGGCGATCGTCTGCGTCAAGATGGGCTCGGAAGGCCTGGCGCGGCTCGTCAGCCGACGCCTGCCCGAGACCGGCCTGATCGCCAACCTGGTGGAGTTCCCGGCCGTGCCGAAGGGCCAGGCCCGGTTCCGCATGCAGGTCATGGCCAACCACACGCCGCAGAACATCCGCGACGCGGTGAAGCGTCTGAAGGCGGCCTACGAGATGGGCCTGGCCGAGTTCGAGGCCCAGACCGGCGCCGAGGCCGAGCCGCTGCGCGCCACCGCCTGAGGCGGCGCACAGCCGAAACGAGGAAGGGCCGGGCGGCGACGCCCGGCCCTTTTCCTATGCGACTTCGACCACGCACTCACGACAGCAGACGCAAGGCCGCCCGGCGGAGGCGGCCTTGCGATCAGGAGATCCGTTCTGGGGTCGGGGCTCAGGCCGCGGCGGCGAGCGCGGGCAGCGGCAGGACGATGCGGAACACAGCGCCCTGGCCCGGCTGGCTCTCGGCGGCGATCTCGCCGCCCATCAGGCCCACCAGGCCGCTGCAGATCGCCAGGCCGAGGCCCACGCCGCCAAATCGGCGGGTGAGCGAGCCATCGGCCTGTTCGAAGGGGCGGAACATCCGCTCGGCAGTCTCGGGATCGAAGCCCACGCCGGTGTCGCGCACCTCGAAGGCCACGCCGGCCGGCGCTGGCGTGACGCTGAGCGCCACCTCGCCGAACTCGGTGAACTTCACCGCATTGTCCAGCAACTTGCCAAGGACCTGGCGCAGCCGGGCGGCGTCCACCTGCACGAGCCCGGCCATGGGGGCCGCCTCCAGGCGGAACGCCAGCCCCTTGGCCTCGGCCTTGCGCCGGGCTTCCGTGGCGACGTCCTCGATCAGGGCGTTGAGGTCCGCCGGCTCGGGGGCAAGGGTCAGCCCGCCGGCGGTGAGATCCAGGGTGTCCAGCAGGTCGGCGACCACGCCGTGCAACTGGTCGGAGGACGCATTGACGATGTCGACCATGCGTCGCTGCTGATCGCTCAGCGGCGTGCGGGCCAGCATCTGGCCCATGCCGATCATCCCGTTCAGCGGTGTGCGCAGCTCGTGGCTGACGATCACCAGGAATTCGTCCTTCGAGCGGTTGGCGGCCTGCGCCTCGGCGAGCGCCACCCGCAGCTGTTCGGTGCGCTCGCCGATGCGGCGCTCCAGGTCCTCGTTGGCTCGCGACAGCGCCTCGTTCGCGCGGCGCACATGTTCTTCGGCGCGGCGGCTGCGCACCTGCGTCGACACGCGCGCCAGGGCGACGGCGAAGTCGACGGGCTTGGTGATGTAGTCGTTGGCGCCGGCGGTCAGCGCCTCGACGATGTCCTGGCTCTCGGTCTTGCCGGTCACCATTATCACGGGCAGCTGCACGTCGTTGTACTGCTCACGGATCCGGCGCAGCACCTCGAGGCCGTTCATGTCCGGCATCATGACGTCGAGCAGCACCACGTCGAAGTCGCCGGCGGCGATCATCTCGAGCGCGCCACGGCCGGACTCCGCTTCCGCAATCTCGAACCCGCGCCGCTGGAACCGTCGACCCAGGATGGTCCGGTTGTCGGCCACGTCGTCGACGATGAGGATGCGGGACGGCCTGTCCTGGCCGTCGATGGTGGCGAGATCGTCTGCCATCCCAACCTCGAAATAACGCCCGCAGCTGCTACGAATACCGACACACTGCAGCGAACGACTTAAATATCCGTGCACGTGACGCGCCCGCACGCACGTAGAGAACGTCGAAATCTATATCCGCGATTGCTTCCGGCGGCAAAAGACAACCGCGAGTTTCGCATTATGGTTACCTGGTGATTACTCCTGTGGTTACCAGTGATCAACGTTCATCTCAGCGTTTCTTAAGGTTTACACGCTAGAACCGCATCAACGATAAGCCAAACAGGATGCAGGTGATGGCTTCCTTCAAGATCGCGGCTGCGGCCGCCCTGGCGGCGGCGACCTTCGCCGGCGCCGCTCAAGCTCAGGACGCGGGCCGCTGGTTCGTCCATGCCGGCCCGGCCTTCGTGGAGCCGGCGGAGAGCGCCGACATGACGGCCGGCGGGCAGCCGGTGCCGGGCGCCGACGTGTCGATCGACGGCCGCTGGACCGCCGAGGTCGAGGTCGGCTACTTCCTGACGCCGAACATCGCCCTCGCCGCGGCTGGGGGCTTCCCGCCCAAGTTCAACGTGGACGCCAGCGGCACGCTGGCCGCCCTCGGCCGCGCCGGCACCATGACCGGCGGCCCGGCCGGCGTCATGGCGCAGTACCACTTCAATCCGGACGGGCCGGTCTCGCCCTACGTCGGCGCCGGCGCCAGCTTCCTGATCGTGTTTGACACGGAGGATGGCGCCCTCAACGACCTCGAAGCCGACAGCGCCGTAGGCACCGTGGTGCAAGCTGGGGTCAACGTCATGGCCAACGACCGCTGGGGCGCCTTCTTCGATGTGAAGAAGGCCTGGGTGGGCACCGTGGCCAAGGCTAATCTCGGTCCGACCCCCGTCCGCGCTAAGGTCAAGGTCGACCCGCTCGTGGTCAACGCCGGCCTCACCTACCGCTTCTAGCCGGCTTCAGGATCCCCGGGGCGACGCCTTACGCCGCTCCGGGCCCTTGTAGTCGGGGTCCTGGCGCCGCCGGCGGTCAGGCCCGAAATAGTCTTCCGACCGGACGAACGGCCGTGGCGCGTGGATCAGCGCCTCGATGCGCCGCAACAGCCCCACGATGGTGAAGGGCTTGCTCAGGAACTCGGTCACGCCCGCGTCCCGCGCCGCCTGGACCCGCCGCTGCTCGGTATAGCCGGTCAGCATCAGGATCGGCAGGTAGGGATTGCTGCTGCGCGGGTCGGTGCGCACGCGTTGCACCAGCCGGATCCCTTCGTCGCCCTTTCCCAGGTTCTGGTCGACGATCAGCATGTCGAAGGCGCCGCCCTGCAGGTCCTCGAAGGCCCGCTCAGCCGTCGCGGCCAGCACCATGTCCTTGGCGCCCACGCTCGCGAGCACCGACCGAACGATCTCGGCGGCGTTACGATTGTCGTCGACGATCAGGAGACGTAAGGCGCGTAGGTCCATGCGTCGGCCGTGACAAGCTCCCCAAACAGCGCGCGACCGGCGCTCCCCCGAACGCCCGGTTGTGGCCGCAGCCCCGCACCGGCGGGAAACCCAGCCAGGCGCGAACCCTATCTGACACTCAAGGCCAAGCTTCGCCAAGCCCTTGAGATCACGTGTTTTGCTGCTGCAAGCGTGGGTCGCCACCCCCCGGTTGAGCCGGCGACAGCCTGGCCGTGTGCCGGGCGACGCCCGCGGCGGATCAGGCGGCAGGAGCCGGGGAGAGCAGCCCTTCAAACAGCGGCCGCACGTAGTGGGCCGCAGCGCCGTCCGTGGCAAGGCCCTCGGCCCAGTAACGCAGGTCCGCCGAGGCGTTGATCATGCCGCTGACCAGTTGCGCGGCGACATAGACGTCCACTGGCCGGACAGAACGATCGGCTATGCCGTCACACAGCATCGACGCGAACCGGAGTGAGATCCGGTCGAACTCGCGGATCAGCTCGTCTCCGATCGATTTCGGCACGGTGGAGAGCGCCGAGCTGCGCAGCAGCGGCAACCGACCGGTCAGCTGGTGGTGCACCAGCGAGACGCAGGTCTGGGCCAGCACCTTCATCCCTGTCCCGCCGTCGGCCTCGGCCGCGCGGATGGCCCGCCACATGATCTGGAAGGTGCGCTGAAAGCAGGCCACCACCAGTTCATCCTTGGTGGCGTTGTGGTGGTAGAAGGCGCCCTTCGACACATTCAGCCGCGCCGAGATCCGCTCCACGGAGGCGCCATGGTAGCCCTCCTGGTTGATCAGCTCGGTGGCGGCGCCCAGGAATAGCTCGGCCGGGTCATCCGGGTCGGCCGCGGCCGCCAGGGGCAGCAGCTCGAACGCCGGCCAGGCCGCGCCGGCCGGGAGGATTCCGTCGGCCAGGACGCCCCCCATCCGGTGGGCGATCCGGCCATAGTCCTCCACGTCGATGGTCTGCAGCCAGGCGACGCCCCAGAACACCTCCGCCAGCAGCAGGTGGGTCCGCGCGCTGCGGTCGAGCCTCGGCAGCGGACGCTCCGGCGGGCCCTGCAACAGGTCGCGAGCGTGCCGGAACATGGCCACGAACGCCTCCCCGACGGCCGGCGAGTTCAGCCCACGGGCGTCATTGAGGATCGCGATCTCCTCGGCTTCCCCGAGATGCGCCTTACGTTTGAACGTCAGAAAGGCCTCGATGAACGCCTGCAGCCGGGCCCGGTCGTCGCGGCCGGCCGCCACGCCCTCCGCCACCAGAGCGTCGTAGCGTTCGATGGCGCGCAGGAAGCAGGCCGCCGCGAGTTCTTCCTTGTTCTTGAAGTAGTAGATGACGCCGGTGGGCACGAGGTCCAGCCGGGCCGCGACATCCCCGAGGGTCATGCCACGCACGCCCTTTACGTTGATCTCACTTACCGCCGAGGCGATGATCGCATTCCGTCGCGCTTCGAATCTGCGCGTCGGCATGCGCGCGCCCTTCAGCGCCTCGCCGTCGTCCAAGCCAGCCATTGCGGCCTCATGTTGTCCCGTCCGTCACCACGATAACGTGCGGAGTACGGCGCTAAAATGTCCAACGGTGTCACAGCCGCACATTTATTCGGCGAAGGACGTACTACTTAGACGGGAACCTGACATACCCACACCAGACGCGGTCCCGCCGGCGTTTGGCGCCCCCCTCAGGGCCACTCGACCTCCGCCCAAGCCGGGGCATGGTCGCTCGCCCCCGGCTCCCCGCGCACCCATGCGTCGACACCCGAGTTCCTGAGCCGCGACGCAAGGGCCGGGCTCAGGAGCAGGTGGTCGAGCCGCATGCCGGCGTTGCGCGTCCAGGCGTCGCGAAGGTAATCCCAGAAGGTGTAGAGCCTGGCCTCGCCGTGCACGGCGCGCAGCGCGTCGGACCAGCCCTGGTCCAGCAGCCGCCGGAAGGCCGCCTTGCTTTCGGGCTGCTGCAATGCGTCGGCGGTGCGCGGCTTCACGCGGTAGATGTCGAGGTCCGTCGCCACCACATTGAAGTCGCCGGCCAGCACGGCGGGCACCCCGGCCGCAAGCAGCCCTTGGGCGTGCCCGATCAGTCGCTCGAACCAGGCGAGCTTGTAGGCGAACTTCGGGCCCGGCTGCGGGTTGCCGTTCGGCAGGTACACGCAGCCCACCAGCACCCCGCCCACGGCGGCTTCGATGTAGCGCCGCTGAACGTCATGCGGATCGCCCGGCAAGGCGCGTCGCGTCGGCACGGGCGCGGCGCCCCGGGCCAGGATCGCCACTCCGTTCCAGGTCCGCTCGCCGGTCCACACCGCGCCGTAGCCAGCCTGCTCCAGCGCCCGCGCCGGGAACAGCGCATCCGCCGTCTTGGTCTCCTGCAGGCAGACCACGTCCGGCTGGGCGACCGCCAGCCAGGCCAGCAGGTTCTCCAGCCGCTTGTTGACGTTGTTGACGTTGAATGTGGCGATCCGCATGCGCGGGCTGGATTACGCCCGCCGATCGGCTAGCGTTCCCGGCAACGGCGGAGACACGCCGGGCAGGGAGGACCACGATGCCGGACGCCGGAGGCGACCCCATCCGCATGCTCAGCGACATCCCGCGCGTGCACGCCGCCGCCCGCGGCGACCAGGTCGCCGTGCAATGCGCCGACAAAACGCTCACCTATGCCGAGCTCGAGCGGCGCTCCACGGAGGCGGCCGGCCTTCTGCAGGAGCTGGGCGTGCGGCCGGGCGACCGGGTCGCCTGGCTCGGGAAGAACGCCGAGAGCTGGTACGAGCTGATGTTCGGCGCCGCAAAGGCCCGCGCCTGCCTGGCCCCGATCAACACCCGCCTGGCCGTCCCCGAGATCGCGTTCATCCTCAAGGACTCCGGCGCCCAGCTGTTCTTCGTCGGCCCCGACTTCTTCGAGACCGCCAGCGAGGTGGTCCGCCTGATCGACCGCGAGGTCCGGCTGATCGCCGTGGGCGGCGAGGCGGAGGGCTTCGAGAGCTACGAGCGCCGCCGCGCCGCTGCGCCCGCGCCGGTCCTCGCGCCGCCGCGGGCGGAGGACGACGTCCTGCAGCTCTACACCTCCGGCACCACCGGCCTGCCCAAGGGCGTGCGGCTCAACAACACCAACTATTCCGCCTTCCTGGCGCTGCGCCATCGGGTGGAGGGCTTCGACTACGCCGCCGAGGACACCGTCCTCATCGTCATGCCGCTGTTCCACGTGGCGGGAACCAACATCAGCTTCTCCGGCCTGGCGGCGGGCGGGCGGGTGATCGTCATGGCCGACTTCGATCCCGCCGCGGTCCTGCGGCTGATCGAGCAGGAGAAGGTGGCGCACATCTTCCTTGCGCCCGTGATGATCAACGCCCTCCTGCAGACGCCGCAGGCGCAGACCACCGACTTCTCCAGCCTGAAGACCGTCTCCTACGGCGCCTCGCCGATCTCGGAGGCCGTGCTGAAGGCGGCCACGCAGCGCTTCGGCTGCGGCTTCATCCAGTTCTACGGCATGACCGAGACCTGCGGCGCCGGCACGACGCTCGCGCCCTCCGCCCATGTGGGCGAGCTGCTCCGCTCATGCGGCAAGCCTTGGGAAACGCTGGAGTGCCGCATCGCCGACGAGGCGGGCCGGGCTCTTCCGCCCGGCGCGATCGGCGAGATCGAGATCCGCGGGCCGATCGTCATGGCCGGCTACTGGAACCGCCCCGAGGCGACCGCCGAAACCATCCGGCCCGGCGGCTGGCTGCGCACCGGCGACGCCGGCTTCATGGACGAGCACGGCTTCTTCTTCGTCCACGACCGCGTGAAGGACATGATCGTCTCGGGCGGCGAGAACGTCTATCCCGCCGAGGTGGAGAACGCGATCCTGGGCTGCCCGGGCGTGGCCGACGCCGCCGTGATCGGCGTGCCGGACGAGCGCTGGGGCGAGGCGGTGAAGGCCGTGGTGGTGCCCGCGCCCGGCGAAGCGCCCGATCCCCAGGCGATCATCGCCTGGGCGCGGCAGCGGATCGCGGGGTTCAAGGCCCCCAAGTCCATCGACTTCGTCGACGCCCTGCCCCGTAATCCTTCCGGCAAGGTGCTGCGCCGCGAGCTCCGCAAGCCCTACTGGGAGGGCCGCGACCGCAATGTCGGCTAAGCTCGCCTAGTCGCCCGTCGGCCCGGTGAACGACAGCTGCTGGGCGCTCTTGCCCTCGCCGGCCGTGAGCGCCTGCTCAAGGGCTTCGCGGAACGCGGCCCATGCCACCTCGCGCATCTCGAACACGTCCTGGCCTTCGAACGGCACCGGCACCGAGGCGGTGACGGTCCTGTGGTTGCGGGTCTCGTCCTCCAGCTCGACCGCCACGGTGGCCCACATCCACGGCTTCGGACCGGGCTGCAGCGCCCCTTCGAAGCCGATCTTGAGGGTGCGGATTTCGGCCATGGCGGGTCCTTCGCGAATCAGACGGGGATTTCAGAAAACGTTACTATTTCACTGTGGCGTGGCGTCGCAGACGAGGGTATAAGCCCCGCCATGGCCGATCGACACTTCAAACCCGACTTGGTGGGATCGGACGAGACCCTCGAGCACCTGCTCGACCGCCTCCGGTCCTTCGACATCACAACCCCGTTCCGCAGCGGTCGCAATCCGCCGGACTGGGAAGCGTTCGTCACCTCCCGGAGGCCGCCCAAGGGCGCCGGCGGCGCGGAAGCGCCGATCCCGGTGGAGCGCCCCGCCCCGG
This sequence comes from Phenylobacterium sp., assembly GCF_036563385.1. Taxonomy (GTDB): domain Bacteria; phylum Pseudomonadota; class Alphaproteobacteria; order Caulobacterales; family Caulobacteraceae; genus Phenylobacterium. Next base: position 69,545 of record NZ_DATCML010000004.1, read on the forward strand.
ACCTCTACGCGCACGTCTGAGCCCGCCCGGCCTTCCCGCGGAGCGCGGAGCGGGAGGGTAGCAGGACGGACCTGCCGCATCGCCGCCTTGCGCCGCCTCACGGCGACCGCCGCAACGCGGCCGGCTCCGGCCCACCCGTCGCCCAGTCCAGCAGCTCCACCGGATGCACGACGGGCGTGTCCAGCGCCGGCGCAATCTGGGCGATGCAGCCCACGTTGCCCGCCGCGACCACGGCGGCCCCGGTGCGCCGCAGGTTCTCGGCCTTGCGGTCTCTGAGCCGCCCCGCCAGCTCCGGCTGCAGGATGTTGTAGACCCCGGCCGAGCCGCAGCAGAGGTGCGGCTCGAACGGCTCGCGCACCTCGAAGCCGGCCTGCGCCAGCAGGGCCGCCGGGGCCGCCTTGATCCCCTGCCCGTGCTGCAGCGAACAGGGCGCATGGTAGGCGACCGCCAGCTTCCCGGGCCGGCTCACCGGCGGCAGGCCCGCCTCGGCGATGAACTCCAGGATGTCGCGGGCCTTGGCGCCCACCTCAGCCCCTTCGGCCCCCGCCTGTTTGCCGTAGGCCTTCAGCGTCGTGCCGCAGCCCGCCGCGGTCGTGATCACCGCATCCAGCGGCCCGGCCGCCTGCCAGGCGCGGATGTTGCGCCGGGCCATGGCCGCGGCCTCGCCCGCCCGCCCGAGGTGCTCGGACAGGGCGCCGCAGCACCCCTCGCCCCTCACCTCCACCACCTCGAAACCGGCGCGGGACAGCAGGCGCGCCGCCGCCGCGCGGATCTCCGGCGCCATCGCCGGCTCGACGCAGCCCTGCAGCAGGGCGACCCGCCCACGGGTCCCGGCCGCCAGGGCCTCGGCGGCGGGAGCGGCGGGGCGTTCCGGCACGAGCCGCAGCAGGGCGGCGAGCGGCGCAAGCCCCAGCCGTTGCAGCGCCGGCCCCACGGGCCGCGCCAGCCGCCCGAGCGCCAGGGCGGCGCGCAGCCGCTTGGGCCGCGTCAGCACCGCCGGGATCAGGGCGCGCAGCAGCCGCTCTGGCCAGGGCCGGCGGTAGCTGTCCTCGATGTGCCGCCGCGCGTGGTCGATCAGGTCGGCGTAGTCCACGCCGGACGGGCAGGTGGTCTTGCAGGCCAGGCACGACAGGCAGCGGTCGATGTGCTTGACGGTCGAGGCGGCGGGCCGCGCCTCCGGGGTCTCCAGCATCGCCCGGATCAGCTCGATCCGCCCGCGCGGGCTGTCGCGCTCGTCGCCCAGCAGGACGTAGGTCGGGCAGGTGGCCGTGCAGAAGCCGCAGTGCACGCACTTGCGGATGGCGGTGTGGGACCGCGCGAACTCGGGGTCGGCGAGCCGCTCAGGCGGAAAGTCCACACGCATCAGCCGAACTTCCCCGGATTGAGCACGCCCAGCGGGTCGAACGCCGCCTTCACCCGCCCGCTGAGCGCCGCCAGGGGCGGATCCAATGGCGCGAACGCCCGCTCGCCGCCCCGCCAGCAGCCGGCATGGCCTCCCAGCGCCCGGGCGGCGGCCTGCACCTGCGCGGCCGGCGCGTCGGACAGCATCCACACCAGGCCGCCGGCCCAGTCGTAGAGCGCATCGCCGGACGCCTGCCGCGCCACCTGCCAGCCCGCGGCCGGCGGCACGGAGAGCCGCCAGAGCGGCCGCGGATCGCCAGCGAACACATCCACGTCGCGCACGTGGCGCCAGAAGTCCCGGCTGTGGGCCGCGTCCAGCGCCTCGGCACGCCCGAAGCCACGCAGCCGCAGCAGCAGCGCCTCCGCCCTGGCCGTCACCGAGCCCGGAAAGCCCTCCAGCCGAAGCGCCGTCGTGGCGAGGTCGGCCTTCAGCGGCGGACGCCGGGCTGCGAACGCCGGAAGGTGCGCCGCGCCGGACACCTCCGCCGAGGTCCCCATGGCCAGGGTCATCAGCTCGCCGGCCCGCCGCTCGTCCAGCCCGAAGAACAGCAGGGTGGTCTCGGTCCGTCCGGCGGGGAGAACCTTCAAGGTGATCTCGGTCATCACCGCCAGGGTCCCCCACGAGCCGGCGATCAGCTTGCTAAGGTCGTAGCCGGTGACGTTCTTCACCACCTTGCCGCCGGCCTTGAACACCTCGCCGCGCCCGGTGACGCCGGCGAAGCCCAGCACGTGATCACGGGCGGCTCCGGCGCGAATGCGGCGGGGGCCCGACAGATTGGCCGCCACCGCGCCGCCGATCGTGGTCTTCCCACGCGCCGCTAGAACCTTGCCCAGGTGCGGCGGCTCGAAGGGCAGCATCTGGCCCTCAGCAGCCACCAGCTTCTCCAGCTCCGCCAGCCGCGCGCCGGCCTGGACCGTCAGCACCAGCTCTTCCGGCGCGTAGTCGATCACCTTGTCCAGCTTGGCCAGCGACAGCACGCCCGAGGCGACCACCGGGGAGATCCCGCGCTTCGTCCCGCCGCCGATGATCTCCAGACGCCGCCCGGCCGCGCCCGCCGCAGCGACGATCGCCTGCACCTGCTCGGCCGACTTCGGGCTCTCGGTAGAGGCCGCCACGTCCAGCATCAGAACCGCGGCAGCTCGGGGAACGCCACCTGGCCCCGGTGAACGTGCATGCGGCCGAGCTCGGCGCAGCGGTGCAGGGTCGGGAACACCTTCCCCGGGTTCAGCAGCAGCTCGGGGTCGAAGGCGCACTTCAGGCGCTGCTGGCAGGCCAGGTCCGTGGGCGTGAACATCTCGCCCATCAGGTCGCGCTTCTCCACGCCCACCCCGTGCTCGCCGGTCAGCACGCCGCCCACGGCCACGCACAGCTTCAGGATCTCGGCGCCGAACTGCTCGGCGCGCTCCAGCTCGCCCGGCTTGTCGGCGTCGTACAGGATCAGCGGGTGCAGGTTGCCGTCGCCCGCGTGGAAGACGTTGGCCACGCCAAGACCATAGGCCCGCGACATCTCGGTCATCGCCCGCAGCACCCGCGGCAGCTCGCGGCGCGGGATGGTGCCGTCCATGCAGTAGTAGTCCGGCGCGATCCGCCCCACCGCCGGAAACGCCGCTTTTCGCCCAGCCCAGAAGGCCAGCCGCTCCGCCGCGCTACCGGACACCCGCACATAATCGGCGCCCCGCGCCTGGGCGATCTCCACCACCGCGCTGGAGAGCTCGGCGCATTCGGCCTCCGGGCCGTCCAGCTCGACGATCAGCAGCGCCTCGGCTTCGACGGGATAGCCCACGCGGACGAAGGCCTCGGCCGCCACGATGGCCGGCTTGTCCATCATCTCCATGCCGGCCGGAATGATCCCGGCCGCGATCACGTCCGCCACGCAGGCGCCGGCGGCCTCCACGGACGAGAAGCCCAGCAGCATCGCACGCGCCGTTTCCGGCTTCGGCAGGATGCGGACTGTCACCTCGGTGACCACGCCCAGCAGCCCCTCGGAGCCGGTCACCACGCCCAGCAGGTCGTAGCCGGCGGCGTCGTAGGCCTTGCCGCCCAGCCGCACCACCTGGCCGTCCATCAGCACGATTTCGCAGCCCAGCAGGTTGTTGGTGGTCAGCCCGTACTTCAGGCAGTGCACCCCGCCCGAGTTCTCCGCCACGTTGCCGCCGATCGTGCAGGCGATCTGCGAGGAAGGGTCCGGCGCGTAGTAGAAGCCGTCGCCCTGCACCGCGTGGGTGATGGCCAGGTTGGTCACCCCCGGCTGCACCACCGCGCAGCGGTTGGCGTAGTCCACGTCCAGGATGCGGTTGAACTTGGCCATCCCCAGGATGATCCCGTCGGCCAGCGGCAGCGCCCCGCCCGAGAGCGACGTTCCGGCCCCCCGCGGCACCACCTTCACGCCGTTCGCATGGCACCAGGCCAGCACGCGGCTCACCTGCTCGACCGTCTCCGGCAGCACCACCGCCAGCGGCGTCTGCCGGTAGGCCGACAACCCGTCGCTCTCGAAGGGGACCAGCGCCTCCGGCTCCGAGACCACCCCCTCCCCCGGCACGATCTTCCGCAGCGCCCGAACGACCGCCGCCTTGCGGGCGATGATCTCGGCGTCGGGGACGGGCATCTTCATCCCGCTCTCCGTACGCGCAGCCGCCGGTCGCTTCCAGTGCGAAGCGGGCGACAGCGACTTGCGCCGGACTGCGCGGGCGGGTCACATCGGGCAAAACAAGGGGAGGCGGGCATGCGGACGATCCTGGGCCTGGCGGCGGCGCTTGGAGTGGCGGGCGGCGGCTCGGCGCACACGGCCGAGATGCGCGAGGTGGCGTTTGTGGCGAACGCGGAGGCCGGAACGGTGTCCCTCGTCGACGTCGCGCTGCGCGCCGTCGTTCGGACGATCGACATCAACCCCGACAAGCTCCGCGCCGAACGGCCGGGCACGCCGAACTACGCCCAGGACACCGATGTCTCGCCCGATGGGCGCACGCTGTTCGTTTCGCGCGGCTACCTCGGCGATGTAGCTGCCTTCGACGTCGCCTCCGGCCGGCCGCTCTGGCGCACGCCGCTGAAGACGATCAGAGCCGACCACATGACCATCACGCCGGACGGGGCCAGCCTGGTGGTCTCCGCCCTGACCGACAACCTGGCCTACCGACTGGACGCGCGCACGGGCGCGATCACCGGCAAGGTGGTGACCGGCGTCTATCCGCACGACAACCAGGTCTCCCGCGATGGGCGTCGGATCTACAACTCCAGCATCGGCGACATGAATGTGCCGCTGGCCCGGCGCGACGCGGTGGAGCCGTCAGAGCGGTCGGGCTTCGCCTACCAGCTGACCGTCGCCGACACCCGCACGCTGGAGGTGAAGGACCGCATCCGCTTCGAGAAGGGTATCCGCCCCTGGCGCTTCTCGCCGGACGAACGCCGCCTCTACGCTCAGCTCTCCAACGAGCACGGGGTGGTCGCCTATGACCTCAAGGCGCGCCGGATCACCCACCGGCTCGACCTGCCGGTGAAGCCCGGCGTCACCACCGCGGACTGGGACTTCGAGGCCCCGCACCACGGCCTGGCGATCACGCCGGACGGCCGCACCCTCTGCATCGCCGGTCGCGCCTCGGACTATGCCGCCCTGGTGCGCGCGCCCGGCCTGTCGCTGATCGCCACCGTGCCGGTGGGCGACGCCCCTGGCTGGTCCGAGGTGGCCGAGAACGGGCGCACCTGCCTCGTCGCCAACACCCGCAGCGACGACCTGTCGGTGATCTCCATCGCCGAGCGCAAGGAGACGGCGCGGCTCAAGCTCGGCGACGGGCCCAAGCACATCACCGTGGCCCGCGTACCGGTGGAGGCGCTGGCTACCGCCCCCTGAAGCCTGGCGTCCGCTTCTCGTTAAAGCTGGCGACCCCCTCCCGGCGGTCCTCGGTCTTGAACAGGCGGTTGTAGTGGGTGAGCTCCAGCTCCATGGCCTCCGGCAGGTGCAGGGCCGAGCCCTCGCGCACCACCGATTTCAGCGCCCGCACCGAGAGCGGCGCCTTGGCGGCGATGGTCCCGGCCACCTCGAGCACGGTCGCCATCAACGCCTCAGCGGCGGCGACGCCGTTCACCAGGCCATAGTCGAGCGCCTCGGCCGCGGTGAACAGGCGCCCGGTGGTCAGCAGCTCTATGGCCCGGCGCTCGCCCACCGCGCGCCGCAGCAGCTGCGTCCCGCCCAACCCCGGCATGATCCCCAGCCCCACCTCGGGCAGGCCGAAGCGCGCGCCCTCGCCGGCATACGCAAAGTCGCAGGCCAGCGTCATCTCGCAGCCGCCGCCGACCGCCGCCCCGCTCACCGCCGCGATCACCGGCACGGGCACGGCGAGCTGGGCGCGGATCATCGCCTCGAACACCTCGTGCTGCGCCGACCACTGCTTGTCGGTCATGCCGTTACGTTCTTTCAGGTCCGCTCCGGCGCAGAAGTGACGCCCCTCGCCGGCCAGGACCACGCAGCGCAGGTCCTCGCGCACCGCCAGGCCGCTCCAGGCGTGCAGGAGCTCCTCGCCCATGCGGGTGTTGAGCGAATTGGCCGCGTCCGGCCGGTTCAGGGTGACCACGGCGACGCCGGGCGCGGCGTCCTCGATCTTGATCGTCTCGGGCATCAGAAGGACTTCGGCAGGTCCAGCACGTGGGTGGCCACGTGGGAGAGGATAAGGTTCGTGGAGATCGGGGCCACCTGGTAGAGGCGGGTTTCCCGGAACTTGCGCTCGATGTCGTACTCCTCGGCGAAGCCGAAGCCGCCGTGGGTCTGCAGGCACATGTCCGCGGCGTACCAGGAGGCCTCGCTGGCGGTCAGCTTGGCCATGTTGGCTTCCGTGCCGCAGGGCTGGCCCGCCTCGAAGAGGCTGGCCGCATGCTCGACCATGTGGGCGGCGGCGGTGGCCTGGACATAGGCCCGCGCGATCGGGAACTGGACGCCCTGGTTCTCGCCGATGGCGCGGCCGAACACCTGGCGGTCCTTGGCGTAGCTGGCGGCCCGGTCGATGAAGAAGCGCGCGTCGCCGATGCACTCCGAGGCGATCAGGATCCGCTCGGCGTTCATGCCGTCGAGGATGTAGCGGAAGCCCTTGCCCTCCTGCCCCACCAGGTTCTCGGCCGGCACCTCCAGCTCCTCGAAGAAGAGCTCCGTGGTGGCGTGGTTCAGCATGGTGCGCACCGGCCGGATGGTCAGGCCGTTGCCGACCGCCTCGCGCATGTCGACGATCAGCACGCTCATGCCGTCGGAGGGCTTGGCCGCCTCCTCCCGCTTCTGAGTCCGGCAGAGCAGCACCATCAGGTCCGAGTGCTCGGCGCGGCTGATCCAGATCTTGCGGCCGGAGACGATGTACTTGTCGCCCTCGCGACGCGCGAATGTGGAGATCCGCGTCGTGTCGGTCCCCGCGTCCGGCTCGGTCACCCCGAACGCCTGCAGCCTCAGCTCCCCCGACGCGATCTTCGGCAGATAAGCCTGCTTCTGGGTCGGCGAGCCGTGCCGCAGGATGGTGCCCATGGTGTACATCTGGGCGTGGCAGGCCGCCCCGTTGCAGCCCGACCGGTGGATCTCCTCCAGCACGGCCGTGGCCGCCCGAAGTCCCAGCCCTGAGCCGCCGAATTCCTCCGGGATCAGCACCGACAGGAAGCCCGCCTCGGTCAGCGCCTGCACGAACGCCGTCGGATAGGCGCGCTCGCGATCCAGCTCGCGCCAATACGCCCCGGGGAAGCGCGCGCACAGCCGGCGCACAGCGTCCCGGATCTCAGGAAAGGTCTCTTCGCTCACGCCCCCTCTCTGCCACGCCACCCCCACGTCAGCCTAGCGCAGCAAAGTCGTTCATGTATTGTTCTCATATCTGCGTGGCGGAAGCGCTCATGGACCACGAACCACACGAACCACACGAACGGCTGCTGCACCGGGAGGAGGTGTTTCGCATCCAAGGCGCGGTGTTCGAGGTCAACCGGGTGCTCGGATCAGGCTTTCTGGAAGCGGCCTACCAAGAGAGCCTCGCACTGGAATTCCATGCCCGCGACATCCCTCACCTGGCGCACCCGACGCTGAGGCTCTCGTACAAGGGGACGGCGCTCCGCGCCGTCTATGTTCCTGATTTCGTCTGCTTCGGCGCCATCATTGTCGAGCTGAAGGCGGTTTCCGCCTTGGCGGCCGAGCACCGGGCCCAGCTGATCAACTACCTGAGAGCGGCGCAGCTTCGCGTAGGCCTGCTCATCAATTTCGGGGGCTCGGGTAGGGCTCAGGTCGAACGCCTGGTCGCGTGATGTTCGTGTGGTTCGTGTGGTTCGTGGTTCCTGCCGACGTGCCGCCGCACGGCGGGTAAGTGGATGACACTGCCCTGATGGCCGGCCATCCTCCCCGAAAGGCCAAGGGAGGCGCGGGATGGGCGAAGGCAGCTATGTGCATGGGGCGAGCACGCAGACGCTGATCGGCAGCACCATCGGCGAGGCGTTCGACGCGGCGTGCGCGCGCTGGGCGGACGGGCTGGCGCTGGTCTCGCGGCATCAGGGGGTCCGCTGGACCTGGGCGGAGCTGAAGGCGCGGGTGGATGCGTTCGCGGCGGGACTGCTCGACCTGGGCCTGGAGCCCGGCGACCGCATCGGCATCTGGGCGCCCAACTGCTGGGAATGGGCGGTCGTCCAGTTCGCCACCGCCAAGGCTGGCCTGGTGCTGGTCAACATCAACCCCGCCTATCGCCTCTCGGAAGCCGAGTACGCCCTGAACAAGGTGGGCTGCCGCGCCCTGGTGACGGCCGTTCGCCACAAGACCAGCGAGTACCTGGCCATGGTCCGCGAACTCGGACCGAAGCTGCCGAAGCTCGAGCACGTGATCACCATCGGCGACCAGCGCCACGACGGCGCGCTTCCGTTCGCCGAGATCCTGGAGCGGACCCCCGATCGCGCGCGTCTGGAGGCGGTCGCTCGCCGCCTCCAGTTCGACGACGCGATCAACATCCAGTTCACCAGCGGCACCACCGGGTTTCCGAAGGGCGCGACGCTGTCGCACCACAACATCCTCAACAACGGCTTCTTCGTGGGCGCCGCCATCGGCCTGCGGGCGGGCGACAAGGTCTGCATTCCGGTGCCGCTCTACCACTGCTTCGGCATGGTCATGGGCAACCTGGCCTGCGTCGCCCACGGGGCGACCATGGTCTATCCCGCGGAGGCCTTCGATCCCCTCGCCGTCCTGGAGGCCGTGCAGGCCGAGGGCTGCGCCGCCCTCTATGGCGTGCCCACCATGTTCATCGCGGTCCTCGCCTGCCCCGGGTTCGACGGCTTCGACGTCTCCAGCCTGCGCACCGGCATCATGGCGGGGTCCCCCTGCCCGGTGGAGGTGATGCGCCAGGTGATCGCCCGCCTGCACATGCCGCAGGTGACCATCGCCTACGGCATGACCGAGACTTCGCCGGTCAGCTTCCAGTCGGGGGTCAACGACACCCTCGAGCGACGGGTCTCCACGGTCGGCCGCATCCAGCCGCACCTGGAGGTGAAGATCGTCGACGCCGACGGCCGGATCGTCCCGCGCGGCGAGGCGGGCGAGCTCTGCACGCGGGGCTACTCGGTGATGCTGGGCTACTGGGACGACCCGGAGAAGACCGCCGAGGCCATAGATCCGGCCGGCTGGATGCACACCGGCGACGTCGCCACCCTCGACGACGAGGGCTTCTGCAACATCGTCGGGCGGATCAAGGACATGGTGATCCGTGGCGGCGAGAACATCTACCCGCGCGAAATCGAGGAATTCCTCTACCGCCACCCGGCGATCCAGGACGTGCAGGTGATCGGCGTGCCCGACCGGAAGTACGGCGAGGAGCTCTGCGCCTGGATCGTGCTGAAGCCCGGCGAGGTCCTCGACGCGGCGGCGGTTCGGGACTTCTGCCGCGAGCAGATCGCCCACTACAAGATTCCACGGCACATCCGTTTCGTGGAAGGTTTCCCCACGACCGTCACCGGCAAGGTGCAAAAGTTCGCCATGCGTGAGGCGATGATCGCGGAACTTGACCTCGCCCTGGAAAAGACGGCCTAGCTCAATCCATGAGGAAACTGGAAACCGCCGTCGATCCTGCCTCCGACGGCTTCGCCACCAACGCCCGGATCAACCGGGGACTGGTCGAGGAACTCCGCGCCCGCGCCACCCAGGCCGCCCTGGGCGGTTCCGAGGACAGCCGCAAGCGCCACGTCTCGCGCGGCAAGCTCCTGCCCCGCGACCGCGTCACCCGCCTGCTGGATCCGGGCTCCCCGTTCCTGGAGGTGGGCCAGCTGGCCGCCTTCGACATGTACGACGGCGAAGCCCCCGCCGCCGGCCTGATCACCGGCGTCGGCCGCGTCTCCGGCCGCGAGGTGATGATCGTCGCCAACGACGCGACCGTGAAGGGCGGCGCCTACTACCCCCTCACCGTGAAGAAGCACCTGCGGGCGCAGGAGGTCGCGCTGCAGAACCGCCTGCCCTGCGTCTACCTGGTGGACAGCGGCGGCGCGAACCTGCCGCACCAGGCCGAGGTCTTTCCCGACCGCGACCACTTCGGCCGCATCTTCTTCAACCAGGCCCGGATGAGCGCCGAGGGCATAGCGCAGATCGCCTGCGTCATGGGCTCGTGCACGGCGGGCGGCGCCTACGTGCCGGCCATGAGCGACGAGACCGTCATCGTCCGTAACCAGGGCACCATCTTCCTCGGCGGCCCGCCGCTCGTGAAGGCCGCCACCGGCGAGGTGATCAGCGCCGAGGAGCTCGGCGGCGCCGAGACTCACGGCCGCCGCTCCGGCGTGGTCGACCACGTGGCCAACGACGATGAGCACGCACTTGCCATCGTCCGCTCGATCGTCGCCAACCTGAACACCCGCAAGCCCGACGAGCTGGTCCTGGCCGAGGCGCGCCCGCCGGCCTACGACCCGGAGGAGCTCTACGGCATCGTCCCCACCGACGTGCGCGCGCCCTATGACGTGCACGAGGTGATCGCCCGCATCGTCGACGGCAGCCAGTTCGACGAGTTCAAGCCGCTCTACGGCACGACCCTCGTGACCGGCTTCGCCCGCATCTGGGGCTACCCCGTGGCCATCCTCGCCAACAACGGCGTGCTGTTCTCGGAAAGCGCGCTCAAGGGCGCCCACTTCATCGAGCTCGCCTGCAAGCGGAAGATCCCGCTGGTGTTCCTGCAGAACATCTCGGGCTTCATGGTCGGCGGGAAGTACGAGGCCGGCGGGATCGCCAAGGATGGGGCCAAGCTGGTCACCGCCGTGGCGTCGGCCGAGGTGCCGAAGTTCACCGTCCTGATCGGCGGCTCGTTCGGCGCCGGCAACTACGGCATGTGCGGTCGGGCCTACTCCCCGCGGTTCCTGTGGACCTGGCCCAACAGCCGGATCTCGGTCATGGGCGGCGAACAGGCCGCCAGCGTGCTGGCCACCGTCCATCGCGACGCCGGCAAGTGGAGCCCGGACGAGGAGGAGGCCTTTAAGGCCCCCATCCGCCAGAAGTACGAGGACGAGGGCAACCCCTACTACGCCACGGCCCGGCTCTGGGACGACGGAGTCATCGACCCGGCCCAGACCCGCGACGTGCTCGGCCTCTCCATCTCCGCCGCCCTCAACGCCCCGATCCCCGAGACGCGCTTCGGCGTCTTCCGGATGTGACCCATGCCTGAGATCACCAGCATCCTCGTCGCCAACCGTGGCGAGATCGCCCGCCGCGTCTTCGCCACCGCCCGCCGGATGGGCATCGCCACGGTGGCGGTCTATTCCGAGGCCGACGCCCAGGCCCCGCACGTCCGCGACGCGGACCGCGCCGTGCTGATCGGCCCGGCCGTCGCCCGCGAGAGCTACCTCGTGGCCGAGCGGATCATCGCCGCCGCCCTGGAGGCCGGCGCCGACGCCATCCACCCGGGCTACGGCTTCCTCTCCGAGAACGCCGACTTCGCCGAGGCGGTGATGGCCGCCGGCCTCACCTGGATCGGCCCGCCGCCCCCGGCGATCCGGGCCATGGGCCTGAAGGACGCCGCCAAGGCGCTCATGGACAAGGCGGGCGTGCCCACGACGCCCGGCTACCTCGGCGAAGACCAGGATCCCGCGACCCTGGCCCGCGAGGCCGAGCGGATCGGCTATCCGGTGCTGATCAAGGCCGTCGCCGGCGGCGGCGGCAAGGGGATGCGCCGGGTCGAGGGGCCCGGGGACTTCGAGGCCGCGCTGAAATCGGCCAAGCGCGAGGCCGCGGCCAGCTTCGGCGACGATCGCGTGCTGCTCGAGACCTATGTCACCCGACCGCGGCACATCGAGGTGCAGGTGTTCGGCGACAGCCACGGCAACGTGGTCCACCTGTTCGAGCGCGACTGCTCGCTGCAGCGCCGCCACCAGAAGGTCATCGAGGAGGCGCCGGCCCCCGGCATGACCGAGGAGGCTCGCGCCGCGGTCACCGCCGCCGCCGTCCGCGCCGCCCAGGCCGTGGGCTACGTCGGGGCCGGCACCGTGGAGTTCATCGCCGACGCCAGCGAAGGCCTGAAGCCGGACCGCATCTGGTTCATGGAGATGAACACCCGCCTGCAGGTGGAGCATCCGGTCACCGAGATGGTCACCGGCCTCGATCTGGTGGAGTGGCAGATCCGCGTCGCGGCCGGCGAGCCCCTGCCGCTTATGCAGCACGAGATCAGCCTCTCCGGCCATGCGGTGGAGGCGCGCCTCTACGCGGAAAACCCGGCCGCCGGCTTCCTGCCCTCAACCGGCGAACTGGAGCACTTCCGCCTTCCGCCGGGGATCCGCGCCGACGCGGGGGTCGAGGAGGGCGGCCGGATCACGCCCTTCTACGACCCGATGATCGCCAAGCTGATCGCCCACGCCGCCACCCGCGAGCAGGCCATCGCCGACCTCTGCGAGGCGTGTGACGGGGTCGAGGTCTGGCCGGTGAAGACCAACGCCGGCTTCCTGTCCCGCTGCCTGGAGGCCCCCGGCTTCATCGGCGGCGACGTGGACACCGGCTTCATCGATCGCAACCTGGCGGAGCTGACGACGACGCCCGCGCCGTCGGCCGCCGCCCTGGCCGCAGCGTCCGCCGCCGCCCTGATCGCCGACGACAGCGGCATCATGGAGGAGCCGCCCTCGCCCTGGCGCGAGCTGGCCGGCTTCCGCCTGAACGCCGCCCCCGAAACCGCGGTGCGCCTGTTCCTGGACGGCCGGCCGATCCTCGCCGCCCCCTCAGAGAGCGAGACGGAGCCCCGCTCGGTGCTGCTCGACGACGACGGCCACCTCGTCGTGTTCGAGCACGGGGAAGCCTTCGCCTTCGCGACGCACCCGCCCAGCGCCGGCGGCGGGGACGGCGCGGCCGGCGACGGCCAGATCCGCTCGCCCATGCCCGGCAAAATCACGGCCGTCGCCGTTAAGGCGGGCGACGTGGTCGCCAAGGGCCAGCCCCTGCTGACCCTCGAAGCCATGAAGATGGAGCACGCCATGACCGCGCCCTTCGACGGCACGGTGGAGACGCTCGCCGTCGAGCCCGGCGCCCAGGTGGTCGAGGGCGCCGTGCTCGTCCAGCTCACCGCCGCCTGAGGACAGCGCCATGCGCCTGGAGCGCCGCGACAGCGCGGCCGCGCTGAGGCGCGCCGCCTAGGCGAAGGTGCGGCGCGCCAGGCCCGGCAGCAGGACGGCCTGCCCCGCCGCGCGCGCCACGAAAAAAAGGCTGAAGGCCAGCCACAGGCCGTGGTTGCCGAGCGGCGCGGCCAGCCCACGCAGCAGGACGAAGCCGGCCAGGGCCGCGGCCATGCTCAGCGCCATGGCCCGGGTCCAGCTGGCGCCGATCATCACCCCGTCGAATACGAACGAGACCACACCCGCCACCGGCAGCACCGCCGCCCAGAGCGCATACCGGCGAACGGCGGCCGCCACCTGTGGGTCGGTGGAGAAGCTGGCGGCGATGGCCGGGCCGGCGGCCAGGAACAGCAGCCCGATCAGGACCGCACAGCCGCCGGCCCACGCCAGATTGGCCCGCAGCTGGGCGTGGAACGCGCCTCGGTCGCCCGCGCCGACGGACTCGCCGGTCAGCACCTGGGTGGCGCTCTCGAACCCGTCGAGGATCAGGGCTTGCAGCATGAACAGCTGGTAGAGGATGGCGTTGGCGGCCAGCACCACCGGCCCCTGCTGGGCGCCCGAGCGGGTCAGTAGCAGGGTGGCGGTCATCAGCAGCAGGGTGCGCACGAAGAGGTCGCGGTTCAGGCGGAACAGGGCACCCAAAGCCGCCGGCCGCCACGTGGCGCGCTCGCGGGCCAGCGCGAGCGCCCGCCGCGCCGGCGGCTCGCGTCCAACCGAGACCAGCAGCGCCGCCAGCTTGGCCGCCTCGGAGAGCAGGGTCGCCGTGGCGACCCCCGCGACTGCCAGGCCGAGGCCGAGCACGAAGGCCAGGTCCAGAACGATGTGCAGCAGGTTGGCGCCGACTTCGACCGCCAGGACGGTCTTCATCCGCCGCCGTCCGATCAGCCAGCCGGTGAGCACGCAGTTCACCAGCCAGGCCAGCCCCCCGGCGTAGCGCACGTCCGCATAGGTCCGCGCCTGTTCGGCCACCTCGCCCGTCGCCGCAAACAGCCGCAGCCCAAGCGGGACCGCCAGCGGCCAGGCCGCGAGCAGGCCGACGCCCACCAGCAAGGCCACGGCGACGCCGCGGGCGAGCGTGGCCGCCTGCTCCTCCTCCACCCCGCGTCCCGCCGCCTGGGCCGTCAGGGCCACGGTCGAGGCGCGCAGGAAGTTGAAGACGATCAGCAGCGTCATCATGAACTTGGCGCCGACCTCGACGCCGCCCTGCAGGGTGGCGTCGCCCAGGCGGCCGATCACCCACAGGTCGGCCAGGCCGAACAGCGCCGTCGCGACGTTGGTGACGATCGCCGGCAGGGCGATGGCGAGGATGCTGCGGCGCAAGGATCCCGCCGCCAGGCTCACGCCTGCGCCACCACACCGGCGTCGTGCAGCCGGGCGATCTCGCCCGAACCCAGGCCCAGCACCTCGGCCAGCACCTCGTCGGTGTGCTCGCCGAGCCGTGGGGCCGGGCGCACCGGACCGCGGCGGTCCTGCGGGATCGTGCCCATCGCGCCGGGCGCGGGGTAGGTCAGGCCGCTCGGGTGCTGGATGGCTTCGAACAGCGGGTTGTCCTTGAACAGCCGCCGGTCTTCCAGCGCCGCCTCCAGCGGCTGGTAGGCTCCCCAGGTGACGCCGCCGGCGTCGAAGGCCGGGGCAAGCTCAGCGGCGGTCTTGCGCGCGAAAGCACGCTCGAACAGCGGATAGAGCCGGTCGCGATGGGTGAACCGCAGGCCCTCGTCGGCGAACGAGACGCCGATCTCCGCCTCAAGGCCAGCGACCTCCGAGCCGATGCCAAGCGCCTCCAGCGCCTTCGACCATTGCTTGGGGGTGATCGCCAGAAGCATCAGCTTCTCGCCGTCCTTGGTCGTGAAATCCCGCCCGAAGGCGCCAAAGACGTCGTTGCCCATCCGCGGCCGCTGCTGGCCGTTCAGCCAGGTCTCGGCCGCGAAGCCCAAGTTGGCCATCGTTGCGGCGCCGATGTCCGACAGCGGCGCGCGGATCTCGCGGCCGCCCTGTCCGCGCATTCGGGCGAGCAGGGCCGAGACCAGGGCGAAGGCGCAGTAGGCGCCGGTCAGCAGGTCCCAGGCCGCCAGCACATGGTTCACCGGCCGCTCGTCGCCCACCGGCCCGGTCATCTGGGGCAGGCCCAGGGCGGCGTTGATGGTGTAGTCCATGCCCTGCGAGCCGTCCGCCCAGCCCATGACCCGCACGCAGATCAGGTCGTGGCGGAGCGCCTGCAGCTTCTCGTAGGAGAGGAAGCCCTCCACCGGGAAGTTGGTGACGAAGAGGCCCCCGTCCTCGCCCGGCGCAGCCGCCAGGCGCTGGGCGATCTCGCGCCCCTCCGGCCGGCCGAGATCCACCGCCACCGACTTCTTGCCCTTGTTCAGCCCCTCCCAGTAGAGGCTCGCGCCGTTCTCGTGCAGCGGCCAGCGGCGGAAATCCGGTCCGCCGCCGATGTTGTCGAAGCGGATCACCTCCGCACCCATCTGGGCGAGGTATAGGCCGCAGGTCGGCGCCGCCACGAAGGCCGAGCCCTCGACGACGCGCAGCCCTTTCAGAAGCTCGTACATCGTTCGTCCCCGCTCAGCCGACCAGCTTCGTCACCTCCGATACCTCGTCCGGCGTCAGCTTCCAGGCTGCGGTGGCCGCATTGGTTCGCACCTGCTCGGGCGTCGTCGCGCCGGCGATCACCGAGGAGACCACCGGCTGGCCCAGGAGCCAGGCGAAGGCGAGATCGAGGATGGTGTGGCCGCGCGCCTCCGCCCAGGCGGTCAGGGCCTCCACCTTGTCGAAGTTGCGGTCGTTCATCGCCTGCTGGCCCCGCTGGCCCCAGGCGGCCAGGCGCGTCCCCTCCGGCGGCGGCTCGCCACGGCGGTACTTGCCGCTCAGCAGGCCCGACGCCAGCGGGAAGAACGGCAGGAAGCCCAGCCCGAAGTGCTCGCACGCCGGCAGCACCTCGAAGGCCGACTTGCGCTCCAGCAGCGAGTAGAGGTTCTGCGCCGAGACGAACCTGGTCTGGCCGGCCGCGGTCCAGTCGGCGTCGGCGATCTGCCAGCCCGTGTAGTTGGAGTTGCCGATGTAGCGGACCTTGCCCTGGGTCACGAGGTCGTCCAGCGCGCGCAGGGTCTCGTCCACCGGCGTGTCGGGGTCTGGCTGGTGGTGCTGGTAGAGGTCGATCCAGTCGGTGCCGAGGCGGCGGAGGCTGTCCTCCACCGCCTGCATGATCCAGCGCCGCGAGCCGCCGCTCTTCGCCGCATCGCCGCCCACGGCCATGCCGAACTTGGTGGCGACGATCACGTCCTTGCGGCGCGGGCCAAGCGCCTTGCCCAGGAACTCCTCCGACTTCGTGCCGCCGTAGATGTCGGCGGTGTCGAAGAAGGTGATCCCGGCCTCGATGGCGGCGTCGACCACCGCCTGGGTCTGCGCCTGGTCGATGCGCATGCCGAAGTTGTTGCAGCCCAGGCCCACGGCGCTGACCTTCAGGCCTGAATTCCCCAGCCGTCGAAGCTCCATCGTCCCCTCCTCGTGTTCCTGGCGGACCGCGAGCCTAGCCGATGCCGCCGCGACCGCCAGTGCTGAGCTGGCTAAGCCTTCAGAATGCTTGCGGCGGCGTTCACTATGTCCGTTGGGGATATCGCAAGCGGGGGCTCGCTAACCTTACGATCTGAAAAGGCTTTTTTGAGTGAGGCGTACCTTATGCGGGTCGTCACGATCGTCAGTCTGGGGGCCTCCGCGGCCCTGGGTCTAGCGGCCCTCGTGGTCGCCAAGACGGTGCTCCCCAACGCCGCCGAGGCGAAGGACGCGCCGGCCGCGGTGCAGCCCGTCGAGGGCGTCCCCGTGGTGGTCGCGGCCAAGGCGCTGAAGTTCGGCGACAAGCTCGACGCCAGCGCCCTGACGGTGATCCAGCTGCCGAAGAACGCGGTCCCGGAAGGCGCCTTCGCCACCACCGAAGCCGTGCTCACCGCCGACAAGGGCGGCCCCCCTGTGGTGTTGGGCCCTCTGGCCGCTCGCGAGCCCCTGCTGCCCGCCAAGATCTCCGGCCCGGGCGCCCGCGCCTCTGTGGCCGCCGAGATCGCCGAGGGCATGCGCGCCTACACCATCAAGGTTGACGACGTGACCGGGGTCGGCGGCCACGCACTGCCCGGCGACCGGGTGGACGTGGTCCTGATGCGCGACCTGACGCCGACCGCCGACACCCGCAGCTACGTCTCGGAGGTGGTGCTGCAGAACGTCCGCGTGCTGGCTGTCGACCTCAATCTCGACACCTCCGAGGCCAAGCCCGCTACGCCCAATACGGCCACCCTGGAGGTCGGCGTGCCCGACAGCCAGAAGCTCGCCGTGGCGGGCGAGATGGGCAAGCTGTCGCTGGCGCTCCGCCGCACCGGCTCGGCCGAAATCGCCCAGACCGCCTCCGTGCGCATTGGGGGCGCCCGTCCCGCGCCCCAGCAGGCCGTTGTTCGCCGCGCGGCGCCCCGCGCCGCCGCGCCCGAGGGTCCGCGCCTGATCCAGATCGTCGAGGGCGAGAGCCGCGGAGGCGGCCGCGCCGCGCGCCCCGCCCGCAAACCCGCGGCCGCTGCGCCGACCCAGGCCGCCGCGGCCTCTGCGCCCGCGCCGACGGCCGACTGAGAGTGAGTTCCCGCATGTCCCGCAAGTTCGCCGGCGCGCTCTGCGCCACGGTCGCCCTGCTCTCCGCCGCCGCCCCGGCGACGGCGAGCGCCGACGTCTTCCCCTCGGAAGCCGCGCCCAGCCGGGTGATCCAGGTCCCGCGTGACAAGTCCCTGTCGTTCCGCCTGGACCTGCCGGCCTCCAAGATCGTGGTGGCCCAGCCCGACACCGCGGAGATCGTCGCCACCACCGACCACAGCTTCTACGTCCGCGGCCGCGAGTACGGCTCGACGAACCTGCTGGTCTACGGCCCCGACCGCCGCCTGCGCGAAGTGATCGACGTCCGTGTCGGCTACGACGCGGCCGCGCTGCAGGACGACCTGCGCCGCGCCCTGCCGGGCGAGCCGGTGCAAGTCCACACCTTGGGCGAGGGCCTGCTGCTCACCGGCGAGGTCTCCACGCCCAACGTGGCCGCCAAGGCCAAGGCGATCGCCGAGCGCTTCGCCCCGGAGGCGGTGACGTCGACCATGACCGTGAAGGCCTCGCAGCAGGTGGTGCTCGAGGTCCGGGTGCTGGAAGCGACGCGCTCGGCGCTGCAGGAGTTCGGCCTCTCCGGCCTGATCAGCGGCAACGACTGGGCGTTCGGCTACGGCACGGGCCTCATCGGCAACAACCCCGCCAACGGCGTGCTGCGCGGCCTCGCCCGCTCCGGCGACATCACGTTCGACCTGGAGCTGCAGGCTCTGGAGGAGAAGGGCGTCGTCCGCACGCTGGCGCGTCCCAACCTGGTGGCGGTCTCCGGCGAGAAGGCCAGCTTCCTGGCCGGCGGCGAGTTCCCCTATCCGGTGCCCCAGGACCTCGACAAGATCACGCTCGAGTTCCGCACCTACGGCGTGAAGCTCGACTTCCAGCCCGTGGTCCAGGACAACGGCCTGATCAAGCTCGCGGTGGCCCCGGAGGTCAGCCAGCTGGATCCCGCCAACAGCCTGCGCGTCAACGGCGTCACCGTGCCGGGCCTGATCACCCGGCGCACGTCCACGACGGTCGAGCTGAAGAGCGGCGACGCCTTCGCCATCGCGGGCCTGCTGCAGAACGACTACCAGAACACCATCCGCCAGTTCCCGCTGCTGGGCGACATCCCGGTCCTTTCGGCCCTGTTCCGCTCCAGCCGCTGGCGGCGCAACGAGACCGAGCTGGTGATCGTGGTGACGCCGCGCCTGGCCACCGCCCAGGACATGCACGCCAAGCCGACCGTGGGCGGCAGCGAGCCCAGCGCCATCGACCTGATCCTGCTGGGCAAGGCCCTCGACAAGCCGCTGCCGCGGGATCCGATCAAGAAAGCGAAGTGAGCCGATGCTGAGGTCCAAGAAGACCGGGGCCGACGCGCCCCTCGCCTCAGGCCGCCGCCTCCTCGCGCTGGGCGGCGCCATGGCCGACCTGGCGCAGGCCGCCGTGCCTGGCGCTGTGGTCGAGGAGGCCGGGCTCGATCGCCTGGCGGCTGCGCGCACCACACACTGCGATCTGGTCCTGATCGACGCCGACGCTTGGGAAGCGCCCGCGCTGGCCCAGGCGCTCCAGTCCCTGGCCGCCGCGCCCGCCGCCCCCGCTGTGCTGCTGGCCGGCGAGCGCCTGCCCACCACCGTCGTTCGCAATCTGCTGCGGCTCGAACGCTCCGACGTGCTCGAGGCGCCTTTCTCCACCGAACAGGCGGTTCAGGCCATCGCCGGCCTGCTGGCCGTCGCCGCCGCGCCCGCCGCCGCGCCAAGCGCCGTCTCCTCCCGCTGCTGGGCGGTCACCGGCGCCGTGGGCGGCGCCGGCGCAACGACGCTGGCGGTAGAGATGGCCACCGCGCTTGCGGCCCGTTCGGGCAAGGACAAGGGCGTCTGCCTGATCGACCTCAACCTCGCCGACGGCGCCGCCGCGGCCTACCTCGGCGCCCAGCCCGCCATGCGCCTGTCCGAGATGGGCGTCGCGGCCGACCGGATCGACGCCTCCATGCTGCAGGCCTTCGTGACGCCGGTCAGCAAGCAGCTCGACGTGCTCGCCGGCCTGCGCGAGCCCGGCGCCTTCGACGCCATCGGGCGCGACGCCGTGCTGCGCATGCTGGAGGTGGCCTGCGACTGTTACGAGTGGGTGATCCTCGACATGCCGCGCCACCGGCGCAGCTGGACCCTGGAGGCGCTCTCCGGGTGCGACGAGATCCTGGTGGTCTCGGAACTGACCGTGCCGGCGCTGCTCGCGGCCCGTTCCCTGGCCGACGAGATCGAGGAGTCCCTCGGGACCGACCAGAAGCCGCGCATCGTGCTCAACCGCCTGGCCAGCCGCATGTTCGGCCCGGCGCCCTCCATGTCCGAAGCCGAGCGCGCGCTCGGCCGCAAGGCCGACGCGGGGGTCAGCTCGGACTGGGAGGCGGCCGCCGCCAGCGTGAACCTGGGCGGTCCCATCGCCCAGCACCGGCCCAAGTCGAAGATCGTCAAGGACGTGCAGGCGCTGGTGGAGCGGCTCGCCGCCGAGCCCAGCCGCAAGGACGTCCATGGCGCCCGGAGGGCCGCCTGATGGGCCGCTTCAGCCTCGCCCGAGCGCCGGCGACGGCGCTCGAACCCGAAGCGGCGCCGGCACCGGCTGCGGCGGTCGCTGCGGCGCCGGCTCCGCCGCCTAAGCCGAAAACGAGCCCGGCCGCCGCGGCGCGCCGCAACGAACAGATCGACATGCGGCTGCGCCTCCACGCCCGCCTGATCGACGAACTCGACCTGGCCAAGCTCGACAAGCTGTCGGAAGCCGACCTGCGCCGCGAGGTGATGAAGCTCACCGCGGACTTCGCCCGCGCCGAGCGGATGGCTCTGAACAACGCCGAGCTCCAGGAGCTGGGCGCGTCGATCTACGACGAGATGGTGGGCCTCGGCCCCATCGAGCCGCTGCTCAAGGACGAGTCGATCAACGACATCCTGATCAACGGCCCCTTCCAGGTCTATGTGGAGCGCCGCGGCGAGCTGGAGCTCACCCCCGTCCACTTCCGCGACAACGACCACCTGCTGCGCATCGTCAACCGGATCGTCGCCGCCGTGGGCCGGCGGATCGACGAGAGCCAGCCCATGGTCGACGCCCGCCTCGCCGACGGCAGCCGGGTTAACGCCGCCATCGCGCCGATCGCCATCGACGGCGCGGCCGTCTCGATCCGGAAGTTCTCCAAGAAGCCGCTGACCCTGGAGAAGCTCGTCGAGGTCGGGGCCATGCCCCAGTGCCTGGCCGACTTCCTCTACGGGGCCGTCCGCGCGCGGGTGTCGACGGTGATCTCCGGCGGCACCGGCTCGGGCAAGACCACCCTGCTGAACGCGCTGAGCGCGGCGATCAGCGAGGGCGAACGGCTGATCACCATCGAGGACGCCGCCGAACTTCAGCTGCAGCAGCCGCACGTAGTGCGCATGGAGACCCGGCCCCCGAACATCGAAGGCAAGGGCGAGATCCGCCAGCGCGAGCTGGTCAAGAACGCGCTGCGGATGCGTCCGGACCGGGTGATCCTGGGCGAAGTCCGGGCCGAAGAGGCCTTCGACATGCTGCAGGCCATGAACACCGGCCACGAAGGCTCCATGGCCACGATCCACGCCAACAATCCGCGCGAGGCCATCGGCCGCCTGGAGCAGATGATCGCCATGGGCGGCATGAATATCGCGCCCGACGCCATGCGCTCGCAGATCGCCTCGGCCATCGGCCTGATCATCCAGGCCATGCGCCTGCCGGACGGCAAGCGGAAGATCACCCACGTGACCGAGATCGTCGGCATGGAGGGCAACGTGGTGCAGATGCAGGACATCTTCACCTTCAACCGCACCCACACCGCGCCCGACGGCACGGTGCACGGCGAGTTCCGCGCCACCGGCCTACGCCCCCGCTGCCTCGACGAGATGACCCGCCGGGGCATCCCCTACGACACCGCGAACTTCGATCCGTCCAAGGTGCTGCTGCAGTGCTGAGCCTCGCCCAGACCGCATTCCTGATCCTGGTTTTCGCCGCGGTCTTCACCGCCGCACAGGGCGCCATCGGCCTGCTCACCGTGGCCGGGCAGAAGCGCAAGCTGAACGCCCGCCTCAAGGTCGCCGAGAAGGTCGACGGCGTCTCCGCCCTGGTCATGGAACTGCGCAAGCAGCGCGGCCTGAACGCCGAGGGCAAGAAGGGCGAGCGCCTGCGCTGGCTCTCCGACCTGATCGTCGCCTCCGGCGTGAAATACGAACCTCGCAAGTGGATCATGATGTCGGCCGTGGGCGGCGTGACGGCCGGGTTCTGCGTGGCCACGCTGACCAAGGTGTACCTGCTGGCCCTGCCGGTGATGCTGATCACCGGCCTGGGCGGCCCCTACTTCTGGCTGAAGTTCAAGGCCGGGGACCGGGCCAAGAAGCTGGGCTTCCAGCTGCCCCAGGCGCTGGACATCATCGTCCGCTCTCTGGAGGCCGGCCACCCGGTGCCCACCGCCATCGCCCTGGTCGGCCGCGAGATGGCCGACCCCATCGGCAGCGAATTCGGCATGGCCGCCGACGAGATCTCCTACGGCGCGACGCTGGCCCAGGCGGTGGAGCGCATCGCCGAGCGCTGCCAGCATCCGGACGTCGACCTGTTCGCGGCCACCGTGCGCCTGCAGGAGCGGGCCGGCGGCAACCTCACGGGCCTCCTCAAACTCAACGCCAATACGGTGCGCGAGCGTCACAAGATGCGGCTGAAGATCAAGGCGGCCTCGGCGGAGGGCCGCGCCTCGGCGATGATCCTCACCGGCGCGCCCTTCGTGGCCCTGGGCTTCATCATGATCACCTCGCCGAACTTCTACGGCGACGTCATCCACGAGCGCTTCGTGCAGATCGGCATCGGGGTGCTCGGCTTCTGGATGCTCCTCGGCAACCTGGTCATGCGGCGCATGATCGACATGCGGCTCTAGTCCGATGACGGCTTTGCAGCTTCAGACCCTCATCTGGATCATGGGCCTCGTGCTCGTGGTCGGCGCGGGCGGCGGCGCGGCCTGGGTGGCGGCCACCGAGCTTCGCCTGCGCGCTGCGCGCCGGGTGCGGCTGGCGGCTGCGGGCTCTGGCGGCGGGGCGCCCACCGTCGCCGAGCCGAAAAACCCCGCCGCGATCGGGGGCCAGCTGCTCGACACCGTCCGCCGGCTCGGCCAGCAAAGCGCCGTCCGCGATCCCGCCAAGCTGTCCCTGCTCCGGAACCGTCTCATGCAGGCCGGCTTCTACAATCGCGAAGCGCCGGTCATTTTCCTGGGCGTCAAGGCCGCCGCCCTGGTGGTCGCAACCCTCGGCGTCGTGCTCACCCTGCCGATGATCATCGGAGGCCAGGCGGGCATGGGCGGGCTGCTCGCAGCCTGTGTGCTCTCGGCCGGCGCGATCATGGGCCCCGACCAGGTGCTGAAGTCGCGCAAGACCGCGCGAGAGCGCGAGTATTCGGACGGGTTCCCGGACATGCTCGACATGCTGGTGGCCTCGGTCGAAGCGGGGCTGGGTCTCGACGCCGCGGTCAGTCGCGTGACGGACGAACTCGCCCGGCGCTATCCCAACCTCACGGTGCACCTGCGCTTCCTGGTGCTCGAGCTTCGCGCCGGCCGCGCCCGTAAGGACGCCTGGGGCGGGTTCGCCGACCGGCTGGGCATCGAGGACGCCCGCTCGCTGGCCACCATGCTGCGCCAGGCCGAGGAGATGGGCACCAGCCTGGGCGACACCCTGTCGGTGTTCTCTCAGGACATGCGCGCCAAGCGGATGCTGAAGGCCGAGGAGAAGGCGCTGGCGCTCTCGGCCAAGCTGACCGTCCCGCTCATCCTGTTCATCTTCCCGTGCCTGCTGGGCGCCCTGATGCTGCCGGCCGCCGCCCGGCTGATGCAGGTGTTCGGCGCCCAGTAGCCGGCTAGAGCCCGTAGGGTCTGTACGGCCCCAGGATCAGCTGCTCGAAGACGCCGACCCCCTGCTGCGGCGCCTCGCCGGGCGCCTCGTAGGTGGCGCGGCTGATCGCCTGGATGTGCAGGTGCTCCATGGCCGCCATGTCCGCCGACGCCAGGTCGATGTCTTCGCGCGCCACGGCCAGCTCGCCCTTCAGCGCGCCGTGCCGCCATTCGCCGCCGTAGCCGATGCCCCTCATCAGGAAGGTCTTCACCGGCTCCAGGCGCACCGTCGCCTCACCCTGGGCCAGCGGGATCTTCAGTGTCCCACCCTTCGCGTGGCGCGTGCCCGGGATGAGGTCCACGTCCTCCATCCGCGGCGCTTCGGCGTGCCATCCGCCCTCAGGGCCTGAGCCGTCCGGCAGGATCACCGCCCGCGTGTTCCAGGCCGCGCCATCCGGGTCGGCGTTGATGTGGAAGAAGACGCTGCGGTCGGCGAAGTTGATCGGCGTCCACTGCCAGAAGAAGCCCTGGAGGCCCGCGCCTGGAGTGGGCTGTGGATCGGGGGCGCCCACCGGCCGGATGCCCCAGGACCGGTCGCGGGTCCCGGTCCAGCCGGAAAGCTCCCGCCGCTCGCCGTCCACCTCCACCCAGCCGGAGATCCGGCAGTTCTGGGTCAGGCGGGTGTAGTCCATGAACAGCCGCGGCCCGAGCCGCTTGACGAACCTCGGCTCCTCGATGGGAAACGACCGCCCCTCGAACACCAGGTCGGCGGACAGCCCTTCGCCGCTCACCGTCACCCGCAGCTTCTGCAGCGGCTCGAGGACCTCGATAGCGATCGGGCCCACCGTCAGGTCCATGCGCTCCATGCCCAGCACCCGCGAGGCATGCAGGCAATGCTGCGTCCCCCCGCGGATGACCGAGAAGTGGGCGTCGGCCACGTTCAGGGCCGGATAGACCCCGAAGGCCACAGCGAAGAAGTCCGCCCCGTCCGGCGAGCAGCCGTTGAAGAAGTAGCGGTCGTAGAAGTTGCGGTCCGAACCCGCATAGGCGATCGGCTCGGGCGTCTGGTGGATGGGAAAATCGTCGCCCTTGGTCAGCATGTCCCCTCCCTCGCCGGCGTCTGCGCGCCGGCCGCTTCCGCCTCGCTAGGAGACCTTCCCCCGGGTCAGTCTTGCGGCTTCTGCCGGGCGCGTATCAAAGTTGCGCAAACGCCATAAGACAAGGGAGGCGCGCCCGCTCCGGCGGCGTGCGTAAGGGCGACATGAGCGTGATGACCGCTGCGGATCATCGCATCCCGCAGGACAAGGCGCTTGGGTTGATCGAGCCCGCCGCCTACGCCGACGGCCGCATCTACGAGACCTACCGCTGGCTCAGGAAGCATGAGCCTCTGGGCGTCGCCGAGATCCCCGGCATCGACCCGTTCTGGGTCGTCACCCGCCACGCGGATCTGCTGGAGATCAGCCGCCAGAACGACCTGTTCCACAACGGCGACAGGGCTACGACCTTCACCACCCAGGCCATGGACCGCAAGGTGCGCGAAATGATGGGCGGCAGCCCCCACCTCCTGCGCACCCTCGTGCAGATGGACGCCCCCGACCACCCGAAGTACCGCGCGCTCACCCAGGCCTGGTTCATGCCGCCCAACCTGCGGGGGCTCGAGCAGCAGATCCGGGTGATCGCCCGCGCCGCCGTGGACAAGATGGCGGCCTCGGGCGGCCGCTGCGACTTCGTCAATCAGGTGGCCCTGCACTATCCGCTGCACGTGATCATGAGCATCCTGGGCGTGCCCGAGAGCGACGAGCCGCGGATGCTCAAGCTCACTCAGGAGCTGTTCGGCGCCACCGATCCGGAGCTCACCCGCGACGCCGAGGCGCTGGGCAAACCGCCGGAGGAGCGCGAGTTCGACATCGGGGTGATCATCGACTTCTCGAACTACTTCCGCGAGCTCTCCGAGCGGAAGCGGGCCAACCCCACCGACGACCTCGCCAGCGTCATCGCCAACAGCCAGGTCGACGGCCAGCCGATCTCCGACCTGGAGGCGATGAGCTACTACATCATCGTCGCCACCGCCGGGCACGACACCACCTCGTCGTCCGTGGGCGGGGCCATGTGGGCGCTGGCGCAGAACCCCGGTGAGTTCGCCAAGGTCAAGGCCGACCTGTCGCTGATCCCCGCCCTGGTCGACGAGTCCATCCGCTGGACCACGCCGGTGAAGACGTTCATGCGCACCGCGACCCAGGACGTTGAATTCGCCGGCCGGGACGTGAAGGCCGGAGACTGGCTGATGCTCTGCTACGCCTCGGCCAACCGCGACGATGCGGTGTTCGAGGACCCGGACACGTTCAAGGCGGACCGCAAGCCCAACCGCCACGCCGCGTTCGGCTACGGCGCCCACCTGTGCCTGGGCCAGCACCTGGCCAAGATGGAGATGCGGATCCTCTGGGAGGAACTGCTGCCCCGGCTGAAGTCCGTGGAACTCGACGGCGAGCCGGCCATGAGCCAGGCCCTGTTCGTCAACGGCCCCAAGCGCCTGCCCATCCGCTTCGAGCTGGCCTGACCGTGGCTCACCCCCTGGAGCCGCGCGTCGCGGCCTATATCGCCGGCCAGCTCGGCTGCGAGGTGGCCGTCGAGGGCCTGGAGCGGATCTCCGGCGGCGCCAGTCGCGAGACCTATCGCTTCGTCGCCCGCTGGACGGACGCGTCCGGGGCGCGCGAGCGCCGGATGATCCTGCGGCGCGACCCGCCCGCCAGCCTGATCGACACCGAGCGGCGGATCGAGTTCGCCGCCTACCGCGCCTTCCACGGCTCGGCGGTCCCGGTGCCCGAGATGCTCTGGCTGGAGGAAGGCGACGGCCCCCTCGACCACCCCTTCTTCATCGCCGAGGAGCTGGCCGGCTTCCAGGCCGCCCCTCAGATGCTGCTCTCCGGCGCCTACGACGCGGTCCTGCCGAGGATCGCCGAGCGGAAGTGGACCATCCTGGGCGAGATCGCCCGGGCGGACCCGGCCGCGCTGCGCCTGACTGACGTGATGGAAGCGCCGGCGCTGGACGCCTGCTGGTCCCGCGAGCTTGCCCATTGGGAGGGCGTCCTCGACCACGACGAGGCCGAGCCCCTGCCGATCACCCGGGCCGCCATCCGCTGGCTGAAGGCCAACCCGCCGCCGCCGGCCCAGAAGCTCGGCGTCGTCCACGGCGACTACCGCACAGGCAATTTCCTGTTCGATACCGCCGGCGAGATCCACGGGATTCTCGATTGGGAGATGTGCCACCTGGGCGATCCGCTGGAGGACCTGGGTTGGAGCTTCAACCCGGTCTGGGGCTTCGGCCGGCCGGACGTGGCCGGCGGCCTGCTGCCGAAGGCGGACGCCGTCGCCATCTGGGAACGCGCCTCCGGCCTGAAGGCCGATCCCGCGGCCCTGCACTGGTGGACGCTGTTCAATTGCGTGAAGGGCCAGGCGATCTGGGTCGGGTCCGCCCGCGCCTTCCTGAACGGCGGCAACCGGGAGCCGATCATGATCTATCCGGCCTGGTGGCTGATCAACGCCCAGGACCGGGCGATCCTCAAGGTCATGGGCAAGCTATGAACCCTCCGGTCCCCGCCGTCCTCGCCGAGCTGGCCAACCTCGCCCTGCGCTACACCATGCCGGACGCGCCGCCCGCCGAGCGCGCCAGCAACCTCGGCCTCACCGCCATGCTGCTGAACCTGGCCGCGGAGGTTTGGGACCGGCAGGCGGCCGACCTGGTGGCCGAGAACCGCGCCATCCGGGCCCTGCTGGGCGAAAGCGGCCAGGACGCGGACCTCCGCCTCTCGTCCCTCAAGTCAGAGAACGACCGCCTCCGCGCCGCCCTGATCTCTTCGCAGGCCGACGCCGAAGCCGCCGGCGACGTCGCCCGACAGGACGCCATCTGGGCCGAGCTGCTGGCGTCCACCGAGCGCCGCAAGCTGTCGGTGTCGCTGGTCTGAGGTCCTATGACGTCCGGAGCAGTTCCAGCGTCCGCCGATCCGGCTCGCCGCTGAAGTACTTCTCCAGGGCCGCGGCGAACGCCGCCTCCTCCGGAGCCGCCTGCGCGAATAGGGTCATGGACGATCGGAACTTCAGGTCGTCGGGGCTGCCGAAGATCTCGTGTGCGGTCCGCCCCTCCACCGCGTTCACCGCCGCCGTGCAGGCGAGCAGCCGGCGCCCAAGCACCCGGTCGGCCAGATAGGCTCGGGCCTCGTCGAGACCGGAGATCGCGTAGCGTTGCGCCATCGGGCTGGCGCCCAGCCCGGCCAGCTGGGGAAACACGAACCACATCCAGTGGCTTCGCTTGCGCCCGGCCTTCAGCTCCGCCAACGCCCGCTCATGGACGCCGGCCTGCGCCGCCACGAACCGGCCGAGATCGAAGAGGTCGCTCATCGCGGAGCATCTGGCGGCGCCCCATCGCGGGCGTCCAGCCCATAGTCGCGCAGCACGGCGGCGACCCGCAGGCGATAGTCGCGGAACACACCCGCGCGCCCTTCCGCCTGGGCCGCGCGGTGCGCCTCGAGCCGCCGCCAACCCGCCACGGCCGCCTCGTCACGCCAGAACGACAGCGACAGGAGCTTGCCCGGACTGGCCAGGCTCTCGAACCGCTCCACGGAGATGAAGCCTTCCATGCCGGCCAGGGTGTCGGCCAGGTCCCCGGCGAGCTCCAGATAGCGGCCTCGGCCGGAGGCGCTCGGGACCACTTCGAAAATCACGGCGATCATGCCGTCACCGGGGTCAGGAAGGTGCGCCGCTCCGAGCGGATGAACCGCTTCTCCTGAGCCATCCGAAAGTTCTCGCCCCCACGTTCGTCGGCCTTCAGCCGGGCCCGATAGGCCTCGTACGCCGCCAGGCTGTCGAAGGAGATCAGCGCCATGGCGACGTCGTTGGTCCCCTCGTGCGGCAGGAAATAGCCGAGGAGATCGCCGCCACAGGCGGGGATGATGCTCAGCCAGTTTCGCGCATAGGCCTCGAAGGCGTCGCGCTGGAACGGGTCGATTTCGTAGTGGATGCAGCAGGTCACCGTCATGGGAAGGCTCCGGTTGGCGAGGCCGCAGACCTATCCCTCGCCGCCGCCGCCATGCTTCGATCTGCGCCGAAGCATCCCCGCCGATCTGCCGCTATGCTGCCGGCATGAGGCTCGGGCCGGACATCACCCGCATCGCCGCCCTGCTGGGCGATCCTGCGCGCGCCAACATGCTGGCGGCGCTCATGGGCGGCCAGGCGCTCACCGCCGGCGAGCTCGCCCGCGAGGCAGGCGTCACCGCCCAGACGGCCAGCAGCCATCTCGGCCGACTCGAGGCCGGCGGCCTGCTGACCCGCCGCCGGCAGGGCCGTCACAGCTACTTCGCTCTCGCCGGTCAGGAGGTTGCCGACGCCATCGAGCAGCTGATCCTGCTGGCCGGGCGGGAGGGCCACCTGCGCAGCCGGCCCGGACCGCGGGACCCCGCCCTTCGCCGGGCCCGGGTCTGCTACGATCATCTGGCGGGCGACTTCGGCGTGGCCATGCTGGACGCCCTGGTGGCCAGCGGCCGTATCGCCGATCACGAGGGCGCCCTCGCCTTGACCGATGACGGCCGCGCCTTCGCCCGGGACTTCGGCCTCGACCTCTCGGCGCCCGCCCGCCGTCCGGTCTGCAAGGCCTGTCTCGACTGGAGCGTCCGGCGCAGCCACCTGGCGGGCGTGATGGGCGCCGCCCTGCTGTCGCGCATCTACGCCCTGGGCTGGGCGCGGCGACTGGAGGGCACGCGGGTCGTGCAGTTCAGCGCCCCTGGCGAGGCCGCCTTCCGACGGGCGTTCGGCGCGCCCCCGTTCTGAGCTGCGCAGACGGGTGACAAGCCCGCCAACCTCGGCTTTCCTGCCGCCCTTTCCAGAACAACCAATTTCATAGGGACGATTTCATGCCACCAAGGATGCTGCCCGAGCCCACGCCGGAGACCCGGCATTTCTGGGACGGCTGCAAGGAAGGCGAGCTTCGCCTCCAGCGCTGTTCCACCTGCGGCGGCGGGGCCTATTTCCCGCCCCGGCCGTTCTGCCCCAAGTGCGGCAGCCGCGAGGTGGAGGTGTTCCCCGCCAGCGGCCGCGCCGTGCTCTGGTCCTATGTGATCAACCACCGCCCGCGACCGGACATGGGGCCGGACCCTTACGCCATCGCCGTCGTGAAGCTGGACGAAGGCCCCACCATGATGACGAACATCGTGGGCTGCCCGCAGACGCCGCAGGCCCTGCAGCTCGACATGCCGGTGAAGGTCGTCTTCGAGAAGCAGACGGACGACATCACCCTGCCCTTCTTCACCCCGGCGGAGGGCTGAGCGCATGAAGCCGAAGAGCATTGCGGTCGTCGGCGCGGCCGAGACCACCAAGATGGGCAAGATCCCGGACGTGTCGGTGATCGGCCTGCACGCCGACGCCGCCCTGAACGCCATGGCCGACGCTGGCCTGAAGCCGTCGGACATCGACGGCGTGGCCACCGCCGGCATCAGCCCGGTCGAGCTCGCCCACTACCTCGGCATCAAGCCGACCTACGCGGACGGCACCTCGGTCGGCGGCTGTTCCTTCATGCTGCACGTCCGCCATGCCGCGGCGGCGATCAACGAGGGCCTCTGCAAGACGGTGCTGATCACCCACGGCGAGAGCGGCCGCTCCCGCGTGGGCGCCGGCGGCTTCGCCCGCTCGCCGTCCAGCCTGATGGGCCAGTTCGAGCTGCCGTTCGGGGTGGTGGGCCCGCCCACCATGTTCACCGTCCCGGTGCTCCGCTACATGAAGACCTACGGCGTCACCGAGGAAGACCTCGCCAACGTCGCGGTCATCCAGCGCGAGTGGGCGGCGAAGAACCCGCGCGCCAGCTTCAAGGACCCGCTGACCGTGGACGACGTGCTCTCGTCGGACATGATCGCCTGGCCGTTCACCAAGCTGCTGTGCTGCCTGGTCACCGACGGCGGCGGCGCCCTGATCCTCACCTCCGCCGACCGGGCCAGGGACTTCCCGCAGAAGCCGGTCTACATCCTCGGCACGGGCGAGAGCGTCGAGACGCCGATGGTCTCGCAGATGTACGACTTCACCTCGTCCACCGCCTTCCGCATCTCCGGCAAGAAGGCGTTCGACGAGGCGGGGATCAGCCACGCCGACGTTGATCACCTGATGATCTACGACGCCTTCGCTCACCTGCCGCTCTACGGCCTGGAGGACCTCGGCTTCGTGAAGCCCGGCGAGGCCAAGGACTTCATCCGCGAGCGCAACACGGCGATGGGCGGCAAGCTGCCGCTGAACACCAACGGCGGCGGCCTCAGCTACATGCACTCGGGCATGTACGGCATGTACGCCCTGCAGGAGAGCGTCCGGCAGATGCGCGGGACCGCCCCGGCGCAGGTGCCCGGCGCCAAGGTCAGCGTGGCCCACGGGGTCGGCGGCATGTTCGCCGCTTCGGGGACGGTGGTCTTCTCCAACGAGGCGCCCTGACGGGATCTCCTCCTCCCGCGTCACAAGACGCGGGAGGATCAAGGGAGCCGGCGCCCCCGCCGCGCGTTGCGCACCCGCCATGGGTGACAAGATTCTCGACTGCCTGGTGGTGGGCGCCGGCCCCGCCGGCCTCACCGCCGCCATCTACCTGGCGCGCTTCCGGCGCGACTTCCTGGTGATCGATTCCGCCGCAAGCCGCGCCGGCTGGATCCCGCGCAGCCACAACCATCCGGGCTTTCCAGCGGGCATCCGCGGCAAGACCCTGCTCGCCCGCATGCGGACCCAGGCCGAGAAATACGGCGCCCAGTTCCGCCTCGGCCGCGTCGAGGACCTGAAGCGCGACGGCGACCTCTTCGTCGCCGGCACGACCATCGGCGAGCTGCGCGCCCGCACCGTGATCCTCGCCACCGGCGTCATGGACAACGAGCCGAACCTGCCCGGCCTCGACGCGGCCGTGTCCAAGGGCCTGGTTCGCATATGCCCGATCTGCGACGGGTACGAGGTGATCGGCCAGCGGGTGGGCGTGCTCAGCCACGACGCCCATGGCGCCGCCGAGGCCCGCTTCATCACCACCTACTCCGACCAGGTCACCCTGATCCACGTGGGCGCCCCGGACGCCCTGCCGGCCGAGGAGCGCCAGCGCCTCGCCGCGGACGGCATCGAGCTGATCGAGACCGCCGTCGACAGCGTCGCCCTGGAGAAGCGCCGCATCACCGCCCTCTCCTTCAACGGCCAGCCCCGGGAGTTCGACGTGATCTACTCGGCGCTCGGCGTCACGCCCCGCACCCAGCTGGCGATGAAGGCGGGCGCCAAGCTGGAGGAGAGCGGCCGCCTGGTGGTCGGCGACCACCAGGAGACCACCGTGCCCGGCCTCTACGCCGCCGGTGACGTGGTCCGCGGCCTCAACCAGATCTCAACCGCCCAGGGCGAGGCCGCCACCGCCGCCACCGACATCCACAACCGCCTGCGGGCCAGCGCCTAGCCGTTGGTCTCCCCTCCTCCACCGAGGAGGAGGGCTTTGATCTAGCTCTCGAACCGCCAGGCCCGGCCGTCCGGCTTCACCCGCCCCGCGGTGGGCGTCGGGAAGTGCGTGCCGATCACCAGCCGGCCGTCCTGCGCCGCCTCCGTGAGCGCGGCCCGGCGGGTGGCGCAGGCGGTGTCCGGGGCGGCGTCCGACACGGCGTTCCACTCGGGCCGGGCGATCTGGCAGGGGTGGTGCATGAAGTCCCCGGTGATCAGCGCCGTCTCGCCCGCCGACTGGATCAGCACGCTCACATGCCCCGGCGTATGGCCCGGCGTGGGGACCAGCTGCACCTCCGGACAGACCCGGTAGGCCGAGCTGGCGTCGATCAACTCCACCAGCCCCGCCGCGAAGATCGGCTGCAGGCTGTCGGCCAGCATCGCCTTTGAGCTCTCCGCCTCGTCCGCCTGCCAGAACTCGAACTCGCGCCGGTCGATCAGGTGGCGGGCGTTTGGGAAGGTGGGCGTCCAGACGCCGTCCTTGAGGTGGGTGTTCCAGCCCACATGGTCGGAATGGAGGTGCGTGCAGAGCACCACCTGGATCTCCTCCGGCGCATGCCCTGCCCCCCGGAAGTCCTCCATGAACCGGGTCTGCAGCCCGTTCCACATGGGCAGGCTGCGCCCCTGCCGGTCGTTGCCCACGCAGGTGTCGACCACGATCTTCAGCGTCGGCGTCGCCACCACCAGCGCATGGACGCTCATCTTCGCGTGGCCGTTCTCGTCCACGTAGGGCTGCGCCCAGTCGATGGCCTTGAGCTCGTCCGTCGTGGCCCCCGGGAACATGAACTCCACCGGCGCGGCCATGTCGTGCTCATGGATCTTCGTGATCCTGACGTCCCCGACGGTCCACTGGGTCATGTGCGGCGCTCCCTTTGGCCGGAAGGCTGCACCGCCCATCCCCCGCCGGCCAGCGATTTTCCCTCTCCCGCGTGCGGGAGAGGGCAGGGTGAGGGCGGCGCAGGACGACCCGCCGCCGCTCCCGTTGCACCCGGGTCCAACCCACTGCCCGGCCACACGCCGAGCCGCCCCGCCACCAATTTCCCTCTCCCGCGTGCGGGAGAGGGCAGGGTGAGGGCGGCGCAGGACGACCCGCCGCCGCTCCCGTTGGACCCGGGTCCAACGCCTTGCCCGACCACACGCCGAGCCGCCCTCACCCAACCCTCTCCCGGAGGGAGAGGGCTTTTCGCCCTACCGGTCGAACTTCGTCGACAGCACAATGGAGCTGTTGGTCCGCTCCACGCCGGGCAGCGCCCCGATCTCGTCGATCAGGGCGTCCATCTCGCTGACGCTCGGCGCATCCACCGTCGCCACCATGTCGAACGGCCCGCTCACGGACTGCAGCCGGCGCACGCCGGACATCTTCTTCAGCGCGCTGGTCACCGCCGCAGCCTGCTTCGGCTCCACCGTCAGCATGATGAAGGCGTGCACCCGCGCCGCCTCGTGCTTCTCCGACAGCCGGACGGCGTAGCCCGCGATCACGCCGGCCCGCTCCAGCTTGGCCAGCCGGCTCTGCACCGTCGTGCGCGACAGGCCCAGTCCCCGGGCCAGTTCGGCCACCGGCGCGCGGGCGTTCTCCCGCAGCCGCGCCAGCAAGTGCTCGTCAAGGTCGTCCATCGTCGTAGCGTCCGCAGTGTTCGTCGACTCGCCCAGAATACCTGCGCAATCCGCCGAACTGCCAGTTGAAATGAACTTGGCCGTAGCGGACCCTCAGGCCGGGATCATTCCGGAGGCAGGCGATGCGCAAGGTGGCCGTGGTCGGGGCGGGCAAGATCGGCTCGACCGTCGTCGACATGCTGGTGGGCTCGGGCGACTACCAGGTGCTGGTCATCGACCAGTCGGCGGACTCGCTCTCCAAGCTCGCCCCCAAGGCGCCGGTGGAGACCGCCGCCATGCCGATCGAGGACGTGGACGCGCTCGCCGCCCGCCTCGCCGGCTGTTTCGCCGTGGTGAACTGCGCCCCCTATCACCTCACCGTCACCGTCGCCCGCGCCGCGGCGGCCGCCGGCGCCCACTACCTCGACCTCACCGAGGACGTGGCCTCCAGCCGCGTCACCCGCGAGCTGGCGCAGACCTCTGGGACCGCCTTCATCCCGCAGTGCGGCCTGGCCCCAGGCTTCATCACCATCGCCGCCTGGGACCTCTGCAAGCACTTCGACGAACTGCACGACGTGCGCCTGCGGGTGGGCGCCCTACCCCGCTATCCGTCCAACGCCCTGAACTACAATCTCACCTGGTCCACCGACGGGGTGATCAACGAGTACTGCGAGCCCTGCGAGGCCGTGGTCAACGGCAAGCTCCGCGAGGTCCCGGCTCTGGAAGAGTGCGAGGAGTTCGCCCTCGACGGCGTCACCTACGAGGCCTTCAACACCTCGGGCGGCCTGGGCACGCTTTGCCAGACCCTGGAAGGCAAGGTCCGCAACCTCAACTACCGGACCATCCGCTACCCGGGGCACGCCGCCATCATGAAGGCGCTGCTCAACGACCTGAACCTGCGCAACCGCCGCGAGGTCCTGAAGGACATCCTCGAAAACTCGCTGCCGGCCACCCTGCAGGACGTGGTCATCGTCTTCGTCACCGTGTCGGGCATGAAGGACGGCCGGCTGATGCAGGAGACCTATGTCAACAAGGTCTTCGCCCAGCCCATCGGCGGCCAGATGAAGAGCGCCATCCAGATCACCACCGCCGGCGCCATCTGCGCGGTGCTCGACATGCTGGCCGACGGCAAGCTGCCGCAAGCCGGCTTCATCCGGCAGGAGGACATCCCGCTGGACGACTTCCTCGCCAACCGCTTCGGCCGGTTCTATGCCCCCGAAGACCACCTCTCCTTTCGCGCCGCCGCCGAGTAAGTCCGCATGACCGTCCAGTCCAAGATCACGTCGGCCGCCGCCGACGCCGCCCAGGTTCTCGAGCGCCTGGGCGTCCCCTCCGCCCTCTGGACGGGCGGCGACCGCCCGGTCCGCTCGCCGGTCACCGGCGAGATCATCGGCCAGGTGCACGACACCGCGCCTGACCAGGTGGACGCCGCCGTCGAGGCGGCCCACCAGGCCTACCTCGCCTGGCGCGTGGTCCCCGCCCCCCGCCGCGGCGAGCTCGTCCGCCTGTTCGGCGAGGAGCTGCGCGCCGCCAAGGAAGACCTCGCCCGCCTCGTCACCCTCGAAGCCGGCAAGATCGTCTCCGAGGCCAATGGCGAAGTGCAGGAGATGATCGACATCTGCGACTACGCCGTCGGCCTGTCGCGCCAGCTGTTCGGCCTGACCCTCGCCACCGAGCGGCCCGACCACCGGATGATGGAAACCTGGCACCCGCTCGGCGTGGTGGGGATCATCTCGGCCTTCAACTTCCCCGTCGCGGTTTGGTCCTGGAATTCGGCGCTGGCCTTCGTCTGCGGCGACGCCTGCGTCTGGAAGCCGTCGGAGAAGACCCCGCTCACCGCCTTGGCTGTCCAGGCGCTGTTCGAGCGCGCCGTCGCCCGCTTCGGCGACGCGCCGGCCAATCTGTCGGCTGTGATCATCGGCGGCCGCGAAGTCGGCGAGCGGCTCGTCGACCATCCGAAGGTCCCGCTCGTGTCCGCCACCGGCTCCACGGCCATGGGCCGCGCCGTCGCCCCGCGCCTTGCGCAGCGCTTCGCCCGCGCCCTGCTGGAGCTTGGCGGCAACAACGCCGCCATCGTGGCGCCCACCGCCGACCTCGACCTCGCCCTGCGCGGCATCGCCTTCGCCGCCATGGGCACGGCCGGCCAGCGCTGCACCACCCTGCGCCGCCTGTTCGTGCACGAGAGCCACTACGAGGCCTTCCTGCCGCGCCTGAAGGCCGCCTACGCCACCGTGCCGGTGGGCGACCCCCGCGAGGCGGGCACGCTCGTCGGCCCGTTGATCGACGCCGGGTCCAAGGCGCAGATGGAGAAGGCGCTGGCCGACGCGCGCGCCGCGGGCGGCCAGGTGCACGGCGGCGACCTCGTGGACGTCCCGGGCTGCCCCGAGGCCGCCTACGTCCGCCCGGCCCTTGTGGAGATGCCGTCGCAGGCTGACGTGGTGCGCCGCGAGACCTTCGCGCCGATCCTCTACGTCATGAAGTACCGCGACCTGGCCGAGGCCATCGCCCTGCAGAACGACGTCCCGCAGGGCCTATCGTCATCGATCTTCACCAACGACATGCGCGAGGCCGAGCTGTTCATCAGCGCGGCGGGGTCCGACTGCGGCATCGCCAACGTCAACATCGGCCCCTCGGGCGCCGAGATCGGCGGCGCCTTCGGCGGCGAGAAGGAGACCGGCGGCGGCCGGGAAGCCGGCTCCGACAGCTGGAAGGCCTACATGCGCCGCGCCACCAACACCCTGAACTACGGCCGCACCCTCCCCCTCGCCCAGGGCGTCAAGTTCGACGTCTGAGGCCGCCATTCCCCTCTCCCGCTTGCGGGAGAGGAGGGCAGACCGCCACGGCGCCTGCGAGATATCCCTCTCCCGCGCCGCAGGCGTGGGAGAGGGTAGGGTGAGGGCCGGCTGGGCTCCTTCCGCCACTTAGGACCCACCCGAGGGCCCTCGACCATCAGCGTGAACGCGCCCAGTCCGCGGCGAGACAGCGGGGCGGCCTGACCATGATCAGGCATAGCTCCTGAGGCCGGCGTCGGTCTGACCGAGGTAGGCCAGCAGCTCGTGCAGCGGCATCGGCCGGCCCACCAGATAGCCCTGCGCCCGATCGCAGCCCATGGCCGAAAGCAGGGCGAAGCAGGCTTCGGTCTCCACGCCTTCGGCGGTCACCTTCAGGCCGAGGCTGTGCGCCAGATCGATGGTCGAGCGCACGATGAGGGCGTCCCGCTGGCTCTCCGTGACCCCCTCCACGATCGAGCGGTCGATCTTCAGCTCCTGGCCGCGGATCCGCTTGAGGTAGGCCAGCGACGAGAGGCCCGTTCCGAAGTCGTCGATGGAGATCCCGATGCCCGCGGCGGCGAAGCGGTCCAGCATCGCCAGGGCCAGTTCCGGGTTCTCGATGACCGCCGTCTCGGTGATCTCGAACACCAGCGCGCCTCGGGCCTCGGCCGCCTCGGCCAGGGCGAAGTCGGCGAAGTCGGGCTCGCCGAGCGTCCGGCCTGAAATGTTCACCGCCACATCCAGGGGGAAGCCGGCGCCAGCCAGGGCCTTCTGGTCGGCGATCGCCCGGCGCAGCGCCCATTCGGTGAGGTTGCGTATGTGCCCGGTCTCCTCGGCCATGGGCACGAAGAGGTCCGGCGAGAGCATGCCGCGCACGGGATGGCGCCAGCGGGCGAGCGCCTCCACCCCGGTGACGCGCCGCGCGCGCAGGTCGACCTTGGGCTGGTAGTGCAGCTCCATACCGCCGGTCTCCAGCGCCCGGATCAGGCTCGACATCAGCGACAGGTTGGCCGCCGGATCGCCATAGGCCTCGGCGTCGAAGAAGGTCACCTTGCGCCGGCCCGTGCGGGCCTGGTCCAGGGCCACGTTGGCCAGCTCGATGGTCGCCGCCGCGCCTACGGAGGCGTCCAGGGCGGCGAGCCCCAGGTCGAGCGAGACGTCGATCGCATCGCCGCCGCCCATCCGCAGCGGCTGTTCCAGCTCCGTGAGCAGCCGGCGCGCGTCGTCGACCGCCGCATCCGGCCCCTGGGCGACGATGGTGAAGCCCAGCACGTCGGTGGCGATCCGCGCCACGCCCGACGAGGGCGCCAGGCCGGCCAGCCGGTTGCCGATGGTCCTCACCGCCTGAGCGGCAAGCGCGTAGCCGATGGCGCCGCGCAGGTGGTCGAAGCGGCGAACGCCCAGGGCCGCCACATAGACCTGGCCGTGCGGCCGGTCGGACAGGCCGTCCACCACCCGCTCCAGCGTCAGGCGGTTGGGCAGGCCGGTCTCCTCGTCGTGCAGGGCGAGGTGGGTGATCCGCCGCTCGCGGTCGCGGATCGTCGTGGCCATGGCGTTGAAGCTGTGCGCCAGCCGCCCCAGCTCGTCGTCGGTGGTCGCCTCGACCTGGGCGTCCTCGCCGCGCTGCAGACGGCGTGCGGCCTCGTCCAGGTCAGTCACCGGGCGGGTGACGCCGCGCGCCAGCAGAAGGCTGCCGAAGCCCACCACCAGGACTCCCGTCAGGCTGAGCGCGGCCACCACCGCGAACAGCGGCCGGAAGGGCGCCAGCGCGCGGTCGAGGGGATAGCGGAGCAGCAGCGCCGCCTGGCCGCGCCCGTCCAGGCTGGGCAGGGGCTTGGCGAGCGCGATGGAGCGGCCGTCGCTGAGGTCCAGGGTCTCGGGCGAGCCCCGGCCGCCCGTCAGGGAGGCGGTGATGAAGCGCCGCACTGCGGCCTGGTCCTGACGCGGGAGGGAGGCGTCGGTCTCCCAGCCGTGCGTCGGCTCGCGATGCACCACCGCGGCCTCCAGCGGAATGGCCGACAGCTGCTCCAGCTCGCGCATCTCTTCGGCGTCCAGGCGAACGCCGAAGGCCACCCAGCCGAGCAGGTCCGGCGACAGGATCGGCGCGCTGGTGACGTGGTAGGGCTGGTCGTCCAGCATGACCACGCCCGAGGGCTGCTCGCTGGCCGAGAAGGCGGCCTGCAGCCGCTGGGCGTCCTGCGGCGCCATCTTGGCCCCGATCGGCCGGCCGGCCTCGTCGAGCACGAAGGCCCGATCGACCCCGACGCGGCGGCGCAGATTGTCCATGGCCGAGACGATCGTCGTCTCGTCGCCGGTCGCCACCGCCTGCTGGAAGCCGAAATCGCGCGACAGCAGCTGCGCGCCTTCACGCAGCCGCTCGGTGCGCAGCGCCCAGACGTGGTCGAACACCGAGCCGGTGGCCGTGAGCTCGGTGCGCACCTGCCGCTGGGCCGCCTGGCTGATCGCCACGAAGACGCAGAGGAAGACCAGCAGCAGGCCCGCGCCGAACAGGCCGGCGTAGAGGACGGCGAGCCGCGTGCTCAGCCGCTGGAACAGCATCAGTAGCCGCCGTGCCGCAGGCGCCGGGCCCGCAGGTCGCCGGTGACCGCCACCCGCACGGCACCGGTCGAAGGCGCCACCACCTGGCGGACCACCACCGCATCCGGCGCCGGCTTCCCGGCCGGCTTGCTCAGGCTGAACGCGAGCTCTCCCGCTCCCGCGGAGGACGCGAGGCACACGCCAGCGAGCAGGGGCGCGAGTCTGCGCATGACCCACAACCTAGGCTGTAGCCGTGAACCGCCCGTAAACCTTGACCGCGCTCGCCGTTTGCCCTTCGCGCAGCCGTTCGGCACACTGGGGCCTTTCCGACTGCCCTTTTTCGAAAGCCTCAGACTTTGACGATTTCCCCCGTGGCCGCGCCGCCGGCGGCCGATCCCCTTGCGTCCGTTGACGCCCTCGTCGAGGGGCTGGCCAGCGTCGGCTACATCGCGTCGCGGCGCATCGCCACCGCCCTGTTCATGGCCGTGAAGCTGGAGAAGCCCATCCTGGTGGAAGGCTCGGCCGGCGTCGGCAAGACCGAGCTGGCGCTCTCCACCGCCACCCTGCTGAACCACCCGCTGATCCGCATGCAGTGCTACGAGGGGCTCGACGAGTCCAAGGCGCTGTACGAGTGGAAGTACGGCAAGCAGCTGCTCTACACCCAGATCCTCAAGGACCGGGTCGGCGAGAGCCTGGCCGACGCCCCCACCATGGACGCCGCCATGGACCGGCTGCACGGAATGGGCGACCTGTTCTTCTCCGAGCCCTTCCTCGAGCCGCGCCCGCTGATGAAGGCGCTGAAGCAGGACGGCGGTTCGGTCCTGCTGATCGACGAGATCGACAAGTCGGACGAGGCGTTCGAGGCGTTCCTGCTCGAGGTGCTGTCGGCCTACCAGGTTTCGATTCCTGAAATCGGCGTGGTGAAAGCCAAGACGCCGCCGCTGGTCTTCCTCACCTCGAACAACGTCCGCGACCTGGGCGACGCCCTGAAGCGCCGCTGCCTCCACCTGCACATCCCCCTGCCGGAGCCCGCGCTGGAGGAGCGGATCGTGCTGAGCCGCGTGCCGGGCATCGAGGGCCGGCTGGCGCACGACCTCGTCGCCTTCGTCCAGTCGCTGCGCACGCTCGATCTGCGCAAGGCGCCGTCGATCTCGGAGACCGTGGACTGGGCGCGCGCGCTGATCCTGCTGCACGCCGACAGCCTCGACGCCGCCATCGTCAAGGACACGCTGAACGTGATCCTGAAGTTCGAGCAGGACATTACCCAGGTGGAGCCGCAGATCGTCGAGCTGCTGGCCCGGCGCTAGGCCGATGCAGCACACGCTCCAGGACTTCCTGCGCGCCCTGCGGGCCGCCGACGTCCGCGTCTCTCCCGCGGAAGCCATCGACGCGGCGCGCACCGTCGAGACCGTCGGCTATGCCGACCGCACCCTCTTCAAGGACGCGCTCTGCGCCACCCTGGCCAAGTCCGAGGCCGAGGTCGCCGCCTTCGACCGCACCTTCGAGACATTCTTTACACGGACGGAATTCCAGCTCCCGCCCCCACCCCCTGAAAGTGAGTACGACGCCGAGTCCGCTGGCGCCCCCGACAACCCCCTCGCCCAGGCCCTCCTCGAAGGCGACACCGCCGCCCTCCAGCAGCAGATGGAGGAGGCCGCACGCCAGGCCGGCGCCTCCGAGATCCGCCTCTCCACCCAGCGCAGCCGCCTGACCCGCCGCCTGCTGGACGAGATGGGCCTCGCGGAGATCGAGCGGATCATCGCCACCGCCCGCCGCCAGAAGGACCAGGGCCTCGCCGACCGACTGGACGCCGGCCGACGCGCCCTGATGGCCGAGGCCCAGAAGTACGTGGAACGCCAGCACGACCTCTACGCCGCCGGCTCCGGGCGCGCGCTCCGCGAGGAGATGCTGGCCCGCAAGGCCCTGAACGCCGAGGGCGGCATCGACCCCGTCGACCTCGCCATCATGCAGCAGCTGGTCCGCAAGATGGCCAAGCGCCTGGCCGACCGCTACTCCCGCCGCCGCCGGACCAACCGGGTGGGCCACCTCGACGTCCGCCGGACACTTCGCAAGTCCATGGGCTACGGCGGCGTCCCCTTCGACATCGTCTGGAAGTCCAAGAAGGTGGAGAAGCCCTCCATCGTGGCGATCTGCGACGTCTCGAAGTCGGTGGCGGCCGCGGCCCAGTTCCTCCTGACTTTCCTCTATTCGCTAAACGAGGTGGTCGACCGCCTGGACGCCTTCGCCTTCTCAGGCCGGCTGATCCCGGTAAGCGGGATCCTCGACGACCACGACGTGGAGCAGGCGATCCTCAAGGTCCTGCAGACCATCGGCTTCCAGCAGACCGACTACGGCCAGTCACTCGCCGACTTCGCCGAGCAGCACCTCGACCGCCTTGACCGCCACACCACGGTGATCTTCCTGGGTGACGGCCGCTCCAACTTCGCCGACCCGCGGCTCGACCTGATGAACCTGATCCACCAGCGCAGCCGCGCGGTGATCTGGCTGAACCCGGAACCCGAGAGCTACTGGGGCCAGGGCGACAGCGTGATGGATCGCTACGCCCGCTACTGCCACGTGGCCAAGACCTGCAACACGCTCGCGGGCCTGGAGCGGATCATCGAGGACGTGCTCCGGGCCTATCTCCCGCACTGATCCTCACCAGACGTCGACGAATGGCCGCTTCTTGCCGGGGCTGCGGGGCGGGACCGGGCAGGCTCTCAGGCCGCGCACCAGCCAGGCGCGGGTTTCGGCCGGGTCGATAACCGCGTCGATTTCCACGACCGAGGCCACCGACAGCGCCTTGCCGTTCTCGTACATCCGGCCGACCAGCTTCTCGAACAGGGCTTGGCGTGCGGCGGGGTCGGCCTCGGCCTCCAGCTCCTTGCGGTAGCCCAGCCGCACGGCGCCCTCCAGGCCCATGGGGCCGAACTCCGCGGTGGGCCAGGCCAGCATCATCGCGGGCGCCGAGAAGTCGCCGCCGGCCATGGC
Organism: Phenylobacterium sp.; assembly: GCF_036563385.1. Taxonomy (GTDB): domain Bacteria; phylum Pseudomonadota; class Alphaproteobacteria; order Caulobacterales; family Caulobacteraceae; genus Phenylobacterium. The sequence goes on from NZ_DATCML010000004.1 coordinate 111,330, forward strand.
CTGCGCGCCGAGGCCGTAGCCCTTGCGCAGCACCACGGTGAACAGCGGCACGGACAGGCTGGTGGCCGTCACGAACAGACGCGAACCGCGTCGTACGGCGGCCGTTGTCTCGCTCTGCGGTCCGACCATGAAGCCCGGCGTGTCGCACAGCGAGAGCACCGGCACGTCGAAGGCGTCGCAGAGCTGGAGGAAGCGCGCGCCCTTCTCCGCGCCCTCGGAGTCGATGGCGCCGCCGAGGTGGCGGGGGTCGTTGGCGATCACCCCCAGCGGCCGGCCCTCGATGCGCAGGAAGCCGGTGATTATGCCGCGGCCGTAGCCGTCCCGCAGCTCCAGCCAGGTTTCCTCGTCGGCCAGCGTGCGGATCACCTGGCGCACGTCGTAAGCCCGCACCCGGTTCTCGGGGATCAGGTGGCGCAGGCGGCGCTGGTCGGCGCAGGTCCAGTCGCGGACCGGGCCCTGGAAGACGCCCAGGATGCGCTTGGCGGCGGCGGTGGCGGCGGCCTCGTCCTCGACCAGCAGGTCGATGGCGCCGTTGATGTGGAGCACGTCGGAGGGGCCGATCTCGTCGGGGGTGAAGACGCCCAGGCCGCCGCCCTCGATCATGGCCGGGCCGCCCAGGCCGATGTTGGAGTAGCGGGTGGCGATGGTGATGTCGGCGCAGCCGAAGAAGACGGCGTTGCCAGCGAAGCAGCGGCCGGAGTTGATGGCGATGCGGGGGGCCAGGCCGGAGAGGCGGGCGAAGGTGGTGAAGCTGGTGGTGTCGAGCGACGAAGCCGACAGTTGACCGCCGTCCACGTCGCCGGGCCGACCGCCGCCGCCCTCGGTGAACCAGACGATCGGCGCCTTCCAGTGCTCGGCGAATTCGAGGATCCGGTCGGTTTTCTTGTGGTTGAAGTGGCCCTGGGTGCCGGCCAGGACGGTGAAGTCGTAGGCGAGGCCGACGCAGCGGCCGCCGTTCACCTCGCCGACGCCGACGACGATGCCATCCGCAGGGGTATTGGCCCGCAGGTCCTCGAGGCTGCGGCGGCGGCGCTGGGCGGCGACGGCCATGGCGCCGAACTCGCTGAAGCTGCCGGGGTCGAAGAGATCGGCCAGATTTTCACGAGCGGTACGCTGGCCCGTGCGGCGACGGCGGGCGACAGCGTCCGGGCGGGCGTCGTCGAGGGTGAGCCGGTGTCGCTCGAGAACCTCGGCAAGGTCGCTCCGGATGTGGTCGAGATCGATGCGGGCGGCGGCCTGGTCCAGGGCGTCTTCGGCGCCCGTCTCCTCCAGGAAGGCGAGCGGGCGGCCCTCGAACACCGTGTCGCCGGGCGCGACGGTGATCTGGCGGACGACGCCGGACGCCGGAGCCTCGACCACGTGCTCCATCTTCATGGCCTCGAGCACCATCAGGGGCTGGCCCTTGCGGACGCTGTCGCCGACCGCGGCGTCGAGGGAGATCACGGTGCCCTGCAGGGGCGCGCGGACGGGCGCCGTCCCCGGGGGCGCGTCGGGCTCGGGCGCCCGGGCGGCCGACGCCGCGCCGCTCTGCGCGGCGGCGTCGAAGTAGAGCCGGGGGTGCGCTTCGGGTCGGCCGGCGAGCTCGGCCATGTGCGCTTCCACGAAGCGGGTATGGGCCTGGCCTGCGGCGACGGCGGGATGGGCCAGCAGGTTCTGCAGGAAGGCGATGTTGGTGGGCGAGCCTTCGATGCGGAACTCGGACAGGGCGCGGTAGGCCTTCGCGACCGCGCGTTCGAGGCCGCCGGAGCCGGCATGAACGATGAGCTTGGCCAGCAGGCTGTCGAAGCGCGCGCTGGTGGCGTAGCCGGCGTAGCCGAACCCGTCGACGCGGACGCCGGGCCCGGAGGGCGGCTCATAGACCGAGAGCACCCCGCCGGCCGGGCGGGCGGAGCCGTCCTCGGCCATGGTCTCGAGGTTGACGCGCGCCTGCACGGCGTGGCCGCGCGGGGCTGGGACCTGGTCTTGCGTAAGGCCGAGGTCGGGCAAGGTCGCCCCAGCCGCCAGCTGCAGCTGGAGGCGGACGAGGTCGAGGCCGGTGACCTCCTCGGTGACCGTGTGCTCCACCTGCAGGCGGGCGTTGCCCTCGATGAACACCGCCTCGTCGCCGGCCGCCAGGAACTCGATGGTGCCGAGCCCACGGTAGCCGGCCGCCTTGGCCAGGGCCGTCGCATGGCCGAACAGCCGCTCGCGCAGGCCGATGGGCAGCATGTCGGCCGGGGCGATCTCGACCACCTTCTGGCGCTGCCGCTGGAGGCTGCACTCGCGGTCCCACAGGTGGACCACCTCGGCGCCGTCGCCCGCCACCTGCACCTCGATGTGCCGGGCCTGGGGCAGGAACCTCTCCACATAGAGGTCGCCGTTCCCGAACGCCGCCTTCGCCTCGGAGGCGCAGCGTTCCCAGGCGGCGTCGAGCTCGTCGGCGCTCTGCACCGGCCGCATGCCGCGCCCGCCGCCGCCGGCCACCGCCTTGACCATCACCGCGCCATGCTCGGCGAGGAAGGCGCGGGCGTCCTCAAGGGTGGTGGGCCCGTCCGTGCCGGGCGAGACCGGTACGCCGCAGCGCTGCGCCAGCGCCCGGGCCTGCGCCTTGTCGCCGAACAGCTCCAGGGTGTCCGGGCTTGGGCCCACGAACAAGAGGCCGGCGTCGGCGCAGGCGCGGGCGAAGGCGGCGTTCTCCGAGAGGAAGCCGTAGCCGGGGTGGACGGCGTCGCAGCCTGCGGCCCTCGCCGCCGCCACGACGCCGGCGATGTCCAGATAGGCGGCCGGGCCGGCGCCGTTCAGGGCCACGGCCTCGTCGGCGGTGCGGGTGTGCAGGGAGGCCGCGTCGTCCTGGGAGAAGACCGCCACCGTGGCGACGCCCATCTCGGCCGCGGTGCGGGCGACGCGCACGGCGATCTCGCCCCGGTTGGCGATCAGCAGCTTCCTCACGGCGTCCCCTCAAACACTTGTTGGGGGCATTTGAGGGGATCGGGGGGCCGAGGTCGAGCCCCCTCTACCGCTTGCGGGAGAGGGTCGGGTGAGGGCCGGCTCGTGCGATGGGATCGCGCCGGATTTGGGGGCGAGGGCCCTCGGGCACGGATCCGGAGTGGATCAGCGGTCCCAGCCGGCCCTCACCCTACCCTCTCCCGCGCCTGCGGCGCGGGAGAGGAAGTTTGTCACGCCTTCAGCACGGCCGGGTCGACGGGCAGGCTGCGGATGCGCTTGCCGGTGGCGGCGAAGATGGCGTTGGTGAGCGCCGGGATGGCCGGCGGCAGGGCCGGCTCTCCAAGGCCCGTGGGCGGGTTGTCGGTGATCACCCACTTCACCTCCACCGGCGGCGCCTCGTTGATGCGCATCAGCGGGTAGGTGTCGAAGTTGGCCTCGACCGCCTGGCCATTCTGGATGGTGATCTTCTGGTGCAGGGCCTCGGAGAGGCCGTCCAGCACCGACCCTTGCACCTGGTTCAGGGCGCCATGCGGGTTGATGATCTGGCGGCCCACGTCGGCGGCGACCCAGACCTTCTTCACCTTCACCTCGCCGGCCGGCGACACCGCCACGTGCGCCACCTCGGCGAAGTAGCCCAGGTGGCTGTAGTAGCAGGCGATCCCCATGCCTTCGCCCTTGGGCAGGCGCGAGCGGTTGGCCCAGCCGGACATCTCGCCCGCGGCCCTGAGGACGCCGGCCATGCGGCCCGCGGCGTAGGCGTTCGGCGGCTCGCCGACCACCGGCTTGTCGCCGAGCAGCTTGAGCTGGAAGGCCAGCGGGTCGGCGCCGGCGGCGTGCGCCAGCTCGTCGATGAACGACTGGAAGACGAAGGCCAGGGCGTTGGAGCCCGGCGCCCGCAGCGGCCCGGTGGGCACGCCGAGCGGCATGGTCGAGATGTCGTAGCGCAGGTTCTGCACGAACCGGCCCGGGAACTCGCCCGCGCCCATGCCCGCGCTCGGCGCGAAGGTCGTTCCTTCGCCGAACGAGACGAAGTGGTCGTAGAAGGCGACCACGTTCCCCTGCGCATCCAGCCCGCCCTTGAGGAAGTGGAAGCCGGCCGGGCGGTAGATGTCGTGGCGCATGTCGTCTTCACGCGTCCACAACAGCTTCACAGGCGCGCCGGCCTCGCGGGCGATCCACGCCGCCTCGACCATGTAGTCGTTGGACAGGCGCCGGCCGAAGCCGCCGCCGCAGCGCGTCATGTGGATGGTGATGTCCTCGGGCTTGATACCCAGGGTCTTGGCGCAGAGCTGGCGGCCGGGCTCGGGGTTCTGGGTCGGCGCCCAGATCTCCAGCTTGCCGTCCTTCCACTCGGCCGTGCAGTTCTGCGGCTCGAGCGGCGCGTGCGCCAGGAACGGGTAGGCGTAGGCGGCCTCCACGGTCTTGGCGGCGCCCTTCAGGGCGGCGTCGACGTCGCCGTCGTTGCGGGCCTGGCGCTGGGCCTTGCCGGCCGCGAGCTCGCGCGCCTTGGCGGCGAAGCCTTCGCTGGACTGGGCGGACGTGGGATGGTCCTGCCACTTGATGTTCAGCCGCTCGCGGCCCTTGCGCGCCGCCCACCAGTTGTCGGCGACCACCGCCACGCCAGGCAGCAGGCCCGCGCCGATCTGGCCGGGCGGCGGCTGCAGGGCCTTGCTGTCGCCCTGCACCACGAAGGCCTTGCGCACGCCCTTGACGCTCTGGGCCGCCGCGAGGTCGGCGCTGGCCACGCCTGCGGCGAAAACCGGAGCCTTCTCGAAGGTCGCGAAGAGCATCCCCGGCCGCTGCACGTCGATCCCGAACAGCGGCTGGCCCGTGACGATCTTGGGCGTATCGTACTGGGCGATCGGCCGGCCGATGATCTTGTAGGTCTTCGGATCCTTCAGCGGCAGGGTCTTGGGATCGGGCGGCGTGATGCCGGCGCACTGGCTGGCCAGCGAGCCGTAGGTCGCCTTCCGGTTGGACGCCTTGTGCAGGACGACCCCGGCCTGGGTGGTGCATTCGCCGGCCGGGCAGTTCCACGCCTGGGCGGCGGCCTGAACCAGCATGGCGCGGGCGACGGCGCCCACGCGCCGGTGCTCTTCCCAGTGCAGCGGGGTGGCCATGGAGCCGCCGGCGAACTGGCGGCCATAGACGGTGGGATCGCTGTCCGCCTGCTCGATGCGCACCTTCTCCCAGGGCACGTCCAGCTCCTCGGCGATCAGCATGGGGAGCATGGTCTTGATGCCCTGGCCGATCTCCGGGTTCTTGTTGGTGATGGTCACGATCCCGTCGGGAGCGACCTTCACGTAGGCGTTGATCTGCTGCAGGCCGCCGGCCTGGGCCTGAGCCTTGGACGCGACGGAGAAGGAGATCACCAGGCCGCCAGCGCCGGCGGTGGCCAGGAACTCGCGCCGCGAGGCGCCGGTCATTTCGAGGGTCATGGAGATCAGGCCTCCCGCTGGCCGGAAGCGCGCTTAATGGCGGCCCGGATGCGCGTGTAGGTGGCGCAGCGGCAGATGTTGCCGCTCATCGCCGTGTCGATGTCGGCGTCGGTGGGCTTGGGGTTGCTGGCCAGCAATGCGGTCGCCGACATGATCTGGCCGGGCTGGCAGTAGCCGCACTGAGCGACGTCGAGGTCCGTCCAGGCCTTCTGGACCTTCTTGCCGACAGGCGTGGCGCCGATCCCCTCGATCGTGGTGACCTTGCCCTGCACCGCCGACACCGGGGTCACGCAGCTGCGGATCGGCTGGCCATCCACATGCACGGTGCAGGCGCCGCACTGGGCGATGCCGCAGCCGTACTTCGGCCCGAGGATCCCCAGGGTGTCACGGAGCGTCCAGAGCAGCGGCGTGTCGGGGTCCACGTCGGCCGTGTGGACCTTGCCGTTGACGTTGAGCTTGAAGGCCATGGCGCTGCTCCCTTTGCGCCATCGTACGGCCCAGGGGGCCGTTGCGGCAAGCGGCCTAGCCGGCGGGCGGGAACTCCACATGCGCCTGGAACCCGGCGGGGTCGTAGGCGCACTCCACGCGTCCGCCGAAGGGGGCCAGCGCGGTCTGCAGCACCCGCGTGCCGAACCCCTTGCGGGTCGGCTCGCTCACCGACGGGCCGCCGGCCTCCGACCACCGGAACGCCACCCGCCGCTCCGCCGCGGCGGCCGGGGCGATCCTCACCCTTCCGGCGCCGCTGGACAGGGCGCCATACTTCACCGCGTTGGTGGCCAGCTCGTGCAGCAGCAGGCCCAGCGCCGTCGCCATCGGCGCGGCGATGGTCACCTCTTCGAACTCCGCAGCGACATCGAAACGCCCCGCGCCAAAGGGCGACAGCACCCGCTCGATGACCCCGGAGAGCTGCACGGGCAACCCCCCGGTGGCGGTCACCAGGTCCTGGGACTGGGACATGGCCTGCAGCCGCGACATGAGCGCTGCCTCGAACTCGGGCACAGTGGTCGCCGAGCGCGCCGTCTGGCCCACGATGGCCATCATCACCGTGAGGCCGTTCTTGGCCCGGTGAGCCAATTCGCCCATGAGCAGACTGCGGCGCTCCTCGGCCGCCTTGCGGTCCGTCACGTCGATGCTGGTGCCGACCACGAGGTTCGGCTCCCCGTCCTCCTTCACCACCCGGCCATGGACGAGCAGCCAGCGAACCTCGCCGTCCGGCCTGACAATCCGGTGCTCGATCGAGAAGTCCCCGCCCTCCTCGGCGTCGGCGGTCTGCCGGTAGGCCTCCTGCACGCGTGACAGGTCCTCCGGATGGATCATCGACATGTAGCGGTTGATGTCGACCTCGGCGCCCGCGGGCAGGCCGAAGAGGTCGCGGTTCCGGTCGGACCAGAGCACCATGGCGTAGCGGGGATCCCACTCCCAGAACCCCAGGCCGGTGGCTTCCACCGCCATCTGCAGCCGGCGGCGCTGGTCGGCGAGCTCATCGGCGAGACGCCTGCGCTCGGTGATGTCGGTCTGCAGCCCTTCCCAAAGCGTGCGCCCGTCCGGCAGCGGCCGGGGGTAGGAGGCGATCCGATGCCAGCGCACCTCGCCGTCGGCGCGGCGCATCTGAACCTCGATCTCGAAGCTCCGCCGCTGTGACAGCGCGGCGGTTTCAGCGGCCTCGAACACGCTTCGGTGCTCGGGCAGGATCATGCGGTAGAGCACGCCGCCGTCCGCGAGCACCGCGTCGGGGGACACCCCGTTCAAGGCGAGGCAGCTCTCGCCCACGTGCACGAACCGGCGAGTGCTGCGGTCCGACTCCACGAGCATGCGGTACGGCATGCCGAGCCCCAGGGCCTCCGCGGCCAGGTGGAAGGGCTGGGTGAGGGCCTCAGCACTGTGGTTCAGGTCCGCCACCGCGCCTCCTACGAACGGCGGGACCCAATCTGGGGGCCGCGACGGGCGGCGACAACACGAAATGCTGCGGCCGCCCCGGCCAAGCTATCCCTAGTCGCGTGGCAGCAGGATGACGGTGTCCGGCAATTCGTTGGGGTTGTCCCCCGGCCGGGCGGGGAACCGCTCGGCCAGGATGTCGCCGCAGAGGCCGACGGCGGCGGCGAAGCCGGCCGCGGGCTCGCCTCGCTTGAGGCCGGCCGTCAGCGCGGCCATGCAGCGGTCCCAGACCTGCGGCTCCACCTGGCTGGCGATCCCCTCGTCGGCGATCAGCTCGGCCATGTGCTCCCAGAGCGAGACGTAGATCAGCACCCCGGTGCGCTCGCGGGTGGCGTGCAGGTTCTTGCCGAGGAACTGCGCCTGGGCCTCGCGCCGGACCCGCTCGCGCTTCAAGGCCCGAGGCGTCAGCAGCCGGCGCACAGGGCCGAGGCTGACCACCAGGGCTGTCGCGACGAACAGGGCGAGCTGCAGCAGGATGGCGCCCATCAGGGTGTCGCGCGCGGCGGCGTCGGCCGCCTGGACCGCCTGGGCGGCGGTCCACTCGCCGCCGAGGTCGGGCACGCCGGGGTGCACGCCGGCCAGCAGCAGCAGGGCGGGCCCCAGCAGGGCGACGCCCGCCGCCCACGCCAGCGGCGTCTCGAAGTAGTCCGAGCTGTCGTCGGCCACCACGCAGTAGATCTCGCCGGTCGTGCGGGCCTCGGCCTCGCGCACCGCCGCCTGGATGGCCGCCACGTCGGACGGCGTCATGAGGGGATTGTCCGCCATCACCAGCTCCCCGAGGATCCGCCGCCGCCGAACGAGCCGCCGCCGCCGGAGAAGCCGCCGCCGCCCCAGCCGCCGCCGCCGCCCCAGCCTCCGCCGCGGTGACGGCCGCCGCCGCTGGAAAGGATCATCGGCAGCAGCCACCACAGGCCGCTGGAGCGCCGATGGCGGCGCCGGCGGCCGAACGCGCCCATGATCCCGCCGAGAATCCAGAAGACGATCAGGACCACGAAGATCAGCGGCAGGCCGCCGCCTCCACCCGAGCCGGCGGCGCGGTGCTGTTGCTGCTGCTGGGCGGCCGCCTGGACCACACGGGCGCGGGCCTCCTCGTCGGGGAGGGCGAGCTGCTGGATCACCGCCTCGGTCCCCGAGACGACGCCTTCCTCCATCCGGCCCTCGCGGAAGTGCGGCAGCACGCGCTGCTGCAGGATCACGCTGGAGAGCGCATCGGTGAGGACGCCTTCCAGGCCGTAGCCGACCTCCACGCGCACCTTGCGTTCGGACGGCGCCACCAGGAAGACCACGCCGTCGTCCTCGCCCTTGCGGCCGATGCCCCAGGCGCGACCGAGCTGGTAGCCGTACTCCTCGATCTCATAGCCTTGCAGGTCGGGCACCGTGGCCACCACCACCTGCCGGCCGGTCTGCTGCTCGAGGGCTTCAAGCTCGCCGGCCAGCTTCTGCTCGGTGGCCGGCGACAGCATGTTGGCGTTGTCGACGACCCGCCCGGTGAGCGCCGGGAACTTCGGCTGCGCCAGGGCCGGCGGGGCGAAGGCGAGCAGCGCGAGGACGAGCCAGAGCCCCCAAAGCCCTGCCCCGCGATGGACGAGGGTTTGGTGGCGGTGCGGCCTCTGAGTTGAGGTGAGGTTCACGTTCGGCTCCGCGCCCACTCGCGTCTGGTCTTCATCGCCCTGCGATCACCGCGATCCCCGCCCTTCCCTCGTCGAAGGGGAAGGGCAGGGCCGCAGGTTCACTGCGGCGCGGGGACGGCGCTCGGCGCCGGGCCCACCGCGGGGGCGGCCGAGGTCGGCGGCGGCGAACCGGGGGCGGCGCCCTGCGGAAGCGGGGCGCCGGGGTTGGTCCCGCCGAAGTCCACGGTCGGCGCGCTCTGGGCGGCGGCGGAGGCCTGGAACAGCTGCATCGGCTGGGAGCCCGAGTGGATGGTCTTGGCCCACAGGACCGTCGGGAAGGTGCGCAGGCTGGTGTTGTAGTCCTGGACGGCGGCGTTGTAGTCGCGCCGGGCCACCGCGATGCGGTTCTCGGTGCCTTCCAGCTGGCTCTGCAGGGCCAGGAAATTCTGGTTGGACTTCAGGTCCGGGTACTGCTCCTGGATCACCATCAGCCGGCCGAGCACGCCGGTGAGGCGATCCTGCGCCTGCTGGTACTGCTGGAAGCGGGCCGGGTCGGTGAGCGTCGAGGCGTCCACCTGAACCTGGGTGGCGGAGGCGCGGGCCTCGATCACCTCGCGCAGCACGGTGCGCTCCTGGGCGGCGTAGCCGCGCACCGTCTCCACCAGGTTGGGGATCAGGTCGGCGCGGCGCTGGTACTGGTTCTGCACGTCGGCCCACCTGGCGCGGGCGTTCTCTTCCTTGGTCGGGATGGTGTTGATGCCGCAGCTGGCGAGCACCGGGGCCAGCAGCATGACGGCCACCAGGGCCAGGCGTTTGCGAAGCGTGTTCACGTGTCCGAGGCTCCCCAAGTCGTCCAAGCTTGAGCTTGGTCCCGCATATGTGACCCCGACATTGATCCTGCGCAATTGTGCAGGCATCAGGGCCTTCGGAGCGTTGGAAGCTCCGGACCGGCGGGGGAGTTCCGTTTTCGCATGGCCCAGGCGCGTCCGTACTACGCCGACAAAAGCCTCAGCGCCGCCTTCTACGACGTGGTCACGGCCGCGGACGAACGGCTGGCCGGCGACATCGAGGCCTACGCCGGGCTGGCGGCGCCGGGCTCGTCGGTGCTGGAGCTGGGGGCCGGCGGCGGCCGGGTCACGTTCGCCCTGGCCGAGCAGGGCTACACGGTCACCGGGATCGAGATCGCGCCGGCCATGCTGGCCCAGGCGCAGGCGAGGCTGGCGCAGCTGCCGGCTGAGCTGGCGGCTCGCGTGGAGCTGCGTCGCGGCGACATGACCGCGCTCGACCTGAAGCGGACCTTCGACCTGGTCATCTGCCCCTACTTCACCCTGGCCCACGTGCCGGCGGGGACCGCCTGGCGCAACACCTTCGCCACGGCCGCCCGGCACCTGCCGCCCGGCGGGCGCGCGGCCTTCCACCTGCCCCTGCTGGAGATCATGCGCATGCCGGGGCCGCCGAAGGAGATGGTGGTGTTCGACCGGCCGCTGCCCGGCGGCGGGCGGTTGCAGCTGCACGTCCTGGAGCGGACCTTCAAGGCGGCCATCGGGCGGCTGGACCAGGTGATCGAGTACGTGGAGCGGGACGCGGCCGGCGCCGTCCTCCGCCGCTCGCCGGAGCGGCTCACCTTCTACCTGACGGACCCGGAGCCGCTCGCCGCCACGGCCGGGCTGGTGCGCGACCGCGACCCGATCCCGCTGGGCGGGGTCGGCGACATCTGGGTGTTTCGACGCGTCTGACTTCCTCTCCCGCTCGCGCGAGAGGGTAGGTTGAGGGCCGGCGCGTGCAGCGCGGCTCGCGCCGGATGAGGGGTCGAGGGCCCTCGGCCCGCATCCGGAGTGGTCGAAGGGACCCAGCCGGCCCTCACCCTGCCCTCTCCCTCCCCTCTCCAACGCCTGCCGGCGCGGGAGAGGAGGCGCGAGCCTGCCGCCCCCGCCCAAGCCTTGGCCAGCTTGGTTTTGTTGCAGGCCTGATGGAATTCGGGCGCCGTAGGGGAATTGGCGCCCGCCGCCGCCCGTGATTTGCTGGCGGCGGGGCCGGACGTGCGCCGCGGACCGATTAGCCCGCGGCCCCGGACCTCCAATGAGAATGGCGTGCGCCAGGCATTCGGGCGCGGGAGGATTTTGATGGAAGCCTTGAAGGAACGCATGGACCTGGATGCGCGGCTGGCGGCCGCGCAGATGAACGGGATGACCGCCGCCGTCTGGGCCCAGGTCCAGCCGGACAAGCCCTGCGTCATCGACCCCGACGGGACCACGCGCACCTTCTCCGAGGTCAACGCCGCCGCCAACCGCATCGCCCGCCTGCTGCGCGGCGCAGGCCTGAAGGCCGGCGACTCCGTGGCGCTGGTCTGCTCCAACCGCCACGAGTTCGTGGAGGTGCTGCAGGCCACCCGCCGCACGGGCCTGCGGATCACCCCGGTGAACTGGCACCTCACCGCCGACGAGATCGCCTACATCATCAACGACTGCGAGGCGAAGGCGCTGTTCGCCGAGGCCCGGGTCGCCACGTCGGGCCCGGCCGCGGCCCAGTGCCCGAACCTGCTGGTCAAGGTCGCCATCGGCGGCCGGATCGACGGCTTCCAGCCCTATGACGAGGCGCTGGCCGGGCTCGACGGCTCGGACATCGAGGACGCCACCCTGGGCAACCAGATGATGTACACCTCGGGCACCACCGGCCGGCCCAAGGGCGTGTTCCGCCCCAATCCGGTGGTCGCCCCGCCGGGGATCTACGAACAGCGCGGCTACGACGGCGACTCGGTCCAGCTCTGCGCCGGCCCGGCCTATCACGCCGCCCCGCTGGCCTTCGACGTGAACGCCGCCATGGGCGCGGGCGCGCCGCTGGTGTTCCTCGACAAGTGGGACAGCGAGCTCGTGCTGCGGACCATCGTCGAGCGCAAGGTGACCCACCTGCACCTGGTGCCGATCATGTTCCAGCGCCTGCTGGCCCTGCCCGACGAGGTGAAGGCGAAGTACGACGTCAGCCACGTCAAATACATCGTCCACGGCGCGGCCCCCTGCCCGCCGGAGGTCAAGCTGGCGATGATCGAGTGGTTCGGACCGGTGCTCTCGGAGTACTACGCCGGTTCTGAAGGCGGCGCGGGCTTCACCATCAGTTCGGAGGAGTGGCTGAAGAAGCCGGGCTCCGTGGGCAAGCGCCCGGCGTTGCTGGGCTCCAAGATCCTCGACGAGCAGGGGAACGAGTGCCCGCCGGGCGTGCCGGGGACCATCTACCACCAGCTGCCGCCGGGCGGCGGCTTCACCTACTACAAGGACGAGGCCAAGACCCAGGCCAGCCGGGTGGGCGACTACTTCACCATGGGCGACGTGGGCTATTTCGACGAGGACGGCTACCTGTTCCTCACCGGCCGCAACGCCGAGACGATCATCTCGGGCGGGGTGAACATCTATCCGCAGGAGATCGACAACGAGCTGATCAAGCACGATGCGGTGGCCGACTCCTCGACGGTGGGCGTTCCCGACGACCAGTGGGGCGAGCAGGTCCGGGCGGTGATCATGCTGAAGCCCGGCTACGAGCCCTCGACCGAGCTCGAGCAGGAGATCCTCGCCTTCGCGCGGGCCAACCTACCGGCCTTCAAGGTGCCGAAGAAGATCGATTTCGTCACCGACCTGCCCCGCTCCGAGGCCGGCAAGATCCAGCGCAATAAGGTCCGCGCGCCGTACTGGGAAGGCCGCAAGCGGCAGATCTGAGTCATGCCTCCTCTCCCCCCACACGGAGTGGGAGGGGGAGAGGGTTAGGTGAGGGGCGGCTGGAGTCCGTCCGCTCTCCCGATGGTGGACCGAGGGCCCTTGACCGACCATCGGCGGCGCACCGCTGCACGCGCCGCCCCTCACCCTGCCCTCTCCCCGGCGTGCGGCTTGGGGGGAGAGGAGGTCCCGCCCTTCCCTTGGCGAGTTTCGGCTGCTTAATCTCGCGGCTTCCGTTCGAGGGGCCCCAGATGAAACGACTGCTCGCCGGCGCGCTGCTCGCCGCCTTCGCCATGCCCGCCGGCGCCCAGGCGCCAGTTCAGACCACCTTCGTGCAGGCGGGACGGCTGCTGGCCGATCCCGCTTCAGGCCGGGTGGAGACCCAGAAGACCCTGGTCATCCAGAACGGCCGGGTGGTGCGGATCGCCGACGGCTTCGTGGCCGAGCCCGGTGGCCGGGTGGTGGACCTGAAGGACAGCTTCGTCCTGCCGGGCCTGATCGACAGCCACGTCCACATCACCAGCGAGCAGGGCCCGAACACGCGGCTGGACGAGGTGACCCAGTCGTCGGCCGAGCAGGCCATGATCGGGGCGCGCTACGCCCGCAAGACCCTGCTGGCCGGCTTCACCACCGTGGCCGACCTGGGCGCGGACAACGACGCGATCTTCGCCCTGCGCAAGGCCACGGCGAACGGCGACGTGCTGGGCCCGCGGATCATCGCCGCCGGCTCGGCGATCTCGGTGCACGGCGGCCACGGCGACGTGAACGGCTTCCGGGAGGACGTCATGCACGTCCTGCGGCCGGGCTCGGTCTGCTCGGGAGCCGAGGACTGCCGGCGCGCGGTCCGCGAGCAGGTCTGGAAGGGCGCGGACATCATCAAGATCACTGCCACCGGCGGCGTGCTCTCCAACACCGCCGCGGGCCTGGCCCAGCAGTTCTCCCAGGACGAGCTCGACGCCATCGTGGAGTCCGCCCACCGGATGGGCCGCAAGGTCACCGCCCACGCCCACGGGGCCGACGGGATCACCAGCTTCCTGAAGGCCGGCGGCGACTCCATCGAGCACGGGACCTACCTCGACCCGGAGGGCGTCGCCCTGTTCAAGAACAACAAGGGCTATCTGGTGCCGACGCTGATGGCCGGCGACTTCGTCTATCGGATCGCGTCCGGCCCCAACAACTTCTTCACCCCGGCCCAGACCGCCAAGGCGCTGGAGGCCGGGCCCAAGATGCTCGACATGGCCCGGCGCGCCCACCAGGCGGGCGTGAAGATCGCCTTCGGCACCGACACCGGGGTCTCCGCGCACGGCGACAACGCCGGCGAGTTCGCCCTGCTGGTGCGGGCCGGCCTGACGCCGCTGGAGGCCGTGCAGGCCGCCACGGTGAACGCCGCCGACCACCTGGGCCTGTCGAAGGAGATCGGCGCCCTGACGCCCGGCAAGGCCGCCGACCTGATCGCCGTCCGCGGCGACCCGCTGCGCGACGTCACCGTTCTGCAGAACGTCGGCTTCGTGATGAAGGGCGGCGTCCAGGCGAAGCCGTAAAGACGCGGCGATCTCCCGCTCCCACTTCGTGGGAAGGGAGATGCTCCCCGCAACAGAGCGTCACCAAGCGTGTTTTGGTGGCGCTCTGCGGCGCGTGCCACAAGGCGCCCGCTTCTAGACAGAGGGGGGCCGCCGCGCATGCCCATTCCGTTCATCGACCTGCAGGCCCAGCGCCAGCGGCTCGGCCAGCCGCTCGAGGACGCCATCCTCAAGGTCGTGCGCTCGGGGGCGTACATCATGGGCCCGGAGATCGCCGCCTTCGAGGCGGCGCTGGGCGCGTTCGGCGACGCGCCGCACGTGCTGTCCTGCGCCTCGGGCACCGACGCCCTGATCCTGCCGCTGATGGCCTGGGGGATCGGGCCCGGGGACGCGGTTTTCTGCCCCTCCTTCACCTTCGCCGCGACCGCCGAGGTGATGCCGCTGGTCGGCGCCTCGCCGGTGTTCGTCGACGTCCTGCCCGACACCTACAACATGGATCCGGCCAGCCTGGAGGCGGCGATCGCCGCGGTGAAGGCGGCGGGCGAGCTGACGCCGCGGGCGATCATCGCCGTGGACCTGTTCGGCCAGCCCGCCGACTACCCGGCGCTGCGGGCGATCGCCGACGCCCATGGCCTGAAGCTGATCGCCGACAGCGCCCAGGGCTTCGGCTGCACCCTGCACGGCCAGCACCCGATCCATTGGGCGGACGTGGCCACCACCTCCTTCTTCCCGGCCAAGCCGCTGGGCGCCTACGGCGACGGCGGGGCGGTGCTGACCAAGGACGCACGCCTCCACGACCTGCTGGTCAGCCTGCGCGTCCATGGCCAGGCGGTGAAGTCCGACCTGGAGGGCCGCACCTTCGAGCACGACCCGCGCTACCTGAACGTCCGCGTGGGCACCAACAGCCGGATGGACACCATCCAGGCGGCCGTGCTGCTCGAGAAGCTGAAGATCTTCCCCGACGAGATCGCGGCCCGCAACCGCGTGGCGGCGCGCTATGCGCAGGGCCTGTCCGACGTGGTCACGACGCCGACGGTGATCGAGGGCGGGGTCAGCGTCTGGGCGCAGTACACCATCGAGGCGGAGAACCGGGACGGCCTGGCCGCGGCGCTGCGCGAGAAGGGCGTGCCCACGGCGGTCTACTACCCGCTCCCCATCCATCGGCAGGGCGTCTATTCCGGCTATCCGGTCGCGCCGGGCGGCCTGCCGGTCACCGACGGCAAGGCTAGCCGCGTGATCAGCCTGCCCATGCACCCCTACCTGACCGAAGCCGACCAGGACCAAGTGATCGCCGCGGTGCGGGGGTTTGTGGAGGGGCAATGACCGGTTCCTCTCCCCGCCGCGCAGCGGAGGGGGAGAGGAGAAGGGCTAGCCCCAGATGTCCTTCAGGATCGCGGCCTGGGATTGGCCCTGGGCGAGGCCGGCGCGGGCGGCGTCGGGGCGGCGGGTGAAGTCCATCAGGTCGGGGCCGAAGGACGCGAGGCTGCCGTCATCGGGCCCGATGACCACCACCACGGCGCCGCCGTCCTGCAGCGTCTGGACCTCGGCGGCGGTCTGGGCCTCCACACGCCGCGCGATCTCGCTGCCGTCGCCGACCCGCACGGCGATCACCACCACGATGTCGTACCCCACGGCCATGTCGGCGTTGGTGGACGAGCGCATGCCGCCGTCGATGTAGCGGCGGTCGCCGATGGTCACGGGCGGGTAGACTCCCGGCACGCTGCAGCTGGACGCCACCGCCCGGTTCAGCGGCGCGCCCGCCTGGGCCGTCCACAGGCGGAAGCTCCCATCCTCGGCGTCCACGGCGGTGCAGGCGTAGTCCTTCTGCGGCCATGCCGCCTGCTCGGCGAAGCTGCGCCCGAAGCTGGCGAGGAACGTGGCTTCGTCGATGGTCTGCGCCTGGAGGGCGAAGGCGCCGATCTCGGCCCGCACCTCGCTGGGGTTGCGCTTGCCCGACTGCGCCTCGGCCATCAGCTCGCGCAGGCGCGAGAGGTCCGCAGGCGGGCCGCCGCCGCGACCTCGCGGCGCGCGCTCGGCTTCCTTCAGGATCGGCTCGGCGAGCGTCCGGGCGTCCGCGCCCAGGGCGAGGCGCGCCCCCACGAAGGAGCCTGCGGAGGTGCCCATGATGAAGTCGGCCTGCGACAGGTCCACGCCGGCCTGGGCGAAGCCCGCCACCAGCCCGCTTTCCCAGGCGATCCCCACCGGCCCGCCCCCGCCCAGCACCAGCGCCCGCGTCGTCATCCGCACTCTCCCGGCAGGTTCTTGTTGTCGCCGGCCAGCATCGGCGAGGCCGGCGCCGGTGTCATCCTTTGTCCGTCCCCGACAGGTCCTGGCGCCGGCTTGCGTCACTTCGTCCGCCGTGGTCTGTGCGCTCAAACAGACGTTTGACGGGAGGGTCGGATGAAGGCGGCGGTCTACTACGAGAACGGCGGTCCCGAGGTGTTCCGCTACGAGGACGTTCCCGACCCCGAATGCCACCGCAAGGGGATCATCGTCCGCGTCGAGGCCGTCTCCATCGAGGGCGGCGACACCCTGAACCGCTTCCGGGGCCAGCTGGTCACCCGGCCGCACATCGTCGGCTACCAGGCCGCCGGCGAGGTGGTGCAGGTGGGCGAGGAGGTGGAGACGATCCGCGTTGGCCAGAAGGTGGTCACCACCGGCTCGCACGGCAGCCACGCGGAGCTGCGCGCCGTGCCCGCCCGCACCGCCTGGGTGATCCCTGACGGCATGGACGTGAAGCAGGCCGCCTGCATCCCCGTGCCGTTCGGGACGGCCGACGACTGCCTGTTCGAGTTCGGCCGCATGAAGAAGGGCGAGATCGTCCTGGTGCAGGCCGGCGCCTCCGGGGTCGGCGTGGCCGCGATTCAGCTCGCCGCCCGGGCCGGCGCGTCGATGGTGCTGGCCACCGCGTCCTCCGACGAGCGCCTGGAGCGGCTGAAGCCGCTCGGCCTGACCCACGGCATCAACTACCAGCGCGACAACGTCGTGCAGGAGGTCATGCGCCTCACGGACAAGCACGGCGCCGACGTGATCGTCGACAGCGTGGGCGGCCCCACCCTGCAGTCCTCGATCCTCAGCCTGGCCTATCGCGGCCGGGTCTCCATGGTCGGGCAAGCCGGCCGGGAGCCGATGAAGGTGGACGTGGGCACCATGATGGGCGGCAACCGGTCGCTGTCCGGCGTCTTCCTCGGCGCGGAGATCAACACCGACCGGGTGCATGACAACATCCAGCGGCTGATCGGCGACGTGCACCGCGGCGAGCTGAAGGTGCTGATCGACCGCGAGTTCAGCCTGGCCGACGCGGCCGAGGCCCACCGCTACATCGAAAGCCGCCAGGCCGTCGGCCGCGTGCTGCTGATCCCGTAAGGAGACCTGAAGAGATGTCCCGACTCTCCGGCCGCACGGCCGTCATCACCGGCGCGGCGAGCGGCATCGGCCGCGCCGCCGCCATCCTGTTCGCCAAGGAAGGCGCCAGCGTGCTCTGCGTCGACCGCGCCGGGACGGTGGACGAGACCGCCGCCGCGATCACCGCCGCGGGCGGCCGTGCGGCGGCCATGACCGGCGACGCCGGAGACGAGGACTGCGTCCGCGAGTACATCGCCCGCGCGCAGAGCGAGTTTGGCGGGCTGGACGTGGTGTGGGCCAACGCCGGCATCTCCGGCGGCTGGGTGGACTACCAGGACCAGGACGCCGCCCACTGGGCCGAGATCCTGCGGATCAACCTGATCGGCGCCTTCCTGGCGGTGAAGCACGCCTCGGCGGTGATGATCCCCAAGGGCAAGGGCTCGATCATCCTGACGGCTTCGGTGGCGGGTATCCGATCCGGCGCGGGCGGCTCGCCCTATTCGGCGTCCAAGGCGGGCGTGATCAGCCTGGCCCAGACCGCCTCGAACGAGTTCTACGGCACAGGCGTGCGGGTCAACGCCATCGCGCCGGGCCTGATCGAGACCGGCATGACCAAGGCGATCTTCGACGGCGCCCGGGCGCGCGGCAATGAGGACAAGATCGGCCAGCTGAACCCGCTGACGCGCTACGGCGTGCCCGACGAGATCGCCTACGCCGCCCTCTTCCTGGCCTCGGACGAGAGCTCCTACGTGAACGGCCAGACCATCGCCGTGGACGGCGGCCTGTCGACCTCGCACCCGGTGGTGCGCCGCAAGCGGTGATCTACCTCGTCCGCCACGGCCAGACCGAGTTCAACCGGGCCCGGCGGCTGCAGGGCCATGTGGATTCCCCGCTGACCGACCTGGGCGTGCGCCAGGCCCAGGCGGTGGCCAGGCTGCTGAAGGACCTCACCCGGGGCGAGACGGGCTGGCGGGTGATCTCCAGCCCGCTCGGGCGCGCCCGGCGCACGGCCGAGTCCGTTGGCGAGGCGCTGGGGGCGAAGGTCGAGGAGGACGCGCGCCTGATCGAGGTCTCCTGGGGCGACTGGGACGGGCGGCTGCGCAGCGAGCTGGAGGCGGCGCATCCGGAGGCCTTCGGCCGCTCCGGCTGGGCCTTCGACGCGCCCACCGGCGAAAGCTACGAGGCGGTCTGCGCCCGGATGGCCGACTGGCTGGAGAGCCTGCCGCCTGAGCCTGAGCGCCGGATCGTGGCGGTCAGCCACGGCGTGGCCGGCCGGGTGCTGCGCGGGGTGTACGCCCAAATGACCCGCGACCGGACGGTCGAGCAGGATGTGCCCCAGGACGCCGTCTATCGGCTGAGCGGCGGCGCCATCGCCCGCATCGACTGCGAGCCGGTGGCGTGAAGCCCTCTCCCGCGAGCGGGAGAGGGTTGGGTGAGGGCGGCTCCGAAGCACGATCGGGCGCGGGCGTTGAACCGGTGCGCACGGGTCCAACCGGAGCGCCACCACAGAAGTCCTGCACCGCCCTCACCCCACCCCTCTCCCGCCCGCGGGAGAGGGAGAACGCGACATCGGCGGCTCCGCGACAGGATCCTAAGCCCTCTCCCGCGAGCGGGAGAGGGAATTCTTAGTGCACCGAGCCGCGGCGCAGGCGGAGCCGGGGCATCGACACGGGGCGCTCGGGCTTCAGCCAGTGCATCATCGCCAGGACCGCCACGGTGACCACCGCGCCGAGCGCGAAGGCGCCCGCCGCGGCCATGGACACGCCGGCCGGGCCGACGCTCATCGGCCGGGGCTCCATCCAGTGGACGACCTCTCCGTTCGGCTCGTTCGGCAGGACGTCGTCCCAGTCCTCGTGCTCGCTCATGGCGCCGCCTCCGCTGTGGCTGTCTCGACTGCCGTCAACCCCCGCGCATGGCAGGGGTTCCTTTCGGCGGCTGCTCAGGGGTAGAAGCGGCGCGACACCATCCCTTTCGGGCTGCCGACGACGGACCATGGCCGGACACTCAAAGTTCAAGAACATCATGCACCGCAAGGGCCGCGCCGACAGCGCCCGGTCCAAGCTGTTCTCCAAGCTCTCGCGCGAGATCACCGTGGCGGCCAAGTCGGGCCTGCCCGATCCCGCCATGAACCCGCGCCTGCGCCTGGCCGTGGCCAACGCCAAGGCCGAGTCCATGCCCAAGGACAACATCGACCGGGCGATCAAGAAGGCGGTCGGCGGGGACGCCGAGACCTACGAGGAGATCCGCTACGAGGGCTTCGGCCCGGGCGGCGTGGGCGTGATCGTCGAGGTGCTGACCGACAACCGCAACCGCGCGGCGGCCAACGTGCGCTCGATCTTCTCCAAGCACGGCGGCAACCTGGGGGAGACGGGCGCCGTCTCCTTCATGTTCGATCGGGTCGGCCAGATCGTCTATCCGGCGGCCGTCGGGTCCGAGGACGCCATCATGGAGGCCGCCGTCGAGGCCGGCGCCGAGGACGTGGAGTCCGACGAGGAGAGCCACACCATCTACACCGCCTTCGCCGACCTGAACGAGGTGGCGCAGGCGCTGGAGGCCAAGCTTGGCGAGGCCAAGTCCACGGCGATCGCCTGGCGGCCCAAGTCGCGGACCCCGGTGGAAGGCGACGCGGTCGCCACCCTGATGAAGCTGATCGACGGGCTCGACGACGACGACGACGTCCAGAACGTCTGGTCGAACGAGGACATCGCGGCCGACGAACTCGAGCGGCTGGCGGGCTGACCGGTGGCGCGCAAGGAGGATCCCCGCGTCACCGACCTGGCCCGCTACCGCCGAGCCCGGGAGCAGGCGCGCCGCCGGCCGCCGCCGCCGCCCCGCCAGCAGGCGCCGAACGCGTCCTTCCTCGGCCCGCGCAAGAACGCCGGGCTGATCCTGGCGCTGGTCCTGCTCGTGCTGCTGGCCCTGACCGTCGGGCCGACGTTCCTCTAGCGGCCGGCGCAACCGAACCGTTCGTGACGCTTTTGTGAACCCGCCATGGACGGCTGGTCAGACGTCTTCACCGACTTCGTGCTTCCGATCGTGGGCGCCCTCTTCGCCGGGGCGCTGATCGGCTTCGAGCGCGAGTACCGCGGCCGGCCGGCCGGCTTGCGCACCCACATCCTGGTCAGCCTGGCCTCGGCCTTCCTGATGCTGGCCGCGGTGCACCAGATGCGCTGGCTCTCCGACACCCCAGCCGACGTGATCCGCATCGATCCGGTTCGGATGGCGCACGGCATCCTGACCGGCATCGGCTTTCTGTGCGGCGGGGTGATCTTCCGCCACGGCCTGTCGGTCCACGGCCTGACCACCGCGGCGTCGCTGTGGATCACCTCGGCGCTCGGGACCCTCTACGGCGTGGGCTTCTACGGCCTGGCGATCAGCGGCACGGTCGCGACCTTCGTCGTGCTGACGGTCCTGCGGTGGGTGGACAAGAAGATGCCCAAGACGACGATCATGGACGTGGAGGTTCGCTATCGCCGGGCGGACCAGGCGCCGGAAGCCGAGTTCGTCGCCCTTGTGCGCGAACTGGGCTTCGAGCCGGCCACCATTGGCCACAAGCTGCTGCACCGGGGCGAGCTGATCGAACTCTACACGACGCTGCACGGGTCCAACGCCATGAAGGCCGCGGCGCTTTCGCAGCGCCTCTGTGCCGACGATCGCGTGATGGAGTTCGAGGTCAACCCGCGCGCCGACTAGTCAGCCGCGTCCCGTCCCGCCGAGGTTCTTGCGCAGGATCGCCCAGATGATCAGCAGGAAGGCGGCCAGGCGCAGCAGGTAGATGGGCGCCTGGCTCTCGCTGGGAATGCCGGTCAGCATGGGCAGCGGCTGGGCGATCGCCAGCAGCACGAAGGCCGCCGCGAAGGCGGCGAACAGGCCGTCGCCGGTCCGACGCCAGAAGCGCAGGAAGAACAGCGCCGCCATCAGGAAGCCGCCGGTGAGCAGGCCGTTGATGAAGCCCCAGACCTCAGGGCTCTCGTTCGGGATCACTGTTCGGTCTCCCAAACGAAGCCGTAGAGCAAGACCGCCAGCGCCAGGCCGGAGCTGAGCTGCCGCGCCGGGGTCAGGTAGACGTCAGGGAAGACGACCATGTCGGCCACCAGGAACAGGTTGTTCACGGCCAGGAAGCCGAAGCTGGCCGCGGTCCACAGCAGCAGGCGCGAGCGACTTCGCCGCCAGGCGCGGAACAGCAGGACCGCGCAGACCACGCTGGTGGCCAGGCACAGGAGGTAGACGGCGGCGGGCGCCCAGTCGCTCATTTCCCATCCCCCCGGAACTTGAACGCATCGGCCAGGCCCTGCAGCGGGCTGGCCGGTTTGGCGATGAGGTTGATCACGGCCACTGGCCGCTCGCGGTAGGCCGCCTCCAGGCGGTCGCAGAGTTCCGCCAGGAGCGGACCGGCCGGGGCGAAGGCGTAGCAGCCGGCGTCGTCGCGCCGCACCAGCCCGCCGCGGTCGAAGCGGGCGAGGTTGTCCTGCACCACCGATTGGCTGGCGCGCAGCTCGCGCACCAGGTCCGCCGGCTCCCAGCACCGATCGGGATCCCGCCGGAGCAGCAGCAGCAGCTCGAGCGCCCAGACCGAGCGCACGTGCTCGCGCACGAACTCCAGCATTTCGGGGTCTGAGGCCAAGATGCGCCCTTCGCTGAACAGCGGCCGGACCGTACCGGCTGGGCCGTGGCGATCAAGCTTGGCCATGCGAATTTTGTCGCAGGCTTGGCCCGGCCGCGGCTCTGTGGGCACACTGAACATCGACAACAAATCAGGGGGAGAACCATGATCGTCCGCACCAGCGTGGCCGCCGCCGCCGCGCTTTCGCTCACCGCGGGGGCCGCGCAAGCCGCCGAGTTCGTCGCCATCCCGCTGGAGACGGTGGTGGACGCCCCGGCCGACGTGGTCTGGAAGAAGGTGGGCGGCTGGTGCGACATCGGAACCTGGATGAAGACCAGCTGCACGGTCTCCGGCGGCGATGGCGTCGGCTCCGTGCGCCGCATCGCCGACCGAGTGGACGAGCTGCTGGTGGCCAAGACCGCCTGGTCCTACACCTACAGCCAACCCAAGAGCCCCATCGACTACCACGGCACGGTGGAGGTCCGGCCGGAGGGCAAGGGCAAGTCGCGCCTGCTCTACACCCTGGTCTACGACGTGGAGCCGCTGAAGACGCCCGAGGCCAAGGCCGCCGACAAGGAGCGCCGGACGAAGATGTTCACCGGCGTGCTGCAGACCATGAAGGGCATCGCCGAAGCCAAGTGAGCCCCTGGGCCAGCGGCCTTGCCGCTGGCTTTTCATCACGCGATGAATTATAACGGCGTTCGTCCGACACATCGGAGGCCCCGATGGACGCGCTTGCCCGACCGATCGTTCCGCCCGTGCCAAAGGTGCATGCGCGGCCGGTGAACCCGCTGCAGCTGATCTGGGGGATGTCGACCAATCCCCTCACCGTCTGGAGCGAGCAGGACTTCGAGATCCTGGTGCAGAAGAACCAGGTGCTCGGCCGGGAGAACTGGCTGGTGAACGATCCGGCGTGGGTTCGCCACGTGATGCACGAGGCCATGCCGCGCTACCGCCGCCCGCTGGCCTCGGCCCGCCCGGTGCGGCCGGTGACGGGCGACGGCGTGCTGCTGGCTGAGGGCGGGGAGTGGCGGCGGCAGCGCAAGATGCTCGCCCCGGTGTTCACGCCGGCTCACGTGGGCCTGATGCTGCCGCACTTCCAGGCCGCGGCCGAGGGCCTGGTGCGCCGCCTGCAGGGCGCGGCGACGGCGAACCTGTCGGCGGCCTTCCACGCGGCCACCATCGACGCGGTGCTGCGGGCCCTCTTCTCCCTGTCCGACGGCGCCGACCGGGCGGACATCGCCCGCCTTGCCCGGGGCTATATCGAGCGGGCCGGCCGGCCGAACATCTTCGACGGCTACGCCCGCAGCCACGAGGACTTCGGCTTTGCGCTCGCCAGCCGGCGGCGTTTCCAGCGGCGCTGGACCGCGGCCGTGGATGGCGTCGTGGCGGCGCGCAGGTCGGCCGCGCGCGCCGGGCCGCACCGCGACCTGCTCGACCTGCTGCTCGCCGCTCGTGACGAGGACGGACGCCCGCTGCCCGACGCCGAGGTCCGCGACCAGGCCGCCACCCTGCTGTTCGCCGGCTTCGAGACCACCTCGCGGCTGCTGTTCTGGGCCGCCTGGCTGCTCAGCCTGGACACCCTGGAGCAGGATCGCCTCCGGGCCGAGGTGCGCGCCTTCCCGCCGGAGCGGGTGACCCGCCTGGAGGACCTGGAGCACTGGCCGAGGTTGCGCCTGGTGCTGCTGGAGACCCTGCGGCTCTATCCGCCGGTCGTCTTCCTGCTCCGCGAGGCGGTCGAGCCGGACGAGATCGACGGCCAGGCGGTGAGCCCCGGGGCGCTCGTCTGGATGAGCCCGTGGGTGATCCACCGGCACCGGAAGTTCTGGGACCAGCCGGACGCCTTCATGCCCGACCGCTTCGCCGGCCAGCCGTCGCCCTGGACGGGCGCGCAGCCCTACTTTCCGTTCGGCCTGGGCCCGCGGATCTGTATTGGCGCCAGCTTCGGCCTGGCCGAGGCGCAGATCGTGCTGGCGTCGCTGCTTTCGCGGTTCGAGATCGGCCTGTCGTCGTCGCGTCCCGTGCTGCCGGTCGGCGCGGTGACCACGCGGCCCGACCACGAGCCGCTGTTCCGCCTGGCGCGGGCCTAGGCGCGCAGCAGGGCGCGGACCTCGCCGGCGAAGGCCACCGGGTCGAACGGCTTGGTGAGCACGCCGGCGGCGCCCGCTTCGATGAGCGGCCGGTGCTCGGCGGCCTGCGCCCGGGCCGTGACGAAGATCGCCGGGGTGCCGGCGTGGCCGTCCACCTTGCGCAGCTCGGCCAGCGTCGCAGGGCCGTCCATGTGCGGCATCATCACGTCCAGCAGGAAGACGTCCGGCGTGAAGCCGCCGCCCCGCACCAGGTCGACGGCGGTGGCCCCGCTGTCGGCGATCCGGACCTCGATGTCGGGATCCAGGCCCAGGGCCAGTTCGGCCACCTCGCGGATGAACTCGTCGTCGTCCACATAGAGCACCTTGAGCGCGCCCATCACGCCGTCTCCTTCGGGGCGGCGAGCGCCCGCACCGTATTGGCCAGGGCGTCGAAGCTGACCCGCGATTTGGTCAGCACCGCCTGCACCTGACCGACCATTTGCTCGTCGATCTCCTGGCCGGAATACACGATCACGGGCGTCTGCAGGCCGTCGCCGTTTATGTCGGGGAGCAGGTCGAGGCCGGAACCGTCCGGCAGGCCCACGTCCAGGATGACCAGGTCCGGCCGCCGGAGCTGGATGGCGCGCCGGGCCGCCGACAGGGTCACCGCCGTGCGCACCCGGCCTGCGCCGGCCAAGGACGCGCGCACCACCTCGGCCAGGTCGGCGTCGTCGTCCACGTGCAGGATGTCGAGGTCGCGGCGCCCGGCGATCGCCGCCGAAACGGCGTCGCGCAGCCGCACCAGGTCCACAGGCTTCACGATCCAGTCGGCCACCGACACGCTGCTCAGACCCGCCAGGGCGTCGCCGGTGACCACCACCACCGGCAGGCGCCGATGCTCCACGTCCTCGCGCAGCCGGCGCACCAGGCTGAGCCCGTCGCCGTCCGGCAGGTGCAGGTCCAGCACCAGGGCGTCGAAGCTCGCGGCCGTCAGCGCCCGCTCGGCCTCGGCGATGGTGCGCGTGCGCTCCACCTGGAAGCCGTCCAGGGCCAGGCCCGCGCCGATCACCTCGGCGGCGTGGTCGTCGTCCTCGCACAGCAGCACCCGCCCCTGCCGGGGCTCGCCGCCCGCCGCCGCGCCCATGGGCAGCTCGAGCAGGAAGCAGGCGCCGGCGCTGCTGCTTTCGGCCAGCCGCAGCACGCCGCGGTGCCGCTCCGCAATCTCGCGCGAGATCGCCAGGCCAAGGCCCGAGCCGCCCGCGCTGCGCTGCGACGAGCCGTCGGCCTGGGCGAACCGGCCGAACAGCGACGCCTGGAATTCTTCCGGCACGCCCGGGCCCTGGTCCTCGACCTTGACGCAGGCGCGGCCGCGGATCTCCGCCACGGTCATGGTGACCACCCCGCCCTCCGGCGAGAACTTCACCGCATTGGAGAGCAGGTTCGAGAGAATCTGGATCAGCCGGTCGAAGTCGCCGATCACCGGCAGGGGCGCCTGCGGCCCCTTCAGCTCGATGCGCACCTGGCGCTCGGCGGCGAAGCCGCCCAGCCCCTCCGCCGCCCGCTCGGCCGCCTCCCGCAGGTCCAGCGGCCGCATGTCGAAGGCGATCTTGCCCGAGGAGATCTTCTGGATGTCCAGCAGGTCGTTGATCAGCCGCACCAGCCGGTCGCACGAGGTGCGCGCGATGTAGATCAACCGTCGCGCCTTGTCGGGCAGCTCGCCCGCCGCGCCTGCGTCCAAGAGACCGAGCGAGCCCGCAATGGAGGTCAGCGGCGTGCGCAGTTCGTGGCTGACCGTGGAGACGAACTCGTCCTTGAGCCGCTCGGCGGTCTTGCGTTCGGTGACGTCGCGGATCGCCGCCACGATGTGGGTCCCGTCGCCCAGCTTCATGGCGCCCAGGGCGATCTCGGCGGGGAAGGTCGTGCCGTCGCTGCGCCGGCCCGTGAACTCGCGCGCAACGCCCAGGCCGCGGTTGCCGTCCAGGCCCAGCCGCTGGAGGAACAGGCCTTCGCCGGGCGCCAGGTCGACCAGCAGGGAGGAATCCCGGCGCACCAGCTCCTCGCGCGAATAGCCGAACATCCGCTCCGCCGCGGTGTTGATGGTCTCGATCGTGCCGCTGGGGTTCAGGGTCACGATGGCGTCCATGGTGCTCTCGAAGATCGCCTCGCGGCGGGCCGACTGCTGCTCCAGCGCCTGGACCACGGCTTCCCGGCTGCGGTTCTGCCGACGGACGAGCAGGGCGGCGGCGATGAGGTTGGCCAGCACCAGGGCGAGCAGGATCGTGCTGACCAGTTCCGCCTGGCGCTCGCGGCGCATGGCCGCCGCCTGGCGCTCGCGCAGGGCCGCGGCCTCGGCCTGCATCATCTCGGCGACGGTGTCGCGGATGGCGTCCATCGCCCGCTTGCCGCGGCCGGTGGCCACCTGCGCCGCCGCCGCGTCCAACCCGACCCGGCGGCGAAGGCCGATGCCCTCCGCCATGTGGTCGGCCTTGAGCGCGATCTGCTGCTTGAGCCTGACCACCCGCCCGCTCTGCGCTGGCGAAGCCGAAAGCTCGCGCTCGAGCGTTTGCATCTGGTCCTGCAGACCCGCCATGGCGGCGCCGTAGGGCTCCAGGAACTCCTCCTGCCCGGTGATCACATAGCCGCGGGCGCCGGTCTCGGCGTCCTGCAGCAGGGAGAACACCCGCTGGATCTGCGCCTGGCGCTCGAACGACCTCTCCTCGGCCGCGCGGGTGACCGCCACGCCATGCAGGCTGGCCATCATCACCACCGCGGCCAGCAGGACGAGCGCCGGCGCGAGGACCAGGGCGAGCACCGTCGGCACACGATAGCCGCCCCTTCCGGAGCGCCCCTGGGTCGCTGAACCCGTCGCCGTCATGTCCGCTCCGCTCCCCTCAAGCCGCTCCACATAGCGGCTCGCCCGGCGGCGGACCTTGGGACACTTCGGCGCGGGGCGGAAGCGTCTGTCAGCCGACGGACGTCAGTTGGGGATCGGCGCCTGGTCCTTGGGTCCCTCGCGCACCTCGGCCATGGCGTCGGACGAGCTCTTGGTCGCCGTGGCGGCCGCCGCCGCCTCCTGGCGCTTGCTCTCGTCCAGCACCACCGCCGACACGGCCTTGTTCTCGGGCGTGTTTCGGGCGCTGCCGCCGACGCTGTTGCAGGCGGCGAGCGGCAGGAGGACGGCGAGGACGAGCAGGGACGGGCGCAGCATGGCGAGGCTCCTTCAGCCTGCCAACGCGGAACCGCCCCTCCAGGCTCCCTCAGGCCGCCAGGCCGAACCGCCAGGGCGCCTGCCGCCCCTGGGCGGCGGCTAGCTGGGCCTCGACGAAGGACCAGTTGGCCACGTTGTCGAACCAGCGCTCGAGGAATCCTTTCCGATCCTGCTTGTAGTCAAGGTAGTAGGCGTGCTCCCACAGGTCGCAGACCAGCAGGGGCGCCTGGGGCTTGTGGGCCAGGGTCTCGCCGTCATGGGTGTCGACGACCGCCAGGCGTCCGTCTTCCACGACCAGCCACACCCAGCCTGACGCGAAGTGGTCGGCGCCGACCTGCACGAACCTGGCGCGCAGGCCGTCCAGCCCGCCGAACGCCTCTTGCGCCAACCTGGCCAGCTCACCGGCAGGCTGCCCGCCCTGCGGGCTCATACAGGTCCAGAAGAACGCGTGATTCCAGGCTTGGCCGGCGTTGTTGAGCAGCTTGCGCTCGCCCTGCGCCTCGGCCTGAGCGATGATCTCCTCCAGGCTCGCGCCCGCCAGGCCCTTCTCCACCGCCAACTGGTTGGTCACGTCCACGTACTTGGCATGGTGCTTGTCGTGGTGCGTGCGCATGGTGGTCGCTGAGACGGTCGGCTCCAGCGCCTCGTAGGCATAGGGCAGCGGCGGCAGCTTGATCATCGCCAGGGTCCTTGAAGTTCGGGGGTTCGCCCCTCAACCCCCTGCCGGCTGCGCCCGTTCCTCCGTCACGAACGCAAGGACGCGTGAGAACGCCTCGTCCGGCGACAGGCCGGTGGTGTCGAACCGCAGGGTGGCGTCTCCACCGCGGTCGATCAGCATGCGGCCGGTGCGGGCGCCGGTGAACTGGGCGGGGTCGGTCAGCTTGCGCCGGGCGGCCCGCTCGGGCGAGGCGATCCGGCGGTCCAGCTCGTCGGCCTGGCAGTCCAGCACGACCACCAGCAGGCGCGCGCCGCGCTGTCGGGCGAGATCCGCCCAGGCGTCCCAGTTCTCATTGCCCCAGTCGCTGTCGGTCATGTGGGCGTTGGTGACCACCACCGGCGTCAGCGGCGGCAGTTCGAGCACCCGCTGGAAGGCGATCACCCGCACCGCGCGCAGGGTCTCGAAGTAGGCGGGCGACTTCATCTCGGTGAGCGCCAGGGCGAGATTGTAGATCGAGTGGTTGTCCACCAGCTTGCCGCCGATCGCCTCGGCGAGCCGCCGGCCCAGCGTCAGCTTGCCGGCGCCCGGGTAGCCGTTGATGTGGATCAGCACGGACATGTACCGCCAGCCTCCCCGAGCGGCGTGCGGCGACCTCCCTCGCGGAGGGTCCCGGGCTTCAATTCCACGGCGGATGCGAGCCTTTCGGCCAGGCTCAGTCAAGCACCGCCTTCGGCGGCCGCTGCGCGGCGCGCGCGGCGCGCGCGTCCTTGAGTGAGCCTGGCCGAAAGGCAGACTGGCAGCCATGGAATTAAAGGCTATGGGTGCGCCATGCGCACTCTCCTGCTCGTGGCGGCGCTGGCCGCCGCCACCCCCGCCGCCGCCCAGTCCGTCTCCTCGGCGCCGATCGCCCCGGAGAAGCTTTCCGAGCACACCCGCATCCTCGCCGGCCCCGATTTCCACGGCCGGGCGCCCGGCGGCCCCGGCGAGCAGCCGACGCTCGACTACATCGTCGGCCAGTTCAAGGCGCTGGGCCTGCAGCCGGCTGGCGACAAAGGCGGCTGGACCCAGGCCGTGCCGCTGCTGCGCACCCGCGTCACCGACGCCCGCGTGACGCTGGCGACCCGCGGGGGCGCGCAGCCGCTCGCCCAGTTCAAGGAGGTCCGCCTCCACGCGCTGCGCCCCGACCCGAAGGTCAGCGTCGCCAAGGCGCCCCTGGTGTGGGTGGGCTACGGCGTCAGCGCCAAGGAGCGCGGCTGGGACGACTTCAAGGGCGTCGACCTGAAGGGCAAGGTCGCGGTGATGCTCATCAACGACCCGGACTTCGAGGCGAAGCCGGGCGAGCCGGTGGCCGGCAAGTTCGGCGGCCAGGCGGCCACCTACTACGGGCGCTGGACCTACAAGTACGAGGAAGCCGTGCGCCAAGGCGCGGTGGGCGCCCTGATCATCCACGAGACCGCCGGCGCGGCCTACGGCTGGAACACCGTGGCCGCCTCCAACGGCGAGAGCTACGACGTGCAGCGCGCGGACCCGGCGAAGGACAAGCTGGCCTTCGAAGGCTGGATCACCCGCGAGACGGCTGTGGACCTGTTCCGCAAGGCCGGGCTGGACCTCGAGGCCGAGAAGGCCCGCGCCCGCACCGCCGCCTTCATGCCAGTCGAGCTGAAGGGCGCGGCGATCTCGGTGGACCTGGCCGTCGAGTCCGAGAAGCTGATGAGCCGCAACGTGCTGGCCGCCCTCCCCGGCAAGACCCGGCCGCAGGAGAGCATCATGTACGCGGCCCACTGGGACGGCTACGGCGAGGGCCCGCCGGACGCGCAGGGCAATGTCATCCGGCCCGGCGCCCTCGACGACGCGATCGGCGTGGGCGGGGTGATCGAGATCGCCCGCGCCTTCAAGGCCGGCCCGCAGCCGGACCGCACCATTGTCTTCGCCGCCTGGACCGCCGAGGAGCGCGGCCTGTTGGGCTCGGAATACTATGCGCAGAAGCCGAGCTATCCGCTGGAGACCAGCGTCGCCAACTTCACGCTCGACGTGCTGCAGCCGCTGGGGCCCGCGAAGGACGTGGTGCTGGTGGGCGCCGGCCAGAACGAGCTGGAGCAGCATCTGGCCCGCGCCGCCGCGAAACAGGGCCGCACCGTCACGCCGGACGCCCACCCGGAGCGGGCGCTGTTCTATCGGGCCGACCACTTCTCGGTGGCCAAGCGCGGCGTCCCGACCCTGCTGCTGATGGCGCTGGGCGGCGCGCCCGACCTGGTGCAGGGCGGCCGCGCGGCTGGCGACCGCTGGGTCGCCGACTACACCGCCCGCTGCTACCACCTCACCTGCGACGCTTGGAGCAAGGACTGGGACCTGCGCGGCGCGGCGCAGGACGTCGCCCTGGTCTACGAGGCCGGGCGTGCGCTGGCGTTCTCCCGCGAATGGCCGCAGTGGAACCCATCGTCGGAGTTCAAGGCGCTGCGCGAGCAGTCGGCGGCCAGGCGGAACTAGGCGCGGGAAAAGCGCCGTGGCCGGACGCGGGGTTCGTGGGTTCGCGCCCGACCACGGCTGAAGGCCTGATCCGGCCGCCTGCCGCCCTCGCCCCTTGGGGCGGGCGCGGACGGCACGGCGGCCGGCGGGCGCCGGCCCGGGGAGGAAGACCGGCGCGTCAGGCCCGGTTTCAGGACCCGATCAGGAAGGCGACTGCGCCGAACATCGACGCGATGACCAGGCAGAGGACGGGAAGGGACCGCCAGAGCCATTCCGGCAAGGCCCTCTCGCGCCGCTCGTCACCGGTCACCGTGGGTTCGCTCCGCTCGGCCAGCGGCGCGACCCTGCTCTTCTCGCCCGGCCGCCGGTGTGACCGGCGTCACAGACTACCGCCGGTTGCAATCCACCGCTCAACCGCCACCATGACGTGTTCCCGTTCCGCCGCCGTCAAGGCCTGGCCGGCGGGGATGGCATGCCATTTGGCCAGGCATCCACGGCAGCAGGTGGCGGTGGCGTGCTGCGCCAGGAAGACCGGGTGGCCGCGCATCGGCGTCTGCCTGCCGTCATTGGCCGGCTCGGCGGGCGCCAGGCGGCGATCGACGAAGTCGCGGCCGTGCGCCAGCACGGTCTCCAGCCCCTTGGCGTCGAGATAGGCCTGCTCCTTCGGCCCCAGCCGGAAGCGGCGGCGGAAAGCGGAGCCACGCAGCGCGTCGAACACCTCGTCCAAATTCCGCATGCGCCGGGCTCCTCCGGCCGTTAGATGCGTTCGAGCCGCCATGCCCGCCACCCCGCCCTTCGCCGCATCCGACGCCGACTACGAGGCCTGGGCCCGGGGCGAGGTCGCGCACTGGCGACGGGAGGTCCTGAAGCCGGCGGGCGCCCTCGACCGCGCCGCCCGCGGCGTGCAGCAGCGAATCAACCGGGTGATCCCCGAGCGGGTGCACGAGACCGTCACCGCGGTGATCGAGCGGCTGACCCGCACCATCCTCACCGGCGCGGACCTGACCACCGGGGACCCGCTGCACGGGGTCGCCCTGGCCGAGCGCGACCGCCGCGCCCGGGCGGCCATCGAAGGCTATCGCACCGCGGCGGCCGTGGAGGGCGGCGTGACCGGCGCCGGGGGCTTCTGGATGGCGATGGCCGACTTCCCGGCCCTCCTGACGCTGAAGATCAAGCTGTTGTTCGACCTTTCCGCCGTCTATGGGCGCGACACCGAGGCGTTCGGGGAGCGCCTGTTCCTGCTGCACGTCTTCCAGCTGGCCTTCTCGGGCGCGGGGCGGCGCGCCGACGTGCTGCAGGCTCTCGACGGCTGGGACGCCCGCGAGCACCCGGCCTCCCTCGACGGCTTCGACTGGCGCCGCTTCCAGCAGGAGTACCGAGACTATATCGACCTGGCCAAGCTCGCCCAGATGCTGCCGGTGATCGGCGCGCCGGTGGGGGCGGTCGTCAACTGGCGGCTGACCGAGCGGCTCGGCGAGACCGCCATCAACGCCTACCGGCTGCGGGCGCTCGCATGAGGGCCCTGCTCGCCCTCGCGGCCGTCCTGCTGACCGCCGCCAGCCCCGCGCGGATCACCGACGCGGGCGCCCGCGCCTTCGTGGCCAGGCTGGAGCGGGCCTGGAACGCGGGCGACCTGGCCGCCTGGGCCTCGCTGCACACGGCGGACGCGCGGTTCACAGACCAGACCCGCACCGGCAAGGGCGAGATCGTCGCCTACGGGACCAGCACGCTCGCCCAGGCCCGCACGCAGGCTGGCCGGGCGATGTCAAAGTCGCAGGTCCGCGAGGGCGGACAGGTCGAGCGGGTGGAGGTCGCTCCCGACGGCCGTTCGGCCCAGGTCACCGTCCGCAAGGTCACCCGCATCGTGGGCGCGGGGGGCGAGCGGCGCTCGTGCGCCGTGAGCGTTCAGAGCCTCGTGCTCAGCGGCGGCGCGCTGCGGTCTCGCGGCCGGGTGGACACGCTCTACCGCTGTCCGCGCTGAGCCCGGCCGGGAGGACCGTCCCGTCACGTGCAGCTGCTGGCGATAGCCAGCAGGCCGCCCAGCAGGCCGCAGAGCGCCAGAGCGCCCAAGAAGTCGGCCCAGACGATCCGCCGCCAGCCGTCGTCGTCCTGCATGGCGGCCGCCTCTACGCTAGGCGGCGTGTCGCGATCGCTCGGCAACATGACCCTCACGCTCCCGCTCAGCGCCTTGCACCTTGAGATCGGGCGCGGGTCGAGGTATCGCGCCGCTTCGCCCCGGCTCCTGTGACAAGGGTCACAGAACGGCGGTCGGCTCCGGACAGGCGAGCGGAAGTGGGGAACGCCACTTCCCCGTGTTGCCTTCCCGGGGCGCGGGCCGCATGCTGCGCCGCAGCGAGCCGCACGACGGGGACCGGTCCATGGCCGGGGTGCGGACGACGGGGAGAGGGGTGCGTGCCGAGCAGGAGGGTCGAACGGCGTCTGGCCGCCATCCTCGCCGCCGATGTGGCGGGCTACAGCCGGCTGGTCGCCGCCGACGAGGAGGGCGCGCTGCGCCGCTTCGGGGCCTGCCTGCGAGACGTGATCGAGCCGGCGGTGGCCGAGCACGGCGGCCGGGTGTTCAAGACCACGGGTGACGGCCTGCTGGTGGAGTTCGCCAGCGCCGTCAGCGCCCTGCGCTGCGCGCTCGCCGTTCAGGAGACCATGGCCGAGCGCAACCGCCCGGTGCTGCCCGAGGAGCGGCTGGAGTTCCGCATCGGCCTGCACACCGCCGACGTGGTGATCGAGGGCGGCGACATCTTCGGCGACGGGGTAAACGTCGCCGCCCGCCTGGAGGCCCTGGCCGAGCCGGGCGGCATCTGCGTCTCGGCCCGGGTGCAGGAGGACGCGCTCGGCCGGCTGGACGCCACGTTCGAGGATCTCGGCGACCAGCCGCTGAAGAACATTCCGCGGCCGGTGCGCGCCTACCGGGTCCGGATGGGGGACGCGTCGGCCGCCGGCGAGCCCCGCAGCGGCGCCTTGCCCCTGCCGGCGAAGCCCTCCATCGCCGTCCTGCCGTTCCACAACATGAGCGGCGATCCCGAGCAGGAGTACTTCGCCGACGCCATCACCGAGGACATCGTCACCGCCCTCTCGCGCTGGCGCTGGTTCTTCGTGATCGCCCGGGACTCCAGCTTCGCCTTCAAGGGCCGCACCGGCGACGCCGGGCGCGTGGGCCAGGAGCTCGGCGTCCGATATGTGCTGGAAGGCAGCGTGCGCCGGGCGGGCCAGCGGGTGCGGGTCACCGCCCTGCTGGTGGAGGCGGCCACGGGCGCGCACATCTGGGCCGACACCTTCGACCGCGAGATGGTCGACATCTTCAGCCTGCAGGACGAGATCACCGAGCAGGTGGTGGGCGCGATCGAGCCGGCCATGCTGCATTCGGAAGGCGCCCGCGTGGCGCGCAAGAGCCCGCACGACCTGACCGCCATCGACTGCTTCCAGCGCGGCATGTGGCGGCTCTACAAGATGACCCGCGAGGACTGGCAGGCGGCGCTGGAGCTGTTCCGCCGGGCCATCGAGCGCGACCCCGACCTGGCGCTCGGCCACATCGGCCTGGCCCGGGCGCTCTACGGCGCGGCCATCTACGGCTGGTCCGACCAGCCCAAGGCGGACATCATCGATTCCTACGCCTCGGCGCTGACCGCCATCCGGCTGGATCCCCGCGACGCCTACGGTTACTTCGCCGCCGCCGGCGCGGCGCTGTACCTTGGCCGTCACCGGGAGGCGCTGGAGGCGGCGCGCAAGACCATCGCGCTGAACCCGAATTTCGCCTTCGGCCACTTCCGCCTGGGCCAGGTGCTGACCTACTCCGGCCGGGCCAAGGAGGCGATCCCGCCGCTGGAACGCAGCCTCCGCTACAGTCCCTACGATCCCCAGCTCGGGCCCATGCACCGGATGCTGGCGGTCGCCCATTTCCATGCGGGCGAGTACCCCGAAGCGGTGGCCCAGGCCGAGGCGGCCCAGCGGCTCAACGACCTCGGCGCCGCGCCGGTGCTCGCCGCCGCGCTCGTGCGGGCGGGCCGGGCGGAGGAGGCGGCGCGCGCCTATCCGCCGGAGCTTCGCGAGAAGCTGCGGGCGCGCGGGGCGCACCCCCAGCCCTATGCCCACGCCGCCGACCGCGACGACCTGATGGAGGCCATTCGCCAGGCGACCGAGGCCGAGGCCTCCTCGCCCAGCCTGGTCCGCTAACTCAGGCCTTGCCCTTGCCGCCCTTGGCCTTGCCGCCCTTCGGGGCGGCGGGCTTGGCGGCCTTCTCGGACTTGCCGCCCTTGGCGGCGCGGATCGCCTTCGTCGACGCCGCGCTCTGGCCGGTGATCGGATGGTCGTCGTCCGGGTAGCGGCTCTTCAGCAGGACGGTGATGCCGCCCTTGGTGGTCTGGGTGTCCGGCGCCTGCCAGACGTTCATCTCCCAGTCGTAGCCCGGAGCCCAGGCGAAGGTCACCTGGGTCGGCGGCTCGGTGGAGAGCGCATGGTGGATGATCGCTCGCAGTCCCGTGCGGATGCCCAGCGGCATCTCCCTCAGATAGGCCTGCCAGGCGGTCACCAGGCGCGGCTGGCTGGCCATCAGGAAGCCGTAGTCCGGCTCGGCCTCGGGCGCGAACAGGTCCTTGCGCTTGGCCAGGTCGTTGATCTTGTCGCAGCCCATGTGGACGTTGAGCTCACAGAGCACGGTCTGCAGCATCGGCATGTGGGGTCCCCCTTTTTGTCCCGACTCACCCGGTGACGACGATAGCGGGCGAAGCGGCGCTGTCAGCCGCTCTGCCGCTCCTTCATGACCCCCTGCAGGCGCTCGGCGGCCAGGACGCGAACGCCGGACGGCGTCTTCTCGACCCACCCTTCGTCCATCCACTCGCGCAGCTTGCGGTTCACCTTCTCGCGGCTGACGCCGACCCGGCGGGCCATCTCCGTCTGGGTGAGGGCGATCAGGCCGCGGGCGTTCTGCTCGGCCAGCAGCAGGCGCGCCAGGCGGCCGCCCAGGTCCAGGGTGGTGCGCGCCTCGAGGTCGGCGTTGGTGGCGCGCAGCCGGCGGCTGAGCTCCGCCACCAGGGCCACCGCCGCCTTGGGCTCGGTCTCCAGCACCTCCAGCAGGGCGGCCCGCGGGATCCGCCAGAGCCGCGTCTTGCGGGTGGCGATCATGTCGGCCGAGCGCGGCCCGCCGTCCAGCACCGCCATCTCGCCGACGACCGCGCCGCGGCCGAGCGCGGTCAGCCGGATCTCCCGGCCGCCCACGGTGGTCGAGCGGATCTCAACCTCGCCGTCGAGGACCACGAAGACGGCGTCGCCGGGATCGCCTTCCTGGGCCAGGATCATGCCCGCGGTGAGCGCCACCGGGCCGCCGCGGCGCGCCAGGTTCGCGGCCGCCTCCGACGAGATGTGCTTCAGCACCTCGCCCGCCGCCAGGGCCGAGCGAACCTGTTCGAAATCGTCCACGCCCTGAGACGCCACGCCCGTCTCCGTCCCCAAGATCCCGCCGGCGGCGGCAGCATGACCTGATCCGCGGCGCTCGGCCATCCTGGATCCGCCCTGCCCGGCACCCCCCGTTCGCCCAGATCATTCCGCCGCCCTTTCGTGTAGGGGCGGGCTAAGGCGGCGGCGGCCCCGCAGATGTGACCCGGGTCACGGTGGGGGGGCGCTTGGGCCCCGCCGCCGCCTGGTTTAGCGTCGAGACATGCAAACCCGCCGCATCCTCCTCGCCGCCATCGCCTTGGCGCTCGCCGCACCCGCCTTCGCCCTCGCACAGACCCCGGCGGCAGCGCCGGCGCCCGTCGCCGAAGCGGGCGTGGTGCGGGTGGCCCTCACCACGCCCGAGGGGGTCATCGTGCTGCAGCTGGAACAGGGCAAGGCGCCGATCACCGTCGGCAACTTCCTGAAGTATGTGGACCGCAAGCTCTATGACGGGGCGTCCTTCTACCGGGCGTCGACGGCGCCCGGCGGGCCAAAGGACTACGGCCTGCTGCAGGGCGGGCTGCAGAACGATCCGAAGAAGGTGCTGCCGCCGATCGCCCACGAGAGCACGCTGAAGACCGGCCTGTCGAACACCGACGGGGCCATCGCCATGGGCCGCCACGCGCCGGGGACGGCCCAGGCCGACTGGTTCATCTGCGTCGGCGACCAGGCCTATCTGGACGCCGACCCCAAGGACCCGAAGAACCCCGGCTTCGCCGCCTTCGGCCGGGTGGTGGAAGGCATGGACGTGGTGAAGAAGATCCTCGCCATGCCGGTCGACCCGAACAGGGGCGAGGGCGCCATGAAGGGCGAGATGCTCGTGAAGCCGGTGCGCATCGTCACCGCGCGGCGGGTGGCGCCCTAGCCTTCCTTTCACACGGAGTGGGGAGGGAAGAAGCCTAGGCGACGGCGCTCAGGTCCTCGCTCTCGCGCGACAGGGCGCGAGCCAGGGCGGTGAGCAGGCCGGCGGCCGTGATCGGCATGGCAATGTGCAGGTCGGCGCCCGCGGCGACCGCCTCGGCCGCCGCCGCGCCGTCCTTCGAGACCGCCAGAACGGGCGTGCGGCGCGCATCAGCCTCTGCCTCGCGGCGGCGGATCACCCGAACGCCGTTCAGGCCGTCGCCCATTTCCACGTTCATCAGGATCAGGTCATAGGGCTGGACGCCCGCGAGCTGGGCGGCCTCGGCGCCCGAGTGCGCCTCCGAGAGCTCGATGTCGACGTCGGCCTCGGCGAACACCAGGCGCACGCCGTGCCGCCGGGCCGGGTCAGAGTCGGCCGAGAGCACCCGGATACGGCCCGGCTTGCCGGCCTTGACCTTCCGGGCCTTGCCGGCGGCGACGGGCGGCGCCGGCTCGTCCAGCACGGCCTCTGCCACCAGGCGGTCGAGCGACAGGGCCGCGCCTTCGATGACCGCGATCATCTTCTTCAGGTCGGGCGTGTCGCACACCTTGGTAAGGACCTTGGCCGCCCCCAGCAGGCCGTCCAGCGGCGCGCGCACCTCCGGTCCCAGGTCGACCAGCGCGGCCTGCTTGTTCTCGGCGTGCTCGATCGCCTCCTGCAGGCCGGTGAGGGTCTGCTCCAGCTCGCGATAGGCGGCGCGGCTATGGTCCTCCGCGCGCTTGCGGCGCAGCTGCATCTCCACGCGGGCGGCGGCCACCTCCATGTCCACCGGCTTGGTGATGTAGTCGTTGGCGCCCATCAGCAGGGCCTCGACCACATCCTCGCTCGCCGACTTGGCGGTGACCATGATCACCGGGAGCTGGTTCTCGGTGAGCTCCTCGCGGACCCGCCGCAGCACCTCCAGGCCGTCGATGCCCGGCATCATGATGTCCAGCAGAACCACGTCGAAGGGCTCGCGGCCGATCAGGTTCAGCGCTGAAAGGCCGTCTTCGGCCTCCACCACCTCATAGCCGAGGCGGGTGAAGCGGCGGTTCAGGATGATCCGGTTGTCCTCGGTGTCGTCGACCACGAGGAGGCGGGGCATGGCATTGGACTGCATGGGCTCACGGTCGGCTGGGGCGCGCACGGCGCCGTTGAGGCTCGGCCCTGAGTGTCAGCCCACACGCTTAAGTAACGGTGTATGGCGAAGGACAACCGCGCCTTAATGATCGACGGCCAGGCGGGCGACCATCAGCCAGAAGCCCGCGCACACGCCGAATGCGGCCGCGATGCCGCCCATCCGCAAGACCATTCGTGCCATGCTGCGCCGATCCACAAAGCCACTCGATCACAACCTTTAGACGCAGGCCCAAACTTCCGAGCAACGGTCCCACGGCCCGTTCTGTGGCTCGACCTTATGGCGGAAAGCTTGGCCATAGCCGGGGCGACCCGCGCGAAAAGCCGTTGCGACAGACAAGCTCCAACACGAGACGAACGGCCCTTTTGGCACAGCCGGGACAGCGGCGCCGAATGCGTGATCAGAACAATGCGGAGCGGGTGGAACCGCCGTCGCGGCCACGCTTTTTACGGCGCAGTTCGAGGAGAGATTTTTTTGACCCGGCATCTTGACAAAGCCCGAAACGCCCGCCGCGCCGTGCGCACCCGGCTCGTGAAAGGTCTCGCTCGTTGCCGTCGCGCCCTGCGGCGCCGGGACCCCGCCCCGGCTGCGGCCGCTGCGCCCGCCCCCTTCGCCTTCCCGCACCTGCGCACGCTCTACCGCCAGGAGCTGCAGCGGCTGGAGCGGAACGCCTTTCCCATGTGGCGTCCAGATCCCGCCCGGGTCCACGCCCTTCAATCGCACTGCGCGTAACCGACGCGCGAGGAGCTTAGCCGTGAAAACCCGCACCCCCCGATCCTTCCAGGTGGTTTACCGCCGCAAGAAGATCCTCCACCGCCCCGACGTGCGGCCCCACCGGCCGCTCGCCGCTCGCGCGGATGGGGATCTCAGCGGCCTGATCCTCTACGGCCAGGGCTGACCGCCGACGCCCGCCGCGCCCACGAAAAAGCCCCGCCGCTCAGGGAGCAGCGGGGCGTTCGGTCCGGCGACGGGCGTCCGAGCCTGTGTCGCCGGCGACCTGAGCCAGCCTTAGTGCGGCTGGGTGGCCGCGCCGGCCGCGTTGCTGGCCGCCTGGCCGGCGTCGGTCGCGCTGGTGTTCGGGGTGTTGGCCGTGGTGGCGCCGGCGTCGGCGTTGCCGGCTTGCTGCTCGACCGCGTCGGCCTGGGCGTTCAGGGCGCTTTCCTGCGCTTCGTTCGGAGTGGCCGCGGCCTGGGACTCGAGTTGGTCGGCCTTCGCCTCGGCGGCCTTGTCGGCCTGGCTGTTGCAGGCGACGAGGCCAAGGGCGGCGCAGGCGGTGGCGATCGCGATGATGGCGCGCATAGGGATCTCTCCTTTGTTAAGGCCCCCGGGGCTTGAGCGCACAAAAGTGTGAAATGGTTCCGCTTGTTCAGGCGTGAGCCTCCAGGCCCTGCTCAAATGCAGCCGCGACCACGGGCGCGGTGACTCCATTGCGCAGTGTCTGCAAAGGCGCGGCCCAGTCGAACTGCGGGTGGGGACTCGTGAGGAACAGGTAGACGGACCACGGGTCGTCGCCGAGCGCCTCGAACAGCAGGGGCAAGGCCGGCAACAGCGAGCGATCGCCGCCCACCTGCCACATCGGGGCGCGGATCCGGCCGTCCCCCACCTCGAAGGCGAGGACCTCGCGCCGGAGGCGCCGCCGCTCCATCTCCGCAGGACCGAGCCCCGCCAGCTGGCCGAAACCCTCCGCGCTGAGCATGTCCGGGCGCGACAGGATCAGATGCCCGATTTCGCGTCGCAGCCGCCCGACGCCTTCCACGCTACGCGCGCCGCCCAACGCCCATCCCCCACAAGACCCCAACCCCAAGCGGGTCCGCAGCGATGCTGCCGCGTCCTCCGTTCGCAAGTCCTGTGACGCCGGTCACAGACGACGCCCTGGCGCCGAGGCGGGTTCTCAGGCTCAGCGCGGGCCCGGCGCCGCCCGCGCCTCCGCGACCTTTCCAACTTTTCACTTATCCCCGGCGCGCCCGCGGCTAAGGTCGCCCCGGCTCACCAGGGGGACGACGCCACATGCTCCGCACCGCCATGTCCGCGCTGGCGCTGGCCGCCGGGCTCGCCCAGCCGGCCGCCGCCCAGGCGCCCGCCGCCGCACCGGCCGCAGCGACCGCCGCGCCCAGGGCCCAGACGGACGATCAGCGCCTGGCCACGCTGTTCCAGCAGGCCTTCCTGGAGGTGGTCCGCCAAAGCCCCGAGTTGCTGACCCAGCTTGGCATGAAGGACCGCTACGGCGAACTCGGCGACTACACCAAGGCCGGCCAGGACCGGGAGCTGGCGATCGGCGAACGCTATCTCGCGCGCCTCAAGGCCGAGTTCGACCCCGCCCGCCTCAGCCCGGCGTCGCGCCTGTCGGCCGAACTCTTCGCCCAGCAGGTGGAGACCACCCGCCGGCAGACGAAGTGGTACTGGCACGCCTACGCCGTCAGCTCGACAGGGAGCGGGCTCGACGCCATCCCGGTGATGCTGATCAACAGCCACCGGGTGGACACGGTCGCCGACGCCGAGGCCTATGTCTCGCGCCTGCGGGCCATGGAGCGGGTCGGCGCAGAGGTCGCCGCCGACCTCGACGAGCGCAGCGCCCGCGGGTTCCTGCCCCCCGCCTTCGTCTTCCCCCGGGTGATCCCGGACGCGCGCAACCAGATCTCCGGCGCGCCCTTCGGCGACGGTCCCGACCAGCCGGTCTGGGCCGACTTCCGCAAGAAGGTGGCGGCGCTCAAGGCCGATGACGCCGTGAAGGCGAAGCTGCTCGCCGACGCCCAGGCCGCCCTGACCGGGCCGTGGAAACGCGGCTACGAGCGCTACATCGCCTCGCTGGAGGCGATGTCGAAGAAGGCCTCGACGGTGAACGGCGTCTGGGCCCTGCCGGACGGCGACCGCTACTACGCCGACATGACAGCCTTCTACACCACGACGCCGCTCACCCCGGATCAGATCCACCAGACCGGCCTCTCCGAGGTCGCGCGCATTCGCGGCGAGATGGACCAGATCCGCCAGAAGGTCGGCTTCAAGGGCTCGCTGGCCGAGTTCTTCGCCCACGTGAAGACCGACGCCCGCTTCCACTACCCCAACACGGACGCCGGCAAGCAGCAGTACCTGGCAGACGCCAAGAAGATCATCGGCGACTACATGGCCGTGGCCGACCGGCAGTTCTCGCGGCTGCCCAAGCAGGCCCTCGAGGTGAAGGCCGTGGAGCCGTTCCGCGAGAAGACGGCGGCGGTGGCCTTCTACAATCCCGGCGCGCCGGACGGCTCTCGGCCGGGCATCTTCTACGTCAACCTTTCGGACATGACCCAGGTGCTGAAGCCTCAGCTCGAGGCGATCGCCTACCACGAGGGCGCGCCTGGACATCACTTCCAGTTCGCCCGCTCCCAGGAGCAGCAGGACCTGCCGATGTTCCGGCGCTTCTCCTACCAGGGCGCCTATCTGGAAGGCTGGGGCCTCTACGCCGAGCGGCTCGGCAAGGAGGCCGGCTTCTACCAGGACCCCTACAACGACTTCGGCCGCCTCTCGCTCGAGCTCTGGCGGGCCGCCCGTCTGGTGGTGGACACCGGCGCCCACGCCAAGCGCTGGAGCCGCGATCAGGTGGTCCAGTACCTGCGCGACAACACCCTGCTGACCGAGCGGGACATCCAGTCCGAAACCGACCGCTACTTAACCACCCCCGGGCAGGCGACCAGCTACAAGATCGGCCAGCTGAAGATCCTGGACCTGCGCGAGAAGGCGAAGGCCGCCCTGGGGCCGAAGTTCGACCTCAAGGGCTTCCACGAGGTGGTGCTGGCCAACGGCGCGCTTCCGCTGGACGTGCTGGAGCGGCAGGTCGACGCCTGGGTGGCCGCCCGCCGCTAGGGCTCAGCGGCCGCCCTGCCCGTCGTCCACCTTGACCACCGTCCCGGTCACCGCCTCGGAGGCCGGCGAGACCAGGTAGACCAGGGTGGAGTCGAGCTGGGCCGGCTCGCCGATCCGCTTGCGCGGGAAGTGCTGCGAGATGTCCCCCACCCGCTCCAGCATCCCGTCCAGCATCTCGGAGCGGAAGGCGCCCGGCGCAATCGCGTTGACGTTGATCCCGAACCGCGCCCACTCCACCGCCAAGGCTTCGGTCATCCGCACCACCGCGGCCTTGCTCACCGAATAGAGCGCCGCGCCGTTGCCGCCGTAGTCGTAGGCCGCCATGGAGGCGATGTTGACGATGCGCCCCGGACGGCCGGCGGCGATCAGCCGGCGCGCCACCTCGCATGACAGCACGAACGGCGCGCGCACGTTCACGTCGAGCACCTGGTCGATCAGGGTCAACGGCATCTTCACCGCCCGCTGCGCGTCAGGGATGCCGGCGTTGTTGACGAGGATGCTGACCGGCCCCAGCGCCGCCTCGGCGGCGTCCACGGCTGCGGCGAGGGCCTCGGCTTGCGAGACGTCCACCACCACCGGCGCGGCGGTCCCGCCCGCCG
The DNA here is from genome assembly GCF_036563385.1 of Phenylobacterium sp. Lineage (GTDB taxonomy): Bacteria > Pseudomonadota > Alphaproteobacteria > Caulobacterales > Caulobacteraceae > Phenylobacterium. The sequence continues at coordinate 153,713 of NZ_DATCML010000004.1, forward strand.
CCAGGATCTCTTCGACCAGGCCGCTCAGCCGGTCCTCGCGCCGGGCGGCCACCGCCACCTTGGCCCCGCACGCCGCCAGCACCCGGGCGAAGCGCCGCCCGAGCCCCGACGAGGCGCCGGTCACCAGGGCGGTCTGGCCGGTCAGGTCATGGGAAATGTTGGGCGGCGGCTGGTCCAAGGCGGGTCTCCTTCAGCGATCGGGTCAGCCTGCCGCCCCTGACGCCACGGACGGCGAGCCCCGCCGTGGCGCGGCCTGCGGATCGGCGCTACGGTCCCGCGGCAGTCGAGGGGAGGCGCGCGATGCCGGCGGTGGCGATGGGGGGCTACTTCTTCCGGGCGAAGGACCCGGCCGCGCTCAAGGCCTGGTACCGCGAGCACCTCGGGGTCGGCGGCGGCATGGGCGTCGACGCGGATGGCCAGAGCAACGAGTGGGTCTGGTTCACCCAGGGCGGCCCGATGGTCTTCGAGCCCTTCAAGGCGGACAGCGACTACTTCCCGGCCGACCGCCAGGCGATGATCAACCTGCGCGTGGAAGATCTCGACGGGATGCTGGCGCACCTGCGGGCCGCCGGCGTCGAGGTGATCACCAGGCCCGAGTGGGACAGTCCGGAGCTCGGCCGGTTCGCCCGCATCCACGACCCCGAGGGCAATCCCATCGAGCTCTGGGAGCGGGCCTGACGCGCCGGGCGCCCGCGACGGCTTGACCGCCCCTTGCGTCATCCGGTCAGGATCGCGCCTCGCGCAATCAACGGCGAACAAAGGGGAAGCGCCATGTTCTCTCACGTGATGGTCGGCACCAACGACCTCGACCGCGCCAAGGCCTTCTACGACAAGGTGCTGGGCACGCTGGGCAACGGCCCGGGCTTCGTGGACCGCCACCGGATCTTCTGGATGTCGCCGACGGGCGTGTTCGCCGCCTCGCTGCCGATCGACGGCGGGCCGGCCACCTGCGCCAACGGAGCCACCATCGGGTTCCGCTGCGCGTCCACCGACCAGGTGGACGCCTGGCACGCGGCGGGCGTCGAAGCCGGCGGCACGTCGATCGAAGACCCGCCGGGCTGGCGCGAAGGCCCCACCGGCCGGCTCTACCTCGCCTACCTGCGCGATCCCGACGGCAACAAGCTCTGCGCGATGCACCGGGCGGGCTGATCCCGCGCGGCCTGGCCGGGAGCGCCGAAATGACGCGTTCCCGGCCCGGCCCCTCTGCGGCCATGATCGTCACGCTGGTGTGACGGGCGCCGGCGCATGATGCCGTGACGCGCCCGGGGTCCACCGATGCAGCTTGACCTTTCCAGCCTCAGCGAACGCGAGCTGCGCGGCCTGCTGAGCTCCGCACAGGGCCGGGGCCAGGCCGCCCAGTCCTACCAGATCCTCCAGGAGCTCGCCCGCCGCCGGGAGGCCGCGCCCGCCAAGCGGGGCCTCAAGCCGCGCCGCGGCCGCCGCGCGGCGCCCGAGCCGCGGATCATCGAAATCGACCTGGGCGATCCTCTTGACCGGCCCGACGACACCTTCGACCTGCCCGAGCCGCCGCAGACGGCCGAGGCCCTGCCGAACATCGCGACCGCGGCCGAGCCCGACCCGATCGAGAGCCTGACTTTGGCGCCCGAAGCCTTCCAAGCGGGCGGCGCGCCGCCGCGGGCGCCCCGCGTCCGCCGCCGCGGCCCGCCGGGCGCGGTGATCTTCACCGCCGGGGTTTCGGTGGGCGTGGCCGCTGGCGTGGCCCTGGCCATCTACACGGGGGCCGGCGTTCCGGCCGCGCTAACCGCCGCCATCGGCCAGCCGGCGCAGCTGCTCAAGGCGTCGACGCCGGCGCCCGCCCCGGTCGCGGCCGCGCCGCTTCCGGCGGAGTCCGAACCCGCGCCGACGGCCGAGCTCGCCGCGGTCGATCCCGCCGCGGCCCAGGCCCCGGCGGCCGGCCAGCTCGACATCGTGCTGGCTTCCCCCGACGCCGCCGGCGCCGCGCAGGACGCCGCCGCGGTCCCCCCGCCGCCCGAGCCGCCGACCGTGGAGGAGGAGCGCGTCGCCGAGGCCACCGGGTCGGAGGCCGCCTGCGATGGGGCGACCACCCCGGCCGACCGGACGATCTGCCAGGACCCCGCGCTTCAGAAGCTGCAGCGCCGGCTGCGCGAGGCTTATGCCCAGGCGCTCGACGCCCACGCCGAGAAGAGCCTGCTGCGCCAGCGGCAGCTCGCCTGGCGGGAGGCCCGTAACGGCGTCACCGACCGCGCGCGTCTGGCCGCCCTTTACGAGGCGCGGATCCGCAAGCTGCAGGCCGCCGCCGCCGACGCCCGCCGCCACGCCGACTGAGCCGGCGCGGCGGGGGTCGCCGCCTAGTAGAAGTAAAGCTCGCTGCTGTTGAAGTTGGTCACGCCGACCAGCACGAACCCGTCCCCGCCGCCCAGGTTGACGTAGGTGTCGCCGTCGGAGACCACCACCGCGGTCGCGCCCTGGCCGTTCTCCACATAGATCCGGTCGCCCTGCCCCCGGTGGTAGTCGAACACGATCTCCCAGCCGCCGCCGGTCTCCATCCGGAAGTGGTCGGCGCCCAGCCCGCCGGTCAGGTAGTCGGTGCCGGTGCCGCCCATTAGCGTGTCGGCGCCGTCGCCGCCGTCGAGGATGTCGGTGCCGTGCACCCCGCTCAGCGAGTCATCCCCTTCGTTGGCGTAGATGGTGTCGTCGGATGAGTAGCCGATCAGCCACTCGCCCTTGTTGGTCCCGTAGAGCGTATGGCGCCAGTCGCCCTGCTGCGGTTGGAAGTCGGCCATGATCCTGATCCCTTGCCTGGGTTTGTCCCGCGCGTGGAACCGGACCTTGCGCCAAAGTGTTCGGCGTCGGCCGGGCGCCGCCGCCATCACGATCCCGTGGGGCGGGCGCCGCGACCTGTGCTAGACCGCCGCCATGACCGACACCCCCGACGACCCGCCGCAGGCCGAAACCGCCATGCAGCGCGCCCTGCGCCTGAAGAAGGCCTCCCTGGCGGCGCGGCCGCGCGCGCCCGGGGCCGGCACGCCGGGTCCACGCCAATCCTCCGCACAGCCGTCCGGGGCCTCCAAGCCCTGGATGAAGAAATAGCCCGCTCGAACAGGGAGAGCATCCATGGCCGGCCTGAAGGACAAGCGCGGGTTCATCGACAAGGAGCGTCTCGACCTCTCCGAGCGGCAGGCGGTCGAGTACTGGATGAAGCGCTGGGGCGTCACCCGCGACCAGATCACCGCCGCGCACCGCAAGGTGGGCCGGCTGACCAAGGACATCGCCGCGGAGCTCGGCAAAAAGCGCTGAGGACGCGCCGCCGCGGCACGGCGGAGCTTTCCTGCGGCGGCGGCGTTTCCCGCGGGTCAAACCCAGCTGGAGATCCCATGCGCCTGAACGCCTTCGCCCCCGCCGCCGCGCTCGTCGCCGCCCTCTCGCTCGCCGCCTGCAGCGGCCCGGCCGAGGACGCCGCCCACGATCAGGCCAACGCCGTCGACGCCGCGGGCGAACGCCAGGCCGACGCCCTGGAGCGCCAGGCCGCCGCCACAGACAACGAGGCCCAGGAAACCGCCCTCAACCGCCAGGCCGACGCGGTCGAGAACGCGGCCGACGGCCAGTCCGACGCCATGCACCGCCAGGTGGACAAGGACCACTAGGCCTGCGAGCGTCGGGGCTCTCGGCCACCGCGAGGCGACAGACCGCTCTAGTCCGTGATGTCGTGAGCGGTCGGTAGCCCCGGTCTGATGGCGACCGCCTGCGCGCCGGCGAACGAGGCGCAACGCAGCTTGTTGAAGCCTCGGTGGCCGAACGCCTGGACGCAGGCCTTCAGGTCGACCGTTGGCGTGTAGCCTTGGCGCTGCAGCCAGGTGCACTGCGCCACCGTGCCGATCAGGTAGCTCGCCACCGCGTTTGGGGGGTTGATCGCCGCTCCGCCGGGGGCGGTCGTGGTCAGGGTCTTCGCCTTGCTGTCGATCACCGCCTGCCAGAACTGCGTCGGGCTCTTCGCATGGTCGGCGACCAGGTGGGAGATCTCATGCGCCACGGTGTTCACGGCGCAGGAGCGCTCCACCGGATCGGCCGACCGCCAGCGCCGGAACTGTTCACGGCCCAGCGTGAGCGAGGTGTCCTGGGCCGTGACGGAGCCGGTCCAGCCCGCAATCGGGGTGAAGTCGCCATTGGTCTCCGAGCTCGCCAGGGCGACGGGCGCGCGCACGTAGCGGTACTTCGGGGCCTTGCCGGCCACCACGTCGCTTAACTCGTCGACGCTGACGTTGACCGTGTTCGCGGGCGTCGGATTGTTCCAGTGCCCCGCGTTGAGGAAGACATCCGGATAGGTGGTCTTCAGCGACTTCAGGTTCGCGTGGAACTCCGCCGAGTTCAGCACCGCGACGGTCTCGCTCAGCAGCGCCTGCAGCTGCGCCTTCTCGGCCGCCGTAGCGCCATCGATGTACACCGGGTCGACCGCGGTGGGCGACGGCGCGACAGGCGCCTGCGCCCCCGCGGGCGTGACGGTAAGCAGGCCAGCCGCCGCCAGCGAGAGAAGGGGAAAACGTCCAGGCATGCGCACCTCCGATGCCCGAACTCTACAGCAGAGTTGCGCGCCGTCTGCCGCGATTGCGGCGCGCAGCCCCAGACGCCCTGTGTCCGCAGGACCGTGCTCAGAGCCCCGGCCTTACCTGGCGTTTGACCCGCGCCCCGCTCTCCCGCACAGCTGAACCGAGCGCCACGCCTTCAGGAGACGTCCCTTGGTCCAGAGCCGCCAGGTCCACCTCGTCCGCCGGCCCAACGGCATGCCGGTCCCCGAGGACTTCGCCATCGCCACCGTCGACACGCCCGACGCCGGCGAGGGGCAGGTGCAGCTGCAGGCGGTGCTGGTCTCGGTGGACCCCTACATGCGGCCGAGGCTGGACGCCGACCAGCCGCTCGGCCAGCCGCTGCTGGGCGGCGGCATCGCCCGGGTGGTCCAGTCCGCCCATCCCGACTTCGCCAAGGGCGACCTGGTCATGCACCGGGCCGGTATGCAGGAGCGGTTCGTCGCCGACCCCCGCCACCTGCGCAAGCTGACGCCGGATCCCGACCTGCCGCTCTCGGTCTACATGCACGCCCTGGGCGGCACCGGCATCACCGCCTATGGCGGCCTGCTGGAAGTGGGCGCCCTGAAGGACGGCGAGCAGGTCTTCGTTTCCACCGCCGCCGGCGCGGTCGGCTCCGTCGTCGCCCAGATCGCCAAGCTGAAGGGCTGCTATGTGGTGGGCTCCACCGGCTCGGAGGCCAAGGCCGCCTGGCTGCGCGATGAGCTGGGCCTGGACGCCGTGATCAACTACCAGGCCGAGCCAATTGGCCCGGCGCTGAAGGCCGCAACGCCGAACGGCATCGACGTCTATTTCGAGAACGTCGGCGGCGCCCACCTCGACGCCGCCCTGCCGCGCATGAACAACCGCGGCCGGATCCCGGTCTGCGGCATGATCTCGACCTACAACGGCGAGCGCGAGGGCGTCCGCAACCTGTCGACGGTGATCTACAGCCGTATCCGCATCGAGGGCTTCGTCGGCGGCGACTTCCCCCACCTGCAGGCGCAGTTCGTCGAAGACATGACTGGCTGGCTCAAGTCCGGCCGGATCAAGACCCAGGAGACCATCCTGGACGGCTTCGAGCGCGCCCCGGAAGGCCTCATCGGCCTTTTCCACGGCCGCAACCTCGGCAAGATGCTGATCCGCGCGGCGGACTAGCGCCGCGCGCCCTCGGCGGGTCCGGCGCTACGGCGCCGGCGCCACCGTGGCGTTCTCGCGGAACTCCTCGGCGCCGATGAAGGCCGCGCCGGTCTCGTCCAGCACCCACATGCCGACGAAGGCGGGGTGGAGCGGGTCCAGCTCCTCGTCCACCAGATCGCCCTCGTAGAGCGCCACGTTGCTGTAGTCGAAGTCCAGCGCCAGCTGACCGGCCAGGCCCACCATCTCCTCCGCCATCCGGCGCGAGTAGCCGACCGCTTCGCTCTCGTTCGCGAAGTCGTCGCCGAGGGTATTCACCTCCGCCTGATCGGCGCCCTGGGCCGCACTGGTGGTGACGATGGTGTAGACGGGCATGGTCGTAGTCTCCGTTTGGACCCTCCACCTACCCCGTTCCCGCCCTCCACGGGGCGAGATTCTCGCAGACCTGCGTTTCGCCGGCCTTCGCTGGCGCCGGACATGGGGGCCGCACGGGGCCCCTTGCTCCTCCTTGCTCCAGCCGGCCAGGCCGCCAGCGTCAGCCAGGATGAAGCTGAATGCGGGTCACCCGCGCCCTGTAGAACGGAAAGTAGTCAGGGGCGCCAAACCAGTTCCCGCCCTCCACCGCCTCGGCGACCCGATAGCCGTCCACCTCCATCATGCTGCGGATCGTCCCGCCGAAGGGCTGCAAGCGCCACCGCTTCTCCGGGTTCTCACGGCTCCAGCGCATCAGGGAGACGGACAACGGCCTTCCATCGGCCGCGACCGTAAGCTCCACGTGGTGCTCGTGGCCCGCCAGGCTGACGATCGCACGCGAGGTGTCGACACTGACCGCCTCCCACCGGACCTTAGGTGACGGAAGCAGAGCCGCTGGGGTCCAGAACAGCGACTCCGCCACTGCGCGGCCTGCAGCAGATCGGGCGAAATCGTCGCCCCCGCCCGCTCGGGCGACCGGGATCGCGTCGTAGAGCCAGAAGCGGGTCCAGCCCTCGGCGTCCACATAGCCGTCGGACCCCGAGACCCACATCGCGGCCGCACCGGCCCGGACCTGCCAGACAAAGCCGTCTAGCCGCAGCACCTGCCTTCCGGTCATGGGGAGGTAATTGGCCCTCTCCCTTGAGCCGAGGCCCAGCTCGCCGGTCATCTCGACCTCGGCGACCATCCTCAGCGGGGTTCCCGGCTGGATCGCGTAAGCGAAGTAGCGACGTGCGGGCTCGGGCAGGTCGGCGACCATGGCAGGGTCGAACGTCTGGGGCGCAAGGGCCGCCGAGTGCATAAGCACCGCCGCCGCCCGCTCGTCCGCGCGTCGGTCACCCCGCCGCAAAACCTGAAGGCACACCGCGGCGACCGTCAGGACGACGACTACCGTTAAGCCTATCAGCATCAGCATTCTTCGACTTTTTAGCATGAGAGAGCCTCAGCCTCGTCTGCCCGAAGGGCTGGCGGGTGCATTGATCCAAGTCAGGCGTGGGTTTTCATCTTCCAGGTGGTCGGCGACGCATCGAGGCGGATGCAGAATGGCCTGCGGCGACGCTGCGCGGGGACAGATCGTCTGACGATCCCAAGGCGCAATCTACCCAGGGGAGGCTGCCAGCCCGCAGTGGCCGCCAGGCTGTGCCGGAGGTCCGACTCCCTGGGCTCTTAACCCCCCCTTCACCACACCCGCGGCATCGGTCACTGTGGTGAACAGATGACGAACGCGATTCCCCCCTCCCTCGCCGCGCCGCTCGGCGTGCGCCGGCCCGGCGCCTTGCGGATCCTGGGGCTCGATCCCGGCCTGCGGCGCACCGGCTGGGGCGTGATCACCGTGGAGGGGACCCGGATCGCGCACGTGGCCCACGGGGTGGTGGCGCCGGCTGTGGACGCGCCCTTCGCCGAGCGCCTGCTGCACCTGTTCGACGCCATCTCCGAGGTGATCGTCGCCCACGAGCCGAGCGAGGCCGCCGTGGAGGAGACCTTCATGAACAACAACGCCGCCTCGGCCTTGAAGCTCGGCCACGCCCGGGCCTGCGCTCTGCTGGCGCCGGCCCGTGCTGGGCTGTCGGTGGCGGAGTACGGCAACAGCGTGATCAAGAAGGCCGTGGTCGGGACCGGGGCGGCCGACAAGGGCCAGGTGGGCTTCATGATCGCGCGCCTGCTGCCCACCGCCGGCAAGACCACCGCCGACGCCGCCGACGCCCTGGCCGTGGCCATCGCCCACGCCCACGTGCGCACGGCGCGTGCCGCCTATGGGAGGGTCGCCTGATGATCGGCCGGCTGCGCGGCGTCGTCGCCGAGGTGGGCGAGGAAGAGGCCCTGATCGACGTGGGCGGGGTGGGCTATGTGGTGCGCTGCGGAGCGCGGACCCTGTCGCGCCTGCCCGAGGTTGGCGGCGAGACCGTGGTGCATGTGGAGACCATCTGGGGCGAGCAGACCGGCCAGGTGCTCTATGGCTTCGGCTCCCGCGACGAGCGCCGCGCCTTCGTGACCCTGAAGACGATCCAGGGGGTCGGCCCCAAGGCGGCCCTGGCGGTCCTGGACGTCCTTGCCCCGGCCGAGCTGGCCTCGGCGGTGGCGCGCGACGACAAGGCCGCGGTGGCCCGGGCCAGCGGCGTCGGCCCCAAGCTCGCTCAGCGGATCGTGCTGGAGCTGAAGGGCAAGCCGATCACCGAGGGGCCCGTGGCCGCCTTCCAGGCTTCGAACTACGCTCCGGAACAGGCGGTGAAGCCCTCGGTGTCGGGCGAGGCGGTGGCCGCCCTCATGGGCCTGGGCGTCGCCGAGCCCAATGCGCGGCGCGTGGTCGAGGCGGCGCTCGCCCGCCTGGGCGACGACGCCGCCGTCCCCGCCTTGATCAAGGCCGCCCTCCAGGAACTGGGGCGGTAGGTTGAGGGTAATGCCGGAAGGCGCCGACCCCACCGAAGACGGGCGCCAGGCGGGCCTGCGCCTCGCGGCGGCGGCGCCGCTGGGATTGTCCACGAACCACACGAACCACACGAACCGGGCTGCGCCATGGCGGGCTCAGCGTTTCGAGAAGTTCGCGCGCCTCAGGCGCGCAATGCGACCCGAGCGCGGCGCTCACCACGCCGCCGTTCGTGTGGTTCGTGTGGTTCGTGGACAAATCCAGCGGCATATCGGCCCCACGGCGCCTGCGGGTTCGCACCTTCCGTGTGGTCCGTGTATTCCGTGGTTCCCATCATGACCCGCATCGTGTCCGGCGAAGCCCAGCCCCTGGAGGGCGCCGACAAGGCGCTTCGGCCGCAGACGCTGGCCGAGTTCGTCGGCCAGGCGCAGGCCAAGGCCAACCTCTCGGTGTTCATCGAGGGGGCCAAGTCCCGCGGCGAGGCGCTGGACCACGTGCTGCTGTTCGGTCCGCCGGGCCTCGGCAAGACCACGCTGTCGCAGATCGTCGCCCGCGAGCTGGGCGTGAACTTCCGCGCCACCTCCGGTCCCGTGCTGGCCAAGGCCGGCGACCTTGCGGCCATCCTCACCAACCTCGAGCCGCGCGACGTCCTGTTCATCGACGAGATCCACCGCCTGCCGGCCAATGTGGAGGAGATCCTCTATCCGGCCATGGAGGACCACGTCCTCGACCTGATCATCGGCGAGGGGCCGTCGGCGCGCTCGATCCGCATCGACCTGGCGCCCTTCACCCTGGTGGCGGCCACCACCCGGGCGGGGCTGCTGGCGACGCCGCTGCGCGACCGGTTCGGCATCCCGCTCCGGCTGGAGTTCTACACGCACGACGAGCTCACCCAGGTGCTGACCGGCGCCGCCGCCAAGATGGGGCTCGGCCTGCGGGCGGACGGCGCGCTGGAGATCGCCCGGCGCTCGCGCGGCACGCCGCGGGTGGCCGGACGGCTGCTGCGCCGGGTCCGCGACTTCGCCGCCGCCGACGGTCACCTGGTGATCGACCGCAAGGCCGCGGCGTCCGCACTCGCCCGGCTCGACGTGGACGAGCAGGGGCTGGACGCTTTGGACCGGCGCTATCTCCGCGCCCTCATCGAGAACTACGCCGGCGGCCCGGCCGGGGTGGAGACCATCGCCTACGCCATCGCCGAGGCCCGCGACGCCGTCGAGGACGTCATCGAGCCCTTCCTGATGCAGCAGGGCTTCATCCAGCGCACGCCGCGCGGCCGCATGGCGACCGCGCGGGCGTACGAGCACCTGGGCCTGGCCGCCCCGCCGCCGCCGCAGGCCCGCGGCGTCAATCCGGACCTGTTCGACAAGTAGCGGCGCCGGATGCGCGCATACTCGGCTTCACCGCACGAGGGGCGCTAAGCTGGCGCCGATGGATGCGAATCACCCCTCCGCCGGCTGGCTTGAAGGCCGCGAGCACGTGCTGCCGGTGCGCGTCTATTACGAGGACACCGACTTCACCGGGGTGGTGTACCACGGCAACTATGCGCGGTTTTTCGAGCGCGGGCGCAGCGACTTCCTGCGGGTGGCGGGGATCAGCCACGCCGCCCTGCTGGACCGCCCCGACCCCGCCGCCTTCACCGTCGTGAAGCTGACCCTCGAATACAAGCGGGCCGCGCGCATCGACGACGCCCTGCAGGTGCGCACCCTGTACGAAAGCGTGAAGGGACCGCGCCTTTTCGTCCGCCAGAGGATTGTTAGAGGGGACGAGCTGATCGCCACGGCGGACGTGCAGGCGGCCTGCATCGACATGGCCGGCCGGCCCCGCAAGCCGCCCGCCGGACTGGTCGAGGCGCTGCGTCCGCTGTTCGCCCCAACCGCTTGAGATCGCTTCGCCTTAAGTTCGCCGCAGGCTTACGCAAACCACGACCGTAGCTTCAGATCCGGACACGCCATGGACCCCAACGCCGTCAGCCCCGAAAGCTTCAACGCCGTTAACCTGTTCCTGCGCGCGGACTGGGTGGTGAAGCTGGTGATGATCGGGCTGGCGCTCGCCTCGCTGTGGTCGTGGACCGTGATCCTCGACAAGCTGTTCCGTTTCGCCGCGCTAAACCGCGAGGCCAACCGCTTCGAGGACGCCGTCGCCTCGGGCCGCAGCCTGGAGGACATCGCCGCCGAGGCCGGCGAGCGGCCCCGCCACGCGCTCCCGCGCATGCTGCAAGGGGCGCTGAAGGAGTGGCGCGACGCCCGCGGCAAGGGCTCCGTGGCCGAGGGCCAGGCCGCCTTCCTGATCCAGCGGATCGATCGGGTGCTCGACACCATCATCGCCCGCGAGAGCCAGCGCATCGAGGAGGGCCTGGGGACGCTCGCCATCGTCGCCACCGCCTCGCCCTTCGTCGGCCTGTTCGGCACGGTCTGGGGGATCATGCACGCTTTCCAGGCCATCGCCCTGCAGAAGAACACCTCCCTGGCCGTGGTCGCCCCCTCGATCGCGGAGGCCCTGTTCGCCACCGCCATTGGTCTGGTGGCCGCCATCCCCGCCTACATCGCCTTCAACGCCTTCTCGACGAAGGCCGGCAAGTTCGCCGCCCGGCTCGAGGGCTTCGCAGACGACCTGTCCACCGCCATCCAGCGGCGGCTGGCGGAGCGGGTCTGACCCATGGGGCTCTCCGCCAACGACGCCTTCGCCGCCGGGGGCGGCCGCCGCAACCGCCGCCGCTACGGGCGCGGCCGCCGGGGGACCCTGAGCGAGATCAACGTCACGCCGCTGGTGGACGTGATGCTGGTGCTGCTGATCATCTTCATGATCTCGGCTCCGTTGCTGACGGCCGGCGTGCCCGTGGAGCTGCCCAAGACGGAGGCCGGCGCCATGCAGGACCGGCCGGACCCGATCACCGTCTCGGTGCAGGCCAGCGGCGCCCTCTTCGTGGGCGAGGACCCGGTGCCCTTCGCGCGGCTCGCGCCGCGGCTGAAGGAGATGGCCGGCGCAGAGACCACCCGGCCGATCTATGTCCGCGCCGACGGCAAGGCCTCGTACGAGACCGTCGCCCAGGTGATGGCCTCGCTCTCCACCTCCGGCTTCACCTCGATCAACCTGATCACCGACACCGGCGGCCCCTCGTCGGGCGCAGACCCTGAGGAGGCGGCGACGCCGTGATCCGCAGGGAGCTGTCACCGGCGGCGCTGGGCTCGATCCTGCTGCATGCGGGCATCGCGGCCGCGCTGCTGATCTCCTGGCCCTGGGCCCGCGACCTGAAGGTGGGCGCGGTGGTCCCAGTGACCATCGTGGCCAATGCGCCGGTGACCGACCTGCGCGCCGCCGAGCAGGCGCCCGTGGAGCAGGACGCCCAGACTGAAACGCCCGTGCCCGACGCGCCGGCCGACGTGACGCCGCCGCCAGCAACCCCCACCCCGCCGGCGCCGCAGCCCACGCCCGCCCCCGCCAAGGCTGCGCCCCCGCCAAAGCCTGCGCCCGTCCCCACGCCGAAGCCTGCGCCGCCGCAGCCGGCCCCGAAGGCGGCGGCTTCCAAGGCCCAGCCCAAGCCGGCGGAGAAGAGCCTCGATTTCGACGCCCTGCTGGCCAGCATCCCCGGGAGCAAGTCGGCGCCGCGGCCGTCCTCCGCGCCCAAGGGGGCGTCGCGCCCACAGACCGCTCAGCAGGCGCGGCCCAACCTCGGCTCCGGGCTCTCCGCCTCGGCGGCCATGACCGGTCTCGCCGACGAGCTGCAGCGCCGGTGGAACCCCAACTGCGAGGTCGAGGGCGGCCGCGACGTGGTGGTCCGGGTCACCTTCGCGCTCGGCGCCGGGGGCCAGCTGGTGGGCGAGCCCGCGTCAGAAATCCGAGGCGCGCGCAACGCCGTCAGCCAGGCCTCCGCCGAGCGCGCCGTGCGGGCGGTCTACGCCGCCTCCCCCTTCCGCAACCTGCCCCGTGAGTTCTATGGCCAGCGCGTGGCCGTGAACTTCAACGCCCGCGAGGCCTGCAAGCTATGACCGTCCGGAGCCCCTCCATGCGGCTGAAGAGCCTGATGTTCGCCCTCGTCGCGCTGGTCGGCGGCGCCCTTGTCGCCCCGGCCGCCGCCCGCGCCGAGATCGAGGTCAACGTGAACCGCGGCGACGTCCAGCCGTTGCCCGTCGCGGTGCCGGCATTCGGCGGCGGCCAGGTGGGCGGCGACATCGCCGGGGTCATCTCGGCCAACCTCCAGCGCTCAGGGCTGTTCCGGCCCCTGGACCCGGCCAGCTTCGTCGAGCGCGACCTGAACGCCGCGGTTCAGCCGCGCTTCGCAGACTGGAAGCAGATCAACGCCCAGGCGCTGGTGAACGGCCAGGTCACCGTCGTCGGCGGCCGGCTGCAGGTGGACTTCCGCCTGTGGGACGTCTTCGCCGAACAGCAGCTGCTGGGGCTTCAGTTCACCTCCAGCCCCGAGAACTGGCGGCGCGTGGCGCACAAGATCTCGGACGCCGTCTATGAGCGGCTGACCGGCGAGAAGGGCTATTTCGACACGCGCGTGGTGTTCGTCGCGGAGAGCGGGGGCCGCGGGCCTGCGCGCCAGAAGCGGCTCGCCATCATGGACCAGGACGGGGCCAACCCGAGCTACCTGACCGACGGCTCCTACATCGTCATGACGCCCAGGTTCTCCTCCAATAGCCAAGAGATCACCTACATGGCCCTGCGGCCGGAGGGCTCGTCGATCTACCTGTTCAACCTGGAGACCGGGCGGCGCGAGAGCCTGGGGGACTTCCGCGGCATGGTGTTCGCGCCGCGCTTCTCCGCCGACGGCAGCAAGGTGGCCTTCAGCGTGGAGCGCAGCGGCAACTCGGACATCTTCGTCATGGACCTTCGCAGCCGGCAGACCTCGCGGCTGACGGCGGACCCGGGCATCGACACCTCCGCTTCCTTCTCGCCGGACGGCTCCCGGATCGTCTTCAACTCGGATCGCTCGGGCTCGCCGCAGCTCTACGTGATGGGCGCGGACGGATCGAACCCGCGCCGGCTGACCTTCGGCGGCGGGCGCTACACCACCCCGGTGTGGAGCCCGACGGGCGAGTTCATCGCCTTCACCAAGCAGACGGGCGGCCAGTTCCACATCGGGGTGATGCGCGCCGACGGGTCGGACGAACGGCTGCTGACCTCCGGTTACCTCGACGAGGGCCCCACCTGGGCCCCCAATGGGCGGGTGCTGATGTTCTCGCGCGAGACCCGCGGCGGCGCGCCCCGGCTCTGGAGCGTCGACGTCACCGGCCGCATCCTGCAGCCCGTCCCCTATCCGACCGCCGGGTCCGACCCGGCCTGGTCGCCGCTTCTCAACTAGGCTTGCGCAGCCGCGCCGGCCCGTAGACTCTCACCCGCGCCTCGGCGCCCAAGCTCTCAAGGAGACGCACCACCATGGTCCTCAGCTTCAATGGCAAGACCGCCCTGCGACTGAGCCTTGTGGCCGCCGCGACCCTGTCCGTCGCGGCGTGCAGCTCGCGCCCGAAGCCGCAGCTCGACACCCGCCCGCCGGCCGGCCCGACCCAGCCGCAGGGTCCCGGGACCACCACCCAGCCCGGCCCGGTGGGTAACCAGCCGATCGGCGCCGTGCCGGGCTCCGCCGAGGAGTTCCGCGTCAACGTCGGCGACCGCGTGCTCTTCGACTTCGACCAGTATTCCATCCGCGGCGACGCCGAGCCGATCCTCCAGGGCCAGGCCGCCTGGCTGCGCCGCTACCCGTCGGTGCGCGTGCGCATCGAGGGCAACACCGACGAGCTCGGCACCCGCGAGTACAACCTCGCGCTCGGCGCCCGCCGTGCGAACGCCGTCCGCGACTACCTAGTCTCCAACGGGGTCACCGCCGACCGGATCACCACCGTCTCCTTCGGCAAGGAGCAGCCGGTGGACACCAGCGGCACCGAGGAAGGCCAGGCCCGCAACCGCAACGCCCGCACGGCGATCGTGAGCGGCGCGCGCTGACCCGCGCGCCGCAAATCCGCCGCCCGCCGCCACCAGCCTGAGCCCCATGCCTCTCCATCGTCTCCGCACCTACGCCGCCGTCGCGGTCATCGCCTTCGCCGCCCTGCCGGCGAGGGCGCAGACCCCCATGGACGATCCGCTGGACGCGCGCGACGCCCGGCGGGTCGACCGGATGGAGAAGGTGGTGCGCGAGCTGCGGGACATCGTCTTCAAGGCTCAGAGGACGGGCGCCCCTGTCGTGGTCCAGCCGGCGGACACCGACGCGCGCATGGGCGAGCTCTCGCAGCGGATCGGCGACCTGGAGCAGTCGCTGACCCGCATCAACGGCAGCCTGGAGACCACGACGCACGAGCTGGAGCTCGCCCGCCGGGAGAACGAGGCGCTGAAGGCGCAGGTGAAGGAGCTCGGCGATCGGCTCGCCGTGGCGGAGAAGGCGGCGACCCCGCCGGCGCCGCCCGAGCCCCCGGCCGAAGAGGCGGCGGTCAAGCGGCCCCCGCAGGAGGCCTTCACCGCCGCGCGGCAGCTGATGCTGGCCGGCGACTATGACGGCGCCGAGCAGGCCTTCGCCGCCTATGTGCAGGACTATCCGGAGGGCCCCAGGCTCGCCGAGGCCCGCTACTGGTGGGGCAAGACGCTCAGCGTGCGCAGCGCCCATGCCCAGGCCGCCACCGCCTACATCGGGGCGATTCGCGGCTGGCCGCAGACCGCCTGGGCCCCCGACGCCGTCGTCGAGCTCGCCCGCTCCCTGGTGGCCCTGAAGAAGCCGGCCGACGCCTGCCAGGCCCTGGCCGAGCTGCCCAAGCGCTATCCGAAGGCGCCGGCCGCCGTCTCCAGCCGCGCCGCCGCCGCGCGGACGCAGGCGAAGTGCGCGGCGGCCTAGACGTCGGGCTCGCCGACCTGCTGGACGACGCCGTCCGGCCGATCCTCGACCGCCGCCTGCTGACCGACGTTGACGCGCCGGTGGCGGTGGCCCTGTCAGGCGGCGGCGACAGCCTGGCTCTGGCTTTGGTCGCGGCCGCGTGGGCGCGCGACGCCGGCCGCCGCCTGCTGATCCTGACGGTCGATCACCGCCTGCGCCCGCAGTCGGCGGCCTGGACGGTCCGCTGCGCCGAGACCGCCGAGCGGCTGGGCGCAGGTTTCCAGGCGCTCGCCTGGACCGGCGCGAAGCCGGCCAGCGGCCTGGCCGCGGCCGCCCGCGAGGCCCGCCACCGCCTGCTCGCCGGCGCCGCGCGGCAGGCCGGAGCCCGGGTGATCCTGATGGGCCACACCGCCAGCGACGCCGCCGAGGCGGCGGCCATGCGCGCCGAGGGGGCAACGACGCCGGCCCCTCGGGAGTGGGCGCCTTCCCCCGCCTGGCCCGAGGGACGCGGCCTCTTCCTCCTGCGGCCGATGCTGGCGCTCCAGCGCGACGAGATCCGCGCCTGGTTGCGCGAGCGGCGGGAAAGCTGGATCGACGACCCCGCCAACGACGACCCCGCCTCGGCCCGCGCGCGCGCGCGCGCGGCGGGCGCGCCACCTGTTCCCGGGCCGGCGGAGACGCCGCCCGCCTCGCTGGCCGAGCGCTGCGGCTTCGACGCCGCGGGCGGGATCGAACTGCCCCGCAGCGCGCTCCGGGACGCGCCCGCGGCCGAGGCGCGAACCTTCGTCGGCGTGGCGGCGGTCTGCGCCGGGGGCGGCGACCGACGGCCGGCGCGCGACGCCCTGGAGCGGCTGCAGTCGCTGCTCGCCGGCCCCGCCGCCGTGGCGACGACCCTGGCCGGGGCCCGCATCGAGGCGGATGACGGGCGCGTGCGGATCTTCCGGGAGCCGGGCGAGGCCAAGCGCGGCGGCCTCTCGAGCCTCCATCTCCCCCCCGGCCGGCCCGTCGTTTGGGACGGCCGCTTCGAGCTGGTGGCGGCCGCGCCAGGCCTGAGCGTCAGCCGTCTCGAGGGCGCGGCGCGGCGGCTGCCGCGAGAGCAACAGGCCGCAGTGCAGAGATTGCCGCCCAAGGCGCGGCCGGCCCTCCCGGTGGTTTGGGGCCCGGCGGGCCCGGTCTGCCCGGCGGTGGCGGAGGTGGAGGGGATCCTCTGCCGTCCCCTTGTCTCCGAGCGGCTGCAGGCCGCCTGCGGCCTGGTGGAGCGCGAGCCCTTCTAGCGCCTGGCGCCGAGCACGTGGGTCACGCCGCGGACCACGGGATCGGCGAAGCGGCGTCCGAGCAGGCTGGCGTGGGTCGAGCCCGCCACATGCTCGACATAGCCGTGCTGGGAGCCCTGCGCCGGCACGGTCTGCAGCTTCTTCAGCCACGGCCGCACGCGCTCGCCGCCGGCTGTGACCACGGCCACCGGCAGCTCCGGCGGCAGGTCGTGCGCCCCAGCCTGCAGGGAGGTCTCAGGCCAGCTCGACACCTCGTCGGCGGCGCCGCGGGCATGCGGGGCCGAGCCGTGGATCCGGCGCTTCTCCGCAGCCGCGTCGCCGGTCAGGCCGATGAGATTGCCGGTGATCAGCGAGACGGGCCGCATCAGGCCGAACTGGGCGCCCACCCCAGCCAGCCGCAGGACGCCCGCGAAGGAGCCGATGGCCCGGCGGCCGACCGGCAGGTCGATCACGTCCGGCGTCATGGCGTCCACCAGCACCAGGCCCAGCACCCGGTCGGGATGCGTCAGGGCGAACAGCCGGACCATCAGCCCGCCCATGGAGTGGCCGACGGCGACCAGAGGGCCGGTCTCGCCCACGGCCGCCAGGAGGGCCTCAGCGTCGGCGACGATGGCCCGCCCGTCGCGCGGCCGCGGGCCGGGGTCCGAGTGGCCGAGGCCCGCGCGGTCGTAGGCCAGGCTGCGCAGGCCGCGCGCGGCGAGGCGCTCCTGCACCACGGCCCAGTCGGCGGCGCAGCCGAACGCCCCGTGCTCCAGCAGGATCAGCGGGCCGGGCGCGTCCGTCGGACCGGCCCTGACCACGCGCAGCGCGCGGCCGCCGATGTCAACCTGCTCGCCCCGCCAGGCGGCGCTCGGCCGGGCCTCTGCAGCCACCAGCGGATCAGTCCTTCTTGAACGGCCGGGGCGTGCGCGACGCGCCCTGCCTCGCCAGCATCCAGCCGGGGTACTCGGCGGGCAGCTCGCTGACCGCATCGAGCCGAGCCACCTCGTCCGGGGTCAGCTCGAGGTCGGTGGCGGCCAGGTTGTCGTCCAGCTGCTCCAGGGTCTTGGCGCCGATGATCACGCTCATCACGTGCGGCTTGGCCAGCAGCCAAGCCAGCGCCACGCGGGCCACCGAAGCCTCGCGCGCCTCGGCCACCTCGCGCACCACCTCGACGCAAGCCCAGGCGCGTTCGCGGTCCACCGGCGGGAAGTCGAAGTTGGTGCGCCGGGCGCCTTCGGGATTGTTCCCCCCCGGACCGAACTTGCCCGACAGCAGGCCGCCGGCCAGGGGCGACCAGACCATCAGGCCCAGGCCTTCGCTGGTCAGCATGGGGACGAGCTCGCGCTCCAGGTCCCGGCCGGCGATGGAGTAGTAGGCCTGCAGGGTCTCAAACCGCGCGAGGCCCTTCATCTCGCTGACGCCGAGCGCCTTGGCGATCTTCCAGGCCTGCCAGTTGGAGACGCCCACGTAGCGAACCAGCCCCTGGCGCACGAGGTCGTCGAGGGCGCGCAGCGTCTCGTCGATCGGGGTCACCGGGTCGTTGGCGTGGATCTGGTAGAGGTCGATGTGGTCGGTCTGCAGGCGCTCCAGGCTGCGCTGGACCGAGTCCATGATGTGGCCGCGGCTGGCGCCGCGATCGTTGGGCCCTGGCCCCATCTCGCCATAGACCTTGGTGGCCAGCACCACGTCGCTGCGCTTCACGCCCAGGTTCTTCAGCGCCTGGCCGGTCAGACGCTCGGACTCACCGAAGGAGTAGACGTCGGCGGTGTCGATGAAGTTGACCCCGGCCTCGAGCGCGCGGCCGAGGATAGCGTCCACCTCCGACTGCTGCAGGGCGCCGATGGCGCGCCACATGCCGGCCTCTTCCGAGCCGCCGAAGGTCATGGTGCCCAGGCAGATCTCGGAAACGAACAGGCCGGTCCGGCCGAGCTGCTTGTACTTCATCGGCGATCTCCGGAGCGAAGCGCAGATATGGCGACGCGGAGCGGCGCCGTCGAGGGTCAGCCGTTGGCGGTGGCGACCGCCTCGTCGGCGGAGGCCGCCGGCTCTGCGGGCGAGGCGGCGGGGGCGGCCGCCGCCTTGGAACCGACCTCCACGCCGCCGGGCGCGATCGGCTTGCGGTTCGCGCCGAAGCGGATCGTGGCCTTGGGCCGGCCATCGCCGTAGAGCACGGTGACGGCTGCGTCCTTGCCGGCGCTCACCGCATCCGTGGCGGCGACGGCGAGCTTCTCCTGCAGCCTGGCCTCCATGAGCGCCTTCTTGCTCTCAGGGATGCGCGAAACGTAGGCCATGCGCACCCGGCGCGGGAACCGCCGCGCATCGCGCAGCGGCAAGTCGTCGGCGCTGGCGAAGCTCTTGCCCACGAACAGCGCCGGGTTCAGCGGCCGGTCGCGGCTGTCGCGGATCTCGAAATGGAGGTGCGGGCCGGTGGACGTGCCGGACGAGCCGACCTGGCCAACGGCCGTGCCGGCCTTCACCGCCAGACCGGGCCGCATGCCGGCGGCGACCGCGCCCATGTGGGCGTAGAGGGTTGTCAGGCCCTCGGCGTGCTGGATCTCGACGAAGCGGCCATAGCCGTCGCCATTGCCGGCGCGGACGACGACGCCGTCGGCGGACGCCAGCACCGCCTCGCCGAAGTCGGCCGCGATGTCGACGCCCTCGTGCAGCCGGCCGTTCTCTTCCCAGGGGAGCTGGCGCAGGCCGAACGGCGAGACGATCTCCTCGCCGGCCACCGGAGCCTGGAAGCTGATCAGGACGGCGGGCGCCCCGGCCTGCGGAGCGGGCTGCGGCAGCAGGCGGACCGCCGGCGCCGAGGTCTGATGGCGCGCGACGAGCTGCGCGCGGTCCGGCAGGGAGGCGTGGGCCACGGTGATGGCGCCCAGCGCCACGGCGGCGCCGACGGCCGCGTCGATCATCCAATGGCGCGCACGCGCGTCGAGAACCGAACTTGCTTCCATCAAGAGCGATAGTCTCCCAGCACCACTGCGCCCTGCAGGGCCGCTCGCAAGGGACGGAGCGGCCAGGCGTCAGCATACCCTGCCGTTAGGGTTTGGTTAACTGGGGGACCTTCTAGGCAAAAACTAGGCGGCCGGGCATCAACATTTGTTGGCTGCCCGGCCGCCGCAGCGGGATTTTGCTGAGAACCTTCTTCTACCTAGAAGAGGAAACGGACCACCGCGCGCAGGTCGTATTCCTTGTAGCTGTCGTCGAACACGCCGCCGCCCTCGATGGCGTAGAGCACCTGGTTCGCGCCGCCGCGGACGCCCACGCGGGCCACGGCCCCGCCGGAGAACACGTCCTCCGGATCCAGGGTGAAGGCCGCGCCGGAACCGAAGCGCGCGGTGGTCTTGCCCGGGTCGCCGGCCAGCTTGGCGCGCCAGCCCACCTTCACCTCGGGCGCCCACCACACCTCGTCGCCGAACCGCGCGCCGAGCGCCAGCAGCGCCTGGCCGGTGAGCAGGTCGCCCTTGCGGTCCTCCACGTCGAGGTCGAAGCCAGCGCCGCCGCCCTCTTCGGTGTAGCCGTCCTCCGACAGGCGCACGTAGTCGGCCGACAGCTCGGGCCGGGCATAGAACCAGCCGAGCCGCGCCTCGTACGCGACGCCGGCGTGCGCCTCCGCCAGCCAGCCGTTCCAGTCGGCCTCGGCCCGCAGGTTGAGGTCGGTGGTGGTCAGCACGCGGGCGCTGTCGAAGCTGACGTAGCCCAGGCCGCCGCGGACGTTCGCCTGGAAGCCGCCAGCCTGCACGCGCCAGTAGGCGCCGCCGCCGAAGAAGTTCATCGCCACCTTCTCGCCGGCCGAGGCGGCCTGGTCGTTGAAGTCGGCGCTGACGAAGCTGGCGGTCAGGCCCACGGCCTGGTTCTGGCCCACCAGCTCATAGCCAGCGGCCAGGCCGAAGCCTTCGGACTCGAAGCCGAGCGCATCCTCGGCGTCCCGGTCGATCTGGAACAGGATCTCCTGCGCCCAGATCCCGTTGCCGCCGGCGCCCTGCGCCGCGTGGGGGTGGGCGATGGCCGAGGAGACGGCGCTGGAGATCGCCTGCGCGGACAGCAGCGCGCCGCCGGAATGGTCCGGCAGCATCTGGTTGTAGAGCGACTGGAAGCCCGCCTGGGTCTTCTGGGACAGGAAGGCCGTCTCGAGCTTGCCGTCGCGATCCAGGTTCTCGAATACCGCCGAATAGGCCTGGGCGGCCGAGCGGTTGAGGCCGAGTTCGGTCGCGGTCTTCGGACGGATGTCCACGTAGACCGAGCTGGCGTCGTTGCGCACGGCCGCCGTGTAGAGGAACGGCGCGCCCACCAGGCTGGCGCCCGTGCTGCCGGCCTGCAGCCCGCCCGAGCGGATGATCTCGTAGGACTTGGACCCGCGCTGCAGCGACGAGAGGTTCAGGTCGAACTGGGCGCCCGAGGCGATGGTGGTCGGGCCCGAGACGTTGAAGCGCGTGGCGGCGCCGGTCTCGCCGTTGATGGTCACGGCCAGCACGCTCTTGGCGCCCAGGGAGAGGCCGGAGAGCTGGATCACCTCGCTGTTGGTCACCGCCAGGCGGCCCTCCCCGACATTGACGTTCAGCCGGCCGTCGGTGTCGGTGAGCCGGCCGGTCACGGCGCCGCCGGCGTCGACCACCAGGGTGTCGGCCCCGGCGCCGAAGGCCATGGCCCCGGTCAGGGTCCCACCCTGGATCTCGAGCCGGTCGGCGCCCGAGCCGAACAGGACGTCGCCCACGATGGACGGAGTCGCGGTGCTGGTGGCCTTGGTCTGGCGCACCGTCGCGCCCGAGGTGTTGGCGCGGAGGTCCAGCGCCACCGCCTGGCCCACGTTGCTGGAGCCGCTGCGGGGCGTCACCGCGGCGCGGATCGCGCCGGTGTTCTCCACCAGCGCCAGGGTGCCCGAGAGGTCGACCACTGCGCGGGCGTCCTGCGCCCCATTGGCCAGGACGGCTTCGATCGTGCCCGAGTTGCGCAGCGCCGGGACGACGCCCGGCCCGCCGATGAAGATGGCCGTGGCCGGCCCGCCCTGGGCGGCGTTGTCGAGGCCATAGGCGGTGGCGGCGATCCGGCCGCCCATGACGTTGACGCCGCCCTGGACCGTGGTTGTTCCGCTGCCCGCCTGGCCGATGCGCAGGGCGGTGGCCGAGACGCCGTCGATCTGGCCGAGGGCGGCGACCTCGCCCTTCAGCACCAGGCCATAGGCGCTGGTCCCGGTCCCGACGACGCCCAGGGTGGTCGCGCGGCCCGCCGCGCCCACGTCGAGGGCGGGGGCCGAGCCGATGGAGGTGATCGCGCCGCTGCCCTCGGACGCATCGGCGATCCCGTCGTCGTCCTCGTCGGTGTCGTTGGCGTCGTTGTCCGCCGGCCGCACGTCCAGCAGCACCCCGCCCGCCACGTTGCCGGCGATGCGGACGGCCGGGCCGCCCTGCTTCAGGTCGTCCGCGTCGAGCTTGCCCCGGGCCGCGTCCGCGAGCCGGTCCGTGTAGCGGTAGCCGGTGGCGCTCACCGCGCCCTGGATGCGCACCGCGCCGCCCACGTCGCCGAGGGAGACGCCGACCGAGTTCTCACCGCGCACCTGCACAGTCCCGTTGACCTGCACGTTGCCGGAGACGTCGGTCGCCGAGATCCCCGCGCCGCGGTCGCCGGTGACGGTCACCGCGCCGGCGTTGACCAGGCTGCCGTTGAGGCGGGTGTCCAGCCGGATGCCCGCCGAGTCGTTCCCCTCCACATTGATCGAGCCGGCGGACTCGTTGCGGATGTCGCCGGTGAACGCGCCGGGACCCGTCACGCGGATGCCGATCCGGTTCGAACCCTGGGCGAACGGCCCGTCGAGGTCGCCGTCGCTGTCGGTGTCGGTGGCGGTGTAGTCCTCCAGCAGCACGATCGCGCCGGTGTTGGTCACCGACCCGCTGTTGCCGCCGAGCACCAGGACGCCCGTGGAATTGCTCTGGCCGGCCTCGAAGCCGATCGTGCCGGCGCTCTTCACCGTGTTGGACGAGTTCAGCGTCACCGCCGCCCCGGCGGCGGCCGGCTTGATGGAGCCGGTGGATTCCACCGTCAGGTCGTCCCGCTGGCCGTTCGCCAGCGTAGCGGTCTGGACCGGCGTGGTCGTCGCCGTGGTGATCTTGGTTTCGCCGTAAGCCGACGCAGCATAGGCCAGCGGCAGAAGGGCCGCGGACACGAACAAACGCTTCATGAGTCTGGAGATCCCCTGGCGCGCCCCCGCGCACCCCGAAAAGCCGCGCCATTGTTAAGGTGACAGGCTTCTCGTGACAAGCGGACGGCCGTGACGTATGTACTTGTTTCGTAAAAACTGTACGCGGCTTCACGACGCGCTTCAAGGCGCTATCGTCCGTCGCCTCAAGTCCCGAGGAGCGCCTCATGCCGAGACCTGCCGCCGACCCCGCCAAGGCCGCCCAGACCAAGCTGCTGCGCCAGCAGGCCGGGCGCTGGCTGAAGGGCGCGCGGGAAGCGGCGGGCCTCACCCAGGCGGAACTCGCCGACAAGGTGGGCCTGCGCTACTACACCTTCGTCAGCCAGGTGGAGAGCGGCCTCGGCCGACTGCCCATCGAGACGCAGCGCGCCTGGGCCGAGGCCCTGGGGATGGATCCGGGCGAATTCGCCCGAACCCTCTTGCGCTACTACGAACCTGAGCTTTATCGACTGCTGTTCGACGACGCGGGCCGCCAGGCGGCCCAGGCGTAAGGAACTCCGATCGGTCCCATGGGCGACGTCCTCCCCTTCATCGCCAAGGTGCGCGCCAGCGGCGACTGGACCGCCGGGGAGCGCGCGCGGCTGGAGGCGCTCGCCCAGCAGTTCGGCGAGAGCGGCCTTGGCGTCGAGGTGGTGTTCGGCACCACCGAAGACGGCGACCCCTGGTGTGTCGTGAAGGACCAGAACGAGGAGGTGCTGGTCCACGTGGCGCGGATCGGCGGGCGCTTCGTGGTGCACTACGCGGTGGACGACGTGGTCGCCGAAGGGGCCGACCTGCACCTCGCCTTGGCCGAGCAGTTGGCGCCGATGGACCTCCCGGCGGGCGGCGACGTGGTGGTGCCCTTCAGCCTGAGCGGCCGGCAGGCCCAGACCATCATCGCCCTGATCGTCGCCACCGCCTTCTTCTACGAGACCAGCGCCGCCGTGGTCGGCGACGCGGAGCCGGCCGACGAGCTGGTGCTGCACGACGACAGCCCGCCGCCCCCGCCGCCGGGGGACGACGATCCGGGCTCCGAGAAGCGCGAGGTCGCCACCCAGGCCGCCGCCCTGGGCAGCGAGCCTACCGCCAGGGCGCGGGCCGCAGCCCTGACGGCGGCCGACGCGCCGGAGCCGCGCCCCGCGGCCGGAATGTTCGAGACGGACGGGTCGGCCACTGGCGCGGCCGCAACGCCGCCCACGCTGGCGCCCGTAGCGACCGAGGCGGCCGCGCTGCGCCTCGCCCAGGTCGAGGCGCGGGTTCTCCACCTGGTCCGCGGCGGCGAGGGTGACGACGTGCTGGTGGGGACAGCCGAGGCCGACCACCTGATCGGCGGCGGCGGCGACGACACCCTGGCGGGGGCGGGCGCGGGCAGCGGCTACGACCTGCTCGAGGGCGGCGACGGAAACGACCGGCTCACCTTGGACGGCCACACGGTGGCCGAGGGCGGCGCGGGCGCCGACGCCTTCGTCATCGCCACGCCCCAGACGCTGGGCCACGCCGACACCCTGCTAGGCGTGATCCTCGACCTGCGGCCGGAGCAGGGCGACACCCTGCAGACCGACCGCGGCGGCGTGGTTCCCACCCCGCCCACCTTGCGGCCGCCGACGCCGCCGGCCGACCCCGGCGGCGCGGACGCCACCCAGCAGCCGCCGGTGACGGGCGACTCCGGGCCTGGCCCCACCACCCTGATCCCGGGCTTCGGGCCCGGGCGGCGGGTCGAGGTCGACCTCGACGGCGACGGGGTGATCGACGGCTACATCTGGGTGGTCGACGTGGCGGCGGGCTATGGCGCGGCCGAGGCGCCGACCGTGGTGACCGGCGCCAGCCTCAGCAGCTGGGACATCGGCGTCTGAGCCAGGCTCAGAGCGCCTTCAGGATCCCCTCCACCATCTTCTTGGCGTCGCCGAACAGCATCATGGTGTTGTCGCGGAAGAACAGCTCGTTCTCCACGCCCGCGTAGCCCGAGCTCATCCCGCGCTTCACGAAGAGGACGGTGCGCGCCTTCTCCACGTCCAGGATGGGCATGCCGAAGATCGCCGAGGTCGGGTCGGTCTTGGCCGCCGGGTTGGTCACGTCGTTGGCGCCGATGACGAAGGCGACGTCGGCGGTGGAGAACTCCGAGTTGATGTCCTCCAGCTCAAAGACTTCGTCGTAGGGCACGTTGGCCTCGGCCAGCAGGACGTTCATGTGGCCGGGCATCCGGCCCGCCACGGGGTGGATGGCGTACTTCACGTCCACGCCCTCGGCCTTCAGGTGGTCGGCCATTTCGCGGAGCGCGTGCTGCGCCTGGCTGACGGCCATGCCGTAGCCGGGGACGATGATCACCTTGGACGCGTTCTTCATGATGAAGGCGGCGTCGTCGGCCGAGCCCTGCTTCACCGGCCGCGTCTCCACTCGGCCGCTCGCGGCCGCGGCGCTGTCGTCCGCCCCGAAGCCGCCGAGGATCACCGACACGAAGCTGCGGTTCATCCCCTTGCACATGATGTAGCTGAGGATCGCGCCGGAGGAGCCTACGAGGGCGCCGGTGATGATCAGGGTGGTGTTCTCGAGCGTGAAGCCCAGGGCGGCGGCGGCCCAGCCCGAGTAGCTGTTCAGCATCGAGACCACGACCGGCATGTCCGCGCCGCCGATCGGGATGATCAGGGTGACGCCGATCAGCAGGCTGAGCGCGAAGATCGCCCAGAAGGCCCACAGGGCGGTCCCGCCGCTGACCACCAGCACGGCCACCAGGGCGACGATGGCCACGGCGATGGCGATGTTCAGCAGGTGGCGGCCCGGGAGCAGGATGGGCGCGCCGCTCATGTTGCCGTTAAGCTTGGCGAAGGCGATCACCGAGCCGGTGAAGGTGATCGCGCCGATCGCCAGGCCGAGGGACAGCTCGATCAGCGAGTTCAGGTGCACGTGGCCCGGCGAGCCGATGCCGTAGGCCTCGGGCGTGTGGATCGCGGCCACGGCCACGAGGCAGGCGGCCATGCCCACCAGGCTGTGGAAGGCGGCCACCAGCTGGGGCATGGAGGTCATGGCCACGCGCCGGGCGATGACCGCGCCGATGATCCCGCCCACGGCTACGCCGCCGGCGATCAGCGCCAGGGTGAGGCCGTCCAGCGCCCCCTGGCTCCAGAGTGTGGCGAGCGTCGTGCCGACCGCGATGGCCATGCCGATCATGCCGTTGCGGTTGCCCGCCTGGCTGGAGGTCGGCGAGGAGAGGCCGCGCAGCGCCAGGATGAACAGGACGCCCGAGACCAGGTAGAGGATGGCGGCGAGATTGGCGTTCATTGGTCAGCGCCCCCCCCGGCGCGCGAAGAGACTGCGAAGGGCGATGACCAGCCCGATCACCATGACGATGGCGCCGGCCACGAGCAGGGCTCGGGCCAACGGGCTCTGCGGCGACTCCATCGCCCGTTGGCTGAGGCCCACCACGGCCCCGCCGCCGGCCACGACGAGGGCGGCGCGCGAGAGCTCGCCCTCCCGCTGATGGCGGCTCACTTGCCCTTGTCCTTCTTCTTGTACATGGCGAGCATCCGCTGGGTGACCAGGAAGCCGCCGAAGATGTTCACCGCGGCGAAGGCCGCGGCGACCGCGCCCGCGCCCTTGGAGATCAGCACGTTGGAGGCCAGTTCGCCGCCCTGCCCATGGGCGGCCGCGGCCAGCAGGGCGCCCACGATGATCACGGAGGAGATCGCATTGGTGACCGCCATCAATGGCGTGTGCAGGGCCGGCGTCACGCTCCAGACCACGTAGTAGCCGACGAAGATCGCCAGCACGAAGATGGCCAGGCGGAAGACGGTGGGATCGACGGCTTCCATGGGACCTCAGCTTGCGAGTTGCGGGTGGACGACCTTGCCGCCCTGGGCCACCAGGGCCGCCTTCAGGATCTCGTCCTCGAAGTCGGGCGCGAGCGCGCCTTCCTTGTTCAGCAGCAGGCCGGCGAAGGCGAGCAGGTTGCGGGCGTAGAGCGCGGAGGCGTCGGCGGCGATGCGGCCGGGGAGGTTCGGGCGGCCGAGGATCTTCACGCCGTTGGCGGTCTCGGCGACTTCGCCCAGCCTGGCGCCCTCGACGTTGCCGCCCTGCTCCACGGCCAGGTCGACGATCACCGAGCCGGGCTTCATGGACGCCACCTGGGCGGCGCTGACCAGCCGGGGCGCCGGACGGCCGGGGATCAGGGCCGTGGTGATGACGATGTCCTGCTTGGCGATGTGGCTGGAGACCAGCTCGGCCTGCTTGGCCTGGTATTCGGGGCTCATCTCCTTGGCGTAGCCGCCAGCGGTCTGGGCGTTCTTGAACTCCTCGTCCTCCACGGCGAGGAACTTGGCGCCCAGGCTCTCCACCTGCTCCTTGGTGGCGGGGCGCACGTCGGTGGCGGTGACCACCGCGCCCAGCCGCCGCGCCGTGGCGATGGCCTGCAGGCCGGCGACTCCGACCCCCATGATGAACACCTTGGCCGCCGCCACCGTGCCGGCGGCGGTCATCATCATCGGCATGCCCTTGCCGTAGGCCTCAGCGGCCTCGATCACCGCCCGATAGCCGGCCAGGTTGGCCTGCGAGGACAGGGCGTCCATCACCTGCGCCCGGGTGATCCGCGGCACGAACTCCATGGCGAAGGCGGTGGCGCCCTTCGCGGCGATGGCGTCGACCACCGCGCGCTCGCCGTAGGGATTGAGCAGGGCGACCACCGTGGCGCCGGGCTTCAGGGCGGCGATCTCCTCGTCGGCCGGGCTGCGCACCTTGAGGACCACATCAGCGGTCGAAAGCGCGGCCTGGAAGTCGGGGGCGAGCGTCGCGCCGGCCGCCTGGTAGTCGGCGTCGGGATAGGACGCGGAGGCGCCGGCCCCCGCCTCGACGGTCACGGACCAGCCGGCGGCGATCAGCTTCTTGACCGTCTCGGGCGTGGCGGCGACGCGGGTCTCCCCCGCTCGTCGTTCCCTGGTGACGGCGATCACGGCCATCTGGCGTCCCCCCTCGAATTGGCCGGGACGATAGGCAGCCGAGTCAGGGTCTGTCCAGCGAGCCGCGGGCGTCGGAGCGGAAGTTGTCCGAACAGCGCCCCCAGCTTTGCTGAAAGGGCTAGTGGCCCGCGCCCGGCTTGTCGCGCAGGAAGAAGACACCAAGCGCGACCAGCACGACGGCGGCCACGGTCGCGCCCAGGAAGCCGGCCTCGGTGCAGAACCACAGGGTCAGCCACAGGACGAGCGCCGCGATCGCCAGCGAGCCCCACTTGGTGATGCCCATCACCAGGTTGTAGGTCGCGGATTGCTCGGCGATGTCCATCTCGCCGCGGTGGTAGTCGTGGGTGGCGTCGGCCATCGAGGGCGATCTCTCTCGCAAGCGGAATTCCGTGGCGGGGGTGCTACACGAGACGGCGCGCCGGCTCAAGCTTGGGTGGGGGCCTCAGGCCGCCCCGGTGGGCGGCCAGGTGGCGAGGATCGCCCGGATCGCCGCCACTAGGGCCAGCGGCTGGTCGATCATGATGTGGTGGTGGCTGTCGGGGATCTCGATTTCGAGCAGGCCCTCGGGGAAGAACGGCCGCTCGCCGTTCTGGCGGCGCTGGATGATCACCGATTTCGACCCGTAGATGTGCACCATGGGGGTCTCGCCCTGGCGGGCGAGGTCGGGACCCATTCCTGTGCGGTCAAGCTTTTCCCACATGGTGGGGTCGAACCGCCAGGTCCAGCCCTCGCCCGAGCCGTCCGGCAGGGGCGCGCGCTTGAGCGAGCGGCGGGCGATGAAGTCGGCGATGTAGGCGTTCTCCGCCGGCTGCGGCGGCATCAGGCGAAACCGGGCGAGCGCCGCCTCGAGGGTCGGATAGATCCGGCTCGGGCGGTCGCCGGTGGGGATGTTGCGGACCTGCTCCATCCGGCGCTTGCGCTCCGCCTCCGCCTCGGGCGGCGGGCCGCCGAAGCCCGTGTCCACCAGGATGGCGGCGCGCATGTTCTGCGGCTTGCGGGCGGCGGCGTAGAAGACCTGGCCGCCACCAAAGGAGTGGCCGATGTAGACCGGCTTCACCCCGCCCTCGTAGAGCCCCGTCGCGCGGGCGACAGCTTCGGCGTCCTCAGCGAAGTCGGTGAAGGCGTAGCGCTCACGCCAGTCCGACGCGCCCATGCCGGCCAGCGACATGGCGGCGACGCGATAGTCGGCGGCGAAGAACGGCGCGATGAAGCTCCACCAATCAGCGTGGGCCGAGTTGCCGTGCACGAACAGCAGGCCGGGCTTGCCGCGCTCGCCCCAGGTCAGCACCTCGAGCTTCGAACCCAGACTCTGGACGAAGCTGCGCTCAGGCTGCTGGGCGACGGCCTCGCGGAACCAGGCGGGCGCGGGCGGCTCGGCGCCCTTGAACGGCTCCAGCGGCGCGCGGACCTCCGGCGGCAGGGCGTCCGAGTGGAACGGCCGGTCGTCGTAGGTCTCCTTGCCGTCCTTCGGCTGAGCGCCCGCTTCGTCCGCCATCACCCGTTCCCTGTGCCTGTCGTTCCGGGTCTAACGGTCGTTTGAAAAATGGCAAGCGCGGTGGCGTGGGCGTGGCGGGCGGCTAAGGTCGGCGGCGTGGCGGGACAGGAGAGCGCGATGATCGGGCGGGTGGTGCTGGGCGGGCTGGCGGCCCTGGCTTTGGGAGGCATGGCGGCGGCGGCCCCACCCCCAGTGCTCGTTCCAGCGGCGAAGGTCGGTGCCGCGGTGCGGCCCTATGTGAAGGTGGATGCGCCGGTGGTGGTGCTCCGCCACGTGCGGCTGATCGACGGCACGGGGGCGGCGGCGCAGGCGGACCGCACCATCGTGCTGCGCGACGGCAGGATCGCGGAGGTGGGACCGGCCGCCCTGCGGGCGCCGAAGGGCGCCGTCGTGCTCGACCTGACCGGCCACACCGTGCTGCCGGGCATCGTCGGCCTGCACGACCACATGTACTACATCGCCCGGCCGAACCTCGACGCGCACGGGCATTCAGAGCCGCCGCTGGTCGTGCCGCAGATGACCTTCTCCTCGCCGCGGCTCTACCTGGCCGCCGGGGTGACGACGCTGCGGACCACCGGCAGCGTCGAGCCCTACGCCGACCTCAACGTGAAGCGGCAGATCGACGAAGGGGTCCTGCCCGGCCCGCACATGGACGTGACGGGCCCTTATCTGGAAGGGCCGAACAGCCCGTTCATCCAGATGCACCAGCTGCGGGACGACGAGGACGCCCGGCGGACGGTGGCCTTCTGGGCCGACCAGGGCGCGACCTCGTTCAAGGCCTACATGAACATCACCCGCAGCCAGTTGAAGGCGGCGATCGACGAGGCGCACCGGCGCGGGCTGAAGGTCACCGGCCACCTGTGCTCCGTGACCTATCCCGAGGCCGCCGAGCTCGGCATCGACAACCTGGAGCACGGCTTCTTCGTCAACACCCAGCTGGACCCCGGCAAGCAGCCCGACCTTTGCCCGGCCACGGCCGGCGCGCCGACCCTGCTCGCCATGGATCCGGACGGCCCCGAAGCCGCCGCCCTGATCCGTCTGCTGGTGGAGAAGAAGGTGGCGGTGACCTCGACGCTGCCGGTGTTCGAGCAGCGGGTGCCCGGCCATGCGCCCTTGGACGCCAAGGCCATGGCGGTGCTGACGCCCCAGGCGCGCGAGGCCTACCTCTACGCGCGCAACCTGACCAACACCGCCCCGCCAGCGCGCGCCGCGGAGAGCCAGCGGGCGTTCCGCAACGCGCTGGCCATGGAGCGCAAGTTCGTCGCCGCGGGCGGCCTGCTGGTGGCCGGCCCCGACCCCACGGGCAACGGCGGGGTGATCCCCGGCTTCGGCAACCACCGGAACATCGCCCTGCTGGTGGAGGCGGGCTTCACCCTGGAGGAGGCGGTGCGCATCGCCACCCTGAACGGGGCGACCTACCTCGGCCTCGCCGATCGGATCGGGTCGGTGGCGCCCGGCAAGAACGCCGATCTGATGGTGGTGAAGGGCGACCCGGGCAAGGCGATCGGCGACCTCGGCAACGTGGAGATCGTCTTCAAAGACGGGGTCGGCTTCGACGCGCCGAAGCTGCTGCAGTCGGTGCAGGGGCGCTACGGCCAGTACTGACCGTCAGTCCCTCGCCTGAGGCGGGTTGTCGCAGCAACACGTTGTTCAGCTTGTTATTGCATGCTCCGTTGACGAGGTTTGCACCGAAGTTCGTCGGGGTTGAGTTCATGCAGACGATTATCGGGCGCCGCCAGGCGCTTCGCCTGGGCGGCGCGGCCGCGCTCTCCAGCCTCGCCGTTCCGGCGTGGGCGAGCAGCCTGCCGGCCTCGGAGCCGCGGCGGGCGATCCTGCACAACCTGCACACCGGCGACCGGCTGAACGCCGTCTATTTCGAGAATGGCCGCTATGTGCCGGACGCCCTCGCCGAAGCCATGCGCGTGCTGCGCGACTGGCGCACCGGCGAGGAGAAGATGATGGAGCCGGCGCTGTTCGACGCCCTGCACGCCATCAACACCCGCCTGGAGACCAACCGGCCGTTCCAGATCATCTCGGGCTACCGCTCGCCGAAGACCAACGCCATGCTGCACGCCAAGAGCTCCGGCGTGGCCTCGACCAGCCAGCACACGCTCGGCAAGGCGGTGGACGTGCGCGTCGACGGCGTCCAGCTGGCCCACCTGCACAAGGCGGCCCTCGACGTCTCGGCGGGCGGCGTCGGCTTCTATCCGCAATCCAACTTCGTCCACGTGGACACCGGCCGCGTGCGGCGCTGGACCGGCGCCTAGGCGGCGCTTCCGCGGGCCCAAGGTCATCCTCGGCCCTGCGCGAGGATCCCTGCCGCTATCGCGCGGCTGCGCGGCGCGGCCAAGCTGACAGCTAGGGCGTCGGCTCGCCGGCGGGCTCGGGCGGAGCGTTCTCGGGCGCCTGCTCTTCCGATGGCTCCACCGTCGTCATGCCAACGGCGGCGGCGTCTTCGGCGACCTGGTCGTCGATGGGCGGCGGCGGCGGCCCGGGGGGCTCAGGCGCCACGACCGCGGCGGGCGCTGCAGCATCCGCAGCCGCCGGGGCGGCGGGCTGCTCCACGGGCGGCGGCGGCGGCGTCGGCTCGGACGTGAAACGGACCGCCCGGCTGAGCGCCAGGGCCGCCAGCAGCACCACCGCGGCCAGCGCGATCCAGAGCACGATCCTCATCATCGATCAGGTCTCTTCCGTCTTCACCTTGGGCGTGGCCAGCACGCCGGTCCGCCGCAGGAGCTCGCGATCCCAGTCGTAGGGATCGGTGCGGAAGTGCATCTGCCCGTCGGAGCCGGCGAAGGACGTCCAGTAAAGGATGTAGACCGGCACCTGCTGCGGCAGACGCGCCCGCACCGTCTTGCCGCCGTCCAGCGTCGTGGCGATCTGCTCGGGCGTCCACTGCGGATCGCCGGCCAGCAGGGCCTCGGCCAGCTCGCGGGGCTTCTCGACCCTGACGCAGCCGTGGCTGGCCTGCCGGGCGAAGCGGTCGAAGGTGGCCTTGGTGGGCGTGTCGTGCAGGTAGACCGCGAAGGGGTTGTCGAAGTCGAACTTGAACCGGCCAAGCGCGCTCTGCTCCGAGCGCTGCTGCAGGCGCTTTGAGCCGTCGTCGTTGGTGATCACCCGGAAGCCGTTGCGCGAGAGGTAGCCGGGATTCGCCCGCTCCTTGGGCCAGAGCTCCTCGTTGGCGATGCGCGTGGGGACGTTCCAGGGCGGGTTGATGACGACGCTGTGCATGGACGAGGCCAGCATGGGGGTCTCGTCGCCGGGCTTGCCGGAGACCGCCTTCATGGACAGCACCGGGCGGTCGTCCTTGAACAGGGTGACGATCGCCGCGCCCGAGTTCACCTGAACGCGCGTGGCGGGCATCTGCCGCGGCATCCAGCGCCACCGCTCCATGTTGGCGATGATCTGCAGCACGCGCTGGCCAACCGGCTGGTTCAGCATCCGCAGGGTGCCGGCGCCCACCACGCCATCCGGCTCGAAGCCGAAGCGGCGCTGCGCGCGCTGGACGGCGCCGTGCAGTTCGGCGTCGAACGTGGTCGAAGGCGAGGCCTTCAGCTGCGGGTCCTCCACGGCCAAGCGGGCGCGCAGCGCCGGCACCCGGTGATCGGTCATGCCGAGTTTCAGCGGCGGCCCCTCGGGGATCGCCTTCCAGCCGCCGTTCGCCGCGATCTGGCGGTACTTGGCGAGGCCGCGCTTCAGGGCCGCATAGCCCGAGTAGGGCGGCGGCAGGCTGTCGAGCCAGGCCTTGAGGCGGTTCTCGGCGATCGCGCGGGCGAGCTCGGGGGCCGGATCCCAGGGGTCAGGCCGGAGCGTCCAGTTCGACGGGAACTGGCTCAGCTCCATCCGCCCGGTGCGCACGTCCTTGGCATAGCGGAGGAGGCCCTGCGCCAGCGCCTCCTGCTGGCCTTCGGGCAGGGCCCCGCCGGGGTCGATGCCGGCAGGCAGATACTCGTCGGGACGAAGCCCCTGCAGGTCCGCGTCGTGCAACACGGCGATCGCCTGCTGCGCCTGGGCGGGACTTAGCGGCGGGATGACCGGCCGCGCCGGCGCAGCGGCCGGCGGGGCGGCGGGCTCCTGGGCATGCAGAACGGCGCCGGCGAACGCCATGGGGAGGGCGCAGGCGGCGGCCGCCAGCCTGAGCCTCGCGCGCCGCTTCGAACTCGAATTCATACTCCGGGACACCTCGCTTCGCCCTCGGTCCCCCGAACGCGCGAACCCCGACTTTCGTGGCATTCCACACCCTTAGCCTTGATCGACATCATGTGGAGATGTGGTGCAGAAGACTCACTTCTCGGGGACCAGGGTCTCGAACTCGTCCACCAGCCGCTCGATCTGCTTCATTCCCGCGGCCCAGAAGGCCTTCTCGCGCGGGTCCAGGCCGAACGGGGCGAGCGCCTCCACGTAAGTCTTCGTCCCCCCGGCCGATAGCAGGGCCTCGTAAAGCGGCGCAAAGCCCTCGGGGTCCTCCCGACGCTTCTCCATCAGGGCGCGCACCAGGAGGTCGCCGAAGGCGTAGGCGTAGACGTAGAACGGGGCGTGCACGAAGTGGCTGACATAGGCCCAATAGTGCTCGTAGCCGCGGTTCAGCCGGATCGCCGGGCCCAAGCTCTCGCCCATCACCTCCAGCCACAGGCCGCCGATCTCCTGGGGCGACAGCTCGCCTTCGAGCCGGGCGG
Organism: Phenylobacterium sp.; assembly: GCF_036563385.1. Taxonomy (GTDB): domain Bacteria; phylum Pseudomonadota; class Alphaproteobacteria; order Caulobacterales; family Caulobacteraceae; genus Phenylobacterium. Next base: position 187,577 of record NZ_DATCML010000004.1, read on the forward strand.
CGTGGAAACGCGTCTCGAAACGGTGGAAGGCGATCTGGCGAACCACCGTGTTCAGGGCGTCCTCGATCCTGCCGGCCAGGAGGCCGCGCTTTTCCTCCGGCGTGGCGGACGCCAGCAGGCGCTCGAACACCAGACCCTCGCCGAAGATCGACGCGGTCTCGGCGAGCGTCAGCGGCGTGTCGGCGAGCAGGGTTCCCAGCGGGGCGCAGAGCGTCTGGTGCACGGCGTGGCCGAGCTCGTGGGCGAGGGTGAGCACATCGCGGCGCTCGCCCATGTAGTTCATGAAGACGAAGGGGTGCCGCTCCGATGTGACCGGGTGCGAATAGGCCCCCGACTGCTTGCCGGGGCGGGGCCGGGCGTCGATCCACGGCTGGTCAAAGAAGATCCGCGCGGTTTCGGCGAACTTCGGCGCAAGCGCCGAGAAGCTCTCCAGCACCAGCCCCTTGGCCTCGTCCCAGCCGTAGATCCGCGGCGGCGCTGTATCGAGGGGCGCGTTGCGATCCCAGTGGTCCAGCGCCTCGCGACCCATGATCCGCGCCTTGAGGCGGTAGTAGCGGTGGCTCACGCGCTCATAGGAGTCCACCACCGCCTCCTCGAGGGCGGCGACTGCGGCGGCGTCCACCTCGTTGGCCAGGTGGCGAGCGGCGGCGGGATCGGGGTGCTTGCGCCAGCGATCCTCCACCTGCTTTTCGAAGGCCAGGGTGTTGAGGCAAAGCGCCAGGGTCGGGCTGCGGTCGGCCAAGGCCTTGGCGAGGCCCATGGCGGCGTTCTTGCGGGCCGCGGCGTCCGGGCTCGACAGCCGGTTCAACAGCTCGGGAAGCGTCAGGGTCTCCTTGCCGACGCGCGCGGTGAGCCGCGCCAGGGTCTCGTCGGACAGCCGGCTCCAGTTGGCCACCGCCGGCGCCCGCTCGACCATCATCCGCTCCAGCTCGGGCGAAAGCTCATGCGGCCGCGACAAGCGTACGCGCCGCAGCCACGGCCGCCAGCGGGCGGCAGGCGGATGGCTAGCCAGGGCCGCCTCGATCTCGGCGTCGTCGAGCTGGTTGATCTCGAGAGTGAAGAACAGGCTGTCGGCGGCGATCTGCGACGAGCGCGCCCGCAGGTCGGCCTCGAACTTGGACCAGGCCGGGTCGTCCCGGGCTGTGGAGGCGGCGAGGGAGGCGTAGGCCCCGACGCCCCAAAGGCCGTTGGTCGTCTGCTCGTAAAGCCGGACGCCGCGGTCCAGCAGCTCACCGAGTTTCGGCGCGTCTGCGCGGGCGGCGGCGAACTGGCCCTTCAGCGCGACCAGCGCGTCGTTGGCGGCCTTTGCGGCCTGGAGGTCAGCGTCGATGCGCGGGTCGTTGCGGTCGGCGTAGAGGTCGTCCAGCCGCCACTGCGGCAGGGTCTCGGGTCGGACAGGGGCGTTCATGGGAGGGGATGTAGTTCATCCGCAGGCGAAGCGGGAGGCGCCGGCTTTCGCCAGGGTGAGCGTAAGGATCACAGCTTCTGCGTCGCCAGCAGGATGGACGTCTCGGTCGAGGCGATCCCCTCGATGGTGCGGATGCGGTCCAAAGTGTCGCTGAACTCCCGCAGGGTCTCTGTGTCGAGTTCAGCAATCAGGTCCCATCGGCCGTTGGTGGTGTGCACCTTGTCGACGGTCGGCAGGCCGCGGAGCGCCTTGACCACCGAGGACGAGCGCTCGCCCTCGATGGCGATGCACATGATCGCCCGTACCCGGTTCGCCTCGAGTTCGGGGCGGGTCCGAATGGTGAAGCCCTGGATGACGCCGCGGGCGGTGAGGCGTTCGATGCGGTTCTGCACCGTCCCGCGGCTGACCCTCAGCTGGGCGGCGAGGCTGGAGGCGGGCAGGCGCGAATCGGCCCGTAGCAGGGCGATCAGCCGCCGGTCCGTCTCGTCGAGCAATTCGGCAACCATTGCTGCCACTCCGTCAGGCTCCCTGACGAATGGTAGCAGCTTGGACGCTTTCGGCTAGCGCGGCCGTAGGTGACCCTTCCGTCCCAGACAACCACACGAGGTCGCGATGGCGCTGTTCTTGATGACGGACCCGACCCACTATGAGGTCTGCTACCAGATCAATCCGTGGATGAAGCCCGCCACCTGGCGGGACGAGCGCGACGCCTGCCAGGCGGCCGCCAAGCGCGCGTCCGCCGAGCTGCGCGCCGCCCTGAAGGCCGCCGGGGCCCAGGTGGAGACGGTGGAGGCCGCCCGCGGATTGCCCGACCTGGTGTTCCCCGCGAACGCCGCCGTGGTGCTGGACGGCAAGGTGCTTCTGGCCCGCTTCCGCCACCCGGAACGGCAGGGAGAAGAGGCGATTTTCCGGTCCGCCTTCTGCCGGCTGAAGACTCGGGGCGTGGTGCAGGACGTGATCGACCTGCCCGAAGGCCTGTTCCACGAGGGCGCGGGCGATGCGATCTGGGATCTCGGGCGACAGCTGTTCTGGGCGGGCTACGGGCCGCGATCCAGCCGCGGCGCGCTGGCCGTCCTGCAGAGCGTCTTCGGCCGGGAGATCGTGCCGCTGGAGCTGGCCTCGGACCGCTACTACCACCTGGACACCTGCTTCTGCCCGCTGTCCGGGGGAGAGGTGCTCTACTACCCCGCCGCCTTCACGGAGGCGGCGCTGGCGGCGATCCGCGCCCGCGTGCCCGACGACCTGCGCATCGAGGCGACCGACGAGGACGCCGCGGCCTTCTGCGTCAATGCGGTGAACCTCGACCGCACCATCATCATGGCCAAGGCGCCGCCTGCCCTGAAGTCCCGGCTGGAGGGTCGCGGCTACCAGGTGGTCGAGGTGGACCTCTCGCCCTTCATCCTGTCCGGCGGCGCCGCCTACTGCATGACGCTGCGACTCGACCGGACCAGCGTCCCGCAAGCCTCCGCCATCGCCGCCGAATAGGGCTCCGCCATGAACGACATCACCCTCGCCCGCTCCCTCGCCGCCGAGCTGATCGCCACCGAGGCGAAGTACGGCGCCAAGAACTACAAGCCGCTGGACGTGGTGCTGACCCGCGGTGAAGGCGTCCACGTCTGGGACGTGGACGGCAACCGCTACCTGGATTGCCTGTCGGCCTATTCGGCGGTCAACCAGGGCCACTGCCATCCGAAGATCCTCGAGGCCATGGTGGCCCAGGCTTCCCGGCTGACGCTCACCTCGCGGGCGTTCCGGAACGACCAGCTGGCGCCCTTCTACGAAGAGCTCTGCGCCCTGACCAACTCGCACAAGGCGCTGCCGATGAACTCGGGCGCCGAGGCGGTGGAGAGCGCCATCAAGGTGGCCCGCAAGTGGGGCTATGAGGTCAAGGGCGTGCCGGAGGGCCGGGCGGAGATCATCGTGGCCTCCGAGAACTTCCACGGGCGCACGGTGGCGATCGTCGGTTTCTCCACCGACCCGGCCTCGCGCGGCGGCTTCGGCCCGTTCCCCCCGGGGTTCAAGGTCGTGCCATTCGGCGACGCCGACGCGCTGGAGCAGGCGATCACGCCGGACACCGTCGCCTTCCTGGTGGAGCCGATCCAGGGCGAGGCGGGCGTGATCATCCCGCCGGCCGGGTACCTGAAGCGCGCCCGGGAGCTGTGCACCCGGCACAACGTCATCCTGATCCTCGATGAGATCCAGACGGGGCTTGGGCGGACCGGGAAGATGCTGGCCGAGGAACACGAGGAGATCGAGGCCGACCTCACCCTGATCGGCAAGGCGCTGTCCGGCGGCTTCTACCCCGTCTCGGCGGTGCTCTCGAACTCGGAGGTGATGGGCGTGCTGCACCCCGGCGAGCACGGCTCCACGTTCGGCGGCAACCCGCTGGCCTGCGCAGTGGCCCGGGCGGCGCTGAGGGTGCTCGTCGAAGAGGGAATGGTGGAGAACGCCGCGCGCGTGGGCGCGCGCCTGCTGGCCTCGCTGCAGGCGGTGCGCACCGCCGCGGTGAAGGACGTCCGCGGCCGGGGCCTGATGCTGGCGGTGGAGCTGTTCCCCGACGCCGGCGGCGCCCGGCGGGTGTGCGAGGCCCTGCAGGCCCGCGGCCTGCTCGCCAAGGAGACCCACGACCACACCATCCGCATCGCCCCGCCGCTGATCCTGACCGAGGCCCAGTCCGACTGGATCGCCGACCAGTTCGACGCCGTGCTGCCGTAGCCTTCCTCTTCCCGGTCGGGGGGGGGAGAGGGGGACCGCCGGCTAAGGCGAAGCCGCAGAGCCGGTGGGAGAGGGCGAGCCGCACGCGCTGCCGGCCGCTCGCCGTTCCCGCCGTTCCCACCGGCGTTGGAAGGGAAGGATCAGCTCTTCGGGGCGGGCGTCCTCGAGCCCTGGGCGTTATCGGGGGCCGCGCCGCGGGCTTCGCTGATCACGTAGGCGCGGACGTCCTCGGCGTCCTTGGGCGTCAGGAAGCGGGCGAAGCTGGCCATGCCGCGGGGCGCAAGCGCGCCGTCGATGACCACGCTCTTCCAGTTCTCCGGCGTCGCCAGCATCGGCGAGGCGCGAAGGTTGGGCAGCCACGAGCCCGCGGCGTTCGGGCCATGGCAGACCTGGCAATGCTGGTGGAAGACCGCGAAGCCGTGCTGCAGGTCGCCGGTGGAACTGACGTTGGTCAGGTCGATCGTCGGCTGCTCCACCTTCGGGAAGGCCGGGGCCACCGCCTTGCCGCCGAGCTTGAAGACCAGCAGCCGGCCCGGCAGCCGCGGCCGCTGGGGCATGAAGCCGGGCGCCGAGATCTGGCCGCCGCCGCCGGCGCCGACCATGACCGCGACGTACTGCTGGCCGTCCAGCTGGTAGGTCATGGGCGCGGCGATGATCCCGTTGCCAGCGTCGTAGCTCCACAGCTTGGCGCCCTTGGCAGCGTCGTAGGCGACGAACTGGCCTTGGGCGGCGCCCTGGAAGACCAGGCCACCCGCTGTCGCCAGCACCCCGGCGTTCCAGAAATAGGGGTGCTCGACGCTCCAGACCGCCTTCTGCTGGACCGGGTCCCAGGCCACCAGGGCGCCGCGGATCATGGAGGCCACCGCCTTCTGGGTGGCGGCGTCGGTCGGCAGCGCGTTGGTCAGGAAGTCGACGCCGACGTTCCAGGCGCCGGGCTTGTACGAGAACCCTCGGTCGTCGGTATAGGCGAACGGGGTGACGTTGGTCGGGATGTAGACGAGGCCGGTTTTCGGCGAAAACGCCATGGGCTGCCAGTTATGGGCGCCGAGCGGGCCCGGGACCGCGAGCGCCGGCCCGTTTCCGTACCGCGCGTTGGGCGCCTCGATCGGCCGGCCGGACTTCAGGTCGACGCCGGTGGCCCAGCTGATGTTGGTGTAGTTCTTGGCCGACAGCAGCTGACCGGTGGCCCGGTCGATGACGTAGAAGAAGCCGTTCTTCGGCGCCTGCATCAGCACCTTACGCGGCTGCCCGCCGATGTTCAGCTCCGCCAGCATGATGTGCTGGGTGGCGGTGTAGTCCCAGCTCTCGCCTGGCGTGGTCTGGTAGTGCCAGACGTACTCGCCGGTTTCCGGCTTCAGCGCCAGGATGGACGACAGGAAGAGGTTGTCGCCCTTCCCGCCCGAGCGGCGCTGGTGGTTCCAGGGCGTGCCATTGCCGATGCCGATGTAGACGATGTCGAGGTCGGGATCGTAGGCGATGGAGTCCCACGCCGTGCCGCCGCCGCCGGTCTTCTTCCATTCGCCGTCGGACCAGGTGGCCGCGGCCTTCTCGGCCATGACCTTGTCGGAGGCGGCGCCGTCCTTTGCCCCGGTCGGATTGGGCGTGGTGTAGAACCGCCAGGCCAGCTTGCCGGTCCCCGCGTCGTAGGCGGAGATGTAGCCACGGACGCCGTATTCCGCGCCGCCGTTGCCGATCAGCACCTTGCCCTTGATGACCCTGGGCGCCCCGGTGATCGTGTAGGGCTTGGAGGTGTCGGTGGTCTGCACGGACCAGGCCTGCTGGCCGGTCTTGGCGTCGAGCGCGATGAGGCGGCCGTCGATCGTCCCGAGGTAGACCTTGCCCTTCCACACCGCGACGCCGCGGTTGACCACGTCGCAGCAGGCGTTGAAGCCCTTGGCGCCCTCCACCTTGGGGTCGAAGGCCCAGAGCTGCTTGCCGGTGCGGGCGTCGAAGGCGAAGGCCTTCGACCAGGCGGTGGTGGTGTAGAGCACCCCGTCGACCATCAGCGGGGTGGCTTCCTGGCCGCGGTCGGTGTCGAACTGGGCGTACCAGGCCAGCCCCAGCTGGCCGACGTTGCCGGCGTTCACCTGATCGAGCGGGCTGAAGCGCTGCTCGGCATAGCCCTTGCCGTAGGTCAGCCACTCGGCGTTGGCGTTGGCTGCGGCGATGCGCGCGCCGTCCACCTGGCCCGCGCCGCCGGCGTTCGAGCCCTCGCCCTTCTGGCAGGCCCCCAGCGTCGCCGCGAGCGCCATCGCCACCGCAAAGGTGATGATCCTCATGTCGCCTCCCCGTGGCCTTTGGCGGCCTTGGACGCGACGTTAGGCCCGGAGGGCTTCGCCGGGCAAGCCGGCCCCCACGTCAAGCGTGGGGGCCGGCAGGCGCAGGGGCCGCGCCCCTAGCGGCGCCAGTTGTTGTAGCCGTAGCGATCGCCGTCCCGCCGCTCCCAACGGATCTGCTGGGCGAGCATGTCGAAGCGCCGGTCGAGCTCGGCCATCTCGGACGGGGTGTAGCCGCCGCGGCGGAAGCGCATGTCCATGCGCGCCACCTCGTTGAACTGAGCCCGCAGGCGCGCCGCCTCGACGCCGGTCAGCTGGCCGTTGCGCAGGCCCTGCTCGATGCGGCGCTCCAACTGCGCCTTGCGGCGGTCGATGGACACCCAGCGGCCGTCAGCGTCGTTCCAGCCGCGGCCGCCGTACCAGCCCATCTCGCCATCGCGGCGATTATCCCGGATCCGCATGCTGAGCTGGTCGAAGCGGCGGTCGAGGTCCTGGCGCTCCCAGCCGGACAGGCCGCCGGCCCGGTACCGGGCCTCCATGTTCACCAGGTCGCGGAACTCGGCGCGCAGCGACATGGCTTCCGACCGGCTCAGCTCGCCGGTCCGAACGCCCGCGTCGATCCGCTCGTCCATTCGCGCCACGCGCTCGTCGATCGACATCCAGGGCTGGGCGGTCGCTGCGCCGGCGCTGAGCGTCAGGGCGGCGCCGGCCATCAGGGCCAGCCGCATCTGCTTGGTCATCGGGGTCTCTCCTTCTCGTGTCGATCCCCGGCCCGGTCCTGCCCCTGGCGCGCCGTAAACTCGCAACGCCGCGGTTTGGTTCGCCTTTTGTGAAGCCCGGCCGTGAACCCGGGGGCCGCTCGCGCGGTTTAGGGTCGTCCGAGGATGGAGACCTTGCGAAGATGATCCGGCGTACTGCGACCCTGATGGCGGCCCTCACGGCGGCCGGCGCCGCCCTCGCCGCCCAACCGGCGGCCGCCGAGATCAAGCCCGGCCAGCAGGAGGGCCTGGGCCTCACCGCCAGCAATGTCCCCGAGCTGCTGAAGAAGGCCAAGACGGATCCCTATGCGCCGACCACGTGCGACGGCGCCTACCAGGAGGTCGCCGAGCTCGACCAGGTTCTGGGCCCCGACGCCGACGAGCAGGCCAATCCGAAGAGCCAGACCGGCAACCTCCTGCTGAAGGGCGCCCGCAGCCTGATCCCATACCGGGAGGTGTTCCGCGTGGTGACGGGCGTGGACCGCAAGGAGCGCGAGCTTGCCGAAGCCGCCATGGCCGGCTGGGCGCGGCGCGGTTACCTGAAAGGCTATCTGCGCAACCAGTGCTCGGGCGGGGCCGAGATCGCCGAGGCGAACGCCGCCGGGGGCCCGGCCGCCGATCTCGCGTCGGACCCGGCCGAGACCAGCACGGCCTATGTCTCGACGGTCGGCGGCGGGCTTGACGACGCGGCCGATGTGTCGACCTCGACCCTGGCTTCAACCCAGGGTGAAGTTAACCCGTCGCGTTAACCCCTGATTCGGGTCTCCGAAACCCGGCCTTTACCGCCTGCCTGTACCAATTCGGGTCAACACGGCCTCGTCCAGAAGAGACGAGCCTCCCGATCCCAGGTGGTGGTGCCTATGTCCAAGACCGTCCTCGTCGTCGACGACGACCCTACACAGCGCCGGCTCATCCAAGCCGTCCTTGAGCGCGAGGGCTTCGCCGTCGTCCATGCGGAGAACGGCGATGACGCGCTCAACAAGCTGACCGCCGGGACAAAGGCGGACGTGGTCCTGCTGGACCTGGTGATGCCAGGCATCTCGGGCCAGGACACCCTCGCCGAAATGCGTGCGCGCGGCTTCAACCAGCCGGTCATCGTGGTCACGGCCACCGGCGGCATCGACACGGTGGTGTCGGCCATGCAGGCCGGCGCCGTAGACTTCTTCGTCAAGCCGGCCGCGCCCGAGCGGATCATCGTCTCGATCCGCAATGCGCTCTCCATGGGCGCGCTCAAGGTCGAGGTGGACCGGCTCAAGAAGCACGCCAACGGCCGCACCACCTTCGACGACCTGATCGGCGCCTCGCCGGCCATGACCATGGTCAAGCGCCTGGGCGAGCGGGCGGCCAAGTCCGGCATCCCGATCCTGATCACTGGCGAGAGCGGGGTCGGCAAGGAAGTGATCGCGCGCGCGGTGCACGGATCCTCCGACCGCGCCGGCAAGCCCTTCGTGGCGGTGAACTGCGGCGCCATTCCCGAGAACCTCGTGGAATCGATCCTGTTCGGGCACGAGAAGGGCAGCTTCACGGGCGCCACCGACAAGCACCTGGGCAAGTTCCAGGAGGCGAACGGCGGCACCCTGTTCCTGGACGAGGTGGGCGAGCTACCCCTGGACATTCAGGTCAAGCTGCTGCGCGCCCTGCAGGAAAGCGAGATCGACCCGATCGGCGCCAAGCGCTCCATCAAGGTGGACGTGCGGATCGTCTCGGCGACCAACCGCGACCTCTCGCAGGCGGTGGCCGAGGGCCGCTTCCGCGAGGATCTGTTCTATCGGCTGAACGTGTTCCCGATCGAGGCGCCGGCGCTGCGCGAGCGCAAGGAAGACATCCCGGCCCTGGTCGACGCCTTCGTGCGCCGCTTCAACGTCGAGGAGGGCAAGTCGGTGGTGGGCGCCGCGCCCGAGACCATGGCCTTCCTCTGCGCCTTCGACTGGCCGGGCAACGTCCGGCAGCTGGAGAACGCGGTGTACCGCGCCATCGTGCTGGCCGACGCGCCCTACCTGGCGCCGCACGACTTCCCGGCCATCTCCGGCGTCGCCGCCCCGCCGCCGGAGCCGGTGGCGCAGCCATCCGCGGTGCAGCCCCTGACGGCCGCCGTGCCGCAGTCCATTCCCACCGCCGAGCAGCTGGTGGCCGAGATGCCCAAGGACGCGCCCGTCCGGATCCTCGACGAGCGGGGCCATCTGCGCACGCTGGAAGAGATCGAGCGCGACCTCATCCAGCTCGCCATCGGCATCTACGCCGGGCACATGAGCGAGGTGGCCCGCCGGCTCGGCATCGGCCGCTCGACGCTCTACCGCAAGGTGAAGGAGCAGGGCCTTGAGGACGTGGTGGAACAGGTGGCGGCGCAGGGCTGATCCTTCAGCCCCCCCGAAGCACACCAGAAAACCACGGAAGACACAGAGCACACGGAAGGCTGCGACCGCGGCCGTGCATTCCGTCGTTCATCGATTGGCCGCTCTGCGGCCTATTCGGAGTCCTTTGGCTTGCGCCGGAACCCTCGGCCGCGGGACATGGGCTTCTTCTCGCCTTTGGCCTTCGCGGCGATCTCCTTGAGCTTGACGGTCTGCATGACCGACAGCGCCTCGCCGCGGGCGCCCTTCTCCGGGTCGCCGAAGGCGCGCCCGTAGGTCTTCACGCGCTCGGCCACGCTGCCGAGGAATTCGCCCTCCCAGTCGGAGAGCTCGACGCCCGCCTTCTCGGCCGTCCGGCGGGCGCGTTTAAGGGCGTTGAGGGCGGCGCGCTTGGCGGCCGCCCGCTGCGCCTCAAAGGGCGACGGTGGCGCCTTCTTCGTCAAATCTCTCCGATCGCCGAGAGGTAGAGGTCGAGGATGGCCTCTTCCTCCTGCCGCTTGGCGCGGTCCTGCTTCCGGAGGCGGATGACCTTGGCGATGATCTTCACATCGAAGCCGTTGCCCTTGGCCTCGGCCTTCACTTCCTTGATCTGCTCGGCGATCTCGCCCTTCTCGACCTCCAGGCGCTCGATGCGCTCGATGATGCTCTTCAGCTGGCCCTGGGCCGTGGCGTTGAGAACGTCGGAGTGGGCGGAAGCGTCGTCGGCCATGGTCTAGCTCTACCGAAGTGAGGGGTTGCCGGAAAGCGGCGGAACCTAGCGGCGGCGCCCGGCGCTGTCACCCGAACCTTGAACCTTGACTTCGGCCCTCGCGTTGAGGCGGATCGCCGCGGAGGGACCATGTCGGACAACACCAGGAAACGACCCACGCAGGCCGAAGCCGAGGCCGCCGTCCGCACCCTGATCGAATGGGCGGGCGACGACCCCGACCGCGAGGGGCTGCTCGAGACGCCGAAGCGCGTGGCCAAGGCGTATCGCGAGCTGTTCGCCGGCTACGACGCCGACCCCCGCGAGTACCTGGCGCGCACGTTCGACGAGGTGGGCGGCTACGACGAGCTGGTGGTGCTGCGGGACATTCCGGTGGTCAGCATGTGCGAGCACCACATGCTGCCGTTCCTGGGCAAGGCCCACGTGGGCTACCTGCCGGCCAAGCGGGTGGTGGGGATCTCCAAGCTGGCCCGCGTGGTCCACGGCTTCGCGCGGCGCATGCAGATCCAGGAGAAGCTGACCGCCCAGGTCGCCGAGGCGATCCAGGACATCCTGCAGCCAAAGGGCGTGGGCGTGGTGATCGTCTCCGAGCACAGCTGCATGACCATGCGCGGCGTGAACACGCCGGGCACGCGGCTGACCACCAGCCACCTGCTCGGCGGCGTGCGCGACGACCCGCGGACCCGGCAGGAGTTCTTCGAACTGGTGCGCAGCGGGCCGGCGTAGCGCGCCCGCGACCCCGAGCTACAGCAGGCCGTGCCGCTCCAGGGTCGGCCGCAGGTCGGCTGGGTCCACGAAGTGATGGACGTGGAAGCCAAGAGCGCGCGCTGCTTCGATGTTGGCGGCGCTGTCGTCGATGAACAGCATGTCCTGCGGCGCATGGCCGAACCGCTCGCAGGCCAGGCGGTAGATGGCCGGGTCCGGCTTCACCACCCCCTCGCGGCCCGAGATGATTGCATCCTTCAGGCGCGCGAAGGCCGGGCTCATGGCGTAGGCGCCGTCCAGCGTCTCGGTGCTGATGTTGGAAAGGCCGTACTGGGGCACGCCGCGGGCGTGCAGAGCCTCGATGGCCGCTTCGGTCTCCGAGATGGCCCCCGAGAACATCTCCCACCAGCGCTCGTGCCAGGCGCGGATCGCCGGCGCGTGCTCCGGGTGTTTCCGCGCCAGGGCGGCGACGTTCTCGGCGAACGGCACGCCGCGGTCCGTCGCCATGTGCCAGTCCATGGTGCAGACATGCGTCAGGAACCGGTCGACCTCGGCCGGTTCCTGGAAGATCTTTTCGTAGAGCGTGCGGGGGTTCCACCGCACGATGACGTTGCCGAAGTCCCAGACAACCGCCTTCGGGGCGGCGGACGCCGGCACGACCTTTGGCCGCTTAGCCTTGCTTGGCTTTGAAGCGCGGGTCGGTCTTGTTGATGATGTAAACCCGGCCCTTGCGGCGCACGAGCTTGCAGTCGCGGTGGCGGGTCTTGAGCGACTTGAGCGAGCTTCTGACCTTCATGACCTTGCTTCCGGGCGTGGCGGACGCGCCGCGTCCTTAGGTTCAACAAGAGAGCGGGCGCATATACGGGGCAGCCTGGCCGGAGTCAACGCTTCGCGCCTGACAGCGTTTTGATGAGGGCCCCACCTCTCGGGCTCGCTAGACTCCGAATCGATGCGCCGCCGTTACCTCCTCGCCCTGTACGTCCTGGCCGGATGCGCCAGCCCCGCCAACAAGCCGCTGCTGCCGACGCCCGCCGTTACGCCGCCGCCGGCCCAGGCCCCTGCGCCCCAGCCGGTCACGCCCCCGACAGTCTCGGGCGACCAGGTGTTCGACGCCTGGGCGAGCGAGTTCTACGGCCGCGCGCTGAACGCGGGCGTCTCGCGCGAGGTGCTGGACCGCGAACTCGAGGGGCTCACCCCGAACCCGAGCGTCGGGCGGCTCGACAGCCGGCAGCCGGAGTTCTCAAAGCCGATCTCCGAGTACCTCAAGGGCGTGGTCACCGGCGGCCGCGTGACGCTTGGCCAGCAGCGCCGGAGCGCCCCCTATTTCGACGCCATCGAGCAGACCTACGGCGTGCCACGCGAGATCCTGATGGGCATCTGGGCGCTGGAGAGCGGCTATGGTCAGATCCAGGGCGACAACGACGTGATCCGCTCCCTGGCGACGCTGGCCGCGCAGGGCCGCCGCCGCGCCTGGGCCGAGGGGGAGCTGATCGCCGCCCTGAAGATCATCCAATCGGGGGAGCATCCGAGGTCGCGGCTGAAGGGCTCGTGGGCCGGGGCCATGGGTCAGACGCAGTTCATCCCGACCACCTTCACCTCCACAGCCGTGGACCACGACGGCGACGGGCGGCGGGACATCTGGGCCTCGGCGCCCGACGCGCTGGCCTCGGCGGCCAATCTGCTGGCCAAGGGCGGCTGGGTGCGCGGCCAGAGCTGGGCGCGCGAGGTGATCGCGCCCGAAGGCTTCGACTGGAGCCTGACGGAGGGCCCGCGCGAGAGCCCGTCCTGGTGGGCGGAGAAGGGGGTGCGCCGAGCCGACGGCCTGCCGTGGACGGAAGCCGACCTGGGCGCCAAGGCGCAGCTGGTGGCGCCGACCGGGGCGGACGGGCCGGTCTTCCTGCTGTTCCCGAACCACTTCGCCATCCGCAAGTACAACAACTCCATCGCCTATGCGCTGGGCGTGGGCCTGCTGGCCGACCACATCGCCGGCCAGGGTGACCTGGTCCGGGCGTGGCCGCAGGAGACGCCCCTGTCGCTGGCCGATCGGATGACCGCCCAGCGTGCGTTGGCGGCGCTGGGCTTCGACCCCGGCCAGCCGGACGGCGTCGTCGGCATGGGAACGCGGACGGCGCTCAGGAACTGGCAGAAGGCCCGCGGCCTCGTGGCCGATGGCTATCTGTCGCCCGACATGGTCGCGCGGCTGCGCGCCGAGACCCAAGCGGCGGCCGCGCCGGCGGCCAGCTGAGCGGGTCAGCCGCGGTATTCGAACTCCACCAGGTAGACGCGCTCGCCGGAACCGTGACGGGCGACCTTGAGGAGGTCGACCACGCCTGCGAAGCCAGACCTTCGGGCGAGCTCGGGCGTGATGTCGCCGAGCGAGATCTCGCGGATCGAGGTGACATGGACGACGCCCTCGCCCAGTCGGTATTCGCCGCCCGGCCGAACGCAGGGCGATCGCCAGATGCGGACGCTGCAGGTGACCTCGCCCCGCTGGATGGGTTCGCGCAGCCGCTTCGTGAACTGCATCGCCTCCTCCCGCCGGGCTAGAGCGTGCCGCCCTCGTCCGACTTCTCGATGGTGGCCATGGTGGCCATCTCCCGCGTGGCCGGCTTCGGATCGGCGTTGCGCAGCTGGGTGTTGCGGAAGGCGTAGACCAGCAGGCCCACCATCAGCGCGGTGTTCACGATGAACGGCGCCGGACCGAAGTGCTGGTAGAGCCAGACGAAGAGCGGGGCGAGCACCACGTTCACACCGTTGACCGCCGCGATCGCGCCAGCCACCCGCGCCTGTTCTTCGATGCCCACGGCGATGGACGCGCCGGCGGTGAAGCCCGGTCGGGCGAAGCCGAACCCCAGGCTCGACAGGGCGTAGCCGGCGATCACCAGGTAGTAGTCCGGGGCGAAGGCGACGATCAGGTTGCCGGCGGCGGCCACCGCCACGCCCCAGCGGAGCAGCTGGCGCGGCGTCATCTCGAACATCCGGATGATGCCCCACTGGGCGAGCAGGCCGGCGCAGGCGCCGAACATCATGGCGATGGAGATCGAGAACTGCGCCTGGATCGGCGAGACGCCGAGCTTGTCGATGATCAGGAAGCCCAGGGTCTGGGCCTGCGCGGTCTGGCACGTGGCGACGATGAAGCCGTAGAGCAGGAACGGCACGACGCGCGGGTCGCGCCACATGGGCGTCTCGCCCTTCATACGCCCGACGATCGGACGCCTGGGCCGCACGGCTTCGGGCGGCACCGGGGTGTCCGGAAGCATGCGCCAGACCACCGCCAGCATGGCGAGCGCGATCAGCCCGAACGCAAAGAGGGGGCCGGCCAGCCCCAGCACCGGGATCTTGGTGAACAGCGGCGCGAGGAAGGGGCCGATCACGGTGCCCAGGCCGAAGGCGCCCGCCAGGCTCGCCATAGCCTGGGTCCGCTGCTCGATGGGCGTACGCTCGGCGACATAGGCCTGGGTCGCCGGGTTCGACGCGGCCCCGAACAGGCCGAAGAGGGCTCGGGCCAGCAGGAACAGGATGAAGATGACCACCGGCGTGGACCACTGGCGCAGGCCTGCACTGACCACCAGGCCGCAAAGCAGCATGGAAACCAGGAAACCTGTGAGGCCCAGCATCATCAGCGGCTTGCGGCCGTAGCGGTCGGAGGCGCGCGCCCACATCGGCGAAGAGGCCGCCCAGAGCAGCGCCGAGAGCGAGAAGATCGCCGCCACCATGGGGTCGGGGATGCCGATCTCCCGCCCGATCGCAGGCAGGACCGAAATCAGCCCCGTGTTGCCCATGGCGGTGGCCAGCGACACGCAGAAGATGATGACGAAGGACCGCCGGGGCAGCCCGCTTTCGGAAGACGCGGACGGGGGCATGGCTCCGGGCTTAAGCGGCTTGCCGGGCGGGGGCAAACCCAAAGGCGCACCCCTCCGTGCTCACCGGCCATTAAACATTAACGGCCATGTTCCGGCGGACGACGGAGCTCCGCGAAGCATGTTTCAGATCATCGGCCTCGTGCTGCTGTTCGCCCTGGTGTTCGGCAGCTACCTGATCTCAGGCGGCAACATGGGCGTGATCCTGCACGCCGCCCCTCACGAGATGATGGCCATCGGCGGCGCGGGCGTGGCGAGCTTCCTGATCGCCAACTCCATGACCACCATCAAGGCCACGGGCGGCGGCTTCGGCAAGGCCTTCGCCGGCCCGAAGTGGAAGGCGTCCGACTATCGCGACCTGCTCTCGCTGCTGTTCCTCCTGACGAAGACGATGAAGTCCAAGGGCGTCATCGCCATCGAGAGCCACATCGAGAACCCGAAAGAGAGCACGATCTTCACCAAGTTCCCGAAGATCACCAAGGACCACTTCGCCGTCGACTTCATCTGCGACACGCTGCGGATGATGACCATGAACCTGGAGGATCCGCACCAGGTCGAGGACGCGATGGAGAAGCAGCTCGAGAAGCACCACCACGAGGCGCTGGCCGCGAGCCATGCCGTCCAGAGCCTGGCCGACGCCCTGCCCGCGCTCGGGATCGTGGCTGCGGTGCTGGGCGTCATCAAGACCATGGGCGCGATCACCGAACCGCCGGAGGTGCTGGGCGAGATGATCGGCGGCGCGCTGGTCGGCACCTTCCTGGGCGTGTTCCTGGCCTATGGCATCGTCGGTCCGCTCGCCACCCGGATGAAGGACATCGTCGAGGAGGAGTCGGCCTTCTACAGGATCATCCAGGCCGTGCTCGTCGCCCACCTGCACGGCAACGCCGCGCAGATCTCGGTGGAAATCGGCCGCGGCAACGTGCCGTCCAGCGCCCAGCCCAGCTTCGCCGAGCTGGAAGAGGCGCTGAACAACATGCCCAACGATGCCTGAGGCGGTCGCAATTCGTGATCACGCGGCCGTGAACTCGCCGATTGCGGCGGCCGCGAAGCAGCGCATAGTCTCCCTGCGTCCGGGGCTCCGCAAGCCGCCCGCGGGCGCTTGAAAAGGGAGAACCAGGGACATGACTTCCGAACTGCTCCGCAAGCTGGCGATCGCCGGCGCCGCCGTCGCCGCCCTCTCGCTCGCCGCCTGCCAGAAGCCGGCCGAGAACACCGAAGCCGCCGCGGAAACCACCACGGAAGCTCCGGCCGCTGCGCCGGCGGACGCCGCCGCCGCCGACGCGGCCGCCGCGGCTGCGACGCCCGCCACCGACCCGGCCGCCGCCGGCGCCACGGCTCCGGCCGCTGACCCCGCCGCTGCGGGGGCGACGACGACGGCCCCGGCCACGGCTCCGGCCGCTGAAGCCGCGCCGCACTAAGCGACGACCGCCGAAAGAGGCTATGGAGGGCCGCCCCGCCGGGGCGGCCCTTTTCATGTGCGGACCATGAGCGAGACGACCGCCGGATCTGACAGCCCGCTCGCCTGGGGCGATGACGGCCAACCGCGATCGCGGCTGTTCGGGGACGTCTACTTCTCCACCGAGGACGGCTTGGCCGAGAGTCGGGCCGTGTTCCTGGCCGGATGCGGGCTGCCGGAGGCGTGGGCCGGCCGCCGGCGCTTCGTGGTCGGGGAGCTGGGCTTCGGGACCGGCTTGAACATCCTGGCGCTGCTCGACCTGTGGCGGCGCACCCGACCGCCCGGCGGGCGCCTGCACGTCTTCAGCGTCGAGGCCCACCCGCTCTCCGTGGAGGACGCCGCCCGGGCCCATGCCCGCTGGCCCGAGCTCGCCGAGGCGGCGGCCCTGCTGCGCGCCCGCTGGCCTGGCCGCACCCCCGGCCTGCACCGGGTGGACCTGCCTGAGTTCGGCGCGATCCTGGACCTGGCCGTGATGGATGTGACGGCCGCGCTGGATGGATGGCTGGGCGAGGCCGACGCCTGGTTCCTGGACGGCTTCTCGCCGGCCCTGAACCCGCAGATGTGGGGCGAGGACGTCATGGCCCGGGTGGCGGCGCGGTCGCGGCCGGGGGCGCGGGCGGCCACGTTCACCGTCGCCGGGCACGTGCGCCGGAGCCTGGCCGCCGCCGGCTTCGCGGTCGAGAAGCGACCCGGCTTCGGCCGCAAGCGCGAGCGCCTCGAGGCGCGGCTGCCGGGAACGGGGCAGGATCCCACGGTGCGGCGCGTGGCCATCGTAGGCGGTGGGATCGCCGGGGCGGCGGCGGCGCGCGCCGTGCGCGCGCTCGGCGCCGAGGCGATGCTGGTGGAGGCGGAGCGTCTCGGCGCGGGTGGCTCGGGCAATCCGGCCGGCCTGGTGACGCCCCGCCTCGACGCCGGCGGCGGCGCGCCCGCCCAGCTGTTCGCCCAGGCCTTCAGTCGGGCGGTTCAGGTCTACGAGGCCGAGGCGGCGGAGGCGATCCTCAGCCGGGGCGTGCTGCAGCTGGCGTCCGCCGAACGTGACGCCCATCGCTTCGCGCGCATCTCAAGCTCCGGCCTCTTCGAGCCCGGGTGGCTGGAGGTCCTGTCGCCGCAGGCGGCCTCGGCCAGGCTGGGCGAGGCGGCGCCGGCCGCGCTGGACCAGCCGACCGCCCTGGTGGTCTCGCCCGCGGCCGTCCTGGCGCGCTGGGCGGGCGAGTCGGTCCTCGCGCAGGTCACCGCCGTGGAGCGCCACGGCGACGGCTGGCGGCTGCTGGCCGCCGGCGGCGAGGTGCTGAGCGCCGATGCGGTGATCCTCGCCGCCGCGCTCGGCTCCGCCGCGCTGGCGCCGGGCCTGCCGCTGGCGCCGGTGCGCGGCCAGGCGACCTGGACGCGCACCGGCGCGCGCGTGCCCGCGGTCGCCTGGGGCGGCTACGCCCTGCCCACCGCGGACGGCATCCTTTTCGGCGCCACCCACGACCGCGGCGACGCCGGCGTCGACGTGCGCGAAGCGGACCATGCCCGGAACCTCGCCACCCTGGCCGGGACGCTGCCTGGGCTGGCCGCGCGGCTGGAGGGCCGGCCGCTGGAGGGGCGCGCCTCGGTCCGCGCGGTGACGGCGGACCGGCTGCCGCTGGCCGGGGCCGCGGACGGCGTCGAGGCCGGGCTGTTCGTCCTCACCGGCCTCGGCTCGCGGGGCCTGTCCTGGGCGCCGCTGCTCGCCGAGCACGTGGCGGCGCTGGCCCTGGGCGCCCCCTCCCCGCTCGCCGCCCCGCTGGCCGAGCTGGTGGACCCGGCGCGCTTCCGCCGCAGGGCCGAGCGGCGCGGCGCTTCCTGAACGGCGGGCGCGCGCCTATATATGCGGACGCTTCGGGGGACGCCCAAAGAGGGACCGAAGGTCATGAAATCCAAGATGTTGTGGGCGGCGCCCCTCGCCGCACTGGCGCTCTGCGCCGCTGCGCCGCAGATCGCCGGCGCCCGCTCACCCACCGAGCCGCAGGCGGCGGCCAAGCCGGTCCGCAGCTGCTTCTGGGCGCGCAACGCCAACGGCTTCGCGGCGATGGACGATCGGACCGTGAATGTCCGGGTCGGGGTGAAGGACGTCTACCAGTTCGAGATGCTCGGACCCTGCCAGGACATCGACTGGTCGCAGAACATCGCGCTCGTCTCACGCGGCTCCAGCTCGATCTGCTCGGGCCTCGACGCCGAGATCGTCACCCGCACGTCCATCGGCCCGCAGCGCTGCCCGGTGCGCAACGTGCGCAAGCTGACGCCCGCCGAGGTGGCGGCCCTGCCGTCCAAGGCGCGCCCCTAGAACGGCGAAGGGGCGCCGGACCCTGCGGTCCGGCGCCCCCTGCTGTCTTCGCGGCTGCAGCCTAGAACTTCTTGGCGAAGCCGATCTCGAACACCCGGCCCAGCGGATTGCCCTGGGTCAGGTCGTAGTTGTACGGCGAGGGCACGTACGGCGGATCCTCGTTGAAGAGGTTTTGCACGCTGGCCGTGACCACCGTGTTCCACGGCGCCTCGAAGCGCACGATCACGTCGTGCTGCCAGTAGTCGTCCGACTTGCCCACCGCTTCCAGGCGGCGGCCGCCGCAGGCGTTGGTCGGGCAGGCCGTGCCGGCCGCCGGGACGGTGGTCGCGGTGGGATCCGGCACGGTGATGAAGAACGGCGAGCCGAAGGCCGGCGAGGTGCCTTCCGAGTAGCGCGCCTGCCAGCGAACCGTGAGCGGGCCCTTGTTGAAGGTGGCGAAGCCGTTCGCCTTCAGCTCCGGGTAGGAGAAGAAGTCGTTCAGCACGTCGGACAGGCCCGCCCGGTCTTCCGCCGGGGCGATGGTGATCGAGTCGTCCTCACGCAGGGTGATGTTCCCGCGCTTGTACTCGATCAGGTAGGTCACTTCGGTGCCCACCGCCCAGCGGCCGTCGAACCAGCCGTCCCAGGCGTACTGGGCGCGGGCTTCGATACCCGAGGTGTCGGTGTTCGGGCCGTTGACGGCGAAGCTGCGCAGCCGCGCCACGTTCGCGGCGCCGCAGGCCCCGGCGAAGGTGAAGCGAGCCTGCAGCGCGGCATAGACCGGGTCGCCGCAGCGGACGTTGGTGTTGTTGGGGAACATGGTCGCATAGAGGCGCGACCCGCTCTCCTCGATCAGCTCGTCCTTGAACTTGAAGTTGAAGTAATCGACGGTCGCCGAGAAGCCGCCCAGCTCGACGATGGCGCCGACGTTGAAGGTGTCGGCCTTCTCGGGCTTCAGGTCCGGGTTGCCGCAGCTCTGGAACGCCCGGTAGGCCGAGCCCAGCACCCGCACCCCGTTGTTGCAGCCCGAGCCGGTGAGGCCGGGGCCCGGAGCCCGGAAGGTCGTGCTGGCGCTGCCGCGCAGGGCGAGGAAGTCGGTGACCTGCCACTTCACCGCGACCTTCGGGTTGGTCGTGGAGCCGATGTTGCCCTGATAGGCCTCGTGACGGATGGCGAAGTTCAGGTTGATCGCGTCGGTGACCGGCACCTGCAATTCGGCGAACACCGCCTTGACGTTGGCGTCGTCGTCGCGATCCACGGCGGAGCCGAAGAACTGCAGCGGCCCCGTTTCGTCGGCGCACGAGGCGCGGTCCGGGCAGGGGTTCTCGTCGGCGTTGAAGTTGGCGCCGTACTTTCGCAGCTCGCGATTGTAGCGGTACTGGGCGCCCGCGGCCCAGGCGATCGGCCCGCCGCCCAGCTCGATCCCGGTCTCACCCGAGAACACCGCGTCCAGCACCAGCAGCTGGTTGGTCAGCACGTTCGTGTAGTTGCCGTACAGCCACTGGACCACCTGCGGGTCGTTGGCCACGGCGGCGTTGAAGAACGGGTTGGCGGCGCCGTTCACCGCGCTGGTCTGCACCCCGTTGGTGAACGGGTTGAAGAAGTAGCAGCCGATGGCGGCGTTGCCGGCGCCCGTGGTGAAGTTGCCCGTCTCCCCGGCGGTGCAGCCGTTCGGATCGTTGGCCCGGGCGCCGAAGCCGCGCAGCGCCAGCTGCAGGTTCCGCACCAGGATGTCGTTGGTGTTGGAGGTGTTCTTCTGCTCCATGAAGGTCACGGAGGTGTCGAAGTTGATCCCTTCGAAGATCTTGCCCTTGAAGCCGCCCGAGATCCGCCAGCCATCATTGGTGATCGTCTGGTGATCCGCCCCGTCGCGGTTCGTGGGATGACCGGCGAAGGCCACGGCCCGCCAGCCCAGCTGGGCGATGTCGACGCCGCGCGCCCCGCCCGGCGCGCCCGGCTGGGCCCCCGCGGTCGAGAAGGCCCCGGCGCGGATGGCCGCGCACTCGGTGGTCGTCAGCGGCGCCCGGCAGTCGTTGAGCAGCGCGACAAGGCCGGGGTTGTTGATCGGCACGTTGAACGGGACCGACAGGTTCGCGCCGCTGGGCGTGCTCGGCGAGAAGGACGTGCCACCCACCGACACCGGCGAGGGATACTGCGCCGTCAGGTTCGCCGGCGACAGGCGCTGCATCGGGATGTCGTTGCGCGACCAGGTCGCTTCCCCGTGGAAGGCGAGGTTCTCGGAGAGCTCGAAATTGACCTCGCCGTGGACTTGGTAGTGGTCCTCCTCGTTCACCAGGTCGTTGAAGTTGGAGAACTGAAAGCGGCAGGTGGTCGCCGACCCGGACGTCGCGGCCAGCTGCGGCCCGGTCGGCACCGCGAAGGCCACGGTCGGAGTCTGGTTCGGCTGGCCGGCCAGCGGGTTTGGGAACGTGATGGAGCGGGTGAGCGTGCCGCCCAGCTCCTCGCACCCGTTGTCGCGGAAGACGGTCGCGCCGGCCACGAAGAAGCCCGGGTTGGACGCGCCGGTGAAGCCCGCGGCGCCGGAGGAGCCCGCGAAGTCGAACGGCCTCAGGGCGAAGTCGCGCTCGTGGATGTCGAGGCGCGACCGGTGGCGGTAGCCGGCGGCGAACAGAACGTTCCCCTGATCGAAGACCTTGCCCAAGGCGACGTTGGCGTTCCAGTCGCCGTCCGAACCGTCGATGAAGGCGTACTCACCGTCCACCTCGAGGCCGTCCAGATCGCGGCGCGTGATGAAGTTCACGACCCCGCCAATGGCGTCCGAGCCGTAGGTGGCCGCCGCGCCGTCCTTCAGGATCTCGATCCGGCCGACTGCGGCGGTCGGGATGAAGTTCAGGTTGGCGCCGCCGCCCTGGAAGGCGGCCACGGGGCTCTCAGCCAGCCGGCGGCCGTTGAACAGGACGAGGGTCCGCGAGGCGCCGAAGCCACGCAGGTTGATGGTCGCGGTGCCGGCGCCGCCGTTGTAGCGGTTCGATTCGCCGAGCGAGGCCTGGGAGGCGGTGATGGTCTTCACCAGCTGCACCACCGTCGGCGAGCCCTGCTCCTGCAGGTCCTCGGTCGAGAGGACGTCCACCGGGAGGGCGGAGTCTTCGGGCGTACCGGCGATGAATGAGCCGGTGACCACCACCTCTTCAACTTCGGTGCTTTGGGTCTGCGCCAGCGTGGGCCAAGCCACGCCGAGAGAAATGGCGACGGCCAGCGCGGAGCCGCCGCAGAGATATCTGCGCTTCAACATAATGGGTTTCCTCCCCGTCGGAGGCCTCCGCCCCGTCTCATGCGGGCGCTGAAGGACCTGAACGGAAGGATCATCTGGCAGCTTGGCGGCCTCCGTCCAGACCTTTTCGAGCTGGAAACATAACAATGTGCGACGCGGGCTCCTGAGCGGCCGCGCGTTGTTTTTGCAGGCCTTTTTGGCCTTACCTAACGGCAGCCCCGTACCTTCGGTTCGAGGCGGCGCGAACAAGGTTCTCGCCCGTCGCCGTACTTGGATTTCGAAAGCGGCCCGGGCGTTCGCTCGCAGGAGCGACATACCAACTTTTCGGTTACCGCCGATCACCGTTATCTGTTGCAGAAATACCGCGGCGCGCCACCGAAACGCTGCAGGCCGCCGAAAAGAGAAGAGCGCCGGCGCGCTATGCGCGCGCCGACGCCCCATTGCGACCGTCGGGCGACTAGAAGCGCTTGCGCAGGCCGACCCCGATCACCCGGCCGAGCGGGTTCCCGAGCGTGTAGTCGTAGTTGTACTGGCTGCTGGCGAACGAGGGGTCCTCGTCGAAAACGTTCTGCACCTGTGCGGTCAGCGTCGTGTCCCAGGGCAGCTCGACGCGGTAGACGACATCGAGTTGCACGAACTCCCCGATGGGTCCCGGCTGCACGCCCGGCACCGTGGGCGAACGGTCGCGGTTCCGGTCGTCCATCTTGCCGATGTAGCGGATGGTGGCTCGCACGTTGTGCGGGCCGGTGTTGTAGTTGACGTAGGCGCTCGCCTTGACCCGGGGGTAAGAATAGAAGTTCGACAGCAGCTCCGCCTGCCCCGCGCGATCGAGCGGCGCCTGGATCTGAACGCCCTCCAGGGTCAGCAGGGCGCCGCGCTTGTACTCGATCAAGTAGCTGCCTTCGGCGCCAACCGTCAGGTCCCCGCCCCCGAACTCATCCCAGCGGTAGCTGGCCTGGAAGTCCACGCCCGAAGTGTCCACACCGGGCCCGTTCACCCAGTTGGTGGTCACGCCCAGAACGTTCGACGGGTGGCAGTTGGTGCCGGTGGCCGGGTTGGTCACGTTGCCCACCGCGAAGTTGATCCGCGATGTCAGCGCCGCATTGCCGCACTGCCAGGTGGCCGGGTTGGCCGAGGGGAACAGGGTGGAGACGATGCTCGCCCCGGTCTCGGTGGTCAGCTCGTCCTTGAACTTGAACGCCCAGTAATCGACCGTGGCGTTGAAGTTCCCTGCCGAGACGATGGCGCCGACGGTGTAGGTGGTGGCCGTCTCCGGATCGAGGTTCGGGTTGGCGAACACGTCAACCGGGCGATAGAGCGACACGCCGGTGGAAGGGTCGCCGATGAGGGCCAGGATCCGCCCGTTGTCACCGGCCGTCACGGCGCCCTGCGGCGGCGCGCGGAAGGTGGTGCCCACGGAGCCGCGCAGGGCCAGCCAATCCATGGCCTGCCAGCGGATGTCGAGCTTGGGGTTCGTCGTCGAGCCGATGTTGCCGCCGTAATATTCGTACCGGATGGCCGCGTTCGCCTCGAGGTTTTCGAGGATGGGCAGCCGCACCTCGGCGAACACAGCCGAGACCGTCCGGTCCACCGATCTCGTCTCGATGGCCGGGTAGAAGTTGAACGGCCCCACGCCGTTGGTCGCCGCTGCGGCGTCGGACAGCAAGCCTTCCGGATTGCCCGAGAGCTCGTCGTACCGCAGCTGGCCGCCGGCGGCCCAGCGGATCTCGCCGCCCGGCAGCTGGAACCCGCCCAGGTCGCCGTTAAGCACCAGGTCGCCCACCAGGATGCGGCTCTCGCTGTTCTCGACGATGTACTCGTGCATCCAGTCGTAGAGCTCCCGCGTGTTGGTGTTCGCGGGCACAGCGGCCTGGTTGAAGAACGGATTGGTGTTCCCGTAGACCGCGTCCTGCCGGATGGCATTCGAGAACGGGTTGAAGTATTGGCAGGCGCCCTGGCCGGGCGTGCCGCTGGCCGGGTTGCAACCCGGGCCGCCCAGGCCGCGCAGGGCGAGCTGCAGACGTTCCGTCACGATGTCCGGCGTCTCGTTGGTCGACCGGCTGTCCATGTAGGTGACGGCCGCGTCCCAGCCGATGTCGTTCAGGATCGAGCCCTTGAAGCCGGCCGAGATCCGGAAGCTGTCGTTGGCCCGGCGCTGGTGGTCGGCCCCGTCTTCGAACAGCGGGTTGCCGCCGTACCCGAACGGCCGGAAGCCGGTCTGGGAAGTCACCACCCCGTTGCGCAGGTTCGTGCAGAAGGCCGTGGTGGGGACGGCGCACTGGCTGGCGTAGTAGGCCTGCAGGCCAGGGTTCGTGAACGGGATGAAGAAGCGCGACGTGGACTGCCCGGCGAACGCCGGGAAGGGCGAGCTGCCGCCGCCGCTGACGGGCGCCGGGAACTGGGCGGTGGACTGGCTCGGCGACACGCGCTCGTCCGGCACGTCATGCCGCGTCCAGAACGCCTCCGCATGGAAGCTGACGTCGTCGGTGACGTCCCAGTTCACCTCGCCATAGAGCTGGTAGTGGTACTCGTCGTTCACGAGGTTGTCGAAGCGCGAGTACTGGAACGAGCAGGCGCCGGTGGCGCTGCGGGTGCCGCCCAGCTCCGCGCAGCCCACGTCGTTGAAGGTGGTCAGCGGGGTGGAGATCGCCCCTGCCGGCAGGGCGTAGGTTCCATTCGGCTGCAGCACGAGGCCGCTCGCGCCGCCCACCGCGAAGGTCTGATAGGCGCCGGGGTTGCTCGCGCCCGAATAGCCGCCGAAGGGGTTGAAGGCGGCAGGCTTCAGGGCCCAGTCGCGGTCGGTGGTGCGCAGCTCGCTACGGCGACGGTAGCCCGCCGTCAGGAGGATGTTGCCGCTGTCGCCCTTCCAGCCCCACGCGACGTGGGTGTTGTAATCGCCTTCCGAGCCCTTGATGTAGTTGTACTCGCCGTTGACCTCGAACCCATCGAGGTCGCGGCGGGTGATGAAGTTGACCACGCCGCCGACCGCGTCCGAACCGTAGGTCGCCGCCGCGCCGCCCTTGAGCACCTCGATCCGGCCCACGGCCGCCACCGGGATCACATTGATGTCCACGGCGCCCGCGGTCGCCACGCCGGCCGGCGAAGTGGCCATGCGACGCCCGTTCATGAGCACGAGCGTGCGCGCCGAGCCGAAGCCGCGCAGGTTCACCGTCGCCGTACCGGCGTTGTTGCCCAGGAAGCGATTGCTTTCCCCGATCGAGCCTGCGGCGGCCGGAAGCGCCTTCACCAGCTGCACCACAGTAGGCGAGCCCTGGCGCTGAAGTTCCTGGGCGGTGGTCACGTCCACCGGCATCGCGGCGTCCTCGGGCGTGCCGGCGATGAAGGAGCCGGTCACCACCACCTCCTCCACCTCAGCCGCCTGTTGCGCGGCGGCGGGGCTGCAGGCCAGCGAAGCGGCGAGCGCGAGCGCGGAGCCGCCGGAGAGATAAATGGCTTTAAGCATGCGAACGTTCTTCCCTTCTCGCCGCCCCCGGGGTCTTCCGCCGTCGGTTCAAGGCGCACGAGCGGCCAAGAAGTGCCGCGCACGGCGCGCTTGACGGAAGGGAAATCGGCGGTCGGTCGAAAGAAGGATCTGCAGGTGCGCCAATCCTGCAACATGCTGTTCTTGCTTCTATTTTTTTGAACTGAGCGTCGATAACATACCTGATCGTCGAATTTCGTCGGTCGCGGATCAGCGTTGTCGGATTTCCGCTGCTCGATCAGTGGCCGGCACATCCCGCGCGCTCCCACCGGCACAGCGAGCGCTTCGAAACCCAGAAACAGAGACGCCGCCGGCGCGAGCCAGCGGCGCAGGTGACGGGAAGGTTCCGTAGAATCAGAAGCGTTTGGTGACGCTAAGCTTGAGGGTCCGCCCCAGCGGGTTGGCCGTGAACGGATCGTAGCCGAGGTCGAGGCGGGCGAACGGCGGGTCCTCGTCCAACACATTGTCCACATCGAGCACGACCGTCGTGTCCCACGGCGCCTGGTAGCGCCAGGTAAAGTCCACCGTGGTGAAGGCGTCGATCTTGCGCCCTCTGTTCGAGCGCGGCTGCGTGGCCCCGGTGGCGGTCTGCACGACATTCGGCGGGAATGGCCCCGTCCGCTGGTCGACGTAGGCCGCGATGTGGTTGACCTGGACCCGGAAGTTGTGCGGTCCGGTCGTGAATTCGGCGAAGGCGTTGCCCTTCCAGTCCGGCACCGGAACGATCTGCGTCTGATAGTTGAGCTTGTTGACCCCCTCGAACGCCGGGGAGACGACCACGCCCTCCACCGTCGTTTCGGCGACGCTGTATTCCAGCGTGTAGGTCATGGTCGCGCCAACCGCCGCGCTCCCGCCCCAGAGGTCGCTCATCCGGTAGTTGGCCAAGATGTCGATGCCGTTGGTCTTCACGCGGGGCCCGTTGACCACGAAGGTGCGGATCCGTGACAGGTTGGCCACGCCGCACGTCCCTCCGGCGCCAAAGACGAACCGGCTCTGCAGGGCCGCGAAGGCGGGATTGCCGCAGTTGCCCGTGCCGGCGCCCGTCGGGAACAGGGTGTTGAAGATCCCGCCCACCGGCTCGGTGACCAAGGGGTTGTCGAAGTCGAAGTCCCAGTAGTCGATCGTGGCTTGGAAGCCGCCGGTGCTGGCGATCAGGCCGACGCTGTAGGTGGTCGCCTCCTCGGGCTCCAGCTCGGGGTTGCCCAGGATGTCGACCGCGCGGAAAGCGCCGCCCAGGAACTGCAGGCTGGTGACCTGACCCGGATCGAGGGAGGTCAGCGGGGGCGCCCGGAAGGTGGTGCCGATCGTGCCGCGGGCGGCGAACATGTCGGTGAGCTGCCACCTCAGCGACGCCTTCGGATTGAAGGTAGAGCCGACCGCCCCGCCGAAGTCCTCATAGCGCGCGGCGAGCTGCACCTGGATGGCGTCCGTGAACGGCAGGCTGACCTCGGCGAAGCCCGCCCAGACGTCCCCCTTCAGGTCGGCCGGCGTGCCGCCGCCGAGGAACAGGAACGGCCCGTTGCGCACCGTGCAGGTCGTCGATCCGGTAACCGGCGTGTCGATGCAGGGCGTGACCGTCAGGTCCGTGAGCGCGTCGTACTCGGCCTCATACCACTCCTTCCGGTACTGCATGCCGGCGGCCCAGCCGACGGCGCCGCCGCCGAGCTCCCACCCGAGCTCCCCGTTGAGCACCGCGTCCGCGACGAACAGGCGCGTGGTCAGGTCCGTGCCGGTGGGCTGAAAGAACCAGCGGATCAGCTCCGGGTCATTGGCCACGGCCGCGCTGAAGTTGGGGTTCGCCTGCCCCGTCAGGGCGTTGGCCTGGATAGCGTTGGAGAAGGGGTTGAAGTAGCGGCAGGGGCCGACGCCCGGCGTGCCGGTCGTCGGGCTGCACCCTTCGCCGCCGAGGCCGCGGAGCGCGAGCTGCAGCCGGCTGACCAGGGCGTCGTAGCCGACGCGGACCAGGTTGTCCTCCATGTAGGTCGCGGCGACGTCGTAGCCGATGCCGCCCGCGAACTCGCCGGTCAGACTGGCGGAAAGACGCCAGGCCTCGAACTTGCGGCTGCCGCGCGACGACTGGTCGCCGAACAGGGGGTTCCCCCCGAAGCTCAGCGGCCGGTAGAGCACGCCCGGCAAGTAGGCCCCCGTGGCGAAGGCCGGGATCTGGGTGGGGTTCTGCTGGCGGTAGAGCGCGAAGCCGGGGTTGCTGGCCGGCACGAAATAGCCGGCGGCGAGACCCGAGGTGACCAGCGGGCTGGTGGTGGCGGTGGGCGCCTGCAGGGCCAGGTAGGAGGGCGAGGTCGCCCACTCCGGCGTGTCGGTCTCGGAGTAGAGCCCTTCCAGGTGGAAGCGGTGGTCCTCGGCGATCTCCCAGTTCAGTTCGCCGTAGAGCTGGAACCGGTTCTCCTTCTCCACGAGGTTGTCATAGGGCGTGTAGTTGAAGGCGCAGGCGGGGGTGGTGCCGCTGAAGGTGGGGGTCCCGCCGAGCGGAGCGCAGCCCACGTCGCGCTGCAGGCCCGCCACGGGCGCGAAAGGCGCCGCCGAGCCGACGAGCGAGCCTGGCCCCACGGGCAGGAAGGCGGTCACTGCGTTGCCGGTCGAGTAGCCCGTCTCCGGGCTTTCGAAATAGCTGGTCTGGGTGAAGTCGCGGTCCTGGACCGACAGCTCCGAGCGGTGCTGGTAGCTGCCGGAGAGCATCACGTTGACGGCGCCGAAGTCCTTGCCCCAGATCGCGTGGGCGTTCCAGTCGCCGTCCGAGCCGTCGATGTAGCGGTAGGTGCCGTTGACCTCGAGGCCGTCGAAGTTGCGCCGGGTGATGAAGTTGACCACGCCGCCGATGGCGTCCGAGCCATAGGTCGCCGCGGCGCCGTCCTTCAGCACCTCGATCCGGCCGATAGCGGCCTGCGGAAGCAGGTTGATGTCGGGGGCGCCCTGGCCGATCGGCGCGGTCACCACGCGCCGGCCGTTGAACAGGATCAGCGTGCGCGAGGCGCCCAACCCCCGCAGGTTCACCGTCGCCGCGCCTTCGGCGCCTTGGGCGCGGGCGTCGAACTGGTTGGTGTCGCCGATCACCCCGTTCGAGGCCGGCAGGTTCTTGATCAGCTCGACCGGCGACGGCGAGCCCTGTTTCTCGAGTTCATCGGCGCCGATCACGTCCACCGGCAGGGCGGCGTCCTCCGGCGTGCCGCGGATGAAGGAGCCGGTCACCACCACCTCGCCCACCTCGGTGGCCGATTGCTGGCCTGCAGCCTGAACCGCCTGGGCGGCGGCCGGCCCCGCAGCCAGCATCGCCAGCGCCGCGGTGGCCGAGGCGCTGCAGAAGAATCTGCTTCTCGTCATAGCTATCCTCCCCCTCGGCGTCCTCTCTGCCCGGGAGGGTCACGGGACGCTCGAGTGGCCCCATAACGGCGCAAATGTTTCAGCCGCGCCACATAGATTTTCAAGTTCGGCCAACGACGCTCGACGTCGCGGCGCCGGCGCAACACTCAGTGCGGCCACGGTTTTTTGCGCCCACGGTCGGCCCGCGGCGCAGCCTTACCCCAGGTAAGAGTCAGGCGATTTTTTCATGGGAGGAGGATGGTGGACGCGACAGGGATTGAACCTGTGACCCCTACGATGTCAACGTAGTGCTCTCCCGCTGAGCTACGCGTCCGTGATCCGGCCCGTCTCGGGAAGGCCGGGGATATAACGGCGCGCCTTGCGGAGCGCAAGCGCGCGCTTCAGGCGGCCGCCATCATCCGCTCCACCTCGGTCACGATCTCACGCAGGTGGATGGGCTTAGACAGCACCTTGGCCCCCGGAGGCGCCTGCTCGCCGGCCGCCAGGGCGACGGCCGCAAACCCGGTGATGAACATGATCCTGAGGCCCGGATGCCGCGCCGCCGCCTGCCGGGCCACCTCGATCCCGTCCATGCCGGGCATGACGATGTCGGTCAGCAGCAGGTCCCAGTCCTGGTCCAGCACGGCGGCGGCCTCGTCGCCATCGGCGCAGGCGACCACGTCGTACCCCGCGCGCTCGAGCGCGCGGGCCAGGAAGCCGCGAAGGGAATCATCGTCTTCGGCAAGCAGGATGCGGGGCATGGCGGGGCGACTGCGACAGCTCTCGGATGGGAAGAAGAAACCATATGCCGCGAACCGTAAACTCGCGATGAACCCTTTGACCTAACAGGCCCCCTGAGCGTTCTATGGCCTGATGAACGCCTGGGAGCCGATCGCCGCAGACGACCCGCACGTGCGCCACGCGGCTTTCGACGTGCGCCGGGCGGGACCGCAAGGCCGGCCGCCGACCCCGCTGGTGTTCGCCTCGCCGCACTCCGGCCGGCTCTATCCGGATGATATGATGGCCGCCGCGGCCCTGGACGCCCTGGCCATCCGGCGCTCGGAAGACGCCTTCGTGGACGACCTGATCGGGGCGGCGCCGCGGCTGGGCGCCTCGCTGATCACCGCCCGCTTCGCCCGGGCCTATATCGACCTCAACCGCGAGGCGTTCGAGCTCGACCCCAACATGTTCGCCGACGAGCTGCCGGAGTTCGCCCGCGCCCGCACCGCCCGGGTGGCGGCGGGCCTGGGCGCAATCGCCCGCGTCGTGTCCGAAGGCCAGGAGATCTACAACCGCAAGCTCACCTTCGCCGAGGCGCGCAGCCGCATCGAGGGCGCGCACCGGCCTTACCACACCGCGCTCGCGGACCTGATCGCCGAGGCCCAGGCGGCCCACGGCTTCGCGATCCTCGTTGACTGGCACTCCATGCCCGCCGCGGCGGCGCGGGCCGGCGGGCGCGAGCGGCCGAGCGACGTCGTCCTGGGCGACCGGTTCGGCGCCGCCTGCGCCGGGCTGCTGCCGGGGCGGGTGGAGCGGGAGTTGGAGGCCATGGGCTACCGGGTGGCGCGCAACACGCCCTACGCTGGCGGCTACACCACCGAGCACTACGGCCGCCCCGCCCGCCGCGTGCACGCCCTGCAGGTGGAGATCAACCGCGGGCTCTACCTCGACGAGGCGACCCTCGCCCCAACGGCTGGCTTCGAGACCCTGAAGTCCGACCTCGAGGCGCTGACCCGGACCCTCGCCGCCGCCGACTGGAGCGCCCTGCGCGCCGCCTGAGGCCGCCCCGCGCCGCCGGGCCAAAAAAAAAGCCGCGCCAAGCGGCGCGGCTAGTTCATTAGGGAGGAAACGCCCAGGAAGGGCAGAGGCGTCAGCGACGCCTCACAAGCGGGGATATAGAGTGCAGCGCACAAACGCGCAAGCTGACAGTGTATAGATTGCGCTATCACGTTGCGTTACAGGAAATTTCCTGAACCTTTCCCATAGCTTGCAATTCGATCGCAGCGCACCCATGTTGCTTTCGCACTGCAAAATAGCTTGACCATGGGCGCTTACGCCCTGGGGCGGGCGGTCGCGCCATCGAACTGTCGCTGGCGATAAGGCCTCGCCTCGCCTACAAGCCCGCCTTCCTTGAAAGACGAAGACCGCTCCTCCCCCATGTCGCTACGCAACATCGCCATCATCGCCCACGTCGACCACGGCAAGACCACCCTCGTCGACCAACTGCTCGCCCAGTCCGGCGTCTTCCGCGCCAACGAGGCGACGGTGGAACGGGCCATGGACTCCAACGACCAGGAGCGCGAGCGCGGCATCACCATCCTCGCCAAGTGCACCTCGGTGCTCTGGAACGGCAAGGCCGGCGAGACGCGGATCAACATCATCGACACCCCCGGCCACGCCGACTTCGGCGGCGAGGTCGAGCGGATCCTCGGCATGGTGGACGGCTGCGTCCTGCTGGTCGACGCCGAGGAAGGCGTCATGCCGCAGACCAAGTTCGTGCTGGGCAAGGCGCTGAAGATGGGCCTGCGCCCCATCCTCTGCCTGAACAAGGTGGACCGCGCCCACGCCGACCCGGACCGGGTGCTGAACGACGCGTTTGACCTGTTCGCCGCCATGGGGGCCACGGACGAGCAGCTCGACTTCCCGCACATCTATGCGTCGGGGAAGAACGGCTGGGCGACGATGGACCTGGCCAAGCCGAACGACAACCTGGCGCCGCTGTTCGACCTCATCGTCGACCACGTCCCCCCGCCGAAGGCGGAAGCGCGCAAGGACGAGCCGTTCCAGATGCTCGGCGTGCTCATCGAGAGCGACCCCTTCCTCGGACGCCTGCTGACCGGCCGCATCGAGAGCGGCAAGGCCGTCCCCGGCCTGCCGATCAAGGCCCTGTCTCGCGACGGCAAGGAGATCGAGCGCGGCCGCATCACCAAGGTGCTGGCCTTCCGCGGCCTGAAGCGCCAGCCGATCGACGAGGGCGCCGAAGCCGGCGACATCGTCGCCATCGCGGGCCTGTCGAAGGCCACCGTGGCCGATACGCTCGCCGCCATGGAGGTCAACGAGGCCCTTCCGGCTCAGCCGATCGATCCGCCGACCATCTCCATGACCGTGTCGGTCAACGACAGCCCGCTCGCCGGTCGCGAGGGCGACAAGGTGCAGAGCCGGGTGATCGCCGCCCGCCTGCTTAAGGAAGCCGAGTCCAACGTCGCGATCCGCGTGACCGAGACCAGCGAGAAGGACGCGTTCGAGGTCGCCGGCCGCGGCGAACTGCAGCTGGGCGTGCTGATCGAAGGCATGCGCCGCGAGGGCTTCGAAGTGTCCATCAGCCGCCCGCGGGTGGTATACCAGACCGATCCCGAGACCGGCGAGCGCCTGGAGCCCATCGAGGACGTGATGATCGACGTGGACGACGAGTTCACGGGCATCGTCATCGAGAAGCTGTCGGCGCGTAAGGCCGAGCTGCGCGACATGGGTCCGTCCGGCGCCGGCAAGACCCGGATCAGCCTCTCGGCCCCGTCGCGCTCCCTGATCGGCTACCAGGGCGAGTTCCTGACGGACACCCGCGGCTCCGGCGTGCTGAACCGCGTGTTCAGCCACTACGAGCCCTACAAGGGCCCGATCGACGCGGGCCGCAAGGGCGTGCTGGTCTCCAACTCCGACGGCGAGACGGCGGCCTACGCCCTGTGGAACCTCGAAGAGCGCGGCGTCATGTTCGTCGGCGCGGGCGAGAAGACCTACCAGGGCATGATCATCGGCGAGAACTCCCGCGCCGACGACCTGGACGTCAATCCGATGAAGGCCAAGCAGCTGACCAACGTCCGCGCCTCGGGCAAGGACGAGGCGGTCCGCCTCACCCCGCCGCGCCGCATGACGCTCGAGCAGGCCATCGCCTACATCGAGGAAGACGAACTGGTGGAGGTGACGCCCAAGTCCATCCGCCTGCGCAAGAAGGTTCTCAACCCCAGCTTCCGCAAGAAGCGCGTCCGCGAGGACTAGACGGCGGCGCCACGCGCGTGACACGTGGAGGGGGTAGGAGGTTCGCGATGACCGAGCTCACCCCCGTCCTGCAGACGCCCGCCAAGCCGCCCCGTCACTATCCGACTCCGGCCGCCAAGTGCGCGGACCTGGTGGTGCATGTGGTGGGCCTGACGCTGTCGCTGGTGGGCGGGATCGTGCTGCTGGCGCTGGCCGTCGTGGACGGGCGGATCAGCACTGTCGTCGGCTGCTCGATCTATGCGGCCGGGCTCGTGGCCATGCTGGCCTTCTCCACCGCCTACAACTTCGCCCACCACCGCCACCGGCCGACGCTGCGGCGGCTGGACCATGCGGGCATCTTCCTGATGATCGCCGGCTCCTATACGCCCTTCACCCTCGGCCTGCCGGGCGCCTGGGGCTGGGGGATGACGGCGGCGGTATGGTCCATCGCGACGCTTGGCGCGCTGGGCAAGCTGTTCCTGCCCGGCCTCGACCGGAAGTTCTGGGTGGGCGTCTACCTCGCGCTCGGCTGGCTCGTGGTGGTGGCGCTGGGGCCGATGATCGACAACGTCGGCTGGTATGCGCTGGCCCTGCTGGCGAGCGGCGGCGTGCTCTACTCCACGGGCGTCATCTTCTACGTCAACAAGCGCCTGAAGTTCGCCCGCGCCATCTGGCACGGCCATGTGGTGGCGGCGGCGGCCACGCACTGGGCGGCGGTTCTGCTGGGCGTGGTGCTCGCATCCCAGAACTGACCTGTCCGAGCTCGCCTCGAGAGGGCAGGATCAGCCCGTTCATGTCGAAGGCCTCGGCCACCAGGCAGACGGCGGCGCCCAGGGCTCCCGGAGGTTCGTCGTCGATGAGGTCCCGGAGCTTGCCGTCGAGGCTGCGGTAGTCGTCGGCTTGCGCGGCGGCGAACACCTCCAGGAGCAGCGCCTCGTCGGCGGTCGGACCGGCGAGGGACGGCGGCCCCACCTGGATCCGCCTGCGCCCGTGCAGCCGCAGCTGCTGGACGAACACCTCCAGGCCACGGAACGCCTGCGGGCCGGCGCAGCCGCAGGCGACCTCGAACCTCGGCCTCAGCGTCTGGCACCCGGCCTCGGCCGCCATTAGCCGCAGACCGCAGAGCAGCAGCCGCTCGCCCGAGGTCAGCTCCGTTTCCACGTGGTCCATGGCGTCCACTCCATCCAGGACGCCGACGCTATTGCACTTGCGAATGACTCGCAACTGGTTGGTTGCTCCGCGGTAAGGCGGAGACGGAAGCTACAGCGGCCGCTCCATCCAGACGTCGCAGCGGGCGTATTCGGTGTCGCAGCCGGTGAGCTCGCGAAAGCCCATGGCCTTGTAGAGGGACAGGGCCGGTCCGAGGCCGGAGTTGGTCTCGAGGTACAGCCGGGCGGCGCCGAGCGCCCGCCCCGCCTCGATGCAGCGCTCCATGAGCTGGCGTCCCAACCCGGAGCCGCGCATCTCTTCGGCGACCGTCATCTTCGCCACTTCGTAGCCGCCGTCGTTCATCTTCAGCAGGGCGACGCACCCGACCGGCCGCCCGCCCTCCAGCGCCATGAAGATGCGTCCGCCATTGGCGAGGATCTTGCCTTGCGGATCCTCCAGCACCTCGCGGTCCTTGGCTTCGAGCACGAAGTGCTTCGAGATCCAGGCTTCGTTCAGCGTGCGGAACGCCTCGGCGTGCTCGGGACGGAAGTCGACGATCTCCATGGACGTGAGGCCTCAGGCATGGTGTTCAGGCGGGGCCGTCCCGCCGCACCGTCATAGCACATGGCCGACCCGACCTTCTCGAACCTCCCGACCACCATCTTCGAGGAGATGTCCGGGCTTGCGCGCGGGCTTGGCGCCGTGAACCTCGGCCAGGGCTTCCCGGACGACCCCGGTCCGCTGGCGATCCGCCAGAAGGCCTCCGACGCGGTGCTGAACGGCTACAACCAGTATCCGCCTATGACCGGCCTGCCCGAGCTGCGCCAGGCGGTGGCGGCCCATTACGCCCGCAGCCAGGGCCTGGAGCTCGACTGGGCGCGTGAGGTCACCGTCACCTCGGGCGCCACGGAGGCTCTGGCCGCCGCCTTCCTGGCGCTGATCGAACCCGGCGACGAGGTGATCGTCTTCCAGCCGCTCTACGACGCCTACGTTCCGCTGATCCGCCGCGCCGGCGGCGTGCCGAAGCTCGTGCCCCTGCAGCCGCCGACCTGGCGGTTCGACCGCGCCCTGCTCGAAGCGGCGTTTTCCGCACGCACCCGGTTCGTGGTGCTGAACAATCCCATCAACCCGGCAGGCGTGGTCCTGCCCGAGGCGGACCTCGCCCTGCTGGCCGAGTTCTGCGTGCGATTCGACTGTGTCGCCATTTGCGACGAGGTGTGGGAGCAGGTGGTCTTCGAAGGCGCCGTCCACCGCCCGCTGATGGCCTTTCCCGGCATGCGGGGGCGCACCGTGAAGATCGGCTCGGCCGGCAAGATGTTCGGGCTCACGGGCTGGAAGGTGGGTTTCCTGTGCGCGGCGCCGGCCCTGACCCACAGCGTCTCCCGGGCCCACCAGTTCCTGACCTTCACCACCCCGCCCAACCTGCAGGCGGCGGTGGCCTGGGGGCTGGAGAACGCCGCCGACTGGTTCCGGGAGATGCCGCTGGGCCTGCAGCGCGCCCGCGCGCGGCTTACGGAAGGGCTCCGGCGGGAGGGCTTCGCCGTCCTGCCGGGCCAGGGCACCTACTTCCTGAACGTGGACCTGGCCGCCTCCGGTATCGACGAGCCGGACCGCGCCTTCGCCCTCAGGGCCGTCAAGGACGCCGGCGTGGCGACGATCCCGGTCTCGGCGCTCTACGAGACGGCCCCGGTGACCACCATCCTGCGGCTGTGCTTCTCCAAGCGCGACGAGACCCTCGACGCCGGCGTCGAGCGGCTGGCCCGGGCCCGTGAGCTCTCCCGCCGGGCGTACGCGACCGCCGTATGAGCCGCATCGTCTACCTGGCCTTCCCGGCCGGCGGGATCACCGGCGGCCAGAAGATGATCCTCCGCCACGTGGAGACGCTGCGCGACCTGGGCTTCGACGCGGTGCTCTGGCACAGCCCACAGAACCCGCGGCAGGCCGGCATCCCCCACCGCGCGCCCATCAAGGTCGGAACCCCGTTCCGGCCGGACGACATCCTGGTGCTCCCCGACGATGCGCCCAACGCCCTGCGCACCGCCGCGACCCTGGCCCAGCCGCTGGTGGTGTTCTGCCAGAACCAGTTCGGCCTCGCGGGGATCGGGACGCCGGCCCTGGCCGCCTACCCGCCCGATCGCGAGGTGAGGATGCTGACCGTCGGGCCGACCGCGGCGGCCTCGATCCAGCGCATCTTCCCGGACCTGCCGGTGGCGATCGTCCCCTGCTTCGCCGACGAGCGGGTCTTCCGGCCGGCCGGGGCGGCGGCGCATCGGGCGGCCTACGCCCCGCGCAAGCGGCCGCAGGAGGCGGTCGCGATCCGCAACCTCCTGCCGCGGCTGCACCCGCGCCACGCCGGCCTGCCGTTCCATGCGGTGGAGAACGTCTCGGAGCCGGAGGTGGCGGAGGCCTTTGCGGGCTCCGCCCTGTTCCTCAGCCTCAGCCGCCTGGAGGCGGTGGGCATCACCCCGCTGGAGGCCATGGCCAGCGGCTGCGTCTGCGCAGGGTTCACCGGCATCGGCGGCCGTGACTTCGCGAGCCCCGAAAACGGCTTCTGGGTGGAGGAGGACGACCTGTTCGCCGCCACGGACGCCCTAGCGGCCGCCGCCGACCTTGTGCTGACCGGCGGCCCGCCTTTGGCCCGCATGCGCGACGCCGGGCGCGCCACGGCCGAGCAATGGTCCTACGGCCGCTTCCGGGAGCGTCTGGAGGCGGTCTGGTCGGAGTTCGCGCCGGCGGCCCGCCTCCGGGACGGGCCGCTGGACTGACGGCGGGCCTGCCTCAGCAGGTGGAGCCGCCGTCCACCACGATGGTCTGCCCGGTGGTCCAGGCCCCCGCCCGCGAGGCCAGGTAGATGGCCGCGCCAGCCAGGTCGTCAGGCTCGCCAAGGCGGCGCAGCGGGGTGCCGGAGCTCGCCCGGCGCTCGCCTTCCGGGGTGTCCCACAGCGCCTTGGCGAAGTCGGTCTTCACCAGGCCCGGGGCGATGCAGTTCACCCGGATGTTGTCGGGCCCCAGCTCCTGGGCGAGGTTGCGGGCCAGCTGCATGTCAGCGGCCTTGGAGATGCAGTAGGCGCCGATCACCGTCGACCCGCGCAGGCCGCCGATCGACGAGACGATGATGATCGCCCCGTCCTTCCGCTCACGCATCTCGGGCGTGACCATCTGGATCAGCCAGTTGTTGGCGATGATGTTGTTGTCGAGGATCTTGCGGAACGCGTCATCCGAGATGTCGAGCTGGCTGCCGTAGTAGGGGTTCGAGGCCGCGTTGCAGACCAGGATGTCGATCTTGCCGAAGGCGGCGCGGGTCTCGTCCACCAGCCGCTGCAGGTCCTCCTTCGAGGAGATGTTGGCCGGCACCGCGATCGCGTGGCCGGGACGCGTCTCGTTGATCAGGTTGGCCACTTCCTCGCAGGGGCCGGCCTTGCGCGAGGAAATGACCACCTTGGCGCCCTGCTCGGCCATCCGCTCGGCGATGGCGCGGCCGATGCCGCGGGACGAGCCGGTGATCACCGCCACCTTGCCCGTCAGGTCGAACAGCCCGCCGAGGCCCACTGCCGGACGGTCCATCACCTCGCTCATGGGTCGCTCCTCGCTGCATGAAACAGTTGTTTGATTTGCGGTCATTTGCGCCGGCCCCTGTCGCGAGGTCAAGGCGGGATCGGGCGTCGACAGGCGCGGGCTTTGCCCTATCGTAGATCGGGTATGCGGCCAGTGAGAGCCGCACCGAGCTCGGGGGGAGACATGCCGGCGATCCTGCGCCTACCCGCCGCGGCGGCCGCGTTCGTGACGCTCGCGGGCGGCCAGGCGTCCGCCCAGACGCCGCTGCCGCATCCAGGCCAGGCGGTCTACCGCGAGCGCTGCGCCGCCTGCCACGACAACCCGGAGGCCGCCCGGGCGCCGGCCAAGGCCACGCTCTCGGCCATGAGCTATCAGGCGCTGAACTACGCCCTCACCCTCGGCAAGATGAAAGCGCAGGGCGAGGGGCTCGACGACGAGGCGCGCGGGCGGCTGATCAACTACCTGACCGGCCGCTCGACGGTGACGCTGGACACCTGGAGCGCGCCCATGCGCTGCGAGGGCGCTCGCGCGAAGGTCGATCTCAGGAGCCCGCCAAGCGTCGCCACCTTCGGTTTCGACGCCCGCCAGACCCGCACCCTCAGCCCGCGGCAGACCGGCCTCACCAAGGCGAAGCTGTCGAAGATGGAGCTCGCCTGGAGCCTCGGCTTCCCGGATGTGACGATGATCCGTTCGCAGGCGGCCGTGGTCGGCAACAACCTCTTCCTTCCGGTCGCCGAGGCCGCCGCCGTGTACAGCCTCGACATCAGCGACCCGTCGAAGCCCTGCGTGCAGTGGGTCTACAACACCCCGGGCGGCGCGCCGCTGCGCACCAGCGCGGCCTATGGGGTGATCGCCGACGGCACGCCGGTGCTGGCCTTCTCCGGCCTCGACTCCACCGTCCATGCGCTCGACGCCCGCACGGGCAAGCCGCTGTGGACCCGGAACGTCGGCGTCTACTCCTACTCCCTCACCACGGGCACGCCGCGCGTGCTGAAGGACCGCATCGTCGTGCCGGTCAGCCAGTACGAGATCATGGAGGCGGCCAACAACGCGGTCACCTGCTGCACCAACCACGGCTACGTGGTCTCGCTCGACCCGAAGACGGGGGCGCAGCAATGGCGCTACGACACCATGGAAGACGCCCGCCCG
This sequence comes from Phenylobacterium sp., assembly GCF_036563385.1. Classification (GTDB taxonomy): domain Bacteria; phylum Pseudomonadota; class Alphaproteobacteria; order Caulobacterales; family Caulobacteraceae; genus Phenylobacterium. The sequence goes on from NZ_DATCML010000004.1 coordinate 225,955, forward strand.
GTGCGCGACCGTGGCGACGGCAAGCCGCTCATGGGGCCGTCCGGCGCGCCGATCTGGAACTCGCCCGTGGTCGACGAGCGCCGGGGACTGATCTTCTTCGGCACCGGCGAGAGCAACTCGCCGCCCGCGCACCGCAACACCGACGCCCTGATCGCCATCCGGCTGAAGGACGGGACCGAAGCCTGGAGCCATCAGGCCACCGAAAACGACATCTTCAACGCCGGCTGCGGCCCCAACCCGAAGCCGACCCAACTCAACTGCGTGAAGGAGACCGTCTACCGCGATGTGGACTTCGGGGCCTCCCTGATCCTGGCGAAGCTCTCCGGCGGACGCGAGGTCCTGCTGGCCGGCCAGAAGTGGGCACGGTCTGGGCGCTCGACCCTGACACGGGCAAGGTGCTCTGGCGGCGCGACATCGGCACGGGGGCGCCCAACGGCGGCATCCACTGGGGCATCGCCTTCGACCGGGACACGGTCTACGTGCCGGTGGCCCAGATCGGCCGGCCCCTGCCCGGCGGCCAGCCGATCGACCCGGCCCTGCAGCCCGGCCTCTACGCCGTCGACGCCCGGACGGGCGAGATCCGCTGGCAATACTCGGCCAAGCCTGACTGCGCCGGCGAGCGGGGCAAGAAGGCGCCGCGCTGCGAACGGCTCTACGGCTTCTCGGGCGCGCCCACGGTGATCGACGGGGTGGTGATCCAGGGCGGGCTGGACGGCCGGCTCTACGCCATCGACGCGGCGGACGGCCGGGCGCTCTGGACCTACGACACCCTGCGGGACTTCGAGGCGATCAACGGGGTGAAGACCCGCGGCGGCTCCATCGACTCGGCGTCGATCGTCGCCGCCAACGGCCTGCTCTTCGTGGGCTCCGGCTACGGCATGTTCGGCCAGGCGCCCGGTAACGCCCTGCTGGCGTTCCGGCCGGCCCGCTGAGCCGCTAGCGGCAGGCGCGCCACCGCCCGAAGTCCAGGTGCAGGTGGTCGCGGTGGGCGGCGTTGTAGTCGGGGCTGAGCACCGCCCGGAACCAGGGGCACGCGCCGTCGCGCACCCGCCGCAGGAACTCGCCGCGCGCGTCCTCGCGCCGGAAGTCCTTGAGCACGCTCACCCGCCGGCCGTCGGCGGTGCGGAAGGCGGCCACGTCAATGGCGTTGGCGAACGCGTGCTCGCTGCGCCGCCCCTCGGCCCGGCCGTAGATGTTGCGGCAGGCGTAGGTCCCGTAGTGCTCGACCCGGGTGACCCGGCTCCCCAGGGTCTCCGCCGCGGCCGGCTGCACCACGTTGCGGGTCCACATGGCGTAGGCCAGCGCCACGGGGCAGGTCACCACGGGCGCCGCCGGGGCGAGCGGCGCCGCGGCGCCGTCCTTCACCCGCACGGTGTTCTCCGTCGCACATTCACCGAGGTCGCGGTCGGGCTCCTCCACGAAGCTGACCCGCCCCTCCGCCAGCGCCAGGCGGCACTGCCCGGGATCGCCAGCCGCCCGGGCGAACTGCGCCGGGGTCGCCAAGCCCACCGGCCGGTCCAGCCGGAACGGCTTCCAGGGCAGGTCCTGCGGCGGCGCCCAGGCGTTCACCAGGCCAGCCAGCAGCAGGCCCACAAGCGCCAGGTCGAGCAGCGTGGTCCACAGGCCGGCCAGCGCCAGGGCCTCTGGCGAGACGGGTTTGAGGGCGAGCGGGCGGCGCGGCACGGGGCACGAACGGGCGCGCTGGCCTGCGGTTCAGCGGCTTCCCATCGGCGCTGCGCAGCTTAAGGTCTCGTCCCGAGATCGGGGGACCTCCACATGCGCCTGCTCGGCAAGATCGCGCTCGTCGTCTTCGTGCTGCTGGTCGCGGTGGTGACCGTCGTGCTGGTCCGCACCCTGACCTACAAGCCGCCCGCCGGCGCCGTCGCGGCCGCCGTGCCGGTGGCGGCGCCCGTCGCCGTGGACGTCCAGGGCGCCGCGGCGCGTCTGGGCGAGGCCATCCGTATCCAGACCGTCAGCCATCAGGATCCGCGAGAGGACCAGCGCGGCGAGTGGGAGCGGCTGCACGCCTTCCTGCAGTCGGCCTACCCGGCCGCCCACGCCGCCATGCGCCGCGAGGTCGTGGCCGGCCACACCCTGGTCTACACCTGGCCCGGCTCGGACCCGTCGCTGAAGCCCATGGTGCTGATGGCCCACCAGGACGTGGTGCCCGTCACGCCGGGCACGGAAGCCCAGTGGACGCACGCCCCCTTCTCCGGCCAGCTCGCCGACGGCGCGGTCTGGGGCCGCGGGGCCATCGACGACAAGGGCTCGCTGATCAGCCTGTTCGAAGGCATCGAGGCGCTGGCGGCGCGCGGCTTCCGCCCCCGCCGTACGGTGATCCTGGTCAGCGGCCATGACGAGGAAGTCCGCGGCCGGGGCGCCCGGGCCGCCGCCGCCCTGCTGAAGGCCCGCGGGATTCGCGCCGAGTTCGTCCTCGACGAAGGCCTGGCGGTGATCTCGGACAATCCGGTGACTGGCGGCAAGCTCGCCCTCGTGGGCACGGCCGAGAAGGGCTACGCCACCCTGGTGGTGACCGCCAAGGCGCCCGGCGGCCACTCGTCTTCGCCGCCCAAGGACGCCGGCGGCGTGGTGACCCTGGCCCGCGCCGTCACCGCCATTGCCGACAAGCCATTCCCGATGGCCTTCCGGGGCCCGGGCGCCGACATGCTGGCCCACGTGGCGCCGGACGCGCCGTTCGCGGTCCGCATGGCGGTGGCCAACGCATGGCTGTTCAGGCCGCTGCTGGTGAAGCAGGTGGGCGCCACGCCCTCGGGCGCGGCCCTGCTGCACACCACCATCGCCCCCACCATGCTGAAGGGCAGCCCCAAGGAGAACGTCCTGCCGCAGGACGCCACGGCCTGGATCAACTACCGCATCGCCCCCGGCGACACCTCGGCCACCGTGATGGCGCGCGCCAGGGCCGCGGTCGGCGACCTGCCGGTGACGCTCGCCTGGACCAAGACCCCTGACGAGCCCTCGCCGGTCTCCTCCACCACCTCGGAGGCCTGGAAGGTGATCACCGCCACCGCCCGCGCCGTCACCGGCGCGCCGGTCGCGCCGTCGCTCGTCACGGCGGGCACCGACAGCCGCTACCTCCAGCCCGTGGCCGACGACGTCTACCGCTTCCAGCCCATGGAATTGTCGCTGAAGGACGTGGGCATGATCCACGGCACGAACGAGCACCTCACCCTTCGGAACCTCGAACAGGCGGTGCAGTTCTATGCCCGGCTCATCGCGACCGCCGCCAGCTGATCCGCCACAATCCGCACCGTGGCCCTTGCCGGAACCCGCGCGGGCAAATAACTGCGAAGGCCTGCGACCTACAGAGGTATCTATGCGCGATCAGTGGACCGGCCGTCTGGACGACGAAGACGGCGACGACGAGGACAAGGGCCGCCTGCCCGACATGCCGATGACGGCGGGGCCCGTCCAGAACGCCCTGTTCAAGTCGCGCACCGTGCTCGTGTTCGGCGAGATCGACATGCGGCTGGCCGAGCGGGTCACCGCCCAGATCACCGCGCTTGCCGCCGAAAGCGACAAGCCGATCCGGATGATCATCAACTCACCCGGCGGCCACGTGGAGAGCGGCGACACCATCCACGACATGATCCGCTTCTGCGGCGTGGACGTGAAGGCGATCGGCACCGGCTGGGTGGCGAGCGCGGGCGCCAGCATCTTCCTGGGCGCCAAGAAGGAAAACCGGCTCTGCCTGCCGAACACCCGCTTCATGCTGCACCAGCCGGCGGGCGGCATGCGCGGTCAGGCGTCCGACATCCAGATCGAGGCCGAGCAGATCATCAAGATGCGCGACCGCGTGAACCGGATGATCGCCAAGGAGACGGGCCAGCCCTACGAGCGGATCGTCAAGGACACCCAGCGCAACTACTGGCTGAACGCCGAGGAGGCCGTCGAGTACGGCCTCGTCAGCCGGATCATCACCAACGCCTCGGACGTCTGAGATGGCGGGCGAGCCGTGGTGGAAGGGCGCCGTCCTCTACCATGTCTACGTCCGCTCCTTCTTCGACAGCAACGGCGACGGCCATGGCGACCTTCCCGGCCTCATGGCCAAGCTGGACTACATCCAGAGCCTGGGCGTCGACGGCCTGTGGCTGTCGCCCATCCACCCCTCGCCCAACCGGGACTGGGGCTACGACATCGCCGACTACGAGGGCGTCCAGGCCGACTACGGCACGCCTGAGGACTTCCAGCGCCTGCTGGACGCCGCCCACGCCCGGGGGCTGAAGGTCGTGCTCGACGAGGTGCTCAGCCATACCTCGGACGAGCATGCCTGGTTCGTGGAGAGCCTGACCGGCGGCAAGGACGGCCCCAAGGCCGACTGGTACGTCTGGGCCGACCCGAAGGACGATGGGACCGCGCCCAACAACTGGCTCTCGGTGTTCGGCGGGCCCGCCTGGGCTTACCAGCCGGCGCGGCGTCAGCACTACCACCACAAGTTCCTGCGCCAGCAGCCTAAGCTGAACTGGCGCAACGCGGCGGCCCGCGAGGCGGCGCTCTCGGTCCTGGACGTCTGGCTGGAGAAGGGCGTCGACGGCTTCCGGCTGGACGTGGCCGGCACCTACCTCCACGACGAGGCGCTGACCGACAACCCGCCCGTGCCGCTGGACGAGCGCACCCGGCTGCACTGGGGCCACGCCGGCAACCTGCAGCGCCACCTGCACGACTCCAACCTGCCGGAGAACGTGCAGATGCTGGAGCTCATCCGCCGCCGGGTTGAGGCGCACGACGGGCGCAATGGCGGCGAGCGCTTCGTGTTCGGCGAGTTCTCGGAGGAGGAGGCCCGCTGCGGCGCCTACTGCACGCCGGAGGAAGGTCTGCACTCCGGCTACACCTTCGTCATGCTGCTGGCCCGCAAGCTGACGCCGGCCTTCGTGCGCGAGCACTACGCCACCCTGGCCGATTACCCGGCGCACTGGCCGACCATCAGCTTCTCGAACCACGACGTGCCGCGCACCCTCACCCGCTTCGGCGGCAAGGGCGCGCCGCCGGACCTGGCCAAGATGCTGTTCGCCCTGCTGGTCAGCCTGAAGGGCACGACCCTGATCTACCAGGGCGAGGAACTGGGCCTGCCGCAGGCCAGCCTCACCCGCGACCAGCTGCGCGATCCCGTGGGCGACCTCTACTGGCCCTACGACAGCGGCCGCGACGGCTGCCGCACGCCCATGCCGTGGGAGCCCGGCCCGGCGCTCGGCTTCACCACCGGCACGCCCTGGCTGCCGGCCGCCGCCGAGCACCGCGGCCTGACGGTCGCCGAGCAGGAGCAGGACCCGGACTCGGTGCTCGCCTGCGCCCGCGCCCTCATCGCCTTCCGCAAGGGCTCGCCCGCCATGCGGCTGGGCGAGATCGAGTTCCTGGAGACGCCCGAGCCCACCCTCGCCTTCGTCCGCCGCCAGGGCGACGAGGCGATCGCCTGCGTCTTCAACCTCTCCGCCGAGCCCACCTTCGTCCAGGCCGCCGCCTTCGCCGACGCCGCGTTGCTGCCGGTGGGCGGCGAAGCGGAGCTCCGCGCCGGCTCCCTCGGCCTCGCGCCCTACGCCGCGGTGTTCCTGAGGCTTCCCGGCTGAGCGGGGACGAACCAGGATGAGCTGCGCCTTCCGCCCGTCGTGCGCTGAGGCTAAACCACACCCATGCCCGACGGCGAGACGAGGACCGCGCGCAGCGAGGGGCGCTTCGGCCAGGGGTTCCTGACCGACACCTGGTACGTCGCCGCGCTCTCCGGCGACCTCAAGCCCGGCAAGCTGGCCCGCCACGAGCTGCTCGGCGAGCCCGTGCTGCTCGGCCGCTCGCGGGGCGGCGCCCTCTTCGCCCTGCGCGACATCTGCCCCCACCGGGCCGCGCCCTTGTCGGCCGGCCGCTTCCGCACCGAGCCCTCGGGGACCGAGACGGTCGAGTGTCCCTACCACGGCTGGCGGTTCGGCCAGGACGGCGCCTGCACGGCCATCCCGTCGCTGGTCGCCGACCAGGCGATGGAGGTCTCGCGCATCCGGGTCCGCCGCTACCCCGTCCAGGAAAGCCAGGGGCTGGTGTTCGTCTGGATGGGCAGCGACCTGGCCGAGCCGGACCATCCGCCGCCCGTCTTCCCCGGCGTGGTCGGCGGCGCGCCCAGGCTCGTGGACCGCATCGACTTCGCGGCCCACATCGACCACGCCGTGGTCGGGCTGATGGACCCTGCTCACGGCCCCTACGTGCACCAGCAGTGGTGGTGGCGCTCGTCGAAGAGCCAGCACGACAAGGCCAAGCGGTTCGAGCCCCGAGACGCGGGCTTCGCGATGGTGCGGCACGAGCCCTCGAAGAACTCCCGCGCCTATGCGGTCCTGGGGGGCCAGCCGCTCACCGAGATCACCTTCCGCCTGCCGGGCCTGCGCTGGGAGCACATCACCGTCGGCCGCCGCCAGGTGCTTTCGCTGACCTGCCTGACGCCGGTGACCGCTACGAAGACCCGGGTGATCCAGCTCGCCTGGTCCGACCACCCAGCCTTCAGCGTGCTCAAACCGTTCATCCGCGCGGGCGCCCGGGCCTTCCTGCGCCAGGACGGCCACATGGTGGACCTGCAGAACCAGGGGCTGAAGTACGACCCGACGCTGATGTGGATCGACGACGCCGATCGCCAGGCCAAGTGGTACCAGGCGCTTAAGCGCGAATGGATCGCCCATCGTCGCGAGGGCCGCGACTTCCGCAACCCGGTGGAGCCGGCCGTGCTCCGGTGGCGGAGCTGAGAGCACACGTCTGAAACCCCTCTCCCTCCGGGAGAGGGTACGGTGAGGGCGGCGCCGGGAGCTCGGCCGCCGCTCCCGTTGGACCAGGTGCAAGCGGGTCCAACGCTCTTGAACACCGCCTCCCAGCCGCCCTCACCCTACCCTCTCCCGCAAGCGGGAGAGGAAGCTGGATCAGACCTTCGCCGGCCCAGCCGCCGCGCCTTCGCCCACGAACACCACGGTCGTGCCCTTGCTGACGGCGCTGGCCAGCTGGCGGGCGTCCCAGTTGGTCAGGCGGACGCAGCCGTGGCTGGCGGCCTTGCCCACGAGGCGCGGCTCGGGCGCGCCGTGGATGCCGTAGGTCTCCTTGGACAGGTCGATCCACACCGCGCCGACGGGATTGTTCGGGCCGGGCTTGATGCTGAGCTTGCCGGCCTTCTTGTCGCCGAAGTTCAGCTTCGACGGGTCGTAGTTCCACACCGGATCGAAGGCGACGCTCGTCACCTGCCATTGGCCGCTGGGCGTGGGCATCTCCGCCGAGCCGATGGTCGCCGGATAGCTCGCCACGAGGCGCCCGTCCGGACCGTAGGCGCGCACCTGCCGCTGGGCCTTGTCCACCTCGATACGGGCGACGGCCGAGGGCAGGGTCTCGGCCGCGGGCGCGGCGACCACGATGGTGTTCCCGGCCTTGGTGAAGTCGACGCCGGGGTTCAGCGCCTTCAGCAGCGCCTCGTCCATGTGGAACTTCTCGGCCAGCAGCTCGAGCGGCGTGGTGAAGCCGACGCGCTCGAGCTTGGCCATGTCTCTGTAGTCCGTGGGGATCTTCTGGAGGAACGGGCCCTTCACGTCGGCTTCGGTGATGACGTAGTCGGTCATCACCGGCCCGCCGTCGGTCGCGAGCCGGCGGAACACCTCCGCGTCGAGCTTGCCGTCGACCGGCAGGCGGTTCGCCTGCTCGTAGTGCAGCACCGCGTCCTTCAGGTTGTCGCCGTCCTGGCCGTCGATCACGCCTGGGGAGAAGCGGGCGCGCGACAGCAGCACTTGGGTGCGGACCAACAGCTGTCGCATCTGGTCGGCCGAAAGGTTCTCGCCCCATTGGGCGCGGTCGATCGCCTGGCCGACGGGCGAGGCCGAGGGCTGCACCAGCGGCGGTACGGCCAGGGGCGCCGTGTTCACCTGCGGCGCCGGCGGCTGCGCAGGGCTTTGCGCTTGGCCCCCGGGCGTGGGCTCGTTGCAGGCGCAGACCAGAAGCAGGGAGGCGCCCGCCAGGGCGGCGTTGCGAAAGGACATCTTGGACCTCGCCCGGGAGATGCGCATTTGATGGGGCGTGAGATTGAAGCCGTCAGACGTCTTCAAGTTCCTGGGCGCGCTCGCGGCCGCCGTCGTGCTGCTCGTCCTGCTGGTCGTCCGGGTGACCACCGGCAAGGGACCCGAGCCCCCGGGACGCCAGGCGGCGCCGCCGCCGGTGGCGATCGCGCCTGCGCCGAAGCCGGGCGGTCCCGACTGCTGGAACGCGCGCGGCTGGGAGCGCGCGGCCCGGCTCAACGCGGCCAGCCTCAAGACCATGCGCTGGGCGCCCTTCGGCCGGCCGGAGCGCGGCTGGGAGATCTACCTCCCAATGATCCAGCAGACCGTGGGCGCGGCCTGCCCCGCCGACAGCCCCGGCTTCGCCGCCGCCTTGGCCGCCTGGCAAGGCGACCAGCGGCTGTTCCCCAACGGGGTGGTCAGTCCAGAGGCCTTCCAGCACATGAAGGGGGCGGCCCAGCAGAAGCGGATCTTCGTGCGGATGGCCACCCGCGGCGCCTGTCCCGCCGCCGCAAGCGAGGCCCGGCTCACCGCCAACCGGCCCGGCGAAGGCTATTCCGGCAAGCAGGTGCAGCTGCGGCCCGGCGCCTTCGCGGCCTATCGCGCCATGGTCGAGGCGGCGAAGGCCGAGAGCCCGGAGATCGCCGCGGACGACCGCAACCTGACGATCTTCTCGGCTTATCGCAGCCCGTCCTACGACGCCGCCCGCTGCGCCCGTGACGGCAACTGCAACGGCATCGTGCGCGCCCGCTGCTCGCCGCACCGCACAGGCCTGGCGATGGACCTCTATGTCGGCCAGGCGCCCGGCTACGGCCCCGACTCCACGGCCGATCCCAACCGCCTCTACATGACCCGGACGCCCACCTACCGGTGGCTGGTCGCCAACGCCCACCGCTTCGGCTTCGTGAACTACCCCTTCGAGCCGTGGCACTGGGAGTGGACCGGCGAGACGCCGTGAGGCTACCGTTAGCCCATGGCCAGCTTCACGAACTCGGACGGCGTCACCCTCGCCTATGACGACATCCAGCCGCCGGGCGGCGCGGAGCGCACGATCCTGCTGCTCCACGGCTACACCTCCAATCGCGCGGAGGGGTGGCGGCGCACCGGCTGGTACGGCGCCTTTGAGCGCCGGCGTATGCGCGTCATCGCCCTTGACCAGCGCGGCCATGGCGAGAGCGCCAAGCTCTACGAGCCGGAGGCCTACACGCGCGAGAAGCTGGCGGGCGACGTGCTCGCGCTGCTGGAGCATCTGGACGTCGGTCGGGTGGATCTGTTCGGCTATTCCATGGGCACACGCACCGCCCTGGAGGCTGCGGTCGCGGCGCCGGACCCGTTCTCGAACCTGATCCTGGGGGGCGTCGGCGGCCGGCTGCTGCAGCCCTCCAGCGACCGCGGGACCGTCATGGCCGAGGCCATGCTGGCCGACGACCCCGAGACCATCCAGCATCCGTTCCTGCGCAGCTTCCGCCAGTTCGCCGACGAACAGGGCGAGGATCGGCGCGCGCTCGCCGCCTTCGTCCAGGCGCAGAACCCGCCGCTGGACCGAGACGCTATGGCGGCCCTGCCGATGCCGGTGCTCGTGGTCGCCGGCCAGCGCGACGAAGGCGCCGGCGCCCCCGAGGAGCTCGCCCAGCTATTCCCCTACGGCCGCGGCGTCAGTCTGCCCGGCTGCGACCACTTCTCGGCGATCACCCACGCCTCCACCAAGGCCACGGTGTTCGACTTCCTGGACGGCCTGCTGGACGAGGACATGCCCGGCTGGCGGTGAGCCCCGGCCCTATCCGGCCTCCTTCGCCGTCGCGGTCTGGAAGGCCGGCCGCGCCGCACACCGCTCCAGCCAGGCGGCGATGTTGGGGTAGCCGCCCAGCCGGCCGAACATGCCGGCCACCTGGCCGACGAAGCTCAGGTTGATGTCGGCGCCGGTGAAGTGCTCGCCCAGCAGCCAGGGCCCGCGGGCCAGGGACTGGTCGATGAAGCCCAGGTGGTTGGCGATCTCGTCGTCGATGCGCGGCTTCAGCGGCGCGCCGGCGTCCCCGATCCGGCTGACATAGAGCTGCAGCATCAGCGGCAGCATGGCCGAGCCCTCCGCATAGTGCAGCCACTGCTGGTAGTCGTCGTAGGCGTGACTGTCGGTGGCCGGCGCCAGTCGACCGTTGCCGTGCCGCCGGATCAGGTAGTCGATGATGGCGCCCGACTCGTGGACCGTGCGCCCGCCGTCGGTGATCACCGGGCTCTTGCCCAGCGGATGCACCCCCTTCAGCTCCGGCGGGGCGAGGCGTGTGGCGGGGTCCCGGGCGTAGCGCTTGATTTCATAGGGCAGCTCCAGCTCCTCCAGCAGCCACAAGATGCGCTGCGAGCGGGACTGGTTCAGGTGATGGACGATGATCATGCGGACCTCCGGGGGAGCCGCCTAGAAGCCGCGCTTCCCTTACGCAAGGCAAGCATCGCCTATAACCATCGCCCATGACCCTCGTCCTGCCCGACCTGCCTGCCCTGCTCGACCGCGCCGCCCGCGCCGCCGACGGCGTCGTCGAAGACCTGCGCCAGGCCGTGTCGGCCAGGGTGAGCGCCGCTGGCCGGGTGGACCGCGCCGCCCTCGACGCCGAACAGCACGCCGCCCACGGCCTCGCCTGGGCGGCGGCCTATGCCGAGACGCTCCGCCAGACGGCGGCCTGGGCGCGCGAGCTCGGCCCGCGGCTCGGCGAGGCCGAGGCCCTGCCCGCCCAGCTGCTGGTCTTCGAATACCTCAGCCAGCTGGCCGGCGGCCTGCCCATGAACCAGGGGGAGATCTTCCGGCCGGCCGACGTCGGCGTCGACCCCGCGCCCCTCACGCCCCTGATCGACCAGTTGCGCGCGGGCGCTTCCCAGGCGGTGCGGGCGCGGATCGTCGAGTTGCTGGACGAGGCGCGCGGCCGCCCGTCCCTCGAGGCGAGCGGCCTGGACGAGACCCTCGAGGCGATCCGCGACCAGTTCCACGCCTTCGCGGCCGAGAAGATCGCGCCTCATGCCCACGGTTGGCACCTGAGGGACGAACTCATCCCGCTGCCGCTCTATCGGGAGCTGGCGGAGCTCGGCGTCTTCGGCCTGACCGCGCCGGAGGAATGGGGCGGCTCCGGCCTCGGCAAGACCGCCATGTGCATCGTCTCGGAGGCGCTCTCGCGCGCCTGGATCGGCACGGGCTCGCTGGGCACCCGCTCGGAGATCGCCGCCGAACTGATCATCGCCCACGGGACCGATGACCAGAAGGCCCGGTTCCTGCCGGGGGTGTGCTCGGGCGAGATCATCCCCACGGCCGTCTTCACCGAGCCCGAGGCGGGGTCGGACCTTGGCTCCCTGCGCACCCGCGCCGAGCGCCACGGCGACGTCTGGCGCGTGACCGGGGCGAAGACTTGGATCACTCACGCCGCCCGCGCCGACCTGATGACCCTGCTCGTCCGCACCGATCCGGCGTCGAAGGACCACCGCGGCCTGTCCATGTTCCTGGCCCAGAAGCCACGCGGGACGGTGGAGGCGCCCTTCCCCGCGCCCGGCATGACTGGCGGCGAGATCCCGGTGATCGGCTATCGCGGCATGAAGGAGTACGAGATCGGCTTCGACGGCTTCGAGGTCCCGCACGAGAACCTGCTCGGCGGCCAGCCAGGCCAGGGCTTCGTCCAGCTGATGGCGACCTTCGAGAGCGCCCGGATCCAGACCGCCGCCCGGGCCATCGGCGTCGCCCAGAACGCGCTCGACCTCGCCCTCGACTATGCGCTCGTCCGCCGGCAGTTCGGCGGCCCGATCGCCGGCTTCCCGCGCGTGGCCAACAAGCTCGCCATGATGGCGGCCGAGATCCTCGGGGCCCGGCGGCTGGCCTGGTTCGCCGCCCGGGCGAAGGACGAGGGGCGCCGCTGCGACCTGGAGGCGGGCATGGCCAAGCTGGTGGCCGCGCGCGTCGCCTGGGCGGCGGCCGACAACGCCGTACAGATCCACGGGGGGACGGGCTTCGCCCTCGAGACGCCGGTCAGCCGCGTGCTGGCCGACGCTCGCATCCTCAACATCTTCGAAGGGGCGGGCGAGATCCAGGCGCAGGTCATCGCTCGGCGCCTGCTCGACGGGGGCAACTGAGCGTCAGGCCCGCGGGCGGAATCCTTCGGCGATCAGACCGATCTGGCGGTCCATCACCTGGGTCAGCTCGGCGGCGTCGGCGTTCTTGCGCACCACCAGCCGGTAGGTCCAGGCGTAGGCGGCCATCAGGAGGTCGATGATCTCCTGGAAGTCGATGGCGGGATCGACATCTCCCTCGTCCACACCCTTTTGCAGGCACTCCCGGATCACGTCCTGCAGCCTCGGTGTGTTGCCATAGGGCCGCGCCTCGGGCGGCATGGTCCAGTCGTAGGCGGCCGCGATGTGCGCCAGGAACAGCCGCATCCGCCTGGCCTCGAAGGCGAAGTGGATGGCGAACATCGTCCTCAGGCGGTCGGCGGTCGACCCGCGCAGGTGCGGCATGACGTGGTCGAGCTCGGCGTAGAGCGGCTCGAGCCGGTCCTGCATCACCTGCGACAGGATCTCGCCCTTGGAGGCGAAGGTGGTGAACACCGAGCCCACCGAGACGCCCGCGTGGCGGGCGATCTCGCGAATGGTGGTGCCTTCGTAGCCCTGGGTCTCGAAGAGCTCGCGGGCGGCGTTGAGCACGCGGTTGCGGGTCGCTTCCCGCTGGGTGCGGCGGGCGCCCGAGACGCCCGCCTTGTCAACGTCAGCCTTCATGCGAGCCCCCCGGCCCTGGCGGGCCTCAGCCGCGGCGAGCGCCCGCCAGCAGGATGCGGATCTGGTCGCGCGCGCGGGCCTGCAGGGCGTCGAGGCTCCAGCCCTGGAAGATCGCCTGCGGGAAGTTCGACAGGTAGGCGTCGAACAGCATCTGCGTGCGCAGCTTCACCTCGGCCTCCTGGCCGAGCTCGCCCCGCTCGACAGCGGCCTCAAGCAGCTCGGTGAACAGCTGGTGCATTTCCTGCACGCCCTGGGCGTTGCGCAGCGCCGGGCCGTCGTCCGGCGACCACGACACGCTGAAGGCGGCGCGGGCCAGCGGCAGCTGGGTCTTGTAGAACGCGTAGCCGGCGGTGAACACCTTGAGCAGGGCGTCCTCGACGGTGCGGCCGCGGCCGGCGGCTTCCCGCATGGCCTCGGTCAGGGCGGCGAGATCCGTCAGCATGATCTCGCGGAACAGGTCCGACTTGTCGGTGAAGTTGGCGAACACCGCGCCGGTGGACATGCCGGCGGCCGCGGCGATGTCGCGGATGGTGGCGCCTTCGTAGCCTTGCTCGCTGAACAGCCGGCGCGCGGCGGCGAGCACCTTGCCGCGGGTCTGCTGCTTAGCCAGCGCCCGGCGCGTCGGCATCTTCACCTTGGTCTCGGCGGCGGGCTGGAGGGGAGAAACGTGCTTCATATCCTGACCTTCTGAGGGCGCGGGGAGGCGCCCGGTTCTGTGCATATTTCAGTCGATGGCGCGGGGCCGGTGGTCGGCTCCCGCAAATCCGGCTGCCATCTCGCCTGGCCGTCCCTCGCTTCCCGCCCGGCGCGTCCAGGCGGGAGAATTGGTTCGTTGAACATGCTCAATATTCCCGTTCCGCGATCCGGGAAATTGACTACAACCTTGGCAAGAAGATCTGCCGCGCCTGACCACTTCGGGTCGCGCAACGGGGCTGATGCTAGGTTATCCTCGTTCAGTGTGGCTGATTTGCGACGCTTGCCGCTGACTGTGGATCGTTGAACATGATCGATCACAGAACAGTCAAGCTGCAATTTCACCGTTCGGCGTAAACCACTGTTCTCGATGGCGGAACAGCCTGCGACGGCCTAAATTGGGGCCATGACCCTCAATCACCTGATCATGGCGGCGCTGCTTGTGGTCGCCGCCGTGCTGGCGCTCGGCATCTATGCCCTGTTCCGCGGCGGCGATTTCGGCCGCTCCTACTCCAACAAGCTGATGCGCCTGCGCGTGGTCACCCAGGCCGTGGCGATCGCCATCCTGGTGGGCGTCGTCTGGTGGCGCGCCGGCCACTGAGCCGCCCGCCTTGGTCACCCTCAACCGCATCTACACCCGCACCGGCGACGCCGGCCGCACGCGGCTGGCCACCGGGCAGGAGCTCAGCAAGGCGGACCTGCGCGTGGAGGCCTACGGCGCGGTCGACGAGACCAACGCCTGCCTGGGCCTCGCGCGCCTGCACACTGGGGCCGCCCCCGAGCTCGACGCGATCCTCGCCCGCATCCAGAACGAGCTGTTCGACCTGGGCGCCGACCTCTCCACCCCGCCGGTGAAGGACGAGGGCGCCTGGCTGCGGATGAGCGACAACCAGGTCGCCCGGCTCGAGGCGGAGATCGACAATCTCAACGGCCAGCTGCCGGAGCTGACGTCCTTCGTCCTGCCGGGCGGTACGCCGGCCTCGGCGGCCCTGCACCTGGCTCGCACCGTCTGCCGCCGGGCCGAGCGCGAGGCCGTGCGGCTCGTGGAAGCCGGCGAGCCGGTCAGCGGGCCGGCGCTACGCTACCTCAACCGCCTGTCGGACTTCCTGTTCGTGGCCGCCCGTTACGCCAACGACCGCGGCGCGGCCGAGGTGTTCTGGCGCTCCGGCGCGACCCGCTGAGCCAAGCTACTTCGGGGCCGGAGCCTGCGCCGGGGGCCGGCCGATCGCGGCGCGCGCCTGCGCCTCCGCCTGCTTGTCCTGGATGGTGCGGCCGGTGATGTCCGAGATCAGCACCGGCGTGGCGCAGACCCGCTCGGCGTGATCCCACCACTTCCGCGCCGCCTCGCACTCCTTCATCGGCCTGACCCAGCCCACCTGCCAGACCACGACGCCGATCGACAGCAAGGCGAAGACGCCCAGGAAGACGAGCATCAGGCGCGGGATGGTGCGGTTCATGCAGCTTCTCTAGGTCGGTCTCGGGCGGCTGGCTAGCCGGCTCTCCCGACGGAATTGCGGCGCCTGCGAACACTTGCAAAGCCCCACGGAACCGTTATGCCGCTGCCGACCCCTCTTTTCCGCAATGCAAATTTTGAGGCGTAGGCCATGAAGGTATTGGTCACCGTCAAGCGGGTGATTGACTACAACGTCAAGGCGCGGGTGAAGCCGGACCAGTCCGGCGTCGACCTGGCCAACGTCAAGATGTCGATGAACCCCTTCGACGAAATTGCTGTCGAGGAGGCCGTGCGCCTCAAGGAGAAGGGCGCCGCCACCGAGGTGGTCGCCATCTCGGTCGGCCCGACCCAGGCTCAGGAGACCCTGCGCACCGCGCTGGCCATGGGCGCCGACCGCGCCATCCTGGTGAACGCCAACGACGCCGACCTCGAGCCCCTGGCTGTCGCCAAGGTGCTGAAGGCGGTGATCGCCGAGGAGAACCCGGACCTGGTCATCATGGGCAAGCAGGCCATCGACGGCGACAACGCCGCCACCGGCCAGATGCTGGCCGCCCTGCTCGACTGGCCGCAGGCGACCTTCGCCAGCTCGGTGGAGATCTCCGGCGGTTCGGCCAAGGTGACCCGCGAAGTCGACGGCGGGCTCCAGACGCTGGAAGTCACCCTGCCGGCCGTGGTCACCGCCGACCTGCGCCTCAACGAGCCGCGCTACGCCAGCCTTCCCAACATCATGAAGGCCAAGAAGAAGCCGCTCGACGTGAAGGAGCTCGCCTCCACCGGCGTTGACGTCAATCCGCGCCTCAAGGTCACCAAGGTGACCGAGCCTCCCAAGCGCGCCGGCGGCATCAAGGTCGAGACCGCCGCCGATCTGGTCATGAAGCTGAAGAACGAAGCGGGGGTCCTCTAATGGCCGTTCTCCTCATCGCCGATCACGACAACGCGTCCCTGCGCGACGCCACCCACAAGACGGTCACCGCCGCCCAGAAGCTGTCCTCGGACATCGACGTCCTGGTCGCCGGCCAGGGCGTGGCGGACGTGGCCAAGGCCGCGGCCGCCATCCAGGGCGTGCGCAAGGTGCTGGTCGCCGAAAGCGCCGAGCTCGGCCAGGGCCTCGCCGAGGCCTTTGACGCGCTCGTCACGCCGCTCGCGGCCAACTACGACGCGATCCTGACGCCGGCCACCTCCCAGGGCCGCAACGTCGCCCCGCGCATCGCCGCCAAGCTCGACGTCGCCCCGATCTCGGACGTCATCGACATCGTCGACGCCTCCACCTTCGTGCGGCCGATCTATGCCGGCAACGCGCTGGAGACCGTCACCTCGTCCGACGCCAAGAAGGTGGTCACCGTCCGCCCGACCGTCTTCAAGGCGGCCGGCGAAGGCGGCTCCGCCAGCGTCGAGACGATCGCCGCCCCGGCCGCTCCGGCCAAGGTGAAGTTCGTCGACCAGCAGATCGTGAAGTCGGCCCGTCCGGAACTGGGCGGCGCCAAGATCGTGGTCTCCGGCGGCCGCGCCCTGGGCTCCGCCGAGGAGTTCCAGGCGGTCATCGAGCCCCTCGCCGACAAGCTCGGCGCGGCGGTCGGCGCCAGCCGCGCCGCGGTGGACGCCGGCTATGCGCCCAACGACTACCAGGTCGGTCAGACCGGCAAGGTCGTCGCCCCGGAGCTCTATGTGGCGGTCGGCATCTCCGGCGCCATCCAGCACCTGGCCGGCATGAAGGACTCCAAGGTGATCGTGGCGATCAACAAGGACGCCGACGCGCCGATCTTCCAGGTCGCCGACTACGGCCTGGTGGCCGACTACAAGTCCGCCATCCCCGAGCTGATGAGCGAGCTGTCGAAGGTGGGCAAATAGCCTGACGCGTCAGCGACAGAACTGAGAAGGGCGGCCCCAACGGCCGCCCTTTTTCGTCGTCCGGCCCTCCTCGTAACGGAGCCGGCATCCCCCGGATGCTGATCCGGCTTAAGCCCACGGCAGCGGCGGAGCCTGGCTCTGGAGCTTGGTCAAGGACTGGCCTCCGGCCGGCCGCCCCGCGGCGGCCCTGCGGGCCGTCCTTGAGCAAGCTCCAGAGGCAGGCAGACATGCCGCCATGGCCTTCAGCCCAAATGGGAGGGCGGCCCTCCCCTGTTGACCACGCGCATCGGCCGCGAGTTGGCGCCGAGGCAGGCACGCCCGCTAGTGCCGCGTCCCCACGTGCCGCACCAGCGCCGCCACGTCCCCGCCGCAGGTGTCCAGCGCCTCGCACAGCCGCTCGTGGCTGACGCCGAACTCCTCCACCAGCCGCTGGGCTTCTCGGTAGGCGACGTTCATCCTCAGCGCATGGCCGTGCTCGTCGCGATAGTCCGAGAGCTCGATCTGGTGGACCAGGTCGGCCAGGGCGGCGGCCAGCCGGTCCTCGGAGGTGCGGTGCGGCGCGGTCATGCCCACGGAGTCCGATCGCGCGCCCCCGGTTCCATGGAGGCTCCCCAGCGACCAGGCCTTGGCCTAGGCTCGGCGCCATGCGCCGCCTGATCCTCGCCGCCGTGCTCGCGCTCGCCGCCTGCGCCGCCCCCGCCGCCAGTTCCGATGCGCCCAAGCCCATCCGCCCGGCGCCCTCCGGCGGCGCCCATCCGGACCAGCCGGAAAGCCCGGGCCGGCAGCCGCCCGACGCCGCCGCCTGCGCGCGGCAGGGCGGGACCGTCCGCCCGGTCTGCATGCTTGGGCGGCCGATGTGCGTCATCCCCTTCGCCGACGCCGGCAAGGCCTGCACCGACGGCGACCAGTGCCAGGGCGACTGCCGCTTCCAGGGCGCCAAGCCGCCGCCTGGCGGCAAGGTGACCGGCCAGTGCCAGCGCAGCAACGACCCCTGCGGCTGCTTCTCCAACGTCGAGGACGGCCAGGTCACCGGCGGCCTGTGCGTCGACTAAGCCCGGCTCAGGGCGCCGCCGGCGCCGCGCCCCCGGCCGGAGCCTTCCCGCCCGCGTCAGCTTGAGCCTGGGCCTTCGCCTCGGCCTCGGCGACCCGCCCGCCACGCAGGATGTTCTCCAGCCCGTAGTTCCCCTCGTGGCAGGCGTACTCGTACAGCGGTCCCTTGCTGCGCTTCATCACCGTCTCGCCTTGCCAGCGCTGGGCGTAGAGCGCCGGATTTTCGACGGTGAAGGCGTAGTGCAACTCGTCCGGCCCGGTGCGGGTGAAGCGCTCCGTCACCTTGTGGGTGGCGCCGGCGTCCCCGTCCGGTCCGCGCGACTGCAGCGGATGCGGCCCCACGGTCTCCACCACCAGGGTCTCGCCGTCCCAGCGGCCGATCGAGTCGCCCATCCAGGGGCGGACGCCGGGCTGGTGGGTCCCGCCCAGGCGTACGATCCGCGGCATGGGGTTGGCCTCGGTGACGATCGCCAGGTGGTCGGCCGTCTGCACGAACAGGTGGACGCTGAGGTCCGGCCCGCTGCGCAAGGGCGGCCCCGCCTGGCGTGACCAGAGGCAGCGCTCCGCCAGCGGCCGCTCCTCCGGATGGTCAAAGCGGGTCTCCATGGCCTCGCCCTGGACCTTGTTCCAGGCCCGCGCCTTCGCGGTCCACGGGATCTTGCCGTCGGCGGGCTGCACGATCCACGAGCTTCGGGCCACGTCCCGCACCCGGGTGAGGCCATCGCCGGTTTCGGGCCACTCCGTGTCGGCCTGACCTACCGGATCCTTCTCCTGGCGCACGATCCCGACCCACTTGCGGTCATAGGCCAGGGCTTCGGCCTCGGGCACCGCCAGGTCCTTGAAGTCCTTCTGCCGCTCGAACGGCGTCAGGGTGGCGTTGGCCCAGGCGCCGCCGAGGTCTGGGCGGCCGTCCGGCGTGCGCGGGGCGCGCCACTCGGCCGCCGCGGCCGCGCCGGGGCAGAAGGCGGCAAGCGCCAGCGCCAGCGTGGCCGAGGCGGTCGTCTTCAGCGCAGCTCGCGATCCCATGTGCGGCCTCCCTTGCCACACCGACACTGTGGCTCGGCTATCGCCGTTCGGCCACAGTGTCGACGTGACCGAAGTCACCGCCAGCCTACGCCGCCTGCGCCGCGCGCAGCTCGCCGGTGGCCAGCCAGTGGGCGCACTCGGGGCCCAGCCGCTCCAGCGCCATGCGCTCGTAGTCCAGGCTGTCCTTCACCGTCAGCACGTCGCGCCAGCGGCCGTTGACGCCCTTGTTGACGAAGGTGGCGCCGCCGCCTTCCCAGACCGCCCCGCCCAGCGGCGCGACCTTGTCGGCGTTGGCCTTCATCCAGTCGAAGGTGCAGTGCTCGACCACCTGCGACCAGCGGGCGGCGGGGACCTTCACCTCCAGGAAATCGGCGATCGCCCGCATCTCGCCTTCCAGGTCGCGCTTCAGGTCCTCGAAGTGCACCAGCTTGACGTTGGGCAGGTGGCGCGCCGCCCACCAGCTGCCGATGTTCTCCCAGAACGACCAGAACGGCGCCCCGTCGTTGTCCAGCCAGGTGCGGAAGTAGCGGCGGGGGTCCGGATCGGCCGGCGGCAGCGGCTCGCCCACCAGACCGGGCGTGCCGTTGATCAGCTCGAAGGCCAGCGGCAGGAAGTTGGCGTGATGGTTCCACATGCTCATCATCACGTCGCGGCCGTCGCGGGCCACGTAGAGGTACTTGGCCTTCGGCGACAGGACGAGGGCGTCCACCGGCAGGTGGGTCTTCAGCACCCGCCGGTGCGGCTGGGCCCGAACCATCTCGCGCACCTCCGGCGGGATGATGCGCATGTCCCACCAGGGCGAGATCTCGGCGATGCGCACGTCGGGGTCGCCGCCGTGGATCAGCTGGCCCACGATCTGCTGGGTCCAGGTGGTGCCGCTCTTCGCATAGGTGCCGACGATCACGTCGTCGTCGCGGAAGGCGAAGTCGTTCCACACCGTGGAGTCCATGTGGTGGTTCATCAGCTCGCGCGTCTTGCGCGGCCAGGCGGCGGTCGCCTCCGGCATCGTCTCGGATCCTTCTCTCGATCGGCTTGGTAATCTGGCGGGCGCCGTAGGCCGGCGCGCGGGCGACCGCTGGTATGCGAAGGGTGGCCGCGCCGATACCGGCGCCTTCGCCGATCGGATCTGCAACTTCGCAGTACGCTGGGTGATCGCCCTCGCGCCGGCCTTCGCCGCCCGCCAGGAGGCGGCGCTTATGAGCCGGCCGCGGTCCCGCCGGCGTGACCGTGGTCACACCGCGCGACGATCAGGCGCTGCCGCAGATCCCGCCGATCCGTGTTACGCTGAAGCCATGCGGTCCTATTCCGCCGCGCCCGCCGTCTCCGCCCGGTACGCCGCCATCAGCGACTGGAACTCGTCCATCTCAGGGAAGCGCTCGAACGAGCGCGCCGCCGGCACGTCGGCCCAGGGCAGCTTCTCGCAGGTGTAGGTCTCCATCCACGGCGAGAACCAGGACGGGTCGTCCAGCATGGTCGCCCGCACGTTCACCACCCACTCCGCCATCGGCGGGCGGGTGAACATCCAGCTCATGCAGAAGGCGCAGAAGTGGTGCGCCGGCGGCTCGCGCAGGCCGCCGATCACCGTCTCGCCCTGCACGACCTCGAAACCGGACGCCGGGACCATCACCGACAAGGAATAGGCGCTGGCCGTCATCCGCTGGCACCCGGTGCAGTGGCAGGCCGAGGTGATCATCGGCTCCGCCGCGATCCGGAACCGCACCCGCCCGCACCGGCACCCGCCCTCCATCGGCAGCTTGGGAGCAGCCATCGCGTCCTCCTCCAAATTCTCCCTCCCGCGGTAGGGTGAGGGCGGCTCCGGGGCCAGCCGCCCGAACCGCCGCTGGACCCGGATCCCACCGGAGCGCGAGCCCAGCCTCCTGCACCGCCCTCACCCCGCCCTCTCCCGCCACGCGGGAGAGGGAGAACAAGCTACCGCTTCGGCTCCGGCGTCTGCGTCTCGTGCTCCACCCGGATCCGCAGAGCCCCATCCTGGCGCTTCAGCAGGGCGGTATAGGCATAGGGCTGGACCTTCCCGTCCGGCGCCGTCCAGGCGAAGCCGCCGGTGACCACCACCGCGTCGGCCCCCGCCGGCTCATAGGCCAGGTCCCGCCACGCGAAGGCCTTCGGCCCCTCCCAGCGCTCCGCGTAGTCCTTGGTCATCTGGGCGTGGCTCACGAACTCGCGCCAGCCGTTCACCGACATCCAGGTCCCGTCCCGGTGATACCGCCCCGCCAGCGCGGCCCGGTCGCCTTTCACCAGGTCCTGCGCATAGCCCGCCATGAAGGCCTGCGCCTCGGCGACCACGCCGCCGGCCGCCGCCTGCGCCTGCGCCCCGGCACCCGAAGCCGCGCTCGAAACGGCTAGCGCCGCGACCACGCCCCGAACCGCTCCCAGCATGCCCGTGCTCCGCTCTCCTGGACCAGCATCCCCGGATGCTGAAAGGCCTTAAGTCCACGGCAGCAGCGGAGCCTGCCTGTGGAGCTTGGTCAAGGACCGGCCTCCGGCCGGCCGCCCCGCGGCGCGTCCTCCGGACGCGTCCTTGAGCAAGCTCCACAGGCAGGCAAACTGGCCGCCATGAACCCAAGGCGCAGAAGGCGCAGGCCTGAACCACCGGCAGCCCCCACCCGACTGTCATCCCGGTTTCGGGCAGCCGAAGACCGGGACCCGCGTCTCCAACACGGCCAGATGAGACAGGAACGCCGCCGCCGCCAGCGCAGCGCCAGGGGGCCCGGACAGCCGCTCCGCCGCTTCCGCGATGACACAGGGGAGGACGGAAACGCTGTCCCGCACAGCCTTGGCGTCGACGGCGGATCATGTCCCCCTCCCGCGTTGACTCTCCGCCGCCCTTGCGTATAAGTCCGCCCCTCTCGCCCGCGGGGCTTCCTGCGGGCGCATTCCGTTTTGCACACACTATAAGTACGAAGGCGCGCGAACGATGTACGCGGTGATCAAGACCGGCGGCAAGCAGTACCGGGTCCAGCCCGGCGACGTGCTGGTCGTGGAGAAGCTCGACGGCGAGCCCGGCGCGAACGTGTCGTTCGGCGACGTCCTCATGCTGGGCGACGGCGACGCCGTGACCCTCGGCGCCCCGACCGTGGCCGGCGCCTCCGTGGCGGCCACCCTGATCGAGACCCGCAAGGGCGAGAAGGTGAAGATCTTCAAGAAGATCCGCCGCCAGGGCTATCGCCGCACCAAGGGCCATCGCCAGCTGGAAAGCGTCCTGCGCGTCACCGCCATCACCGGCGAGGGCGGCAAGGAAGCGGCCAAGTGGGACGGCGAAGTGAAGCTGACCACCAAGGCCGAGCTGAACGCCCGCTCGCGCAACCTGGCCTTCATGGCCCCGGTCGCGGCCGCCGCCGCGCCGACGGCGGAAGTCGCCCCGGCCCCGGCCAAGAAGGCTGCGCCGAAGAAGGCCGCCGCCGCGACCACGGCCGACGAGGTCCTCGCGGATCCGGCGGTGCAGGAAGCCATGGCCAGCGCGGAAGTGAACGCGCCGGTCGAGGCCGAAGCCAAGCCCGCCAAGAAGCCGGCCGCCAAGAAGGCCGCCAAGAAGGACGAAGGCGCCGCCGAGTAATCGGTCCGGCAGCCTCACAGAGAGTTAGGAGAGCACCATGGCTCACAAAAAATCGGGCGGCTCCTCGCGCAACGGGCGCGATTCCGCCGGTCAGCGTCTCGGCGTGAAGAAGTTCGGCGGCGAAGCTGTGCTCGCCGGCAACATCCTCGTGCGTCAGCGCGGCACCAAGTTCTGGCCGGGCGACAACGTGGGCATGGGCAAGGACCATACCCTCTTCGCCACCGTGACCGGCGCCGTGAAATTCGTGACCAAGCGAAACGACCGCACCTACGTGACGGTGGTTCCGGCGACTGAGGTGATGGCGGCCGAATAGGCGGAACCAACCTCCATCCGGTTCCGCCCTCTCCAGCAAAGGCGGACCGGACAGACGAACCAAGCGGGGAGTCCGGTCAGCCGGGCTCCCCGCTTTCGTTTCAGGGCCCCGCAAGTGGGCCGGGAGGTAAGACATGTGCGCCATAGAAGTGACCCCCGTCGTCTCGACGGAACGGCTCGTGCTCCGCGGGCCGGTGCGTACCGACGCCGACGCCCTGGTGCGTCTGGCCGGCGACTTCAACGTGGCCGCCATGACCGCCCGGCTGCCGCATCCCTTTGGGCCCGAGGACGCCGACGCCTTCCTGGACCGGATGGCGCGGCAGGACTTCGTGCGCAGCGCCACCTTCGCCATCGAGCATCGGAACTTCGGCCTGGTGGGCATGCTGGGCGTCGAGACCGGCTCCAACGGCCGGCCGCAGCTGGGCTTCTGGCTGGGACGGCCCTTCTGGAACCGCGGCTACGCCACCGAGGCCGTCCGCGGCGCGCTGAAGTGGGTGAAGCGCGACTGGCGGAAGAACGTCGTCGAGGCCGGCCACTTCGCCGACAACCCGGCGTCCGGCCAGGTGCTCTGCAAGGCGGGCTTCCTCTACACGGGCGACGTGGTCCTGCAGGACTGCGCGGCCCGCGGCGGCAAGGTCCCCTCCCGCCGCATGGTGTGGCTGGCCTGAGCCAGGTTCCTCCCCCCGGCCTCCGCGGCGCGCGGGGGAGGAACGGCCGGCTTTTCGTGCTATCGCCGAGCCCATGACCGCCACGCCCGAGCAGGACCCCCTGGTGCATACGCCGCCGCTCGCCCGCCTGATCCAGGGTCGGGGCCAGCTGTGGCGGGTGCCCGTGGTGCTGGGCGGCGCGGCGGTTCTGGCGCTCGCCTCGCAGGTCTCGCTCCCCATCGGCCCCGTGCCGCTGACCCTGCAGACCCTGGCGCTGTTCACCCTGGCCGGCCTGTCGGGCATGCGGCTCGCGCTGCAGATCGTGCTCGTCTGGCTCCTCTGCGGGGTAGTGGGCCTGCCGGTCTTCGCCGGCGGCGAGGGCGGCCCCGAGGTGCTGATGGGCGAGACCGGGGGCTTCCTGCTGGGCATGCTGCTGGCCGCGCCGCTCACCGGCCGCACGGCCGAGCGGACGCGGGACTGGCCGAGGCTTGCCGGCGCCTTCCTGCTGGGCCATCTGCTCGTCCTGGCGCTGGGCTGGGCGTGGCTGTCCACCCTGGCCGGCGTCGGCCGCGCCTTCATGGAAGGGGTCTTCCCCTTCATACCCGGCGCCATCGTCAAATCCTTCGTGGCGGCGCTGATCGTCCACGCCATCCGCCGCAGAGTCTCTACCCGATGAAGTTCCTCGACCAGGTGAAGGTCTACATCCGCTCCGGCAACGGGGGCGGCGGCGCCGTCTCCTTCCGGCGCGAGAAGTATATCGAGTACGGCGGGCCCGACGGCGGCGACGGCGGCAAGGGCGGCGACGTCTGGATCGAGGCGGTGGAGGGGCTGAACACCCTGATCGACTACCGCTACCAGCAGCACTTCAAGGCCGAGACCGGCGGCCACGGCATGGGCCGCAACCGCCACGGCGCGGCCGGCGCCGACGTGGTGCTGAAGGTCCCCGTGGGCACCCAGGTGCTGGACGAGGACAAGGAGACCATCCTCCACGACCTCGCCCAGCCCGGCATGCGCATCCGCCTGCTGAGGGGCGGCAACGGCGGCTTCGGCAACACCCATTTCAAGGGCCCGGTGAACCAGGCGCCCAAGCACGCCAACCCCGGCCAGGAGGGCGAGGAGCGGGCTATCTGGCTGCGCCTGAAGCTGATCGCCGACGTGGGCCTGGTGGGCCTGCCGAACGCCGGCAAGTCGACCTTCCTGGCCGCCTCCTCGGCCGCCAAGCCGAAGATCGCCGACTACCCCTTCACGACCCTCGCCCCCAACCTGGGCATGGTCGACCTGTCGGCCGGCGAGCGGTTCGTCCTTGCCGACATCCCGGGCCTGATCGAGGGCGCCTCGGAAGGCCTTGGCATCGGCACCCGCTTCCTGGGCCATGTGGAGCGCACCGCCGTGCTCGTCCACCTGGTGGACGGGACCCAGGACGACGTGGGCGAGGCCTGGCGGATCGTCCGCAAGGAGCTCGAGGCCTACGGCGAGGAGTTGGCCGACAAACCGGAGATCCTGGCGCTCAACAAGATCGACGCCCTGTCCGACGACGAGCGCCAGCTGAAGGCCGAGGCCCTCGAGGAGGCCGCCGGGGTGCGGCCGCGGCTGGTCTCGGGCTTCACCGGCGAGAACGTCACCGAGCTGCTGCGCGAGGCCTGGGCCCTTGTGCGCCGCCGGCGCGGCGAGATCGTCGTCGACGAGGATGAGCCGGCCGAGGAGCCGCCGACGCCTGGGGGCTGGAACCCGTGAGCGAGCTCGCCCGCGCCCGACGGGTGGTGATCAAGGTGGGCTCGGCCCTGCTGGTGGGCGAGGCCGGCGCCGACGCGGGCTGGCTGGCCGCGCTGGCCGCCGACGTGGCCCGGCTGCGGGCGCGCGGGCAGCAGGTGCTGATCGTCTCCTCGGGCGCGGTGGCGCTGGGCCGCCGCCGGCTGGGCCTGGGCAAGCGCCCGCTCACCCTGCCCGAGAAGCAGGCGTCCGCCGCGGCGGGCCAGTCCCTGCTGATGCGGGCCTGGGAGGAGGCCTTCGAGCCGCACGGCGCGGCCTGCGCCCAGGTGCTGATGACCCGCGACGACACCGAGGTCCGCCGCCGCTGGCTGAACGCCCGGGCCACCGTGGACACCCTGCTCGGCCTCGGCGTCATACCCATCGTCAACGAGAACGACACTGTCGTCACAGAAGAAATCCGCGTTGGTGACAACGACAGGTTGAGCGCCCGGGTGGCGCAGATGGCCGGCGCCGACGTGCTGGTGCTGCTGTCCGACATCGACGGCCTCTACACCGCCGACCCGCGGCGCGATCCGCAGGCCCGCCACATCCCGCGGCTCGCCCGGATCACGCCCGAGGTGGAAGCGATGGCCGGCGGGGCGAACGCGGAGGCCGGCGTCGGCACCGGCGGCATGGCCACCAAGCTGGAAGCGGCCCGCATCGCCGCCGCCGCCGGCTGCGCCACCGTGATCACCCTGGGCCACCGCCCCTCGCCGCTCTCCGCCGTGGAGCACGGCGAGGCCGCCACCGTCATCGAGCCCGCGACCACCCCGGCCGCCGCCTACAAGGCCTGGATCGCCGGCTCGCTCGCCCCCGCCGGCGCCCTGGTCGTCGACGCCGGCGCCGCCGCCGCCGTGGCCCGCGGCAAGAGCCTGCTGGCGGCGGGTGTGCGGCGTATCGACGGGCAGTTTGACAAAGGCGACGCCGTGCTGATCCGCGACGAGACCGGCCTGGAGATCGCCCGCGGCCTGGTGCGCTACGAAGCCGCCGACGCCCGCCGGATCTGCGGCCTGAAAAGCGAGGCCATCGAGGCTGCGCTCGGCTACACCTCCGGGCCGCTGGTCCACGCCGACGACCTGGCGCTCGCCAACCGAGGCGCCGAACTCGCCTGAGGCGGCCTGCCACACGGCCATTCCGACCCCTGCGTGCGATATAAACCTCGACGTGATGGGACGGGACGGAATGGACGCGCAGGCGGAGGTCCAGCGCCTCGCGGCGCTGTTCGACTACGATGTGTTCGACACGCCCCCCGAGCCGGCGTTCGACCGCTTCACCGCCCTTGCCGCCGAGGTGCTGGGCGCTCCGATCGCGCTGATCTCCCTGGTCGGCGAGGATCGGCAGTACGCCAAGTCGGCCATGGGCGCCCCCGGCGGCTCGCTGCCGCGCGCCCTGACCTTCTGCGACGCCGCCATCCAGGGCGCCCCGAACTCGATCTTCGTGGTCGAGGACGCCGCGGGCGACCCGCGCTTTGCGGACCAGCCCTTCGTCAACGGCAAGGATGGCCTGCGCTTCTACGCCGGGGCGACCCTGACAACCCCGCAGGGCCACAACATCGGCGTGCTCTGCGTGATGGACGGCAAGCCGCGCCCGCGCCCCTCCGCCGAGGCCCTGACCCTCCTGTCGCGGCTGGCGCAGATGGTGGTCGGCGAGATGGAAGCCGCGCGTGATCGCCGTCGGGGCGACGCCAACAGGCTGCTGCTCGAACTGGTGGAGCAGATCTCCGGCGTGGGCCACTGGCGCATCGACGGTCCCGCCCTGAAGCTCACGTGGTCGGAGCAGACCTATCGGATCCACGGCCTGGACCCGGCGAGTTTCCAGCCGGACTTCGGCAAAGCGCTGGCCTTCTACGCCGAGGAAGACCGCGAACGTCACGCCCGGGCGGTGCTGGACGCCTTCGCCTCCGGCGAGGGCTACGAGATGCAGCTGAAGCTGCACAGGGCGGACGGGTCGGTGCGGGACGTGATGCTGCGCACCCGCGCCCAGGCCGGCGAGGACGGTCAGGTCATCGGCCTGTTCGGGGTCATCGAGGACATCACCGACCACCTGCAGAGCATCAAGGCCGTGGAGCGCAGCCGCGCCCGGTACCGCCTGCTGGCCGACAACATGGCCGACGCGGTCACCCGCATCCGCATGGACGGCAGCTCCACCTACATCTCGCCAGGGATCGAGCGGCTGATCGGCTGGAGCCCGCGAGAGATGGCGGGCCGCCCGGCGCAGGACTTCACCTGGCCGGAAGATCGGCCAATGATCCTGGCGACCTTCGCCGAAATGGCGGCTGGGCTGGACGAAAAGACGGTCCAGCACCGCGCCCAGCACAAGGACGGCCATCCGGTCTGGGTGGAGACCCGCTTCCGCATGGTTCGGGACCAAGCCGGGCGCCCCCTCGAGATGGTGGCGGTGATCCGGGACATCGGCGACCGCAAGGCGGCCGAGGCGGCGCTGGAGCAGAGCGAGACGCGCTACCGGCTGCTGGCGGAACACGCCACGGACATCATCGCCCGCACCCATCCGCACGGGCAGGTGCTGTACGTCACCCCCAGCGTCGAGGCGGTCACGGGCTTCCGCCCCGATGAGGTCGTCGGCACCAACATCGTGGACCGCCTGCACCTGGAAGATCGCGCCGGGTTCGCCCAGGCCTACGGAGATGTGGTCCGCGGCCTTCACCGTCCGGGCCAGGCGATCCGCTATCGCGTGGGGCACAAGGACGGCCGCTGGCTGTGGATCGAAGCCAATCCCCGGCTGGTCAGGGACCCGAGCGGCCGTCCGCTGGAGATCGTCGACGTGCTGCGCGACGTCACCGCCCAGGTCGCCTTGGAAGCCGAGTTGAAGGAGGCGCGCGACCAGGCCAACGCCGCGGCCAAGGCGAAGTCCGAGTTCCTGGCCAATATGAGCCACGAACTCCGCACGCCGCTCACCGCCATCATCGGCTTCTCGGGCCTGCTGAAGGTCCGCGGCGACCTCACTCCGCAGGCGGCCATGTTCGCCGCCCGCATCGAAGGCGCGAGCCAGGCCCTGCTGGCGACCATCAATGACGTGCTCGACTTCTCCAAGCTGGAGGCTGGCCAGGTGGAGATCCGGCCTTCGCCCTGCGACGTGGCCGCCCTGGTGCAGGAGGTCGCGTCCGTCCTCGAGCAGCAGGCGGCCAGCAAGGGCCTGGCGATCGAGACGCGGCTCACCGACCTGCCATCCCGCCTTCAGGTCGACCGTGACCGGGTGCGCCAGGTGCTGCTGAACCTGATGGGCAATGCGGTCAAGTTCACCAGCCAAGGCCACGTCCGGGTCAGCGCCGCCTTCGCCGAGAACGGGCTGATCGTCGAAGTGGCCGACACCGGCCCTGGCCTGACGGCCGAGCAGCAGGGACTCCTGTTCCAACGGTTCTCCCAGGTGGACGGCTCGGCTTCGCGCAGCCATGGCGGGACGGGCCTCGGCCTCGCCATCTGCAAAGGCCTCGTGGAAGCCATGGGCGGGGTGATCGGCGTCACGTCCGAGCCTGGGCAAGGCGCGGTGTTCCGCTTCGCCCTGCCTTGTGAACCGGCGCCCGATCCCGCCCAGACCTGAGTTCGGCGCTGGCGCGGCGGGCCGGGCGCGGCTAGGTAAGGCTCAGGCTGAGCATATGGACGACGGCGGAACAGGACGGCGCGGCGACGCGCCCCGACACGGGCGGCTGGAGAGGCTCGTCCCCGGCCAGGCCATCGTCTGGGGCGGCGATCGCGTGGCCTATGTCGACGATGCCCTGGCCGCGGCGTTCCGGGCGGGCGACCGGCTCCTGGTGGCGGACGGCGCCCTGCTGCACGTCCCGCTGGCCGAGGCCAGGCTGGCCGAACAGGCGGTCGGCGAGGCCTACGAGGCTTTCGCCCGGATGGGGCAGGTCTCCGACGTCCAGATCAGCGCGTTCTTCTCCCATTTCGCCGAGAACCTGGAGCCCGGCCAGACCCGCGACAGCATCCTCGCCGCCAACGCCGCCGACGTGGAGAGCGCACGCGCCCGCGGCCGCTCCACCACCCGGCTGCAGATCACCCCCGCAATGCTGGAGGACATGATCGCAGGCCTGCGCGCCTGGCGCGACTCCGAGCCCTCACGCGGCGAGGTCGCCGAGACCGTGCGGCACCCGGGCTGGACGGTCGAGCAGATCAAGGCCCCGCTCGGCGTCGTGGCGTTCGTGTTCGAAGGTCGTCCGAACGTCTTCGCCGACGCCACGGGCGTTCTGCGCGGCGGAAACGCGGTGGTCTTCCGCATCGGATCCGACGCGCTTGGGACGGCGCGCGCGATCATGCAGGAAGCCGTGGCCCCGGCCCTTCGGGCCTGTGGCCTGCCCGCCGGCGCCGTCACCCTGGTCAACTCGCCCGCCCATGCGGCGGGCTGGGCGATGTTCGCCGACAGCCGCCTGTCGCTGGCGGTGGCCCGCGGCTCCGGCCCCGCGGTGGCGCAGCTGGGCGCCATCGCCCGCTCGGCCGGCACCCCGGTCAGCCTGCACGGCACGGGCGGCGCGTGGTTGGTGGCCGACGCCGCCGCCGACCCCGAACGGTTCCACGCCGCCGTCTTCCACTCCCTGGACCGGAAGGTCTGCAACACGCTGAACACCTGCTGCATCGTGCGCGACGCCGCGCCGGGCCTGCTGCCGGTCTTCCTCGACGCCCTGCAGCAGGCGGGCGAGCGCCGCCGTGGCTGGAAGCTGCACGTCGCCGAGGCCGACCTGGCGCAGATCCCGGCAGAGCTGCGGGCGGCGCGCGGGGCCGTCGTGCGCGCTGAGGGAGCGGTGGACGAGGCGCTGGTCGAGCCGATCGCCGACGCCGAACTCGGCCGGGAGTGGGAATGGGAGGAAACCCCCGAGGTCACGCTTCGCCTGGTGGACTCGGTCGACGAAGCGGTCGCGCTGTTCAACCGTTACAGCCCGCGGTTCGCCGCCAGCCTGGTCAGCGAGGATCCGGCCGCACAGGCGCGGTTCTACCAGACCATCGACGCCCCCTTCGTAGGCGACGGCTTCACGCGCTGGGTCGACGGCCAGTACGCCCTGAACAAGCCCGAGCTAGGCCTCTCGAACTGGGAGCACGGCCGGCTGTTCGCCCGCGGCGGGGTGCTGGCGGGCGACGGCGTGTTCACCATCCGCGCCCGCGTCCGTCAGGCCGATCCCCACCTCGACCGCGGCGGCCATCCGACCCCGCCGCGCCGCGCCTGATGGCCAGGATGTGGTTCGCTGGGCCTGCGCGGCGGACTGCGCCCGCGGGCCGGCCGAAGGCGCTCCGCCTCGGCTTCCACCTGGCGCCAGGGATGCGGGTCGGCCTGTTCGGCGGCTCCTTCAATCCGGCGCACGAAGGCCACGCCCACGTGGCCGAGACGGCCCGCAGGCGGCTCGACCTCGATCAGGTGATCTGGCTGGTCTCGCCGCAGAACCCGCTGAAGCCGTCGCACGAGACGGCCGATCTAGCCGAGCGGATGGCGGGCGCCCGGGCCTACGCCAACGGTCCCGACATGATCGTCTCGGACGCCGAGACGCGGCTGGGGTCGCAGTACACCATCGACGTTGTCCGCGCGCTGAAGGCGCGGTTCCCGGGCGTGAAGTTCGTCTGGATCATGGGGGCTGACAGCTTGGCCACCTTCCATCGCTGGCGCGGCTGGACCCAGATCATGCGCGAAGTGCCCGTGGCCGTCGTCTCGCGCCCATGGATCTCGCTCAAGAGCCGGTTCGCGCCGGCCGCGGTGCGGTTCCGCGCCGCCCGCCTGCCTTCGCATCGCGCCATGGGCCTCCCCGACATCCAGCCACCCGCCTGGGTATTCCTGTTCGGGCGCTTCAACTTCCAGTCCTCCACCGCCCTGCGCGCGCGGCAGCGCCGGGTCCCCAAGGCCAAGCCCGGCGGTCCGACTCCGCGCCGCTGAGCCCTTGCGGGAACAGGAACCGGAACCAAGTCTTTGACGTCTTCGTGAGGGACGCTGACCCGGGCTTCCACCCGTGCTAGGCTCGGAGAAGCGAGGACATCAAAGGAGCAACCCCGCTGCAACGTGAGACCGCGCCCCGCGCGCCGGAGGCCTCGACCGTCGTCCAATCGGACGCCGACGCCTCCCAAGACGACCAGGGTCGCATTGACGCCCTGGAAAACCTGATCCTGGCCAAGCTGGACGACGACAAGGCCCAGGACGTCGTTTTCATCGACCTCAAAGGCAAGAGCGCCGTCGCGGACGGGCTGATCGTCGCTTCGGGCCGGTCTCACCGGCACGTGGGGGCGATGGCCGACCACCTGCTGCGGGCCTTGAAGGACGAAGGCTACGGTCGGGTCCGGGTGGAGGGCCTGCCGCACTGCGATTGGGTGCTGATCGACACGGGCGACGTCATCGTCCACCTGTTCCGGCCCGAAGTGCGCAGCTTCTACAACATCGAGAAGATCTGGTCGGTGGACTCGCCGCACCGAACGCCCGCGGCCATGTAAGTCGAAGGCCAGCCGGCTCCACGGCTGGCCTCCAAAGTTGGTCCCGCACGGGTCGGCGGCGCCGCCAGCCGATCAGCGGCCGCTCCTGACGCGGACCGGTTCGAGGTCCCCAGCGTCGATGCCGACGCGGTGGCGGTAGACCAGCTCGCCACCCAGCCAAGCCGTGAACAGCATGATGGCCAGGGTTGCCATGGACAGGGTGACGCCCGCCGGGGCGACCGCCTCCTGCGCGCCGGCCGTGGAGCGCAGATAGAAGCTGACGGCGGCCAGGGCGACGGCCACCAGGTTGCCGATCATGTGCAGCCAGGCCTGGCGCAGGCGGCGCACGTCCTTGTCGCCGAAGAAGTCGATGAAGCCGAGCACGGCGGCCAGCAGAGCGCTGGCGATCCCCGCCCCCAGAAGCCACATGGACGCCTCGGCCCAGCCGGGCCGGTCCGTCGCCAGATAGACGACGTCCGTCACGGGCGCGGCAGTGAGGAAGGCGATCGGGAAGGGGATCAGCATCGGATGCAACGGGTGGCCCGCCACCTTGGCCGTGCTGTGCGGATGGTCGTCTGTCATGTTTCGTCCCTCGCGGTTGCGGTTTTTCGAAGGGACAAGCTGCGCGTGGGAAAGGTTCCCGCCGTCCAGCGCAGCTCAAGACCAGCAGGCTTTCGAGCGGCCGCCGAAGCGCTTAAGCCTGGGCGCGTGAAGATCGCCATCGTCGCCATCGGGAGACTCGCCCGCTCACCGGAGACGGAGCTGGTGAAGACTTATGTGGAGCGGGCGACCAACGCCGGCCGTTCGCTGGGGCTCGGACCGGTTGAGGTGGTGGAGGTGGAGAGCCGCAAGTCCGGCAAGGCCGCCGAGGCGGAGGCGCTGCGCCCGCACCTGGCCGACGCCCACGTGATCGCCTGCGATGAACGCGGCGCGGCGCGGACCTCCCGGCGGTTCGCCGATGAGATCGGGACCCTGCGCGACCGCGGCGTGCGGCGGCTGGTGTTTCTGATCGGCGGAGCCGACGGCCTCGATCCGGCGCTGGTCGGCGAGGCGCACGGCAAGCTGGCGTTCGGGCCGCAGACCTGGCCGCACGCGCTCGCCCGCGCCATGCTGGCCGAACAGGTCTATCGTGCGGTCTCAATTCTGGCGGGTTCGCCCTATCATAGGGACTAGATGCGGGCACAGGCGCTGATCGGCGGGTCTCTGGCGGCTATGGCCCTGGGCGGCGTGGTGCTGGCGCAGTCGGGCGAGCGCCTCGCGCGGCTGAACCTGGAAGAGACCCAGCTCTCGGCCGAGCAAGCGGCCAACATGGCCCAGCTGGCGAGGCTGCTGTCCGTTCTGGAGCAGATCCGCCGCGACCCGCCGCCGGCCCTGCTGGTGTCGCCGCAGGACGCCAAGGACGCGGTGCGCGCCGCCATCCTGGTCAAGGCGATGACGCCCGAGTTGCAGGGCCGCGCCCGCACCTATGCCTCCGCCGCCAATGAGATGATGCGCCAGCGCCGGCTGGCGGCGGTGCAGAGCGAGGCCCTGTTCACGACGGAGAGCCTGGCGGCCGAGCGGACCCCCGAGGCTGAGGCCCGCGGGCCGGCGGCCACCCCCCTGCCGCCGATGCCGGCCGATGCTATCCGCCCACCGGACCTGCTGCTCACCCCCGTGGCTGGGCCGGTGATCCGGCGCTACGGCGCGCCGCTGGCCGGCGGCGGGCGGGCCAACGGCGTGACCATCCAGACCCCGCGAGCCGCGCGGGTGACGAGCCCCGGCGCTGGCGCGGTGCAGTACGTCGGACCCGTGAAAGGTTGGGGGGTGATCCTTATTTTAAGGCTGGCGGGCGGCTACCATCTCGTGTTGGCTGGCCTCGAGCGACCGTCGGTCTCCGTCGGACAATCCGTCGCGCCAGGACAGCCTGTCGGATGGATGCCCGATGGTCGACAATCGCCCTCGGAACTCTATCTGGAGGTCCGGGAGCAGGGCGCGCCGGTGGATCCGGGGCGCTGGCTGAACCAAAGCCGGGGCTGAACGCTGGTGAAACGGCGGACGGGGGGCCTGGGTCATAAGCGGCGAGAGCCGCAGAGGGGAGCCTGATACAGGCGATGAAGAAGTACCTCATGATCGGCGTGTCGGCCTTCGTGCTCGGCGCAGGGTCCATGGCTTACGTCAGCCAGCAGGCGATCGCCTCAGCCGAGCCGCGGGCGAAGACCTACCGGATGCTCGGCCTGTTCGGCGACGTGCTCGACACGGTCGAGCGGCAGTACGTCACCGACGTGGACGACACCAAGCTGATCCAGGCGGCCATCGACGGCATGCTGACCAGCCTGGACCCCCACTCCGGCTACCTCGACCCCGAGAACTTCGACGACATGCGCGATCAGACGCGCGGCGAGTACGGCGGCCTGGGCATCGAGGTGACCAGCGAGGATGGCGTGGTCAAGGTGATCTCGCCGATGGACGACACCCCGGCCGGCCGGGCCGGCGTGAAGGCCGGCGACTACATCACCGCGGTGAATGGCGAGAGCGTGCTCGGCCTGACCGTGACCGAGGCCGTGAAGCAGATGCGCGGCCGCCCGGGCGAGGCGGTGACGCTGACGATCGCCCGCGAGAAGTCCGATCCGTTCGACGTGAAGCTGGTGCGCGAGGTGATCAAGCCGCGCTCCGCCGTCGCCAAGATGGAAGGCGACTACGGCGTCCTGCGGGTCTCCACCTTCAACGAGAAGACCACGGACGAGGCCGAGGCGGCCTTCGCCCAGCTGCGGGCCAAGAACCCGCAGATGAAGGGCCTGATCCTCGACCTGCGCAACAACCCCGGCGGCCTGCTCGACCAGGCCGTCGCGGTGTCGGACCTGTTCCTGGAGGGCGGCGAGATCGTCAGCCAGCGCGGCCGCGACCCGCGCGACGTGGAACGCTACAACGCCCGTCCCGGCGACATCACCGGCGGCCTGCCGATGGTGGTGGTGGTGAACAACGGCTCCGCCTCCGCGGCCGAAATCGTCGCCGGCGCCCTGCAGGATCGCAAGCGGGCCGAGGTCGTCGGCCTGACCACCTTCGGCAAGGGCTCGGTGCAGACCGTGATCCCGCTGCGCGGCGGCATGGACGGGGCCCTGAAGCTGACGACGGCGCGCTACTACACCCCGTCGGGCCGCTCGATCCAGAAGACCGGCATCGAGCCAGACCTGGAGGTGGCGTCGAGCCGCGATGAAGCCCAGGCGATCGCCAACCGGGCGTTCCAGTTCTCGGAAGCCTCGTTCCGCAACGCGCTGAACGCCGACGAGGGCAAGGTGCGCCGCGGTGCCCACGAACCCGCCGAGGCGCCGCCGGAGAGCTTCGACGCCAAGAAGGACTTCCAGCTGGCCCGCGCCGCCGATGTGCTGCGCTACGGCTCGGTGGCCGCGACGCCGAAGCTGCCCAAGCCCACGGCGAAGATGGCGAGCGTGGTTTCCAAGGCCCGCGTGGCCGAAGTGAAGCCGCCGCAGACCACGACGAAATAGG
This sequence comes from Phenylobacterium sp., assembly GCF_036563385.1. Taxonomy (GTDB): domain Bacteria; phylum Pseudomonadota; class Alphaproteobacteria; order Caulobacterales; family Caulobacteraceae; genus Phenylobacterium. Next base: position 260,952 of record NZ_DATCML010000004.1, read on the forward strand.
AATCCGGCGAGAGCCTGGTCTCCTGGAAGGGCGGTCCGCGAGGGCCGCCCTTCTTCGTTTCAGCGACGGCCGCCGAGGCTTTCGGCGAACAGCACGAGCGCGGCGCCGAGCAGCACCAGGTCCTTCAGGAACAACTGGCCGACCTCCAGGCTCAGGAGAGGCACAGGGCCTTCCTCCACGAGCACGCCCGGGCCGGTGATCAGGAAGCTCGAGGTGATGAAGGACGTCCCCGCCGCCAGCACGGCGCCGGCGCGCGCGGGCCAGCGGGTCGGCCAGCGCAGGCCCGAGAGCAGGCCAAGACCGATCACAACCTCGACGGCGGCGAACACGCGGCTTGCGCCGCGGACGCCCAACCACTCGTACCAGAAGCCGAGGAACGGGCTGGAGGCGGCGAAGGGGCGGACCGCGAAGGCTTCGTAGTGGGTGAGCTTCTGCAGGCCAATGCCCAGGAAGATCAGGCCCAGCACCAGCCACAGGTAGCCGGTGGCGAAGCGGCGCAGGCCGGCGGCGGACTGGCGTCGGGGCAAACGGGGGCTCCTGTCTGGCTCTCGGGAACCGCCGTGCCGCCGTGCGGTTGCGCCGTCAATGGCCGCCGCACCCATTTCCTATCCGCCGCCGCCCTGGCGGCTGACGGCGATGGCGCGGGTGTCGTTCTGGCTCACCCGGCCGCCGGCCGGGTTCGAGGCTCCGCCGGGCTGGCGGCCGGTCACCGTGGCCGGTCGGCTGTTCGTCGGCGTCGGCCTGGCGACCTACGGGCCCGGGGGCGACCTGGCCTACGGCGAGCTGGTCTGCGCCGTGCTGGTGCGGCGCGGGGTGAAGCTCGCGGTCACCATCCCGTTGATCTGGGTCGACAGCCCGGCGTCACGGACCGGGGCACGGGCGCTCTGGGCGATCCCGAAGGAGCTGGCCGAGTTCCAGGGCGCGCCGCCGCATTTCGCCGCCACGGGCGGCCGGACGCTGGCTTATCTGGACGCGGCGGATGGCGCGCGGGCCGCTCACGCGCTGCCCGGCCGCTTCACCGTGGTGCAGACGCGCGCAGGCGCGGCGGTCGAGACCCCGGTGCGGCTAAGGGCGCGGGTGCGGAGGGCCGAGGCTCGGTGGCGTCTGGAGGGGCCGCTGGCTTTCCTCTCGGGCGAGCGGCCGCTGTTCTCCCTGCGGCTGGAGGACGCGCGGCTGGTGTTCGGCGAGGCGCCGGCGACCGTTCGTTAACCATATGGCGGGAGGCTCCGGCCACAGGAGCGTCCCGACCCGTGGCCATGATCGCGATTCCCCGTCTGCAGGCGCCGGCGTTCAGCCTGGCGAAGCTGCGCGGGCTGGCCGCCAGCCCCTACGCCGGCGTCGGGGCGGCTGGCGCCCTGCTGCTCGTGGCGGCCGCGGGCCTGCTCAGCATGATGGGCCCGGCCGAGCCGCAGGGCCGCGGCGTCCAGGTCTCCCTGGCCGCCACCCTGCGCCACGCCCCCGCCGGCTGGCGCGAGGCGCTGCCGCGCGGCAAGGCCGGCGAGGTGAGCGAGGATATCGTGCGGCTGTCGGAGCGGCCCCTCGGCCCCGGCGGAGCGGAGCACGGGGACGACGCCCCGGCGCCGGTCCCCCGGCTGGCCGCCGGCGCGCCCCTGCCCCGCGCGCCGATCGCCGGCCTCTTCGCGCCCGGACCCGGCGGGCCGCTGCCGATCATCGCAGCCGACGGCCGCACGCCCTTCCAGGCCTACGCCCGGCCGTTCCACGATAACGGCAAGCCCAAGGTGGCCCTGGTGATCGGCGGCCTGGGCCTGAACGCCCGCGCCACGCAACAGGCCATCGAGACCCTGCCCGCGCCGGTGACCCTGTCCTTCGTGGTCTACGCGGAAGGGCTGCAGGGCTGGATCGACCTCGCTCGCCAGCACGGCCACGAGGTGCTGCTCGAGACCCCGATGGAGCCCGAGAACTTCCCGGAAAACGACCCCGGCCCCTACGCCCTGATGGTCGGCGGCGGCGCGCCCGAGACGGCCAAGAAGCTGGAGTGGGTGCTGTCGCGCGCCACCGGCTATTTCGGGGTGACCAACTACCTGGGCTCGCGCTTCCTGGCCGACGAGGGCGCCTACCAGGGCTTCGCCGCGGCGGTGCGCGCCCGCGGGCTGGGCTTCATTGACGACGGCTCGGCGAGCCGGCGGGGCGGCGGCCTCCCCCGGGCCTCGGCCGACCGGGTCATCGACGACCAGCTGACCGCCAAGGCCATCGACCAGCAGCTGCTGGCGCTGGAAGCCGGCGCCCTGCAGCGCGGCCACGCCCTGGGCGCCGGGTTCGCCTATCCGGTAACCCTCGAGAAGGTCGCGCGTTGGGCTGCGAGCGTGGAGCAGAGGGGCTATCAGCTGGCCCCCGCGTCCGCGCTTGCGGTGAAGCGATGAGCCACGAGAGCGACGACCTTCCGCATCATCGGCCGAACGTCGGGGTGGTGCTCTTCCACCCGGACGGGCGGGTCTGGCTGGGACGCCGCGCGGGCACGCCGGAGCCGTGGAACTGGCAGTTTCCGCAAGGTGGGGTGGACACGGGCGAAGACCTGGAGGCGGCCGCGCGTCGCGAGCTTGCCGAGGAGACGGGGGCCACCAGCGTCACCTATCTCGGCCGCACCGACGGCTGGATCGCCTACGACTTCCCGGAAGGCTGGGGCGGGTCGAAGGCCTGGCGCGGCTTCAAGGGCCAGAAGCAGGTCTGGTTCGCCTTCCGGTTCGAGGGCGACGAAGCGGAGTTCGACCTCGCCGCCCACCACGAGCCGGAGTTCGACGCCTGGCGCTGGGCGTGGCTGGCCGAGGCGCCGGAGCTGATCGTGCCGTTCAAGCGGGCGGCCTACGAGCAGGTGGTGCGCGCATTCGAACGCTTCGCGGCGCCGCCGCCTGCGGGCGTCCCATGACGACCGTCGTGATGGTCCACGGGGCCTTCTGCGGCGGCTGGGCTTTCGAGCGTTTTCGCACCGCCTTCGAGGCGGCGGGCCACCGGGTGCTGACGCCAGACCTCCGGGGACACGGTCCGGGAGATCCGCGGGACGCGGTCAAGAACCTGTCGATGACCGACTACGCCGGCGACATCGGCGCGCTCTGCGCGCGGCTGCCGGAGCCGCCGGTGCTGGTCGGCCATTCCATGGGCGGGCTGGTGGCGCAGATGGCGGCCCGGCAGGCGCGTCCCCGGGCGCTGGTGCTGCTCGCGCCCTCGGCGCCCTGGGGCGTGACGGGGTCGAGCTTCGAGGAGGCGGCCACCGCCTTCGGCGTGCACATGCTGGGGCCGTTCTCCTCCGGAGCCGTGGAGCCGGACCTGGCCCTGATGAACCGCTACAGCCTGAGCCGCATGCCGCCGGGCTCGCGCCGCCCGATCCTTGAGCGGCTGCGGCCCGAGAGCGCGCGGGCGCTGCGCGAGACGCTGAACTGGTGGCTGGACCCGTTCATGACCACCAGCGTCGGCGCAGGCGCGCTGGACGTGCCGGCCCTGGCCGTCGCCGGGAGCGAGGACCTGGTCCATCCGCCCGCGACGGTGCGGCTGACCGCGGGGCGCGTCGGAGCCCAGTTCGTCGAGATGCCCGGGATGAGCCATTGGCTGCTCGGCGAACCGGGCTGGGACGCTGTCGCCGAGCGCGTGCTGGAGTGGCTGGCCCGGGAAGCTCGCGCCGCGGCCTAGGCGCCGCCGCCAGGGCTGAGGAACTTCAGCCCCAGGATTCCGGCGATGATCAGGCCCAGGCACATCAGGCGCAGGGCCGTCGCGGGCTCCTTGAAGAGCACGATGCCCAGCACCGCCGTGCCGACCGCGCCGATCCCGGTCCAGACGGCATAGGCGGTGCCAATCGGCAGGCTGCGCACCGCAAGGCCGAGCAGACCCATGCTGAGCACCAGGCTCACGCCCGTGAAGATGGTCGGCCCGAGGCGGGTGAAGCCCTCGGTGTACTTCAGGCCGATCGCCCAGCCGATCTCGAACAGGCCGGCGACGAACAGGATGACCCAGGCCATGTCGGCCTCCATGGGCTCTGCGGGGCCGTCCCCGCGGACAAAAGAAAAGCGCCGGGGTCGTCCCCGGCGCTGATCAGGTCGGCGCTGGGCCGGAGCCTAGAGCTTGCGCTCCTGGTACTGCAGGGTGCCCATGTCGTAGCGGGCGTTCACCTGGCTGTCGTCGGGCTTGCGCACGGTCGAGAAGTTCAGGCCGACCGACTGGTTGGAGGACACGTGTTCCCACGAACGGCGCACGCGCTTCAGGCCGTCCGGGTCGACCGGCTGCGTGTAGTTGGCGGTGGGGTCGAGCGGCGGTTGGCGGGTGAAGGCCCACACGTTCAGCGCCTTGGCGATCTCTTCCGCCTTGCCCGGGCCGTAGCGCAGCTCGGCGAAGCAGACGTCCTTGTTGGAGCCCTGCGGGAACAGGACGATGGAGAAGTTCTTCTGGCCGCCCAGGGGCTTGGCCCAGGTCTGGTCGCGGCGGTTCTGGCGGAAGCCCTGCGCCTTGGCGAGGTCGTCCAGCTTCTGGCCGCGGACGGCCGGCACGCAGACGTTGTCGAGGGCCGCCAGCACCTCGGCGGCGTCACCGGCCGTGGGCAGGGTCGGAGCCGGCGCCGCGGCGGCGGGCGCCTGGGCGGCCGGGTCAGCGGCGGGCGCCGGAGCGGACGCGGGCGCAGCTGGGGGCGCGGCGGCCGGCGCAGGCTGCGCGGCAGGCGCCTGGGCGTGGGCCGCACCGGCGAGGCCGGCGGCGAGGATGAGGCTGGCGAAGGCAGTACGCATGGACGTTCCCCTGACTTTTCGCGTGCAATCAAACCGATAGAGGGCGCCGGAGGCAAGGCCCCACGGCGCCCTCATTGGGTCCGTCGTCTCAGCTGGCCGTCAGGCCGCCTCGACTGCGTGCTCGGCAAGCACGGTGAGGCCTTCCGGACTCACGTCGGCGAAGCCGCCGCGGATCTCATAGACCTTCACCTGCCCGTTGTTGTGCACCCGCAGCTGGCCTTCCTTCAGCGCCGTCATGAACGGCGCGTGGTTGGCGAGCACGCCGAAGTCACCCTCGGCGCCCGGCGCGTCCACCTGGTCCACCAGGCCCGCGAACAGCTCGCGTTCCGGGGAGACCAGGGAAAAGTGGAGCTTTGCCGCCATGGTCGCTTAGGCTTCCGCCGCCATCTTCTCGGCCTTGGCCACGGCTTCTTCGATGGTGCCGACCATGTAGAAGGCGGCTTCCGGCAGGTGGTCGTACTCGCCGTCGCAGATCGCCTTGAACGAGCGGATCGTGTCCTTCAGCTCGACGAAGGCGCCGGGCGTGTTGGTGAACTGCTCGGCCACGTGGAAGGGCTGCGAGAGGAACTTCTGGATCTTCCGCGCGCGGGCCACGGTCAGCTTGTCCTCTTCGGACAGCTCGTCCATGCCCAGGATGGCGATGATGTCCTTCAGCGCCTTGTACTGCTGGAGGATCTCCTGGGTGCGGCGCGCGACGGTGTAGTGCTCCTCGCCGATCACCAGCGGGTCCATGATCCGCGAGGTGGAGTCCAGCGGGTCCACGGCGGGGAAGATGGCCTGGGCGGCGATGTCGCGCGACAGCACGGTGGTGGCGTCCAGGTGGGCGAACGAGGTGGCGGGCGCCGGGTCGGTCAGGTCGTCGGCGGGCACGTAGATGGCCTGCACCGAGGTGATCGAGCCCTTGTTGGTCGAGGTGATCCGCTCCTGCAGGTTGCCCATCTCGGTGGCCAGGGTGGGCTGATAGCCCACGGCCGAGGGGATGCGGCCCAGCAGAGCCGACACTTCCGCGCCGGCCTGGGTGAAGCGGAAGATGTTGTCGACGAACAGCAGCACGTCCTTGCCTTCCACGTCGCGGAAGTACTCGGCCTGGGTCAGGCCGGTCAGGGCGACGCGGGCGCGGGCGCCCGGGGGCTCGTTCATCTGGCCGTACACCAGGGCGCACTTGGAGCCTTCGGTGGTGCCGTTGTTCTTCTTCGGGTCCACGTTCACGTTGGACTCGATCATCTCGTGGTAGAGGTCGTTCCCTTCACGGGTCCGCTCGCCCACGCCCGCCAGCACGGAGTAGCCGCCGTAGGCCTTGGCGATGTTGTTGATCAACTCCTGCATCGTCACGGTCTTGCCGACGCCGGCGCCGCCGAACAGGCCGATCTTGCCGCCCTTGGTGTAGGGGCACATCAGGTCGATGACCTTGATGCCGGTGACGAGCACTTCGGCCGAGGTCGACTGTTCCGCGAAGCTGGGCGCCTCGCGGTGGATCGGGGCGTACTCGGTGGTGTTGATCGGGCCGGCCTCGTCGATCGGCTCGCCGATGACGTTCATGATGCGGCCGAGCGTGCCCGGGCCCACCGGCACGCGGATCGAGGCGCCCGTGTCGGTCACCGGCTGGCCGCGGGTCAGGCCCTCAGTGGTGTCCATGGCGATCGTGCGGACGGTGTTCTCGCCCAGGTGCTGGGCGACCTCGAGCACCAGGCGGAACGGCGCGCCGGTCCGCTGGTCGGTGTTGGAGGTCTCCAGGGCGTTCATGATGGCCGGGAGGTGGCCTTCGAACTGCACGTCGACGACGGCGCCGATGACCTGGACGATCCGGCCGGTGGCGATGCCGGCCGCGACGGGCAGGTTCGGGGTCGCGGCGGCGGCCTTGGCCGGGGTGCGGCGGGGCTTCTTGGGGGCGGCGGCTTCAGACATGTCTCAGTCTCTTTTCGTTTAGATCGCTTCGGCGCCGGAGATGATCTCGATCAGCTCCTTGGTGATCTGCGCCTGGCGTGAGCGGTTGTACTGCAGGGTGAGGCTGGCGATCATGTCGCCGGCGTTGCGCGTGGCGTTGTCCATCGCCGACATCTGGGCGGCGAAGAAGCCCGCCTGGTTCTCCAGCATGGCGGAGAACAGCTGGGTCGTGATGTTGCGGGGCAGCAGCTCCTCGAGGATCGCCGCCTCGTCGGGCTCGTACTCGTAGGCCGCGCCGCGCAGGTCGATCGCCTGACCGCCAGCGGCGACTTCCGCCGGGATCAGCTGCCTCACGGTCGGCACCTGGGCGACCACCGACTGGAAGCGACTGTAGACCAGGGTGACCACGTCCACTTCGCCGGCTTCAAACAGCTCGCGGATGCGAGCGGAGACCTCTTCGGCCACCGCCAGGGACGGGTTGCCGCCGGCCTCGAAGGTGCCCGCCGTGCGGTCGCCGTAGAGGCGGCGCAGCTGGTCGCGCGCCTTACGGCCGATGGTCAGGACGCGGACGTCCTTGCCTTCGGATTGCAGGCGGTTGATGCGCTCGCGCGCGGCGCGGACGATCGACGAGTTGAAGCCGCCAGCGAGGCCGCGGTCGGACGTCGCCACCACCACGAGGTGGCGACGGTCGGACCCGGTGCCGACCAGCAGCCGGGGCGCGCCGTCGCCGGAAACGCCCGAGGCCAGGTTGGCGATGACCGCCGCCATGCGCTGAGCATAGGGACGGGCGTTCTGGGCCGCGTCCTGCGCCTTCCGCAGCTTGGCGGCCGCGACCATCTGCATCGCCTTCGTGATCTTCTGCGTGGCTTTCACGCTTCCGATCCGATTGCGCATCTCCTTGAGGCTGGCCATCGCCGGCTACTTTCTCCCCAGGGCCAGACGCTTAGGCGAACTTCTCGGCGAAGGCGCCGAGGATCTGCTTCAGGCGGTCTTCCACCGGGCCGAGGTCCTTCTTGGTGCGGATCTCGTCCAGGATGTCCTGGTGCTGGGCGTGCATGTGCGCCAGCAGCTCCTGCTCGAAGCGGCCGACCTGGGCGGTCGGGACGCGGTCGAGGTAGCCGCGGGTGCCCGCGTAGACGCTGACCACCTGCTCCTCAACGGCCAGCGGCGAGTACTGAGGCTGCTTCAGCAGCTCGGTCAGGCGCTCGCCGCGGGCCAGCTGGCGCTGGGTCGCCACGTCGAGGTCGGAACCGAACTTCGCGAAGGCCGCCATCTCCCGGTACTGGGCGAGCTCGCCCTTGATCGGGCCGGCGGCGTTCTTCATCGCCTTGATCTGGGCCGACGAGCCCACGCGCGACACCGAGATGCCGACGTTCACCGCCGGGCGGATGCCCTGGAAGAACAGATCGGTCTCGAGGAAGATCTGGCCGTCGGTGATCGAGATGACGTTGGTGGGAATGTAGGCCGAGACGTCGTTCGCCTGGGTTTCGATGACCGGCAGGGCGGTCAGCGAGCCGAGGCCGTTGTCCTCGTTCAGCTTCGCCGCGCGCTCCAGCAGGCGCGAGTGCAGGTAGAAGACGTCGCCCGGGTAGGCTTCGCGGCCCGGCGGACGGCGCAGCAGCAGCGACATCTGGCGGTAGGCGACGGCCTGCTTGGACAGGTCGTCATAGATGATGACGGCGTGCATGCCGTTGTCGCGGAACCACTCGCCCATGGCGCAGCCGGAGAAGGGCGCCAGGAACTGCAGCGGGGCCGGCTCGGAGGCCGTGGCGGACACCACGATGGTGTATTCCAGCGCGCCACGCTCCTCGAGCGTCTTCACGATCTGAGCGACGGTGGAGCGCTTCTGGCCGATGGCGACGTAGATGCAGTACAGCTTCTGCGACTCGTCGCCGGTCGCGTTCACCTGCTTCTGGTTCAGGATGGTGTCGACCGCGACGGCGGTCTTGCCAGTCTGCCGGTCGCCGATGATCAGCTCGCGCTGGCCGCGGCCGACCGGGATCAGGGTGTCGATGGCCTTCAGGCCGGTCTGCACCGGCTCGTGCACCGACTTCCGCGGGATGATGCCGGGGGCCTTCACGTCCACGCGGCGGCGCTCGGCCACGTTCTGGATCGGGCCCTTGCCGTCGATGGGCTCGCCCAGCGGGTTCACGACGCGGCCGAGCAGGCCCTTGCCAACCGGCACGTCCACGATTTCGCCGAGGCGGCGGACTTCGTCGCCTTCCCGGATCGCGCGGTCTTCGCCGAAGATCACGACCCCGACGTTGTCGCGCTCGAGGTTCAGGGCCATGCCCTTCACGCCGGCGGAGGGGAACTCCACCATTTCGCCGGCCTGGACGTTGTCGAGGCCGAACACGCGGGCGATGCCGTCGCCGACGGACAGCACCGAACCGACGTCGGAAACGTCGGCTTCTTCGCCGAAGTTGGCGATCTGCGACTTGAGGATGGCCGAAATTTCGGCGGCGCGGATATCCATGGGCTTACGCTCTCTTGAGGGCGAATTTCAGGGAGTCGAGCTTCGACTTCAGCGAAGCGTCGAACAGACGGGAACCGACCCGCACCTTGATGCCGCCGAGGATGGCGGGATCGACGCGGGTCTCGATCTCGGGGTCCTTGCCGAGCGCCTGGCGAAGAGCCTGCTGGACGCCCTGGGCCTGGGCCGGGGTGAGGGGAACGGCGGTGGTCACCTGGGCGGAGACCGCGCCGCGCGCTTCGGCAGATAGGCGCTCGAAGCCGGTTATGACAGAGGAGAGGGCGCCGGATCGGCCGTTCGCCGCCAGCAGCCCCAGGAACTTCTGAGTCGTCGCGTGGAAAGCCGCGCGTTGCGCGATCGCCGACAGGCCCCGCCGCTTGGCCTCGGCGTCGAAGGCCGGCGACCCCAGCAGGAGCTGGAGGTCGCGGCTTTCGGCCAGAGCCGTCTTCAGCGACTTGAGGTCGGCCTCGACGGCCGCCACCGCGTTCTGGTCTCTCGCGAGATCGAACAGGGCCTGGGCATATCTGCCGCCCACGTTCGAAGCTTGGGAATCGTCCGCCACTTAATTTCCGCCCGGTGCGTTTAGACAGCCGCGCCGGTCAACTCCGTCGCAGCCTAAAGGCCTGAAAGCGCTAAAGAAAAGCGCTCTGGTCCGACACGCTGTGGAAGCATCCGGCCCAAAGCCGCGCGCCTAGTATCACGCGATGTTCGGCGCCGCAACCAAACGGCTGCCGAAGCTGCCGTAGGGTTCCACGCCCCCGTAGCCAGGGGCCCGCAAACGTAAGCCCGCTGCAATGCGCTGGCGAACACCGTCGCCCCGGATTGGGCCTGCGCCGCGCGGCTTTCCGCCAGCACACGACAAGGTGCGGAAAAAACTTACGAAATGAAGCTCGGCCCTAGGAACATACCGCCTGTCGACCCGGTTCTCTGGCCGGGAACGTGTGTTTGCACACCCGGTCCCAACTGGTCGCTGCGCCGCAGGGCGCTAGTTTTGGGGCGTTCGATGCATCACTGCCGCCGGTTCGGGCCCGTCGCCCGCGCCTTCTCCCGGAGCCGCTGACATGGCCGGGACCGTTCCTGTCATCACCAATCCGACCCCGCCCGGCGGGCAGCTGTTCGGCAGCGAGGTCGGCCTGCCGCAGGGCAGCAATCCCGGCGGCGCCTCGACCTCGAGCAGCTGGACGTTCACCATCAAGGCCGAGGACGGCGTGCGCGATCTCACGATCGGCGGCTACACGGCCATCCAGGGCGGCGTGTTCACGCCGGGCAGCGTCACCCTTCCCTATGGTCGGCTGTCGGTCACGAGCTACGACCCGGCGAACGGCGCCGTGGGGGTGGCCTTCAACCTCACCGCTCCCATCCAGAGCAGCCTAGGGACCGAGCAGAAGTACGGAGATATCCGCAGCTTCCAAGTCGTCCTGACGGACGCGGACGGCGACGCCGCCCACAGCACCCTGCTGGTGCAGATCCGCGATGACGAGAAGCTCAGCCTGAGCAGCGACAGCGCCAACGTCACCGTGGGCGGTTCGGTCAGCGGGAACCTGGTCACCGGCGGCGCGCCGGACAAGTTCAGCGCTGACGGCTTCGGCCAGGTCGTGCAGATCAGCGGCCGCGACTGGAGCAATGCGGACACCAGCCTCGACGCCCAGGGTCGCCTCAGCATCGCCGGGCAATACGGCGTGCTCACGGTCGCGCCGAACGGGAACTACAGCTACGCGGCGAACGCCGACGCCCCGGCGGGAGCCACCGACGGCTTCTCCTACTGGGCGACCGACGGCGACGGCGACCGGGCCAGCGCAGGCCTCACCATCACCCTCCAGGCCGGCTCCCAGCCGCCTCCGTCGACCGGCGGACAGGTGATCACCTCCCCCGGGCCGGGCTCCACCGTCACCGGCGGCGCAGGCAATGACACCCTCGTCGCTAGCCAGGGCGCCGACGTCCTCACCGGCAATGGCGGCGGGGACGCCTTCACCTTCAAGGCCCTGCCCTGGAGCGCCGGCAAGGTCACCGACTTCGTCGTGGGCACGGATCGGCTGGACCTTTCGGCCATCTTCCAGTCCAGCGGCTACACGGGCTCGGACCCGATGGCGGACGGGCGGCTGACCCTGCAGAGCGACGGGGCCGGCGGGACCAAGGTGTTCTTCGACCGGGACGCCCCGAACGCCGGCGACTGGCCTTTCCACATCACGACCCTGCAGGGCGTCAGCCCCACTGGCCTCACGTGGGCCAAGCTCTCCGGCGGGACCGCCGACCCGGCGCCCGCGGGACCGACCTTCAGCGTCGCGCCGACGAGCATCAGCCAGTCCGAGGGCAACGGCGACGGCGTCACGGAGTACCTGTTCACGGTCACCCGGAACGGCTCGACCGCGGGACCCGTCAGCGTCGACTACACCTCTGCCGGTGTCGGGCCCAACCCCGCCTCGCCCGATGACTTCTGGAGCACCGGCGGGGTGTTACATTTTGCAGACGGCCAAACCTCGGCGACCGCGCTGGTCCGGGTGAAGGGCGACGCGGCGGCTGAGGCCAACGAGACCTTCCAGCTCACCCTCTTGAACGTCACCACCAGCGGCTCGCCGGCGACTGGAACGATCGTAAACGATGACACTACCCAGCCGCCGCCCTCCAGCGACGGTCAGGTGATCACCTCGCCCGGGCCGGGGTCTTCCGTCACGGGCGGGGCCGGGAACGACACCCTGATCGCCAGCCAGGGCGCCGACGTCCTCACCGGCAATGGCGGCGGGGACGCCTTTACGTTCAACGCCCTGCCGTGGAACGCCGGCCGCATCACCGACTTCGCGGTTGGAACGGACCGCCTCGACCTCAAAGCGATCTTCCAGTCCAGCGGCTATAACGGGAGCGATCCGATCGCCGATGGACGCGTGACGCTGCAGAGCGACGGCTCAGGCGGAACGAAGGTGTTTTTCGACCGCGACGCACCGAACGCAGGTGACTGGCCATTCCATATCACGACGCTGCAGGGCGTCAGCCCAGCAGGCCTGACATGGGCGAAGCTTTCCGGCGGCGGTAGCAATCCGCCCACCGCTGGCGGCTCGACGGTCGGCTTCTCCTCTACCGGCTTCACGGTGGTGGAGGGCAACGCAGGCTTCCAAAGGCTGGCGGTGGCGACCGTGACCCGCAGCAGCGGCGAGGGCTCCGCCAGTGTGGACTGGCGACTCGCGCCTTCCGGCGCAACTCCGGTGGACTCGGCTGACTTCATGGGCAGCACCATGCCCGGCTCAGGGATTGTCAACTTCGCGGCGGGCGAGACCAGCAAGCAGATCGCCGTGACAATCAACGGCGACACCACGGCCGAGGCGGACGAGACCTTCACCCTGACGCTTTCGAATGCACAGAACGCCGCCTTAGGGACGAGCAGCACGGTGGTGACGCTGCTGAACGACGATGGCTCCCAGCCCCCGCCGTCCACCAGCGGCCAGGTGCTCCGCTCCGACCAATACGGCGACACCCTGGCCGGCGGCGCGGGCAATGATACCCTGATCGCCGGCCAAGGCCCCGACCGGCTGACCGGCGCGGGCGGCGCGGACCACTTCGTCTACGAGAAGCTGCCCTGGTCCCGGGGCGAGATCGCCGACTTCACGCCCGGCCAGGACCTGCTCGACCTCTCGGCCCTCGCGCCAGGCTACAGCGGTTCCAACCCGATCCGCGACGGCTACCTGGAATTCCGCGACGTGGGCGGCGCCACCCAGGTGATGGTCGACGCCGACGGGCCGGGCGGCGACTGGCCGACGACGGTCACCCTCCTGCGCGGCGTCAGCCCCTCGCAGTTGGGCGCGGGCGACTGGATCTTCTAACAACCGGGCGGCTCTGGAAGCCGCCCGGCATACCGCTCTCTCGAAAGTGATCAGCTCTCGGGAACAGCGTTCCATCGTCCCTGGTTGGTCGCCGTCTCGCGTGCAGCGTTGGAGAGCGCTGCGCGTGGGCGTGGTCGAACGCGATGCTGGGGAAAGTCATCCATGCCGGTCTTGCCGCCTGCACGCCTGCTCGCTCGTGAGGAGGCGCTGCTGTGATTCCGTTCCACATCACCTGGGCCACAGCCGATGCGGCCGGACAACCGATCCCCCTCTCGTCCATCGGCGACGTCTATTGGGATTACGGGAGTCTCCACTACACCGGGCCAGAGGACGCGGGCTTAACTCGTAAGGGAATCAACTTTCCAAGCCAGACGGCTCAGCTGCAACCGTCCGGCGTCCGCATCACCGGCTATGACCGTTCAAGCACCACCGAGTTCTACGGCACGACCAGCCCGCTGGTGAGCGGCGACACCAACGGCCTGAGCGACGTCTATTACCGCTGGAACAACAGCTATACCCAGCTGACCCACGGTAATGGGGCGAGCATCAACCCGCAGTACCTGAGCAGCGGCGCGAACGGCTTCGCTGGCGGGGTCGCCTTCGAAAGCACGGCTACAAACCTGCTCGCGACGCCAGACACCAACGGCGCGAGCGACATCTTCGTGCGCACGTTCGGGACCGGCGGGAGCTTCGGCGCGGCGACGCGCGTCTCAACCACGGCGGCGGGCGGCGAGGCGAATGGCGCCAGCTACGACCTGATCGCCGCCGACTGGCGGCCCTTCGTCCTGTTCACCAGCGACGCCACCAACCTGCTGGGCGATGGCCAGGGCGGGCTGTTCTGGAAGGACCTCGGCAACGGCGTCCTGAAGCGGGCGGATGCGACCAGTGATGGCGCCCGGATCAGCGCGGTCACTGACGCGGCCATCTCCGCCTACGGCCGCTACGTGGTCTTCGCCTCCACGGCGGGGGACGCCGTCTCGGGAGACACCAACGGCGTCAGCGACGTCTTCCTGAAGGACATGGAAACGGGGCAGCTGACCCGGATCTCCACCGGCAGCGACGGCAGCCAGCTCAACTTCGCCGCGGGCAACCCCTCGATCGAGGCCAATGCCCGCTACGTCGCGTTCGAGGGGCAGGGCCAAGTCTGGGTCAAGGACCTCCAGACCGGCGAGCTCGCTCAGCTGACCAACACCTCGGGCGTCAACCGGCTGATCGACTTCTACGGCGACCAGCTGCTGTTCCGGAATGAGGGCGGCGGGCTCCTCCCCGATGTTCCGCACAGCGCGCTGTACGTCGCGACGGTCGGCGAGACCACGACGCCGTTGCGCTCGGCCGTGTCTGCGACCAGCGACACCTTCACCATTCCAAACGGCATCGACGACGCGATCTTCGCCAGCAATCGCGGCGGCTACAACATCACCGGCAATGCGCTCGGCAACAGCTTCACCGGGAGCCACTACGCCAACACCTTCAGCGGCATGGGCGGCGACGACGTCTTCCGCTTCGATCGCGGCCCGGTGACCGCCACCGGCGGCGCCGGCTTCGACCGCTACCTCTTCATTTCATCCAACCCCTACAGCCCCTCGATCATCACCGACTTCAAGATCGGCGAGGACGAGCTCGACTTCCGCTCCATGTTGGGAGCCCGCGCAGGCAGCGATCCCACCGTGGACGGGGTCATTCGCTTCGAGAACGACGGGGCGGGCGGCACGCGCATCCAGTACGACCCTGACGGAAGCGCCGGCTCCGGCGTGGCGGTGACCATGGCCGTCCTGCGCAACGTGCCGGTGTCCAGCGTCACCTGGTCCAATGTCACCGACCGCGACGGCCCAGCCTCGGACGATGCGCCCGTGCTCTCCAGCCAGGCCGGCGGCCAGGGCGGCCCATACTTCTATGCGTCCGTCTCCGAGAGCTCCCTCAGGTACTCCGGAAGCAGCGTCGGAAATGGCGCATTCTACGTCTCCGCCAGCGACGGGCTCGACGACGTCACCGTGGACGGCCGCGCCGTGATCACCGATGGCGTGTTCGCCCCCACCAGCTGGACAACCGCGCTCGGCAACCGGATCGAGTTCGTCAGCTATGACGCCTCCAACGGCCGGGTGCTCTTCAACTACGCGCTGACCGGCGCCGAGCACCACCTCTACGCCGCCGGCCTCGGTGACGACCTGTTGAACGAGGACCTGCAGGTCGTCGCCACCGATCTCGACGGCGACACGGACACCGGCACGCTGCGCGCTTCGATCCGGGATGAAGCGCCCTACGTCCAGGGCGACCTCGACATCGTCGACCGGGCAGACGGCCGGTCCACCGGGAACGTGATCCGCGGGGTGCGCGACGCCGAGGTCCAGTACAGCAGCGGGGTGGACAGCGTACCTCTGGACGGCGCGACGGTCGGCCGCCTGGAGATCATCGGCGGCGTCCGCGACGACACGCCCGACGCCAGCGGCAACTTCGTCGTCGAGGGGACCTACGGCGTCCTCACCCTGAACAAGAGCGGCGACTACACCTATGTGCTGCGCAGCGACGCGCCGCAGTCCGGGTCGGAGCGCTTCGAGTATTGGCTGAAGGACGGCGACGGCCGGCCGCTCCACGACCACACCTACGTGGAGTTCCGCTTCTCGCCCGGCGCAGCGGGCGCGGACGGCGGTCAGGTCATCAACTCGCCGGGGCCGGGCTCCACCGTCGCCGGCGGGCCGGGCAACGACACGATCAACGCCAGCCAGGGGCCGGACGTGCTGACGGGGGGCCAGGGCAACGACGTGTTCGCCTGGGCTCAGGCCCCCTGGTCGCCAGCCCGGGTGACCGACTTCCGCGTCGCCTACAGCTCCGACGGCGACCGGCTCGACCTGTCCAAGGTGCTGCAGTCGGTGGGCTACACCGGCGACGATCCGGTTCGCGATGGCTACATCAAGGTGATCGCCGTGGAAGGCGGCGCCGGCATCCTGCTCGACCGCGACGGCGCGGGCAGCGGCCAGCAGTACGGCGACTACATCATCAAGCTGGACGGGGTGAGCGCCAGCACCCCATGGAGCACCCTGGCCGGCCAGAGCAACGCCTCCTACTGGATCAGCCCCTCCAACCAAACGACTGCAGAAGGCAACTCCGGCTCGACCGCCGTCACCTTCACCGTCAACCGCAGCAATGGCGCCACCGCCGGCCCGGGCACGGTGGACTGGGTGGTCAGCGGCTTCGGCGCGCGACCGGCGGGCGCCGACGACTTCACCGGGGGCGCCTTCCCGACCGGCCGGGTCAGCTTCGCGGCCGGCGAGACTAGCAAGACCATCCAGGTGCTGCTGGCCGGCGACACGGTGGACGAGGGCGAGGAGGGCTACCAGGTCAAGATCACCGCAGCGACCGGCGGCTACATCTCCACGAACACGAGCAGCGCCTTCATCGGCAACGACGACGGCCAGGCGCCGCCGCCTCCGCCCGCGGACGGCGGCCAGGTGCTGACCTCCCCTGGGCCGGGCTCCACCGTCACCGGCGGGAACGGCGCGGACACCATCAACGCCAGCCAGGGCTCCGACCTGCTCACCGGCGGCGGCGGTGGTGACCTCTTCCGCTGGGCCAAGGAGCCCTGGTCCCCCGCCACAGTCACGGACTTCGTAGTGGGCAGCGACAGGATCGACCTGTCGGCCCTGCTGCAGGCGGCGGGCTACACCGGCGCCGATCCGGTCGCCGACAAGTACGTCAGCCTGACCAGCCAGGGCTCGGACACCCTCGTCCTGTTCGACCGGGACGGAAGCGGCTCGGCCCAGCAGTGGCCGAACTACATCATCAAGCTGCAGGGCGTGTCGGGCGCGACATGGACACAGATCTCCGGCGCAGGCGGGGGCACAACGAACCCGCCGCCGCCCGCCGGAGCCCAGCTCAGCTTCTCCACCGCCGCCCTGCGGATGGGAGAAGGAGATTCCGGCGCCTCCCCCTGGACCTTCTATATCTACCGAGGCGGCTCGACCGCCGGGACGTCGACCGCCACCTGGACCGTCACCGGTTCCGGCACGCACCCAGCGGACGGCGCAGATTTCGCCGGCGGGACCCTGCCCAGCGGCACTGTCACCTTTGCGCCAGGCGAGTCCTCCAAGGCGATCGTCATCAATGTCGCCGGCGACACCGTTGGGGAGCGTGACGAAGAGTTCACCGTGACGCTGTCTAACGCATCGGCTGGCACGACCATCACCTCGGCCACGGCGACGGGAACGATCGTGAACGGCGACCCCACCTCGCCCCCACCGCCCGCGCCAGGGCAGGTCTACACTTCGCCTGGACCGGGTTCGACAGTAGTCGGCAGCTCCGGTGACGACACGCTCAACGCCAGCCAGGGCTCCGACATGCTCACCGGCGGCGAAGGCTCGGACACCTTCGCGTGGGCGAAGGAGCCCTGGTCCCCCGCGACTGTCACGGATTTCCTGGTGGGAACGGACCGGATCGACCTCTCGGCTCTGCTGCAGGCCGCGGGCTACACTGGATCGGACCCGGTCGCCGACAAGTACATCACGATCCTTCATAGCGGGTCCGGCGCAAAGGTTCTGTTCGACCGGGACGGTTCGGGCTCGAGCCAGCAATGGCCCAACTACATCATCGAGCTGAAAGGCGTCGCCACGTTAGTGACGTGGGCTGAACTGACACGCAGTGGCGGCGGGGCCACGCCGCCGCCTTCCGGCTCGACGACGTTCGAGTTCAACAGCACGCAAGGCTCAGGCCACGAGGGCAACAGCGCCAACGGCCAGACCCAGTTCATCGTCGTCCGCAGCTCCACCGCGGGGGCTGCGAGCGTCGACTGGACCGTCGCGGGCAATGGATCGAACCCCGCCGCCGCGGCGGACTTCTCCGGCGGCGCCTTCCCGCGCGGGACAGTCACCTTCGCCGCCGGCGAGGGCTCCAAGGTCATCACCATCCCCTTCGCAGCGGACACCGTGGCGGAAGCGGACGAGCAGTTCTACGTCCAGTTGGGCAATCCACAGGGCGGTACGGTCGGAAGCCGCGGCGTGGCCATCGGCACGATCCTGAACGACGATACCGCCAGCCCGCCGCCCGGCAGTGGCTCGACCCTCGGCTTCGGTGGGGGCGGCGGAAGCAGCAACCTTACCGAAGGGAACGGCGGTCCTCGCACGATCGGCATCGGCGTGTACCGGAACGGCGACACCTCAGCCCCGGCGAGCGTAGAGTGGACCGTCACCGGCACCGGCCCCAACCCCGCGGACGCCGCCGACTTCGGCGGCGCCAGTCTGCCAAGCGGCATGGTGAACTTCGCGGCGGGCGAGGCCTATCGCAACGTGGTGATCACGGTGGTCGGCGACACGTCGCACGAGCCGGACGAAGCCTTTGCCGTGACGCTCTCGAACCCACAGGGCGCAACGCTCACAAGCGCCAGCCGCAATGAGATCACCATCCTGAATGACGACACTGCGCCCTCTCCAGAGGGCCAGGTGATCAACTCGCCGGGCCCGGGGTCGAAGCTCAATGGCGGCTCCGGGAACGACACGCTGAACGCCAGCCGCGGGAATGACACGCTCACCGGCGGGGCCGGCGCCGACCACTTCGCCTGGAGCGGCGAGCCGTGGGCTCCGGCCCTGGTCACCGACTTCGCGCCCGGTACCGACAAGATCGATCTGCGTGGGCTCTTCGATGCGGTGGGCTACGCCGGGAGCGACCCGTTCGGGGCCGGATACCTGAAGGTGCAGGCGGACGGCAGCGGCGGGACCCAGGTCCTGTTCGACCGCGACGCGGGTGGCAACAACCCGCAGTGGCCGAACTACATCATCCAGCTGCAGGGCGTGGCGCCCTCAGCGATCGACGCCTCGGACTGGATCTTCCAGTAAGGAAAAAGGGGCGCCGGTCTGCACCGGCGCCCCGAAGTTCAGAAGCTCGACAACAGAGCTGCTGGGAGATCGATTACTGCTTGGCGAGCTGCGGGCCCGCGCCGCCGGCCTTGGCGTAGGCCTGGGCGTTGCAGTCGGAGAGGCGCGCCTCGTCCATGGTCTTGCGGCCGGTGAAGGCGGCCACCGGGCCGACCTTGGTGGCGATGGCCTTGCAGGCCTGGCCCGAGAAGGTCTGGGACGTCGGCGCCGCCGCGACGCAGGTGTCGGCTTCGCAGACGAACATGGCGCCGCCAGCGATGAACTTGGTCTTCTCGGCGACCGGCGACTGAAGCTTGGCGGTGACGGGCTCGCCCGCGAAGGCGGCGCCGGCGGCGAAGGTGGTCAGGGCGGCGCAGGCCGCGAGGAGTTGGAGCTTCACGAGAGCCCTCCAGCGTTTCGGGGAGAAAATCGGCGCCCCTGCTCGAAGGCGCCGGCCTAGCCCGCCGCGTTGGACCAGCTTGGGTATCCCCACCCGCGCTGCACAGCGAACTAAGCATCGCTAAGATAACAGTGTTAAGATCAGGGGCAATCGCTTTTTTCGCAACGCGGCTATGCGGGAATGCAGAGCTGCCTCGCCCGCCCGCGTTCATGTCTCGTCAACATTGTTTCGCCTTGGGTGGCGATGATAGGAACGCCCCGGCCGGGGGGCCCTTCAACTAGGACGACGACATGGCCAATGCGCAGTCGCCGGGTCCGGGCGGTCGCGGACCGCAGCCGCCCAAGCCCAGGCGCTCGCCCCTCCAGGCGCTGATCTACTGGATGCTCGTGCTGGGCGTCTGGGGCCTGATCTTCCTGGTGGCCTTCTTCGCGGTGTTCGCCGTCGACCTGCCCGACACGTCCAAGCTCTACGACGTGAAGCGCCAGCCCTCGATCTCATACCTCGACCGGTCCGGCGCCCTGGTGGCGGTGCGCGGCAGCCAGTACGCGCCGCCTGTCGAC
The DNA here is from genome assembly GCF_036563385.1 of Phenylobacterium sp. Lineage (GTDB taxonomy): Bacteria > Pseudomonadota > Alphaproteobacteria > Caulobacterales > Caulobacteraceae > Phenylobacterium. The sequence continues at coordinate 280,648 of NZ_DATCML010000004.1, forward strand.
CTGGACCAGCTGCCCGACTATGTGCCCAAGGCCTTCATCGCGGTCGAGGACCGCTGGTACTACTTCCACTTCGGCTTCAACCCGTGGGGCATCGTCCGTTCGCAGCTCTACAACATGCGGCGCGAGAGCGGCCCCCTGCGCGGCGGGTCCACCATCACCCAGCAGCTGGCCCGGAACCTCTTCCTGACTCCGAGCCAGAACTACCGCCGTAAGGCCCAGGAGCTGATCCTCGCCGTCTGGCTCGAGGCCCGTTTCTCGAAGAAGCAAATCCTCGAGCTCTACCTGAACCGGGTCTACTTCGGGGCCGGCGCCTACGGCATCGAGGCCGCCTCCCAGCGCTACTTCGGCAAGCCCGCGGCCCAGCTGAGCCTCGGCGAGAGCGCGCTGCTCGCCGGGATGATGAAGGGCCCTTCCCGCTATTCGCCGGTGGCGGCCACCGACCGCGCCGCTCGGCGGGCCACGGTGGTGCTCGACGAGATGGTGGAGGCCAAGTTCATCTCGCCGGAGGAGCGTGAGCAGGCCTTCCGCACCAAGGTGCGCGTGAACCCCGTCCTGGCCAACCAGCGCGCCCAGTACTTCACCGACTGGGTGGACGACCAGGTCCGCAGCCTGGTGGGAGAGCCCACGGAAGACCTGGTGGTGGAGACCACCCTCGACCTGCCGCTGCAGGCGGCCGCGGAACAGGCCATCCAGCAGGGCGTCGCCGCCGCCAAGGCCCAGGGCGTCGAACAGGGCGCCTTGGTCTCGCTCGACGGCGAGGGCCGGATCCGCGCCTACGTGGGCGGGACCAACTACCTGCAGACCCAGTTCGACCGCGCCACCCAGGCGAGGCGCCAGGCCGGCTCGGCCTTCAAGCCCTTCGTCTACCTCACCGCCATGGAAAGCGGCCGCACGCCGGAGACTCCGGTCGTCGACGAGCCGGTGAAGATCGGCAACTGGGAGCCGCGCAACTACACAGGCGAGTACCTGGGCCCGATCACCCTTTCCAAGGCCCTGGAGCAGTCGGTGAACACCGTCGCCGCGCGCCTGGCCAACGAGGTGGGCACCTCGAACGTCGCGGCCACCGCCCGACGGCTGGGCGTCACCTCGCCGATTCAGCTCGATCCCTCCATGGCTCTGGGGGCGGTGGAGGTCAGTCCGCTGGAGATGGCGCAGGCCTATGCGCCCTTCGCCAACGGCGGCTTCCTGGCTCGCGGCTATGGCGTCGAGCGGATCCGCACCGCGTCCGGGCGCGTGCTCTACGACCGCAACGTGGACAAGCCCGGTCGCCAGGCGGTGATCGGCACGCCGGCCCTGCAGTACATGAACCAGATGATGCGGCAGGTGGTCACTCAGGGCACCGGCACGCGCGCCAACGTCGCCGGCTACGATCTGGCCGGCAAGACGGGCACGACCAGCGATTATCGGGACGCCTGGTTCGTCGGCTACACCGGCGGTTTCGTCACCGCGGTCTGGGTCGGCAAGGACAACAACACGCCCATGCGGCGGGTGACGGGGGGAAATGCGCCGGCCGGCATCTGGCGCCAGTACATGGCGGCGGCGCTGCCGCGCCTGAAGGTGCAACCGATCCCCGGCGGCGTGGTGGACCCGAGCCCCGAGCCCGATCCGCTCGGCGACGTCATCGACGGCATCAGCGATCTGTTCGGGGGCGCCGACGATCGCGAGCCGCCGCCAAGCGAGTTCGACCGCCGCCGCGAGCCCGCCGAGCCGCCGTTCTAAGGGGTCATCGCCCGAAGGCGTGCAGCCGCGCGCCTTCCGCCCGAAGCCAGGCGCGGTAGCGGCGCTCGTCGCCCACCAGCGCCTTCACGTGCGCCCAGAACCTCGGGCCGTGGTTCAGCTCCAGAAGGTGGGCGCACTCGTGGGCGGCCACATAGTCCGCCACCTCGAACGGGGCGAGCGCCAGGCGCCAGGAGTAGCGGATAGAGCCCGCGGTCCCGTTGGGTCCGGGCCGGCAGGAACCCCAGCGACTGCGGGTGTCGGTGATCGCCACCTTCGGCATCGGGGCGCCGAGCCTGGCCGCGTAGTGCGCCGTCCGCGCGGTCAGGACCGCCAGCGCCCGCTTGCGGATCTGCAGGATCACGGCCCGGGCATAGCCCTCACCCTCGCCCATGGCGGTGATGCGGTGCGGCTCCTCGCCGCTCGCTTCGATCCAGCGGGCGCGGCCTGCGCCCGACTCCAGCCGCACCGGCTCGCCGAACACCTGCAGGGTCATGCCCGGCTGGGCCGGCGAGCGGTCGGGCAGCTCGGCCATCCGCTCCGCGATCCACCCGGCGCGCTCGCGGGCGAAGGCGGCCGCCTCCGGCAGGCGGCGCGGCGACGGCGCGGTGGCCACGATCTGGCGGCCCGTGCGGTCGAGGCGCAGGGACACCCGCCGGGCGCGGCGGTTCACTTTCAGGGTGACGACGGCGCCGGCCACCTCCAGCCGGTCGCCGTCGGCCAGGGCGCGGCCGAAGGGACTCATCGCCCTCAGATTTAGGCGGCCGCCCGCTGCTTGTCGAAGCCCTGCTCGGCGCGGCGGATGAACGCGCGCACCCGCGGGTAGATCTCCTCGCGGAAGCGCTTGCCGTTGAACACGCCGTAGTGGCCGACGTGCGGCTGCACGTAGTCCTCCTTCATCTCGTCGGGCAGGCCCGAGCAGAGGCCATGCGCCGCCTGGGTCTGGCCGATGCCGGAGATGTCGTCGTTCTCGCCTTCGACGGTGAGCAGGCCGATGTCCTTGATCACCGACGGATGAACCCGCCGACCGCGATGGACCAGCTCGCCCTTGGGCAGCAGGTAGCGCTGGAAGACCACGTCCACGGTCTGGAGGTAGAACTCCTCGGACAGGTCGAGGGCGGACAGGTACTCGTCGTAGAATTCCAGGTGCTTCTCGGCGGAATCGCCGTCGCCCTGCATCAGGTGCTGCAGGTAGCGCAGGTGCGCTTCCTGGTGCTTCTCGAGGTTCATGGACATGAAGCTCGCGAGCTGGACGAAGCCCGGATAGACGCGCCGCCCCGCCCCTGGGTAGGGGCCCGGCACGGTGTAGATCATGTTCGACTCGAACCAGGCGAACGGCTTCTCCTCGGCCAGCCGGTTCGTCACCGTCGGCGACAGGCGCGCGTCGATCGGCGAGCCCATGAAGGTCATGGTGGCCGGCCGGCACTCCTCGCCATCCTCAGCCATCAGGCTCGCGGCGGCCAGCACCGGCGGCCCGGGCTGGCAGACCGCCACCACATGCGGGCGCGGGCCCAGCTGGCGCAGCATCTCGCGGATGTGGTCGATGTAGTCGTGGAAGTCGAAGCGGCCTTCCATCACCGGCACGTCCCGGGCGTTCGACCATTCGGTGATGAACACCTCGTGGTCCTGCAGGAAGGCCTGGACGGTCCCGCGCAGCAGGGTCGCGTAGTGGCCGGACAGGGGCGCTGCGATCAGCACCGCCGGCTCCAGCTCGCGGCGGCCCGCCTTGCGCATGTCAGCCATGTCGCGGGTGAAGTGGGTCAGCTTCACCCACGGGCTCGACCAGACCTCCGTGGCGCGGACGCGCACCGGATGACCGTCGATCATCACGCTGTCGATGTTCCAGGAGGGCTTGCCGTAGCGGCGGGTCAGGTTGGCGAACAGGTCGGCGCCAGCATACATCCGCCGGCCGAGTTCACTCTCGGCCGCCGGGTTCAACGGCGAGCTCCAGAAGTCCCGCGTCAGCCGCGCCGCGTACCGCAGGGGTGTCGTCGCGTAATAGCCGCCTTCGTAGAGCGCGTAGAGCATGCCCGATCCTTTTGCACCGCAGCATTAACATGCGAGCGGTTAATCGGATGCACAAGGTCAAGCTTGTTCGGCGCCGCAGCGTGCCGCACCCCGCACCAGCTCACGCCACGCCCGCGATCTGGGCGCGGGCGGCGGCGAGGCGCGCGGAGACGAGGTCCATGAACGCACGGACCCGCGCTGTCCGGCGCAGGTCCGCGTGGGTCACGATCCAGAGTTCGCGATCGAGGCCAGGCAGCGGCTGCGGCGTCGCCCGGATAAGGCTGGGTTCCGCGTCGCCGAGGTAGCAGGGCAGCAAGGCCACGCCGAGGCCGGCCCGCGCCGCCACCATCTGGTTGATGACGCTGGCCGTGCGGTAGACGAAGGCGCGCTCCGGCACGTGGGCGGCCAGCCAGTCGGCGGTATTGACGCCGCTCACCGCCTCCTCCCAGCCCACGAACGGCAGGCGACCGAGGTCGTCGAGGTCGACGGGACCGCACGCCGCCAACACGTCGGGCGTCGCATAGAGGGTCCAGCCGATGTCGGCCAGCTTGCGGCCGTGCAGGTCGCCCTCCCGAGGCCTGGAGACCCGCAGGGCCACGTCGGCCTCGCGGCGCGAGAGGCTCAGCACCCGGTTGTCGATCACCACGTCCAGGGTGATGCCGGGATGCTCGCGCCGGAACTCGGCCATGATCGGCGTCAGCAGGACGAAGGCCAGGGTCTCGGAACAGGTCACGCGAAGCCGGCCGCTGAGCCGCAGGTCGGCGCCCAGGAGGTCGCGCCCCAGGGCGGCGGTCTCGGTCTCCACCCGCTCCGCAGCGCCGGCCATCCGCTCCCCCGCGCTGGTCGGCGCATAGACGCCAGCGGGCAACCGCTCGAAGAGCCGCACGCCCAGCCTCTCCTCTAAGGCGAGCAGGCGGCGGAAGGCCGTGGAGTGGGCGACCCCAAGCGCCTTGGCCGCGGCCGTCAGCGAGCCGGAGCGGACCACCGCCAGCACCAGCTTCAGATCGTTCCAGTCGTCCATCGATTTGCACCACCGCAAGCTCGGATTGCGAACATACAATTCGGTTTGCGACCTCGCCAGCGGTACCGTGCACTCCGACGGCGGGGCTTGCTCCGCACAGCTGGAGCCCTGTCGTGCCCGACCTTGAACTCGTCAGCCACCATCTCTGTCCCTACGTCCAGCGCGCGGCCATCACCCTGGCGGAGAAGGGCGTCGCCTATCGCCGGACGCTGATCGACCTGGCGGCCCGGCCGGCCTGGTTCACCACGCTGTCGCCCCTGGGCAAGGTCCCGCTGCTCAAGGTCGACGGCCGCGTGCTCTTCGAGTCGGCCGCGATCATCGACTACCTGGACGAGACGCAAGGCCCCGCCCTGCATCCGTCTGATCCTTTCGAGCGCGCCGAACACCGCGGCTGGATCGCGTTCGCCTCGGCGACGCTCGACAATATCGGCGCGCTCTACAACGCCGCCGACGCGGAGGCCTTCGACGCCCGCGCCGCCGAGCTGGAGGCCAAGTTCGCCCGCCTGGAGGCGACCCTGGGCCAGGTCCCCTATTTCGCCGGCCCGGCGTTCAGCCTCGTCGACGCGGCCTTCGCCCCCGTGTTCCGCTACTTCGAAACGCTGGAGCGGTTCGTCGAGCTCGGGACCTTCGCGGGCAAGCCGAAGGTGGCCGCCTGGCGTCGCGCGCTCGCCCGCCGGCCCAGCGTCCAGGCCGCCGTCGACGCCGACTACCCGGCGCGGCTGGAGCGCTTCTTCCGCATGCGCAACTCCCACCTCGGCCGGCTGCTCGCCGGCCTCGCCGCCGGCCAGCCGGCGCTCGCCTAAAAGGTTCGACCATGTCCGCCAGCCGCCTTCTTCCCGTCGTGATCGGCGCGTCCTTCCTCGCCCCCCTGCCCGCCGTGGCGGCCACGCCCGAAGCCGTGGTCCGCGGCTTCCTGGCCGACGTCCGGTCCGGCCGCCATCCGGATCTCGCCGACCAGTATCTCGCCAGCTCCGTGCGCGCCCACCAGGTCACCTCCGAGGGGGAGGCGGTCGTCGTCCGCACGCCGGCCGACTACGCCGCCCACGTGCGCGAATTCCTCGCCCTCTACGGAGACTTCGCCTTCGAGGTGGTGGAGTGCCTGGCGGCGGACGACCGGGTCTACGTCCGCTGGCGCCAGACCGGCCGGCACCTGGCCTCGCAGAGCGGCGAGCGGCCGACCGGCGCGCCCCTCACTGACATTTCCTCGGCCGTCTACCGCGTCCGCGGCGGGCGGATCGTCGAGTACTGGATCCAGACCGACCGACTGGGCATGGACCTGCAGGTCCGCCGCGCGGTCGCGCAGGCGGCGGCCCGGTGATGCAGCGGCTCTGGCGCCTCGGCCCGGGCGAGGTCGCGTGGCGCGACGCGCCCGAACCCGTGATCCGCGCCCCGCACGAGGCCATCGTCCGTCCGGTGGCCGCCACCACCTGCGATCTCGACGTGATGATCCTGCGGGGAACGACACCTTTCACCGCGCCCATGGCCCTGGGCCACGAGTGCGTCGCCGAGGTGGTGGAGACTGGGCCGGAGGCGGCGGGGCTCTCGCCGGGCCAGCGGGTGGTGGTGCCCTGGCACGTCTCCTGCGGCGCCTGCCCGCGCTGCCGCCGACGCCTGCCGAACACCTGCTCGTCGTTCCCGCCGGGCGCGATGTTCGGCATGGATGTGGGCGGCGACTTCGGCAGCTTCTTCTCCGACCTGGTGCTCGTGCCCCATGCCGCCGCCATGCTCGTCCCCCTGCCGCGTGGGCTCGATCCGGCGCTCTGCGCCAGCGCCAGCGACAACCTGCCCTTCGGCTACGAGCTCACCGTGCCCTACCTGGCCGAGCGGCCGGGCGCGGACGTGCTGATCGTAGGCGGGGTGGGATCGGTCGGCCTCTATGCGGCCGCCTATGCCGTCGCCGCCGGAGCCGGCGAGGTCCTCTATGTGGACACCGACTCCGATCGGCTGGCCCGCGCCGAACGCTGCGGCGCCCGCGTCCAGGAAGGTCCGCCGCCGCGCCGGACCCCGCGCACCTACCCCATCACCGTCGACGCCAGCGGCACGGAGGCGGGCCTGCGATGCGCGATCTCCTCGACCGAGCCCGAGGGGATGTCCGCCTCTGTCGGCACGCACTGGGGCGACGTCGCCTTCCCGATGCGCGAGATGTACGCCAAGGGCCTCCACTTCTACACCGGCCGCGGTCGTGGCCACCCGAACATCGCCGCCGCCCTGGCCTATGTGCAGGACGGGCGCGTCGATCCGGCCGTGGCGATCACCGACGTCGTCCCCTTCGCCGAGGCCGACCGCAGGCTCGCCGCGCCGGCCATGAAGACGGTCTTCGTCCGTTAGCTCAGGGCGTGCAGGAGGTCGCCCGCGGCCCCTGCTTCATGGCCGCCCGCACATGTGCGGCGATCTCCTCCGGCGACAGCCCGTGCCGGAGGACGCAGGTGAACTCGCCCTTGGGGTTCATCAGGTAGGTGATGGTGGAGTGGTCCACGGTGTAGTCCGGGCCTTCCCCGCTCTTGCGAAAGAAGACGTGGTAGGCCTTGGCGGCCTGCGCCACCTGCTCGGGCGTGCCGGTCAGGCCCCAGGCCTGTTTCGGGAACGCCGGATTGGCCAGGTAGGCCGCCATCTGCTGGACCGTGTCGCGCTCGGGGTCGACGCTGATCAGCACCGTCTGGAAGTCGCGCGCCTCGCGGCCCAGAGTCTTCTCCGCCCCGCCCAAGGCGAACATCGTCGTCGGGCACACGTCCGGGCAATGGGTGAAGCCGAAGAACACAGCACTCCACTTGCCCTGCAGCAGCCGCTGGTCGACGGTGCGTCCGGATTGGTCGCTCAGTTGGAACGGCCCGCCCACGGCGGCGGTTTGCTGCTGCGGGCGGGTGCTCAGGATCCCGGAACGGACGGCGAGACCGGTGAGGATGGCGAAGGCGAGCGCGAGCAGCGCGACGACGGCGAGGGTGCGGCGGCCCATGGCGGGTTCCCTTCGGCTCCGGCGGGCGCAAGAGGGCGCAGCGCCGGGACCGTGGCGAGCATGAAGACCCCCGCGCCGAAGGCGCTGAAGCCCGTCAGCCTCGATAAGGCGGCGACCCCGGCCGCGCAAGGCGGCGTCCACGAGCCCGAGCCCGCCAGCTTCGGCGTGCGCAGGAGCCAGCTGCGCGTCCGCACCCTGGTCACCCTGCGCTGGCTGGTGATCGCGGGCGAAATCCTTCTGCTGCTGGTGGTGGGCCTGGGCTTCGGCTACCAAGCGCCCTACCCGCTCTGCTTCGCGGTGATCGGCGCCGGCGCCTGGATCAACCTGCTCACCGGGGTGGCCTCGCCCGGCCAGCGGGTCTTCGGCGACCGTGAGGCCACCGGCCAGCTGGCGCTCGACCTGCTGCAGATCGCAGCGCTGGTCTACCTGACCGGCGGCACCGCCAACCCCTTCGTCCTATTGCTGATCGCGCCGGTCACCCTGGCTGCGGCCACCCTGCCGGCTTGGCCGGTGGCGACGCTCGGCGCGCTCTCGGCGGCGCTCTCCGTTCTGCTCGCCTTCGTCTACATGCCCCTGCCGGATCCCCCGGGCGTGCAGCTCACCGCGGCGGACACCTACCGGATCGGCGCCGCCATCGCCAACATCGCCGGCGTCGCCCTCATCGCCGGCTACGTCCGCCAGGCGGCCGAGGAAAGCGCCCGCATGGCGCTGGCGCTCGACATGACCCAGGCGGTGCTGGCGCGCGAGCAGCGGCTCTCGGCCCTCGGCGCCCTGGCCGCCGCCGCCGCCCACGAGCTCGGCACGCCGCTCGCCACCATCGCCATCGTCTCGAAGGAGATGGCCCGCGAAGCCACCACTCCGCAGGTCAAGGAGGACGCCGAGCTGCTGATCGCCCAGGCCGAGCGCTGTCGCGAGATCCTCAAGCGCCTGTCCGAGACCCCGGACCAGGCCACCGACGAGGTGCACGAGCGGCTCAGCCTGCGCCAGCTGGTGCACGAGGTGATCGAGCCGCACGCCTCGGTGAAGGGCGTCCGGGTCGAGGCCATCGTCTCGGGCGCCCCTGGGGTGAAGACGCCGGACATCTGGCGCCTGCCCGAGATCACCCACGCCATGACCTCGTTCGTGGAGAACGCCGTCGACTTCGCCACTTCCGAAGTGCTGGTGTCGGCGCGCTTCGATGCGGAAAGCGTCTCCATCGAGGTGCGCGACGATGGCCCGGGCTTCGCGCCCGAGATCCTGGCTAAGCTAGGCGAACCCTATGTCACGTCTCGCCCTGGGGTTGAGAGCGGGCGCACCGGGCACGTCGGAATGGGCCTCGGCTTCTTCATCTCGAAGACGCTTTTGGAACGAACCGGGGCGGTTGTGACGTTTCAGAACGGAAGGCCTCGCGGCGCGGTTGTGTCCGCCCGCTGGCCCCGTTCGAGGATTGAGGTGGGCGCCGGTTGACGACGCAGGCCGACATGCCGAAAGGTAGCGTCCTGCGACAGCTTGCCGCACACCCGAGCAGAGGGAGCCCCGCGGGGGTTGCTGAATGACCGATCTGTCCGCCGACGTCGCCGCTCTCGCCGACAAGTCGCTCCTGGTGCTGGACGACGACGCGCCGCTCCGCACGCGGCTCGGCCGGGCGCTCGAGCAGCGCGGCTTTGAGCCGACCCTGGTCGGCAGCGTGTCGGAGGCCCTGACCGCCGTGAAGGCGCGGCCGCCGGCCTTCGCCGTGCTGGACATGCGGCTCGAGGACGGCTCGGGCCTGAAGGTGGTGGAGGCGGTGCGCGACGCCCGGCCCGACGCCAGGATCATCATGCTCACCGGCTATGGCAACATCGCCACGGCCGTGCAGGCGGTGAAGGCAGGCGCCGTGGACTACCTATCGAAACCGGCCGACGCCGACGACGTGGCCCGGGCTCTGCTGGCCAGGGGCGACCAGGCTCCGCCGCCGCCCGAGAATCCAATGAGCGCCGACCGCGTCCGCTGGGAGCACATCCAGCGGGTCTACGAGCTCTGCAACCACAACGTCTCGGAGACGGCGCGTCGCCTCAACATGCACCGCCGCACCCTGCAGCGGATCCTGGCCAAGCGCGCGCCGCGGTAAAGGCTCGGGAGCTCTCCCTAGCCCACCGCCCTCAGCGGCTCATCCACCGGCGTGACGATCGGCGCCGCCTGGCGGATGACCGCGTCCAGGCGATCCCGCAGCGCCCGACCACCCTCCGTCAGATGGATGACGTGGCTGCGCGCATCGTGCGGATTGAGGAACGCTTCCACCAGGCCGAGCGCCGGCGGCTGCGCCCACTCGGTGCCGGCGGGTCCCAGCGCCCGCAGGCTTCGCGAGGCGGTGGATTGGGTGAGACCGGCCACGTCCGCCAGTTCCTGCACCGTCAGCCCCTCGTTCTCGCAGACGTAGAGGAAGGCGATCACCTCGTTGACGCTGACCCGGGGATCCAGCCCCTTGAACAGGTGGATCGCCTGCAGGACCGTGTTTCGCGACCGCGCCATCCTCAATCCTCGGCGTAGCGGCTGACCGCGCCGGAGCCGCCGGGCCGCGGCGCGCGGGCCAGCGCTAGCGGCTTCCTCTGCCGGCGCTCGCGCATGGCCAGGGTCGCCTCCGGATAATGGTCCTTCACCAGGCGCAGGATGTCCTCGAGCCGGCGCTGGTGGTCGGCGGCTTGAATGAAGTCGTCGACGTTCAGCTCGACCGAGATCTGGCCGCAGAGCTTCATGGCGATACTCTCCCGCAGGTCTTCAGCGGGAGGATGGATCCAGTCGTCCGCGCAATCAGCGCCCATTCGACCGACGCTGCAGTTCGTGCTGTGGATTGCAGTCGCTGCGGCGAACGGTCGTTGCGCCGCGACGAACAGTCGAGCTGCGTCGCGCCCGCCGCCGGAAAGCCGCTATGATCGGCGCGGGAGGGGCCACGTCACCGATGAGCGAGCTCGCCGCCGCGCCGCCTGCGCGCCGCCGGGGACTGCGGCCCGACCGCTACCTCGCGGCCAATGTCCTTGTCTGGGTGGTCACCTACGCCCTTATGACCGCGCGCACCTTCAGCGAGGCGACCCTGCCGTGGTTCTGGGACATGGCGTTCCGGCGGCTGATCGTCTGCGTGATCGCGGTGGGCCTGTGCGCCCTCATCCAGCAGGGCCTGTTCGCCGGCCGGGCCTGGCCCATGCGCCGCCGGATCCTGCTGGCGGCGGCCCTGGCCGTGCTGGGCGGGGCGGTCTGGGGCGTGATCAACCACGTGGCCTTCTACGTCGTCGACCCCATCGTGGAGTGGCAGGGCTCCACGGCCGAGATCGCCATTGGCCAGTTCATGAACTTCACGGTCCAGGTCTGGTCGTTCATCGCCTGGTGCGCCATCGTCTTCGTCCTCGACTACGACCAGGAGGTCCGGGAGAAGACCCTGCGCCTCGTCCAGGCGCAGGCGCTGGCGGCGGAGAGCCAGAACCAGATGCTCCGCTACCAGATCAACCCCCACTTCCTGTTCAACACCCTGAACGCGCTGTCCTCGCTGATCCTGTCGCGGGACTACGCCCGGGCCGAACGGGTGGTGCTGTCGTTGTCGCGCTTCCTGAGGGCGTCGCTGGAGCGGCCCGCGGGCGAGCGGAGCACGCTCGCCGACGAGATCGAGGCTCAGCGCCAGTACCTGGCCATCGAGCAGATTCGGTTCGGCGAGCGCCTGCGCATCGAAGAGCGTGTGCCGGACGACCTGCAAGGCGCCCTCGTCCCCGGCCTGATCCTCCAGCCCCTGGTGGAGAACGCCGTGAAATACGGCGTCGCCCGTTCCACCGCTCCGGTCACCGTGGAGATCGCCGCCGAGCAGGCCGACGGGCGCCTGCGCCTGTGGGTCAGCGACGACGCCCGCGGAGACCTCGACGACGAGCCCGAGAAGCTGGGCGTCGGGCTGGAGAACGTCCGCCGCCGCCTGGAGGTGATGTACGGCGAAGCGGGTCGGCTCCGCTGCGGGCCGCGGCCGGGCGGCGGCTTCACGTCCAGCGTCGAACTCCCCCTGGAGCGGCGGTGATGGCCCCCCTGCGCGCGCTCATCGTGGACGACGAGCCGCTCGCCCGCCGCCGCCTGGAGATCCTGCTGCGCGACACCCCCGACGTGGAGGTCGCCGGCATGGCGGCCGACGCCGGAGCGGCCAGCCGGATGATTGCCGATCTGGCCCCGGACCTGGTGCTCCTCGACATCAAGATGCCGGGCCGTTCGGGGTTCGACGTCCTCGACGCGGCGCCGCGCGAAGATGGTCCGATCGTCATCTTCGTCACCGCCTTCGACCGCTATGCCTTGGAGGCCTTCGACCGCGCCGCCTTTGACTACCTGCTGAAGCCGGTGGAGCCGGAGCGCCTGGCCCAGGCCATCGGCCGCGCCCGGGATGCGCTGGCCGCTCGCCAGGCCGCCGAACGCGTGCGGGAGCTGGAGGAGATCGTCGAGAACCTCCGCGGCGGAGCCCCGCCGGCCGCTCCGTCCTACGAACGCGAGCTGTGGATCCAGGACCGCGGCGACCGCATCAGCCTGCCGGTGGCCGCCCTGGACTGGGTGGCCGCTGAGCGGGACTACGTCCGGCTGCACGCCGGACCTCGCAGCTTCCTGGTGCGACAGCCGCTCGGGGATCTCGAAGCCCGCCTGGACCCGCGCCAGTTCGTCCGGGCTCACCGCTCCGCCGTGGTCCGCATCGACCGCATCGTGCGCCTGCGCCGGGCCGGCGGCCGCGTCGTCCTGGTCCTCTCCACGGGCGCCGAGATCCCGGTGTCCCGCCGCCATCTGGCCGGTGTGAAGGCGGTGACGGTGGAGCGCGCCTAGCGGCCTATTCGAGCGCGTTCACCTGCACGCCTGCCGCCCGCATCGCCGCCAGGCGGCCGAACGCCAGCGTCAGCGCCTTGCGCCGGGCTCCGGCCAGGGGCGCCGGCGTCGCCTCGCGCAGCACCGCCCCGCCGAAACCGTCGGCGACGATCAGCCCGGGCTCCTCCGGCAGGATCTGCCGCGGAAACTCCGGCGCCACGGCGAAGGCGAAGGCGTCGCAATAGGGCTGGTACTCGTGCCACTTCCCGTCGGTGCGGAAGTCCTCCACCGAGCTCTTCACCTCGACGATGAAGATCTGCCCCTTGGGCCCCAGCGCCATCAGGTCGGCCCGCCGGCCGTTGGGCAGGCTCACCTCGGCCAGCGGCGCATAGCCCAGGGCGGTCAGCAGGCGCGCAGCGCCGCGCGTGACCTGGGCGGTGGTCTCGGGCCGGCTGACGACCGTGGTGACCGAGACGGTGGTGACGGACACGTCCATGCCGCCACCCTGTTCCGCCTTCGTTCACGACGCAAGCCCTGCGGCGTTAGGTGAGACCGGACATCGCACGGCTGACGGTGAACACGCCGGCCAGCAGCAGGAAGAAGGCTAGGCAGACATAGACGCAGAACAGGCCTGGATTGTCCGCCCACCGCACGGTGTTCACCACCCGGATGCGCCCCTGGCCGGCCATCCTCAGCATCCGCACCGACAGGAAGAGCGCGCCCGCGCCCAGCACGAACAGCGCCAGGCGGAGGATCATTCGGCGGCCACCGCCACGCTGGCGCGATCCTTGAAGTTGATCTCCTGGAGATAGCGGATGCCGTCTTCGGCGATGTCGTCGCCCACCATCCGGTCGCCCTCTCCTGCCAGCTCCTCGAGGTCCACGTACATGGCGTAGAAGCTGCGCGTGCGCTCTGTGATCAGCCCCGCCTTCAGCAGGGTCTTGATGAGCACGCGGAAGACGTTGGTGTCGCTGCGGTAGCGACGCGACGGGTCGCGGGCCTTGCGGTGCGCGATGATCGCTTCGGTCACCCGCTCGGGGTCCATGCCGAACCGGCCGAACAGCTCGGCCATCTGGTTGGGGGCGCCGCGGTCGAACAGCAGCTTCTGGGCGCAGTGCGCCGTCCAGTCCTCCACCAGGTTCCGCTCGGCCTCGGTCAGGTGCGGGATGGTGCGGTCGGCCCAGATCTTCCCGAACTTGTGGTGGAAGGCCTCGTCCGTCATCACCAGCTGGAACAGCTTGCGGGCCAGGGGATCGCGGTTGTGGCGGTACCCGTGGGCGAAGGCGCCCATGGCCAGGCCCTCAACCAGCATCTGCATGCCGACGATCTTCTTGTAGACCTCCGGCGCCTCGATGATCTCCACCAGCAGCGCCTTCAGCGCCGCGCCGCATTCCACCGGCCTTCCCCAGCGGGCCTTCACGTACTTGGCGAAGGCGGTGACGTGGCGGGCCTCCTCGCGGGTCTGGTTGGCGGCGTACTCCTGCGCCCCCTGGTCCTTCAGCACGTGGCACAGGCTCGCCGACAGGTTCAGCGCCCCCTGCTCCCCGTGCAGGATCGACGAGAAGTTGCGCAGCTGCAGGTGGTTGATGAAGGCCACCCGGAGCTTCGGGTCGCGCAGGCTTTCGTCCACATAGGGGAGCTTCAGGAAGGGGACCTGGTCCTCCGGCATCATCGCCTCGGTCTCAAGGTCGAAGGGCTCGGAGAAGTCGATGTACTTCGGGTCCAGCGGATCCCAGAAGTGGTCGTGCGTCGCCGAGATGATCTTGTCGAAGGCGGTGGAGCGCGCGTTGTAGCGGTCCAGCTCGAGCATGCTCTCGAAGTCGTCCGGCGCCACCGCGCCGTACATGACGTCCTTGGTGATGTTCCCGTCGGCCATCCGCGCATCCTCCCGCGCCTGCCCGTCTGCCGCGGGTCTCGTGGCGCTGAGAGGAGTGTCGGCCTCGCAGGAGCTCCCGTCAAACACTCCTCTCCCGCGCCGCAGGCGGGGAGAGGGCAGGGTGAGGGCCGGCTGGGACCTCGCCATCACTCCGGATGCGCGCCCGAGGGCCCTCGACCTCTCATCCGGCGCGATCCCCCTGCACGCGCCGGCCCTCACCCTACCCTCTCCCGCTGCGCGGGAGAGGAGGCGCACAAAAACGCCCGCCGGGTTCTCCCGGCGGGCGCAAGTGATGCTCGATTGAGAAGAGAGGCTATTCGGCGGCGATCAGGATCTGCTTCGCCTTGTCCTTGAAGTTGATCTCCTGGAGGTACTTGATGCCCTCCTCGGCGATGTCGTCGCCCACCATCTTGTCGCCCTCGGACTTCAGCTCGTCCATGTCGACGTAGACGGCGTAGAACGCCTTGGTCCGGTCGGTGATGATGCCGGCGTTGACCAGGGTCTTCACCAGCACCCGGAAGATGTTGGTGGCTTCCTTCATCTCCTCGCGGCGGCTCTCGTCCGAGACGAGCTTGCCCATCTCCTCGATCACCCGGTTCGGGTCGAGGCCGAACTCCTCGTAAAGGCCGACGTTCTGGGTGGGGGCGACGAGATTGAAGAGCAGCGTCTGGAAGCAGTGCGCCGCCCACATCTCGATGACCTCGTGCTCCTTCTCGCTCAGGTGCGGGATGGTGCGGTCGGCCCAGATCTTCCCGAACTTGTGGTGGAAGGCCTCGTCGGTCATCACCAGCTGGGTCAGCTTGCGCGCCAGCGGGTCATTGGTTTCGTTGAAGATCGTGGCGAAGGCGCCCATGGCCAGGCCTTCCACCAGCATCTGCATGCCGATGATCTTCTTGTAGACCTCCGGGCTGCCGATGATTTCCACCAGCAGGTCCTTCAGCACCGGGCCGCATTCCACCGGCCGGCCCCAGCGGGTCTTGATGTACTTGGCGAAGGCCGTGACGTGGCGCGCTTCCTCGCGGGTCTGGTTGGCCGCGTATTCCTGCGCGCCCTGGTCCTTCAGCACGTGGCACAGGCTGGCCGACAGGTTCAGCGCGCCCTGCTCGCCGTGCAGGATCGACGAGAAGGTCCGCAGCGTCTGGGCGTTGGCGAACGCGATCCGCCGCTGCTCGGTGCCCAGCACCTCGTTCACGTAGTCGAGCTTCAGCGCGCCGATCATCTTCTCCGGCAGGATCATGGTGTTTTCCATGTCGAACGGCTCGGAGAAGTCGATGTACTTGGGGTCCAGCGGGTCCCAGAAGTGGTCGTGGGTGGCGCTGATGATCTTGTCGAACGCGGTCGAGCGGGCGTTGTAGCGGTCGAGCTCGAGCATGGACTCGAAGTCGTCCGGCGCCACGGCGTCGTAGATGATGTCCTTGGTGATGTTGCCGTCGGCGGCCATGCGCTCTCTCTCCTCGCCTCCGGGCGTTCTTCGGCCCGCTTGATGATCGGGCTCACCTTCCGCCGTGAACGCGGTTCCGTCAAGAAAAATGACGCGAGCGTCATCTTTCCGTTTCCGAGGGGGAGGGGCGGCGCGCGAGCCGCTAGCCCGCCGCCGCCTCGATGCCGTCGATGTCGTCGTCGGAGAGGCCGAAGTGATGGCCGATCTCGTGGACCAGCACGTGGCTCACCAGCTCCTCCAGCGTCACCTCGCCATTCTCCGCCCATTCGTCGAGGATCGGCCGGCGGTAGAGGAACACCATCGAGGGGTGCGGCGCCGGATCCATGACCGAGCGCCGGGCGAGGTCGACGCCGTGGTAGAGGCCGGTCAGCTCGAAGGGATCTTCGATGCCCATGGCCGCCAGCGTCTCCTCGTCGGCGAAGTCGTGCACCTGGAAAACCACGTCGCCCACCAGCCGGCGGAAGCCCTCGGGCAGGGCCTGGAAGGCGGCCTCGGCGAGCGCCGCGAGGTCGTCCAGCGAAGGCGCCTTGCCGACGGTCGGCGCGGCCTCACTCATCGGGCATCACGATGTGCGGCGCCTCCGGCGGCCGGACCTCGAAGAGCCCGATGTCCAGCGGCTGCTGCGGCTCCACGGGGCGCAGCGGCGCGTGGGCGATGGCCCGCAGGGTCTCCCGGTCCAGCGCCTGTTTGGCCCGCCGCGCGCGCCGGGCCTGCGGCGCCTCGATCGGCCGCTCGGCGGTGGCGATCCGCCAGTAGCTGACCATCAGCCGCCAGGCCGTGCGCGGCGGCTCCGGCGGCGGGCTCGGCCAGCGGCGCCCGTCCTCGTAGGTCGGCTTCACCGGCCCGATCCGCGCCCGACGGCCGGGCTCCGTAACGATCTGCTCGGCCAGGCGGCAGAAGCGGTCCTCGGGAGCCGGCGCAGGGCCGCTGCGCTCATCGTCGACGCGGCCCCTGTAGGCGTCCAGCGCCGCCTCGCGGGTGGCGAAGGCCGGCCCCACCGCGTCGGTGGTGAACACCACCGCCTCCTTAGCCACGGCGGCGGCCTCGCGCTCGCGCGCAGCGCGGCCCAGCGCGCCGGAAAGCGCCAGCTCCGCATTGGCGGCCACGGGATAGAGGATGGCGGACATATCCTTCATACTGCGGCAAAACACGTAAGCACGAAACGCGCGGAGGGAAGTCGCGCCCTCGTGCGGTCGGGCCCGGCGCGACGTAAGCTCCGAGGGGGTGATTCGGAGTTCAGGGTGTCCGCAGACCAGCTGATCCTCGCGGCGGCCGCCGGCGCGGTCTCGCTCGCCATCTGCGCCGTCCTGTGGGCGCTGGCCCAGCGCCGCCATGCCCAGGATCGCGTCGGCGAACTGGCCGAGCGCCTGCACCAGATCGAAGCCCGCGCCGAGGCCGCCCAGGCGTCTGCCGAGGCCTTCGATTCCGCCCTGCTCGCCGTCGAGGACGGCCACGCCATGCTGGCGTCGGGCGAGGAGAGCCTGGTCACCTGCGCCGAGGCCCTGGCGCTGAGCGAGGCCGACCCGCAGGGCCTGGTGAACGCCCTGATGCGCGCCGACCCCGACCACGCGCGGCGCCTGCGCGCCCTCTTCGAGCGCGGCGAGGCCTGCGCCTTCGAGGTGCAGGGGCCGAACGGGGCCGTCACCGTCGAGGGCCGCGCGGCCGGCGCCCTGGCTTGGCTGCGGCTGTCGGGCGTCATCGGCCAGGACGCCGGCCTGCCCACCGCCCCGCGCTTCGCCGCCTTCGTGAACAGCCGCCCCTGCCCGGCCTGGATCGCCGCCGCCGCCGGCTCGCCGGTCTGGGTCAACAAGGCCTGGCTCGACGCCGTGGACGCGGCCAGCCTGGACGACGCGGCCGCCCGCGGCGTCGCCTTCGACAAGGCCGCCGACGCGCTCGCCGCGGAGGCCGCCAACCTGGGCCAGAAGCGCGAGGCCGTGCGCTGGTCGACGGTGGCCGGCCGCCGCCGCGCCTTCCGGATCACCGCCCAGCCGCTGGAAGGCGGCGGCGTCGGCGTCTGGACCGACGACGTCACCGAGCTCGAGGAGATGCGCGAGGTCCTGAAGCGCAATGTCGAGGCCCACGACGAGACCCTCAACCACATCGCCGAGGCCGTGGCCGTCTTCAGCCAGGGCAAGAAGCTGATCTTCCACAACACGGCCTTCGCCGACCTCTGGGGCCTGGAGCCCGCCTGGCTCGGCGAGCAGCCCACCCACGGCGAGATCCTCGACCGCCTGCGCCAGCGCCGCCGCCTGCCCGAGACCGCCGACTACACCAAGTGGAAGGCCGCCGAGCTGGAGCGCTACGAGCAGCTCGGCCCCGCCGCCGACGACCTCTGGAGCCTGCCCGACGGGCGCACGCTGAAGGTCGTGCGCCAGCCCCACCCCATGGGCGGCATCCTACTGCTGTTCAGCGACATCACCGGCGAGCTGAAGCTCAAGGCCCAGTACAACGCCCTGATCCAGGTCCAGCAGGCCACCCTCGACAAACTGAACGACGCCGTCGCCGTGTTCGGCTCCGACGGCCGGCTGCGGCTGCACAACGAGGCGTTCGAGCGCTTCTGGCACATCCGGCCCAACCAGCTGGAGGCGGCCGGCGACTTCGAGGGCGTGGTCGAGCTCTGCGTGCCCAAGCTGCACGACATGGGTTTCTGGCGCGAGCTGAAAGGGCGGGTGGCCGACCCCGACCCCACCGCCCGCGCCCCTATGACCGGCGAGGTGAAGACCTCCGACAGCCGCATCGTCGCCTATCAGTCGCGCCCGCTGCCGGACGGCGCCACCCTGATCGCCTTTACCGACGTCACCGACGCCCGCAAGCTGGAAGGCGCCCTGGCGGCCAAGGAAGCCGCGCTCACCGAGGCCGAGCGGCTGAAGCGGGATTTCGTCGGCAACGTCTCGTACGAGCTGCGCACCCCGCTCACCACCATCATCGGCTACTCCGAGCTGCTGGAGCGGTCGGGCGACGGCCTGTCCGAGCGCGGCCGCGCCCACGCCTCGGCCGTGAAGTCCGCCGCCACCCAGCTCGCCCGCTCGATCGACGACGTGCTCGACATGGCCCAGATCGACGCCGAAGAGATGGCGCTCGACCTGGAGGACGTCCGCGTCTCCGACCTGCTGCTGGCCGTCGCCGCCGCCTGGCAGAAGGAGGCCGAGGCCGCCCGCGTCTCGCTCGTCGTGGAGCCGGCCGAGAACCTCGGCGTGATCCGCGGCGACGCGCGGCGCCTGCGCCAGATCCTCGACCACCTGGTGGAGAACGCGCTCGGCCAGACGCCGCCGGACGGCACGGTCACCATCGCGGCCCGCAAGGCGCTGGGCGAGATCCAGCTGCAGGTGTCGGACACCGGCCGCGGCATCCCCTTCCACGTCCAGGCGCACATCTTCGACCGCTTCATCGGCCGCGAGCGCGGCGGGCCGGGCCTGGGCCTCGCCCTGGTCAAGGCGCTCACCGAGCTGCACGGCGGCTGGGTCGCCCTGGAAAGCGAGCCCGGCGCCGGCGCCACCTTCACCTGCCACCTTCCTGAAGAGGCCCAGGCCGCCGCCGCCCAGCCGGAGCTTGGCCTAGTGAACTGAGGCCGCCCTCCTCCACGGCTGCGCCTCGGGGCAGGGATGCTATTGTCGGGACCCGGTCCCGTGGCGCGTCCTTGGCGGGACCATGCTCCGGAGGCCTCCATGAATGCGCCCAACGCCACCCTTGTCCCCGCCGCCGAACTCGCCCGCCGGGCGGGCGTGAGCTTCCCCGGCGAAAGCGCCGAGTATCGCGCGGCGCGCACCGCCCTTCTCGCCGAGGAAATCGAACTTCGCCGCCACCTCGAGAAGGTCGCCGCCCTACGTCGCGCCCTGCCTCCGGGACATCTGGTCGACGCCGGCGCGTACCGGTTCCAGGCCGAGGACGGCTCGCAGACCGATCTCGCCGGCCTTTTCGGCGGGCATCGCACCCTGGTGGCCTACTCCGCCATGTACGGGCCGGACCGCGAGCGCCCCTGCCCCATGTGCACCAATCTTATCGGCTCATGGGAGGGCAACGCCGTCGACATCGGCCAGCAGGTCAGCCTGGTGTTCATCGCCCGCGCTCCGATCGAGCGGCTCATCGCCTGGAAGCGCGAACGCGGCTGGCGCCACGTGCGGCTCTATCGCGATCTCACGGACGCCTACTCGCGCGCCTATCGCGGGGTCGATCCTTCAGGCTCCGAGGACTGGGCCGCGATCAACGTCTTCACCCGGCGGGACGGCGAGGTCCGCCACTTCTGGTCCGGCGAGATGACCGGCGAGACCGCCGATCCTGGCCAGGACCCACGCGGCGCGCCCGATCCTGCCGCCCTCTGGACGGTGCTGGACATGACGCCGGAGGGACGGCCCGCCGACTGGTACCCGAAGCTGGAGTACTGAGCCGGACTCAGTTCGTCCGCGGCTTCTTCAGCAGCTTCGTCCGGTCGGCCGAGCGCACCTCCACCTCGAAGACGTCGCCCTCACGGGCCAGCGTCAGCGGGATGCGGGTCCCGGGCGGCCCCTTCGCCCACAACGCCTTATAGAACTCCGCCAGGTCGGAGACCTGCGCGTCGCCCACGGCGATGATCAGGTCGCCGGCCTTCAGCTCGGCCCGCTGCGCGGGGCTGCCGGGGCTCACGCCGACCACGATGACATGGTCCTCGATCTCCTGGGCGAACACGCCAAGCCAGGGGCGGGGCGGATGCGCAGGCCGGCCGCTGGCCAGGTCGTCGAGGATGGGCGGCAGGAGCTCGATGGGCACGAACATGTTGATCGGCTTGGGCCCGCTGCGGCTGCTCCGCTCCAGGCTCAGCGAACCCACGCCCACCAGGTCGCCCTTCGGCCCGATCAGCGCCGCCCCGCTCCAGTGCGGATGCCCCGGCTCGGTGATCAGCGCGTCGTCCAGCAGGTACTCCCAGTAGCCGGCGAACGGCATCCGGGTGAGGATCAGGCCCGCGGCCGCGTGCGCCCGCCCGCCGGCTCCAGCGATCACCACCGGCGCGTCGGGGGGCAGCTGGCGCGAGTCCCCCAGCGGCAGGGCGGGGACGCCCAGCGGCTCCAGCGCCTGCACCAGGCCGAAGCCCGTCACCGCATCCACGCCGAGCGGGTGAGCCGGGACGCGCGTGCCGTCGTTCAGGGTCAGCACCACCTCGCTGGCCTCGGTGATCAGGTATCCGATGGTGAGCACGAGGCCGTTCGCGCCGACGACGATCCCGTTCCCCAGCCGCTCGGTCCCGAGCACATTGGCCGTGAAGGCGTCCGGCGGCACGCGCGCCTCGAGGGCGACCACTGAGGACAGCGCCCGGTCCAGGTCGAAGCCATAGGACCGCGCCTGCGGCCGATGCGCGATGTCCACCTCATATCCGTCGAAAGGCTGCGCCAACTCGGACCTCCTGCACTCACTAATATCTCGGGGCCGCATGGGCGTTGCACAAGCCGTCGAATGATCGGTCGGACGGAGTTCGCTGCGACCTAGGTTCCTGCCGCGCGCCTGTGCACAGATTTGCAGCGCCCAGGTTGTGTTTTGAGGTTGCGGTCTGCTCCGGGAAATGCAGTCATTCTTGCATAGGGTGAACCGGGTGGCGTCACCGCGGCAGTCATACGACGGCCGCGACCAGACAAACTCGCCTGCGGAAACGTATCTGCAGGCGTTCAAATCTGGCGTTCCGAGTTGTGCGCGCGTCGTTTGGCTCGCCCATCAGTCCAGCACGTGACCTGTGCTGGACAAGCTCAAGCACAGGCGAGGAACGAATGCCCAACACCAACAGCCCAATGTACGGCTACACCCTCGAGCCCGGCGTTCGCCCGGAGAGCGAACTCAACGCCTCGGCCGATCCCTGGGCGGGCGGCGAGGCCCGCGACCTGCCGATCTGGACGCCCCAGCAGATCGCCGCCCACCTTAACCGGAGCGGCTTCGCCTGGGACGCCAAGGAAACCGCCGACGGGGTCCTCACCTACGGCTTCTACTCCGGGCCGAGGACCACCGGCATCTACAACAATCCGCATGAGGCGGCCGAAACCTACGGCTACACGCCGATGAGCGCCGCCCAGCAGGCGGCGACCCGCGAAGCCCTGGCCTACTGGGACGACCTGATACCGCTCCGCTTCCAGGAGTCCGCCCAAGGCCACGGCGCCTGGGACCTGGCGTTCGCCACCACCACCACCGGCCCCGGCCAGGCCTGGGCCTACCTCCCGCACGGCGACGCCTACGGGAACAAGTACCAGCACATCCAGGGCGACGTCTGGATCAACCCGGGCCCGGTCAGCGGCGTGCAGCTCAACGACGGCTTCTACGGGATGCAGACCCTGACGCACGAGATCGGCCACGCGCTCGGCCTCTCGCATCCGGGCGACTACGACGCCTCCGACGACGTGGAGCTGACCTACGCCCTGGCCGACTATTACCAGGACAGCCGGCAGTACACGCTGATGTCCTACTGGGACTCCTACGAGACCGGCGCCCGTCACATCGACTGGAGCCTGATGCGCTACGTCTACTCGCCGACGCCGATGGTGCACGACGTGGCGGCGATCCAGCGGACCTACGGCGTCGACACCACCACCCGCACGGGCGACACCACCTACGGCTTCAACTGGAGCGCCGACCTGGCCGACCGCACGGCCTTCCAGCTCACCGCCAACGAGCTGGCCCCGGTGTTCACGATCTGGGACGCCGGCGGGACCGACACGCTCGACCTCTCGGGCTACAAGACCGGGTCCTACATCGACCTGAACCCGGGCGCCTTCTCCAGCGCCGGCGGCTCCGACCGCTTCCTCACCCTGGCCGAGATCAACGCCAACAACGCCGCCGCCGGCCTGCCGGCCCGCACCGAGTACCTCTACGAGGTCTACAACAACGGGGTCGAGGGCGTGAACGGCGGGCTGTCGTGGAAGGAGATCGTCGGCGCCACCGACGCCCTGATGCACGACAACATCGCCATCGCTTACGGCGCCTGGATCGAGAACGCCGTCGGCGGCTCCGGCAACGACACCCTGGTGGGCAATGCGGTGAACAACCGCCTGACCGGCGGCGCGGGCCTCGACCGCTTCGTCTTCAAGGCGGGCTTCGGGGATGACGTGATCGCCGACTTCCAGGGGGGCAGGGGGGCGGGCGACGTCATCGACCTCACTGCCCTCGACGGCTTGTCGAGCTGGAGGGACGTTCAGGCCCACCTGTCGTCGAACGCCGCCGGCGACGCCGTGCTCACCTTCGGCGACGACACCATCACCCTGAAGGGCGTCGGCCTCCGCACGCTGGCGGCCGACGACTTCCTGTTCTGACCGGCCAGGCGGCGGCGCGCCCGCGCCGCCGCCTGCCGCATTGACGCACGCGCGGGTGGGGCTCAGCCTTCCGCCATGTGCCCGCCCGTCAACTTCGCCATCCTCAAGGCCCACCGCCTCGGTGAGCCGCGCGTGCTCGAACTGACCCGCGTCCAGCTGGCCGAACTGCGCCGCCACGCCGGCCCCGGCGAGTTCACGGCCGGTCCGCCCGCCACCTACCGCGGCCTTCGGGTGGCCGAGACTGCGGTCACCCCGGGCCGCGTCCTCGCCTGGGACCGCGCCCGCGAGACCGAGGTGGTCCAGCCGATCGACTGGGCGGTCCGCGAACGCCGGCCCTGAGCCTGTTGACCTCACGCCCTGGGGGCGGGGCCGTGCGGAGGACGTCCCTTCCAACCACAGGTGGAGCATAGGATATTGCCCGAGGGCGGCGCGCCGCGGGGTTGGGGTCATTTCATGCAACAGGTGCATCCACGGGGCGGCGGCTTCGACAGCATTCGCCTCGTGGCCGCGCTGATGGTGTTCCACGGCCACATGTACGCCTTGGCCGGACGCCCGCAGCCGCTGCTGCCGGGCGGCACCTTCGGCTCCGTAGCGGTCATCGTCTTCTTCGTGGTCAGCGGCTACTGGGTCACCCGCAGCGCGCTCGAGCGCACCCTGGTCTCCTACGCCGCCGCCCGCGCCCTGCGTATCGTCCCAGGGCTGGCGGTCTGCTGCGCCGTGACCATCCTGGGCTGCGCCCTGGCCTCCTCCATCCCGGTGAACGACTACCTCCGCAGTCCGACCACCTGGGGCTTCATGTGGAACAGCTTCCCGTTCTTCCACACCGCGGTTCCGGCGATCCCGGGCGTCTTCCAGGACGGGCCGGTTGCCGATGCGGTCAACGGCTCCCTCTGGACGCTCAGGTACGAGGTCTTCTGCTACCTGGTGGTGGCGGCCGCCGCGGTGTTCGGCCTCGCCGGGGTGCGGGCCTTCATCGCCGCCGCCGCCGTCTTCGGGCTCGCCGTGCTCAGCCAGGCGTTCGGCGCCGGACTGGACGCCGTCAATGCCCGCTACATCGTGCTGACCGACTTCCTGCAGCTGGGGTGGGCGGCCACCTTCCTGGGCGCCTTCGCCTTCGGCGCGTGGCTTCACGGCGCCGATGCGCGGCGGCCGGTCCAGATCGCGTCGGTTTCGGCGGTGGCCATGGCCCTGGGCTGGCACGACCCGATCGTCGCCCAAGCGGCCAGCATCTTTCTCTACGGCGCGCTGGCGGTCTGGATCGGCCGCGGCCTGGATCTCGACCGCCGCCTCACCCGCGGCCAGGACATCTCCTACGGCCTCTACATCTACGCCTTCCCGGTCCAGCAGCTGGCGGTCCGCTGGCTGGAGCCGCATCGGGACGGCGACTTCGCGGCGACCTACCTCGTGGCGCTCGGCGTCACCGTCCTGCTCGCCGCCCTGTCCTGGATCTGCGTCGAACGCCCGGCGCTGCGCCTGAAGGCCCGGGTGGCGCGCGGCGGCGAGCGGCTGGTCGCGAGCGTGAACGGGCGCCTGCGCCGGCGCCGGTCAGTAGGGGATGGCGATCTCGCCGAGCAGGCAGGACGCGCGCGCGTCGAGGTCGACGCCGTAGATCCGCACCCCGTTCTTGGCCGGGGCGCCGGTCACTAGGGTCCAGCCCGCCTGCGCGGCCGGCACGCCCTGCGCCAGCTCCATCGGCCCGGCGAGCGGCCGGCCGCCCTCCCCGAATCCGACGATGCGGCCGCGCCGGTTCACCGCCACCACCCGCGTCACCGGCCGCCAGGCCTGGGCGTTCCAGGCCCAGCCGTTCACCGCCACCGCGTCCTTGTAGCGCTGCCCCAGCCCACCGACCACGCCGACGCACCCCATCGGGTTCGGCATCGCCGCGGGCATCTCGGCGTGCAGCACCACCCCGGCCCAGGCCGGCGGCGGCGGACGGTCCGGCGCGGGCTCGGCGCGGACCCGGGCGGCCTTGCTCAGCGGCCCGGGCTGGTCGCAGCCCCCCAGCGCCGCGAGGAGGCTGGCGGCGAGCACGCCGGCGCGGATCGATCGCATGATGACGCCCCCGGAAACAGACAACGCGCCGCTAGGCTAGCCGCCCGCGTGCGGCGGCTCCACCCCAAGCTGCAGCCTGGCGGAACCGCGGCGACTCCGCCGGGGTTGGACGGCGCATGAGCAAGCTCGATCCCGGCCACCTCTATGACGAGCCGATGCACGTGGTCACCGAAGGCGCGGCCGTGGTCGTCATCGGGCCCGACGCCGTGGCCGTCGCGCTCACTCCGGCCGCCGCCCGCAGCTCGGCCGAGGTCCTGCTCGCCGCCGCCGCCGAGGCCGAGCGTTCCGGCGGCCCCGCCGCCCCGGTCCTGCCGATCGACCAGCACTGACCGTCCGCGCCGCAGGGCGACGCGCGGAATGCGCGACGCCCTGTCGGGCCGGGCCGGCCCGGTTCGTCCTTGGGCGCGAGAGCCTGGCGCGGGATGTTGCCTACCCATGTCGTCGCGCCGCCCCAGAGGGCGTCCGCAGGAGCCGTCGCATGAGCCGTCCCGTGATCACCGCCTTCCGCGCCTCCCCCGACCGCGGCCGCGGCCTGGCCCGCGACATGCGCGTCCGCTGGGCGTTCGAGGAGGTCGGCCAGCCCTACGACGTCCGGCTGCTGTCCTTCGAGGCGATGAAGCAGCCGTCCCACCTGGCCCGGCATCCCTTCGGCCAGATCCCCACCTACGAGGCTGGTGGCGTGGCTCTGTTCGAATCCGGCGCCATCGTCCTCCACATCGCCGAGCAGCACCCCGGCCTGCTGCCGGAAGACCCCGCCGCCCGGGCGCGCGCCGTCACCTGGCTCTTCGCCGCCCTGACCACCGTGGAGCCGCCGATCGTCGAGCGCTCGATGGCGTCGATCCTGGAGCGCGACAGGCCCTGGTACGCCCAGCGCCTGCCGATGCTGGACGAGAACGTCCGCACCCGCCTGCGCCAGCTCTCCGCCCACCTGGCCGGGGCCGATTGGCTGGACGGGGCCTTCAGCGCCGGCGACCTGATGATGGTGACGGTCCTGCGCCGCCTCGACGGCTCCGGCCTCCTGGAAGAATGGCCCGACCTTGCTGCCTATATCGCCCGCGCCGAAGCCCGCCCCGCCTACCAACGCGCCTTCGCCGACCAGCTGGCGGTGTTCCAGGCCGCCTCCGCCGGCTGACGCCCGGGGCCGCGCCCTTAGTCCAGGTGCTCCACCGCCTCGCCCAGCACCGCCACCCAGCCGTGCTTGCGGTCCTCGTAGACCGAGAACCTCGGCGGGGGGAAACCGGGATCGGCGAAGGCGCCCACCGCGATGGCGATCAGCCCCGGCAGCCCGTCGTTGACGTAGGCCACGGTGGAGCCACAGGTGTCGCAGAACCGGTAAGTCGCCCGCCCGCCGGCGTCGCCCACCCGCGACCAGGTGCGGAACTCGCCGCTCATCCTGACCTCGTCCTGCGGCCACCGCGCCTGCACGCCGAACGCGCTGCCCGTCCGCTGCTGGCAGGCCAGGCAATGGCACACCGAAATCCGCACGGGCTCGCCCCGGCACTCCGCCCGCAACTGCCCGCACCGGCAGCTCGCCACCCGCATTGTCATCCCGCCACTGAGCCACGCCCCTGGCGCCTCCGCAATCCGGCTCGGCGTGGCGCTGACGGGGAGCGGCTCAGTCCTGCGCCCAAGCCGGCCGGCAGCCGCCGTGCAGCTGCCCCCACCTTTGTCGGATCGCCCCCACCCGCCGCTGCGCCGAACCCCGGCATCCCGGCGCATGCGGCCGGCGGTCGCACCGCCGCGCGACCCCGCCTGCTGACTCTCCACGTAACGCCGCTATCCTGTCGCCATGACCGCCACCGCGCTTGTCCCCGCCACCGGCGGCGTCGCCTTCGAAGATGGCTCCGACCACGGCCGCGTCATCGTCTCGGGGCGCGAGACGGGCGGGCGGTACGCCCTCATGGAGTACGTCGTCGCCGCCGGCGGGCCGGAGCACCAGAGCGCCCCCTCGCCGGCCTACGGCGCCCACGGCCACCGCGAGATCGAGGAGACCTTCCTCGTGCAGCAGGGCGAGCTTCAGTTCCTGCTCGAGGACCAAGTCCTCACGCTCGGACCCGGCGACTTCGTCCGGGTCCCGCCCGGCGCCCGCCACGGCTTCGCCAATTTGACAGCCGAGCCGGTCCGCCTCCTGGTGAGCTTCCATCCCGGCGGCTTCGAAGAGCTCTTCCTCCGCCACCGCACCGACCAGCACCCACCCCCGCGCCCCTTGGGCTTCATCGAGGACGCCGTCGCCGAGTTCGCCTCCGAATTCGAAGACCACCCGCTGATGACCTGCGGGTCGGCATGATCCACGAGCCCTGAGCGCTTTTCGCCGTCTCCTCCCGGCGCCGCCACAGCTCAGGCCCTCGCCGTCACCAGCCAGATCGCCATCTCGAACCGCGCGACGCCGTCCTGCAGCAACGGCTGGTAGGCCGATATCACAGCATCGCGAACCGCGGCCGCCTGGGTGTCCGGCAGCGCCTGCAGGGCGAGGCCCACCGGTCCCATGGTGGTCACGTAGCGGTGCAGGTCCGGCTCGGACATCTGCGTCTCGACGTCGAGAGGCCGCACCTCGATGTCCGTCCACCCGGAAGCGGAAAGGACCTCGCGGATCCGTTCGGCGCGCGCGAAGCCGAACTGGCCAGGGGCGTCGGGTTCCGGCCGGGGCAGGTCGGGCAGCAGGTGCGCGGCGGCCCGCGTCGCCAGCGTCATGAAGGGATTGTCGGCCGGGCTGCGCCAGGCCGCGAAGGCGAGGCGGCCCCCCGGCCGCACCGCGCTCCGGATGTTTCTGAAGGCCGCCACCGGGTCTTCGAAGAACATCACCCCGAAGCGGGAGATCACGGCGTCGAAGGCCTCGGGCTCGAAGCCGTGGGTCTGGGCGTCCGCCGCGATGAAGCTCGCCTGTTCGTTCCCGCCGGCCCTGGCCGCCGCGACCAGCGGCTCCGAGATGTCCACCCCGATGCAGCCCCCCTGGGGGCCCAGCCTCGCCGCCATCGCCAAGGTCGTCGCGCCGGCGCCGCAGCCCACGTCCAGCACGCAGGCGTCCGCGCCGGGGAAGCCGGCTTCCACGACGAGATCGCCAACCGGCGCCAGGACCCTGTCGAGCAGGCCCTGCATCCTCACCCAAGTGGCTCCAGCCTGTGAATTCCAGAGCTCCGCCTGCTGGCGGTTGGTTTCCGAGCCTTGAGGCACGTCGCTTCTCCTCTTGCCAAATCCAAGCCGTGAGCCGCACCCTGCAAGTTCAAGTTCACTTGAGGTCAAGCGATGAAGTTGCTGGATATCGCAGAGGTGGCGAGCCTGACCGGGACGGCGGCCTCGACCCTGAGGTTCTACGAGGAGAAGGGCCTCATCGCCTCGATCGGGCGGAAAGGTGCGCGCCGCATCTTCGAACCCTCCATCCTCCAGAGACTGGCGCTGATCTCGCTCGGCAGGACAGCCGGGTTCTCGCTCGAGGAGATCGGAAGGATGTTCGCCTCGTCCGGTGCGATGGATCTCGACCGCGATCTGCTGAGAGCCAAGGCGGATGAGCTGGATGAGAAGATCGGCCGCCTGCAGGCCATGCGTGACGGCTTGAGGCACGCCGCCGAGTGCCCGGCGCCGCGGCATTCGGAATGCCCGACCTTCCAGCGTTTGCTGCAGCGCGCGATGTCGGGACGGCTGGCGCCGGAGCGGCAAACGCCGGCGGCGCGCCTACGCTCTCTCTGATCAGGGCCGGTTCACCGGCTCCCGCGCGCGCCTATGCCCGCCGCATCGTCACGATGGGCACGGGCGGCTTCAGCCACTGGCCGCGCTGGTCCTTGAACTTGGTCTCGCCATTGGTGGGCAGCGACAGGATCCTCTCCACCACCGCCATCCCGGACACCACCCGCCCGAACGCCGCGTAGCCCGCGTTGTCGCCGGGCTGGCCGGGGTGGGCGTCGAGGTAGGGCTGGTCGCCCACGCAGATGAAGAAGTTGTTGGTCGCCGTGCCGGTGGCGAAGCGGCCAAGCGAGATCGTCCCGTTCAGGTGCTTCAGCCCGGTCTTGGTGGTGGGCTCGTGCCGGATCGGCGCAAACGGCCGGACCTTGGCGTCGGGCGCGCCCACGATGGTGCCGTCCTTGGCCACGCCGGGCGTCCGCGCCGCGCGGAAGAAGGTCCCGCCGTCATAAGCCTTGGCGTCCACATAGCGCAGGAAGTTGGCCGCCGTGATCGGCGCGCGCTTGTCCTCCAGCTCGACGACGATGGTCCCGCGCCCCGTCTTGATGGCCACCCGCGGCTTGGCCGCGGCCGCCCGCACCAGCCCCGGCGCCGCCAGCACCAGGCCCGCGCCCGCCAGGAGTCCCCGCCGCGCGATCGTCCCGCCGTCGCTCATGCCGTCTCCGCTCCCTCTGGTGTGGCCCTTGGATTGGCCCAGGCGCGGCTGCGGATCAACCGGCCGAAACCGCCCTATCCCGCCGCCGCCGGCAGCCGCACCGTGAACACCGAGCCCTCGCCCGGCGTGCTGCGCACGGTGATCGCGCCGCCCATCTGCTCGGCGAGCCGGCGGGAGATGGCCAGGCCCAGGCCCGTGCCGCCGAACTTGCTCGCGGCGCCAGGCGCCTGCTCGAACCGCTCGAAGATGCGATCGAGTTGGTCGGCTGGGACGCCGACGCCGGTGTCGGCCACCTCCAGCGCCACCTCGCCGCCGGCGGCCGACGCGCGCAGCGTCACCGAGCCGGCTTCGGTGAACTTCACCGCATTGCCCAGCAGATTGACCAGCACCTGGCGCAGGCGGGCGGCGTCGCCGCTCACCCGTGGCAGGTCGGCCGGCAGCTCCACCGTCAGGGCCAGGCCCTTCTCGGCGGCGCGTTCGACGAACAGCTCGGCCGCCGAGGCGGCCACCTCGGCGGGATCCACCGCCTCGAGGCTCAGCTCCGCCGCGCCGGCTTCCAGCCTCGCCAGGTCCAGCACGTCGTTGACGATGGTCAGCAGCTTCTCGCTGGCCGTCCGCGCCTTTGCGGCGAGGTTCCGGTCGCGCTCGGACAATCCGGGCGAGGCCGCCAGCAGGCCGTTGAAGCCGATCACGCTGGTCAGGGGCGTGCGCAGCTCGTGGGTCATGTTGGCCAGGAACTCGGACTTGGCCTGGGTGGCCGCCTCGGCGCGGCGGCTGAGCAGGGCGTTGCGCTCGTTCATCAGGCGCAGGTCCATCTCGTTGACCACGATCTCGGCCAAGGTCAGCAGCCGACGCTTCTCGGCCTCGGTGAGCGGCGGGCGCGGCCGTCGGTCGATGATGCAGAGCGCGCCCAGCCGGTGGCCGCTGCGCAGCTGGAGGGGCGCCCCGGCGTAGAAGCGGATGCTCGGGGCGTCGGTGACCAGCGGGTTGTCGCGGAAGCGGTCGTCCTGCTCGGCGTCCACCACCACCAGGATGTCCTCGTTGCGGATGGTGTGGGCGCAGAACGCCTGCTCGCGCGGCGTCTGGCTCACGTCGAGGCCGACGATGGACTTGAACCACTGGCGGTCCTCGTCGATCAGGCTGACGGCGGCGATCGGCGTCTCGAACAGCTCGGCGGCCAGCCGCGTGATCCGGTCGAAGGCGGCCTCGGGCGGGGTGTCGAGGATCTCGTACTCGCGCAGGGCCGCCAGCCGCGCGCTCTCGTCGGACGTGAACATCGGAACCGAGCCCTCCCGCACTTGGCGCGCCCACCACCCGCCGGCAGTGTGCCCGCGATCGGTTGACGCTCTGTCGACGGGCCGACATCCAGGCGCCGTCTGCGCCGTGGCGTTACCGCACTTGCCGCCGGGCGGCTCCGCGGCCAGCGGTCGCGCGCCTCCCGGTTGCGGCGGCTCGACCGCCGGGGGCGCGGCTCGAATGAACGCTTAGTGCTGGCTCTCCGGCATGCGCACCACCAGGCCGTCCAGCTCGTCGGTGACCTTGATCTGGCACGACAGGCGGGAGTTCTCCTCGACGTTCTCGGCGAAGTCGAGCATCGACTCTTCCATGGCCGACTTGGTCCCGGTCTTCGACTGCCAGGCGCCGTCCACATAGACGTGGCAGGTGGCGCAGGCGCAGGCGCCGCCGCAGTCGGCGTCGATGCCTGGGATGTTGTTCTTCACCGCGCCTTCCATCACGGACAGGCCCGGCTTCACGTCCACCACATGCTCGGTGCCGTCGTGCTCGATGTAGGTGATCTTGGCCATCGGTGATCCTGCCCTCGTACGCGCCGCCTGATGTTGTTGAGCGCCTTTCCTGTCGCCGAACCGGAGACCGCTTCGGCGGAAAGGCCCTAACCCTGGGCGACGACCTCTTTCATGGAAACGGCGGGGTCGGCAAGCTTCGCCTTGTCCACCGGCTTGCGGTTGAGGATGAGCTGCTTGCCCATCATGAATTCCGGCGGCGCGTTGATCGCCTCCACCGACTGGACCTGGTTCCCGGCCAGGTGGAAAACGGCGAACTTGCCGCTGGTCGGGTCGCCGCGCACCAGCACTTCGTCCACATCGAACGCATAGCCCGCGATCTGCAGCTTCAGATCGTACTGGTCCGACCACTGCCAGGGGCACTCGCCGGGCGGCCGCGGCCGGCCGGTGATGGCGCTGGCGGCCTGCTTGGCCTGCTCCAGCGCGTTGGGCACGCTCTCCATCCGGAACATGCGCTCGCCATAGATCGGCATCGGCCGGTGCGCCACGTCGCCGATTGCGAAGACGTTCGGGTCCGAGACGCTGCGGGCGTCCAAATCGACCACCACGCCCCGGGCGGTCTCCAGCCCGCAGTCGTTGGCGAGTTCGTCGTTCGGGTGGGCGCCCACGCCCACCACCGCCGCGTCGCAGGCGATCACCCGGCCGTCCGCCAGGCGCACGCCGGTAATCCGGCCGCCCTCGCCCTCGAAGCCGGTGACGCTGCAGCCCAGCTCGAAGGCGACGCCGTGCTGCTGGTGGTAGCCCTGGAAGAAGTCGGAGAGGACCTTGCAGGCCACCCGCGCCAGGATCCGGTCCTCGCGCTCCAGGACGACCACCTCGGCGCCCAACGCCCGGCCGGAGGCGGCCACTTCCAGGCCGATGTAGCCGCCGCCCACCACCGCCAGCCGCTTGCCGGGGCCGACCGCGGCCTTCAGCGCCTCGGCGTCGGCCGCGGTGCGCAGGAACAGCACGCCTTGCAGGTCGGCGCCGGGGATCGGCAGGGCGATGGCCCGGGCTCCGGTGGCGAGGATCAGCTGGTCATAGGTGAGCGTGGCGCCGTCCGACAGCGCCACCGTCTTCGGACCGCGGGTGATCCTGTTCGCCCGCACCCCCGGCCGGAAGTCGATGCCGGCCTCGGCGTAGAATTCGAGCGGCTTCAGCGCCAGCGCGCCCGCGTCGGCCTCGCCCTTGAGCCACGCCTTGGACAGCGGCGGGCGCTGGTAAGGCGCGATCGGCTCGTCGCCCACCAGGGTGATCGGCCCCTCGTGGCCATACTGGCGCAGCAGGGCCGCGGCCGTGCCGCCCGCATGCCCCGCGCCGAGGATCACCACGTGTCCGCCCTGGCTCATCTTCCCCCGATGCCCAAAAGTGACGACCCCGTCAACTTACCCGAGGCGCGGCGCCGGCGAAGCCGGCCCGAAACCATTGAACCACGGACCACACGGAAGGCACGGAAGAAGTGCGCGCCTCCGTACGGTCCGTGTCGTCCTGGGTCCCTCCGGGCCCGTGCGGCCGGCCGGCTCAGACCACCCGGTCGGCGAGCATCTTCTTGACCTCGGCGATCGCCTTGGCCGGGTTCAGGCCCTTCGGGCAGACCTGGGCGCAGTTCATGATCGTGTGGCAGCGGTAGAGCTTGAACGGATCTTCCAGGTCGTCCAGGCGGGCGCCCGTGCTCTCGTCGCGGCTGTCGATGATCCAGCGGTAGGCGTGCAGCAGGGCGGCCGGACCCAGGTACTTCTCCTGGTTCCACCAGTAGCTCGGGCAGCTGGTCGAGCAGCACGCGCACAGGATGCACTCGTAGAGGCCGTCCAGCTTCTCCCGGTCCTCGGGGCTCTGGCGCCACTCCTTCTGCGGCTCGGGCGTCTCGGTGTGCAGCCAGGGCTCGATGGAGGCGTACTGGGCGTAGAACAGGGTCAGGTCCGGCACCAGGTCCTTGACCACCGGCATGTGCGGCAGGGGGCTGACCTGGCACTCCTTGCCGGGGACCTCTTCCCAGCCGTGGGTGCAGGCGAGCGTGTTGCGGCCGCCGATGTTCATGGCGCAGGAGCCGCAGACGCCCTCCCGGCACGAGCGCCGGAAGGCCAGCGTCGGGTCCATGGTGTTCTTGATGTGGATCAGCACGTCCAGGACCATGGGTCCGCAGGCGTCCACGTCCACCTCGTAGGTGTCCCAGCGCGGGTTCTCGGTCCCTTCCGGATCGTAGCGGTAGATCCGGAAGGTCTTGGTGCGGCCCGCGCCGGCCGGGGCATGGAAGTGCTTGCCCTTGGTGACGCGGGAGTTCTTCGGCAGGCGGAGCTGGACCATCAGTCGGGCGTCCTCAGTACACCCGCGCCTTCGGCGGGATCGGGGCGATGTCGTTGGTCAGGGTGAAGTCGTGCACCGGGCGGTAGTCGATCTTCACCTTGCCGGAGGCGTCGTCGAACCAGGCGAGCGTGTGCTTCATCCAGGTCTTGTCGTCGCGGTCGGGGAAGTCCTCGTGGGCGTGGGCGCCGCGGCTCTCGGTGCGGTTGGCCGCGCCGTTCACCGTCACCACCGCCTGGCCGACCAGGTTGTCGAACTCCAGGGTCTCCATGAGGTCGGTGTTCCAGATCATGCCGCGGTCGGCGACGCGGATGTCGCCGCGCTTGGCATGAACCTGAGCCATGCGTTCGACGCCGGACTTCAGGCTCGTCGAGGTGCGGAACACCGCCGCCTCCTCCTGCATGGCCCGCTGCATCTCCAGCCGCAGCGCCGCCGTGGGCGTCGGGCCCGAGGCGTGCCGCAGGCGGTCGAAGCGCGCCAGGTGGCTTTCGGTGTGGTGCGGCTTCAGCTCCGGCTGCTTGTCGCCGGCCTTGATGGTGTCGGCCGCGCGCAGCGCCGCCGAGCGCCCGAACACCACCAGGTCGATCAGGCTGTTGGAGCCGAGACGGTTGGCGCCGTGCACGCTCACGCACGCCGCCTCGCCCACCGCCATCAGCCCGGGCACCACCTGGTCCGGGTTCCCCCCAGCCTTGGTAACGACCTCAGAATAGAAGTTCGTCGGAATGCCGCCCATGTTGTAATGGACCGTGGGAAGAACCGGAATCGGCTCTTTCGTGACGTCGACACCTGCGAAGATCTTCGCGCTCTCCGAAATGCCCGGGAGACGCTCCGCCAATACTGCGGGATCCAAGTGGTCGAGGTGCAGGAAGATGTGGTCCTTCTTCGGCCCCACGCCGCGGCCCTCACGGATCTCGATGGTCATGGCGCGGCTGACCATGTCCCGCGGCGCGAGGTCCTTCACGGTGGGCGCATAGCGCTCCATGAACCGCTCGCCCTCGGAATTGGTCAGGTAGCCGCCCTCGCCCCGCGCGCCTTCCGTGATCAGGCAGCCGGCGCCGTAGATCCCTGTCGGGTGGAACTGGACGAACTCCATGTCCTGCAGCGGCAGGCCGGCGCGCAGCACCATGGCGTTGCCGTCGCCCGTGCAGGTGTGGGCGCTGGTGCAGGAGAAGTAGGCCCGGCCGTAGCCGCCGGTCGCCAGGATCACCAGCTGCGCCTGGAAGCGGTGCAGGGTGCCGTCGTCCAGCTTCCAGGCGGTGACGCCGCGGCACACGCCCTCGTCCATGATCAGGTCGAGCGCGAAGTACTCGATGAAGAACTCGGTGTCGTTGGCCAGGCTCTGCCCATACATGGTGTGCAGCATGGCGTGGCCGGTCCGGTCGGCCGCCGCGCAGGTGCGCTGGATGGGCGCCTCGCCAAAGTTGCGGGTCATGCCGCCGAAGGCGCGCTGGTAGATCTTGCCATCGGCCGTGCGCGAGAACGGCACGCCCCAGTGTTCCAGCTCGTAGACCGCGGCCGGCGCGTTGCGGCACAGGTATTCGATGGCGTCTTGGTCGCCCAGCCAGTCCGACCCCTTGACGGTGTCGTACATGTGCCAGCGCCAGTCGTCCTCGCCCATGTTGCCGAGGCTGGCCGAGATGCCGCCCTGCGCCGCCACGGTGTGCGAGCGGGTCGGGAAGACCTTGGTCACGCAGGCCGTCTTCAGGCCCGCCTGGGCGCAGCCGAGCGCCGCGCGCAGGCCGGAGCCGCCGGCCCCGACGACGACGACGTCGAACTTGTGGTCGATGAATTCGTAGGCCGCCATGGCTTCAGTACACCCCGCCGCGGAACGCGACCGTAAGGATGGAGAACACCGTCAGCGCGCCGGCGAGGCCGCTGACGAAGACGCTGAGCGCGATCAGGCCGAGCTTGCTCAGCCGCTTGTGGATGTAGTCCTCGATGACCACCCGCATGCCGTGGTGCATGTGGGCGAAGCTGAGGACCACGGTCAGGATGACCAGGGTGGTGTTCACCGGCCGGCCGATCCATTCGACCGCCCCGGCATAGTCAAGCTGCGCCAGCCGCAGGACGGCGAACACCATCCACAGGGTCAGCGGCACGAGGGCCGCGGCGGTCAGGCCGGAGGCGATCCATTCGGCGGCCCCATGGTGCGCCGCGCCCAGGCCCCGGGCCCGCGAGAGCGGCGTGCGGTAGCTCGGCTTTTCCATCACAGCGCTCCGATCAGGCCGGCGATCACCCAGACGGCGATGGTCGCGGCGCCGGCGAAGGCGAAGCTCGCCACCGAGAAAGCGTTGGCTTGCCGCACCGTCAGCGCGTGGCCCAGGTCCCAGACGATGTGCCGGACGCCCGCCGCCAGGTGGTAGAAGAACGACAGCGTCATGCCGAACAGCACGACCTTGCCGAGGAAGGACCCCATCACGCCCTTGAACGTGGCGTAGGCCTCGGGCCCCGAGGCCAGGCTGATCGCCCAGGCCGCCAGGATCAGAGCGCCCAGGTAGAGGCCGACGCCGGTGATCCGCGTGGCGATCGAGGCGGCCATGGTGATGTGCCATCGCCAGATGCTCGTGTGGGGCGACAGGGGCCGCTCGCGCGGAGCCCGGGTGGCGTCGGTCATGGTCCAGCCGCTCGCTCGTTGTTGGGGGGCGGCCCCGCTTTTAGGCCGTCCCGGATCGCTGTCAACGAAGGCGCAGGCGCAGGGTCCGCCACCTTCGTAACCGCCGAATCCTCAGATTTTGCGGTCGCTTGGCAATGCGCCATTGCTGTAGTGATCCTTCGCGAAAGACGAAGGATCATGCGCTTCGACCTCACCGACCTGCGGCTGTTCTGCGACGTGGTCGACGCGGGCTCGATCACGGCGGGCGCCGAGCGCTCGGCGCTGGCCCTGGCCGCCGCCTCAACCCGCATCCGCGGCATGGAGGAGAGCTTGGGCGCCGCCCTGCTCACCCGCTCGCGTCAGGGGGTCGCCCCCACCGCCGCGGGACGCATGCTGCTGAAGCACGCGCGCGCCATCCTCGACCAGGGCGCCCGCATGCGCGAGGACCTCTCCGCCTTCGCCGGCGGCGCGTCGGGCGAGGTCCGGGTGCTGGCCAACACCAATGCGCTCACCGAATTCCTCCCGGAGGCGCTGTCGTCCTTCCTCGCCGCCCACCCGCACGTCAGCGTGGACCTGGAGGAGCGGCTCTCCGACGAGATCGTCGGCCTCATCGCCGAGGGCGTGGGCGACGTGGGCATCGTCGCCGGCACCGTGGAAGTGGGCGCCCTGCAGGCCTTTCCGTTCCGCTCGGACCGGTTCGTGGTGGTCACCGCGAAGGACCACCCCTTGGCGCAGCGGCCGCATGCCGTCTTCGCCGAGGTGCTGGACTACGACTTCATCGGCCTGGAGCGCTCGAGCTCCCTGCAGCGCTTCCTTTCCGCCAAGGCGGTGCGCGAAGGCCGGCCGATCAAGCTCCGCGTCCAGCTGCGCAGCTTCGACGCCGTCTGCCGCCTGGTGGAATGCGGCGTCGGCGTCGGCGTGGTGCCGGCGACCACCGCCGCTCGCGCCGCTCGCACCATGCAGCTCGCCGTCGTCGACCTCGCCGACGACTGGGCGGTCCGCGACCTCAACATCGTCGTCCGCAACCTCCACGACCTCCGCCCCCTCGCCCGCGAACTCGTGGAAAGCCTCCGCTCGCCTCCCCTGCGTGAAGCGCCCTGAAACCACAGAAAACACGGACCACACGGAAGGCCTTCGCACCGCCCCGGGAGGCGTCCGTGTATTCCGTGTCTTCCGTGGTTTTTCCCCGCCGGCTGCGCGGGCGCTAACGTTCCGCCAGCCAATCCGCCGAGCGCATCTCCTGCAGGCGCGAGGCCGTGCGCTCGAACTCGAACGCGCCTTCGCCCTCCGGATAGAGCTTCGGCGGCTCGGCCTCGGCCAGCACGATCAGCCGGGTCCTCGCCTCGTAAAGCGCGTCGATCAGGAGCACGAACCGCCGCGCCGCCTCGCGCCGCGCCGGCGTCAGCCTCGGCAGGTCCTCCAGGAACACCGTGTGGAACCGCTCGGCCAAGGCCAGGTAGTCGTTCGGCCCCAGCGCCACTTCGCAGAGGCTGCCGAACCCGGCCCGCACCATCCCGCCGGACGCCCGCGGCAGGGTCACCTTGCGGCCCAGCACCTCAAGCTCGCCGCCGGTCTCCTCCTCGCCGCCCAGCATCTCCTGCCAGAGCCGGTCGAAGCTGCGCTGGTTGTCCGGGTCGTTGGGCGAGAACCAGGTGCCCGCGGCGCGAAGCCGGTCCAGCCGGTAGTCGTGGGCGCCGGCCACCTCCACCACGTCCACCTTCGACTTCAGGAGCTCGATGAAGGGCAGGAAGAGCTGGCGGTTGATGCCGTCCTTGTAGAGCTGGTCGGGATGCCGGTTCGAGGTCGCCACCAGGGTCACGCCGCGGGCGAACAGCGCCTCGAACAGGCGGCCGAGGATCATGGCGTCGGCGATGTCGGTGACCTGGAACTCGTCAAAGCAGAGCAGCCGCGCGCCGTCGGCCACCACGTCAGCCACCGGCGGGATGGGGTCATCCCCCTTCGCCTGCCCGAACCGCGCCTTCCGGGCGGCGGCGTCGCCCTTGCGCCAGGCGTCGATCAGCCGGTGGATCTCGCCCATGAAGACGTGGAAGTGGGTCCGCCGCTTCCGCTCCACCGGCGCGGTCTCGAAGAACAGGTCCATCAGCATCGACTTGCCGCGGCCCACCGGCCCCACGAGGTAGACGCCGCGCTGGCTCTCGGGCTTGCGGAACAGGGCCTTCAGCCGCCCGCCGCCGCCCGCGGAGGCGAGGTCGGCCTCGAGCCTGGCCAGGGCTTCGAGCCCCCGCTTCTGCGCCGGGTCGGGTCGCAGGGCGCCCGCGGCCAGGCGGGCGTCGTAGGCGGCGAGAAGCGTCTCCGGCATCGGCTCCGGCCTAGCGGTCACGAAGGTCATGCGCAAGGAACAGGCCCGCGCCGGGCGGGTTCATCAGGGCGACAAGAAGGAGACCTTCATGGCCGAAGACCCCCGCACCTACATGCCCAGCACCACCTCGGTGAACCGCGCCCGGATCCAGGGCGGCGGCGTGGGCCAGCAGGACATGGACATGCAGCAGGACCCCGATCGTGGGACCCATGCCACCGAGCCGCAGAACACCGAAGGCTGGGACAACGACCCGGCCGGCACGGGCGATGACCGCGGTCAGGCTTCGAGCGACATGGGCGCCGGCGCCGTGAGCCAGGGCGGCGCCAACGCCAGCGGCGCGGCCATGGAGGACCGCAGCTTCGGCGGCTCGGCCGGGGCCGAGAACGAGGACGGCGACCAGGGCTCGGTGGGCGGAACC
The DNA here is from genome assembly GCF_036563385.1 of Phenylobacterium sp. Classification (GTDB taxonomy): domain Bacteria; phylum Pseudomonadota; class Alphaproteobacteria; order Caulobacterales; family Caulobacteraceae; genus Phenylobacterium. The sequence goes on from NZ_DATCML010000004.1 coordinate 319,492, forward strand.
TCCGACCGCAACGCCGCGGGCCAGGGCGACACCACCGGCGACCTGGGCGAAGGCACCCCGGCCAACGTCGACATCCACAAGCTCGGCCAGGAGGACAATCCCGAGCAGGACTGGGGCGAGCCGGCCGAAGGCGCCACCTACTCCTCCACCAACTCGAACCGCGGCGGCCGCACCGAGCTGGAGCGCGGCCAGGGCGCCAAGACCCGCGCCTTCAACAAGGACCAGTTCAGCCGCCGGACGTGATGCGGGCTCGTCCCTCCCTTGATGGGGAGGGCCGACTCGCCGGAGGCGAGCGGGGTGGGGGAGCGTGGGCCGGGCTTCGTGTGCGAAGCTTGAACGCCGCTTCCCCACCCGTCCCGCGCTGACGCGCGGTCCACCCTCCCCACAAGGGGGGAGAGACGATCGCCCTACCGCATCGTCGGGATCACGAAGGCGGAGTCCTCCACCGCGCCCTCGGGCCAGCGCGCCGTGATGGTCTTCACCTTGGTGTAGAAGCGCACGCCTTCCATGCCGTGCTGGTTGGCGTCGCCGAAGGCGCTCCGCTTCCAGCCGCCGAAGGTGTGGTAGGCCACCGGCACCGGGATCGGCACGTTGATCCCCACCATGCCCACGTTCACCCGCGCTGCGAACTCGCGCGCCGCACGCCCGTTGCGGGTGAAGATCGCCACCCCGTTGCCGTACTGGTGCTCGCTGGGCAGGGCCAGCGCCTCCTCGAAGGTCTCGGCCCGCACAATCTGCAGCACCGGCCCGAAGATCTCCTCCTGGTAGGTCTTCATCGTGGGCTTCACCTGGTCGAACAGGGTCGGCCCGATGAAGAAGCCCTTCTCATAGCCCTGCAGGCTGAAGCCCCGCCCGTCGACCACCAGCTCGGCGCCCTCGTCGACGCCCAGCTGGATGTAGTCGGTGACCCGCTTCCGGTGCGCCTCCGAGACCACTGGCCCGTACTGCGCCGCCGCATCCGTGGAGACGCCCACCTTCAGGGTCTCCAGCTCGGCCAGCACCCGCTCGCGGACCTCGTCGGCCGTCTTTCGGCCCACCGGCACCACCACCGGCAGGGCCATGCAGCGCTCCCCCGCGGAGCCATAAGCCGCCCCGATGATGTCCTTCGTCGCCTGCTCCAGGTCGGCGTCCGGCAGGATGATCCCGTGGTTCTTGGCGCCGCCCATGGCCTGGACGCGCTTCCCGTTCGCCGTGCCGCGGGAATAGACGTACTGGGCGATGTCGGACGAGCCCACGAAGCTCACCGCCTTCACGTCCGGGTGGTCCAGCAGGGCGTCCACCGCCAGCTTGTCGCCGTGCACCACGTTCAGCACGCCCTTGGGCGCGCCCGCCTCCATCATCAGCTCGGCCAGCCGGTTCGGGACGCTCGGGTCCTTCTCCGACGGCTTCAGGATGAAGCTGTTGCCCACGGCGATGGCGATGCCGAACATCCACATCGGGATCATCGCCGGGAAGTTGAACGGAGTGATGCCCGCCGCCACGCCCAGCGGCTGGCGCATGGAATAGACGTCGATCCCCGGCCCGGCGCCCTCCGTGTACTCGCCCTTCAGCGCGTGCGGGATGCCGCAGGCGAACTCGATCACCTCCAGTCCGCGCTGGATGTCGCCCTTGGAGTCGGCGATCACCTTGCCGTGCTCGGACGACAGCAGCTCGGCCAGCTCGTCCATGCGGGCTTCCACCAGCCGCTTGAACTCGAACATGACCCGGGCCCGCCGCTGCGGATTGACCAGCGCCCAGGTCTGCTGCGCCCGCAGCGCCGAGGCCACCGCGGCGTCCACCTCGGCGGTGGTCGCCAGGCCGACCCGGGCCTGGATCTCGCCGGTGTTGGGGTTGAAGACGTCTCCGAACCGGCCGGAGGTCGAAGCGACGGGCGCGCCGTCGATGAAGTGAGTGATGTCACGCATGCCGGCGTTTTAGGCCCAAGCCGAAGAGCCCGCCACCAGAACCCTCTCCCGCGCCGCAGGCGTGGGAGAGGGCAGGGTGAGGGCGGCGCCGGCCGCGCCGCCGCCGCTCCCGTTGGACCCGGGTCCCACCCCCTGCCCGCCCCCAACCCCGAGCCGCCCTCACCCAACCCTCTCCCGCCCGGCGGGAGAGGGCCGGCCCCGCTTGCCCGCGCGCCCCCCGCCGTCGCATCTTGGGCCATGAGCGTCGCTTCGCCCGCGCAGGCCCTGAGTGCGCCCCGTCCGCGGGATCACATCGTCGATGTCCTGATCGCCGAGCGCGCGCCGAAGCTCTCCGCCTCGCCGGTCTGGCCGCTCGTCCGCCCCCTGCTCTACGCCGTCCTCGACTACGCCAAGGCGCGGGGCATGGCCGACGCCATCGCCCCCCTGCCAGGCCACCAGGCGCTCGAGCACATCTCGCGCCTGCTGGCCCTGCGCACCGAGGCCGCCGGCCTCGGACGCGTCCCGGCCGCGGGCCCGGTCGTGGTGGTCTGCAACCACCCCACCGGCATCGCCGACGGGGTCGCCGTCTACGACCGGCTGAAGCCGCTGCGCCCCGACCTCTGCTTCTACGCCAACTCCGACGCCCACCGCGTCGCCCCCCACCTCGACGAGGTGCTGATCCCCGTGGAATGGGTGGAGGCCAAGCGCACCCGCGAGCGCACCCGGCTGACCCTTCAGATGACCCGCCAGGCCCTGGAGGCCGGCCGCTGCCTGGTCATCTTCCCGGCCGGGCGGCTGGCGCGCCGCCAGCCCGACGGCCTGCTGGCCGACCCGCCCTGGGCGCCCAGCGCCGTCTCCATCGCCCGCAAGTACGACGCGCCCGTGGTCCCCATCCACGTGGCCGGCCCCTGGTCGACCCTGTTCCACCTGTTCAACCGGATCTCCCCCGAACTGCGGGACATGACCCTGTTCCACGAGCTGCTGAACAAGCAGGGCCGCGCCTTCCGCCTCACCGTCGGCCGGCCGATCCCGCCGCAGGCCCTGGACGGCGACCCCGCCGAAGTCACCCTGCGCCTCAAGCACCATGTGGAGCGCGGCCTGCCCGCCGATCCGGACCGGGTGTTCGCATGATCCACGCTGCCGACGGCGACCTCCGCCTCTCGGACGAGGCGGCCACCGGCCGCCTGGGCGCGGCCATCGCCGCCCGGCTGGAGCCCGGCGACGCGGTCTGCCTGTCCGGCCCGCTCGGGGCCGGCAAGTCGACCCTGGCCCGCGCCCTGGTCCGCGCCCTGACCACGCCGGACGAGGACGTGCCCTCGCCCACCTTCACCCTGGTGCAGTTCTACGAAGGCCCGCGGCTGAAGGTCGCCCACTTCGACCTCTATCGCCTCTCGTCGCCGGACGAGGCCTATGAGATCGGTCTGGACGAGGCGCTGGAGGACGGGGCCGCGGTGATCGAGTGGCCCCAACGTCTGGAGGGCCGCCTTCCCCCGGACCGACTCGATGTAGAGATTGCGCTTTCCGAGGATGGCGACGAACGGCGCGTGCGGCTCATCCCGCACGGCGCCTGGGAAGGACGAGGGCTTGAGTTCGGACCGTGAGGCCCAGAAGGCCGAGTTCCTGAGGCAGGCGGGCCTGGCCGGCGTGCAGCGGATCCCGCTGAGCGGCGACGCCTCCACGCGCAGCTACGAGCGCCTGCGCGGCCCCGACGGCCGCGCCCTGATCCTCATGGACCAGCCCCCGGCCCTGGAAAGCAGCGTCTGCCCGCCGGGCGCCACGCCGCAGGAGCGCCTCGCCCTTGGCTACAACGCCGCCAGCCGCCTGGCGGCGGGCTCCGTCGCCGCCTTCGTGGCCACCGCCACCTGGCTGCGCGGCCGCGGCCTCTCCGCCCCCGAGATCGTCGCCCACGACGTGGACGCCGGGCTCTGCGTGCTCGAGGACCTCGGCGACGGCCTGTTCGCCACCCTGGTGGCGGACGGGCAGGACGAGCTGCCGCTCTACGAGGCCGCCGTGGACGTCCAGGTCGCGCTGCAGGCCGTGACCCCGCCCGACGTGCTGACCGCCGGCGACCACGTCGCCTGGCCGCTGCTCACCTATGACGCGCTTGCCTTGAAGATCGGGACGGACACCTTCCTGGAGTGGTGGCCGAAGTTCGCCGGCCTGCCCGGGTTCTCCGCCGAGGCGGTGGCCGAATGGGACGCGCTTTGGGCCCCCGTGTGGGTGCGCGGCGAGGCCGGCGCCAGCGTCTTCACCCACCGCGACTTCCACGCCCAGAACCTGCTCTGGCTGCCGGAGCGCCAGGGACCCGCCCGGGTCGGCCTGATCGACTTCCAGGATGCGCTGAAGGCCCACCCCGCCTGGGACCTGACGCACCTGCTGCAGGACGCCCGCCGCGACGTGTCCGCCGAGCTGGAGCAGCGGATGCTGGACCGCTTCCTCGGCGCCCGCCCCAAGCTGGACCGCGAGGGCTTCCTCGCCGACTACCGGGCGCTGGCCGCCTCCAACGCCGCGCGCATCCTGGGCCGGGTGTTCGCCCGCCAGGCCCTGCTCGGCCGCACCCAGTACACGGCCTACATGCCCCGCACCTGGCGCTACCTGGAGCGCAACCTGCGCGACCCGGCCATGGCCGGCCTGCAGAGCTGGTTCGACCGGCACGTCCCCGCCGGGGCGCGGGCGTGAGCGCGCCCGTCACAGCCCCCACAACGGCCATGGTGCTGGCCGCTGGCCTGGGCACCCGCATGCGGCCGCTGACCGACGCCATGCCCAAGGCCCTGGTGCCGGTAGGCGGGCGCACCCTCATCGACCGCGTGCTCGACGAGCTGGTCGCCGCCGGCGTCACCCGCGCCGTGGTCAACGTCCACCACTTCGCCGACCAGATGGAGCGCCACCTTGCGCAGCGGTCGGACCTGCAGGTGCTGATCTCCGACGAGCGCGACCAGCTGCTGGACTCCGGCGGCGGCATCCAGCACGCCCGCCCCCTGCTGGGCGAAGACCCGATCTTCGTGGCCAACATCGATTCATTGTGGCTCGCCGAGCGGGAGCGGCCGCTGGAAACCCTGAAGCGCGCCTGGAACCCCGCCCGGATGGACATCCTGCTGCTGCTGGTGAAGCGCGGGAACGGCATCGGCTTCGAAGGGCCCAACGGCTTCTTCATGGACGACCAGGGCCGGCTCACCCATTCCACCGCGCCCGAGCCGCCGACACCCTTCGCCAATGTCGGCTTCGGCATCCTCAAGCCGCAGGTGCTGGACGGCTCGCCGGCCGTCGGCGCCTTCTCGGTGCTGCCCGTCTGGCATCGCCTGCAGGCGGAGGGCCGGCTCTGCGGCGCCGTCATGGACGCTTTCTGGATGCACGTGGGCGACCCCGCCGCCAGGGAGGCGGCCGAGGCGCGGCTCAGATGAGCTTCCTCGACCGTCCAGGTCCGCGCTGGTTCAACATCCCCGCCCACCGTCCCTTCGCTCAGGATCTGGCCCAGGGCCTGCACGACGCCCTGGCGCCGATCGGACCCGAGGCGCTGTCCCAGGCGGTGGTCCTGATCCCCACGCGCCGGGGGGCGCGAGCCATCGCCGACGCCTTCATCGCCGCCGCCGGCGGGCGCGCGGTCCTGCCGCCGCAGATGCGGCCGCTGGGCGACCTGGAGGAGGGCGAGCCGCCCTTCGAGCCAGGCGACCTCTCCCTCGACCTTCCCGCCGCCATCGACCCGCTGAAGCGGCGCTTTGAACTCACCCGACTGGTCGCCGAGCACGAGCACCTTCTGCAGGGCCGCACCCTCACCGCGCCCGCCGCCCTGGAGCTGGCCGAGGCGCTGGGCGGCTTCCTCGACAGCGTCCAGATCGAAGAGGCCGACATCGAGGGCCGGCTGCACGATCTCGTGGAGAGCGAGTTGGCCGAGCACTGGCAGGTCAGCCGCACCTTCCTGGAGAGCGCCGTCGCCGCCTGGTCAGAACGCCTCCGCGAATTGGGCGTGGTGGACGTCAGCGAGCGCCGGGTCCGCCTGCTGCGCCGCCTGGCCGAGAGCTGGACCGACCGGCCGCCGCAGGGCGTGCTGGTGGCGGCCGGCTCCACCGGCACCGCCCCGGCCACCCGGGCCCTGCTCATCGCAGTGGCCAACGCCCCGCAGGGCTGCGTCGTCCTTCCTGGCCTCGACGAGGGCCTCGCCGACAAGGCCTGGGCCAAGGTCGACGTGCAGCATCCGCAAGGCGCCCTGAAGCGGCTCCTGGACGACGCCCGGGTGGCGAAAGCCGACGTCCTCACCTGGCCGGCGTCGAGCGTCACCTTCGCCGGCCGCGCCCGCCAGCGCGTCATCAACGAGGCCCTGCGCCCGGCGGAGGAGACCGCCGACTGGCTGGGCGTTATCCAGGCGCTCGGCGTGGAGACCATCGCCCGCGGCCTCGACGGCCTCTCCCTGGTGCACGCCCGCGCCGAGGAGGAGGCCGCCACCGCCTGCGCCCTCCTGCTGCGCGAGGCGCTGGAGACCCCCGAGCGGACCGCCGCCCTGGTGACCCCCGACCAGGCCCTCGCCCGTCGCGTCACGGCTCGCCTGCTGCGCTGGGGCGTCGTGCCCGACAGCTCCGCGGGCGAGAGCCTCGCCGGCTCCCCTTGCGGCGCGCTGGCCGGCCTGCTGGCCCGCGCCGCCGTCGACCCTCTGGCGCCGGTCGTCCTGCTGGCGATCCTCAAGCACCCCTACGTCCGCCTCGGCCTCGACCCTGACGTCTTCGGCCCGGCGCTCGTCGACCTTGAACGCCGCGCCCTGCGCGGCCCCCGCGCCCGCGACTGGGACGCCCTGCTCCGTAGGCTGACGGATTTCCCGGCCGCCGCCGCCCTCGCCGCCGCCCTCCGCGACACCCTCCCGGCCGAGTACGACGCCGAGGCCCCCGCCACCCGCGCCGCCCGCCTGGCGGAAGCCATGGAGGCCCTGGCCCGCGACCCGGCCGGCGACCTGGGCGACCTCTGGGCCGGCGCCGGCGGCGAGGCCATGAGCCGCCTGCTCTCCGGCCTCATCCGCGACGGCGGCGACCTGCCCCCCGCCACCCCGCGCGCCTTCGCCGACCTGCTCGAACAGTTGATGCAGGGCGAGACCGTGCGGACCGGCGGCGCCACCCATCCCCGGCTGCGCATCCTGGGGGCCATCGAGGCCCGCCTGGTCCGCGCCGATCGTCTGGTGGTCGCCGGCCTCGAGGAAGGCGTCTGGCCCCGTGGCGCGCCCCTCGACCCCTTCCTATCCCGCCCCATGCGCGAGCGCCTGGGCCTGCCCAGCCCCGAGCGCCGCATCGGCCTCGCCGCCCACGACTTCGCCCAGGCCGCCTGCGCCCCCGAGGTGATCCTCCTCCACACCGAGCGCCGCGAGGGCGCGCCCTCGGTGAAGTCCCGCTGGCTCTGGCGGCTGGAGACCCTGGCCCGCGGGGCCGGCGTCGAACTCGCCCAGCGCCGCGACGTCATCGACTGGGCCCGCCAGCTCGACGCGCCCGACGCCTACGCCCCGGTCCCGCGTCCTTCGCCCAGGCCGCCGGTCGAGCACCGTCCCGACAGCCTCTTCGTCACCCGCGTCGAGGCCCTCACCCGCGACCCCTACATGGTCTGGGCCCGGGACATCCTGAGCCTGCGCCCGCTCGGGCCGCCGGACGAGGCCGTCGACGTCCGCATACGCGGCACCGCCATCCACCAGGCCTTCGAGGACCTTGCCCGCGCCTGGCCGGCGCACGCCCCGGAGACCGCCGCCGAGGCCTTCGAGCGCTACTACCTCGAGGCCCTGCGCGCCGGCGGCATGCCGCCCGAGGGCCTGGCGCGCGAAGGCGCCCTCGCCCGTGAGGCGGCCCGCTGGGTCGCCGACCTGGAGGCCGAGCGCCGCGCCGACGGGCGCGAGATCCACGTGGAGCAGACCGGCAAGCTGGTGGTCGACGTGGACGGCCAGCCCTTCACCGTCGCGGCCAAGGCCGACCGCATCGAGATCACCGCCGACGGCTACGGCCACGTCATCGACTTCAAGACTGGCCACGCGCCGTCGCCGAAGATGGTCAAGACCGGCTTCTCGCCCCAGCTCACCCTCACCGCCGCGATCCTGGCGCGCGGCGGCTTCCCGGGCATGCCCGCCGCCGAGCCTGGCGAGCTCACCTACCTGGAGGTCACAGGCCGCAAGCCCGCCGGCCGGGTCGAGGTCCGCGCCCAGCCGGGCGGCGACGGCAAGAAGGTGCTCGACAGCGGCGAGGCCGTCGACGCCGCCATGGCCGGCCTCGTCGAGCTGGTCCGCCAGTACCGGGACCCGAACCGCGGCTACACCTCTCGCCTGGCGCCCCAGTTCGTGAAGCTCTACGCCTCCGAATACGACCACCTAGCCCGGGTCTTCGAGTGGTCCACCAGCGGCGAGGAGGGCGAGGAATGAGCCTGGACCTGCTCGCCCGCACCCTGGATCCGCAGCAGATCGCCGCTGACCCGCGGCTGTCGGCCTTCGTCACCGCCAACGCCGGCTCGGGCAAGACCAAGACCCTGATCGACCGCGTGGCGCGCCTGCTGCTGGCCGGCGCCAGGCCCGAGACCATCCTCTGTGTCACCTACACCAAGGCCGCCGCCTCCGAGATGCAGCGGCGGCTGTTCGACGTGCTGGGCGAATGGTCCGTGCTGCCGAACGCCGAGCTGCGCCAGCGGCTCACCCGGCTCGAGGACCGCGACTTCGACGATCGCCAGCTCTCCGCCGCCCGGGCGCTGTTCGCCCAGGCCCTGGAGACTCCCGGCGGCCTGAAGATCCAGACGATCCATGCCTTCTGCGAGAAGCTGCTGCGCCGCTTCCCGCTGGAGGCCGGCATCTCCCCCGGCTTCCGGGTTATGGACGACGCCGGCGCGGCCGCCGTGGCGCGCGAGGCCCGCGCCATGGTCGCGCGCCACGCCCTGGCCGCCGACGACCGGGTCACCGCCGCCTACGCCCGCTTCTCCGTCGCGCTCGACTTCCAGAGCTTCGAGTCCATGTTCGCGGACTTCGAGGCGCGCCGCGGCGCCCTGGCGGACTTCTTCCAGCGCGAGGGCGGGCTGGACGGCGCCGAGGCCTGGGTCTGGCGCGCGGTCGATATCCCCCGCGGCTCCGGCCCCGATCAGGTGGGCGCCGAGGACATGGCCCGGCTCGACCGCGGCCTCTGGCGCCGCGCCGCCGAGGCTCTGCGTCAGGGCGGCTCGAACGACCAGAAATGCGCGGCCCAGCTCGCCCAGGTGGCGGCCGACCCCGAGGCGACCTTCGAGCAGGCGCTTGCGCCCTTCTTCACCGAGAAGGGCGAGGGCGACGCGGCCAAGTGGGTGGTCAACGCCAAGGTCATCAAGGCCGACCCCACCCTCCAGGCCCTGCTGCTGTCCGAGCAGGGCCGGCTAGAACTCGCCCGCGAGCGGGTGCGCGCCGCCCAGATCGCGCAGGACACCGTCGACGCATTGACGCTGGCCCACGCCTACCTGGCTGCCTACCGCATCGAGAAGACGTCCGCGGGCGTGCTGGACTTCCAGGACTTGGTGGAGAAGGCCTGCCAGCTGTTGCGCGACCGGCCGGCCGCCGCCTGGGTGCTCTACAAGCTGGACGGCGGCATCGACCACATCCTGCTCGACGAGGCCCAGGACACCGCCCCCGAGCAGTGGACCATCGTCGACGCCCTGTCGGAGGAGTTCTTCGCCGGCGCCGGCGCGGGGGACGAGGCGCGGCTGCGCGACCTCTTCGTGGTCGGCGACGACAAGCAGTCGATCTACTCGTTCCAGGGCGCCCAGCCCGAGCAGCTGCTGCAGAAGTACGAGTTCCACCGCGACCGCGCCACCGGCGCCGGCTACCGTTTCGAGCGCGTGGACCTGCTCACCTCCTGGCGCTCGACGCCTCAGGTGCTCTCCTTCGTGGATGCGGTCTTCGCCCCCGCCGAGCTCGCCCAGGCCATCCAGCCGCGGGCCACCTACGAGCCCGTGGTCCACGCCCCTCAGCGGCGCGACCACGCCGGCTGCGTCGACGTTTGGCCGCTGGAGGTGGAGCGCAAGGCCGACGAACGCGAGGCCTGGGACGCGCCCCTCGACGTCGAGGGCGAGGAGAGCGCCAACCGCCGCCTCGCCCGGCGGATCGCCGGCGAGATCAAGGCCCTGATCGCCCGCGGCGACGCGGTCTACGACAAGGAGACGCGCCAGTACCGCCCCGCCCACGCCGGCGATGTCCTCATCCTGGTGCGCCGGCGCCGCGCCCTGTTCGAAGAGATCCTCCGCGCCCTGAAGCAGGCCGGCATACCTGTGGCCGGCGCCGACCGCCTGGCGCTGTCGCAGCACATCGTCTTTGACGACCTCGTGGCCCTGGCCCGCTTCGTCCAGTTTCCGCAGGACGAGCTGACGCTGGCCGCCCTGCTGAAGAGCCCGCTGGGCGGCCTGGACGACGACAGCCTCTACGACCTGGCCCACGGGCGCGACCGCGAGAACCTCTGGGCCCGGCTCCGGCGCCGCGCCGCCGAGCGGCCGGACTGGTCAGCGGCGGCGGGCCTGCTGGAGCGCGCGCTCGCCGAGGGCCGGGGCCGCCGCCCGTTCGAGTTCTACACCCTGGTGCTCGGCCTCGCCGACGCTGGCGGCCGGTCCATACGCCAGCGGCTCCTGCGCCGGCTCGGCGTGGAAGCCGAGGACGCCCTCGACGAGTTTCTGAACCAGGTGCTGGCCGCCGAGGGCCGGGGCGCCCACGACCTGCAGACGCTGGCCGGCGAGCTGGCCGGCCTCGACATCGTCGTGAAGCGCGAGCTGGAGGGCGAGCGCCGCGAGGTGCGCGTGATGACCGCCCACGGCGCCAAGGGCCTGGAGGCGCCGATCGTCTTCCTTCCCGAGACCACCCTGACCCAGAGCGCCCGCGGCTCCAGCCTTCTGAAGGTGCGCGACGGCTTCCTCTGGTGCGGCTCGTCCGCCCGCGACTGCGAGGCCACCGCCTTCGCCCGGGAGGAGCGGACGCGCCGCGAGGAGGCCGAGGCCTATCGCCTGCTCTACGTGGCCCTGACCCGCGCCCGCGACCGCCTGGTGATCTGCGGCCGCGTCGCCGAGCGCACCGATCCCGACAAGCTGCGCGGCTGGTGGGGCGCCGTGCGCGACGCGCTCTGCCACGCCAAGATCTGCAACGACCTGAGGATCGTCGAGAGCGGCGGGCTGCAATTCCAGCGCTATGGGGAGGATCCGAAGACCCTGCCTGCCGAGGCGGCGGCCGCCGCGGTGGCTGCGCCCCTGCCGGCCTGGTCGGCCACTGCGCCCCATGCCGAGGCCTTCGCCCGCTATGCCTCGCCGTCCGACCTGGGAGAGGGCGTGAAGACCCCGGCTCCCTCCCCTCTCGCCGAGGCCCAGGGGCTCGGCCGCTTCCGGCGCGGCGACCTGATCCACCGGCTGCTGCAGGTCCTGCCCGATCTCGCGCCGGCCGCCCGTGCGGACGGCGCCAAGGCGCTGCTCGCCCGCGAGCGCGACCTGACCGACGCGCAGCGGGCGGAGATGACGGCCGCTGCGCTCAGCGTCCTCGACGACGCCCGCTTCGCCGAGGTGTTCGGCCCCGGCTCGCGCGCCGAGGTGGGCATCGCCGGGACGGCCGCCGCCCTGCCCGCGGGCCTGCGGATCTCCGGCCGCATCGACCGGCTGGTGGTGCTGCCCGACCGGGTGCTGGTCGTCGACTTCAAGACCAACCGTCCCTCCCCGGTTCGCATCGAGGACGCCGACCCCGCCTACCTGCGGCAGATGGCGCTCTACGCGGCGGTCTTGGCCGACGTCTTCCCCGGCCGGCGCATCGAGGCCGCGCTGGTCTGGACCGACGGGCCGAAGCTGATGCCGATCCCAGAAAACCTGTTGGCGGATGCGCTTGCCCAGCTCCGCCGCAGCGGTTGATACCTGGTCCACCGCGGCCTACATCGCGGATCAAGAGGCGCAAGGCTGCGTTGAGCCTGCGCAGGAGGAGCTACCCAATGGCCACCGTGACGGTCACCGACGAGTCCTTCGACAAGGACGTGCTGCAAGCCGAGCGCCCCGTGCTCGTCGACTTCTGGGCGGAGTGGTGCGGCCCCTGCAAGCAGATCGCCCCCGCCCTCGAGCAAATCTCCGAGGAGCTCGGCGCCCAGGTGACCGTGGCCAAGCTGAACATCGAGGAAAGCCCGACCACGCCCTCGCGCTATGGCGTCCGCGGCATCCCGACCATGATGCTCTTCAAGGGCGGCCAGATGGCCTCCATGAAGGTCGGCGCCATGCCCAAGCAGAAGATCCTCGAGTGGCTCAACGAGGCCGGCGTCGCCGCCTGAGGCCGAGTCCACCCGCGAGTCCGCCCGAGTCCACCTGACCCGCGGCTATCTCTACGTCAAAGCCCGCCCCACCGGCGGGCTTTGTCATGTGGGCCACGTCTCGCGGCTCATCGCCAGCACCTCGCCCGCGAAGTGCAGTCCGCCGCAGACCAGCACGTGCGGCGGCGGCCCCTCGCTGGACAGCGCCCGCTTCACCCCCGCGCGGACGTCGCCGACCACCTCCACCTGCAGCCCGTTGGCCCTGGCCGCCTCGGCGATCTCCTCGGCCGGCGCCGCGTTGGGCGAGTCGAACGTCGTGGCGAACACCCTCGGGTGCATCTCGGCGAACGGCTCGAAAAAGCCCCGGGCGTCCTTCCTGGCGAACATCCCCACCACCAGCGCCAGCGGCCGCCCGTCCCGGTCGGTGAGCCGCGACGCAGCCTCGGCCAACGCCCGCCCCGCATGCGGGTTGTGCCCCCCGTCCAGCCAGAGGTCCGAGCTGCGCGAGCGCGCCAGCTCCGCCAGCGGCCCCTTGGTCAGCCGCTGGAACCGCGCCGGCCAGACCGCCGACGCGACGCCCTGCCCGATCGCATCCTCCCCCAGCGAGCCGTCGAAGGTCAGGGCCGCCGCCACCGCCAGCCCGGCGTTCGCGAACTGGTAGCCGCCGAACAGGCTGGGCGGCGGGAGGTCGAGCAGCCGCTCGGGCATCTGGACCAGCAGCCGCCCCCGCTCCTCCCACGCATCGAAATCTCGGCCCATCAGCAGCATGGGCGCCATCCGCGCGTCGGCCTCCCGCTCGATGATGTCGAGCGCCTCCTCCTGCTGGCGCGCCACCACCACCGGCCGCCCGGGCTTGATGATCCCGGCCTTCTCCCAGGCGATCTTCGGCAGGCCGGGGCCCAGCATCTCCAAGTGATCGTAATCCACCGGCGTGATCACGCTCACCGCCGGCGCGTCGAACACATTGGTGGCGTCGAAGCGGCCGCCGAGTCCCACCTCCACGATGCAGAGGTCCGCCGGCGCGTCGGCGAAGGCCTCGAAGGCCAGAACCGTGGTGATCTCGAAGAAGCTGATCGGCTCCCCCGCGTTGGCCGTCTCCAGCCGCTCGGTGAGCTCCAGCAGGCGCTCGTCGGAGATCAACTCGCCAGCCACCCGGATCCGCTCGGCGAACCGGACCAGGTGGGGCGAGGTCAGGGCGTGGACCCTCAGCCCCTGGGCTTCCGCGATCGCACGAAGGTAGGCGACCGTCGAGCCCTTGCCGTTGGTGCCGGCCACGTGGATCACGGGCGGCAGGCGCCTCTCAGGGTGGCCTAGCGCCGCCAGCAGGCGTTCCACGCGGCCCGTGGTGAGGTCGATCAGGCTCGGGTGATTGGCCCGTAGGCGCTGGATCACCGCGTCCGAGGCGCGGATCGGATCGTGGTCGATCGGGGGGGAGGTCACATCAGGCGGCGGAGGGAAGTCGCTCGCGCCCCATCTGAAGGGTCCTGAGCAGCGAGCCCAGCACCTTCGGCAGCTCGGCCCGGGAGGCGACGATGTCCACCATGCCGCGCTCCACCAGGAACTCGGACTTCTGGAAGCCCGGCGGCAGGGTCTCGCGGATGGTCTGCTCGATCACCCGGCGGCCGGAGAAGCCGATCGTGGCGTTCGGCTCGGCGATGTGGATGTCGCCCAGCATGGCGTACGACGCGAGCACCCCGCCCGTCGTCGGGTCGGTCAGCACGACCAGGTATGGCAGGCCCGCCGCCTTCACCTCGTTCAGCGCCAGCGTCGTGCGGGCCATCTGCATCAGCGACAGGGTGCCTTCCTGCATCCGCGCGCCGCCCGAGGCGGTGAAGATGATGAAGGGCGCGCGCCGCTTCACGGCTTCCTGAGCCGCCTTGATGAAGGTCTCGCCGGCGCCCATGCCGAGCGAGCCGCCCATGAAGTGGAAGTCCTGCACGACCACCACGGCCGGTTGGCCCTCGATGTGGCCGTAACCAATGGCCATCGAGTCCTGCTCGCCCGTGGACTTGCGGGCGGCCTTCAAGCGCTCGGTGTAGGGCCGCTCGTCGGGGAACTTCAGCGGGTCATCGGCCACGACGGGAGAGGCGATCTTCTCGTACGTGCCGCCATCGAAGGTGTAGCGCAGGCGCTGCGCCGCCCCGATCCGCATGTGGTTGCCTGACGGCGTGACCCACAGGGCCGCCTCGAGGTCCGGGCGATAGATCATCTCACCCGTGTCGGGGCACTTCACCCAGAGGTTCTCGGGCGTCTCGCGCTTGGCGAACGCGTTGCGCACGCCCGGCGCGATGCGGGACAGCCAGCCGCGGCGTTCGCGGGGGCCCTGCGGGCGTCCGGGCTTGTCGTTTTTCTGATCAGCCATCGCCATAGGTCTAGACCGTCGTCGGTTGGGCCGTACGTGCGAGGCGCACAGACTTAGCCAAGGATTCGGCTTTGGAAAGAACGGCCGCGGTCACGTCTTCGTTTCTCTCCACCGCTCCAGCCACTTCATCGACGAGGGCCGAGCCCACGACGACCGCATCGGCGACGCGTGCTACCGCCGCGGCTCTTTCCGGAGTCTTGATGCCAAACCCGACCGCCACCGGAAGGCCAGACGCCTTTCGCACGCGCTCGACGTGGGGAGCGACCACGGCGGCGTCCGCCTCCTTTACGCCGGTCACGCCAGCCACGGAGACGTAGTAGACGAAGCCGGAGGTGCCCTGGACGATGGTCTGCAGGCGGGCGTCGTCGCTCGTTGGCGTGGCCAGGCGGATGAGGGACAGCCCGGCTGCGTCGAGCGCCCGGGCCAGCGGCGGCGCCTCCTCGGGCGGGCAGTCGACCACGATCACGCCGTCGATTCCGGCGTCCGCGGCGTCGCGGGCGAAGGCCTCGAAGCCCCAGTTCAGCAGCGGGTTCAGGTAGCCCATCAGGATGATCGGGGTGTCCTGGTCGTCCTGCCGGAAGGCGGCGGCCAGCTCCAGCGTACCCTTCAGGGTCATTCCCTTGGCGAGCGCCCGCTGGGCGGCGCGCTGGATTGGCGGGCCTTCGGCCATGGGGTCGGAGAAGGGGAAGCCCAGCTCGATAAGGTCGGCGCCGGCGGCGGGCAGGCCCCGCAGGATCTTGAGCGCAGTGTCGCGGTCGGGGTCGCCGGCCATGACATAGGCCACGAAGGCGGCGCGTGACTCGCGCGCCAGGGCTGCGAAGCGGGCGTCGATGCGGGCGGTGGTCAAATCACCCGCCCCAGGTGGTTGGCCACGGTGGCGACGTCCTTGTCGCCGCGGCCGGACAGGTTCAGCACCACGATTCCGTCCTTGCCGACCTCGCCGACCACCTCGGGGAGGCGGGCGAGCGCATGCGAGGACTCGATGGCCGGCAGGATACCCTCCAGCTCGGCGCAGAGTTGGAAGGCCGCCAGGGCCTCCTGGTCGGTGGCGGTGAGGTAGGTGGCGCGGCCGACGTCGTGCAGCCACGAGTGCTCGGGCCCGATGCCAGGGTAGTCGAGGCCAGCGGAGATCGAGTGGGCCTCGGTGATCTGGCCCTCGGGATCCTGCAGCAGGTAGGTCTTGTTGCCGTGCAGCACGCCCGGGCGGCCACCGTTGATGGCGGCGGCATGTCGCTCGCTCTCCATGCCATGGCCGGCGGCCTCGACCCCGAAGATCTTCACGCCCTCGTCGTTCAGGAACGGGTGGAAGAGGCCGATGGCGTTCGAGCCGCCGCCGACGCAGGCGACGACCGCGTCTGGTAGGCGGCCCTCGAGCTCCAGGATCTGGTCCCTGGTCTCCTGGCCGATCACCGCCTGGAAGTCGCGCACCATCACCGGATAGGGGTGCATGCCGGCGGCGGTGCCGATCAGGTAGTAGGTGTCATGGACGTTGGTGACCCAGTCACGGAGCGCCTCGTTCATGGCGTCCTTGAGGGTGGCGGAGCCCGAGGTCACCGGCCGAACCTCCGCGCCCAGCAGGTTCATGCGGAAGACGTTCGGCTTCTGCCGCTCCACGTCCACCGCGCCCATGTAGACGACGCAGGGCAGGCCGAAACGGGCGCAGACGGTGGCGGTGGCCACGCCGTGCTGGCCGGCGCCGGTCTCCGCGATGATCCGGGTCTTGCCCATCCGCATGGCCAGCAGGATCTGGCCCATGCAGTTGTTGATCTTGTGCGAGCCGGTGTGGTTCAGCTCCTCGCGCTTCAGGTAGATCTTCGCGCCGCCGTAGTGGGCGGTCAGCCGCTCGGCGAAGTAGAGCGGGCTGGGGCGGCCGACGTAGTGCCTGAGGAAGCTCTTCAGCTCGCCTTGGAACTCCGGGTCCGCCTTGGCCGCCGCATAGGCCGCGTCCAGCTGGTGGACCAGCGGCATCAGGGTCTCGGGCACGTAGCGGCCGCCGTAGTCGCCGAAGCGGCCCTCGGCGTCGGGGTAGGCGGTGTAGTCGTTGGGGCGGGCGGGTGCGTTCACGGCGGACGATTCAGGCTCGTCTGGCGGCGTCAAGGAACGCCTTGATCAAGGCCGGGTCCTTTAGGCCGGGACCGCGCTCCACGCCAGAGGAAACGTCAACCATCGGGGCTCCAGAGGCCGCGACCGCCTCCCCGACGTTCCAGGGGTTCAGCCCGCCGGCCAGGAACCAGGGACGCCGGAAGCGCCGGCCTTCCAGCAGGGTCCAGTCGAACACGACCCCCAGGCCGCCGGGCCGATCGGCGTCCTTCGGCGGCTTGCTCTCGAACATCAGGTGCTCCACGAGCGGCTCGTAGTCCTGCGCCGCGGCGAGATCCGAAGCCTCCGAAACCGGCAGCACCTTGACCACCCCGCAGCCCGCGCGCTGGCCGATCTGGCGGACGCGGGCCGGGCTCTCCTTGCCGTGCAGCTGGATCAGGTCCGGCCGCAGGCCGCCGACGATCACGTCCAGCTCACCATCGGTGGGATCGACGGCGACGGCGACAATCCGCACGCCCGCCGCCCGCGCCGGCGACGTTAGGCGCGCGGCGGCCTCGGGGCTGATGTTCCGCGGGCTCTTCGGGAAGAACATGAAGCCGAGGAATCCGGCGCCGCCGTCGACGGCGGCGCGGACCGCCTCCGGGGTCGTGACCCCGCAAATCTTGGCGCTCACGCTCATGGGAGCGGGATTAGGGGATGAACCGGAACAGGGGCAAGGGGCGCGCCGTTGTCCGCCCGATCCCAGGGAGACAATTCATGCGCAACTCGTCCGGAAATTCCTTCGGCGCGGTGGCCACCGGCGCCGCGCTCGGCCTGGTGGCCGGCCTCGCCATCCCCCACGCGCGGAAGGCTGTCATGCAGGGCCCGTCGCTGGCGGCCGGCGACTGGGTTGCGGCCCTCACCGCCGAGCACCGCATGGTCGAGAAGATGTTCGAGCAGCTGCTCAAGACCCACGACGACGAGATGCTGAAGCGCGAGATGCTGCTCACCAAGATCGCCTACGCCCTGACCAAGCACGCGATCGAGGAGGAGAACGTCATCTATCCGGCGCTGGCCGAGAACGCCCGTACCGACCAGTCGCACCATCTGGCCGAGGACCATCTGGAGGTGAAGACCTTCATCTATGACCTGCGGCGCACGCCGCCGACGGACCCGCGCTGGCTGATCAAGGCCCGCGCCTTCTGGACCAGCCTGCAGGAGCACATGCGCGAGGAGGAGGACGAGGTCTTCCCGGCCTTCCGCGACGCCCTGCCGCCGGAGGAGAACGCCAAGCTGTTCAAGATGCTGAACTGGGAAGGCTTCAAGGTCGCCTAGACCTGCCGCGCGTTACCGGCCAAGCTCCGTGCGGAGCTTGGCGAGGGGCCGGTGACCGAGATAGCCGCTGCGGCGCGCATGAGCGCCGATGAAATCTGGGCTCTCTGGCGCGGTCTCCTGCGCCGACTGCCGATGTGGCGGATGCCCTGGGAGTGGCTGTTCTCGCCGAGCATCTGGACCATGACCGGCCTCGACCTGGTCAGCGGCCTGCTGCGGAATGGCTCCACCAAGGCCATCTTCGCCCTTCTCGCACCGCTCCCGCCCGCCGAGCTGCGCCGCATCCATGCGCTCGCCGCCTTGAATCATCGGCGGCACGAGGCCGTCTCCCGCTGGATGGCGCTCGCTTTTGTCACCGTGCCGACATCGGCCGCGCTGGCCCTCTCGCAGATCGCTCCGGAGACGCTGAGGGCCGTGACCGCCAGCCGCGGCCTCACCAGCTGGTACTTCGTGCTGGGCTACATCGGCGCGGGGGTGACGTTCTACCTGCTCGCCGCCTGGCGGGCCCGCCAGCTGCTGACGATCATCGAGCTGGCTCTCATCCGCCGCGGCGTCCCAGCGCCTGGGGAGGAGGCCGCGGCGGAGGATCCGCTGCAGGCGCCTCTCGGGGCCTAGGGCTTCGGCGGCGTCGCGCCGTCCGCCTGCGCTTTCAGCAGGTCGCGGATCTCCGTCAGAAGCACTTCCTGGGGCGGCGGAGCGGCCGGCGTCTTCGTACCCGCCTCGGCGTCGCGCCGCCGGATCACGTTGACCAGCTTGACCAGCAGGAACACGACCCATGCGACAATGACGAACTTGATGCCGGCGTTGATGAAGGCGCCGTATTTCACGGCCACCAGCTCATCGACCTTGGTGGCCGGGTTGTCCCGCTTCAGCACCCACTCGAGGTGGCCGAAGTCGATGCCGGACAGCAGCAGGCCGATCGGCGGCATGACCACCTGATCCACCAGCGTCTTGACGATGTCGTTGAAGGCGGCGCCGATGATCACGCCCACCGCCAGGTCAATGACGTTGCCGCGCGCGATGAACTCGCGGAACTCGCCCAGGATGGGCGCCCGCTTCTGGATCTTGCTCTCGAGCCTCTTCAGCTCGTCCTGCACATTCGCCACCCGTGACGCCCCCGGGCGCCTATTCGTCCACGACGTTCAGGCGCTCGCGCAGCTCCTTGCCGCTCTTGAAGAAGGGCACGTGCTTGGCGCGAACGTCCACGGGCTCGCCGGTCCGCGGGTTACGGCCGGCGCGGGCGTCGCGCGAGCGCACCGACAGAGCCCCGAAACCGCGGAGCTCGACGCGTCCGCCTTCTTCCAGCGCCTGGATCATCCGTTCAAGGATCACGCCGACCACACGCTCGATGTCGCGCTGGGTGAGGTGCGGATTCTCTTCGGCCAGTTTCGCGATCAGCTCGGACTTGATCATGCGACCCTTCGGGGAGGTGGGAGCGGCGGGACCATGTAAGACTCCGCCAGGCGATTCAACCCGGAAAGAAGGTTTACGCCGCTCTATGGCGAAGCTGTGGCGGCACAGTAGGCATGCGGCTCACGATTATCAAATGATGCGGGCGGCCTGGGTGACGTCGGCTCTGCGACCCCCGAGGAGCACGCGCGCCTCGTCGTTCGCGGTCGCTTCGCCGCCGTGGCCGGTGCTGCAATCGGCCCGTACTCAGAAAAAGAAAACGGCGGCCCGGTCGCCCGGGCCGCCGCCTCTCCGTCCAGCCTGAGAGGCTGCGACGACTACTCCTTCTGGGCCTTCTCGCGGAGAGCCGCGCCCAGGATGTCGCCCAGCGAAGCGCCGGAGTCCGACGAGCCGAACTGCTCGATGGCTTCCTTTTCCTCGGCCATTTCCAGCGACTTGATCGACAGGGACACGCGGCGCGCGGCCTTGTCGACGTTGGTCACCTGGGCGTCGAGGCGATCGCCCACGGCGAAGCGCTCCGGACGCTGGTCGGCACGATCGCGCGACAGGTCCGACTTGCGGATGAAGGCGGTCATCGGCGCGTCATCTTCGCCGAACCGGACCTCGATGCCGCCCGAGGTGACCTCGGTGACGGTGCAGGTGACGGTCTGGCCCTTGCGGAAGGTGTCGCCCTGCATCGGGTCGCCGGCCAGTTGCTTGATGCCGAGCGAGATGCGCTCCTTCTCGACGTCGACGTCCAGCACCTTGGCCTTCACCACGTCGCCCTTGTTGTAGCGGGCGATGGCTTCTTCGCCGGACACGGCCCAGTCGAGATCCGACAGGTGCACCATGCCGTCGATGTCGCTGTCCAGGCCGATGAACAGGCCGAACTCGGTGGCGTTCTTCACCTCGCCCTCGACGGTCGAGCCGATCGGGTGGGCGTCGAGGAAGGCTTCCCACGGGTTCGCCATCGCCTGCTTCAGGCCGAGCGACACGCGGCGCTTGGACGGATCGACGTCCAGGACCACCACGTCGACTTCCTGCGAGGTCGACACGATCTTGCCCGGGTGGACGTTCTTCTTGGTCCAGGACATCTCGGAGACGTGCACCAGCCCTTCGACGCCCGGCTCCAGCTCCACGAAGGCGCCGTAGTCGGTGATGTTGGTGATGCGGCCGGTGAACTTGGCGCCCACCGGGTATTTGGCTTCCACGCCGTCCCAGGGGTCGGACTGCAGCTGCTTCATGCCGAGGCTGATGCGCTGGGTGTCCGGGTTGATCTTGACGATCTGCACCTTGACCGTGTCGCCCACCGCCAGGACCTGGCTCGGGTGGTTGACGCGCTTCCAGCTCATGTCGGTGACGTGCAGCAGGCCGTCGATGCCGCCGAGGTCCACGAACGCGCCGTAGTCGGTGATGTTCTTGACCACGCCTTCGCGGACTTCACCCTCGACCAGCTGGCTGACCAGCTCGGTGCGCTGTTCGGCGCGGGCTTCTTCCAGGATGGCGCGACGCGACACCACGATGTTGCCGCGCGGGCGGTCCATCTTGAGGATGGCGAACGGCTGCTCGCGGCCCATGAGCGGACCAACATCGCGCACCGGGCGGATGTCGACCTGGCTGCCCGGCAGGAAGGCCGAAGCGCCGCCGAGGTCGACGGTGAAGCCGCCCTTCACGCGGCCGACGATGGCGCCCATGACCGGCTCGTTCCGCTCGTAGACGGCTTCGAGGCGGGTCCAGGCTTCCTCGCGGCGGGCCTTGTCGCGGCTGATGACCGCTTCGCCCATGGCGTTCTCGACGCGCTCGAGGAAGACCTCGACCGTGTCGCCCGCCTTCAGCGCCGGCTTGTCCTCGCCCGGGTTGGCGAATTCCTTCAGCGGCACGCGGCCTTCGGTCTTCAGACCGACGTCGATGATCGCGAAGTCCTTCTCGATCGCCACGACCTTGCCGTGGACAACCTGGCCTTCCATGAAATCACGTCCGCCGAGGGACTCGTCGAGCAGGGCGGAGAAATCGTCCCGCGTCGGGTTGAGGCTCATATCGTCAGCCATAAGGGTCTTTCGTGCTTCAATGACGCGGGCGCCGCGCGCAGCCAAAGGCTGTCGAACGGAGTCATCGCGTCGGGTTCAAAGGGTGTGATCCGCCCGCGGCCGTCACGAGGGTTGGGCGCGGTTGGATTTGCCGTGGCTAGGAAGCTTCCCAGCGGGCGCGCGCCGCCTCGACGATGCGGCGGGCCGCATCTGCGGCCTGCTCTATAGTCATTTCAGACGTGTCCAGCAAGACGGCGTCGGGCGCCGGCCGCATGGGCGAGTCGGCGCGGCTGCCGTCGCGCTCGTCACGCCGGACGATGTCGGCGAGGATCTCATCGTAGGTCACGGCCTCGCCCTGGGCGGCGAGCTGCTTCCAGCGGCGGGTGGCGCGGACCTCCGGCGAGGCGCTGACGTAGAGCTTGGCCGGCGCCTCGGGGCAGATCACCGTCCCCTGGTCGCGGCCGTCCAGGACAGCGCCACCAGGCCGTCTGGCGAACGACAGCTGCAGCTCGCGCAGGGCGAGCCGCACGGCGGGATGCACGGCCACCCGGCTGGCCGCCTCCCCCGCCGCCCGGGTGCGGAAGGCCGGGTCCGTAAGCTGGCCGACCGTGAGGCCTTGGGCGATCCCGGCGGCGGCGGCGGCGTCGTCCAGGTCCAGACCGGCGCGCTGCGCCAGCACGCCCACGGCCCGATAGAGCAGGCCCGAGTCCAGCATGGGCAGGCCGTAGACCGCCGCCAGGCCGCTCGCCACCGTGCCCTTGCCGGAGGCGGCGGGCCCGTCGACCGTGATCACGAAGGGAGGCCTCACGCCGCCGCCGGACGGTCTTCGTCGATCTCGGCGCCCAGGCCGGTCATCAGCGACACGAAGCCGGGGAAGCTTGTGGCGATCATGCCCGGCTCGTCGACCGAGACCGGCTGGTCCGACGCCAGCCCCATGACCAGGTGGGACATGGCGATGCGGTGATCGCCATGGGTCACCACCCGCGCCCCGCCTGCCACGGGATGATTGCCGCGGGCCGAGCCGACCACGGTCAGCGCTTCCGGCTCCTCCTCGACGCCCACGCCGCAGGCGGCGAGGCCCGCCGCCATTAGGGCGATGCGGTCGCTCTCCTTCACGCGCATCTCGCCGATGCCGCGCATGGCGGTGCGGCCCTCGGCGAAGGCGGCGGCGACCGCCAGGATCGGGTACTCGTCGATCATCGAGGGCGCGCGCTCGGGGGGAACCTCGACTCCCTTCAGCTGCGAGTGCCGGGCGGTGACGTCGCCAACGCTTTCCCCTCCCTCGTCCCGGACGTTAGCGACGGTCAGGTCCGCGCCCATCTCGCGCAGGGTCTCGAGCAGGCCGGTGCGCAGCGGGTTCAGCAGGAGGCCCTCCACCGTCACCTCCGAACCGGGGGTGATCAGCGCCGCCACCAGGGGGAAGGCGGCCGACGACGGATCGCCCGGCACGTGGATCGACGTACCGCGCAGCTGCTGGCCCGGCGGCAGGACGATGCGGCGGGCGCCAGCCTCGTCGGTCACCTGAACGTCGGCCCCGAAGCCGCGCAGCATGCGCTCGGTGTGGTCGCGGGTCGCCTCTGGCTCGATCACCTCGGCCCCGCCCTCGGCGTGCAGCCCGGCCAGGAGCACCGCCGATTTCACCTGCGCCGAGGGCTCCGGCAGCCGGTAGGCGATGCGCTTCAGGCCGCCGCCCTGCAAGGTCAGCGGCAGGCGGCCGCCCGAGCGACAGATCCACCGCGCGCCCATCTCGCCGAGCGGTTTCAGCACCCGGTTCATCGGCCGGCCGCGCAGCGACTGGTCGCCAGTGAAGGTGACGGCGAGCTCGAAGCCCGCCGCAGCGCCCATGATCAGCCGCACGCCGGTGCCGGCGTTCCCGCAGTCGACGACGTCGGCGGGTTCGGCGAAGCCGCCACGCCCCTCGACGCGCCAGCGGCCCTCCCCCAGACGCTCCACCGTGGCGCCGAACGCCGCCATGGCGGCGGCGGTCCGCTTCACGTCCTCGCCTTCCAGCAGGCCCTCGATCTCGGTGGAGCCCTCGGCCAAGGCGCCCAGCAGCAGCGCCCGATGCGAGATCGACTTGTCCCCCGGAGCCCGGACGCGCCCCTTCAGCGGACCGCTCCGCCGGGCGCTCAAACCCTGCGCCGCCATGCCTGCTATCCGCGCCTCCGCACACCTGGATTCCCGAGAGGGGGATTGCTTTGACAGCCGCGGTCCGGCGTGGCAAGGGAGCCCGCTTCCTGAGAACCCCCTTCCGGAGAGGGTCGCCGCCTTGGCCAATCCTGAGCTCGGCACCAAGCAGATCTGCCCGACCTGCCAAGCGAAATTCTACGATCTGAACAAGCGTCCTGCGCACTGCCCAAAGTGCGGGTCGGACTTCGATCCTGACGAGGCGGTGCGCAACCGCCGTGTCCGCGCCCGCGCCATCACGCCCGATCCCGAGGCCGACGACGAGCGGGAGGACCAGGTTCGGGGCGCCGAGACCGAGGCGGAGGACGAAGAAGAAGACGACGCCGTCACCCCGGAACTTGACGAAGTGGCCGACGAGCCGCCGCTGGCCACCGACGACGACGAGGACGCCGCTGAGCCGGGCGTGGGCCCCGCCGCCGACGACCTGGGCGAATTCACCGACGATGAGGACGTGGAGGACGACGCCGACGTGCCCTTCCTGGAGGAAGAGGACGACGACGACTTCGACGACACCGAGATCGAAGGCCTGCCCGACGAGGGCGACGACGACCGCTGACGTCCGTCCGGACGGCGGTCGAGCCCGGTGCGAAAAAGGTCGAAAGACCCGCTTGATCGCGCCGAAGGCTTTGACTAGGTTCCGCGCCTCGCCGGGGGGCGTCGCACTCCGGTGAGCCGAGACCTCGGGGCTATAGCTCAGTTGGTAGAGCGCTTGAATGGCATTCAAGAGGTCAGCGGTTCGACTCCGCTTAGCTCCACCATGAAGGCCCGCCGGTAACGCCGGCGGGCCTTCGCCTTATCCAGGCGCCGGCTTCTGCGGGCTGGCCGGGTATGGCAATCAGGCGGCCGATCTTGAGGAACATCCCCGTGCGCCGACCGCTCTTCGCTGCCGCCTGCCTGCTGGCGCTCAGCGCCTGCGATCGTCCTAAGCCGCGGCCCACCGTGCCGCCGCCGCCGCAGGCAGCCCCGCCGCCCGGGCAGGCGCCGGGCGGCTCGGCCGCAGCCGCGCCGGAGGCCACGCCCCTCTCCGCCGGCCTCAAGCGCCTCGGCCCGGCCACCGGCTTCTACCTGGACCAGGTGGGCGAGGCGGTGGATCCCGTGAACAAGCCGCCGGCGGTCACCTCGTCCGCCGCCCCCCTGACGATCATCGGCTTCGCCTTCGACCAGGCCAGGCGGGCGCCGGCCGGCGGCGTGGACGTGGTGCTGGACGGGACGCCGCGACCCGCGACCTACGGGCAGCCGCGTCCGGACGTGGCCGCCTACTTCAAGGCGCCGGCGCTGACCAACGTGGGCTTCAACGTCAGCCTGCCGCCGGGCGCGCTGCCCGCCGGACCGCACCGTATCGCGCTGCGGGTGATCGCGGCGGACGGCGCGGGCTACTACGAGACGCCCGAGATCGCCTTCACCGTCCGCTGAGCGCGGATTGAAAAACCGCCGCCGGGTCCCCAGATAGGGACGGTCCGGTCGAGCTGCGCCGCTGCCGGGCGGCCCGGCCGGAGAGTCGCTTCTTTCGAGGACTCTTCGAGAATGAACCGAACCCTGCTATTCGACAGCCCGTTCCTGCTCGGCTTCGAGCACACGCGGAACCTGATCGAGCGGGCCGCCAAGGCGGCCGCCGAAAGCTATCCGCCCTATAATGTGGAGGATCGCGGCGACGGCGCGCTGCGGATCACCTTGGCGGTCGCCGGCTTCACGCCCGAGCAGCTCAGCGTGAGCGTCGAGGACCGCCAGCTCACCGTCACCGGCAAGCGGGACGGCGAGGCGAAGGCGGAAGAGGCCTATCTGCACCGGGGCATCGCCGCCCGCGGGTTCGTGCGCAGCTTCGTGCTGGCGGACGGGATGGTGGTGGACGGCGCGACCCTGGAGCACGGCCTGCTGCACATCGACCTGGCGCGGCCGCAGCCCGAGAAGCGGATCCAGCAGATCGCGATCCGCACCGGCGGCTGAGACTAACAAAAGACGCCCGAGTTCAATTTCCCGCCGATTGCGCCGTCGGAAGGCTGAACCGGCTTCCGCCCGACGCGTTGGACTTTTCGGAGGTGGTCATGATGACACCGGTATTGACATCTGAAGCGTTTGCGGCGCTTGGCGCGCCCAACCTGGTCTACGTCCGCCCTGTGAAGGCGGCGGAGATCATGGCGAGCGTGCCCAGCGCGAGCATCCAGGGTTTCGAGCTCGATCCCGAGCAGACCCTCTATGCCGTGCATCGCGCCGACGGCGAGCGGCTCGCCGTCCTGACCGACCGGGAGTCCGCCGTCGCGGCCGCCCTGGCCCACGAGCTGGCGCCCGTCTCGGTGCACTGAAGACGCGACAACGATGTCCCTCCCCCTGGCTGGGGGAGGGGGCGAGCCGGCGCGAGGCCGGCTTTTTTATTGTCTGGAGATGGGTGCGCCGCCTCAGGCGGCGGTGGACCGCGCCGACGAGCCCGGGTCCTGCACCAGGAGGGCGTGGATGGCGTCGGCGGTGCCGGCCTGGCGCAGCTGCTCGCGCAGGTTAGCCTGGCGCAGTAGGCGCGACACGCGGGCCAGGGCCCGCAGGTGCTCGGCGCCGGCGTCCTTGGGCGCGAACAGCGCGAAGATCAGATCCACCGGCTTGTCGTCCACCGAGTCGAAGTCCACCGGCTGTTCCAGGCGCACGAAGACGCCCCGCATGCCGGCGAGGCCCTCCAGCCGGGCGTGCGGCGCAGCGACGCCGTAGCCGACCCCGGTGGAGCCGGCCTGCTCGCGCTCGATCAAGGCTTCGAGGATGACGCCCGCGTCCAGTTTGAGGCTACGGGCGGCGAGGTCCGCGACCACCTTCAGCGCCTGGCGCTTGCTGGCGGCGCTTGCGCGCAGGGAGATCGCCGAGCGATCCAGGAGTTCGCCGATGTGCATCTTCTCTAGTACGCTTGTAACTGTCGTCCGGTCCCCTAGCGGACCGGTGTGACGGAATGGCGAAGCGCGCCTAGGCCGCGCCGGTTCCGTCACCGTTTCCGTTGGCCGACCGAGTCCGCTCCGGATCGATCCAGCCGATGTTGCCGTCGGGCCGGCGATATACCACCGACAGGCCCCCGTGGGCAGCATTGCGGAACACGATTGTTTGAGATTCGGTCAGGTCGAGCTCCATGACCGCCATGGAAACGGTCAGGGTCCGAACCTGCTTTTCGGTCTCGGCGATGACCATCGGCTCGGGGAAGCCGGCGTCGGACTCCTCTTCCTCCTCGTCCTCGTCGCTCGGGCGGATGACGAAGTAGGCGGCGGTCTCCGCCTGCTTCGCATGGGCGGCCGGCGAGTGATCGGTCAGGCGGCGCTTATAGCGGCGAATCCGCTTGTCCATCTTCTCGAGCGCCACATCGAACGCCATGTGGGCGTCGCCGCCCACCCCGTGGGTGGTCAGCTGCTGCCCGGTGGCGAGCGTGACGGCGCAGTCGACCTTGAACGACTGGCCCTCGCGGCTGATCACCACGTCGGCGCCGCCGCCGCGGTCGAAATACTTTTCGATGCTGGTGGAAAGTTGGTCAGCGACGCGCGTGCGCAGCGAATCGCCGACATCGACGTGTTTGCCGGTGACTTGGACTTGCATGCCCCATCAACGCGCCCGCCGCGAGATGGTGTCAACGTCAGGAAAATAGTCCGAGCAGCTGGTGGAATCCGCGGGTGAGCAGGCTGCCGGCCAGCACCAGCACGCCCACGCTGACGGCGGTCAGCGCATAGCCGAACAGGGCCAGCAGGCCGTCGCGCTGCACCAGCGCCAGCGACAGGATGCTGACCGCCGCGGCCGGCAGGATGTTGCCGAGCGGGATCGGCAGGATCAGGACCACCGCCAGCAGGAAGCAGATCAGGCCGATCAGCCGCTCGCCCACCGCGCCGAACAGGAACGACAGCCTGGGCCGCGACACCGCCTCGACGCGGCGGATCCAGGGCAGCACGCGGGGCAGGCCCTTGCGCAGGTCGTCGGTGGCGATGGAGCCCCTGCGCACCTTGGCCGGCAGCCAGGGATGGCGGGCGCCGATCACCAGCTGGGGCGCGAGCAGCAGCAGGGGGAGGCCGAAAATGGTCGTGCCGCCCGGCGGCAGCGGCAGGGTGCAGGCGAGGCCGAAGATCAGCAGCAAGCCGCCCAGCGCCCGGCCGCCGAACCGGTCCACCAACTGGGCGACAGAAATCTGCGCCTCGTCGTGATCGGCGAGGTCACGCAGGATGTCGGACAGCGATTTCTGGGTCTCGGAACGGTCGGGCATTCGACCGATCCATCTGGGGCCTGAAGGTCAGCGCGCCAAGCCGTTTTTCGGCAACACTCCGGCTTAGTTGTGACCGGGGTTACACCGCGTCCTTCAGCAGGCGCCGCCGCTCGACCGATGAGGGGATGCGCATGGCCTCCCGGTACTTGGCCACGGTGCGCCGCGCGATGTCGACGCCGGCCTCCTTGAGGATCTCGACGATGCGGTCGTCGGAGTGCACGTCGGCCTCGCTCGCCTCGGCGTCGATCAGCTGGCGAATGCGGTGGCGGACGCTCTCGGCGGAGTGCGCCTCGCCCCCTTCGGTGGACTGGATCGCCGAGGTGAAGAAGAACTTCATCTCGAAGACTCCGCGCGGGGTGGCGATGTACTTGTTCGAGGTCACCCGGCTGACGGTGGACTCGTGCATGCCGATGGCCTCGGCGACGGTCTTCAGGTTGAGGGGGCGCAGGTGCTCGACGCCGTAGGCCAGGAAGGCGTCCTGCTGGCGCACGATCTCGGACGAGACCTTGAGGATGGTGCGGGCGCGCTGGTCGAGGCTCTTCACCAGCCAGTTGGCCTGGGTCAGGCAGTCGGAGACGAAGGTCTTCTCCTGGTCCGAACGCGCCGCGCCGGCGACCCGGGCGTGGTAGCGCTGGTCGACCAGCAGCCGCGGCAGGGTGTCGGAGTTCAGCTCCACGTGCCAGAGGCCGCCCAGCCCCT
This sequence comes from Phenylobacterium sp., assembly GCF_036563385.1. GTDB lineage: Bacteria > Pseudomonadota > Alphaproteobacteria > Caulobacterales > Caulobacteraceae > Phenylobacterium. Next base: position 347,835 of record NZ_DATCML010000004.1, read on the forward strand.
CGCGCACGAAGACGTCCGGGGCGACCGGGGTCACCGGCTCGCTGCCGAAGGCGGCGCCGGGGCGAGGCGTCAGGCCCTTCAGCTCGGCGACCATGTCGCGCAGGTCTTCCTCGTCCACCCCGCAGGCCTTCCGCAGGGCGGCCATGTCGCGGCGGGCCAGCAGCGGCAGGTTGTCGAGCAGGGCGGCCATGGCCGGGTCGTAGCGGTTGCGGTCCTTCAGCTGCAGCATCAGGCATTCGCGGACGTCGCGGGCGGCGACGCCGGTGGGCTCGAAGCCCTGGATGACGCCCAGCACCTGTTCCACGAGGTCAGGCTCGCAGCCGAGGCGGTCGGCGATTTCCCAGAGTTCGACGCGCAGGTAGCCGCCCTCGTCCACGGCGTCGATCAGCACGCTGGCGATGGCCGACTGGGCGGCGTCGAGACCGGCCACGGCGAGTTGGTCGTAGAGGTGCTCGGCCAGCGTCTTCTCGCGGGCGAGGGTGTTCTCCAGGCTGTCCAGGTCGCCGTCGAAGCCGGCAGGCCCGCCCTTGCCGGCCTTGGACCAGTCGATGGACCCCCCGGCGTCGGCGGCGCCGGTCTCGGCGTCGCCGGTAGCGCGTTCGCCGGGTGAGGCCTCGTCGTGGCTGGAATCCAGCTCGGCGCGTGCGCCGGCGTCATCGATCCGGTCGGTGGAGACGTCGCCGGCGACCTCGGCGGGCGCTTCCGATTCGCGCTCGGCTTCGCGGTCCTCCCGCTGCAGCAGCGGGTTTCGCTCCAGTTCGCCCTCGACGAAGGCCTCCAGCTCCATGTTGGAGAGCTGCAGCAGCTTGATGGCCTGCTGCAGCTGGGGCGTGATGACCAGCCCCTGACCCTGCCGAATCTCTAGACGCGCGCCGAGCGCCACCGAAGCCCCCTTGGCCTGTTTCTTGCTGTGGAGGCTACGGTGGCGTTCCCCACCGATTGGTTAACCGGCGGGCGATTTCGTTAAGGGGTCAGGCCGCGAGCGCCGGCTCTGGCTGCACCTCCCAGGCGAACTCCGGATAGAAGGCGGCCATCAGCCGGTCGGTGTAGGCGACCAGGTTGCCGTAGGCCTGCGCCCGCGCCTGCAGCTCGCAGGGGAACACGGGCGTGTAGAGGGCGGCCAGGATGGCGACCGCCACCGCGTCTGCGCCGCAGGGCCGGTCGCCGAACAAGTAGGCCTGCGCCCCCAGGATCTCGGACAAGGCCGAGAGCGACCGCAGGCCCAGCTCGACGATCTCTGCGTCCGTATGCCGCGCCACGCCCTGGGCCCGCATCGCCGCGCGCACCTCGCGCAGCACCTCGGCGCGCAGCTCCGCCTGCAGCCCCTCGGGCGCGTCGTCGAAGAAGTGGGCGGGACCCCGCTCGAAGTTTTCCGGGGTCAGCCAGCGGAAATAGCCGATCACCCAGCCCAGCTGATTCTCCAGCATCCGCTCCACCGCCCAGGCTTCCGCCCGCTGGCGCGGCGTCAGCGCCTCGTCGAAGTCGACGCCGTAGGCGCGCTCCAGGTGCAGGCGGATGAAGGTCGAATCGGCGATCCGCGCGCCGTCGTCGTCGATGAACGGGATCTGCCCCTTGGGGGATTCGTCCGGCATGGCCTCCCGCGGGATGTAGGCCAGGCCCGCCATCTTCAGCTGGATCTCGGTCTTCATCACGTAGGGGCTCACCTGCGGCAGGCCGAAGCCGGCCTGGGCGCCATAGAGGGTGATCATCTTCGCTCTCCGTCGTTGACAGGAGCAGAGACTAGGCGCCCCTTGCTGCCATCATTCTGTCAGCAGCTTGGCGGGAGGGACGATGCGACGGGCCGACCGGCTGTTCCAGATCATCCAGGTTCTGCGTCGCCACCGCACGCCGGTGACCGCCGAGGCCATCGCCGAGGAACTGGAGACCTCGAAGCGCACCATCTACCGCGACATCGCCGACCTGATCGGCCAGCAGGTGCCGATCCGCGGCGAGGCCGGCGTCGGCTACGTGCTGGAGGGCGGCTTCGACCTGCCGCCCCTGATGCTGACCCCGGACGAGGTGGAGGCGGCCGTGCTGGGCGCGCAGTGGGTGATGCGCCGCGGCGATCCCGAGCTGGCGCGCGCGGCCCAGGACCTGATCGCCAAGATCGGGGTCGCCGTCCCCGAGCGCCTGCGGCCGCTGATCGTCGAGCCGGCCACGCGCGCGGCGCCCAACTGGCACGCCCTGCCCGACCGGATCGACATGGCCGAGGCCCGCCGCTGCATCCACGCCGGCCGCAAGATCCGGCTGACCTATCGGGACGAGCAGGAGCGCGAGACCTGCCGGGTGATCTGGCCCTTCGCCGTGGGCTACCACGAGACCGTGCGCCTGCTGATGGGCTGGTGCGAGCTGCGCAACGACTTCCGCAGCTTCCGGACGGATCGCGTGGCGGAGGCCGAGTTCCTGGACGAGCGCTATCCCGAGCGGCCGGCGGCGCTGCGCGCCCGCTGGCGCAAGTTCGCCGCCGCCGAGGCCGAGCGGATGAAGGCGCTCTACTGCGAGCGAGAGGCCAGGCGGGAGGCTAGTTGAACCGGTCGCCCAGGTAGACGCGGCGGACTTCCGGATTATCGACGATCTCGTCCGGGCTGCCCTCGAACAGCAGCTCGCCGGCGTGAATGATCGAGGCGCGGTCGATGATGTCCAGCGTCTCGCGCACGTTGTGGTCGGTGATCAGGATGCCGATCCCGCGCTTCTTCAGATAGGTGATCACGTCGCGGATGTCGGCGATCGCCAGCGGGTCGATCCCCGCGAACGGCTCGTCGAGCAGCATGAACGACGGCTCTGACGCCAGGGCGCGGGCGATTTCCACGCGCCGCCGCTCGCCGCCGGACAGCGAGATCGCCGGCGCATTGCGCAGGTGCTCGATGTGCAGCTCCTCGAGCAGCTCGGTGACCATGCCGCGCGCCTTCTTGCGATCGCGCTCGCGCAGCTCGACCACGGCCATGACGTTCTCGCCGACGGTCATGCCGCGGAAGATCGAGGTCTCCTGCGGCAGGTAGCCCACGCCCATCCGGGCGCGCTGGTACATCGGCTGGGCGGTGATGTTCTCCCCGTCCAGGTAGATGGCGCCGTAGTCGGCCGGGATCAGGCCGGTGATCATGTAGAAGCAGGTGGTCTTGCCCGCGCCGTTGGGGCCCAGCAGGCCGGCGACCTCGCCGCGCGCGAGGCGCAGGGACACGCCCTTCACCACCGGGCGGCCGCGGTAGGACTTGCCGATGTTGTCGACCACGAGGCCCTGGCCAGCCTGGCCGGGCGCCGCCTGGATCCGGTCCTGCTTCAAGGCCGCCACCTACCGCTTGGCCGGCTGGTCGGACTTGTTCGGGTAGAACACGCCGCGAACCCGGCCCTGAGCGTTCCGGCCGGTGGCCTGGCCGACCATGTTGCCCTCACCGGTCTTGGTGTTGAACACCATGCGCGTACCGCGCAGCACGTTCTGGCCCTGCACCGCCACCACGTCGCCGGACATCACCAGGGTCTGGTTGGCCGCGGTGTAGGTGGCGGCGTTGGCCCGCACGCGCTGGTCCGGGGTCACGTAGTAGACCTGGCCCTCGGCCTCGAGGCGGTCCAGCTCGCCGCAGCCGCCGCCCTGGCCACCGCCGCCGCGCGCCGGGCCCTGCTTGTTGAAGATCTTCAGGACCTGGGCGCGCAGCCGCGACGTCTCCTGCAGCGCCTCGGCGTTGCCCCGCCAGATGGCCGTGCAGGCGTTGTTGGTCACCTCCAGCTCGTCGGCGGTGATGTCCACCGGCGCGTCGGAGTTGCGGGCGAGCTGGGCCGCCGCGGGAACCGCGGCCAGCGCCAGGGCCGCCACGGCCATCGAGGAAAGGAGGGTCGTCCGCATCTGTCGCCTACTTCATCTGGACGCGCGCCCGAACGCCGCCCTTGAACACCATCCGCTCGCCTTTGCCGTAGACGGCATAGGACTTCGCGTTAATTTCTCCAAGGGACCCCGAGCCCTGAATAGGGCCTGAACCGACGAGTTCCCCGGTCTTGGTGTCGAACAGCGATTCGGCCGTCTCGAAGGACTGCTGAGCACTTGAGATGCGCACGCCGCCCTTCAGTTCAAGCTTGCGGTCGCCCTCGTGGTAGACGCCGGAGGCCGCGGAGATCCGCATGGGGTCGGGTCCCTCTTCGTCCAGCACCAGGGCGGGGCGGTCGAGGATCACCCGCTGGTAGTCGTTCTGCGCCCGCGTCGCCGAGCCGGCGGTGATCACAAAGGCGCGGCCGCGATCGTCGCGGCCGACGAACCGTGGGTTCACCAGGCGGATTGGGGCGTCGGGATCCCCGGAGGCCTGCGGCTTGGTGCGCAGCGCGTTCCAGGCCACCGAGCCGGCCATGGCCGCCAGGATCAGCACGATCAGCGCAGGCACGCCGATGCGCAGCCAGCGCAGGGTGCGCGAGCGCCGGCGCCAGCGGTCGGCGCTCGACCGGGGGGCGGTGGCCTCGTTGGGAAGGTCCGGCGCCGCCATGCCCTGCCCTACGAATGCGCGAAGATGTCGACGTCTTCCCAGCCGGCCACGTCCAGCAGGGAACGGTGCGGCAGGAATTCGAAGCAGGCGCGGGCGAGGTGGTCGCGCCCTTCGCGGACCAGCATCTCGTCGAGCCGGGTGCGCAGGCCGTGCAGGTGCAGCACGTCGCAGGCGGCGTAGTTCAGCTGGTCGTGCGACAGGTCGGCCGCGCCCCAGTCCGAGCTCTGCTGGGCCTTGGACAGGTCGACGCCCAGCAGCTCCTTCACCACGTCCTTGAGGCCATGGCGGTCGGTGTAGGTGCGGGCGATCTTCGAGGCGATCTTTGTGCAGTAGACGGGCGCGGTCACCACGCCCAGGTGCAGCCAGAACATGGCGATGTCGAAGCGGCCGAAGTGGAACAGCTTCAGCACGCCCGGATCGGTCAGTAGGCGCTTCAGGTTCGGGCAGTCGTAGGTGGTCCGGTCGAGCTGGACCACGTGGGCGTCGCCCTTGCCGTCCGACAGCTGGACGACGCAGAGCGGATCACGGCCCAGCCGCAGCCCCATGGTCTCGGAGTCGATCGCGACCACCGTCGCGCCGGCCAGAGCGTCGGCCGGCAGGTCGCCCCTATGCAGGTGAGTGGTCACTTCGCCTCAACGCTCCGACGTCGTTCGCCCCACCCCCGGTCTATCGCAGGGGTGGTGCCCAGGAAAGGACTCGAACCTTCACGGCCGTTAAGCCACTGGCACCTGAAGCCAGCGCGTCTACCAATTCCGCCACCTGGGCCCGGTCCGTCGGATCGGGAGGCGGCTACATATGGCGCCGCCCGGGCCCGGTCAACGCTGCTTTGTCACCGAATTGAAGTCGCATTGCGGCCCGGCGCCGCATCGTCTATCGGCAGGCGCAGTTTCGGGTCTCGAAAGAACGCGCGCGCGCCATGCAGAACCTTGTCACCGTCTTCGGCGGATCGGGCTTCGTCGGGAAGCAGGCGGTGCGCCAGCTCGCCCGGGCCGGCTGGCGGATCCGGGTCGCCGTGCGCAACGTGAACCTCGGCTACAACCTGCGCATGCTGGGCGACGTCGGCCAGATCGACCTGATCCAGGCCAACGTCCGCAACGAAGCGTCCTGCCGCCGCGCCCTCGAAGGCGCCACGGCCGCGCTCAACCTGGTGGGCGTCGGTCGCGAGGCCGGCCGCCAGGGGTTCCAGGCGGTCCACGTGGCGGGGGCGCGCAACGTGGCCGAGCAAGCCCGTGCCGAGGGTGTCGTCCGTCTGGTGCAGATGTCGGCCCTGGGGGCCGACGCGAACTCGGACTCCAAGTACGCGCGCAGCAAGGCCGAGGGTGAGCTCGCGGTGCGCGAGATCTATCCCGACGCGGTGGTCGCCCGCCCGTCGGTGATGTTCGGGCCCGAGGACGACTTCTTCAACAACTTCGCCAGCATGGGCGTCATGCTGCCGGCCCTGCCGCTGTTCGGCGGCGGGACCACCCGCTTCCAGCCGGTGTTCGTCGGCGACGTGGCCAAGGCCCTGGCCAAGATGGTCACGCTCGAGGAGTGCGCCGGCCAGACCTACGAACTTGGCGGGCCCGCGGCCTTCACGTTCCGCGAGCTGATGGAGATGATCTGCGCCGAGACCCAGCGCCGCCGCCTCCTGCTGCCCCTGCCGCACGCCGCCGCCGCGGCGCTGGGCTCGGCGTTCGACCTCGTGCAGGGCTTCATGCAGCCGCCGATCACGTCGGACCAGGCCAAGCTGCTCAAGGTCGACAACGTCTGCTCGGGCGCCTATCCGGGCCTGGAGGAGCTGGGGATCACCCCCACCACCCTCGAAGCCGTCCTGCCCACCTACCTCTACCGCTACCGCAAGGGCGGCCAGTACGCCGACCTCGACCAGCGCGAGATGGCCGGCCGCACCGCCTGACCGCTCTCCTCTCCCGCCTGCGGGAGAGGCCGGGTGAGGCGGAGCCGGACGAGACGCGGCCCGCCCCCGTTGGACCCGTGCGCACGGATCCAACGCTGAAGTGTCCGCAAGGCCGCGCCGCCTGACAGCTCTCCTCTCCCGCTTGCGGGAGAGGGTTGATCCCTAGCCGAACTGCAGGGCCAGCAGGCCGCCGACGCCGATCGCGATACGCAGCCACCCGAACGGCGCAAAGCCCCGGCGGGTCACCACGGCCAGCATCAGCTTGATGACGCCCAGAGCCACCACGAAGGCGGTGACGAAGCCGATAGCCAGGAGGCCGGTGTTGTGGCCGGCCAGCAGCTGGTCCTTGCTCTCGATAGCGTCGAGCACGAAGGCGCCCAGCATGGTGGGGATCGCCAGAAAGAAGGTGAACTCCGCGGCCGCGCGCTTATCCACCCGGTTCAGCATGCCGCCGACGATGGTCGCGCCGGAGCGCGAGACGCCCGGCATCATGGCGATGACCTGGAAGAGGCCGATGATGAAGGAGGTCTTCAGCGGCAGCTGGTCGGGCTCGTGGTGCACGGGCGCTGGCGCCATCCGGTCGATCAGCAGCAGCACCACCCCGCCGATGATCAGCGAGATGCACTGGACCTGCGGGCTGTCGAACAGCACCCCCTTGATGAAGTCGTGCAGCAGCAGACCCAGCACGATGGATGGGATGAAGGCGACGATCACCGACAATGCGAAGCGGCGAGAGGCCGGGTCGCTCGGCAGGGTGACCACCGCGCCCCAGAGCTTTCGGAAGTAGAGCACCACCACGGCCAGGATCGCCCCCAGCTGGATCATCACGGCGAAGGTGTTCCAGAACGGGTCCGTCAGCCCCATGCCGTGCTTGGCCAGCAGCATCATGCCTGTGGAGGAGACGGGGATGAACTCCGTCAGACCTTCGATGACGCCCAGGATGACGGCGTAGACCCAATCCGGCACGGCGGAACTCCAGCTTCAGAGGGAAGGCGGCCAAAGGGGCGGCACTATGGTGAAGAAGAGGTTCATCTCAAAATTGGACTATCTTACGCCGCCTGTGGGTGCGCGGCAGCTTCAAGGCAGTCGAGCCGCAGAGACTTAGTCTCTCTTTTGGACCACCGGCTTTTCCAAGGTCTCGGGCTGCCGTACACGAGGCGTCTGGAAGGAGCCTCCGCCCATGGCCGAGCGCATGCTGAAGTTTGTTGTGACCCCCCGCTCCACGCCGGAGAAGCGGGACGCCGCCGCGCGGCGAAGCGACTTCCACGAAATCTACGCCGACTTCATCGACCAGAAGGCGTCCGAGCAGGCCTCGCGCTGCTCACAGTGCGGCGTGCCGTTTTGCCAGACGCACTGCCCGCTCCATAACAACATCCCCGACTGGCTGCGGATGACGGCCGAAGGCCGCCTGCAGGAAGCCTATGCGCTCTCCCAGGCGACCAGCTCGATGCCGGAGGTCTGCGGCCGCATCTGCCCGCAGGACCGGTTGTGCGAGGGGAACTGCGTCATCGAGCAGTCGGGCCACGGCACGGTGACCATCGGCGCGGTCGAGCGGTACATCAACGACAAGGCCTGGGAGGAGGGCTGGGTGCGCCCGCTCGTCCCCGGGCCCGACCGCGGCCAGTCGGTGGGGATCGTGGGGGCCGGGCCGGCGGGCCTGTCTGCCGCCGAGCTGCTGCGCGAGATGGGCTATGCGGTCACGGTCTATGACCGGCACGACCGGGCCGGCGGGCTGCTCACCTACGGCATCCCCGGTTTCAAGCTCGAGAAGTACGTGGTCGAGCGGCGGGTGAAACGCCTCGCGGATGGGGGCATCACATTCCGGCTCGGGTTTGAGGTCGGGCGCGACGCCACGCTCGCTGAGCTGCGCCAGAAGCACGCCGCCGTTCTGGTCGCCACGGGCGTCTACAAGGCGCGCGACCTGGAGGTCCCCGGCGCCGGCTCGGCGGGCGTCATCCCGGCGCTCGAGTACCTGATCGCCGAGAACCGCTGCGACTTCGGCGACGAGGTCCAGGGCTTCAAGGACGGCCGCCTGCACGCGGCGGGCAAGCATGTGGTGGTGGTGGGCGGCGGCGACACCGCCATGGACTGCGTCCGCACCGCCGTGCGCCAGGGGGCGGCGTCCGTCACCTGCCTCTACCGGCGGGACCGGGCCAACATGCCGGGCTCGGTGCGCGAGGTGGCCCACGCCGAGGAAGAAGGCGTGATCTTCGAGTGGCTGGCGGCGCCGCGCGCCGTCACCGGCGAGGCGCTGGCGGCCGCCGGCCTGCGCGCCGCCCGCATGCGCCTGGGCCCGCCCGACGCCACCGGGCGCCAGGCGCCGGAGGAGGTCGAGGGCGCCGACTTCGAGCTGAAGGCCGACCTGGTGATCAAGGCCCTGGGCTTCGACCCCGAGGACCTGCCCGCCGCATTCGAGGCCCCGGAGCTGGCCACCACCCGCTGGGGCACGCTGAAGACCGACTTCCGCTCGATGATGACCTCGGTCCCGGGCGTGTTCGCCGCCGGCGACATTGTTCGGGGCGCCAGCCTGGTCGTCTGGGCGATCCGCGACGGCCGAGACGCCGCCGACGCCATCCACCGCTACCTGACCGCCCACGCCAGCGCCGACGCGCTGATGGCCGCGGAGTGACCGACATGACGCATTCGAACACCGCCAATCCGGGCGCCTTCCAATCCGCTCATCCCGGCGAAAGCCGGGACCCAAGCGGCCTCGCCGAGCAGAGCGCGGCGGACGTGCAATCCGCTGGCTCGGCTTGGATCCCGGCTTTCGCCGGGACGAGCGGAGAGGAGGAGGCCTATGTCGCGAACTACCTGTCCAACCGTGACCGCTTGGTGCAGGCCAACGGCGGCTACGACATTACGGAGCAGCACGACGCCTGCGGCGTGGGCCTGGTCTGCGCCATCGACGGCAAGCCCCGGCGCGAGGTGGTCGAGCTGGCGATCCAGGCGCTGAAGGCGGTCTGGCACCGCGGCGCCGTGGGCGCCGACGGCATCACCGGCGACGGCGCGGGCATCCTGGTCTCGGTGCCGCAGGACTTCTTCGCCGCCCACGTGGAGCGGATCGGCCACCAGGTGCGGCCAGGCCCCATCGCCGTGGGCCAGGTGTTCCTGCCGCGCACCGACCTCGCCGCCCAGGAAACGGCGCGCACCATCGTCGAGGCCGAGGCCCTGCGGTTCGGCTTCTACATCTACGGCTGGCGGCAGACCCCCGTCGACACTTCGGTGATCGGGAAGGACGCCAACGCCACCCGCCCCGAGATCGAGCAGATCATGCTCTCGCCCCCGCCGGGGATGGAGGGCGAGGCGCTGGAGCGCGCGCTGTTCCTGTGCCGCAAGCGGATCGAGCGGCAGGTGGCGGCGGCCAACATCCAGCACTTCTACATCTGCTCGCTGTCGGCGCGGTCGCTGATCTACAAGGGCATGTTCCTGGCCGAGCACATCGACCAGTTCTATCCCGACCTCACGGACCCGCGTTTCAAGGCGGCCGTGGCGATCTTCCACCAGCGCTATTCGACCAACACCTTCCCGGAATGGCGGCTGGCCCAGCCGTTCCGCATGCTCGCCCACAACGGCGAGATCAACACCCTGAAGGGCAACCGCAACTGGATGCGGAGCCACGAGATCCGCATGGCGGCCAGCGCCTTCGGCGACTACCAGGACGACGTGAAGCCGGTGATCCAGCCGGGCGGCTCGGACTCGGCGGCGCTGGACAACACCTTCGAGGTGCTGGTCAGGGCCGGGCGCGACGCCCCCATGGCCAAGACCCTGCTGATCCCCGAGGCCTGGAACGCCAAGACCGAGGCGCAGATCAAGCCGGCGCATAAGGCGCTCTACTCCTACTGCAATGCGGTGATGGAGCCCTGGGACGGCCCGGCCGCCATCTGCGCCACCGATGGCCGCTGGGTGATCGCCGGCAAGGACCGCAACGGGCTACGGCCCATGCGTGTCGCCGAGACCGCGGACGGCCTGCTGATCGTCGGTTCGGAGGCCGGCATGGGCCGGGTGGAGGAGACCCGCATCGTCCGCAAGTCGCACGTGGCGCCCGGGCAGATGCTGGCCGTCGATCTGGCGGAGGGGCGGCTCTACCGCGAGGAGCAGATCCTCGACCGGCTGGCGGCCCAGCACCCCTACGACCGCTGGCTCGGCAACATGGTCGAGCTGGAGGCGCGGATCGGCCCCGGGGCCGAGGACCGGCTGTTCGCCCGCGAGGAGCTGGTCCGCCGGCAGGCGGCCGCCGGGCTGAGCCTCGAGGACCTGGAGCTGATCCTGGCCCCCATGGTGGAGGAGGCCAAGGAGGCGGTCGGCTCCATGGGCGACGACACCCCGCTGGCGGTGCTGTCCAGCGAGTACCGGCCGCTGAGCCACTTCTTCCGCCAGAACTTCAGCCAGGTGACGAACCCGCCCATCGACTCGCTGCGCGAGACAGCGGTGATGAGCCTGAAGACCCGGTTCAAGAACCTCGGCAACATCCTGGCGGAGGACGAGACCCAGACCGACGTCTTCGTGCTGGACTCCCCTGTGCTCACCACGGGCATGTACGCGCGGCTCGTCGACGCGATCGGCGAGAAGAACGTCGCGGTCATCGACTGCACCATGCCGCTGCCGGCCCAGGAATCGCGGCCCGGCGATGCACTGCGAGCCAACCTCGAGCGCATCCGCATGGAGGCCGAGGACGCGGCGCTGCGCGGCTGCTCGACGATCGTGCTCTCCGACCTGGAGACCGGCCCCGAGCGCGTCGCCGTGCCGATGATCCTGGCCACGGGCGGGGTGCACGCCTGGCTCGTGTCCAAGGGCCTGCGCAGCTACGTCTCGCTGGTGGTGCGCTCGGCCGAGTGCCTGGACACCCACTACTTCGCCGTCCTGGTGGGCGTCGGCGCCACCGCGGTGAACGCCTACCTGGCGCAGGAAAGCTTCCTCGACCGGATGGAGCGCGGCCTGACCGGCGAGCTGACGCTCCGCGAGCTGTGCCTGAACTTCAAGAAGGCCATCGAGGGCGGCCTGCTGAAGATCATCGCCAAGATGGGCATCTCGGTGATCTCGTCCTATCGCGGCGGCCTGAACTTCGAGGCCGTGGGCCTGTCCCGCAGCCTGGTGGCGGAATTCTTCCCGGGCATGCCGTCGCGGATCTCCGGCATCGGCCTGGCGGGGCTCGAGGCCAAGGCGGTCGACCTGCACCGCCGCGCCTGGAACCCGGCGGCGCTGAGCCTGCCGGTGGGCGGCTTCTACAAGGCCCGGCGCGCCGGGGAGGCCCACGCCTTCGAGGCGCGGATGATCCATACCCTGCAGACCGCCTGCGACCGCGGCGACTACCAGGTCTATAAGCGGTTCTCCGAGGGCATGCGGAAGATGCCCACCATCCAGCTGCGCGACCTGCTGGACATCCGCACCCACGAGGCCAAGCCCGTGGGCCTCGACGCTGTCGAGAGCGTCAACGAGATCCGCAAGCGGTTCGTCACGCCGGGCATGAGCCTGGGCGCGCTGAGCCCAGAAGCGCATGGGGCGCTGAACATCGCCATGAACCGGATCGGCGCGAAGTCGGTCTCCGGCGAGGGCGGCGAGGACCGCGCCCGCTACCGGCCGCTGCCCAACGGCGACAACCCGAACTCGGCGGTGAAGCAGATCGCCTCGGGCCGGTTCGGGGTGACGGCCGAGTACCTGAACCAGTGCCGCGAGATCGAGATCAAGGTCAGCCAGGGCGCAAAGCCCGGCGAGGGCGGCCAGCTGCCCGGCTTCAAGGTCACCGAACTGATCGCCAAGCTCAGGCACGCGACGCCCGGCGTCATGCTGATCAGCCCGCCGCCGCACCACGACATCTATTCCATCGAGGACCTGGCCCAGCTCATCTACGACCTGAAGCAGATCAACCCGGACGCCCGGGTCACGGTGAAGCTGGTGGCGATGACCGGCATCGGCGCGATCGCCGCGGGCGTGGCCAAGGCCAAGGCCGACGTCATCCTGATCTCCGGCAACGTCGGCGGGACGGGCGCCTCGCCGCAGACCTCGATCAAGTACGCCGGCGGGCCCTGGGAGATGGGGCTCTCCGAGGCCAACCAGGTGCTGACGCTGAACAACCTGCGCCACTCGGTGAAGCTGCGCACCGACGGCGGGATCCGCACCGGCCGCGACGTGGTGATCGCCGCCATGCTGGGCGCCGAGGAGTTCGGCATCGGCACCGCCAGCCTGATCGCCATGGGCTGCATCATGGTCCGGCAGTGCCACTCCAACACCTGCCCGGTCGGCGTCTGCACCCAGGACGAGGCGCTGCGCGCCAAGTTCACCGGCACGCCGGAGAAGGTGATCAACCTCTTCACCTTCATCGCCGAGGAGGTCCGGGAGATCCTGGCGTCCCTGGGCCTGACGTCGCTGCAGGAAGCCGTCGGCCGCACCGACCTGCTGATGCAGGTCAGCCGCGGCGGGGAGCACCTCGACGACCTCGACCTGAACCCCCTGCTGGTCAAGGCCGACCCCGGCGACCACAAGCCCTACTGCACCGTCGAGGGGCGCAACGAGGTGCCCGACACGCTGGACGCCCAGATCGTGCGCGACGCAGGACCGGTGTTCGAGCGCGGCGAGAAGATGCAGCTGACCTATACGGTCGCCTCCACCCAGCGCTCGATCGGCACGCGGACCAGCTCGCACATCGTGCGTCGGTTCGGCATGGACGGGCTCGCCCCCGGCCACCTGACCGTGCAGCTGAAGGGCTCGGCCGGCCAGAGCCTGGGCGCCTTCGCGGTGCAGGGCCTGCGCATCGAGCTGACCGGCGAGGCCAACGACTATGTGGGCAAGGGCCTGTCGGGCGCGACCATCGCCATCCGCCCCTCGCCGCACCTGCCGCGGCCCGAGCTGAACGCCATCATCGGCAACACCGTGCTCTATGGGGCGACCAGCGGTCGCCTGTTCGCGGCCGGGCTGGCGGGCGAACGCTTCGCGGTGCGCAACTCGGGCGCCACCGCTGTGGTCGAGGGCGTCGGCGCTAACGGCTGCGAGTACATGACCGGCGGCACGGCGGTGATCCTGGGACCCGTAGGCTTCAACTTCGCGGCCGGCATGACCGGCGGCATGGCCTTCGTGTACGACGCCGAAGACACCTTCCAGCTGTCGCTGAACCGCGAGAGCGTGGTCACCTGCCGGGTCGCCAACCCGCACTGGGAGGCGGTGCTGAAGGACCTGGTGGAGGAGCACGCCCGCGAGACCGCCTCCGGCCTGGCGCATGAGCTGCTGCGCGATTGGGACCGGGCCGTCCAGCGCTTCTGGCAGGTCTGCCCCAAGGAGATGGTCGGCCGGCTGGATCACGGACTGGAGGCCGAGGAGGCCGTGCACCGCCGGGCCTAGGACCGCTGCGTCGGCCGTCGCAGCGGTCCCGAGCCGTCACAAACAGGCTCGCCCGGCAGGAACCGCGCTATATAACCCTGTCGGGACAACGTCGGGATGTCAGCCACATGAGCACGGCCGCGGCAGCGCCGGAGGACCTGGGCCGGCAGGCGCACGAGGCTTTTCGGCGCGGGGACGCTGGCCGGGCGCTCAGCCTCGTGGCCCAGGCCGAAGCGGCCTTCCCCAAGGATCTCTCGTTCAAGCTTCAGAAGGCGATGATCCGCCGCGCGACGGGCGATCTCGCGGGCGCCCTGGAAGCCCTCGAAGAAGCGCTGGCCATCGACCCGTACGACTTCGTGTCGCTGCTGTCGAAGGCCGGCCTCGTGGAGCAGATCAGCGGCGAGCGGGCGGCCACGCCGATCTACAAGAACGCCCTGAAGATCGCGCCAGCCGAGGACGAGATCCCGCCGGCGCTGCGTCGCCCCACCGAGCGCGCGCGCGAGCTGGTCGCGCGCACCACCGACCGGCTGGACGAGCACCTGCGGACCCGCACGGCCGCGCTGGCCGCGGCGTGCTCCGAAGCGGCCCGGCGGCGCTTCGACGAGGCGATCGGGGTGCTCACCGGCAAGAGGCGTATCTATGTGCAGGAGCCGCTGCTGCTGCACTATCCGCAGTTGCCCGCCATCCCGTTCTACGACCGCAACCACTTCCCCTGGCTGCCCGAACTCGAGGCCGCGACCGAGGTCATCCGTGAGGAACTGATGGGCGCGCTCGAAGCCGCCAAGGACGACTTCGCGCCCTACATCGCCTATCCCAAGGACGCGCCGGTGAACCAGTGGGGCGAACTGAACCACTCGCGCCGCTGGAGCTCGTTGTTCCTGTGGAAGGACGGGGCCCGCCAGGACGCCGCCTGCGCGCTCTGCCCGCGCACCGCGGCCCTTCTGGAACGGCTGCCGCTGGCGCGCCAGCCGGGCTTTGCGCCCACAGCCATGTTCTCGGCGCTCGACGCCCACACCCATATTCCGCCGCACACCGGATCCACCAACGCACGGCTGCTCTGCCATCTGCCGCTGGTGCTGCCGGGGCCGGCCCGTTTGCGGGTCGGCGCAGAGACCCGGGAATGGAGGATGGGCGAAGCCTGGGTGTTCGACGACACGATCGAGCATGAGGCCTGGAACGACGCCGACGAGCTGCGGGTCATCCTGATCTTCGACGTCTGGAACCCCTATCTCGAGCCCGGCGAGCGCGAGCTGATCACCGCGCTGCTGCAGGCCCGCAACGAGTTCTTCGCAGGCGCCTGAGCCTCAGACGAACTCGGGTTCTGGCCCCACATAGCGCGCCCGCGGGCGGATCAGGGCGTCGGCTTGCCCCTGCTCGATGGCGTGCGCGATCCAGCCGGCGCAGCGGGCGACCGCGAAGAGGGCGAACGGCGCATCCGGGGGCAGGCGCAGCGCCTCGCAGGCGGCCACCAGGGCGAAATCGATGTTGGGCGCCTGGCCCGTAACGGCCCTGACCGCCCGCGCAAGGTCCGCAAGCGGCGCGGGCGGCTCGAACCGGTCCAGGAGGGCTGCGGCCCGCGGATCATCGTCGGGATAGAGCGGGTGGCCGAAACCGGGCAGGGCGCGATCCTCCACGAGACGGTTCGCGATGGCCTGGCGGGGGCCCTGCTGCGCCGCCTCCGCAGCGAAGGTGCGCACCGCCGCTGTGGCTCCGCCGTGCCGGGGCCCGGAGAGCGTGGAGAGCCCCGCCAGCGCCGAGGCCGACAACGACGCGCCGGTCGAGGCGGCCACCCGGGCGGCGAAGGCGGATGCGTTCAGCTCGTGGTCGGCCACAAGCACGAGGATGCGGCGGATCAGGTCTGCGCCCGGCCCGCCCGGCCCCTGCCCCCAGGCCAGCGCGAGCCGGTTGTGGATCGCCCCGCCGCCCACCTCGCCCGCAACGGCGTCGGCGATCACGTCCAGCAGGGTGGCGGCCTCCACGGCGAGCGCCATGGGGTGACGGCCGCGGGCCGGCGGATCCGACCCGGCCAGCACGGCCAGCGCCTTGAAGGCGCGCGCGCGCATGTCGGCGGATTCGGGCGGTTTCGGCCGGTCGGTCCGCTTGAGCGCAGCGCCGTGGCCCCCGCGCAGCAGGCGCGCCACCGACTCCAGGGTCTCGGTTTCCGCGAGCCGGATCGCGTCGCGGCCGCGGTAGAAGAGCCGACCGCCGGCCACTGTGGTGATCTCCGACGCCAGCACCGGCTCGCCCCACGCGATGGCGCCGGCCGCCACCTCCGAGACCTTGCGGCTGCGTGACTTCCGCTGGGCCAGGGCTGCGATGTCGGCCGCCCGATAAAGGCTTCGCCGGGGATCCTTCGGGTCCGGCCGCACCTGCACCCGACCGCGACTGACATAGGCGTACAGCGTCTGCGCCCGCACGCTGAGGCGGGCCTGGGCGTCTTCCGCAGAAATCCAGTCAGGTGACGGCATATACATTGATCATGTTGATCAAGATTGACGATGGCAGCTTGGCGGCATTCCGTCGGGGTCGCAAGCAAGAAGGAGCCCCTGCCATGTCCGATGGCCTCGAAGACGTCGTCGCCGCCGAAACCGTGCTGTCCGAGGTGGACGGCCGCGCCGGCCGCCTGATCATCCGCGGCCGGTCGCTGGACGAGCTGGCGGGCCGCACCCGGTTCGAAGACGTCACCCGCCTGCTGTGGGACGGCTTCTTCGAAGACCTGCCGGAGGACCTCACCGCCCGCCTCGCCGCCGCCCGGGCCGAGGTGTTCGCCGAGGTGGCGGGCCTGGACACCGGCTTGCTCGACCGCACGCCTATCGAAGCGATGCGGGCGCTGACCGCCCGGCTGGCCGATGGGGACGACCTGGAGGTCGCCCTGCGCCTCGCCGCCGCGCCGGCGGTGTTCACCGCCGCTGTGGTGCGCGCCCAGGCCGGCGAGGCCCCGGTCCGCCCCGACCCGGCGCTGGGCCACGCCGCCGACATCCTGCAGATGATCACCGGCCGCCCGCCTGAGCGTGGCCATGCGGCGGCGCTCGACACCTACCTCGTCACGGTCAGCGACCACGGCCTCAACGCCTCGACCTTCGCCGCCCGGGTGATCGCCTCGACCCGCGCCGGGCTGACGTCAGCGGTGCTGGGCGGGATCAGCGCCCTGAAGGGGCCGCTGCACGGCGGCGCGCCCGGGCCGGTGATCGACATGCTCGACGGCATCGGCCACCCCGCCAACGCCCGCGCCTGGCTGGAGGCGGCGATCGCCCGAGGCGATCGGCTGATGGGCTTCGGCCATCGGATCTACCGGGTGCGTGACCCGCGGGCGGATGCGCTGAAGGCCGCGGTGCGCCGCCTGAGCGAGGGCTCCAACACCGGAAGGCTGCAGTTCGCCGAGGCGGTGGAGGCCGCAGCGCTCGCCATCCTGCGCGAGAAGAAGCCGGACCGCCCCCTGGACACCAATGTCGAGTTCTACACGGCTCTGCTGCTGGAGGCGCTCGGCCTGCCGCCGTCGGCCTTCACCTGCGTGTTCGCCATGGGCCGGGTGGCTGGCTGGATCGCCCACGCCCGCGAGCAGCTCGCTGGGGGCCGGCTGATCCGGCCGCAATCGCGCTACGTGGGCCCGCTGCCGCAGCAGGCGGCCTAGGCGGCCTACGTATTCGCCCCAGCTACCGGCGGGGCGACACCGCAGCCAAGGTGCTCCCTCGCCGCAGGTCGCGGCGAGGGAGTGCGAGCCATGCGCCTGATCAAGGCCCTCTACTACTATCCGGGCAACAAGCTCGCCGACATCCTGGGCACGACCGACGAGCACGAGCGCGGCCTTCTGCGCCAGCTCAGCAATTCCATCATCTGGATCCTGGCGGCCGCCATCGTCTTCATGGCCGCGGTCGCCGCGCGCTGACGGGCCGGGCGCCTTAGGGCTGGCCTCCGGCGCAGGTGGGGCTAGGTTCCCCCCATGTCACCGGTCCAAGGCCTCAGCCCTGCGGAAACGGCCGCTCTCACCCGGCGGGTGACGCTGCTGTCGGTGGTCACGGCGGCGGTGCTGGTGACCCTCAAGGCGATCGCCTGGACGGCCTCGGGTTCCACCGCCCTGCTGGCTTCGGCGGCCGACTCCGGCCTCGACCTGATCGCCAGCCTCGTCACCTTCTTCGCCGTCCGCTACGCCGTCGCGCCGCCGGACGCCGAGCATCGCTTCGGCCACGGCAAGGCGGAAGCGTTCGCCAGCCTGATGCAGGCCGGCCTGGTGTTCGCCTCGGCCGCCCTCGTGGCCCGCGAGGCGGTCGGCGACCTGCTGAACCCGCATCCGCTGCAGGCGGGCGGCTGGGCGATGGCGGTGATGGTCGTCTCGACCGCCCTGACGCTGCTGCTGATCGCGGCCCAGACGCGCGTGCTGCGCAGGACCTCGTCCGTGGCGGTGTCCGGCGACCGCGCGCACTACGCCTCCGACCTGGCCTCCAACGTCATCGCCCTCATCGGCATTGCGGCCTCGACGTGGCTAGGCATGGACGGGCTGGACGCCGCCGCCGCCATCGTCATCGCGGCCCTCCTGCTCTGGGGCGCGGTGGGCGTGTTCCGCGAGGCCTCCGGCCAGCTGATGGACAAGGAGCTGCCCGAGGAGTCCCGCGCGCGGATCGTGGCGCTGGTGACCGAGGACGGGCGGCTCAGCGACGTGCACCAGCTGCGCACCCGCGCCTCCGGACCTTACGTGCACATGCAGATGCACGTGGACCTGGAGCCGGACCTGACCCTCGAGGCCGCACACCGCGCGATCGTGGCGGCCGAGAAGCGGCTGCTGGCCGCCTTCCCCAACGCCGACATCATCATCCACGCCGACCCCCGCGGGCGCGCGGAGCCGCATGGCGGCGCATTCGCCGAGCCCTTAGCAGAGTAAACGCCGCCTTAAGGTGTCGGGCGTCACTTACGCAGATTGATTCCCCCGCCTGAATCTTGACCAGCGCCTCGGGCGTTACCTGGACATGAGCGTCGAACGCACCCTCCACCACTTCCCGCTCGATCCCGCCTCGCGGCAGGTTCGCCTGGCGCTGGGAGAGAAGCGCGTGCCGTTCACCGAGGCCCAGGTGAAGTACTGGGAACGACCCCGCGAGCTGTCGGCGCTGAACCCATCAGGGCTGGTGCCCGTGCTGGTGGTGACCGACGGCGACGATCGCCTGGTGCTGTGCGAGACGCGGGCCATCCTCGACTATCTGGAGGAGGCCAGTCCGGAGCCCGCCCTGCTCGGCCGGGATGCGGCCGAGCGCGCGGAAGCCCGCCGGTTGCTGCAGTGGTTCGACCGCAAGTTCGAGTTCGAGGCCGGCGGCTACATCCTGCACGAGAAGATGGAAAAGCGGCTGCTCGGCCTGGGCGCGCCCGAACTCGCCAACCTTCGCCAGGGCCGCGAGGGGGTGAAAAACCACCTCTGGTACATGGACAGCCTGCTGCAGCAGCGCGACTGGCTGGCCGGTCGCCGGCTGTCCCTGGCGGATTTCGCTGCGGCCGCCCATCTTTCGGTCATCGACTATTTCGGCGACGTGCCCTGGTCCGACTTCCCGCAGGTGAAGACCTGGTACATGAAGCTGAAATCCCGGCCGGCCTTCCGGCCCCTTCTCCTGGACCGCTGGCCGGGCCTCACGCCCGCCAGGCATTATGACGATCTCGACTTCTGACGCCGCCGAAGACCTGATCCGCGCCGAGGCCAAGGCCCTCGGCTTCGACCTCTGCCGCTTCACCGACCTCGACGACGCCTGGCCCGCGGCTGCGCGGCTGGAGGCCTTCGTCGCCGCCGAACGGCACGGCGAGATGGGCTGGATGGCCGAGACCCTCGACCGTCGCCGACACCCGCGAGCCATGTGGGCCGAGGCGCGCTCGGCGATCGTGCTGGGCGTCAACTATGGGCCGGACCGCGACCCGCTTCTGGCGCTGCAGGACCCCACCCGGGCGGCGATCAGCGTCTATGCCCAGGGAGACGACTACCACGAGCTGATCAAGAAGCGGCTGAAGGCGCTCGCCCGCTTCCTGCAGGCGCGGTTCGGCGGCGAGCTGAAGGTGTTCGTCGACACCGCGCCGCTGCTGGAGAAACCGCTCGCCGCGCGCGCCGGCGTCGGGTGGCAGGGCCGGCACACCAACCTGGTCAGCCGTGAGTTCGGCTCTTGGCTCTTCCTGGGCTCGATCCTGACGACGCTGGAGCTCGCGCCCGACACTGCCGAGCCCGTCCACTGCGGCTCCTGCACGGCGTGCCTGGATGTCTGCCCCACCGCCGCCTTTCCCGCCCCTTTCCAACTCGATGCCCGCCGCTGCATCTCCTACCTGACCATCGAGCTGAAGGGGCCGATCCCGCGGGACCTGCGGCCGGCCCTGGGGAATCGCATCTATGGGTGCGACGACTGCCTGGCGGTCTGCCCCTGGAACAAGTTCGCGCAGAACGCCCGCGAGCAGAAGCTGGCGGCCCGGGAGGCGCTGCGCAGCCCCGGCCTTGCGGACCTCGCCCGCCTCGACGACGCGGCGTTTCGCGCCCTCTTCAGCAAGAGCCCCGTCAAGCGCATCGGCCGCGACCGGTTCGTGCGCAACGTGCTCTACGCGATCGGCAACTCCGCCGAGCCGGCCCTGGTCGCCGAGGCCATGGCGCTGCAGGGCGATCCTTCGCCGGTGGTCCGCGGCGCCGCGGTCTGGGCGTTGTCGCGCCTGCTGCCCCTGCCTTCGTTCGCGGAGCTTCGCCACCGACTGGCCCCGCTGGAAAGCGACCCCGAGGTCCAGGCCGAATGGGCCGCCGCAGTGGGCGTGGAGCCCGCCTTGCCCGGCCCGCAGGCCGCCCACTCCGCGACTGCCTAGGGCGCGAGCCCCAGAGCCCTGACGTCGGCAAGCACCGCCTGCAGCACCGCGTCCCAGGCGTCGGGCGACGGCTGGCGGTAGATCCGCATCGAGGGATACCAGAGGCTGCGCTCGCGGTCGGGCAGCCAGCGCCAGTCGGGCGCGTGGGGCAAGAGCAGCCAGCAGGGCTTGCCCATGGCGGCGGCGAGGTGGGCTCCGGCGGTGTCGACGGCGATCACCAGCTCGAGGCCGGCGATGATCTCCGCCGTCTCGAGGAAGTCGCGCGCGCCGGTGTCCTCCGGCACCAGGCCGATGGCTCCAGGCAGGCCCAGGAGCGCCTCGGCGGCGCCGTCCGGCAGGGACCGCGCCGCGTCGTTGTAGTGCTTGGAATTGCCCCGCACGAGCACGCCGATCCGGGCGCCGGTGGGCCGCGGCGGAGCGGCGATATAGGGGGCGGCGAGCGGGTCGTCGCTCGGGAACAGCGCCGGCAGCGAGGTGGAGCCCAGCCAGAAGTCGACGTTCGGCAGGGGCACCGAACCCTCGGCCCGAAGCACCTCCACCGGCAGGTTGGCGGCGAACAGGCCGGCGAGCTCCGGGGCGCAGCACCAGGTGGCGCGGACGCCGCGCGCGGCCAGGGTCTGGGTGTAGCGGGCGTACTGGATCTGGTCCCCGAACCCCTCTTCCGGCCAGATCAGAATGTGCCGGCCGCTCACGTCCTCGCCCGCCCAGCGGCGGAACGGCAGCGGCGCCCGCGCCGCGCGCTCGGGAATGCGGTTTCGGGCTTCCAGCAGGGGAAATCCCTCGGCCAGGCGGCCTTGGCCAAGCAGTGCGAGCCCCAGGCCGTGGGTGGACACGGGGCGGCCCGGCTCGCGTTCCAGGGCGCGCCGGAACGCCTGCTCGGCGCCCGGCGCGTCGCCCTGGCGCAGACGGACGAAGCCGATCCAGTGGTGCGGCCCGGCCGAAGTCGGCGCCGCTTCGGCCACACGCTCGTAGGCAGCCTGCGCGCCCGCGAAATCCCCCGCTTCGCGCAGCTGGTGCGCCTGGGTGTAGAGCGCCTCGGCCGCCGCCCGGTCCATGCCTAGAACGCCGCCTTCGGCATGTCCCTAAGCCGCGGGAGCACCTTGTCCTTGTCGGACAGGACCGGCTCGCCGTCGATCGGCCAGGCGATGCCCACGTCGGGGTCGTTCCAGATCACGCCGCCTTCGGTCTGGGGCGCGTACAGGCCGTCGACCTTGTAGAAGAGTTCGGTGTCGTCCACGAGAGTGCAATAGCCGTGGGCGAAGCCGCGCGGCACGAACAGCTGCTCGCCGCCTTCGGCGGTGAGGGTCGCGCCGGCCCACTGGCCGAAGGTGGGAGACCCCGGCCGCACGTCCACCGCCACATCGAAGATCGCGCCCTTCAGCACGCGGACCAGCTTGGCCTGAGGATGCGGCGCCGCCTGGAAGTGCAGTCCGCGCACCGTGCCCCGGCGGGCGTTGAAGGCCTGGTTGTCCTGCACGAAGTCGGCGTCGACCCCCGCCTCCGCCATCGCCCGGCGGCTCCAGGTTTCGGCGAACCAGCCCCGCGCATCGCCATGGCGCTTGGGCGTGATAAGCAGAAGCTCGGGAAGGGCGAGCGGCGTGATCGTGGTCATGGCGCCTGAGGAGCTGACGGAAACCGCCACCGCATGGACGACGCCGCGCCGGAAGACAAGCCGCAGCTGAGCGTCTGCGTCATCGCCTACAACTCCGGGCCGCTGCTGCGCCGCTGCCTCGAGAGCCTGGCCGCCCAGACGCTGCGCGGGTTCGAGATCCTAGTGATCGACAACGCCTCCCCCGACCCCGCCGACGCGGAGATCGCCGCAGGGTTCGCCGGCGTACGGCTGGTCCGCAACTCCGAGAACCTGGGCTTCGCGGGGGCCGGCAACCAGGGGGCCCGGCTGGCTCGCGGCCGCTGGTACGTGCTGCTCAACCCCGACGCCTGGGCCGAGCCGGATTGGCTGGAGCAGTTGCTCGCCGCCGCCCGCCGCCATCCCCAGGTCCGGTCCTTCACCTCGCGCCAGCTCATGGCCGAGGACCCCGGCATGCTCGACGGCCTGGGGGACGTGATGAGCGGCTACGGCATCCCCTACCGCGGCGGCTACCTAGCGCCCGACCCGGGCGACACGCCGGAGGCCGAGGTGTTCTCGCCGTGCGGCGCGGCGATGATGATCGACCGGGCCCTGTTCCTCGCCATGGGCGGCTTCGACGAGCAGTTCTTCTGCTACTGCGAGGACGTGGACCTCGGCTATCGGCTGCAGCTCGCCGGCGAGCCGACGGTGGTGGTTCCGTCCGCCGTGGTGCGCCACGAAGGCTCGGCCACGAGCGGCGGGCGCAAGAGCGAGTTCGCGGTCTTCCACGGCACCCGCAACCGCTTCTGGGTGGTGTTCAAGGACACGCCCCTGCTGCTGATTCCGCTGGTCCTGCCGCTGCATCTGGCGGCCGTGGCCTACATCTCCTCACGGCGGGACAACCGGGCGCAGGCCGGCGTGGTCTGGCGCGCGTTCGTCGCCGCCCTGAAGGGTCTGCCGCAGGTGATGCGCAGTCGCCGCTCGGTTCAGAAGGCGCGCCGGGTCTCGGCCCTGCAGCTCGCGCGCGCCATGACCTGGGACCCCAAGGACCTCGTCTATCGGCGGCCGGTGATCAGGCCTCTGCGGCCCACTCGATCAGGCGGCGCATGAAGGCGGCGCCGCGCTCCAGCTGAGATCGCTCCAGGTACTCGTCCGGCTGGTGCGCCTGGGCGATGGAACCCGGCCCGCAGATCACGGTGGAGAAGCCGCCGCGCTGGAACTGGCCCGCCTCGGCGGCGAAGGCGACCACGCGCGGCGGGCCGTTGTCCCCGGCGAGGCGCCGCGCGAAGGCCTCGGCAGCGCCGCCGGGCTCGGGCGCAAACGGCGGCACGTCGGTCTTCTTCTCCACCATCACGCCGGCCTCCGGCGCGCGGGCCTTGAGCGCGGCGTCAAGCTTGCGGGCCTCGGCGTAGAAGGGGGCGAGCACCTCGTCCACCTCCAGACCCGGCGGGCAGCGCAGGTCGAAGGTGAAGCCGCACTCGCGGGCGATGATGTTGTGCGCCGTGCCGCCGTTCACCATGCCGATGGTCAGGGTGGCGCCCTTGGGCGTGAACGGAGACTCCGGGTCCGCCTCGGCCTCCAGCCGCTTCGCCAGCTCGCCCAGGAAGCTCATCAGCTTTACCGCCTCCATGATCGCCGAGACGCCCTGCTGGGTCTGGCTGGAGTGCGCCTCGCGGCCGGTGACGGTCACCCGGAAGGTGGCGATGCCCTTATGGCCGTTCACGGCGACCATGTCGGTGGGCTCGCCCACCACCACCACCGCCGGCTTGGGCAGCTCGCGGCGGATCACCTCGATCATGGCCGGCGCGCCCAGGCAGCCGATCTCCTCGTCGTAGGAGAAGGCCAGGTGCACCGGCTTGCCACCCTTGGCCGCCGCGAGCTCGGGGACCGCCGCGAGCGAGAGCGCCAGGAAGGCCTTCATGTCGCAGGTCCCGCGCCCGTAGAGCCGGCCGCCCTTCTCGGTGAGGGTCCAGGGGTCGGTGGTCCACGGCTGGCCGTCCACCGGCACCACGTCGGTATGGCCCGAGAGCACCACCCCGCCCTCGGCCGCCGGACCGATGGTGGCCAGCAGGTTCGACTTGTCGCCGTGCTCGTTGGGCACCCGCCGGTGCGCCACCCCGTGGCGGTCCAGATAGGCTTCCACCCAGGCGATCAGCTCCAGGTTCGAACCCCGCGACGTGGTGTCGAACGCCACCAAGGTCTCGAGGATCTCCAGGGCGGCGGGCGTCAGGTCGGTCGACATAAGGCGAGTGGTAGCAGGTCCTCCCGGCGAGGGGGAGCGAGCGCTACCCCAGCGCCCGGTGGCCGGGGCCTTCCAGCACGGCGATCAGTTCGACACGGAAGATCAGGGCGGCGTTGGGCGGGATCTCGCCGCCGGCGCCCTCGGGCCCGTAGCCCTGTTCCGGCGGGACGTAGAGGATCCATTCGTCGCCGGGCCGCATCAGCTGCAGGGCCTCCTGCCAGGCCGGGATCAGGCCGCGCAGCGGCATGGCGGCCGGCTGGCCCCGCTCATAGGAGCTGTCGAACACCTTGCCGTCGATCAGCTTGCCCTCGTAGTGGACCTTCACCTCGTCGGAGAGCTGCGGCCGCGTGCCGTTCGCCGGCCCCTGGCGCACCACCTTGTAGAGCACGCCGGACGGCAGGCGCTGGACGCCCGGCTCCTTGGCGGTCTTCTCGATGAAGGCGCGGGACGCTTGGCTCTGGTCGGGCAGCGGCTTCTGGCCCTGGCAGGCGGCGAGCGACAGCGCAGCGGCGGCGATCAGCAGGGTGCGGAACATCATCTAGACAGCCCTCGGCGGGTAGCCGCGCTCGCGCAGCGCATCCATGATCTCGTGGGTGTGCTGGGCGTCGCGGGTTTCGATCATCAGGTCGAACTCGGCGCCCTTGGCCGGCACGTCCAGCGCCAAGCGGTTGTGGGCCACCTCGATGATGTTGGCGCCGAGCTGGCCGATGATCATCGAGACGTTGGCCAGCAGGCCCGGCCGGTCGTCGCCGATGATCCTCAGGCTGACGATGCGCTGCTCGCGCACCAGCTCCCGGGTCAGGACGGACGCCAGCAGGCGGGTGTCGATGTTGCCGCCGGTGATGACGAGGCCGCACTTCTTGCCGCGGAACCGCTCGGGATAAGCCAGCAGGGCGGCCAGGGCTGCGGCCCCCGCGCCCTCGGTGACGGTCTTTTCCACGTTGCAGTACAGGGCGACGGCCTTCTCGAAATGCGGCTCCTCGATCAGCAGCACGTCGTCGATCAGCGGCCGGGCCACCCCGTAGCTGAGGTCCCCCACCTGCTTGACCGCGATGCCCTCCGCGATGGTCGAGCCGCCGGCTGCGGCCCCGGCGTTCACGCCGCGCATCTTGGCGGTGAAGGAGGGATACATGGCGGGCTCCAGCCCGACCACGCGGATATCGCCCTTCAGCTGCTTGGCCGCGGTGGCCATGCCGGCGATCAGCCCGCCGCCGCCGATCGGCACCGGAAGCACCTCGAGTTCGGGCACGTCCTCCAGCATCTCCAGCGCCACCGTGCCCTGGCCGGCCATGACGTCGAGGTCGTTGAACGGGTGGACGAAGACCAGGTCGCGCTCGTCGCAGACCTTGCGGGCGAAGGCCGACGCCTCGTCGTAGCCGTCGCCGTCGATCACCACCTCGGCCCCGTGATTGCGGGTCTGCTGCACCTTCACGAAGGGGGTGCCGCGCGGCATGACGATGGTGACCGGGATGCCCAGGCGGGCGGCGTGGTAGGCCAGGCCCTGGCTGTGGTTGCCGGCCGAGGCCGCGATGACGCCGCGCTTCTTCTCCGCGTCGGTGAGCTGCAGCAGCTTGTTCAGCGCGCCGCGCTCCTTGTAGGCGGCGGTGAACTGCAGGTTCTCGAACTTCACCCAGACCTCGGCGCCGGTGATCTCCGACAGGGTCTTGGAGTGGCGGCAGGGCGTACGCTCGATGTGACCCTTCAGCCGCTCTTCGGCCGCGCGGATGTCGTCGAGGGTCAGAGTCATGGCCGGGCTGCTGTCACCAAAGGTCGGGCAACCTAACGGCGGGCGCCCTGACGGGCAACGTCGCGTGTGCAGGTGCGAAGACCTGCCGCCGCTCAGGCGTCGAACTCGGCCACCAAGTGGCCTGGCGCCACCTCGCGCAGCTCGGGCGCAAGGATCGGCGCGTGCGGATCGGCCGGCAGGCGCGAGGGCAGGAACCGCAGGGCCGCGCGCGGGTCCATCGGGCTCGGCGGCTCACCGGCCAGCTTCAGCCGCTGGCGGGTGCGTTCGACCGCCGGGTCGGGGATCGGCGCGGCCGAAAGCAGGGCGCGGGTGTAGGGGTGGCGCGCGTCCGCATAGAGCCGGTCGCGCTCGGCCAGCTCCACCACCCGCCCGAGGTAGAGCACCAGCACCCGGTGGCTGATCTCTCGGACCACGGCCAGGTCGTGGCTGATGAACACCATGGCGAGCCCCATCTCCCGCTGCAGGGCGATCAGCAGGTCGATGATCTGGGCGCGGATCGAGACGTCGAGCGCCGACACCGCCTCGTCGCAGATGACCAGCCGCGGCTTGAGGATCATCGCCCGGGCGATGCCCACCCGCTGGTTCTGGCCGCCGGAGAGCTCGTGCGGATAGCGGTTGATCAGGGCGGGGTCGAGCTCCACCCGCTGCATCATCGCGCGCGCCTCGGCCTCCCGCTCGCCGCGCGACAGCTGCGGCCGGAACACGCGCAGCGGCTCGCCGATGGAGTCGCCGATGGTCATGCGCGGATCCAGGCTCGCCAGCGGGTCCTGGAAGACGATCTGCAGGTCCTTGCGCGCGCGGCGCCAGGTCTCCCGGTCCGCGTGGGTGATGTCCCGGCCCAGCAGGGTGACCGCGCCGCTGGTGGCAGGCAGCAGGTTCAGCACGGCGCGCGCCAGGGTCGACTTGCCCGATCCGCTCTCGCCGACCACGCCCAAGGTCTCGCCCTGGCGCACCTGGAACGAGACGCCGTCGACAGCCCGCAGGGTGCGCGTCTTGCCGAACAGCCCCTGGCGGATCGGGAAGTGCACCTTCACGTCGCGGCCCTCCACCACCACCGGCGCGTCCGCCGGCACAGGCGCAGGGGTGGGACGGCCGCCGCGATCCGTCCGGTCGAGTCGAGGCACCGCGGCCAGCAGGGCGCGGGTGTAGTCGGTCTTCGGCGCCGCGAAGATCTCGCCGACGGGACCTTCCTCCACATAGGCGCCGTCCTTCATCACGCAGACCCGGTCGGCGAGCCTGGCGATCACCCCCATGTCGTGGGTGATCAGCACCATGGCCGTGCCGGTCTCGCGCTGCAGCTCGGCCATCAGGTCGAGGATCTCGGCCTGCACGGTGACGTCCAGGGCGGTGGTCGGCTCGTCGGCGATCAGCAGCTCGGGGCCGCCCGCCATGGCCGCGGCGATCATCACCCGCTGGCGCATGCCGCCCGACAGCTCGTGGGGGTACTGCCGTAGCCGCCGGGCGGCGTCGGGGATCCGCACCTTCTCGAGCCACTCCCGCGCGCGGGCGCTGGCGTCGGCGTCCGACAGCCCCAGGTGCAGCCGCAGCGGCTCGGCGATCTGCTCGCCGATCCGCACGTGCGGCGTGAGCGCGGTGAGCGGGTCCTGGAAGATCATGGTCATCTTCGAGCCGCGCAGCCGGTTCAGCTCGCGCGGCTTGAGGCCCAGCAGCTCCTGCCCCTGGAAACGGGCCGAGCCGCTGGCCCGGCCGTTGCGGGCCAGGAGGCCCATCACCGCCATGAAGGTCTGGCTCTTGCCCGAGCCGCTCTCGCCGACGACGCCCAGGGTCTCGCCGCGGGGGATGGACAGCGAGACGCCGCGCACCGCGCGCACCGTCCCGTCGTGGGTCTCGAAGTCCACCTTGAGGTCGTCGAGCGTGAGGACGGCGGGCGGGGACAGGGACAAGCGGCGACCTCGGGCTTCGAGGCGGCGACCCTAGACCGGGATCGGGCGTTTTTGAAATCGCCTGTGAGCGGCGATTGCTGTAACCGCGGGGCCGTGCCCCCCGAACCCGCCCAGACGCCCACGCCCGCCCTCTTCCTCGATCGCGACGGGGTGCTGAACGTGGACCACGGCTACGTGAGCAGCTGGGACGACTTCCAGTGGATTCCGGGCGCGCGCGAGGTGGTCGCCGCCTTCAACCGAGCCGGCTGGCGCGTGATCGTGGTCACCAACCAGTCTGGGGTCGGCCGGGGCTACTACACCGAGGCCGACATGCACGCTCTGCACGCCCGCATGTGCGAGGACCTCGCCGCCGCCGGTGCGCGGGTGGACGCCATCTACCACGCCCCGCAGCACCCGCAGGCCAAGGTGGAGGCCTATCGCCACCCTGATCCGCCGGACCGCAAGCCGAACCCTGGCATGCTGCTGCGGGCGATGACCGACTTCCCCATCGATGCGGCCCGCTCGCTGATGATCGGCGACAAGCCGTCGGACCTGGAAGCCGCCCGACGGGCCGGCGTGCAGGGCGTGCTGTTCGGGGGCGGCGACCTCTACGCCTTCCTTGAGAGCCGAGGCCTTCTGCCCTCCGCCTAGCGCCGCTCCATCTTCTCCAGCAGGCGTTCCAGGGTCGACAGCTCATCCGCCTCGCCGGGCGGCTTGTCCCAGCGGATGCGGTTGATGCGCGGGAAGCGCATGGCCACGCCCGACTTGTGGCGGCCCGACCGCTGCAGCCCCTCGAACGCCACCTCGAACACCAACCCGGCGTGGGGCTCGGCCCGCACCGAGCGCACCGGCCCGAAGCGCTCCAGCGTGTTGTCGCGGACGAACTTGTCGATCTGCTTCAGCTCCTCGTCGGTAAAGCCGAAGTAGGCCTTGCCGACCGGCGTCAGCATGCGCTGGCCGTCGGGCCCCTCGGTCCAGGTCCCGAAGGTGTAGTCGGAGTAGAAGCTCGAGCGCTTGCCGTGCCCGCGCTGGGCGTACATCAGCACCGCGTCCACCAGGTAGGGGTCGCGCTTCCACTTGAACCACGGCCCCTTCGGTCGGCCGGCCTCGTAGAGGGAATCCCACCGCTTCAGCATCAGCCCCTCGGCGATCTGCGGGTCGCCCTCCGGCGGGGCGGCGCGCAGCTCCGCGAGCTCCTTCCAGGTGGCGAAGGGCTGCACCGGCGACAAGTCGATGCGCGGGCTGTGCTCCTTCGCGACAAAGGCCTCCAGCCGCTTGCGCCGGTCGGCGAACGGCAGGGTGCGGGTGTCCTCGCGCCCCTCGGCCAGGATGTCGTAGGCCCGGATCGCCGCCGGATAGGTCGCCATCAGCTTCGCATCGACGCTCTTGCGGTTCAGCCGCTGCTGCAGATCGGCGAAGGGGGCCACCTGGCCGTCGCGGATCACCAGCAGCTCGCCGTCCAGCACGCCCTCGTCCTGCAGGGCGTCCAAGATGTCCGGGAAGGTGCGGGAGATGTCGTCGCCGGTGCGGGTGTAGAGCCGCCGCACGCCGCCCTCGTGCACCGCCTGGACGCGGATGCCGTCCCACTTCCACTCCGCCGCGTAGTCGGCCGGGTCGAGCTTGCCGAAGTCCACGTCCTCGTCGATCGCCTGGGCGAGCATCACCGGCCGGAAGCGGCCGGGATTGTCGCTCGACGGCTTCTCGGAACGGCCTTCCAGCCAGGCGAACAGGTCCTCGTAGGGCGGGTGCAGGGCGTGCCAGATCTCCTCGATCTCCGCCGGGTCCACCCCGCCCATCTCGGCCGCCGCCCGCTTGGCCAGACGGGCCGTCAGCCCCACGCGAAGCTCGCGGGTCATCAGCTTCAGCAGCGCCCACCGCTCGCGCGGCTCGGCCATGGCGTCCAGCCAGCCTTCGATCAGCCGCTGCACCTCGGCGCGGCTGGCGCCCCGCAGACCGTCCACCACCTCGGAGAGCTCAGGCTCCCGGTTGGCGCCCGGCCGGCGCGGCCAGACCAGGGCGACAGTCTCGGCTAGGTCGCCCACATAGTCGTAGGACCACCAGAAGAGCTGGGGGTCCATTCGCTCTTCCACGGCCTTGCGGATGAAGGTGGGCTTGGCCGCATCGAAGGTCAGGTCGCCCGTCAGCGCCGCCAGCGCCCAGCCGCGGTCGGGATCGGGCGTGTCGCGCAGGTAGTCGCGCACCAGAGTGAGCTTCGCGTTGCGCGAACCCGTCAGCGACAGTCGATCGAGCAGCTCGGCGAACGCGCGCAATCCAGATCCTTCGTCACGGCCGGGCCGCCCCGGCCCTGCATCAACTCTGCAGGTGGGCCTTGGGATCAAGCGGCGCCAGCGCGAGCCCTCTCCCGCCTGCGGGAGAGGCAGAAGGCCTCAGCCTTCGCCGGCCATGCCGCCGGTGTCGGGGCCGATGTCGCCGTCCCCGCCGCCGAGGCCGGTGTCGACGGAGTCGTCCGACCCGGGCGTGTGCATGCCGGTCCCAGTCTTCGGCGGCAGGCCGTCGCCGGCGGGCCTAGACGCGGGACCGCCAAAGCCGTCGCCGCCGGTCATGCCGCCGGAGACGCCCGGCGCAAAGGGTTCGGACATGGAAAGCTCCTTTCGCGGAGCGAACGTGGCCCGGAGGCCCGAGTTCCTCGCCCTTGCGGGAGCGACGTTCACCCCCGCGCCAGAAGGTCGTCCGGGGTCGCCTCCATGAAGCCGTCCGGCGGCGCCCAGCGGTTGGGCAGGTGCTCGCCGGCCCAGCGGCCAAGCGCCTGCAGCACGGGCAGCAGCTCGGCCCCCGCCCGCGTCAGCCGATAGCCGCCCCGTGCGCCCGACCGCGCCGGCGCGGCCTCGATAAGGCCGCACCGCTCCAGCCGGGCGAGCCGGTCGGCGAGGATGTTTGTGGCGATCTGCTCCGGCGCCTTGCGGAAGTCGCCGTAGCTGCGGGCGCCGAGCGCGAGGTTGCGGATGACCAGCAGGGTCCATCGGTCGCCCAGGATGTCGAGGGCCGAAGCGATCGGGCAGCCGGAGCGAAACTCAGACGCTTGCATTTTGCAAGTTTAGCCGACACGGTGAGCCCGCACAAGCTCGACCATGGAGGCCACATGCCGCCCCTGCCCATCACCTCCGGCCTCGCCGTGCTCGCCGCCCTAGGGCTCGTCGCCCTCAGCCTGCCGGTCACCGCACGCCGGTTCAGAGCCAAGGTCTCGCTGGGCGAAGGCGGCGACGCTCTCCTGCAGAAGCGCGTTCGCGTGCAGGCCAACTTCGTGGAGTACGTGCCGCTGGCGCTGATCGTCATCGGCTTGGCGGAGGGGGCCGCGGCGCCGGATTGGCTGCTGTGGACGACGGCGGCCATGCTCGTTGTCGGCCGCATCGCCCACGCCATCGGCATGTACCTGCCCACACCCAACCTGCCGCGGGCCGGCGGCATGATCCTGACCTGGAGCGCTCTGGTGGTGGCCGCCATGGGCTTGGCGCTGACGCTCGTCTAGTCGTCGCCCTCTTCCTCGTAGCCGACCAGGGCCAGCGCCCGGGCCGGGACGCCGTGCAGCTCGGCCCAGCGGGCCAGCGCCTCCTCACGCCCATGGGTGATCCACAGCTCGCCGGGCCGGATCTCGTCCACCGTCGCGGTGAGCTCGTCCCAGTCGGCGTGGTCGGAGATCACCAGCGGCAGCTCGCAGCCGCGCTGGCGCGCCCGCGCGCGCACCTGCATCCACCCGGACGCGAAGGCCGACACGGGATCGGGGAAGCGGCGGCTCCAGCGGTCCTGGGTCGCCGACGGCGGGGCGATGATGATTTGTCCGGCGAAATCGGTCTTCTTGCCCGTGGTGGCGGGCTCGAGCGGCCCCAGGTCCACCCCGTGCTTCTCGTAGAGGGCGTTCAGCCGATCCAGCGCCCCGTGAACATAGATCGGCCGGTCCCAGCCCGCCTCGCGCAGCAGCCGGATCACGCGCTGCGCCTTGCCAAGCGCATAGGCGCCGACCAGGTGCGCCCGCTCGGGGAACTGCGCCACCGAGCGAAGGAGGCGGGCGATCTCGTCCCTGTCGTCGGGATGCCGGAAGACCGGCAGGCCGAAGGTGGCCTCCGAGATGAACACGTCGCAGGGCACCGGCTCGAAGCGGGGGCAGGTGGGATCGCGCCTGCGTTTGTAGTCGCCGCTGACCACCATGGTGAGGCCCTTCCAGCGCACCACCGCCTGCGCCGAGCCCAGCACGTGGCCGGCGGGAACCAGCGTCACCTCCACCGCGTCGCGGTTCACCACCTCGCCGTATTCCGCCGCCTGCATGGCGCGCGCGAACTCCAGCCCGTAGCGCTCGCCCATGATGTCCAGGGTCTCGGGCGTCGCCAGAACCGCGCCATGGCCCGAGCGGGCGTGGTCGGAGTGGCCGTGGGTGATCACCGCGCGCTCCACTGGCCGGACCGGGTCGATGTAGAAGTCGCCGGGGGCGCAATAGAGCCCCTCGGGCCTCGGGCAGAGCAGGTCCTGCGGTCGGATCATCGCGTGCATATAAGCGCCGCTGCGCCGACTGCGATCCCTCACGCAGTTTCCAGAATATTACCAGCCGTCCATGTTGTTAATTCGGCGTCATGACTGCGCTTTAACGTGTATTCAAGGTGAGGCTCTCATACACCCGCCCTCAGCGAACGCGGCGATCCCGCCGCGAAACACAAGAACTTCTGAGGGTCATCATGTCGAACTCCATGTCTCCGCTTCTGGGCGTCTTCAACATCGCCATGGCCGCTGTCCCGCTGACCGCCGTTGTGGCCTGGATGACCACCTTCGCGCTCTAGGCGTCGCCCGCAACCGTGGCCCGCGGATTGACCGCGGGCCGGGTCGGCCCTACCCGCTAGGCGGATGAGCGCCGACCAAGACACGCTGCGCCAGATGGCCGAGATGATGGCCATAGGCGCCCCCCAGGCCGCCGCCCTGGGCTTCCGCCTCGTCTCGGTCGAACCGTCCAAGGGCGCCATCATGGTTCCCTGGCGCGAGGACCTGGCGGGTGATCCCGATACCGGGGTCATCGCCGGCGGCGTCGTCACCACCCTGCTCGACCATGTCTGCGGCCTGTCGATCATGAGCCGCCACGGGGCCCGGACCTCCACCGCCACCCTCGACCTGCGCATCGACTACATGCGGGCCGCCAAGCCGCGCGCCGGGGTCACCGCCGAGGCGCATTGCTACAAGGTCACCCGCACCATCGCCTTCGTCCGCGCCCAGGCTTGGGACGAGGATCCCGCCGACCCGATCGCCACCGCCCAGGCCGCCTTCGTCCTGCAGGGCGCCCCCGCATGAGCGAGGCCGCGGAACGCCTGGAGGCCTTCCTCCAGCGGGCGCCTTACGTCCGCTTCCTCGGCATGCGCGCCGAGCTGGCCGGCGACGAGATGACCGCCATCCTGCCTTTCGCCGAACACCTGGTGGGCAACGTCATGCTGCCGGCCCTGCACGGCGGCGTCCTGGGCGCCTTCCTGGAGGCCACCGCCCTCGCCCAGCTGGCGGTCGCCCAGAAGTCCGCAAAGGCGCCGAAGACGATCGACGTCACGATCGAGTACCTGCGCCCCGGCCGCGCAATGACCACCTACGCCCGGGCGGACCTGCGCAAGGTCGGCCGCCGCGTGGCCAACATCCACGTGGAAGCCTGGCAGGACGCGAGGTCCCAACCGGTGGCGGCGCTGCGTGGCCACTTCCTCCTGGCGCAGGACCAGTAGGACCTAAAGCCCGCTCCCACCGGCATAGGGAGAAGGCCACCACCCAGACAAGCTTATCAAGCTCGCGCGGCGGCGGCGCCGCTCTCCCTTCCTCCTCGATGGAGGAAGGGCGGGGATGGTAGTGTGCGCAGTGAGCGGAAGGCGAAGCTCTGTCCGGCGCCGACGCCCACCTGCGCCCTCTGCGGCCGCCCCGGCGCGAACACCACCACCCAACCCTCCTCCATCGAGGAGGAGGGCTATGGGACACGCCCCCTCTCCCGCTTGCGGGAGAGGCTGGGTGAGGGCGGCGCCAGCGGTTCAGCCGCCGCTCCGGTTGGCCCCGGGTCCAACGCCCCGCCCGTCCACGCCCGGCGCCGCCCTCACCCCGCCCTCTCCCGCTTGCGGGAGAGGGAGAACGCCGGGGCGCGCCGCCGGCGCAGGTGGCTAGAGCCCTACCCCTCGCCGGCCGCCTTCTCCTTCTGGATCTTGGCGAGCTCGGCCTTCGCCGCGGCCTCGGCCGCGGCGTCGCCCTTCGAGCGCGCCTGCAGCATCGCGCCCGTCGCCTCCATTTCCCGCACCGTCAGCAGGTGACGGTCGTCGGCCGCCTTGAACGGCAGGGTCTGGATGCGGGCCAGGACGGCCCGCTGGCGCTTGGCATCCGGCGTGTCGCCGACGCCGTAGCTGAACATGAAGTCGGCGATCTTCTTCTTCAGGGCCGGGTCGAGGTCCTTGCGCCAGACCATGGGGTCCTCGGGAATCCGCGGGCTGCGCCAGACGATGTCCACGTTGGCCAGGGTGTGGTTGGCCACCTCGGTGCCCAGCATGCCCATGCGCTCGATCGAGGCGGTGTTGTTGGTCGCGGCGTCCAGCACCCCGTTGCCCACCGCGAACAGGTTGGCCTCGTGGTTCGCCGACTTCACGGTCTTGAAGCAGGTGTTCGGGTCGACGCCGCGCGGGGCGAACAGGTAGGTGATCGGGGCCAGCGTGCCCGAGGTCGACTTGGCGTCGCCCATGCCGAAGTCGAGCGAGCGGTCGCAGGCCAGCACCTTCTCCAGCGTCAGCCCCGAACCCTTCTTGACGATGATCACCGCCTCGTAGCCGTCGACGCCCGACGGGTTGACCGACCTTGCGAACACCTCGCCCTCGGCGCGGCGCACGGCCTCCAGCCCCGACTGGTTGGTGAACCAGCCGACGTCGGTCTGCTTGAACCGCATGGCCTCGATCAGGCCGGTGTAGTTGGTCCCGAAGAAGGGCCGGACCGGCATGCCCAGCGCCTTGCTCATGTCGTCCAGGAACGGCTGCCAGTCGGCCTCGGCCGACTGCCGGCTCTCGGTCGCCAGGATCGAGAAGTTCAGCACCTTCGGCTCGGGCTCGCCCTTGCCGCAGGCGGCGAGCGTCAGGGCCATGAGGCCGGCGGCGAACAGTCTGCGGTTCATTCTTCCCCCACGGGTGGCAGGCGCATCGCGACGACCTCTCTGGCCGGCCGGCGGATGCCGAACAGCGTGCGTGGCGCCGAGCGGTCGAAGGCGATCGCCTGCCCCTCCACCGCCACCGAGATGGTGGCCAGGTGGTCGAGCACCGCCCCGCCTCTGGGCAGGGCCAGCACATAGACCTCCGGCCGGTCGTGGCCGGTGACATAGAGCCGGCCGTCCTCGCCCCAGGCGCCGCCCGACGTGCTGCGCGGCGCGAATCCGGCCAGGACCGCGGCGGGGAAGCTCCAGGCCTCCTGGCGGCGCCACCGGTCGTCGAATTTCACGAGGGTCGTGTAGCGGTGGTCGCGGCCCGGCTCGCCGCCGCGCCCGTCGTAATTGGCGAAGGCGGCCCACCAGGCGCCGTCGCGTCGATCCACCCAGGTGAGGGAGCCGGGCTGGTCAGGCCCCAGGGCGACGGTTCGCAGGTGGGTCATGCGCCTGGGGTCGAAGACCTCCACCGAGCTCACGTGCGGCGTGGCCGGATAGTTGGACGCCGCGCACACCAGCTCGCGGCCGATCACCGCGCAGGAGTTCAGGTGCGGAAAGCGCGCCGGATCGCCCGTCCACTCGGCGACCTTGGCCCCGGTCCGCCGGTTGTACTTGGCGATGACCGAGTTGCCGACCGCGTAGAAGTGGCGGGCGTCCACGGCGACGCCCTGGTTGGCCTCGGGCGCCGGCCAGCGGCCGACCACCTCCGCCTGCAACACGGCCTGGGCCGCTGCGGGCCCGGCTAGGGCGACGAGCCCGAGAAGCGCCAGCGCCCTACGCAATGTGAAGCCCGGGGCGACCGGCCTCCACCTGGAACTTCGCGAGGTTTCGGACCGGGGACTGCGGGACGAGCGCGCTCTCCACCGCCCGGAAGGTCACCTCGCAGCCGTCGGGCGTCAGGTCCACGCGGCCGTAGCCGCGGTGCTCGCCCTCGGTGAACTTCAGGTTCGGGTTTGCGGCCTGCAGCCGTTGCATGTCGGCGTTGCTGGCCCCCAGCGAGCTGATGGAGCCGCCGACAAACTCGCTGGCGATCGGCTTGCCCGCCTCCAGCTCCAGTTCGCCGGCGATGAAGCAGTGGATGTCGCCGCCCAGCACCACCGGGTTCGACACCTTGGCGTCGCGCCAGGTCTCCAGGATCCGGCGGCGCGTCTGGGCGTAGCCGCTCCAGCCGTCGTTGGAATAGATCCGCCCGTCCGGGCGCGGCCGCTGGATCTCGCCCACGAGGTACTGTTGCGCCAGCACGTTCCAGCGCGCTTGTGACGTCTCCAGCCTTTCCACCAGCCAGCGCTGCTGCGCCCCGCCCAGCAGCGAGCGCGACGGGTCCGTGCGTTGCGGACAGTCGGGGATCGCCTTGCCGTCCGACTGGGCGTCGCAGGTGCGGTGCGGCCGGTGCTGGCGGGTGTCGAGGAACTGGAACTGGGCGAGCCGGCCCCAGTCCAGGGTCCGGTAGAGCAGCATGTCGGGCCCGACGGGCCGGCGGTGGCGGCGCAGCGGCATGTGCTCGAAATAGGCCTGGTAGGCCGCGGCGCGGCGGCGCAGGAACCGGGCCGGGTCGGTGTTCAGCCGGTCCTGGTCGCCGCCGTAGTCGTTGACCACCTCGTGGTCGTCCCAGATCACCATCCACGGGGCGGCGGCGTGCGCCGCCTGCAGCTTCGGGTCGGACTTGTAGGCGCCGTAGCGCACTCGGTAGCCCGCCAGGTCCACGGGCTCGGCGTCGGGGTGGCGGCGCACCCCTTTGTCGGTGCCGGCCTGCTCGTAGATGTAGTCGCCGAGGAACAGCACCAGGTCGGGATCGTCGGCCACCAGGTGGTCGTAGGCGCCCCAGTAGCCGGCCTCGTACTTCTGGCACGAGCCGTAAGCGAGCCGCAGCCGCTTCACGTCGGCGAAGGTGTCCGGCGCAGTCCGGGTCCGCCCCACCGGGCTGGCGTGCCCGCCGGCCCGGAAGCGGTACCAGTATTCCCGGCCGGGCCGGAGCCCCGCCACTTCCACATGCACCGAGTGGCCGGCCTCGGCGACCGCCAGCTGCGCGCCTGAGCGCACCACCCGCCGCAGCCGCGGGTCCTCGGCCACCTCCCAGCGGACCTCCACGGGCGCTGCACCCATCCCGCCGTCCGGCTGCAACGGCCGCGGGGCAAGGCGCGTCCACA
Source organism: Phenylobacterium sp. (assembly GCF_036563385.1). Lineage (GTDB taxonomy): Bacteria > Pseudomonadota > Alphaproteobacteria > Caulobacterales > Caulobacteraceae > Phenylobacterium. Next base: position 385,043 of record NZ_DATCML010000004.1, read on the forward strand.
GCACCATCCCGCGGGGGCTGGGCTCGCCCGAGGCGACCCCTAGGGTGAACGGGTCCTGGATAAGCCGCGCCTGGGCCAGCGCCGGCGTCCAGGCCGACGGCAGCAGGGCGGCCCCCGCCAGAACGGCGGCCCGGCCCAGCAGATCGCGGCGGTCGAAGCTCATGCGCCTACCATCGCGCGGAGACGCCCACGTAGTAAGTGCGCCCGTAGCGTTCGTAGTTGGTCAGCCAGTCGCGATGGCCGCCCTGGTACTCGCGCAGCACCTCGTCGTTCAGGTTCTGCAGGTCCACGAAGACCTCGACCTTGTCGGTCAGCTGGTAGCTGGCCTTGGCGTCCAGCCGCTCGTAGTCGTCGTCGTAGGTGTCGGCGTCGGCGTTCGCCCCGATGGTCTGCACCGCCTTGCCGGTGTGGTGCCAGGAGACCGCCGCCTCCAGCCGCCCGGCCTGGTAGAACAGCTGGGCGCCCCACAGCAGGTCGGACTGCGCCGGGAACGGCAGCTTGCCGCGGTCTGGCGTGGTCAGGCTCGAGTCCGTCCAGGTGACGTTGGCCGAGGCGCCGAAGCCGCTCCAGAAGCCCGGCAGGAATTCGAACTGCTGCTGGTACTGCAGCTCGACGCCCTTGATCTCGCCGCGGTCAGCGTTGCGCGGCTGGATGTACTCGAGGCGGGAATAGGTCCGCCCCTCGAGGGTGACGCCGGTGAGCGTATCCTCGAAGTTGAAGATCGGGTCCTCGATCCGCTTCAGGAAGGCGCCGGCCGAAAGGATGCCGCCCGGGGCGAAGTACCACTCGGCGGAGGCGTCGAAGTTGTCCGACAGGTACGGCTGCAGGTCGGCGTTGCCCTCGGCCAGCTCGCCTTCGAACGTCCCGTTGTTCAGCTGGGTGAAGATCAGGTTCCCCCCCGGCTTCAGCTGCGGATACTGCGGTCGCCCGAGCGTGCGGGTGTAGGCCAGCCGCAGGATCACGTCCTCGCGCGGCTCGAAGCGCAGGTGCAGGTTGGGCAGGAAGTTCGTGTAGTCGCCGTCCTGCGACTGCGGCGTCACGCTGCCGCCGCTCAAGCGGAAGCCATCCACCTCCACGCGGGTGTGCTCCACCCGCCAGCCGCCGATCAGCCGCCAGCCGCCGAAGTCCACGTCGGCCATCACATAGCCGGCGGTCACCCGCTCGTTGAGGTCGTAGTCGTTCAGCGTGTCGTTGGAGAGGCTCGTGGCGGTGTTCCGCACGAAGCGCGGGCCCGGCAGGTTCTGGGCGGTGAACTCGCGGATCGCATCGGCGTCGATGGTGAAGCGGTTCAGGTAGACGTACTCGCCGGTGTCGACCTCCATGACCGGCCCCTGCAGGCCGAAGTCCGCCAGGGTGAAGCGGTTCGGCCCGGCGCCGGCGCGCTCATAAAGATCCGTGCGGCCGTCGAAGGCCTTGTCGGTGTCGCGCACCTTCAGGCCGAACTTCAGGTAGCTGTCGACGCCGATGTCCAGCTCGCGCTTGAGGTCCAGGCGACCCGCGATATTGGTCTCCTCGCCGGACTCGTCCTGCACCGTGTGCTGCCGGAAGCCGAGCAGCGAGGCCGAGGCGTTGCGCGGCTCGGCCGTGTAGAGCAGCGGCCGCATGTCGAAGTCGACGGTGAGGTTCGCGCTGGTGGCGCGGAACTGCCAGAGCTGGTTCGGCTCCACCAGCTCGTTGAACCCGTAGGACAGGTCGTAGCTGGCCGACCATGGCCCGCGCTCGTGCACCCCGCCGAACGAGTAGGAGGAGATGCTCTTCTCCTTGTACTCCAGGCGCAGGTCCTGCCGGGCGTCGACGTTGCGCGCCACGCCCGTCGCGCCGTCGGCGTTCAGCGTCACGTTGGCCAGGTTGGCCGCAAAGTCGAGCCGCCAGCGCTGGCGGTACTCGTCCTCGGTGAACCGCGAGTAGAGGCCGCGCAGGTAGAACCGGTCCTCCTCTGTCGGCCGGAACTCCAGGGCCCCAGCCGCCCCGATCCGCTCGCGCTTCAGCCGGTAATTGGTGGTCTTGATGTTGGTCGGCAGGCCGCCGCGGGCGACGCCCGGCACGGTGCGCCAGTCGTCGGGATAGAGGCCGTCCGAACGGTAGTCGCGCGACGAGCCGTTGACCCCCACCAGGACGCCCCAGCGGCCCTCGCCGAACACCGCGCCGATGGTGGCGTCGCCCTGCACCGGCGTCTTCTCGTTGAATTCCTGGTAGCCCACCTGCACGGAGGCGCGGGCGAACCGGTCCTGGCCGAGGTCGAACGGCGACTGGCTGATCAGGTTGATCGTGCCGCCGATGCCCTGGGCGTCGCGGTCGGGCGTCACCGCCTTGACCACCTCGATGCGGCCGAGCAGCTGGCCCGAGACCACGTCCAGCGGCAGGGCGCGGCTGTCGCCGTCGGGGTTGCCCACCTCGACGCCGTTCAGGGTCACGTTGTTCAGCGCCGAGGGCGTGCCACGGATGGAGACGTAGCGGCCCTCGCCCTGGTCATAGGCCAGGCCGACGCCTGGGAGGCGTTCCAGGTTCTCGGCGATGTTCTTGTCGGCCAGCCGGCCGATCTCGTCGGCGGAGATGGCGTCGACCACGCCCACCGCCTCGCGCTTCACCTCGATGGCCCGCTGCTGGGAGAGCCGCTGGCCGGTCACCACCAGCTCGTCCACCTCCTGCGCCAGGACGGGCTTGCCCGCCGCGAGCATGACGAACGCCAGAGCCAGCCGGCTCGGCGCCACCCTCCGAAGTCCCATCCGCATTCCCCCGATCAGCGCGTCTGCGGCGCTGTACGGCGAGCTTGCGACAGTTCAGTCACGCTTTCACGTCAAATCTGTATGGGAAACGGCTGTCGCCGGATCGGCCAGTTCCCGAATTTCCTTGAGGAATGGGCTGCCGGGGATTACCTGCGCCGGCCATGTTGCAAGGACTTTCCCAACCGGCCCGTGACGCGAAGAGCTGGCCCTTCGAGCAGGCGCGGATCCTGCTTGACCGCATCCTGCGCCTGCGCCTCTCGGAGGCCGAGCGGGACTTCGCCGCCCCACTGATCGCCGAAGGCAAGTTCGACGAGCTGGTCCGCGCCCTGCCGGCGCTGACGGCGCCTGTGATCTTCCAGTGCGGCTATGGCGCCTCGGGCCTGCCGCACATGGGCACCTTCGGCGAGGCGGCGCGCCCGACCATGGTGCGCAACGCCTTCCGGGCGCTCACCGAGGACGCCATCCCGACCCAGCTGATCGTCTTCTCCGACGACATGGACGGGCTGCGGAAGATTCCCGACAACGTGCCGAACCGCGAGATGCTCGAAGAGGACCGCGACAAGCCGGTCACCAGCGTCCGCGATCCGTTCGGCGAGCACGAGAGCTTCGGCCACCACAACAACGCCCGCCTGCGCGCCTTCCTGGACGGCTTCGGCTTCGACTACACCTTCATGTCGTCCACCGAGACCTACCGCTCCGGCCGGTTCGACGAGGTGCTGCTGCGCATCCTGGAGCGGTTCGACGCCGTCATGGGCATCATGCTGCCGACCCTGGGGGAGGAGCGCCGCGCCACCTACTCCCCCTTCCTGCCGATCAGCCCGAAGAGCGGCCGGGTTTTGCAGGCCCCCACCCTCGAGCGCAACGTGGAGAAGGGGACCATCGTCTTCGCCGACGAGGACGGTGAGCGCACCGAGGTCCCGGTCACCGGCGGGCATGTGAAGCTGCAGTGGCGCCCCGACTGGGCGGCCCGCTGGACGGCGCTGAAGGTCGACTTCGAGGCCTCGGGCAAGGACCTCGTGGACTCTGTGCGGGTGTCGAACAAGATCGTGCGCGCGCTCGGCGGCGAGCCGCCGGAGGCGTTCCACTACGAGCTCTTCATGGACGAGAACAACCAGAAGATCTCGAAATCCAAGGGCAATGGCCTGACCATGGAGGAGTGGCTGCGCTACGGCACGCCCGAGAGCCTGGCCTACTACATGTATCAGTCGCCCAAGTCGGCGAAGCGGCTCTTCTTCGACGTGATCCCCAAGGCGACCGACGAGTACCTGTCGCACCTGGACGCCTTCCACCGGGCGGCGACGGAGTCCAACCGGCCGGCGATCGACAACCCCGCCTGGCACGTGCACCGCGGCGCGCCGCCGGCCAAGGGCTCGCCGGTGTCGTTCTCCCTGCTGCTGAACCTGGTCTCCGCCGCCGATGCGTCCACCAAGGAGATCCTCTGGGGCTTCCTGGAGCGCTACATCCCCGGCGCCACGCCGCAGAGCGAGCCCCTGCTCGACAAGCTCGCCGGCTACGCCCTGAATTACTACGAGGACTTTGTGAAGCCCTCGAAGAGGTTCCGCGCGCCGACCGACCAGGAGCGCCGGGCGATGCTCGACCTCGTGGCGCGGCTGAGGGCCCTGCCGCCCGGCGCCGACGCCGAGGCGATCCAGAACGAGGTCTTCGCCGCCGGCAAGGCGGCCGACTTCGAGCCGCTGCGAGCCTGGTTCGGCGCGCTCTACGAGGTGCTGCTCGGCCAGTCGACCGGACCCCGCTTCGGCTCTTTCGTGGCGATCTTCGGCGTCGAGCGGACGATCCAGCTGATCGACCGCGCGCTCGCCGGCGAGCTGGCCGCCGCCTAGAAGGCCGCCAGCGCCGCGCGCACCGCCAGCGCCGCCAGCACCAGGGAGGCGGCGCTGAACACCGCCCAGCGGAGCATGATGACGTTGACGGTGGCCTGCACCAGGCTGTGGACCACCCGCAGGCCGACGTAGGCCCAGGCCAGGGTGGCGTTCAGCCCGGACCCTTCGCCCAGCACCGCCAGCGCCAGCGCCGTGGCGTAGAAGATGGTCGGCTGCTCCATCAGGTGGTTGTAGTTGTCGGCCTTCCAGCGGACCTGCGGCGGCAGCTGACTGGTCAGCTCCGCCGGGCTGCGGTTCGGGTCCAGCGGGATCTTGGCCTTCTGCATGGCCGGGATGCGCGTGGCGTACATCCACAGCCACATCACCATCGACCAGAGCACCAGCACCATCACCGGCTGCAGGATCGCTGCGTTCATCGTCGTTCCCCCACGGCGGCTCGCCGCCTCAGAAGCTTAGCCGCGCGCTCACCCGCCGCCACGTCATTCCCTTGACGTAAACGGAAACGTCGCCTTACGCTGTCAGGACAAGAACAGCGTCAGGGAGGACGCCATGCCCAGCGACCTGCGGCGACCCCAGCGGAACTTCACGATCCGCCAGCTCTGCCTGGAGTTCAAATGCACCCCCCGGGCGCTGCGCTTCTACGAGGACAAGGGCCTGCTCAATCCCGCCCGGGACGGCATGAACCGGGTCTATTCCTACAAGGACCGCGCGCGCCTGCAGCTGATCCTCCGCGGCAAGCGGGTGGGCCTGTCGCTGGCCGAGATCGGCGAGATCCTCGACCTCTACGAGGTGGACGACGGCGGCGCCCAGCAGGCGGCCAAGAGCCTGCGCAAGTTCAAGGAGCGCATCGTCGCGCTCGAGAACCAGAAGCTCGACATCGACAAGGCGATCGCCCAGCTGCGCGAAGGCATCGCCATGATGGAACAGCGGCTATCCGAGACCCGTCCGGACCTGCTGCCGAGGGCCGAGGCCTACGACCAGGTCTTGCGCCATCGCCTCGACGGGCTAGAGCACAGCGAAGCCAAGTAGGCCGCGGGGACGCGGCCTCCAGACCTGAGACCGGAACCCGATAGATGACCTTCCAGCCCCCCGTGCGGGACTACCAGTTCCTGCTCCGCGACGTCCTGCAGCTGGAGCGCTACGCCAACCTGCCGGCCTTCGCCGACGCGTCCATGGACACCGTGGACCAGATCCTCGAGGAGGCCGGGAAGTTCACCGGCGAGGTGCTCGCGCCGCTGAACGGCGTCGGCGACAAGGAGGGCTGCGTCTGGAGCCCGGACTTCACCGTCAGGACGCCGACCGGCTTCAAGGAAGCCTACGCCCAGCTGGTGGAGGCTGGCTGGCCGGCGCTCGGGGCCGACCCGAACTTCGGCGGCCAGGGCTTGCCGCACGTGGTCAACCTGGCCTTCTCGGAGATGAGCTCGGCGGCCAACATGGCGTTCTCCATGTACCCGGGCCTGACCCACGGCGCCTATTCGGCAATCCACGTGGGCGGCACGCCCGAGCAGAAGGCGCTCTACCTGCCCAAGCTCGCGTCGGGCCAGTGGGCCGGCACCATGAACCTGACCGAGCCGCACTGCGGCACCGACCTCGGGCTGCTGCGCACCAAGGCGGTCCCCCAGGCCGACGGCAGCTACAAAATTTCGGGCCAGAAAATCTGGATCTCGGGCGGCGAGCAGGACCTGACGGAGAACATCGTCCACCTGGTGCTGGCGCGCATCGAGGGCGCGCCGGCCGGCGTGCGCGGCATCAGCCTGTTCATCGTCCCCAAGTACATCCCGGACGCCAACGGGAACCCCGGCGAGCGGAATTCGGTGAAGTGCCTGGGCCTTGAAGAGAAGATGGGCATCCACGGCAACGCCACCTGCGTGATCAGCCACGAGGAGGCGACGGGTTGGCTGGTGGGCGAGGAGAACCGCGGCCTGCCGATCATGTTCGTGATGATGAACGAGGCCCGCCTCGGCGTGGGCATGCAGGGCATCGCCCAGGCCGAAGCCGCCTACCAGGCCGCCGCGGACTTCGCGCGCGAGCGCCTGCAGGGCCGTTCGCTCACCGGACCGAAGAACCCCGAGGGCCCCGCCGACCCGATCATCGTGCACCCCGACGTGCGGCGGATGCTGATGGACGCCCGGGCGATCATCGAGGGCGGCCGCGCCTTCCTGTTCTGGACCGCCCTGCACGGCGACCTGGCCCACGCCAGCCCCGACGAGGCGGCGCAGCAGAAGGGCCGCGACTACATGGCCCTGCTCACCCCGGTGCTGAAGGGCTTCCTCACCGACCGCGGCTTCAAGGTCTGCTCGGACGCCATGCAGGTGCACGGCGGCTCAGGCTTCACCGAGCACTTCCCGGCCAGCCAGTACCTCCGCGACGTGCGCATCGCCCTGATCTACGAGGGCACCAACGGGGTCCAGGCGCTGGACCTCGTCGGCCGCAAGCTGGCCGCCGACGGCGGCCGGGCGGTGATGACCTTCTTCGCCGAGCTCGACGCCTTCATCGAGGCGAACGGCGGCGACCCGGCGATGAAGCCGTTCACCGATCCCCTGGCCCGGGCGAAGGGCGAGCTGCAGGAGGCCACCATGTGGCTCATGCAGAACGGCCTGGCCAACCCCGAGAACGCGGGGGCCGCGTCCACCGACTACATGCAGCTCTTCGGCCTCGTGGGCCTGGCCTACATGTGGGCGCTGATGGCGAAGGCGGCGAACGAGAAGATAGCGGCCGGCGCGAGCGACCCGATTTATGCCCGCAAGCTGACCGTGGGCCGCTACTACATGGAGCGCGTGCTGCCGGAGACCGCGTCGCACCTGGCCAAGCTGAAGACCGGCTCGGAGCTGATGATGGCCCTGCCGGCCGAGGCCTTCTGATGTCGAAGCACCGCGCCACCGTGGAGTGGACCCTGGAGGACGCCTCGGCCGAGGACTTCCTGAAGGGCCGCTACAGCCGCGGCCACACGGTGCGCTTCGACGGCGGCCACCAGGTCCCGGCCACCGCCTCGCCGCACGTGGTGGGCAACAGGTGGTCGGTCGCCGGCGCCGTCGATCCGGAGGAGATGCTGGTAGCCGCCATCAGCAACTGCCACATGCTCACCTTCCTGCACGCTGCCCGCGAGGCCGGGTTCGTGGTCGCGCGCTACCTCGACCGCGCCGAGGGGGTGATGGCGAAGAACGCCGACGGGCGCATGGCGGTAACCCACGTGGCGCTGCGGCCGGAGATCGGATGGCAGGGGCGGGAGCCGACCCCCGCCGAGCTCGACCAGCTGCACCACCGCGCCCACGAGGAGTGCTTCATCGCCAATTCGGTAAAGACCGAGATCGTGGTGGAGACGCCGGCGGCCGTTTAGTTCGTGATTTGTTCTTGACCAGCTTGGAAGCTCTGCCTTAGCTTCGGGACAGGGAGAATGCGGATGGGTCTTTCGATCGCCTGGATCGCGGTAAAGGGCGTCACGCCCGAGACCGTCATGGAAACGCTCGGTGTCGAGCGCAGCAGCGCCGGGCGGCGGCAGCAGGCGCAGGTCGGCGAGCTCGCCGGCGGCTGGACGTTATATGTCGACCCCCATTTCGAGCGCGGCTTCCGAGAGCCGCTGGATCGGCTGGCGGCGCTTGGCGCCGCCCTTGTCGCCTGTCGGCAGGAAGAGCACGTGATGTACGCCGAGGCCCGTGGCTACGAAGGCGGGCGCGAGCTCTGGCGCGTGGTCCGCGACAGTGAGCAGGAGCCCTACATGCACCTCGCTGTGACCGGCGAGCCGCCGCCGCAGTTCGCGTCAATGCGGGCCAAGGCGTTCGCCGAGCAGGAGGGGGAAGGCGGCGAGGATGCGGACGTCGACCTGCTCTATGAGGTCCCGCTCGACCTCGCGCGGAGCATCTGCGGCTTCAAGACCGATGAGGATTGGCCGGACTTGTCGCCGGTGAGTGCGGTGGGATCTGCCAAGGGCGGCGGCTTCTTCGCTCGGCTCTTCGGCAAGCGCTAGGGCCGCGGCGTATCCAGCAGGCACCGAAGCCGGGCTTCCAGCGCTTCACCGTCCTGCAGCTCGCACTCCCAGATCGTCTCCACCCGCCAACCGAGCTCCACCAGCTCAGCCCGCGTGCGCGCGTCGCGGGCGACGTTCCGGCCGACCTTGGCCACCCAGTAGTCGCGGTTCTGCTTCGGAACCCGGCTTCCCCGCGCGCAGTCGTGGCCGTGCCAGAAGCAGCCGTGCACGAACAGCGCGAGCCGACGGCCCGGCAGCACGACGTCGGGGCTGCCGGGCAGGTCCTTGCGATGGAGGCGGTAGCGGGCGCCGAGCTTCGTCAGCGCCCGCCGGACCTTCATCTCCGGGCTGGTGTCGCGCCCCTTGACCCGCCGCATGACCGCGGACCGCTTCTCCGGATCGAACACGTCGGTCACGGGCGAAGCTTCGGCGGCGTAGGGCCGAGCCGGAAAAGGCCGGCGAGCACATGGGCGGCGTGGCCCCGCAGCACCGGCGCCTGGCTCAGCGGAGCGAAGATGTACGTTCGGAACCAGGACCAGAACGCGCTCGAAGATTGGAAGAGCGGGGTGAGCAAGCGGGACAGGAGCTGATAGGGCCCGGTCTGGAGGCGCCGCGCGCGCTGGTAGCCGGCGATGCGGGTCGGCGAGGGAACGCGGTCGGCCAACTCCACGGCATCGATCAAGGCCAGATTGGCTCCCTGGCCGAGTTGCGGGCTCATGCCGTGCGCAGCATCGCCGATCAGCACCACTGCACCTCGGTCCCAGCGGCCGAACGCCATGTCCTTATAGACGGCGCGGCTGAAGCAGGTGCGGCTGTGCAGTTGCGCGAGGATCGGCTCCGCTTCGGGCCACATCCGAACAACATCATTCCGCCACGCACTCAGGTCGCCGCTCAAGAACGCGTCCATTGCACTCACCGGCAAGGACCAGAAGAAACTCACATGATCCCCCGCCACGCCCGGGCGACGCCCGACGGGCAGGATGCCGATCATCGTGCTCGCTCCGTCGTAGCGCTGGTGGAGAGCGCCGTTGAAGCGACGATGCGGGTCCTGCGCGGTCGCCCACACGGCGCCCCACGGATACGTCGGCGCGCGGCTCCTCGGGCGGACTTGCTGGCGAAGGGTAGAGCCTGCCCCGTCCGCGACCACAGCCATGTCGTAAGGACCGTGACGGTCCCCCGCCGCTGTCACAAGGACCGGTCTGTCGAACGACGCGATTTGCACAACGGCAACGCCGGTGCGGATCTCGGTGCCCGCGGCAAGCGCACCTTCATAAAGCACGTCAAAGAGGCTGGCCCGGTGTACGCCCAGCCCGAATGCTCCGGGGCGCCAGCGCTCGTAACGCATGTCCATGATCGTGCGGCCGCAAAGGTCCGCACCGAACAGGCGGTCGATGCGAGCGCCGCGGTCGAGCACTGGCTCAGCGAGGTCTAAAGCCCGGATCGCGGCTAGACCCGAAGGCTGCAGGAGCAGTCCCGCGCCAACCGGTCGAGGTTGATCGAACGCTTCGAAGAGCGTGACGCGATGACCCTTCCGATCGAGCGCGATCGCGGCTGCAAGTCCGGCGACGCCGCAGCCAACGATCGCGACCCTCAGGTCAAAGCCCTTCGAACAGCGCCGTCGAGACGTAGCGCTCGGCGAAGCTCGGGATGATCACCACGATCAGCTTGCCGGCCATCTCGTCGCGCATGGCCACGTCGAAGGCCGCGGTCAGGGCCGCGCCGGACGAGATCCCCACCGGGATGCCCTCCTCCGCCGCCGCACGGCGAGCCATGGTGAAGCTGTCGTCGTTCGACACCTGCACCACCTCGTCGATCACCCCGCGGTCGAGGATGGAGGGCACGAAGCCCGCGCCGATCCCCTGGATCTTGTGCGGGCCCGGCGTGCCGCCCGAGAGCACCGGCGACGCCTGCGGCTCCACCGCGATCATCTTCAGTGAGGGCTTGCGCGCCTTCAGCGCCGTGCCGACGCCGGTGACGGTGCCGCCGGTGCCCACCCCGGAGATCACCACGTCCACCCGGCCTTCCGTGTCGTTCCAGATCTCGTTGGCGGTGGAGACCCGGTGAATGAGCGGGTTGGCGACGTTGTCGAACTGCTGGGGCATGACGGCGCCGGGCGTGGCCTCCACCAGCTCCTTGGCCCGGGCGACCGCGCCGGCCATGCCCTTCTCGGCCGGTGTCAGCTCGAGCTTGGCGCCCAGCAGCAGCAGCATCTTGCGCCGCTCCATGGACATGCTCTCGGGCATGACCAGGGTCAGCTTGTAGCCCTTGGCGGCGGCCACGAAGGCCAGGGCGATGCCGGTGTTGCCCGAGGTGGGCTCGATGATCACCCCGCCGGGCTTCAGCACACCCTTGGCTTCTAGGTATTCGATCATCGCCACGCCGATCCGGTCCTTCACCGAGGCGATCGGGTTGAAGAATTCCAGCTTGGCGACGACCTCGCCCTTGGGCTTCAGGGCGGCGGTCAGCCGCGGCAGGCGCACGAGCGGCGTGTCGCCGATCGTGTCGATGATGCTGTCGAAGATCCTGCCGCGGCCGGCGCGCTCGAAGCGGGCGGCGTCGTAGATCTTGTCGGGGGTGGCGTCCATGGCGGCCTCGGTGGCTTTCTCGCTGCGTCCGTTCGCCGCGAAACCTAAGCCTTCTGGTCGGGATTGGAAGCGCCCCCGGCCACAGGAATCGTCATGTCGTCTTGAGGCGGGCTCTAGGCGCGGCGAACCTGGGCGCCCGGGCGGGCGAGCAGCGGCTCGAGCAACTGCCCGGCAAGCCAGCGGACGACCGGCACAGCCACGCCGTCGCCGGTGACATGCAGGGCGGCGGTGGCCGCCGCCGGCAGCCGGTAGCTGTCCGGCAGGCCCATCAGCCGCGCGGCCTCGCGCGCGGTGAGCAGGCGCGAGCGCACGGCGCCGTCGCCCACCACCACGATCGACTGCCGCGAGGACCCGCCGCCGGGCGTCCGCAGACACCCCGCGAGCCCGTCGAAGCGCACCTCGGCCCGCTGCACGCGACGGCCGTCCTCCTCGCGCGTGCGGCGGAAGACGGCGCCGACCGCCCGGTCGCCGCGCGCCTGCATGGCCTCGAGCCGCGCGCGGTGCAGCGGCGCCATCAGCTCGATCAGGCGCCCGGTGCGCTCGGGCGCATGCCAGCTGACCTCGCTGTCCGGCTCCAGCAGGGCGGCGAGGTCCGTGTTGCGCGCCGCCGGGGCGGCCAGCCGCCACCAGACCCAATGGGCGGCAAGCGCCGGCGGAAGGGCGGCCGCCGCGGCCTTGACCGCGCGGCTGTGGAACGGGCTGTCGCCGGTCAGACGCGCGGGCGGCGCGTCACGGGTGGCGATCACGAAGACCCGCGGCCGCGACTGCGGGAGGAAGGCCGCCGCGTCGACCTCAAGGGCTCCGAAGGCGTAGCCCTGCCCCGCCAGGGCTGCGCCCAAGGCCGCGAAGTCGGCGCCCCTGTGGGACGTGAGCAGGCCGCAGACGTTCTCGATGACAATGGTCCGCGGGGCCCGTCCCTCGGCGGCCGAGCCTTCCACCAGCCGCCAGAAGCCGAAGAAGGCGGAGGAGCGCCCGCCCGCCAGGCCGGCCCGGGCGCCGGCCAGGCTGAAGTCCTGGCAGGGGCTCGAAGCCCAGGCGAGGTCGGCCTGTCCCGGCAGGTCGGCGGCCGACAGCGCCCACACGTCGCCTTCGCGAAAGTGGTGCGCGGCGTCGGCGTGGTTCAGCCGGTAGGTGCTGGCCTTCAGGTGATCGAAGTCGTTGGCGAAGGCGCACGTCCAGCCGGCGCCGAGCCCGAGCCGGGCCATGCCGCCGCCGGCGAAGAACTCATAGAAGGTCAGGGGCGCGCTCACGACAGGCGAGCCTAAGCTGATTTGCGCCCGTTCCGCTCGTCCCGGCGAAAGCGGGGATCGGGGCTTCTTTCGTTCCGCACGGTCAGGCATGGTCGCGCGGCCGGCTGGAACGCACCTGGGTTCCGCCTGCACGATCATGTGGAGGAAAGATGCGTCAGCTGATGGGGTTTGCGGCGCTCGCCTTGGCCGCCTGCAGCGAGGAGCCCACCCAGCCCCCCGCAGCAGCGCCGACCGTCCTGGCCGCCGCCCCGCCGGAGGTGCGGATGGACCTGTCCCAGCCCCTGCTGGCGCGCGGCAACGAACCCTTCTGGGCCGTGCGGATCGACGGCACGAAGCTCACCCTGCAGCGTCCGGAGACGCCGGAGAAGGTGTTCACCGCGCCCGGCGCCCAGGTCACGCCCGGGCGGGCCAGCTGGACGGCCACGGCGGCGGATGGCGAGACGCTGGCGGTCACGCTCTACGTCAGTGACTGCAACGATGGAATGAGCGACCTGCGCTATCCGATGGCGGCGGAGGTGAAGGTGTTGGATCAGACGTTCAGCGGCTGCGCGGCCAAGGTCGCCGACCTGCCGCGCGCCGGGGGCTAGCCGCGGCCGAGGTCCAGTGTCTGAACTTGCGAGTGCGCGGCGGCCTCGCTCTTGTGCGGCACGGGCAGCAGCAGGCCGACGCCCACCGCAAGCGCCGCGGCGGCAGCCAGAAAAGCCTTCAGCGGCATCCCGGGTCCCTCGTCCGTTCTGCGCATTCTTATCCTACAGCCTAGCTTCTCGCGGTTAATCGCGGCCAAAGAACACGCCGAAAATCGGGGAGTTCCTATGGCCAAGGCGCACGACGCTTGACCTGACCCGAGGTCCGGCCGGCTAATGGCGTAAACGAAAAGAGAAACGCCCTCAGGGAGGCGGCGCCATGGAAAGAGCCTACGACCTGGTCATCCGGGGCGGCGCGGTGGTGGACGGCTCCGGCCGGCCGGCCTTCGACGCCGACGTCGCGGTCAAGGAAGGCCGCATCGCCGCCGTCGGCATGGTGTCCGGCGCCGGCCGGGAGGAGATCGACGCCCGCGGCCAGCTGGTGACACCAGGCTTCGTGGACATCCACACCCATTATGACGGTCAAGCGGCCTGGGACGAGCGCATGCAGCCGTCCTCCTGGCACGGGGTGACCACGGTGGTGATGGGCAACTGCGGCGTGGGCTTCGCCCCCTGCCGCCCCGAAGACCACGACCGCCTGATCCGGCTGATGGAAGGGGTCGAGGACATCCCCTTCCCGGTGCTCAGCCAGGGCCTGCCGTGGACCTGGGAGAGCTATCCCGACTACCTGGACCGGTTGGCCGAGCGGCGCTTCGACGTGGACGTCGGCAGCCAGCTGCCGCACGCCGCCCTGCGGGTCTTCGTCATGGGTGAGCGCGGGGCCAACCGCGAGCCCGCCACCGAGGCCGACATCCACGCCATGGCGGCGCTCGCCAAGCGGGCGGCGGAGGCGGGCGCGATCGGCTTCGCCACCTCGCGCACGCTCAACCACCGCACCTCGGACGGCCAGCCGACGCCGACGCTCACGGCCGGTGAGGACGAGCTGACCGGCATCGCGCTGGGCCTCGCCGCCGCCGGCCGAGGCGTGCTGCAGGTGGTCTCCGACTTCGCCGACCCAGAGGCCGAGTGGGCCATGCTGCGCCGGATCGTCGAGCGCTCGGGACGCCCGCTGTCGTTCAGCCTCGTGCAGAGCCCCCGCGCGCCGCTGAGCTACAAGGTCCTGCTCGCCCGCCTGGCCGAAGCCACCGCCGCGGGCCTGCCCATGCGGGCGCAAGTGGCCAGCCGCCCCGTCGGCGTGCTGTTCGGGTTCGAGCTGACCATGAACCCGTTCAGCCAGCACCCGGCCTTCCAGGAGATCAAGGCCCTGCCCTTGGCAGGCAAGGTCGAGCGCCTGCGCGATCCGGCGTTCCGCGCCCGCCTGCTGCACGAGGAGAGCGAGGCCCAGCGCGGCTTCGCCGGGACCCAGCCGCGCGCCTGGGGCAACATGTTCCTGCTCGGAGACGAGCCCGACTACGAGCCGACGCCGGAGATGACCGTCTCGGCCATCGCCACGCGCACCGGCCGCGACCCGGCGGAGGTGGCGCTGGACCACCTGCTGACCAATGGCGGCCGGGGCATGCTCTACCTGCCGTTCCTCAACTATGCCGACATGAGCCTCGATCCCGCCTACGAGATGCTGAGCCACCCGGATTGCGTGCCCGGCCTCTCCGACGGCGGCGCCCACGTGGGGATGATCTGCGACGGCAGCTTCCCGACCACCAACCTCGTGCACTGGACGCGCGACCGCACCCGCGGGCCGAAGCTGCCGCTCGAGCACATGATCGCCGGCCAGACCCGGCGCACCGCCGAGACCGTGGGCCTGCTGGACCGGGGCCTGGTGGCGGAGGGCTATCGGGCTGACCTCAACGTGATCGACTACGACCGGCTGAAGCTGCGCGCGCCCGAGGTGGCCTACGACCTGCCCGCCGGGGGCCGGCGGCTGATCCAGCGCGCCGACGGCTATACGGCCACTATCGTGGCGGGCGAAGTCACCTACCGCGACGGCCAGCCTACCGGCGCCCTGCCCGGCCGCCTCCTGCGCGGGAGCCAGTCCGCCCCCGCCGCCATGGCGGCCGAGTAGCCGGCGTTAGCCGAACCTCAACCTCTGGTCGGGTAGCCGGAAACGACCGTGTCCGGAGAACGCCCATGGCTCGCATCGGCAGCCGCACCCTGCACCAGCTGATCTACGCCAGCCGGATCGCCATCCCCTGGCCCGACCAGGGGCGCGAGGTGGACCAGATCATCGAGGCCTCCGTGCGCAACAACCAGGCGGTCGACGTCACCGGCCTGCTGCTGGTCCACGACGGCTGGTTCGTCCAGGCGCTGGAAGGCCCGGCCGAGGCGGTGCTCAACACCTACCGCCGGATCTCCGACGACGCGCGCCACGGCGACTGCCGCGTGCTGCACGCCGGTCCGGGGGAAAGCCGCAGCTTCGAGGACTGGCACATGTGCGCCCGCCACATGACCCCGGCCGACGAGGCGATCCTCGACACCCTGTCCATGAAGGGCCTGTTCGAGCCGCACCGGCTCACCGGCAAGCAGGCCCTGCGCCTGCTGAAGGCCGTGCGCGGCGTCCAGCACAGCACCCGCCTGCGCGCCCTGGGCTAGGGAAAAAACGAGAACGCCGCATGGCGCCGGGGGACGCTTGCGGGCATAAACCCGCGGATGTCGTTCGCCCTCGCTGACGCCGAACAAGCGCCGCTGGACCGCGCGCGGGAGATCCTGCGCCGCACCTTCGGCCACCAGGACTTCCGCGGCCTGCAGGCCGAGGTGATCGCCGAGGTGCTGGCCGGCCGCAGCACCATGGCCGTGCTGCCCACCGGCGGCGGCAAGAGCCTCTGCTACCAGATCCCGAGCCTGATGCGGCCCGGCCTCGGCCTCGTGGTCTCGCCGCTGATCGCGCTGATGTCCGACCAGGTGGCGGGCCTCGTGCAGTCGGGCGTCGCCGCCGCCCGCCTGGACTCCAACATCGACCCCGCCGAAAAGGCGGAGACCTGGCGCCGCATCGACGCGGGCGAGCTCGACCTGCTCTACGTCTCGCCGGAAGGGCTGATGCAGCCCTGGATGCTGGACCGCCTGGCCCGCACGCCGCTCGCCCTGATCGCCATCGACGAGGCCCACTGCGTCAGCCAGTGGGGCCACGACTTCCGGCCCGAGTACCGGATGCTGGGGCGGCTCGCCGAGCTGTTCCCCGCCGTGCCGCGCCTGGCGGTCACCGCCACGGCCGACGCCCGGACCCGCGACGATATCCGCGCAGAACTGCGCCTGGAGGCCAGCCGCGAGTTCGTCGCCAGCTTCGCCCGGCCGGAGCTGATGCTGTCCGCCGAGCGCAAGCGCGGCGCGAAGGAAAAGCGCGTGGTCGAGCTGGTCACCGCCCGCCCCGACCGGTCCGGCGTGGTCTATGCCGGCTCCCGCGACGGGACCGAGAAGCTGGCCCAGGCGCTGCGCGACGCCGGCGTCCCGGCGCTGGCCTATCACGCCGGCCTGGAGCGCCGCCTGCGCAACGAGCGGCTGGAGGAGTTCCTCGAGGCCGACGCCGCGGTGATGGTGGCGACCATCGCCTTCGGCATGGGCGTCGACAAGCCGGACGTCCGCTTCGTCATCCACGCCGACCCGCCCTCGTCCATCGAGGCCTACTGGCAGGAGATCGGCCGCGCCGGCCGCGACGGCGACCCGGCCGAGGGCATCACCCTCTACGGCGCGTCGGACATGGCCTGGGCGCTGCGCCGCATCGCCGAGCGCGACATGGACGAGCAGGTCAAGCAGGTGCAGGTCCGCAAGGTCCGCCAGCTCTACACCCTGCTGGACGGCACGGGCTGCCGCGCCGGCGCCGTGCGCCGCTACTTCGGGGAAGAGGGCGTCCAGGCCTGCGGCCACTGCGACCTGTGCCTGGGCAAGGTGGAGGTGACCGACGCCACCGAGGCCGCCCAGAAGGCCCTCTCCGCCGCCCATCGCCTGGGCGGCCGCGTCGGCCGCGGCCGCCTGGTCGACCACCTGCTCGGCAAGACCAAGGACCCCAGCGCCTTCGAACAGGGCCTCTCCACCTGGGGCATCGGGACCGAGCTGTCGCTCGCCCAGTGGCGCGACCTCACCGAGCAGCTGATCTTCGAAGGCCTGCTGCGCGAGGACCCCAACGACGGCCGCCCGCTGGTCGGCATCGGCGACCCCGACGCGGTGCGCCAGGTGTTCCGCGGCGAGCGGCGCATCGCCATGCGCAAGCCGGCCGAGGGCTACGACCCGGCCACCCGCTCGGGCCGCCCGCGCAAGCGCGCCCGCGAGGCCATGGCCGCCCTGCCGCCCGCCGACCAGCCGCTGTTCGAGGCGCTCCGAGCCTGGCGCAGCCGCGAGGCCAAGGCCCAGCACGTGCCCCCCTACGTCATCTTCAACGACCGGACCCTCACGGAGATCGCCGCCGCCCGCCCCGGGAGCCGCGCGGCGCTCGCCCGCCTGAACGGCGTGGGCGAGGCCAAGCTCGCCCACTACGGCGACGCGGTGCTTGAGATCGTCGGTGGCTTCGAGGCCTAGTCGGCGACCGCCTGGGCCGCCTCCCAGCCGCCGCCCAGGGCCTTGTAGACCGCCACCACCCGGGTGTTCAGCGCCGTGCGCGCTGCGCTCGCCGCGTCCTCCGCCGCCAGCAGGCTGCGCTCGGCGTCCAGCAGGGTGAGGAAGTCCACGGCGCCTTCCCGGTAGCGCAGCCGCGCCAGCTCCGCCGCCCGGCGGGCCGCCGCCTCCCGGTCCGTCAGGCTGCGCAGCCGCGCCTGCTGCTGGGCGTAGCCCGCGAAGGCGTTCTCCACGTCCTCCAGCGCGATCAGGACCGCCTGGTCGTAGGCGGCGAGCGCCGCGTCCGCCCGGGCTTCCTGCGCCCGCAACCGGGCGCGCGCGCCGGCCATGTCGAGGGCGGGCCAGGTCACGGTCGGCGCCACGCTCCAGGCGCGGCTGGCGCCGTCGCCCAGCGAGCCCAGGTCGCCGGTCAGGAAGCCCAGGAAGCCGCTGATCCGAACGCGCGGGAAGAGGTCGGCGGTGGCCACGCCCACCCGCGCCGCCTGGCCGGCCAGCCGGCGCTCGGCCGCCTGCACGTCGGGCCGCCGCCGAAGCAGCTCGCCCGGCTCTCCGATGGGCAGCGGGCGGACCCGGGCGGCCACCTCCCGCGGCCCCGCCAGCAGCCCGTCGAGGGCCCCCGGCCGCTCGCCCGTCAGCGCCGCCAGGCGGTGGGCGGCGGTCGTCGCCTCCAGGATCAGGGCCGGGATGGTCGCCTCGGTGGCGCTGAGTTCGCCCTGCGCCCGGGCCACGTCCACGGCGTCGCCCGAGCCCACCTCCAGCCGGGTGCGGGTCAGCCGCAGGGTCTCGCGCTGGGTGTCCAGGTTGCGCAGGGCCACCGCCAGCCGGTCCTGGGCGCCGCGGAACTCGAGGTAGGTCCGCGCCACCTCGGCCGCCACGGTCACCTGGGCCGCCCGCAGGTCGGCCTGCGCCGCGCCGGCGTCGGCGGCGGCCGCCTCGGCGCTTCGGCGCACCCGGCCGAACAGGTCGAGCTCCCAGGCCGCGTCGAACCCCGCCTCCCAGGTCTCGTCGGTCAGCGGCGGCCCCGCGGGCTGCGGCGTGCGCCCGTCCTGGTAGGCCGCGGCCGCCGTCACGCGGGGCAGGCGGTCGAGCCTCGCGTCCCGCAGCAGGGCGCGGGCCTCGCGCACCCGGGCCTGCGCGATCCGCAGGTCCAGGTTGCCGTCGAGCGCGCGGGCGACCAGCTCGTCCAGCACCGGATCGCCGAACTGGCGCCACCAGCGGGCCTCGGCCGCGGCGGAGGTGAAGGCCGCCGGTTCGGCCTTGCGGAACTCGGCCGGCGCGGTCCGCGGCGCCTCGTAGCGCGGCCCCACCGCGCAGGCGGAGAGCAGCAGGGCGGCGAGCGCCGCCGTCATCTTGAGCGACATCGACATCCCTCCTATTCGGCGGCGGCCGGCAGCACGTGCGGCGCGGGCGGCGCGGCGCGGGCGGTCACCAGCTGCCCGGTGAGCCGGCGGATCACCAGGTAGAAGACCGGCGTCAGCAGCAGGCCGAAGAACGTCACGCCCAGCATGCCGGAGAACACCGCCACCCCCATGGCCCGGCGCATCTCGGCCCCGGCCCCATGGGCCCAGACCAGCGGCGCCACGCCCATGACGAAGGCCAGCGAGGTCATCAGGATGGGCCGCAGCCGCAGGCGGCAGGCCTCCAGCACCGCGTCCCAGGTGGGCACGCCGTGGGCTTCCCGGTCGCGGGCGAACTCGACGATCAGGATGGCGTTCTTGCACGCCAGCCCCACCAGCACGATCAGCCCGATCTGGGTGAAGATGTTGTTGTCCCCGCCCGCCAGGTGGACGCCGGCCAGGGCCGACAGCAGGCACATGGGCACGATCAGGATGACCACCAGCGGCAGGCTCCAGCTCTCGTACTGCGCGGCCAGCACGAGGAAGGCCAGCAGGACGCAGAGCGGGAAGATGTAGATCGCCGTGTTGCCCGCCAGGATCTGCTGGTAGGTCAGGTCGGTCCACTCCCAGCTCATGCCGTTGGGCAGGTGCTTGTCCGCCAGCCGCGCCATGGCCTGCTCGGCCTGACCGGACGAGAAGCCGGGCGCGGCGCCGCCGTTGATCTCCGCCGACAGGTAGCCGTTGTAGTGCGGCACGCGGTCCGGGCCGGTGGTCTGGTCCAGCGTCACGAAGGCGCCCAGAGGGATCATCTGGCCCGACCCGTTGCGGGTCTGCAGGCGCAGCACGTCCTCGGGCTCCAGGCGGAACTTCTGGTCGGCCTGGACGTGAACCTCGTAGGTCCGGCCGAACCGGTTAAAGTCGTTCACGTACAGCGAGCCGAGATAGACCTGCATGGTTTCGAACAGGTCCGTCAGGTTCATGCCCTGGGCGCGCGCCTTTTCGCGATCGATGTCGGCGCGGACCTGCGGGACGTTGATCTGGAAGCCGGAGAAGACGCCGGCCAGGGCCGGCTCCTTCTGCGCCTCGGCCACCAGGTTCTGGGTCTGGCGATAGACCTCCTCGGGCCCGAGCCCGGTGCGGTCCTCGATCTGCATCTTGAAGCCGCCGGTCGTGCCCAGCCCCATGACCGGGGGCGGGGGGAAGACCATGACGTTGGCGTCCTGCAGGGCGCCGAACTTGCCGTTCAGCTGCTCGGCGATCGCGTTGGCGGAGAGCTCGTGTCCCTTGCGGTCTTCGAACGGCTTCAGCGTCACGAACACGATCCCGGCGTTGGGGGCGTTGGTGAAGCCGTTGATGGACAGGCCCGGGAAGGCCACGGCGCTCTCCACGCCGGGCGTCTTGAGGGCGATGTCGCTCACGTCGCGGATCACCGCCTCCGTGCGGTCCAGCGAGGCCGCTTCCGGCAGCTGGGCGGCGGCGATCAGGTACTGCTTGTCCTGCCCCGGCACGAAGCCGGCGGGCGTGTTCAGGAAGGTCAGGACGGTCAGCGCGATCAAGCCGGCATAGACCACCAGCGCCGCGCGTGAGCGGCCCAGCAGGCGGGTCACCCCGCCGACGTAGCGCTCCGACCCGCCGTGGAAGAACCGGTTGAACGGCGCAAACAGCCAGCCGAACGCCCGGTCGATCAGCCGCTGGAAACGATCCTTCGGCGCGCCGTGCGGCTGCAGCAGGACGGCGGCCAGGGCCGGCGACAGCGTCAGCGAGTTGAACGCCGAGATCAGGGTGCTGATCGCGATCGTCAGGGCGAACTGCCGGTAAAACTGCCCGGTCAGGCCGCTGATGAAGGCCGTCGGGATGAACACCGCGCAGAGCACGAGCGCCGTGGAGACGATCGGCCCCGTGACCTCGCGCATCGCCTGGCGCGCCGCGTCGGGCGGCGACAGGCCGAGCTCGATGTTTCGCTCGACGTTCTCCACCACCACGATGGCGTCGTCGACCACCACCCCGATGGCCAGCACCAGGCCAAACAGCGTCAGCGTGTTCAGGCCGAAGCCCATCATCAGCATGATGGCGAAGGTGCCGATCAGCGACACCGGGACAGCGATCAGCGGGATCACCGAGGCGCGCCAGCTCTGCAGGAAGAGCACCACCACCAGGACCACCAGCAGGATGGCCTCGAACAGGGTGTGCGCCACCGCGTCGATAGAGCCGCGCACGAAGACCGTCGGGTCGTAGACGATCTTGTATTCGACGCCTTCGGGGAACTCCTTCTTCAGCTCGGCCATGGCCTGGCGCACGTCGGCCGACAGCTGCAGGGCGTTGGAGCCCGGCCGCTGGAAGATCGGCAGGGCGACCGCCGGCTTGTTGTCCAGCAGCGAGCGCAGGGCGTAGCTGCTCGAGCCCAGCTCCACGCGCGCCACGTCGCGCAGCCGGGTGACCTCGCCGTGCTCGCCGGTGCGGACGATGATGTCGCCGAACTCCTCCTCGCTGGAGAGCCGGCCTTGCGAGTTCACCGCCACCTGGAAGTCGGCGGCGCCAGGCGCCGGCGGCGCGCCGAGCGTGCCCGCCACCACCTGGACGTTCTGCTCGCGCACGGCGCGGATTACGTCGCCGGCGGTCAGGCCGCGGGCGGCCACCTTCTCGGGATCCAGCCAGATGCGCATGGCGTAGGGGCCCGACCCGAACATCTGCACGTCGCCGACGCCATCGATGCGCGCCAGCTGGTCGCGCACGCGCAGCTGGGCGTAGTTCGACAGGTAGAGCATGTCGTAGCGCTGGTCGGGGCTGATCAGGTGCACGACCATGGTCAGGTCGGGCGAGGCCTTGTTGGTCGTCACCCCGGCGCGCTGGACCTCCTGCGGCAGCCTGGGCAGCACCTGGGCCACCCGGTTCTGAACCTGCACCTGGGCCTTATCCAGGTCGGCGCCCAGCTTGAAGGTGACCGTGACGGTCACCACCCCGTCGCTGGTCGCCTGGGACGACTGGTAGAGCATCCCCTCCACCCCGTTGATCGCCTGCTCGATGGGCGAGGCGACCGTTTCGGCGATGGTTTCGGGGTTTGCACCGGGATAGACCGCGCGCACCACCACGGTGGGCGGCACGACCTCCGGATATTCGCTGATCGGCAGCCGCGGCAGGGCGATCAGCCCGACCACGAAGATGAGGATCGAGAGCACCGCGGCGAAGCGCGGCCGGCTCACGAAGAACTGGGAAAAATTCATGGGTCCCGTCCGGGGAGGAGGACCAGGCGCGCGGGGTCAGGCCGCCGCGCGGCGGGTCGGCTTTGGGTCAGTCGGTCGAGGCGGGTCGGGCCGGGGTCAGTCGGCCTGGGCGAGCCGCAAGGGCCCGCCGGTGAGCTGGGCGAATTCCGCTTCCGGCAGCTGCAAGGTGGTCAGGGTCGGGCGCACCGCCTGGCCCGGCTTCACCCGCTGGCCGCCATTGACGATGATCACGTCGCCGGCCTTCAGGCCCTGCCGCACGATGCGAAGGTCGCCGACGCGCGGCCCGACCGTCACCTCCCGATAGCGGGCGACCTTGTCCGCTCCGACCACCAGGACAAAGCGCTTGCCGAGGTCCGCGGCGATGGCCCGGTCGGGCGCCAGGGCCACCGGCTCCGCGGTCCCCCCCACCAGCTTCACACGGGCGAACAGGCCGGGCGTGAACCGCCCGTCGCGATTGTCGAAGATGGCCCGGCCCTGGATGGTGCCGCTGCGCGTGTCGACGGCGTTGTCCACGAACACCAGCCGGCCCTCATGCGGGTGGCCCTGCTCGTCCATTAGCCCCATGAAGACGGGGCCCGGGCGGCTGCGGGCCGTCTGCGCGTACTTCAGATAGGTCTGCTCGTCGGCGTTGAAGGTCGCATAGATCGGGTCGTCCGAGACCACCGTGGTCAGGACGTCGGCGCTGGAGACCAGGTTGCCGGGCGTGATCAGGGCCCGCGAGACGCGACCGGAGATCGGCGCCGTGATCCGGGTGAACTCCAGGTTCAGCCTCGCCGAGGTCAACGCCGCCTGCGCCGCGTCGAGCGCGGCGCGGGCGGCCTTCTCCTCTGCGGACAGGCGGTCGTATTCGCTGCGCGCCAGGGCGCCCTGCGCCACCAGGCGTTCGCCGCGGGCGCGATTGGCGGCGGTCAGCTCCAGCTTCGCGCGGCCGGCGGCCACCTCGGCCGTCAGCCGCGCCACTTCGGCCTGGAACGGCCGCGGATCGATCTGGAACAGCACCTGGCCCTTGCGGACCACCGCGCCCTCCTGGAACCGCACCGCATCGATGTAGCCACCGACCCGCGGGCGGACGTGCACGGTGTCCACGGCCTCGAGCCGGCCGGTGAACTCGTCCCAGCTCGGCAGCGGCCGGACGGCCACCTGGGCGGTGGTGACCTGCGGCGGCGGGGGCGCGGAAGGCGCCTCGGCCTGGGCGCCGCAGCCGGCGATGAACAGCGACAGAGCCGCGATCGCGCCCAGCGGCGCGATGGAAGACACACGCATGACCTAGCTCCAGGGTCAGTTTGGGCCGGGGGCTCCTTGATGTCGGAGCCTCGAAGGCGCACATTGCTCTATGTGACTATACCGTTCGGTATCATCTGAGCTGAAGATACTGACCGGTCACTCACACGTCAATGCAAGGAAATATGAAAGTTGGCGGGAGGGAAATTGATGGCCGGAGGTACAGCCAAGGTGGGAAGCTCAACCGTGGATGGCAAGGACGCGCCGGCGAAAAAGTCCGCCCGCGATCGGATTTTCGAGACGGCCTGCGAGCTGTTCTACGCGCGTGGCATCCGCGCGGTGGGCGTCGAAACCATCGCGTCCGAGGCCGGGGCCACCAAGATGACCCTCTACCGCAACTTCCCCTCCAAGGACGAGCTGGTGGCCGAGTGCCTGCGCGACCAGGCGCGGCAGGCCTGGAGCTGGTGGGACGAGGTGGTCGGCGCCCATGCGGGCGATCCGCGTCGTCAGCTGGAGGCCCTGTTCGAAGCCTTCGGCCAGAAGACCTGCGGCGACACCCGGGGCTGCGCGCTCTCCAACGCCGCCATCGAGCTGCACGAGCCCGACCACGTGGCGCGCGCGGTGGCCGTGGAGCACAAGGCCGAGACCCGCCGCCGCCTGGGCGCCCTTTGCAAGGCGGCTGGCGCAAGAGACGAGGCCTTGGCCGACGCCCTCTTCCTGATGCTGGAAGGCGCCTACGTCGCCCGCGTGACCCTGGGCGAGTCCGGCCCGGTGCGCAGCCTCAGCGCCGGCGCCCGGGCTCTGATGGATTGCATGCTGGCCTGAGAAATCCCCTCTCCCGCGCCGCAGGCGGGGGAGAGGGCAGGGTGAGGGCCGGCTGGACTCTCTCGACCACTCCGGATGCGAGACCGAGGGCCCTCGACGTCCCATCCGGCGCGGGACATCTGCACGCGCCGTCCCTCACCCGTCGATGTCCAGCCCCAGCGCCAGCCGACCGGCCAGTCGCAGCTGCGGCTTCTCCTGCAGCGGGTGGAAACGCGCGCCCTGCACGTCGCGGAACGCCCGCTCGATCGGCAGGCGGCGGTAGAAGGCCTGCCCGCCGGCCGCCTCCAGCGCCCGTTCCACCGTGCGGATCGCCGCCTGCCCGGCGAGCTGGCGCAGCGTCATGATCCGGCCGGTGGTCTCCGCCCCCGGCCGAGCGCTTCCCGGCATCCGGACCATTTCGCCCAGCGCCACATCGCAGGCGGTGAAGGCCGTCTCCATCTCGCCAACCGTCTGCACGAGGCCTTCGTCGGCCGGCTTCTTGCGCGCGACCTCGAGGGCCGCCGCCCGGGCGCTCTCCGCCACGCCCGCGTACGCCGAGTAGATGATCGGAAACGCCACCAGGGTGATGGCGTGGAACAGCGGGTGCCACTTGCCCTGCGGCCGGCGGCCGCTGACCGCCGCGTCGGGCACGAAGACGCCGTCCAGCTCCACGTCGTTCGAGCCCGTGCCGCGCATGCCCAGCGTGCGCCAGGTGTCATGCATCCTCACGCCGTCGGCTTTCAGGGAGGCGGCGAAATGCAGGACCGTCGGCCCGGTGTCGGGGTCGTCATAGACAGCGCTGGTGCTGATCAGGTCGCCCACCGGCGAGCCTGATGAGAACACCTTGCGCGCGGTGATCCGGAAGCCGCCCTCCACCTTCTCCGCCCGGCCGGCGCTCTGCAGCCAGTCCGATCCGCCGCTGGAGACCAAGACCAGGTTCTCGCCGGCCACTCGCTTCAGCAGGCCCTCGGTGGGCGCGCCCTCGTGCCGCCAGCGCCAGACGGCAAGCGCCACGATGTGGGTGTGCATGGCGAAGGCGAGCCCCGTCGAGCCGCACGCCGCCGCCAGCCTGCGGACGATCTGGCACATCTCGGCGTACGAGGCCCCGCCGCCGCCGAATTCCACCGGCACATGGGCCTTGAAGAGGCCGTCGGCCTTGAGCCGCGCATAGGCCTCGGTGACGAAGCTGTCCTCCTCGTCGTGTCGGGCCGCCTCGGCGGCGATCTCGCGCGCGGCCGCGTCGGCGACGGCCAGCCAGTCGGTGGCGGCGGTCCGCAAAGTGGCGTCGTCGGGCATCATTCTCTCTCGATCATAGAACATTGTTTGCTGTGACGGGAGGAACACCACGGCCACCGGTCCTGCGCCAGTTCAGGAACTGAACCTGACCCGGTACAGCAAATGAACTAGCATCGTTATGCGACCGGGTTAGGGTCGCCCCGGTCGAGAGAAGGAGCCCGCCGATGGCCCAAGGTGGCTACAGCCAGTTCTGCCCCGTTGCGATGGCGGCCGAGGTCCTCTGCGCCCGCTGGACCCCCATCGTGCTTCGGGAGCTGCATGCCGGCACGACCCGCTTCAACGACTTGCGTCGCGGCATGCCGCGGATGTCGCCTGCGTTGCTGTCCCAGCGGCTGAAGGACCTCGAGGCCGCCGGCCTGGTGGCGCGGGTCCCTGCGGCCGGCGAGCCCGGCGTCTCCGAATACCGGCTGACCGAGTCGGGCGAAGCCACGCGCGCCATCGTCGATGCGCTCGGCGCCTGGGGCCAGAAGTATGTCGACGCGGAGGTCTCCCTGCAGCACCTCGATGCGACGCTGCTGATGTGGGACATGCGGCGGAACCTCGACCCGCGGCCGCTGCCGCCGCGGCGGAGCGTCATCCAGTTCCAGTACCCCGAGCAGCCATCGGCGCAGCGCTCGTTCTGGCTGGTGGTCGCGCCCGACGCCGAGACGGACCTCTGTTCGACCGACCCCGGCTTCGACGTCGACCTCTACGCCACCACCGACCTTAGGACCATGACCGCCATCTGGATGGGGTTGGACAACGTGCGCGCCGCGGTCCGTGGCGAGCGGCTGCGGCTGGTGGGCGATCCGGCCTTGGCTGACAACATGCAGGCCTGGCTGGGCCTCAGCCCCTTCGCCCGCGAGCAGCGGCTGGCGAGCTGAAGCATTCGGGGGCTAGAAAGGCGCCATGCGCGTCCTCGCCACAGCCCTCCTCGCCGCCACCCTCTTCGCATCGGCCGCGTACGCCCAACCGGGCCCGCGCTGGGCCGACATCCTGCCGCCCGCGCCGGCCTGGAAGGGCGCCAGCGAGAAGCTGGTCGCGCCGGCCGCGCACGCGTGGATCACCCCCGCCGAGAAGGCCCGCTTCCGCACCACGCCCTCGTACGACGAGACGCTCGCCTACCTGCGCCGCCTGGCGGGCGCCTCCGACCTCCTGCGCATCGAGCGGATCGGCGACACGCCCCAGGGGCGCGAGTTGGTGGTGGTGATCGCCAGCAAGGACAAGGGCCGGCTGGATCCCGCCAAGCCGCTGGTCCTCGCCCAGGCCGGCATCCACGCGGGCGAGATCGACGGCAAGGACGCCGGGCTAATGCTGCTGCGCGACATCACCCAGCGCGGCAAGGCCGACCTGCTGGACCGGGTGAACCTGCTGTTCGTGCCGGTCTTCAACGCCGACGGCCATGAGAACAGCTCGCCCTACAGCCGTCCGAACCAGCGCGGGCCGCAGAGCCAGGGCTTCCGGACCACGGCCCAGAACCTCAACCTGAACCGCGACTATACCAAGCTCGACGCGCCCGAGATGCAGGCCATGGTGGCGCTGATCAACCGCTACGACCCTGACCTCTACCTCGACCTGCACGTCACCGACGGGACCGACTACGTCCACGACATCACCTTCGCCTTCCCCGGTTGGCAGGGCCGCTACGCCCGCAGTCCGCGCTCTGGCCAGTGGCTCGACCAGCGCCTGCGGCCCGCCATCGAGCAGGCGCTCTCCCGCAACGGGCACTTTCCCTCGCCCTACCTCGATGCGGTGGACGGCGACGCGCCGGAGAAGGGGTTCAACATCGGGGCCGACACGGCGCGCTTCTCCACGGGCTACGGCGACCTGCGCCGGCTGCCGACCGTCCTGGTGGAGACCCACTCGCTGAAGCCCTACCGCCAGCGCGTGCTGGGCACCTATGTCCTGCTGGAGGCGACGCTGCGCGCGGCGGCCGCCCACGCCGCCGAGCTGGAGGCCGCCCGCGCCGCCGACCGCGCCCTGCGCAAGGACCAGGTGGTGCTCGCCTGGAAGCCGCTGACGGCGCCCGTGGACTCCATCCCCCTGCGGCCCATCCGCCGCGAGACGTACCGCTCGGAAGCCTCCGGCCGCGACGAGGTCCGCTGGACGGGCCAGCCCCTGCCGGTCGTGCAGGTCCCGGTGTTCGGCTCCGAGTCCGACGTGGTGGTCGCCCCGCCCGCCGCCTACTGGGTCCCCGCCCACAAGACCGAGGTGATCGACCGCCTGCGCCGCCACGGCGTGACCATGGAGATCATCCGCACACCCCGTACCGTCCAGGTGGAGGTCACCCGCCTCGCCGGCCCGGCCCAGCAGCCCGCCAACGAGGGCCGCTTCCCCGTCGCCTTCCGTGAGTACGACGCCGAGGCCCGCACGGTGACCTACCCCCCGGGCTCGGTCCGCGTCCCGACCGACCAGCCGCTCGGCGAACTGGCCAGCATCCTCCTCGAGCCCCGCAGCCCCGACAGCTTCCTCGCCTGGGGCTTCTTTCCGGAGATCCTCCAGCGCACCGAGTACATGGAGGGCTATGTCGTCGCGCCGCTGGCCGACCGGATGCTGCGTGACGATCCGAAGCTCGCGGCCGAGTTCCGCGCCAAGCTGGCCGCCGAGCCAGCCTTCGCGGCCGACCCGGACGCCCGCCTGCGCTGGTTTTACGAACGCACCCCCTACTTCGACCCGCGCTACCTGATCTATCCGGTCGGGCGGGAGGCGAAGCCCTAGACGTCCACCTCGGCGTCCAGGGCGTTCTCCTGGATGAACTCGCGCCGCGGCTCCACGAGGTCGCCCATCAGGCGGGTAAACATGTCGTCGGCGTCGTCGGCGTGGGTCACCTTGACCTGCAGCAGGGTGCGGGCGTCCGCGTCCAGGGTGGTCTCCCACAGCTGGTCGGGGTTCATCTCGCCAAGGCCCTTGTAGCGCTGGATCTTCAGGCCCTGGCGGCCGGCGTCCATGACGGCGTTCACCAGGTCGATGGGGCCGCGGACAGTGGTGGTCTTGTCGCGGCGGGTGAAGGTGGCCACGCCCGAGAACACCTCCGCCAGCTCCTTCGAGCGTTCGGCCAGGCGTCGCGCGTCGGCGGCGTGCAGCAGGATGTCGTCCAGGACGATCCGTTCCGAGACGCCGCGGCGCACCCGGCTGAAGACGAAGCTGTTCTGCTCGCCCCGCGCCCCGGTCCATGCGCCGTCACCTTCCTCGGCGTAGAGGTCGAGGCGCCGAGCGGCCGCGGCCGGGTCACCGCCGCCGTCCACGAACAGACCGGCCAGGGCCGACTGTTCGATGGCGAAGGCCGGCGCGCGGGTGGCCAGGCGCTCCACATTCGCCTTGGCGCCGCGCGAGGTGGTCACCAGCGCCAGCAGATCCTTGCCGGTCAGGCGTTCGCCTGAGGCAAGATCCAGCGTGGCCCCGTCGGTGCCCTCGTCGATCAGGTAGACCTCGAGCTCGGAGTCGTCCTTCAGGTAGCGCGAGGACTTGCCCTTGGCCGCCTTATAGAGCGGCGGCTGGGCGATATAGAGGTAGCCGCGCTCGATCACCTCCGGCATCTGCCGGTAGAAGAAGGTGAGCAGCAGGGTGCGGATGTGCGCCCCGTCCACGTCGGCGTCGGTCATGATGACGATCTTGTGGTAGCGCAGCTTGTTGATGTCGAAGTCGTCCCGGCCGATGCCGGCGCCCAGGGCCGTGATCAGGGTGCCGACCTGATCCGACGACAGCATCTTGTCGAACCGGGCCCGCTCCACGTTCAGGATCTTGCCGCGCAGGGGCAGGATGGCCTGGTTTTCCCGGTTTCGGGCCTGCTTGGCGGAGCCGCCGGCCGAGTCACCCTCCACCAGGAAGATCTCGGACTTGGCCGGGTCCTTCTCCTGGCAGTCGGCGAGCTTGCCGGGCAGGGAGGTGATGTCCAACGCGGACTTGCGGCGGGTCAGCTCGCGGGCCTTGCGGGCCGCGTCGCGGGCGGCGGCGGCCTCGGCGATCTTCTGGACGATCGTCCGGGCCTCGTTCGGATGCTCCTCGAACCAGGTCGAGAGGCCCTCGCTGACGAGGTTCTCCACCGCCGGTCGGACTTCCGACGAGACCAGCTTGTCCTTGGTCTGAGACGAGAACTTGGGATCCGGGACCTTCACCGACAGCACACAGGTCAAGCCTTCGCGGGCGTCCTCGCCGGTGACGGAGACCTTCTCGCGCTTGGTCGTGCCGGAGCTCTCGGCGTAGCCGGTGATGATCCGGGTCAGCGCCGAGCGGAAGGCGGCCAGGTGGGTGCCGCCGTCACGCTGCGGGATGTTGTTGGTGAAGCAGAGGACGTTCTCGTGGTAGCCGTCGTTCCACCACAGAGCGAGGTCCAGCTCGACGTTGTCGCGGCGGCCGCGAACCACGATGGGCGTCTTCACCAGCGGGGTCTTGGCCTTGTCCAGGTGGCGCACGAAGGCCTCGATGCCGCCCTCGTACTGCATGACCTCCTCGAACGGCTCCGCGCCCCGGTGATCCTTCAGCCAGATGGTCACGCCGGAGTTCAGGAAGGCCAGTTCGCGCAGCCGGTGCTCCAGCGTCTTCAGGTCGAACTCGATGAAGCTGAAGGTCTCGGTGGAGGGCAGGAAGGTGACTTCGGTGCCGGTCAGGAACTCGCCGTTGGCGCGCTTCGGCGACGTGCCGGTCACGGCCAGGGGCGCGACGGCGTCGCCGCGCCGGAACTCCATCTCGTGGACCAGGCCGCCGCGGTGGACCTTGAGCTTCAGGTAGTCGGAAAGGGCGTTCACCACCGACACGCCCACGCCGTGCAGGCCGCCGGAGACCTTGTAGGAGTTCTGGTCGAACTTACCGCCGGCGTGCAGCTGGGTCATGATGACCTCGGCCGCCGAGACGCCCTCGCCCTCGTGGATGTCCGTGGGGATGCCGCGGCCGTCGTCGGTGACCGTGCAGGAGCCGTCGGCGTTCAGGATCACCTCGACGCGCGTGGCGTAGCCCGCGAGGGTCTCGTCGATGGCGTTGTCCACCACCTCGTAGACCATGTGATGCAGGCCCGAGCCGTCGTCGGTGTCGCCGATGTACATCCCCGGCCGCTTGCGCACCGCGTCGAGGCCCTTCAGGACCTTGATCGACTCCGCGCCATACTCGGCGGCGGCGCCATTTTCCGGGATCTGATTTTCGTCGTTCATCACACGTCCAGTTGAATCGGGCCGCAGACCTCTAGAAGGCCGTCCGCCCGCTTCGCTTGCAGAGGAACAGGCGCATCCGCGCCCGGCGGCCCATGGGGGCCGAATCTGTCCCCGACAATATAGGGATTAAGCGCGCGCCGCGCACCTGCCCGCGTGCGCGCACGTACGTACGCGCGAGAGCGGCGCCCTTGCGCAGACCCTTCAGCCGGCGCCACCTAGGCGCGCATGCTCGCCGCTCGCCCCCTCGCCGCCCTCGGCCTCGCCGCGCTCCTCAACGCGGCTGCGCCGGCGCAGGCCCAGTTCAGGGTCGCCCCGGACTGGGCCGAGCCGCCCAACCCCGAACACCTGTCGCAGCACTTTCCTAAACTGCCGCAGCAACTGGCGATCAACGGCCGCGCGCTGATCAGCTGCCGGGTGGAAGCGACGGGCGCCCTCACCGCCTGCAGCGTCATCGAGGAGGAACCGAAGGGACTAGGCTTCGCCCACGCGACGCTGGCGCTGGTCCCCAGCTTCCAGATGCGGCCGGGGCTCGCCCCCGGCGCCCGCAACCCGGACGACACGGTCAGGATTCCGGTGAACTTCGCCTTGCCGCCAGGCGACGGGAAGCCGCCGCCGGACCCGCGCTCGCCGGAGAGCTTCGTGCTGGCGCGCGAGATCGTCGAGACGCTGGGGGAAGGCGGCCTCGTGGCGCGATACTACGAACAGCAGGCGCGCGAGCTGGAGGAGGCGCCCCCGCCCGGGGTATCCAAGGAGACCGCCCTCCTGGCGGGCAGGGCCACACGGTCCGCCGGTCGCGCCAACGCGACCGTCTGGGCTGAGGGCTACGCCGCCATCCTGACGCAGCGCCTGAGCATTGCGCAGCTTCGAGCGATGCTGAGCTTCGTGCGTACGGAGGCGGGCCGCGCCTACTTCGCCCCCAGCGACAAGCTGCGGGAGCTCATGACAGCCGGCGAGGGCGAGTTGGTGCGTCGCTTCCAAACCACAGCCCACGACACCTTCTGCGCCGACAAGCGCTGCGATGTCGACCGCGCGACAGCGCCCCCGCCCGTACCGCGGCCCGGTGAACAGGCGCCCCTCCCGTTGGCGCCCTGGGCTAAGCGCCCGACGCCGGCGCAGCTCGCCGACGCATGGCCTCTCGGGCGGCGCATGGGCGTTACCGGCGGCGCCATCCTCACCTGCATCGTCGGCGTCCAGGGCGCGCCCGAGGAATGCATGGTCCGCTACGAAGCGCCGTTGGGGCTCAACGTGGGCGCAGCGGCGCTGTCGCTCACCGACAGATTCCGGGTCTCGGCCGAGCGGCTGCCGGCCTTCGTCGGCAAGGAGGTTCTGCTGCCGCTCTTCTTCCTGGCCGACGGCCGGACGCCCAAGGCGTTCACGCCTCCGGCGTCCTCGCCCGAGAAGCTGGCTCTGGCTCGCGAGCTGGTGTCGCAGCAGGGGCAGATCCTGCGAGAAGAGCCGGGGATGCTGGAGCGCGACTTGAAGGCGCTCGGTGAACTGCGGCCGGACGCGATGTCGGCGGCGCGGGCGGCGCTTGAGAAGGCCTATGCCGCTCGGAGAGCAGCAGCCCCGGAACTTCTCGCCGGCACCTATGCCGCCGCCTATGACCTCGAGACGCTGCGGGCGGTCGTCTCGTTCTACCGGAGCGACCGGACCGGACTTCGCGCCGCGCTGGACGGGTCCGCCGGTGATGTGCGCGCCTTCCAGGCGTGGCTGCGGAGCAAGATCGCCGATGAAGCGGGCGCGGAGTTCTGCCGCACCCATGACTGCAAAGTGACTCCGGCTCAGGTCAGGTCTGAGAGCTCCGCCCCGTCTACCCGCACCCCCTGAGCGCGGCCCTTGAGCTCCTCGAAAAGGTGCTCGTCCGTGCCGGTCAGGAAGGCCTGCAGGCCAAGCGCCGTGATCTCGTCGAACAGCGCGGCGCGGCGTCGGCGGTCGAGGTGGGCGGCCACCTCGTCCAGCAGCAGGATCGGGCGGGGAGCTTCCTCGACGCGGGCCAGGCGCGCCGCCTGGGCCAACACCAGGTTGAGGATCAGGGCCTTCTGCTCGCCCGTGGAGCACTCGGCGGCGGGCCGGTCCTTCTCGGCATGCAGGACGGCGAGATCGCCGCGGTGCGGTCCGGTGAGCGCCCGGCCGGCGGCGGCGTCGCGCTCGCGGGCGCCGCGCAGCGCGTCGGCCAGCCGCCCCTCGATGTGGGCGATCTCCGCGCCCTGCCCCGCCATCTGCTCCCACTCGCCGGTGAGGCTCAGGACGGCCTGGGGAAAGGGCCGCTCGCCACGCGTCGCGATCTCGGCCTGCAGGGCGGCCAGGGTTCGGGCGCGAGCCTCCGCCATCAGGGCGCCCGCCTCGGCGAGCCGCGCCTCCAGCGCGTCCAGCCACGCAGGGTCAGGCGGGCCGTCGGTCAGCAGGCGCATGCGCTCGCGCTGGGCCTTCTCGTAGGCGGTGGCGTGGGCGGCGTGGCGCGGCTCGGCGGCGAACACCAGCCGGTCGAAGAAGCGGCGGCGCTCGCCCGCCCCTTCCAGGAAGAGGCGGTCCTGGGCGGGGGTGAGCCAGACCTGCCGCACGTGATCCGCCAGGCGGCCGGGCGGGACGGGCTCGCCCTCCAGCCGCACCGCCCGGCGGGACGCGCCGGCCTGCTCCACCCCGGTCCCCAGGCGGGTGGCCTCGCCGCCGGCGGCCACCTCGGCCGCCACCGCCCAGGCGCGTCCTGCCCGCTCCCCAGGCAGGCGGCGGCCCACCTCGGCGAGACTGGCGCCACGAAGGCCCCGGCCGGGCGTGAAGAAGCTGACCGCCTCCAGCAGGTTGGTCTTGCCCGCGCCGTTCGGCCCCACGAGGAAGACCGACCGTCCGTCGAGGGCGAGCTCCGCCCGGGCGTAGGAGCGGAAGTCCGTCAGGGTCAGGCGGGTCAGGGCCGTCGCGGTCACCGGCGGGTCATACAGGCTTTCGGGGCCGAGAGGCGAGCGGTGGAAGCCCAGGCGGCGGACCGCTATGACCGTGCGCGGAGGGCCGCTTGGCTGAGGACCGCGACAACGAGCGACGGATGCAGGCCGCGCTGGCCTGCGAGCGCGCGGGCCGGGCGGCCGAGGCCGAGGCCCTGTACGGCGAGGTGCTGGAGACCGCCCCGGCCCACGCCGGAGCGCTGCACCGGTTGGGGATCCTTGCGATGCGCGGCGGCCGCCTGGCGGAGAGCGCCGAGCTGTTCCGGAAGGCCGTGACGAGCGACCCGGAGGCTTGGACGAGCCATGCCCATCTCGGTCTGGCGCTTCGACGGCTGCGCCGGCCTGCGGAAGCCGTGGCGGCCTACGACGCCGCCCTGGCGCTCCGCCCGGGGGATCCCGAACTGCTGAACGGTCGCGGCGTGGCGCTGCTCGACCTGGGCAAGGCTGAAGCGGCGCTGGCGGCCTTCGAGGCCGCGACGGCGGCGCGCCCGGACTTCGCGCCGGCGCACGCCAACCGCGGCCTGGCCCTGCTGGCGCTGAGGCGACCGCAGGAGGCGCTGGAGCCGCTCGGCGAGGCCCTGGCGCTCGATCCGGCGCAGGCGGGGGCGCATTATAGCCTGGGCAACGCTCTCATGGAGCTCGGCCGGTTCGTCGACGCCCTGAGGGCCTACGACGCCGCCGTCGCGCAGGCCCCGCGGCACGCCCTGGCGCACTACGGGCGCGGCCGCGCCCTGGCCGAACTCCAGTTCATCGGGGCGGGCTCGCCCCCCGAGGCCGCGCTGGAGGCGTTCGACCGGGCCATCGCCCTCGACCCTGGCGCAGCCCATGCCCGCTTCGCCCGGGGTTTGGCCCGCCTGCGCCTCGGCCGCTGGCGCGAGGGGTGGGAGGACTACGAGCATCGGTGGCGCACGGCCAGCTTCGTTCAGGTGTCGTCCAGCATGGCCACGGCCGACCTCCGCCGGCGACTTGACCTGGACGTGCAGCCCGCGGACCTCGCCGGCCAGCGCGTGCTGCTGGTCGCCGAACAAGGCGTGGGCGACGTCATCATGTTCGCCAGCATGATCCCCGACCTGCAGGCCATCGCCGGCTCGGTGGCCCTGTTGTGCGAGACGCGGCTGCACCCCCTGTTTGCGGCGTCGTTCCCTGGACTGGAGCTGGTCGCGCCGGGCGCGCCCCTGCCCCCGCACGACCGGGTGCTGGCGCTCGGCAGCCTGGGGCGCCTGTTCCGCAACGAACCGGACAGTTTCCCGCGGGCGCCGTATCTCGCCGCCTCCGAGCCCGCCCGAGCGCGGTGGGCCGCGCGCCTCGGAGCGGAGGCCGGCCTGCTGCGGATCGGGCTTTCCTGGCGCGGCGGCGCCGCCAGCACTGGCCGCGCGGCCCGCTCGCTTGACCTGGCGCAGCTGCGCCCCCTGCTGGACCTGCCGGGATGCGACTTCGTCAGCCTGCAGCACGGCGACGTGGCGGGGGAGCTGGCGGCGGAGAACGCCGGCCGGGCCAGGCCGATCTGGGCGCCCCCGCCCGACGAGGTGGCTGACTTCGACGACTTCGCAGGCGTGGTGCAGGCGATGGACCTCATCGTGTCGGTCCAGAACTCGCTCGTGCACCTCAGCGGCGCCCTGGGCGCGCCGGCTCTGGTGATGATCCCGCGGAAGCCCGAGTGGCGCTACGGCGCTGCGGGCGAGACCATGCCCTGGTACGGCTCGATCCGGCTGCTGCGGCAGGGACGCGACGGCGAGTGGGGGCCGGTGATCAGCCAGGTGGTGGAGGCCGTCCGGCAAAGGCTGGGGTGACCGCGTCCGAAATCCGCGTGCGCCACGTCACAAGCGCCACCATATCTGCGTCCTGACCGCAGACGAGGAGGGGCCCGATGGACCAGAAGACCCGTGCGCAGACGTTCGCCCAGCTGCATGACGGACCGGAGATCCTGGTCCTCCCCAACGCCTGGGACGCGGCCAGCGCCGCCTTGATGGCCGACGCGGGCGCCAAGGCGGTGGCCACATCGTCGGCCGCCGTGGCCTGGGCGCATGGCTACCCCGACGGCGACGCCCTGCCGATGGAGAAGGTGATCGCCACCGTCTCCGAGATCGTGCGGGTGACGGACCTGCCGGTGACCTGCGACTTCGAGGGCGGCTACACCGACGACCTGGAGACGCTCGCCGACAACATCCGCCGGGTTATCGATGCCGGGGCTGTGGGGATCAACTTCGAGGACGGCGGCCGCGACGCCGAGCTGCACGCCCGCAAGGTGGAGGCGGCCCGCGCCGCCGCCGAGCGCGCGGGCGTCGCCCTGTTCATCAACGCCCGCACCGACGTCTACCTGCGGGGCCTGGCCGAGGGCGAGGCCGCCTTCGCCGAGACCGTCCGTCGCGCCGCCCTCTACGCCGACGCCGGCGCCAGCGGGATCTTCACCCCCGGAGCCAAGGACGAGGCGCTGATCGGCCGGCTGGCCGCGGCCGTCCGGCTGCCGCTGAACATCATGCTGCTGCCCGGGCTCGCGCCCGCCAAGCGGCTGCAGGGGCTGGGGGTCCGCCGCCTGAGCTCCGCCACCTCCGCCTTCCGCATGGCCTACGCCCACCTGGCGAAGGCTGTCGCCGGTTATCTGGCGACCGGGGAGGCCGGGGCCTTCGCGGCCGAGCCGCTCGCCAATCTCAACACGCGCTTCAGCGCGTGAGGGCCGCCTCGCCCACGTGGGTGAGGCCGCTGCGGGTGTCGGCCCACACTTCGCCGCCCAGGTCCCGCCAGCGGTGGGCGAAGGCCTGCCAGTCGTTGAGATAGCGGCCGGTCCCCGGCTCGACGAAGCTGTCGAACACCATCAGCGCATCCGGCACGCCGCTGTTGTGCAGGTCGCCCAGCTTGGCCACCAGTTTCGGATAGGCGTCCCAGAGCCGCTGGGCCGCCGCCCGGCTGACCATGAGGAAGCCTGCGCCCACCGCCGCCACCTGCCGAAACCCGTCGGCGTCAGCCGGGGCAGGCTCCGGAAGTTCGTCCGCCTCCCAGACGAGGGGGCCGCCGTCGCGCACGGCGGCGAAGTCCTGGGCACGGCGAGGGTAGAGGCCGCCCACCACGTCACGGCCGCTGTCCAGCAGACGGAACACCGAGCCCGGCGGAAAGCCGATATCGGCGTCGACGAACAGCAGGTGGGTGGCTTCCGAGCGAAGGAACTTCGACAGATAGGCCCCGCGGCCGCGGCCGATCAGCGCCTCGCCGCCGCCGACGTTCGGCCACCAGACCACCCCACGGGCCTTGCACGCGACGCGCAGCGCCAGCAGCGAGCGCATGTAGATGACATGCGCCTGCCCTCCGTAGCAGGGGGTCGCCAGGTGGATGAAGGGAGCGCTCTGAGCCACGCCCGATCCATAAGGCTCCCTGCGTTTTCGTCCAACGGTCGCAGATGACCTCGCCGGCCCGCGCGCCTATGTTCCCGGCCATGACCGACACGCTCGACGCCGCCCCCCAGACCCTGGCCGAGATCCCGCGCGAGCCGACGCAGGACGGCCCCAAGGTCCGCCTCTATCTGGTGGACGGCTCGGGCTTCATCTTCCGCGCCTTCCATGCCTTGCCGCCGCTGACCCGCAAGTCGGACGGCCTGCCGGTGGGCGCGGTCTCGGGCTTCTGCAGCATGCTGTGGAAGCTGCTGGTGGACATGAAGTCGTCGGACGACGCGCCCACCCACCTCGCGGTCATCTTCGACCATTCCGAGGAGACCTTCCGCAACAAGCTCTACGACCAGTACAAGGCCCACCGGCCGCCGCCGCCGGAGGACCTGATCCCGCAGTTTCCGCTGGTGCGCGAGGCGACCCGCGCGTTCGGGGTGCCCTGCCTGGAGCTGCCCGGCTACGAGGCCGACGACCTGATCGCCGCCTATGCCTGCAAGGTCCGCGACCTGGGCGGGGAGGTGATGATCATCTCGTCGGACAAGGACCTCATGCAGCTGGTCGGGCCGCAGGTCTTCATGCTCGACACCATGAAGAACGTCCGGATCGGCGTTGAGCAGGTGATCGAGAAATTCGGCGTTCCGCCGGAGAAGGTCGTCGATGTGCAGGCTCTCTGCGGCGATTCGGTGGACAACGTCCCCGGCGCGCCGGGGATCGGGATCAAGACCGCGTCGCAGCTGATCAACGAATACGGCGACCTGGACACGCTCCTATCGCGCGCCGGCGAGATCAAGCAGCCGAAGCGGCGCGAGACCCTCATCCAATACGCCGACCAGATCCGCCTTTCGCGCGAGCTGGTGAAGCTGGACTGCGACACCCCGCTGCCCTGCCCGATCGACGAGCTGGCGGTGGAGGACCCGGAGCCGGCGGTGCTGGCCGAGTTCCTCGAGCGGATGGAATTCCGGACGCTTGCCCGCCGGATCGGCGACGGCAAGGCCGGCGGCCAGGGCCCGGCCACGCCGGCGCCCGAAGTCCGCGCCAAGCCCCGGCCGCAGCATGGCCCGGTGGACGTCAACGCCTACCAGTGCGTCCGCGACGTCGCCACGCTCGAGGCGTGGATCGCCCGCGCGCGCGAGAAGGGCGTCGTCGCCTTCGACACCGAGACCGACGCCCTGTCGGCGACCAGCGCCAACCTCTGCGGCGTCTCGCTGGCCATCGCGCCCGGCGACGCCTGCTACATCCCCGTGGGCCACGAGCACGAGGGCGATGGCGGGCTGGACTTCGAAGCCAAGGAGGACCTGGCGCAGATCCCCTGCGAGCAGGTGATCGCCCATCTGCGGCCGCTGCTGGAGGATCCCGCCGTCCTGAAGGTGGCGCAGAACGGAAAGTACGACCTCGCCGTCCTCAAGCGATACGGGATCGCCGTGGCCCCGATCGAGGACACCATGCTGATCTCCTTCACCCTGGAGGGGGGGCTGCGGAAGAGCCACGGCATGGACGAGCTCTCCAAGGAGTGGCTGGGCCACGAGCCGATCAGCTTCAAGAAGGTGGCCGGCGCCGGCAAGGCGCAGAAGAGCTTCAAGCACGTGAAGCTCGACGAGGCGACCTGCTACGCCGCCGAGGACGCCGACGTCACGCTGCGCCTCTACGAACACCTGCGGCCAAGGCTGACGCACGAGAAGCTGCTCACCGTCTACGAGACCCTGGAGCGGCCCCTGCCCCAGGTGCTGGTCGACATGGAGCTGGAGGGCGTGAAGGTCGATCCCGACCAGCTGCGCCAGCTCTCCAACGACTTCTCCGTGCGCATGAGCGAGCTGGAGGCCGAGGCGCACCGCCTGGCCGGGCGGCCCTTCAACCTGGGCAGCCCGAAGCAGATCGGCGAGATCCTGTTCAAGGAGATGGGCCTGGGCTCGGGCAAGTTCACCGCCACCGGCCAGCTGTCCACCGACGCCTCCATGCTGGAGGACCTGGCGAACCAGGGCCACGAGCTGCCTCGCGTCCTGCTCGACTGGCGTCAGCTGTCGAAGCTGAAGGGCACCTACACCGACGCCCTGGTGGCGGCGATCGACGAGCAGACCGGCCGGGTGCACACGTCCTACTCCCTGGCCGCGGCCACCACCGGCCGCCTGGCCTCCACCGACCCCAACCTGCAGAACATCCCGATCCGCACCGAAGAAGGCCGCAAGATCCGCCGGGCCTTCATCGCCGAGCCGGGCAACGTGCTGATCAGCGCGGACTACTCCCAGATCGAGCTGCGCCTGCTGGCCCACATCGGCGACATCCCGCAGCTGAAGCGGGCCTTCAAGGAAGGGCTCGACATCCACGCCATGACGGCCTCGGAGATGTTCGGGGTTCCCGTGGAGGGGATGCCCGCCGAGACCCGGCGGCGCGCCAAGGCGATCAACTTCGGCATCGTCTACGGCATCTCGGCCTTCGGCCTCTCGAACCAGCTGGGCATCAGCCGCGAGGAGGCCGGGGCCTACATCAAGACCTACTTCGAGCGCTTCCCCGGCATCCGGGCCTACATGGACCGCATGCAGAAGCAGGTCCGCGCCGAGGCCTTCGTCACCACCATCTTCGGCCGCAAGGTCCACATCCCCGCGGCGCGCGGCAAGAGCCAGGCCGAGCGCAGCTTCGCCGACCGCGCCGCCATCAACGCCCCGATCCAGGGCGCGGCCGCCGACGTGATCCGCCGGGCGATGGTGCGCATGCCGGACGCCCTGCGCGAGGCGGGGCTCACGGCCAAGATGCTGCTGCAGGTGCACGACGAACTGGTCTTCGAAGCGCCGGAGGCCGAGGCGGACAAGGTGATCGCCGTGGCCTGCCGCGTGATGGAGACCGCCCACGAGCCGGCGGTGTCGCTCTCGGTGCCGCTGGTGGTGGAGGCCCGCGCCGCGAAGAACTGGGACGACGCCCACTGAGGGTTTGCTTCCCCGCAGGCGCCGGAACTCCAGGGCGTCAGCCGAAGCGGCGGTCGGCTTTCACCTGGATCAGCCGCTGGTCCTCCCCGTCCAGCCGGACGGCGGTCAGCACGCCCGTGGCGTAGCAGCCGGTGTCGATCCCCAGCCGGTGCGGCAGCAGCTGCGGCTCCTCCATGGGCGTGTGTCCGTGGACGATCACCTTCCCGAACGGCCCCTTCTCCTGCAGGAACTCCTGGCGGATCCACAGCAGGTCACGCTCGGCCTGCTGGTCCCAGGCCACGCCCGGCCGCACGCCCGCATGGACGAAGGCGTAGTCGCCCACGTCCACGATCAGCTCCAGGCCGGTATAGAAGGCGCGGTGCGCCTCCGGCAGCGCCTCGTCGAACGCGTCGCGGACCCGCTGCCAGGCCTCGCCGTCGGTGCGGGTCGGCGGCGGCTGAACGCCGTAGGAGACGAGCGTGGCGCCGCCGCCGTGCTCCATCCAGGTGGCGCCGAACGACGGCTCGTCCAGGAACTGCAGCAGGGCTTCCTCGTGGTTGCCCTTCAGCGCCCGCACCTCCAGCCCAGGCGTGTCGCGCATCCTCAGCACGAGATCGACCACGCCACGGGAGTCCGGGCCGCGGTCCACATAGTCCCCCAGGAACACCAGCAGCGCCGGCCCCGCGGGAGGTGCGGCTTCCAGGTCGTCGGCGATGGCGCGGATCAGGGGCTGCAGGGCGTCCAGCCGCCCATGCACGTCACCCACGGCATAGACCCGCCGGCCGCCGGTGCTGGGCGGGGCGCGACGCGGCTTGCTGCGGCCGAACAGGCGGTCGAGGAACAGGGGACGGAACTCTCGGTTGAGCCCGGAGAATAGGCGCACGGGCGCGCCGCTTCAACGCGGCGCAAGCGCTTAGCCGGCGAGCACCATCACCTGCTCGCCGAGGCGCCAGGCCTCCACGCTCTGCAGGCTGTGCTCCGCGATCATACGGCGCATGGCGCCCAGCAGCTCCACCTCGTCCAGGCAGGTGTACGGCTCGAAGCGCGGCGGCTCGCCGTCCTTGTGCAGGTAGAGCTCGTAGGTCTGACGAAGGGCCACCGCTGGGATCCTCTGGCGCGGAAGCGCGCCGCTAGTCGCCGCCAGATAGCACCCGAGGCTGTGGGTTTCGCCTCCGGGTGAATACGGAGGGCAACTCCCGCGGCCCTGCGGCTTTCTTCTCCCGGAGGGCTGACGAAGGAGACGCCGATGGCGAAATCGCGAAAGAAAGTCCCCAAGCGGCTCGCTGGGGTGAAAGTGCCCAAGCCGGTGCGCAAGGGCCTGAAGTCGCTGGCCAAGTCCCAGACCGGCCGCACCCTGATCGCCGAAGCCCTGCTGGCCGCCGGCGCGGCGCTCGCCGCCGTCGAGGCGCAACCCGGCTCCAAGGCCCGCAAGGGCGGCAAGGCCGCAGCCCGCAAGTTGAAGCCCGCCGCCATCGCCGCCACGGCCCTGGCGGCGACCGCTCCAGGCTCGCTTTCGGCCGCCTTCGAACGCGCCACCCGCTCCTTCATCGAGGCGCTGCGCACCGAGCGCAGGCCGCCGGACGCGAGCCCGCCCAACGGCGCGACGCACTAGGGCGGCGCCGTGTGGATCGCGGTGTCGGAAAGGTTCCTGGTGGAGCCGAGGGGAGTCGAACCCCTGACCTCCTCATTGCGAACGAGGCGCTCTACCAACTGAGCTACGGCCCCAGGAAGGCGCGGAATAGCCCTATCGCCGGGGCGCCTGTCAAGCGCCCTCGCCGCGGCGCGGCGCCTTGCCTGCCGCGCAAAGCCGGTTAGAAGCCAGATAGGACAGCGGGACAGGACACGATGGTCGCCATCATCAACTTCATCTTCTTCATCTTGAGCTCGCTCCTCGGCCTGCTGATCTGGGCGATCATCATCAGCGCCGTCCTGTCGTGGCTGGTCGCCTTCGACGTGATCAACCTGCGAAACCGCTTCGTCTACAACGTCACCCGCTTCCTGGACGCGGTGACGGCGCCGGTGCTGCGGCCCTTTCGCCGATTCGTCCCGCCTCTGGGCGGCGTGGACATCAGCCCGATCATCGCCATCCTCGTGCTGACGGGCATCCAGCGCTACCTGCTGCCCGCCGCGCACAACGGCCTCCTCAGCCTCGTGGCCTACTGACGTCTGCGCTTCGCCGTTCCGGCGACGCCGCGGGGCTGACGGGAACACGAGGCGTCTCCCGGGCCTTCCTCCCGCCGAGAGGCAAAGAGGAGACGGCCATGCCCGAAAACCAGAGCCAACCCAACATCGCCGGCAACCCCGCAAATCCCGGGGGCGAGCCCCGCGTCATCCCGCAGCCCGACAGCCCGGAGCCGGACCGTCCCTCGGACACCGAAGCCGCGCACAACTCGGAAGAAGGCGGCGCAGTGCGCGATCCGCGGGCGGACACCGGCGAGTCCGCCGACCAGAACTACGGCAGCCTGGATGGCCACGAATCCAAGGATCCGCGCGGGGACGCCCAGACCGGCGAGCGGCTCGGGGACCGGGGCGCCCGGCTCGGCTAGCGGATTTTTCCGGCCCCCGCCGGAACTTGCTTTTTGACGCGGTGTTCTGAGGGCGTCGCTCAACGACTTGCCTGTCGGACGCGAGTGACGACGACCGGCCCGGCCCACACCCCTGGCATCCCCCGACCATGGTCGGGCCGGTCGCCCCTTCTCTTCAGTAAGGGACCAAGCCGGGGCGCGGAACGCGCCGCCGGCTTTTCTGTTGTCAACCTCGAGACAGCTCGAGGAGGACCCCCATGGCGGATCGGGACGAAGGCGGCCAGGCCGGCCAGGCCCAGGGCGGCGGCTACGAGGCGCCCGGCTACGGCGCGGGTTACGGGCGTGACTTCGGCGGCGGCGGGCGGAACCAGGGCTTCGACGGCAGCCACGGCGAGGGCTACGGCGGCTCCCTGGCGCCGTCGGACTACCGCGAGGGGGTCGGCGGCGACGCCTACGGCGGCGGCATGAGCGGAGCGGACTACGAACGCAGCTTCGGGGCGCGGGGCGAGGACTTCGCCTCCGGCGAATTCGGCGCCGACGACCGCAGCTGGATGGACCGGCGGGCGGACGACGCCGCCGGGGGTTCCGGGCCGCACGGCGGCCGTGGCCCGCGCGGCTGGAGCCGCACCGACCAGCGCATCCACGAAGCCGTTTCGGAGGCCCTGATGGAGGACCGGCTGCTCGACGCCCGCGAGATCGAGGTGCAGGTGGAAGGGGGCGTCGTCACCCTGACGGGGGAGGTCCCCGGCGCGTCCGACCTCCGCCACGCGGAGAATCTGG
This sequence comes from Phenylobacterium sp., assembly GCF_036563385.1. Lineage (GTDB taxonomy): Bacteria > Pseudomonadota > Alphaproteobacteria > Caulobacterales > Caulobacteraceae > Phenylobacterium. The sequence goes on from NZ_DATCML010000004.1 coordinate 428,049, forward strand.
CCCGCCGCTGCGCCGGCGTCGGAGAGGTCCGCAACCAGCTGGAGGTCTCAGGCCAGCGCCGACCGGACCTGCACCTGCGCGGGTTGGCCGGCGGCGACCAGCCCAACCCCTATCATCCGCCCGGCCAGGACCACGCGGTCACCGCTGACCAGCGCAACGCCCAGCTGGGTGAGGACGACGGCCCGGCGCAGCACTGAGGACTGGCGCGCGGGAAACCGCCGGATCACATTCACCGCATGGCTTCTCGCGCCGACCTCGCCCGCCTGATCGACCAGTCCCGCCGCGCCGTGGTGTTCACCGGCGCCGGGATCTCCACCGAGTCCGGCATCCCGGATTTCCGCTCGCCCGGCGGCGTCTGGAGCAAGATGAAGCCGATCTACTTCCAGGAATTCGTCTCCGACCCCGCCAAGCGCCGGGAAGCCTGGGAGCGCGCGTTCACGGGAAAGGCGGGCTGGACGGGCCGCCAGCCCAACGCCGGTCACTACGCCGTGGCGCGGCTCGTGGCCCGGGGAAAGGCTAGCGCGATAATCACCCAGAATGTCGACAACCTCCACCAGGACAGCGGGGTGCCCGCCGACAAGGTCATCGAGCTCCATGGCAACGCCACCTACGCGACCTGCCTGGAATGCGGTGAGCGGCACGAACTGGAGGACCTCAAGGCCGGGTTCCTGAAGGCGGGGGAGATACCCTACTGCCGCCGCTGCGGCGGCCTGGTGAAGACCGCAACCATCTCCTTCGGCCAGTCCATGCCCGAAGCCCCTATGCTGCGGGCCGAGGAAGAGACGCTCGCCTGCGACCTGTTCTTGGTGCTGGGCTCGTCCCTCGTCGTCTATCCGGCGGCCGGCTTCCCGCAACTCGCCAAGCAGAATGGGGCCGCCCTCGCGATCGTGAACCGCGAGCCCACGCCGATCGACGGCTACGCCGACCTCGTGCTGCATGACGAGATCGGCCCCGCGCTGAGCGAGGCGGTCCCCGCGGACTAAAGGTAGCTCAGCACCCCGCCGGGGTGGCGGCGCTTCACGCCTGCGAACCAGCGGCAGGGAAGGTAGAGGGCGACCACGGCGGCCACCCAGATCAGGTAAGTCCAGGCCAGCGGCAGCCCGAAGCCCTGCAGCGCCTGGCCGTTGCGGAAGATGTCGGACACGCCCCAGGCGGGATAGCCCTGCGCCAGCGCCAGCAGGCTAGACGCGGCGTGCGCCAGGTAGATGTGCGCGATGTAGAAGAAGAAGGGGACGGCCCCGAAGGTCGCCCAGGGCTCCGCCCAGCGCCCTTTCAGCTTCTCCAGCGCCGGCAGCAGGAGCAGGGCCGGACCCAGCGTCATGCAGGCGTAGAGCAGGCTGGGCGGGTACTTGGTCGTCGACAGGAAATCCATCGCCGTCCGCCCCGGCGCGGGCCAGACGCGCCAGCCGTCGGGATCGCCGTAGACCTGGGTGGCGCGCAGCAGCACGAACAGCAGCACCATGCCGCCCCCGAGGCCGAGCAGCAGCACATGCCGACGGCGCTCGGGCTGCAGGAAGGCCGGCCCCAGGCCATAGCCCAGCGCCATGACGCCGATCCAGGGTAGCAGGGGATAGGCGACCAGCCCCCAGAGCTTTCCGGCGATCAGGATCGGCGCCTGCTGGTGCAGGAGAGCCCAGGCAGGCGCTGCGGCGCCCAGGTCCTGGGCCTGCACCCCGTCCAGCAGGTTGTGTCCGAGCAGGATGCCGGCGCCGACCGCCAGCACCACCTTCCAAGGCAGCCAGACCAGCCCCGCCAAGGCCACCATCGACCAGCCGATCGCCCAGATCACCTGCAGGAAGAGGAAGTCCAGCCGCCAATGCCAGCCGAAGCTGATCACCGTCAGCTCCATCAGCACGAGCCACAGGCCGCGAGTCAGCAGGAAGCGCGACAGCTCGAGCCGGGTTTTGCCGCGGGCGAACTGCAGCCATGCCGAAACGCCGGCCAGGAAGACGAACACCGGCGCGCAGAAATGGGTGATCCAGCGCGTGGCGTAGAGCAGCGGATAGGTGCGCTCGAGGTCCAGCGGATCGAAGGCGAGCGCCTGGTCGTGGAAGAAGTCGCGCACGTGATCCAGGACCATGATCACCATGACCAAGCCGCGCAGCAGGTCGATCGAGGCCAGACGCTGGTCAGGAGGCCGACCTGTGGCCATGGCGGCGTCGGCGCTGGACGGAGAAGCGGGCGTCTGCATGCGCGGACCCTAGCCACGGCAGCGCTTCGGACAACCACCGTTCTTCCATTCCGCGCCGGTTTTTTCAGCCGCGATGACCCCGTCGCTGGGCGCCGGATGGGCGCGCCGCGCGTTTTTCGCCCGCAAGCCAGGCCGCCACGTCCGCGCCACGATTGCGGGCCTTAAGCCGCGCTTCCATCACAGGGAGTCCAATCTTGAAGGTCTTCATCGCCGCCCTCGCCCCGCTCGTCCTGCTCGGCGCCTGCAGCAATGGCGGAGGCGAGGCCGCCTCGCCGGCGGGTGACGACCGCTTCGCGGGCCTCGACCAGGAGATCCTCGCCTGGCGCACCGACATCGAGGCGGGCAATCCGGTCTGCAGCAAGAAGGTCGACGGCGCAGGCTGCGAGGGCTTCCAGGTCACCTGCAAGGCGGAGCGGACGATCACGCCGGACGACCAGGCCAAGGGCGTGACCGCCAAGCTGGTCGCCGCCATGACCTTCTCGGGCAAGGGCGCGGAGGGTCGCCCGGGCTCGGCCTTCGCCGAGTTCTCCCGCGCCAACGGCGCGTGGACCCGTAGCGAGACGAGCTCCGTCAACCTGACGACCTGCGCCGGCTGACGGGGCGGGCCTAGGCGCCGCCCAGCCCGGCCGCGATCTCGTCCATGAATGTGGCCAACTTCACGTCCAGTTCGGTCACGCCATCCGCGTCGTGGGTGGCGAGCAGCACCTCCACCCGGTTGTAGACGTTGAACCACTCCGGGTGGTGGTCGAGCTTGTCCGCCATCAGGGCCACGCGCGTCATGAAGCCGAAGGCGGCGTTGAAGTCCTGGAATCGGTAGGTCCGCCGGATCGCGTCGCGGCCGCCGGCCGCGGCCGCCCAGCCCGTGAGGTCTTTCAGCGCCTCGGCGGCGCCGATCCTCGCCGGCCGGCTCACGCCACGGCCTCGGCGTCGAAGTCGAGCCCGGTGAGGGCGGCGAGCTCCGTGAGCGTCTGGTCGACATCGACCACCTTGATGGCCTTCATGCCGAGCTGGGCGGCCGGCTTGCAGTTGATGCCCAGATCGTCGAGGTAGACGCAGGCGGCCGGCTCCACCGACAGCCGCTCGCACATCATCTGGTAGATGCGCGGGTCCGGCTTGCGGACGCCGGCCTTGGAACTCTCGATGATGGCGTCGAAGAGCGGCATCACCTGGGCCATGGCGCCGGCCGTCCGCTGGCGCTCGTCCTGCCCCGGGCTGTGCTCGGAGACCACGTTGTTGGTGATGCAGCCGACCTTGAAGCCCGCGGCCTTGCAGGCCTTCAACGCCGCCACCATCCGGGGCCGCAGCTGCCCCGAAAGCAGCGGCAGGACGTCAGCCCCGCGCACCGGGTGGCCGAGCGCAGTGGACTCCTCCAGGAACAGCGCATCGAAGCGGGCCGTGTCGATCTCGTTGCGCTCGAACAGCGCCCAGGCGTTGTGGTCCGGATTGGTGGCGTTGACCCGCCGGATCAGGTCCTTCGGCAGGCCCTTCTCGGCCTCGTAGCGGTTGAACGCCTCGAACGGCGAGGAGGTGAACACCCCGCCGAAGTCCCAGATCACCGCCTCGATGGCCATGCGCATGCTCCCTGATCGGCGGCGGACGCTAGAGAGGCGGCGGGGCTGGTGCAAGCACGCCGGGCGATCTGCTATCGCAGCGGCATGGCCTGCCCGATCCTTCGTCGCCCGCCCGCGTGAAGCCCTCCGTCGCCCGACTGCCGCGGCCGTTGCGGCTCAGCGTCTACACGGCGGCCGTGGCGGTCCTGCTGTGGCTGTGCCTCGCCCCGACCGACATGCTGCCGCAGCCGGAGAACCTCGGCGACAAGGCCGAGCACGCCATAGCCTGGTTCGTGTTGACCGCGCTTGGTCTCGTCCTGTCGCCGCGCCGCTGGCGGGCCATCGGCGCCTTCGCCTTCGGCCTCGGGCTCGCCATCGAACTGCTGCAGGCCTCATTGGGCTTCGGCCGGCACGGCGACTGGCGTGACCTGGTTGCGGACGCCACGGGCGTCCTGGTAGCGCTGGCCATCTATGCCGTGGTGACGCGGCGGCGGCTCGACCGGGCCTGAGCCGGCCCCTATCGTGGCGCCATGTCGGCCCGCCCCTTCATCTACCTGGCCGCCCCCTGCTTCGGGGGACAGGTGAACCTCTTCTTCATGACCTCGGTGCTGCGCCTGCAGGAGGCCTGCGAGAGCCGCGGGGTCGGCCTGCACGTGGAGCTGCTGCCGAGCGACGCGCTGATCACCCGCGCCCGGAGCCGGCTGGCCGCCAGCTTCCTGGCTCACCCCGAGGCCACCCACCTGCTGTTCGTCGACGCCGACATCGGCTTTGCGCCTGAGAACGTGTTCCGCCTCCTGGACAGCGGGCGCGACGTGGTGGCGGCGGTCTGTCCGCTGAAGCACATCGACTGGGAAAAGGCCCGCGCCGCCGCCAAGGCGGGGGTCGCAGACCTGCAGGCGGCCTCTATTGGCTATGTGGTGCGGTTCATCCCGACCCCCGACCGCTCCGTGGAGGTGCATGACGGCATCGCCAAGGTCGCCTACGGGGGCACCGGCTTCCTGATGATTTCGCGCGGCGCCCTTCAGCGCATCGCAGACGCCCACCCCGAGCTGCGGGCCGTTCTCGACGACGGATCGGAGGCGGTGATGGTCTTCGACACCCTGCTGGAGCCCGAAACCGGGGAGTACCTCTCGGAGGACTACGCCTTCTGCCGGCGTTGGCGCGACCTTGGGGGTGACATCTGGGCCGACGTGGAAGCCAGGCTCACCCATGTGGGCCACGCGGCCTACACGGGCAGCCTGGTGCAGGCGATGCGCCCGGGCTGAGCTATTCCGCGGGCGCGGGGGAAACGCCGCCGGTGAGGGGGTTCGGCGCGGCCCCCATCTCGGCCATCGCTTCCGACCGCCGCTTCAACAGCGCTTCGCGCGTCGCCTGGTAGCTCTGCCGGCTGATCCGATAGCGGCCGTAGCAGGCCGCCGCGATCACGCCGGGGATGGCCGCCAGCACGCCGTCCCAGAGCGCCAGCTTGTGCAGGATGCCGAGCGCCACATCGCCGGGCTGGGCCTTCTCCGGGAAGGCGATCAGCGTGATCACGAAGCCCGCGAGCGCCGTGCCGATCGCCTGGTCGACTTTCGCCGCCAGGGCGCGGGTGGAATAGAGGATGCCCTCCTGGCGCACGCCATGCTTCAGCTCATTCTCGTCGGCGATGTCGGCGAGCGCCGACATGATGCTGATCTGCAGGATGCTGACCGCCGCATAGCCGGCCGTGGCAAAGGCGATCAGGATCGGCAGCAGGAAGGGCGTGTCCGGCCCGAGCACGCCCAGAAGGCCGAGCGTCGTCGGCGTCCCCGGGATGATGGCGTACGCCAGGCACGACCAGATCGCCGTCCGCTTCTTGTCGAACCTGCCGTGCATCTTCGCGGCGAAGAGGAAGGCGGTCACATAGCCCACGAAGCTGCCGATGATGAACAGCCGCATGTCGGAGGACGAGATCTCCCACATGAAGCTGTAGACGTAGAGCCTGAGCCCCTCGCGCAGCCCGAGCATCATCGACAGGAAGAAGTAGCCGGCGAGCAGCCAGACGTAGTTCACGTTGGTCATCGCCTTGGCCACGTCGCCGAAGAATTCTCTCACCGTGAACTTGGGCGTGTCGGCGGCGGGCTTCGGCAGGTAAGGAATGCGATCGCGCGTGAACCAGGCCGAGGCCATGAGGATGGCGATCAGGGCGATCGACATGGCGAGGGCGAAGTCGTTCCAGGGCTCGGGGTTGAGCAGGCCGTTGTGGAACTGCGCCGTCTTGGGGAAGAAGAAGGTCAGCGACACGTAGGACATGCTGGCGCCGCCGACGAAGGTGAAGAAGCTGTTGTAGGCCATCACCTTGGAGCGCTCGAGATAGCTGGACGACAGCTCTCCGCCCAGGGCGAGGTGCGGCGTGTGGTAGAAGGTCATCGCCCAGCGCATGCAGGAGACGCTGACCCCGCACCAGACGGCGAGCGCCAGCTCGGAGAGCCCATCGGGCGGGCTGAACACGGCGAACAGGGCGATCGCGATCGGGACCGGTGCGGCGAACATCCAGGGGTGTCGGCGGCCGAGCTTGGACCGGGTCCGGTCGGACAGCGAGCCGACAACCGGCTCGAGCAGGCCGTCGGCCAGGAGGCTGAGCGAGATCGCGATGCCCACCCAGGCGGCGCTGACCCCCAGCACCTGGTTGTAGAACAGCAGGGCGTAGCTGGAGACCGAGTAGAGCGCGATCATCTCGGCCGCGCTGCCGACGCCGAACGCCAGCTTGGTCTTCAACGGCAGGCGCTCGGCCTCCGCGCTTCCGGCTTGAGCCACGTTGTATCCTCCCTGCGCCGCTCTCAAGGGCGGCGCTTTCCGCAAAGGAAGCGCCCGTCCGGGCGTCGCGTCAATCGAAAGTCGGGTACGGCCCAGGCCCCGGGGATCGATCCGACGCCAGACACATTTATCCCGGCAGAGCTTCGGGGTCGCGGGAACAGGACGAGCGATGGTGCGCGAAACCGCAGAGAGTCAGGGTCGGCCGAGGCGCGAACGCGCCGCCGCGGTGGCGGACGATCTCGGCCAGATCTTCCAGGCGGCGCCATCGTCCGCGCCGCCGCCGCGCGGCCGGGTCCGCGCCGTCCGCGCAGCGGAGCGCGCCCCGAGCCGCGCCGGGCGCTGGGCGCGCTGGGGCGGCCTCGCGGGCGCGGCGCTGCTCGGCGTGGCGGCCGGCGCTGTGATGATGGACCCGCGCGGCCTGGCGCCGGAGACGGGCGGCGCCCGCCTGACCGCTCCCGTCGGTGGTCCTGCGGTCCCGGTCACGGTCGCGGAGGCGCCCCAGGCGCCGGTGGTGCGGGACCTGCCCGCGCCGGTGTTCACTCCCGTGGCCAGCCAGCCGCCGCCCGCCGAGGCGAGCAAGGCCCAGCCCGCGGCGCGCATCGTCAAGGCGAAGGCCAAGGCCAAGGCGAAGGCGGACGACGGGCCCTGCGCTGGGCTGCGTGGCTCGGATCGCGCGCGCTGCGCCTATCCCCAGGTGCTGGACGCCGACCGGCGCCTGCGGCGCGCCTACGCCCAGGCGACCCGCGCCGGGGTCGAGCGCGCCCGCCTGGTCAGCTACCGCAACCGGTGGGACAGACTGCGCCATCGCGCCGACGACCAGCCGGCTCGCGTGATCGCAGCCTATGGCGACATGGCGCGCGACCTCAGCCGCCTGGCCCGCGACGCGCGCTCGTGAGCCGCGGCGCCACCGAGGGCGAGCTGATCTACGCCCTGGGCGACATCCACGGCTGCTACGACCAGCTGAAGGCCCTGCTCGCCCGGATCGCCGCCGACTACGCGGTGCGCGCCCGCGGCCGGCGCCCGATCCTGGTGTTCCTCGGCGACTACGTGGATCGCGGCCCCGCCTCCGACCGGGTCATCGACGCCCTCATCTGGCTGAAGCGCCGGCCCGACCTGGAGGTGCGGCTGCTGAAGGGCAACCACGAACAGGCCCTGCTCGCCTTCCTCGCGCGGCCGGAAGAGGGCGCCGGCTGGCTCCGGTTCGGCGGCGCCGAGACGCTGGCCTCGTATGGCGTCGCGCCGCCGCAGGACGCAGCCGGCTACGGCCGGGCGCGCGACGAGTTGATGGAGCGGATGCCGGCCTCGCACCTGTGGCTGCTGCAGGAGCTGGAGGTGATGCTGACCGTCGGCGACTACGCCTTTGTCCATGCCGGCGTGCGTCCGGGCGTGCCCCTGGCGGAGCAGGCGGAGGAGGACGTGCTCTGGATCCGCCAGCCGTTCCTGGAGGCGCCGGGACCACACGACAAGGTGATCGTCCACGGCCACACCTGGCGCGACGAACGACCCCAGCTGCACGCCCACCGGATCGGGATCGACACCGGCGTCTACGCCACAGGGGTGCTCACCGCGGTCTGCCTGGACGGCGAGGCGCGTGAGATCCTGCAGGCGGGCCGTCTCGCCACGACGGCGAGCTAGTCGTTCTTGAAGTAACCGCCCCAGTCCGGTTCGCCGCGCAGCCGGCGCATGACCCGCAGCATCCGAGGCCGCGTCAGCACGAAGGCGGCCCAGGCGCCGGTGAGCGCCAGCGTCACGAGCCAGTTGCGGAAGGCCAGCCCCGAGACGGCGAAGAGGAGCACGGTGGTGGCCGCACAGAACAGGATGGCGCGGAGGTCGCGTGCACGCATGAGATCAACCCGTGTGGTCCGAACTGTCCGCCCTCGTGGCCTCAACGGTCGAGCCGCGACCCCGTTGCAGGGCATTTCACCGAGCGGCCGCGGGATCGCCCGAGCGGCGGGAGCGTTGCTAGGGCGCGAGGGGCGCCGCGTCGGGCGGCGCGCCGGATTCCACCAAGGACCGGAAGATGAGCCAGGACCCAAACTCCGACGACAACGGCCTGCTGCACGGCGTCGACGAGCCGGGCGGCCCGGAAGCCGCCTATCAGGCCAAGGACCCGCACGACAGCGACGGAACGGATGGGGGCGACAGTGACGGCACCGACGGGTCTGACAGCGACGGAAGCGACGGCTCCGATTCCGACGGAACGGACGGCGGCGACACGGACGGAGCCGACGGCGACGGGACCGACGGCACGGACGGGGACGCCGCCTGAGGCGGTCTCCCCTACCCTCTCCGACCTAATCGGACCGGAGAGGGCGCGGACCTTCCTCTCGACCAGCTTCGGCCGGGACGCCTGGCGCACCCACCTGGGGCGCGAGGCGGCCGCGCGGCTGTTCGGTTGGCCGATCCTCAACCAGGCGCTGGCCGAACATCGCCTGACCCCGCCTCGGCTGCGGCTGGAGCGGGGCGGCGACGTGACGAAGGGGCTGTTCCGCGCGCGGCGCACCCGGCGCGGCGAGACCATGCAGGACCTCGACGCCGCGGTGCTCACCGAGCGGTTGCGCGAAGGGGCGACCCTGATCCTCGATGCCGCCAACGAGCTCAGCCCGCCGCTGCAGCAGCTCTGCGCCGGGCTGGCGGCGGACTTCGCCTGCTCGTCCCAGGCCAACCTCTACGCCTGCTGGGGAACCAGCCAGGGGTTCGACGTCCACTGGGACGACCACGACGTGCTGATCGTGCAGGTGGAGGGCCGCAAGCACTGGCGGCTCTATGGCGCGACACGGGCCTGGCCTAGCCGCAAAGACGATCCCGCCGATCACCCGCGGCCCGCCGAGCCGATCGAGGAGCTGGTGCTGGAGCGGGGCGACCTGCTCTACCTGCCGCGCGGCTACTGGCACGCTGCGGTCGGGCTGGGAGAGCCCACCCTGCACCTGACGATCGGTCTGACCCGCAAGACCGGGGCGGACTTCCTCCACTGGCTGGCCGACCACCTGCTGAGCGAGGCGCAGGTGCGCGCCGACCTGCCGTTCGAGCACGGAGACGCGGTGTTGGGCGCCCACCTCTCGGGCCTGCTGGCGCGCGCCGCGTCGCTGGATCCCGAGGCGCTGGGCCGGTCCTATCGCCGGCACGTGGAGGCCGGGCAGGCGCAGCGGCCGAAGCTGTCCTTTCCCTACGTTGGCCGCGCCGACGAGGCCTATCCCGCGGACGCCGCCTTCGCCCTGGCCGATGGGGCGGCGCGCGTCACGACGCGGGACGGCGAGGCGGTGCTGAGCTGGCGGGGCGTCGAATTCCGGCTGGCGGGCAGCCTGGAGACGCCGCTGCGCGACCTGGCCCACGGCCAGGTCCTGACGGTGAGCCAGATCGAGGCCGCTCTGCCGGCGGCGGACCGGCCGAAGCTGCCGGCTCTGCTGCGTGAGCTTGTCGCCCGGGGCGTGCTGGTGACGCGGAACGGGGCCCCGCCGTGAGCTTCTGCTCGCGCGCCGACCTCGCCTCGGGGGCGCCGGCCGCCGGCACCGGCGTGCGGGCCCAGGCCTATGTCTTCCTGCCCGTGGCCAAGAAGCTGTGGCGCGCCCAGGAGATGAACACCGGCTGGGCGTCTACCGAGGAACTCGCCGCGGTCGCGGCGGCCCGCCGCGGCGGAGTGGTCACCCGGCTCTACAATCCGCCGAAGGCGCGGGCGCCGCACGACCACACCATCCTAGTGCATGCAGCACCGGGGCCGGTCGCCCCGGGGCTCGCGCCCCTGCTGGACGCGTTCCGCGGGCGCTGGAGGGTCGAGGCCGAACCCCGGCCGCGCCTGGCGATCTGCACCCATGGCACCCGCGACCGCTGCTGCGCCAAGTGGGGCTTCGCCGCCTATTCCGCCGCACTGAAACTGTTCCAGGCCGGCCGGTCGCCGTTCGAGCCTCTGGAGTGCTCGCACCTGGGCGGCGACCGCTTCGCAGCCACCGGCATCTTCTTTCCGAGCGGCAGCATGTACGCCCACCTGGACAGCCTTGACCTGGCCTCCCTTACGGAACGCGAGGCGGCCGGCCGGATCGATCCGGCCCACTACCGCGGGCGCGTCTTCGAATCGCCGCTGGCCCAGGTGGTCCGCGCGGGGCTAGCGCGCGATGGCCTGCTGGACGCAGCGACCGCCCCCCTGCGCCTCCACCGCGACCCACCGGACGCATCGCAGGTCGCCGTCACCACGCCCGAGGGCCGCCGCTTCGAGGTCGCCCTTCGGCAGATGGAGCTCAGCTTCTTCGCCAGTTGCGAGAAGCTGGAGGGTCATAAGCCCGCGGCCGGTCGGCGGCTGGTCTACGCCGGGGCGCGGGCGCTGGACACCGCCGGCTAGCCGGGCGCTGCGCCGCAGCGCTGGGCTCGGCCCGCTCGCCTCGGATGCATCGATGGACCGCCTCACCATCATCGTCGCCGCCCTGTGCCTCGCCGCCGCCGACACCGCGGCCGCCTGCTCCCGCGGCCACCCGGACGAGCTGATGACCATCGAGCCCGGCTGGCGCGAGGCGTTCGCCGACCGGTTTGCGAGCGCCGAGGCCGTTTATCTGGTGACGGTGCGGCCCGCCGCGCCCTTGGCTGACGGCGAGCTGCCGATCGCCTGCGACCAGCACCCGACGATCCAGCCGCCCCTGCCACGTCGGGCCGGGCAGCGGGAGAGGGCGGCCTACGCCGCCGCCGAACGGGACCGAGACGCCGCTCGCCGCGCGTGCCGGGCGGAACAGGCGCAGGTTACGGTGGTGGAGACGCTGAAGGGCGTGTCACGGACCGGCTGGACGGAGGACTTCGCCCTGGTCGATGTCATCGACGCCGCGCCGACGGAGCCGGTCGAGCAGCGCGACAGCGGCCCCGCCTACGGCGCCGCCGTAGGCAACATGTCGATACTCTTCTGCGACGGCTGGACCTCCGCCCGCCGCATGAGCCGCCACGCGGCCTATCTGGTGTTCACCGGCTGGCGGCAGCAGGGCGACGGGCCGCGCCTCCCGTACCTGCGGGACGCCTTCTGGGCCGACCCTGCCGCCCCGTTCCTGGAGGAGGCCCGCCGGCTCGCGGCCCCGGCCGCAAAGCCCTGAAGCGGACGTACCGCTGGCGCACCCGACACGATTCGAACGTGTGACCTTTGCCTTCGGAGGGCAACGCTCTATCCAGCTGAGCTACGGGTGCGTTTCAGCGGGTCCGGTTCTCTAGCCGAAAGCCTCGCGCGCCGCAAACGCCTCCTCAGATTTCAGCGCGGCAATTATCAGAAGACAGGGTACGGCTAGCTTGCGCCCCGAAGCCGCCCGCCCGAGGCGGCCGCCTGTCTGGGGGAAACACATGGTCATCTGGTCCCGTCCCGTGCGCCTGAGCGCCGGCCTGGCGGCGTCGGTCGCCGCGGCGCTCGCCGCAGGTTTCGCGCTCGCCCAGCAGGGCCATGCGGACGCCGCCCAGGCCGACCATCCCGGCAAGGCGGTCTACGACCAGTTCTGCGCCGGCTGCCACAACGCGCCGGAGGCCGGCAGCCGCGCCGCGCCGGTGGCGTCGCTGCGCCGGATGAGCGCCCAGACGCTGACCACCGTGCTGACGGCCGGCGTGATGAAGCCGATCGGCGACCAGCTGACCCGGGAGCAGCTGCGCGCGGTGGTGACCTACCTGGCCCCCGCCGAGGCGCCGGTCGGCACCGCCTGGCTCGACCAGAACATGTGCCCCGCCGAGCGGCGCACGGTGGACCTCAAGCCCCGGCCGGCGCAGGTCGGCTTCGGCGTGGATCTCGAGAACACCCGCCGGATGAGCGCCGCCCAGGCGGGCCTCACCACCAGGGACCTCGCCAACCTGGAAGTGGCCTGGACCTTCGCCATGCCGCGGACGTCGGGCCTGCGCGGCCAGGGCGTGGTGGTCGGGAATACCCTCTTCTATCCCGCGGGACAGGCGAACCACATCCTGGCGCTGGACACCCAGACCGGCTGCGTGAAGTGGGCCACGCCGACACCGTCCCAGGTGCGCAACAGCTTGGCGTACGGCCAGCTCGGCAAGGGCGGGCCCATGGGTCTGGTGGGCGGGGACGCCGCCGGCAATCTGGTGGCCTTCGACGCCAAGACGGGCAAGCTGCTGTGGCGGGCCGACCCGCGGCACGACAAGACCGCGCCGCTCTCCGGCTCGCCGCTGATCCACGAGGGCCGGATCATCGTCCCGATCTCCGGCAGCGACGTGGGCGCAGCGATGCGCCCGGCCTACGAGTGCTGCAAGGGCCACGGCGCGGTGGCCGCAGTCGACGCCGCGAACGGCAAGGTCCTGTGGACCTGGCACACCATGGAGGACGCCAAGCCGCTCGGCCGCAAGAACTCTCAAGGGGCCGCGGCCTACGGCCCCTCCGGCGCGCCGGTCTGGTCATCCCCGGCCGTGGACGTGAGGCGCGGCGTGGTCTTCGCTTCCACGGGCGAGAACACCTCCCCGCCCGCCACTGGGACCAGCGACGCCATCGTGTCCATCGACCTGAAGTCGGGTCGCCAGAACTGGGTGTTCCAGGCGCTGGCGAACGACGTCTGGAACATGTCCTGTCCCACCGGCTCGCCGACGCCGTCGAACGGCCGGCCGCTGGGCGCCAACTGCTACTTCGCCGCTGAAGGCAGCGTGCTGCGCGACCACGACTTCGGCGCCGGCCCGGTGGTCTTCCGCGGCAAGGGCGGCAAGGACGTGATCCTCGGCGGCCAGAAGTCGGGTGACGTCTGGGCGCTCGACCCGGCCACGGGCAAGGTGCTGTGGCGCCAGACCTTCGGCCAGGGCACGGCGCTGGGCGGCGTCCACTGGGGCATCGCCACCGACGGCGTGCGGGTGTTCGCCCCGATCAGCGACCCCAACGTGCCGAAGGACAAGTCGGCGGCCGGGATGCACGCGGTGGACGTGCGCACCGGCAAGGTGGCCTGGCAGTGGCGCGCGGCGCCGGACTGCACGGGCGCGCGGGCGAAGATCGCCATCTGCGGCAACCGTTACGGCCTCTCGGCGGCTCCGCTGGTCATCGACGGCGCGGTGGTGGCCGGCTCGCTCGACGGCCGGGTCTGGGTGTTCGACGCCGCCACCGGCAGGGTGCTCGCCATGCACGACACGATCGCCACCGCCTACAAGCCGGTGAACGGCGTCGCCGGCCAGGGGGGCTCGATCGATGCGGCGGGGCTTTTTGCCGGCGACGGTCTGCTGTTCGTCAACTCGGGCTACGGCTCGTTCGGCCAGGCGGCGGGCAACGTCCTGGTCGCCTACCGGCCGAAGAAGTAGGGCTCAGATCCAGCCGTTCTCGCGCAGCTGCCCCGCATACGTGCGGCTGACCGGGACCTCAGAGCCATCCTTGAGGGTGAGCGTCGCCCGCCCGTCCCCCCGGCGGGCGTCGGCGATGGCGTTGCGCGCCACCCACCAGGAGCGGTGCACCTGCATGCCTTCGATCCCCTCCAGCTCGGCCACCGCGTCGGCCAGCCGCATGAGGATCAGGTCCTGTCCCTTTGAGGTGTGGAGCCGGAGGTAGTGGTCCTCGGCCTCCACCGCCCAGACCTCCGCGCCGCGCAGCTTCAGCGGCAGTCGCTCGAGAAACTTGGGCGGGGCGGGCGCGCCGGGCGCGGCGCGGCGGGTCTCCACCACCAGGTTGACCGCGAACATCATCAGCGAAACCACGAACACCGGCACGAACAGGAACGGCGCCAGGCGCAGCGGCATGCCGTCCTTGAGGATCAGGGTGGACGCCGCCCACACGACCAGGGTGAACGGCGCCGACATCACGGCCGCCGCGGCGATCCCGCCGCGCCAGAGGCCCAGCCGCTGGCGGATGGCGGTGCGCAGGAACAGCCGCGCGACGAGACCGCCCCAGAGCGCGCCCACGGCCATGAGCAGGATCCAGTAGAGCAGCCGCAGCCCGGCGGGCGCATCGTGGGTACCGAAGGCGCCGGAAAGGGTCAGGAACACGGCCGCGACCCCGGCGATGCCGAAGGTGCGGCCCCAGCCGGTCAGGTCCTCGTGCGGACCAAGCCTCAGCAGCAGGCGCTTCATGCCGCCGCTCGCGAAGCGTGAACGGCGCCCGCCTGCCGCTCGCGAACCCGCCGCGTCATCCCGCGTATTGCCGCTCGCGCATCGATCCGACGGCCCCCATCCGAGCGACGAACACGGCGCAGCGCCTCGGACGCTCCGCCAGCATTCGGGAGATAAAGGATGTCGCTGGTTTCGCAAATCCAGGCCAAAGGCCGCACGCCGGGCTTCGCCCCTCGTTTCCTTGTGGCCATGGCCGCGGTGGTCGTGGTGCTCTACCTCGCCCTGGGGGCTTTCTGGCGCCCGGCGCTCGGCGGGCTCGCGGCCGCCCGGCTGCACGCCCCTGACCTGACGGTCTGGAACGGCCTTTCGCCGGCGATCAAGGTGCACGTCCTGTTCGCCGTCGCCGCCCTGGTGCTCGGCGCCGTCCTGATGCTGGTGCGCAAGGGGCGGACCTTCCACCGCGTGGCGGGCTGGACCTGGGTCGCGGTGGTCGCCGTGGTGGCCGGCTCGACCCTGTTCATCACCAGCCTCAATCATGGCTCGTGGTCGGTGCTGCACCTGTTCACCGGCTGGACGCTCATCACCCTGCCAATCGCGGTGATCGCCGCCCGGCGCCACGAGATCGCCCGCCACCGCGGGCGCATGATGGGACTGTTCTACGGCGGCTTCGCCATCAACCTCTTCGTGGCGTTCATCCCCGGCCGGGCGCTCTGGCAGATGTTCTTCGGCTGAGCGGCGCGACGCGGCTCACCCAGCGGAATAGAGGGCGTTTTTGACGCCCTCACGCGGTTGTCATCGAGGAGGGGGGCGCCTATAACCGCGCCCACTCGCCGCCCCGGGCGAGGCGATCACAGCGCCACGGCCTCATGAACATCCACGAACACCAAGCCAAAGCCGTCCTCGCAGAGTTCGGCGTCGCGGTCCCGCGCGGCTATCCCGCCTTTTCCGTCGACGAGGCGGTGCAGGCGGCTGAAAAGCTCGGCGGCCCCGTCTTCGTCGTGAAGTCCCAGATCCACGCCGGCGGGCGCGGCAAGGGGCGCTTCGAAGGGCTCGGCGCGGACGCCAAGGGCGGCGTGCGCGTGGTGAAGTCGGTGGACGAGGTCCGCACCAACGCCGAGGAAATGCTCGGCCGGGTGCTGGTGACCCACCAGACCGGCCCGTCCGGCAAGCAGGTGAATCGCCTCTACATCGAGGAAGGCGCCGCCATCGCCAAGGAATTCTACCTCTCGCTGCTGGTCGATCGCGAGACGAGCCGGGTGTCGGTGGTGGCCTCCACCGAAGGCGGCATGGACATCGAGGAAGTGGCCCACGCCACCCCGGAAAAGATCACCACCTTCTCCATCGACCCGGTGACCGGCGTGTGGCCGCACCACGGCCTGATGCTCGCCGCAGCCCTGGGCCTGAAGGGCGACCTCGCCAAGCAGGCCTCCAAGCTGCTCGGCCAGCTCTATGCCGCGTTCATGGCCAAGGACATGAGCATGCTGGAGGTGAACCCGCTGATCGTCACCGCCGACGACCAGCTGCGGGTGCTCGACGCTAAGGTGAGCTTCGACTCGAACGCCCTGTTCCGCCACAAGGACATCGTCGCCCTGCGCGACGAGAGCGAGGAGGACCCGAAGGAGATCGAGGCCTCCAAGTACGACCTCAGCTACATCGCCCTCGACGGCGAGATCGGCTGCATGGTCAACGGCGCCGGCCTGGCCATGGCGACCATGGACATCATCAAGCTCTACGGCGCAGAGCCCGCCAACTTCCTGGACGTCGGCGGCGGCGCCTCCAAGGAGAAGGTCACGGCCGCGTTCAAGATCATCACCGCGGATCCCAACGTGAAGGGCATCCTGGTGAACATCTTCGGCGGCATCATGCGTTGCGACATCATCGCCGAGGGCGTGGTCGCCGCCGTGAAGGAAGTCGGTCTGAAAGTGCCGCTCGTGGTCCGCCTGGAAGGCACCAACGTCGAGCTCGGCAAGAAGATCATCAACGAGAGCGGTCTAAACGTGATCGCCGCCAACGACCTGTCGGATGGCGCGGAAAAGATCGTCCAGGCCGTGCGGGGGGCCGCGTAAGAGACATGTCCATCCTCATCGGCAAAGAAACCCGCGTCATCTGCCAGGGCATCACCGGCTCGCAGGGGACCTTCCACACCGAGCAGGCCATCGCCTACGGCACCAAGATGGTCGGCGGCGTCACCCCCGGTAAGGGCGGGACGAAGCACCTGGACCTGCCGGTGTTCGACACCGTCGGCGAGGCGGTGAAGGAAACCGGCGCCGACGCCTCGGTCATCTACGTGCCGCCGCCGTTCGCCGCGGACTCGATCCTGGAAGCCATCGACGCCGAGATCCCGCTGATCGTCTGCATCACCGAAGGCATCCCGGTGACGGACATGATCAAGGTGAAGCGCGCCCTGGCCGGTTCGAAGTCGCGCCTGATCGGGCCGAACTGCCCGGGCGTGCTGACGCCCGAGCAGTGCAAGATCGGCATCATGCCGGGCAATATCTTCAAGAAGGGCTCGGTGGGTGTTGTGTCGCGCTCCGGCACGCTTACCTACGAGGCCGTGTTTCAGACGTCTCAGGTGGGCCTCGGCCAGACGACTGCCGTCGGCATCGGCGGCGACCCGGTCAAGGGCACCGAGTTCATCGACGTGCTGCAGATGTTCCTGGACGATCCCGAGACCGAGTCGATCATCATGATCGGCGAGATCGGCGGCTCGGCCGAGGAAGAAGCCGCTGAGTTCATCAAGAATTCAGCAATCAAGAAGCCTATGGTCGGCTTCATCGCGGGTCGTACGGCGCCTCCGGGCCGTCGCATGGGCCACGCGGGCGCGATCATCTCCGGCGGCAAGGGCGGGGCCGAGGACAAGATCGCCGCGATGGAGGCCGCGGGCATCCGCGTGTCGCCGTCTCCGGCGAAGCTTGGCGAAACCCTGCTCGAGGTGCTGAAGAGCGCCTGAGGCACATAGTTTTTCAGCGTATGGGCGGTCCGCGCTCGGCTCCTTGATCAGAAGCTCCGCGGTCCGACCGGGAAGCGGACGAAATGGCGGACGACGCAGGTCTGATCAACGAGGTGCTCGCCGAGACCTCCTTCCTCTACGGCGGCAATGCCGCCTTCGTGGAGGACCTCTACGCGAAGTGGGCCTCTGATCCCGGTTCGGTGGAGCCCTCGTGGCAGGCGTTCTTCGCCTCCCTCGCCGACCGCGCCGACGAGGTGAAGCGGTCGACGCAGAAGCCCGCCTGGACACGACCCGCCGCGCCGGCCGCGCGCCCCGACTGGCTGTCCGCCATCGACGGCATGTGGCCCGCCGTCGAGGCCAAGCTGGGCGCCAAGGTCGCCGAGAAGAAGCCTGCCGCCACCCAGGACGAGGTGCGCGCCGCGACCCTCGACAGCCTGCGCGCCATCATGATGATCCGGGCCTACCGGATGCGCGGCCACCTGAAGGCCAACCTCGACCCGCTGGGCATCGCCGCCACGCCGGGCGACGCCTCCGAGCTGGATCCGGCCACCTACGGCTTCGCGGAAGCCGACTACGACCGGCCGATCTTTCTCGACTTCGTGCTTGGGCTGGAGACCGCCACCCTGCGCGAGATCCTCGGCATCCTGCGCCGCACCTACTGCGGCAACGTCGGCGTGCAGTACATGCACATCTCCGATCCCAAGGAGAAGGCCTGGCTGCAGGAGCGTATCGAGGGCCGCGACAAGGAGATCGCCTTCACCAAGGAAGGCAAGGTCGCCATCCTGAAGAAGCTGGTCGAGGCCCAGGGCTTCGAGCAGTTCCTGCACCGCCGCTTCCCCGGCACCAAGCGCTTCGGCCTCGACGGCGGCGAGAGCATGGTTCCGGCCCTGGAGCAGATCATCAAGCGCGGCGGCGCCATGGGGGTGAAGGACATCGTCATCGGCATGCCGCACCGCGGCCGCCTGAACGTCCTGGCCGCCGTGATGGGCAAGCCCTACCACGTGATCTTCCACGAATTCCAAGGCGGCTCGTCCGTGCCGTCGGACGTGGAAGGCTCGGGGGACGTGAAGTACCACCTGGGCGCCAGCTCGGACCGCGAGTTCGACCAGAACAGCGTCCACCTGTCGCTGACCGCCAACCCCAGCCACCTGGAGATCGTCAACCCGGTGGTGATCGGCAAGGTGCGCGCCAAGCAGGCCTTCACCCTGCGCGAGCAGCCCACCGCCGGCCGCGGCCACGTCCTGCCGCTGCTGCTGCACGGGGACGCCGCCTTCGCCGGCCAGGGCGTGGTGGCCGAGTGCTTCGCCCTGTCGGGCCTCAAGGGCTATGGCGTCGGCGGCACCATGCACTTCGTGGTGAACAACCAGATCGGCTTCACCACCAGCCCCAAGAACTCGCGCTCCTCGCCCTATCCGTCCGACGTGGCGCTGATGGTCGAGGCCCCGATCTTCCACGTGAACGGGGATGACCCGGAGGCCGTGGTCTTCGCCGCCAAGGTGGCCACCGAATACCGACAGCTGTTCGGCAAGGACGTGGTCATCGACATGTTCTGCTACCGCCGGTTCGGCCACAACGAGGGCGACGATCCGACGATGACGCAGCCCTTGATGTACGCGAAGATCAAGGACCATCCGTCGGTGCGCGACCTCTACGCCCGCAGGCTCGTGGGCGAAGGCGTCGTCTCCCAGGACGAGGTCGACGCCTGGGTCGCCGAGTTCAACGACTTCCTCGACAAGGAATTCGACGGCGGCAAGTCGTACAAGCCGAACAAGGCCGACTGGCTGGACGGCAAGTGGTCAGGCCTGAAGCTGCCCACCGCGGACGAGAAGCGCGTCACCGGGGTGCCGAAGCAGAAGCTGCTGGACCTCGGCCGCAAGATCACCACGGTCCCCGAGCGGATCAGCATCCACAAGACCGTGGACCGGGTCGTCCAGGGCCGCCGCGAGGCGATCGAGAGCGGCCAAGGCCTGGACTGGGCCACGGCCGAGCACCTGGCCTTCGCCACCCTCCTCGATCAGGGCTACCCGGTGCGCCTGTCCGGCCAGGACAGCGTGCGCGGCACCTTCACCCAGCGCCACTCGGGCCTGATCGACCAGAAGACTGAGGAGGTCTACTTCCCGCTCCGCAACCTCGGGCCCAACCAGGCGCACTTCGAGGTGCTGGACTCGGCGCTGTCCGAAGAGGCGGTGCTGGGCTTCGAGTACGGCTTCTCGCTGACCGACCCCAACACCCTGACCATGTGGGAAGCCCAGTTCGGCGACTTCGTGAACGGCGCCCAGGTGGTCATCGACCAGTTCATCTCCTCGGGCGAGCGCAAGTGGCTGCGGATGAGCGGTCTAGTGATGCTGCTGCCGCACGGCTACGAGGGCCAGGGTCCGGAGCACTCCTCCGCTCGCCTCGAACGCTTCCTCCAGCTCTGCGCCGAAGACAACATGCAGGTCGTCAATCCGTCGACGCCGGCCAACTACTTCCACATGCTGCGCCGCCAGGTGCTGCGGGAGTACCGCAAGCCGCTGATCGTCATGACGCCCAAGAGCCTGCTGCGCCACAAGCGCTGCGTCTCCACTCTCGCCGACCTGGCGGAGGGCACGACCTTCCACCGCGTGCTGGTGGACGGCGCCGAGGCGGGCTGCGACGTGGGCGGCGTCACGCTGAAGGCGGACGCCGAGATCAACCGGGTGATCCTCTGCTCCGGTAAGGTCTACTACGACCTCATTGAGCAGCGGGCGAAGACCGGCCGCGACGACGTCTACATCCTGCGCCTCGAGCAGTTCTATCCCTGGCCGATGAAGTCGCTGTCCAGCGAGCTGAAGCGCTTCAAGAACGCCGAGCTGGTCTGGGTGCAGGAAGAGCCGAAGAACATGGGCGGCTGGCAGTTCGTCGACCCGTGGCTGGAGCTCACGCTGGAACGCCTGAACGTCAAGTCCAAGCGCGCCCGCTACGTGGGTCGCCCGGCCTCGGCGTCCACCGCCGCCGGCCTGATGAGCCGCCACCTCAAGGAACTGGAAGCCTTCCTCACCGAAGCCTTCGCCTAGACCACCGAGACCTTAAGCCCCCCTCCCTCACTGTTTGTGTTGAAGACCTAAGGAGCGCACCGGCAATGGCCGACATCATGACCCCCGCCCTGGGCGAGTCCGTCACCGAAGCGACGGTGGCGCGCTGGACCAAGAAGGCCGGGGAGCCGGTGCGCAAGGACGAGATCCTCGTCGAACTGGAGACCGACAAGGTCAGCCTGGAAGTGGCCGCGCCGTCGGACGGGGTGCTGGAGAGCATCGCCTTCGACGAGGGCGCCACCGTCGAGCCGGGCGCCATCCTGGGCAAGATCTCGGAAGGCGGCGCGGCGGCCAAGCCGACCTCCTCGCAGGGCTCGGTGACCCCGACCGCTGCGCCGACCTCCAGCCCGGCGCCGGTTCCGGCCGGCGAACTGCAGCCGGAAGCCACGCCCGGCAAGGCGGCGCCGACCTCCTCGCCGGTCCCGGACATGAGCCCGTCCGCCAAGGCGAAGTCCGAGGCCGTCCTGGCCCCCTCCGCCCAGCGGATCGCAGCCGAGAACAATCTCGACGCCGGCGCGATCTCCGGCACCGGCAAGGACGGCCGCATCACCAAGGGCGACGCCCTGGCGGCGCTCGAAGCCCGCGCCAAGGCTCCGGCCCAGGCGCCGGCGCCGGCGGCTCCACGCGCCACCCACGAGCGCGAGGAGCGGGTCCGCATGACCCGCCTGCGCCAGACCATCGCGCGCCGGCTGAAGGAGGCCCAGAACGCGGCGGCCATGCTGACCACCTTCAACGAGGTGGACATGACCAACGTCATGGCCCTGCGGAACCAGTACAAGGACGTGTTCGAGAAGAAGCACGGCGTGAAGCTCGGCTTCATGAGCTTCTTCGTGCGCGCGGTGATCTACGGCCTGAAGCAGGTGCCCGAGGTCAACGCCGAGATCGATGGCCAGGACATCATCTTCAAGAACCACTACGACATCTCGGTCGCGGTGGGGACGGAGCGGGGCCTGGTGACGCCCGTGGTCCGCGACGCCGACCTGATGAGCCTGGCCGAGATCGAGAAGGAGATCGGCGCGCTCGGCAAGAAGGCCCGCGACGGCCAGCTGGCCCTCGAGGACCTGCAGGGCGGGACCTTCACCATCTCCAACGGCGGGGTCTACGGCTCGCTGATGTCGACCCCGATCCTCAACGCCCCGCAGTCGGGCATCCTGGGCATGCACAAGATCCAGGAACGTCCGATGGTGGTGAACGGCCAGATCGTCCCGCGCCCGATGATGTACCTGGCGCTGAGCTACGATCACCGGATTGTCGACGGAAAGGGCGCGGTGACCTTCCTGGTGCACGTGAAGGACGCCATCGAGGATCCGCAGCGCCTGCTGCTCGACGTCTGACCTGCGAACCGCACGCAATGCCTAGAGGCCGGCGGGGCGCGTGCTCCGCCGGCCTTTTTCGTGCGTCGTCAGGCGGCGCGTGACGAAGCCGCCGCAGCGCTGTCTTCGGACAGCCGAAAGGCCCCCATCTGGCCCGCGAGGCTGTCGGCCTCGGCGACCAGCGACTGCACGGATAGCGCAAGCATCGGCCGTCTCCACGCTGCTGCGGGTCAGCCGGTCGGCCCGCTCGATGGTCTCGGTCATCGCCCCCACGTTGCGCACCTGGGTGCGGGCGGCCTCCGAGATGTCGGCCACGCGCTCGGCGGCGAGCCGGACGCTCTCGATGACGTTGCGCATGAACTCCCCCGCCTCGTTCACATAGGCGACGCCGGACTTCACCTCGTCGGCCGAGGCGGTGATCAGGCCGCGCACGTCCTTGGCTGCGTTGGCCGAGCGGGTGGCGAGGTTGCGGACCTCGGTCGCGACGATGGCGAAGCCACGGCCCTGCTCGCCGGCCCGCGCGGCCTCGACCGCGGCGTTCAGCGCCAGCAGGTTCGTCTGGAACGCAATGTCGTCGATCAGGTCGATGATCTCGCCCACCTGCCGGGAGCGCTGCTCGATCTCGCCCATCGCCTGCACGGCGCGCTCGGCGATGCCCTCGCCCGAGATCGCCATGTCGGCGGCCTCGCGCGCGGCGGTGGCGGCGGCCTCGGCGTTGGTGGCGGTGGACTGCACGGCCGCGTCCATCTGCTGAACGGCGGCGGCGGTCGCCTGCAGCTCGTTCGCCTGCTGCTCGGCGCGGTGGGCGAGCTCGGTGGCCGAAGCCGCCAGCGCGTGCGCCGAGCTGCGTGTGGCGTCCGAAGAGGCGGAGGCTTCCCCAAGCGCGCCCGCCAGCTGGTCGGCCGCCCGGTTCAGGTTCTCCGCGACTGCGGCGAAGCGCCCGTCGTAGCGGTCGCTGGCGCGGCCTGTCAGGTCCCGCTCCGCAAGGGCGCCGGCGAGCTGGTCGATGTCGCCCAGGAAGCGGTCGGTGGAGTCGCAGAGCGCGTTCAACGCCACGCCCACGTTGGCGAGCTCGCCCAACTCCGGCCCGGTGGGCGCGCGGACGGAGAAGTCGCCGCGGCGCCCAGCTTCCGCGATGGCCGAGATCGCCTGGATCAGCTGCTCGGCCTGCCGGGCGCGGCGGCTCGCGCCGTCGGCCAGGTCGGCGTTCTCCGAACGCTGCCGGTGGATGGTGGCCTGGGTTTCCAGCAGGTCGCGCATGAGCTCGGCGATCTCGCCGCGGCCCTTGACCGTGACGTCGCGGGGCGGCGCGCCGGCGGCCATTTCGCGCGTCAGATCCTGCAGCCGACGGATGTGCCGGCGGACGTTATAGGACACGAAGAGCGCCACGAGGCCGCCCAGCAGGATGGTGGGGCCAAGGGAAATGAGGATCAGATCGTGCGCCTGGGCCGAGGCGTTCTCCATCTGGGTGCGCGCCTCGAAGGCGCTGGCGGTCAAGGCCATGACCGTGTCCTCCAGCTTGACGTCCAGCGCGCGGAGCGCGGCCGCATCGCCAGCGACCGGCGCTTGCAGGGCCTGGATGATCTCGGCTGCGCCGGCCTTGGCTTCGGGGTCGCCCTTTTCCACCACCACCTGCAGGTCGCTGATGGCGGCGTCCACCAGCTCGGTCTGCCGGGCGAGCGAAGCCGGGTCGCCGGCGGCGACCAGGCCGATCAGCTCCTTGAGCGAGGCCTGGCCGCTGCGGGCGTGGGAAAGCGAGGTGAAGGCGCCATCGTAGGTCTGCTTGCCGACCTCGGAGACCTCGCCGTTCTTGGCCATGCCGTAGAGGCCGACCGACACCGCCACGATCACCAGGGCCGCGCAGGCGCCGGTGACCTGCGCCCACAGCGGCAAGCGCTGGCGGAAGACCTCGTCGTGGGTCTCCGGCATCATCCGCTGCAGCACGTCCTTCCTGCGGATCAGGGCGTTGAAGACCACCGCGGCAAGGTGGGTCACGATCAAGACAATCAGGCTGTAGGCGGCGGCGCGGTGGCAGGTCAGCAGGACGTCCGCTAGGTCGAGGTTCGCCTCGATCATCGGCGGGACAGCGATCAGTCCCAGAACCTTGAACGCGTCCCCCCGCGCCCAGGCGAGCGCGATCCCGAGCGCCGGCAGGCCCACGATGATGGCCAGCATGCCCCAATGCACGAGGCGCGCGGCCCACACCTGCCAGGCGGGGGTGCCGGCGAGCGGGGGCGGAGACCGGTGGCGGGGCGCCACCGCCAAGCGCAAGCTACCCATTAGCAGGATACCGAGTCCACAATTTGCGTGGACCGCCAGTACCGCCTGGCCGTATTCCAGAGACGCCATCTGCTTGAAGAGCAGCATGACGGCGAGCTGCAGCCCAATCAGGCCGGCGACCGTCCAATGGATGAGCCGCAGCAGCCGCGGATAGCGCACTTCGTCCACGCTATTGATCCCCCGAGACAATCTCCCGAACCGAGTAGGAGCCGATGAGGGTTAACGACGCATAGCGCGTTCTGCGACAGGTTGCCGCATTTCGCATTTCACCGGTCGTTAAAAGCCTCCGCCCGACCTTCCACGGAAACGGACGGGGGGAGACCGCATGTTCAAAATCCGACTCCAGAGGGTCGCTCGATCGCTCTTGTTGGTGGCCGGCGCCAGCGTTCTGGCCTGGGCGTCCAAGGGCGTTGCAGACAGCTTGCCGTCGGAAGAGCTCGGCGCCCTGAAGAAGCAATACACGCGCCCGGCAGCGGTCCCCGCCCCCGACGACAATCCGATCACCCCCGCAAAGGTGGAGCTCGGCCGCAAGCTGTTCTTCGACCCGCGGATCTCCGGGTCGGGCGTCATCTCCTGCGGCAGCTGCCACAATCCCAGCCTCGGCTGGGAAGACGGCCTCGCCTTCGGGGTCGGCCACGGCGGCGGCAAGCTGGGTCGTCACACGCCCACCATTCTGAACGTCGCCTGGGGCGGCCCCTATTTCTGGGACGGCCGCGCTGCGACTCTCGAGGACCAGGCGAAGGGACCCATCGAGTCGCCGGCCGAAATGAACATGAGCCACGGAGACGCCGTGGCGCGGGTGAAGGGCATCGCAGGCTACCAGGCCGCCTTCGCGCAGGTGTTCCCAAACGAGGGCGTCACCATCGACACCGTAGCCAAGGCGATCGCCACCTATGAGCGCACGGTGGTGTCTGGCGAGGCGCCCTTCGACCGCTGGATCAACGGCGACGAGGACGCGATCTCCGAGAAGGCCAAGCGCGGCTTCGTGCTGTTCAACACCAAGGCGAACTGCGCGGTCTGCCACACCGGCTGGCGCTTCACCGACGACGGCTTCCACGACATCGGCATCTCCGGCACCGACGAGGGCCGCGCCAAGGTCGCGCCGCGGATCGAACAGCTGCGCTTCGCCTTCAAGACGCCGACGCTGCGCAACATCGCCGACCGCGCACCCTACCTGCACGACGGCTCCGCCCGCACCCTGGAGGCCGTCGTCGACCTCTATAACAACCCGACCCTGGAGCGCGGCAGCCGCTCCACGGAGGTGAAGCCGCTGGGCCTCACCGCCGAGGAGAAGGGCGAGCTGGTGGCCTTCCTCAAGACGCTGAGCAGCGAGGACCCGCCGCAGCCCTTCCCGAACCTGCCGAAATGACCCGACCTAGGACCCGCCCCATGACCAAGACCCGCACCGCCCTGGCCGCCGCGGCCATCATCCTGCCCAGCATCCTGGCCGGCGCCGCCGTCGGCGCGGCCTCGACGACCGTCGACCAGGCAGGGCTGGCCTTCAACATGCCGGCCCTGACCGTCAAGCGTGGCCAGTCGGTGGTGTTCCAGAACAGCGACCGCACCGTCCACAACATCACCGTGTCCGGCCCCGGCATGACCTTCAACGGCGGGCTGCAGAAGCCCGGCGACAAGGTCAGCGTGCTGTTCACGAAGGCTGGCGCCTTCAATGTCAGCTGCGGCATCCACCCCAAGATGAAGATGACCGTCACCGCCAGCTGAGCTGGAAATCGCGTCGCAAGCCTCGCCTCGGCGGCCCAAAACCTATATCTGGGCCGCACTTTTCCTTCGACACCTGCAGGCGAGTTACATGGCCCAGTACGACGTCGTCATCATCGGGGGCGGCCCCGGCGGCTACAACGCGGCGATCCGCGCCGGACAGCTGGGATTGAAGGCGGCGTGCGTCGAAATGCGCGGGACCCTGGGCGGCACCTGCCTCAACGTCGGCTGCATGCCGTCCAAGGCCCTGCTGCACGCCTCCGAGCTCTACGACGCTGCGAACACCGAGTTCGCCACCCTCGGCATCGAGGTGAAGCCCAAGCTGAACCTGGTTCAGATGATGAAGCAGAAGGCGGACTCGGTCGCCCAGCTCACCAAGGGCGTCGAGTTCCTCTTCAAGAAGAACAAGGTCGACTGGGTGAAAGGCCGCGGCCGCATCGCCGGCCCGGGCAAGGTCGAAGTCACCGGCGAAGATGGCGCGACCCAGACCCTTGAGACCCGCAACATCGTCATCGCCACGGGCTCCGAGCCGGCCGGCCTGCCCGGCGTCATCGTCGACAACGAGCGCATCGTCGACTCCACCGGCGCCCTCTCCCTGCCGGAAGTGCCGAAGCACCTGGTGGTGATCGGCGCGGGCATCATCGGCCTCGAACTGGGCTCGGTGTGGCGGCGGCTCGGCGCGAAGGTCACCGTGGTCGAGTTCCTCGACCGCATCTCGCCCGGCATGGACGCCGAGATGGCCAAGACCTTCCAGCGGGCGCTGACCAAGCAGGGCATGGCGTTCAAGCTTGGGACCAAGGTCACGGGGGCCAAGGCGTCGAAGAAGGGCGTCACCCTCTCCATGGAGCCGGTCGCCGGCGGGGCGGCCGAGGAGCTGGAAGCGGACTACGTCCTGCTGGCCATCGGCCGCAGGCCCTACACCGAGGGGCTGGGGCTGGAGACCGTCGGCGTGGCGCCGAACGCCCGCGGCTTCATCGAGACCGACCACTGGCGGACGACCGCGGCCGGCGTCTGGGCGATCGGCGACGTGACGCTCGGCCCGATGCTGGCGCACAAGGCCGAGGAAGAGGCCGTGGCGTGCATCGAGACCCTCGCCGGCAAGGCGGGACACGTGAACTACGGGATCATTCCCTCGGTCGTGTACACCGCGCCGGAAGTGGCTTGGGTCGGCAAGACCGAGGAGGAGCTGAAGGCGGAAGGGCGCGCCTACAAGGCCGGCAAGTTCCCGTTCACCGCCAACAGCCGGGCGAAGATCAACCACGAGACCGAAGGCTTCGTGAAGGTGCTGGCCGACGCCCAGACCGACGAGATCCTGGGGGCGCACCTGATCGGACCGTCCGTCTCCGAGATGGTCGGCGAGTTCGCCGTGGCCATGGAATTCCGCGCCGCGTCGGAGGACGTGGCCCGCACCTGCCACCCGCACCCGACGCGCTCCGAGGCGCTGCGTCAGGCCTCCATGGGGGTCGAAGGTTGGACGATGCAGGCCTGAGCCAGCAACGGGCGGGCGGCCTGACGGTGCGCCCCGCACGCCTGGAGGAGCTCCCGGCGTGCGCTGACCTCTATGTGAAGGTGCTGCGCGAGACCTTCACCTGGCAACGGCCCGAACGCCACCGCCGAGAGGATTTCGCCCGCGCCGCGCGCGAGGAGGAGATCTATGTGGCGGTGCTGGAGGACCGGCTGGTCGGGCTCGCCGGCTTCTACCGGCCGCAGAATTTCCTCCACTCGCTCTATGTGACCGAGCGCGGGCGGGGCATTGGAAAGGCCTTGATCGACTACGTCAGCGGCGTCGCCGACGGTCCCGTGTCGCTGAAGGTCCAGGAGCCCAACGTCCGCGCCCAAAGGTTCTACGCCCGCGAGGGTTTCGTCTGCACAGAACGCGGCCGAGACCCCGGCTCCGACGTGCGCTGGCTGCGGCTGGAGCGGCGGGTAGCGCAATCTTGACGTGACCCGCTCCGGTTGCGGCCGCATGCTCCGGGCCTCGTCCGAGAAGGAGGTTTCGTCACATGATCGCCCTGCTCATGGCCGCCGCCGTCTCTTCGGCCGCAGCCGACCTCCCCGTCCGCATCTCCCCACGGATGATCGCGCGCTCTCAGCTGAACTGCGGCCTCTGGAACGCCGAGCCTGTAAACCGCCGTGGACCGAACCCGCCGCGTGTCCAATCGCTGGGCGAGCTGCCGCCGGCGGACCAGGAACTCACAGTCCTGCGCATGGGACCTGACGGTTGCTCGCAGGCGGTCGTCGTTCGCCGCAACGTCCAGGGCGATGGTCGCTTCCCGGCGCCCCGCCGCTAGCTACGCCCGCGGGTGGGCGCTGGCGTAGGCGCTGAGCAGCGCCGCGGCGTCCACTTCGGTGTAGCGTTGGGTGGTCGACAACGAGGCGTGGCCCAGCAGTTCCTGGATTGAGCGCAGGTCGGCGCCCGCCCCCAGCAGGTGGGTGGCGAAGGAGTGCCGCAGCGCGTGCGGCGTGGCGCTGTCGGGCAGGCCTAGCCGACCGCGGAGCGACTGGACGGTCGCCTGCACGTGCCGCGGCGACAGCGGTCCGCCGCGCCGGGCTCGAAACAGCGGGGCTTCGGGTCCCAGGACAAAGGGACACTGGGCCAGATAGGCGTCCACGGCTTCGCGCACCGCCGGCAACACGGGCACGATCCGCGTCTTCGCACCCTTGCCGGTGATCCGCAGGCTGTCGCCCAAGGGCGCGTCGCAGCGTTTCAGGGACAGGGCTTCCGAGATCCGCAGGCCGCAGCCGTAGAGCAGGGTCAGCACCGCCTCGTCGCGGGCGGCCTCCCAGCCGTCGCGATCGGGATCGAGCGCCGGTTCCGCGATCAGGCCGCGGGCCTGGTCCTCGGTGACCGGCCGCGGCGCGCCGGGCTTCACCCGCGGCCCGCGCACCAGGGCGATGGCCGGGTTCGGCGCATCCAGCCGGCGATCGAGAAAGCGATGAAAGGTGCGGATGGCGCTCAGCGCCTGGGACAGGGACCGTGGCGACAGCGGCTTGTCGCCCTGCCTCAGGTGGGCGAGCCAGGCCCGCACCTCGCCCGCCGTCACCTCGGACAGACCCTTCACCGTCAGCGTCTCTCCGCGGTGCTGACACAGAAAGGCGATGTAGCGGTCCACCGCGAAGCCGTAGGCCTCCAAGGTGCGCGGCGAGGCGCGGCGTTCGTGCGCCAGATGCTCCAGCCAGAGCGCCCTGGCCGCGGCGGCGTTCAGAGGACCGGCCACCGCTCGGCCGTGCGCTCCACCACCCGGGCGAGGAAGGCCACCAGCTCGGCGCCCATGTCCGGGGTGAAGCCGTCGGGATCCTCAGAGCCGAAGGCGATCAGCCCCTGGCGTGCGGGCTCCCAGATCGCCAGCCGCACCATGGCCATAGACTGCACCCGCTCGGCGCGGCCTTCGAAGAGCCCCAGGGCGGTCGGCGCGAAGCCCATTCGATGCAGCGACTGGTGTCCCCCGAGCAGGAGGTCCACCTGGCCTTCCACCAGGGCCCGCCAGCCGGCCGGCGTGTTCTCCGGACCCTCCAGCGCCACGACGCCGGCGGTCAGGCCGAAACGCCACTGCGCCAGGTCGTCCACCCGGCGCGCAAGGTCGGCGTGGTTGCGGCTCTCGAGCAGGTCGATGACCGCCCCGTGGGTCTGGCCCTGGGCGGCGTAGTTCTCCCGCGCGGTGGCTTCGAGCTGCTGCCGGGCGCTCGCCTCGCGGCGGTGGGCGGCGTGCACCCGGGCGAGGGCCGCCGGCCCGAAGTCGACCACGTTCTCGGCGGCGAGCTTCAGGCCGAGCTCTGCGAGCAGCTCGCCGTCGGCGCGGACCAGCTCCGCGTTGTCCACCAGGTAGCGCCGGACCCCGGGCTCCAGCTGCGCGTCGTCCGCTCTCGCCTCGGCCCCGTCCATGCCCGTCCCTGGTTCTAGAGGATGGACTGGCCCGTCTTCGCCCAGTCCTTGAGGAATTGATCAAGCCCCTTCTCGGTTAACGGGTGCTTGAAGAGCGCCTGGAAGACGTCCGGCGGGATGGTGGCGCAGTCGGCGCCGACCATGGCCGCCTGGGCCACATGGCCGGGGCTGCGGATGGAGGCGGCCAGGATCTCGGTGTCGAAGCCGTAGTTGTCGTAGATCGTGCGGATCTCGGTGATCAGGTCCATGCCGTCGGCGCCGTGGTCGTCCAGCCGGCCGATGAACGGGCTGATGTAGCTGGCGCCGGCCTTGGCCGCGAGCAGCGCCTGGGCCGCCGAGAAGCACAGGGTCACGTTCGTGAGGATGCCCTCGCGGGCGAACTCGCGGGTGGCGATCAGGCCGTCACGGGTCAGCGGCACCTTCACCACCACATTGGGGGCGATGGTGGACAGCCGGCGGCCCTCGTCCAGCATGCCGGCGGTGTCGGCGGCGGCGACCTCGGCGCTCACCGGGCCTTCGACGACGGCGCAGATCTCGCCGATGACGTCCAGCATGTTGCGGCCGGACTTGGCGATCAGCGAGGGGTTGGTGGTGACGCCGTCCACCAGGCCGGTGGCGGCGAGGTCCTTCAGGACCGCCACGTCGGTGGTGTCGAGGAAGAGCTGCATGAGATGACCTTGCGAATGCGGGAGACGCTTGTAGCCGCCTTCCGGTCCGGCGCAAAAGGTCCCCGATGAGCCGTATCGCGTCCGTCCTGCTGCCCATGCCGCTTCCGGAGGCGTTCGACTACGCCGAGCCGGAAGGGCTGGACCTCGCCGTGGGCGACCAGGTGGCCGCCCCGTTGGGTCCCCGGCTGGTGCGCGGCGTGGTCACGGCAGTGCGCGACGCGGCCGGGGGCAACCGCCCGCTGAAGCCGGTGGCCGAGCGCCTGGACGAGCCCCGCCTCCCGCCGGGCACGATCGCCTTCGTGGAGTGGGCGGCCCGCTACGCCGTCGACTTTCCCGGCGGCCCGCTGGCCATCGCGCTCCGCGGCGCCCGCTGCCCCAAGCCCAAGCCCGTGCGGCTCGTGGAGCGCACCGGGGCTCAGCCCGCCAATCCGACGCCCGCCCGCCTCAGGGTGGTGGAGGCCGCCGCCACGCCCATGAGCCCCGCCGACCTGGCGCGGGCGGCCGGCGTCTCCTCGGGCGTGGTGAAGGCCCTGCTGGAAGAGGGCGTGCTGGCGCTGCGCACGGTGGCCCCGGTCGCCCGCTTCGACGAACCCGACCTGGCCCGCCCCGGCTCGGAGCTGAACGCCAGCCAGCGCGCCGCCGCCGACGCCCTGAACGGCCTCCTGGACGAGCAGGGCTTCGGCGTCGCCCTCCTCGACGGCGTCACCGGTTCGGGCAAGACCGAGGTCTACCTCGAGGCCGCCGCCCACGCGCTGGCGGCGGATCCAACGGCCCAGGTGCTGGTCCTGCTGCCCGAGATCGCGCTCACGCAGGCGGTGATCGGCCGTGTCGCAGCTCGCTTCGGCGCGCAGCCCGGCGAGTGGCACTCCGACGTGGCCCCGCCGGCTCGCCGGCGCGTCTGGGAGGCGGTGGCGAACGGCCGCTGCCGGATCGTGGTGGGCGCCCGCTCGGCGCTGTTCCTGCCGTTCGCCAACCTGCGCCTGATCGTCGTCGACGAGGAGCACGACAGCTCGTTCAAGCAGGAAGAGGGCTTCATCTACCACGCCCGCGACCTCGCCGTGGTCCGTGGCCGGATCGAGAAGGCGGCCGTCGTCCTGGCCTCGGCCACGCCGTCGCTCGAGAGCCTGCGCAACGCCGAGACCGGCCGCTACCGCTGGCTCAGGCTCGGCGCGCGCCACGGGACCGCCCGGCTTCCGGACATCGAGCTGATCGACCTGCGCACCACCCCGCCCGAGAGCGGCCGCTGGCTCTCGCCGCCCCTGGTCACGGCCATGGAAGAGACCTGGAAGCGCGGCGAGCAGACCCTGCTGTTCCTCAACCGCCGCGGCTACGCCCCGCTGGTGCTTTGCCGCGCGTGCGGCGAGCGGATGACCGCCCCCGACACCGACAGCTGGCTGGTGGAGCACCGCTATTCCGGACGCCTCGTCTGCCACCTGACCGGCTTTTCCATGCCCAAGCCCGAGCGCTGTCCGCACTGCGGCGCCCAGGACAGCCTGGTCTCCATCGGCCCTGGCGTGGAGCGGGTGGAGGAGGAGGCGCGCGCCCTGTTCCCGGAGGCCCGGGTGGCCGTCTTCTCCTCGGACACCGTCTACGACGCCCGCGAGGCGAAGCGGCTGGTGGAGAGCATGGCCGCCGGTGAGATCGACATCCTGGTGGCGACCCAGGCGGCCGCCAAGGGCCACAACTTCCCGAAGCTGACCCTGGTGGGGGTCGTCGACGCCGACCTCGGCCTCCGCGGCGGCGACCTGCGCGCAGCGGAGCGCACCTACCAGCTGCTGGCCCAGGCCACCGGCCGGGCGGGTCGACGCGACCGGCCGGGCAAGGCCCTGCTGCAGACCTACGCCCCCGACCACGCGGTGATGCAGGCGCTGGCCGCCCAGGACCGGGACGCCTTCGTCGCCGCCGAGATGGAGGAGCGGGCGTTCGCCAAGCTGCCGCCGTTCGGCCGCCTCGCGGCGGTGATCGCCTCAGGCGCGGACCCTGCCCAGCTCGACGCCTTCGTCCGCGCGATGGCCGAGGCTGCGCCCAACGCCGAAGGGGTGGAGGTCTATGGCCCGGCGGACGCCCCGCTCAGCCTGGTGCGCGGCCGTCGCCGCAAGCGCTTCCTCGTCCGCGCCGACCGTACGGTGGACCTGTCGGCCTACATGGCCACCTGGCGCGCCCGGGTGAAGCCTCCCGCAAGCGTCCGCCTGGCCATCGACATCGACCCCTACAGCTTCCTGTAGGACCGCTAGCTCGGCGCGAGGCCGCAGCCTAGCGGTCGCCGCCTTGGCCGGTGGCGGCGGCGATGAGGGCGCCGATGCGGTCGGTGGAGTCGGCGGCCTGGGTCAGCAGGGCCAGCGGACCGGCGCC
The DNA here is from genome assembly GCF_036563385.1 of Phenylobacterium sp. Classification (GTDB taxonomy): domain Bacteria; phylum Pseudomonadota; class Alphaproteobacteria; order Caulobacterales; family Caulobacteraceae; genus Phenylobacterium. Next base: position 460,763 of record NZ_DATCML010000004.1, read on the forward strand.
CGGGCGGACGGCGGCGGAGACCTGGTTCGCGGCGGTCTGGGCCATGGCGAGCGCCTTGTTGCCCACCTGGTTCCAGCCGTTGACGGCCAGCTTCTGGGCCTGGGCGTCCTGGTAGATGAAGCCGTAGGTGGGGTAGGTGGAGCCGCCGAGGTCCCGGCTCGGGTCGTACCAAACCTTCACCTGGCTCCAGTCGCCGGCCGGCGAGACGTCGACGATGGTGACGTCCTTCTCGACCTTGCCGCGCGAGCCGTCGATGGGCGACCAGTTGGCGTGGGTGATCTGGACCACGCGGTCGGTGAGCACCTGGGACACCACGGCCACGTGGCCAAGGCGCATCCGCTCGGTGGGCTTGAAGCACAGCACGGCGCCGGTCTTCGGCTGGAAGCCGGTCTCGTACTTGCCGATCGCCTGCTGCCACCAGGTGCGGGCGTCGCCGAAGATCTGGATGCCCGACAGGAGGCGGGCGAACGGCACGCACTGCCAATAGGTGTCGGCCGCGGCGGTCACAGGCGTCATGCCGACGAACGCGGCGACGGCCAGGGAACCCAGCAGGGTCCTCAGCTGTTTACGCATGCTTGGGCACTCCCCGACGCTACGAGCGAAGGGATAACCCTAGCCCCCCGGCAGTGAAAAGAGGGTTTACGCGGCTGCGACCGCCGGTCGCCAGCCGTCATCGCGAGTCGGGCGGGCTCCGCGGGCGGCAATATCTGCCGGCGGCAAGAGCTTAGGAAGACAAAAGCGTTAACCGGCGGCCCGGCCATTAAGACAACTATGCCACAGGGGGTGTGGCGCCGCCCGAACCTAAGCTGTCGCCGCGCCGATACATCCCGCGTCTATACTGGTCCCGCGCCGCGAACACCTGACATCACGCGCTTGCAACGATCTGAAACAAGTGCTCGCCCGCTCGCCTGCGACGCGAAGGCAAGTCTTCGGCGGCCGAAGGCTGCGCCGTTCACGAAACCGCGAGCGCCGTGATCGCCTGTGGATAAGCGGCAAGTGACGGCCAAGCCCTAGCCGTGGCCGCGCGCCTTCCTAGATATGGCTTCGCCATAACTGGGAGAGAACGACAGCCGATGGACGCCATCACCCCCTTGCTCAGCGACCCGGCCGCCTGGGCGGCTCTGATCACCCTGATCGTGATGGAGGTGGTGCTGGGGATCGACAACCTGATCTTCATCTCGATCCTTTCGAACAAGCTCCCCGAGCACCAGCGCAGCAAGGCGCGGCGGGTGGGCATCTCGCTCGCCCTGATCATGCGGCTGGGGCTGCTGTCGACCATCGCCTTCATCGTCACCCTGACCCAGCCGGTCTTCTCCCTGCCGTGGCAGGGCCCGCTGAACAGCCATGGGGAGCCCTCGTTCGAGCTGCAGTTCTCGTGGCGCGACCTGATCCTGATCGCCGGCGGGCTGTTCCTGGTCTGGAAGGCGACCACCGAGATCCACGAGAAGACGGCGCCCGCCGACGGCCACGGGGTGATGGACACCGGCGGCCGCATGGTCGCCAACTTCGGCGCGGCGATCTTCCAGATCCTGCTGCTGGACCTGGTGTTCTCGATCGACTCGATCCTGACTGCCGTGGGCATGACCGAGCACCTGCCGATCATGGTCACGGCCGTCCTGGTGGCCGTGCTCGCCATGATGCTGGCCGCCGACCCCCTGGCCAACTTCATCCACAACAACCCGACCGTGGTGATGCTGGCGCTCGGCTTCCTGCTGATGATCGGCGCGGTGCTGATCGCCGACGGCTTCGGCGTGCACGTTCCCAAGGGCTACATCTACGCCGCCATGGCCTTCTCGGCCCTGGTGGAAGGCCTGAACATGCTGGCCAGGCGCGCCGCCAAGCGGCGGGCCGGCGGCGGGACCGATCCCACGTTGCATTAGGCCGCACCCGCGCGGGGAGGTTTTCGTTAAGCCTCCCCGTGCGGCTTATCTTAAGCTCGGCGTGCGAATCACTCCGCGCGCCGGCAGAGCGGCGCCGGAGGCCAGGCGCCAGGGGCCACCATGCCGATCAGCTATCTTTCGGCCGCGCAGATCACCAACCTTTCGACCACGCGGCTGCAGTCGCTGAACGACACCAAGCTGGGCGACCTGAAGTCGACCCAGGTGGCGGCGCTCACCACCACCGCCATCGAGGGCCTCTCGGCCACCCAGGTGAACGCCCTCTCTGCGACGGGGGTGAAGGGTCTCTCCACCACCCAGATCCAGCACATCACCACCGGGGTGGTGTTCGACACCGACCAGCTGATGGCGTTCTCGGGCGCGCAGTTCAATGCGCTGACCACCACGCACCTGGCGGCCTTGGACGAGACGCGCCTGGACGCGCTCGCCTCCACCCAGCTGGGGGCGCTGACGCTCTCCAAGTTCTCCGGCCTCACCTCGACCCAGGTGGCCTCGCTCACCACCACCCAGCTGCGCGGCCTGTCCTCGGCCCAGTTCATGGGCCTGAGCGACACCGACATCGGCGAGTTCACCACCACCCAGATCGCCGGTCTGGCCGCCACCCAGGTCGCCGGCCTGGGATCGGCCCAGGCGGCGGCCCTCACCACCACCCAGACGGCGGCGTTCAGCAGCCAGCAGATCGGCGCCCTGAGCACCACGGCGCTTTCGGCGCTGAACGGGACGCAGGTGGCGGGCCTGACCACCACCCAGCTCTCCGGCCTCAGCACCACCCAGCTGAAGAGCCTGACCACCACCGACTTCCAGGAACTCACCCAGACCCAGGTGGCGGCGCTGAACGCGACCCAGCTGGGCGCGCTGTCCGGAACGAACCTGGGGTCGCTCACGTCCACCCAGATCCAGGCGCTCACCTCCACCCAGGTGGCGGGCCTGACCACCAGCCAGCTGGGCGTGCTGACCACCACCGAATTCGGCAAGTTCAGCACCACCCAGATCGACCTTTTGACCTCGACCCAGCTGAGCGGCCTGTCGGTGGAGAACCTGTTCAGCCTCTCGGACACCCAGCTCCAGTCGCTCAGCACGACGAAGATCCAGGGGCTGACGGGCTACCAGGTCAGCAGCTTCTCCACGACCGACTTCCAGCGGCTGACCGACACCCAGGTCCGCGCCTTCACCGCGACCCAGATCGGCTCGCTGTCGGTGGAGAACTTCTCCTCGCTGGACTCGACCATGATCCGCTCGTTCGGCACGGCGCAGATCAAGGGCATCTCGGCCTACCAGGCCTATAGCCTGAGCGCGACGGACGCGACGGAGTTCACCTCCACCCAGCTGGCGGCCCTGTCGTCGGATCGCATCGGCGCCTTCTCCACCACGGCGCTCTCGGCGCTCAGCACCACCCAACTCTCCGGGCTCACCGCCGTGCAGCTCGGCGCCCTGACGCCCACCAAGTTCTATGCGCTGAACGCCACCCAGGTGGGCGTCCTGAACGCCACCCAGGTGAAGGGCCTGTCGTCCCCGGTGCTCAGCGCCATGTCCGCCGCCGACTTCCAGAAGTTCAGCGGCCTGCAGATCGCCAACTTCTCCATGGGCCAAATCGGCGCGCTCTCCACCACGGTGATCTCGAGCCTCGACGCCACCCAGATCCAGGCCATCTCGCCCCTCCAGATCCCGGCGCTCACCGTCACCCAGATCCAGGCGATGAGCACCACCCAGATCGGCCAGATGACCGCGGCCCAGCTCAACGCCATGACCGCCACCCAGGTCCAGAGCCTGCCGAGCTAGCGCTCGCCGCTCACCCTCAGGTGGAAGAGCGCGGCCTCGCCGGCGAGGGAGCCGCCCAGCAGGACGTCGTCGGGGCGGCTGGCCTCCAGGGCCGTGACCAGGACGTTTGAGCCCGAATCCAGGAGCCGCGGCGCGCCGGCCCGGCCGTCTCGCTCCAGCACCACCAGCATGCCCGAGGCCGTCAGGTCGGTGCGGCGCCACCGGTAGGGGTCTGGCTTGGCGCCCGCGGCCAGCGGCGGGGCGTAGTCGGTGACGTTGAACTTGCTCGCGGCCAGCAGCGTGCGCCCGTCCGGAAGCGCTGCGAGCGCCCGAACCTCCGACGCCCCGAGGCTGGGGTCCGTGTAGATCGGCTGCGTGGCGAGATCAGTCCCCACTGTGAGCACGTTGGCTTGAGCGTCCTCTCCGCAGCGGGCCGCGGCGGCGCCGCCCAGCAGCACCCGCCCGCCCGTGGCGAGCACGCGCGTCACCACCTGGCCCGGCAGCTCGCGGCGCGCCTTCAGGGCGCCCGTCCGGCCGTCACGCAGCTCGATCCAGGTCACCGGCCACACGCTGCACAGCGGTTCCTGCCAGTCGTCCAACGCCGCGGGCGGGCGGTCTGGCGGAGCCGCCGCACGATCGGTGTAGGTCAACAGGAGGTCGTCCCCGAACGGGCTCACCGTGGCCTCGGCGATATTCCCGCCGCTGGGCGGCGCCAGCTCCGCCATCACGCGCGGGTTCAGGGCGGCGTCCGTCTCGAAGAGCCTCAGCCGGCCCCCATGGCCGGCGGCTTGGCCCCGCAGGCTGAGATCGCCCACCACGAAGGCCGCCCGCCCGCCGCCGAGGGCGCCGCCGCCCAGGGTGAACGAGTCCAACCCCTCGGGCGGCTGGGCGCGCCACGTGGCCACCAGCTCTCCGGCGGGCGAGAGGGCTTCCAGCACCGGCGCGAAGCGGCCGCTCGAGCCCGCCGCATAGCCCGCCACGAGGACCGGCCCGCCGAGGTCGACCATCATCTGCGACGCGCCCACCTCGACGCTCTCGCGCCGCCAGGCGCCCCCCGCGCCCGAGAGCTGGCGCACGGCCCCAGCGTGGCGGCCGCGCGGGTCCGCATCCGAGATCAACCTCGCGACCGTGGCTCCGCCGGCGCGGACCAGGCCGATCACCTCTCCGCCGCGGGCGGTCAGAACCTCCACCTGACGCACCGTGGGGTTGGGCGCCCGGGCCGGGGGCTCGCGAAGGCCGCCGTCGCCCAGGATCACGAAGGGCGCCCAGAACCTCGGATGCAGCCAGGCGCGGCCGGGCGGCTGTTCGAGGAAGAGCTGCTGGGCGGCGGCGAGCGCATCCGACGGGGCCAGCCCCTCCGCCCGCAACCGCTCGAAGGTGGCGGCCACGACCCGGCGGCCGGTTTCGGAGTCCACCGGCCACAGGGTGGCGAGCGTCGCCGGTACGCCGGCGACGGCGAAGGCGGAGGACAGCGCCGGCAGGTCCTGGGCCAGCGCCTCCAGGTCGAAGTTGGCGGTGTTGCAGGCCGAGAGCGCCACGAAGCGGGCTCGAAGGTTGAGGTCGGCGATCTCGCTGGCCGTCAGCAATCCGTCGTCCAGGGGATCGTCGCCGGACACGGGAGTCAGCACGAGCGCCGGCTCCGCCAGCCCCTGCAGGTCCTCGCGGATCAGGCCGTGAGTTGCGAACGAGACATAGGCATAGGCGCCCAGCACCTGAGCGCGCAGACGCCGCTCCGTGGCGTCTGCGCCGAGCAACACCTGGCTCGACGCGAAGGCGCGGGCGGAGGCCAGCAGTTCTGGCCGGGTCTCCGGAAGCGGCGCCAGGCCCGCCACCCTTGCGCCCCGCGTGGCCAATGCCTCGCGGCGTTCGCCCGTCGGTGTCTCTCCCGAGAGCACCGGGTCGCCGACCCCGAGGAAATCGAAATCCCGACCGTTGGCGGGCGCCTTGCGGGCGGCGACAATCAGCGCCGCCGAGCCGGCGTAGCTGATCGCGTGCGAGCGGGCGACCCAAGGCGCCTGGGCAAGATCGTAACCACCGTCCTCGCGCTTCGGCGGGGCCGCGGGCAGCATCACGGAGAGGGGTGCGGCGAGGTTGGCGAGGCCCGGGAGCCAGACGATCCGGTCCCTGGCCCGAACGCAGCCGTCGAACGGGCGGAGATAGAGATCGTAGAGCCGGATCGCCGCCTCAACCGGGAACTGGCTGTCCAGTTGGTCCGAAGGGGCGTGGCCGGAGGTCAGCGCCTGCTGCACCAGCCGGCTGTCGAGCCTCGCCTTCTGAACATCGACCGCGGCCACACGCCACTCGGCCCGATCGCGCCGAACACAGGCATAGGCGAGGCCCTGCGGCGTGCGCGCCACGGCCAGCACCGCTTCGGCGTCGCCCAACACGCTCTGCAGGCGGCGCAGCGGCGTCACGACGCCGGGCCACGTCACGCCAGGCTTGCCCCCGGCCGCATCCGCCCGCGAGATCCGCACGGCGAAGTCGCGCAGCAGAAGCCTCGCGGCGGGGTCATGGGTCAGCGCCCCGCCCGATTCGGCGGCGGCCACGGCCCGCTCCGTGACGGCCTGGATCTGCTCCCGTTCCAGCCGATCGCGACGGGCGCGGAGCCGCAGCGCCTGATGCACCGCCCGCCGCTGCAGCTCGCCTTCTGCCCGGCTGAGCGCAGCCACGGCCTCCGCGTCAAAGGCGGAGGCTCCTCGTCCCGCGATCTGCATCAACCCGAAGGCGGCGTCCTTGTCCCCGGCCCCGCCGCCGATCTGCAACAGCAACGCGACCAGCAGCGGCTCCAGGGCCGCGTGGCCGCCGAAGCCACGCTCGGCGCCGAGCACCGCGCGGGCCGCGGCGTCGAACCGGGCGGCGCGCGCGGGCCCCGGTGCCGTCCGCAGCGCTGCGGCGACGAGGCTGTAGGGATCCGCCTCGACGGCGGCGGGAGGCGGTGCGGCGGGGTCACCGGCCAGAGCCGCCACCGCCGCTACGGTGGCCAGATATTCCGGCGTCTCGGAGGCCACCGGCTGGGCTTCCGCCAGGGCTCCGCGGGCGCAGGCGAGGTCGGACTCAGCCGCGCAGGTGGCGGCCTGGAGAAGCAAGGCCTGGGCGAGCAGCTCGGCGCGCGTGGCGGGCTCCAGCTCCAGGTCGCGGAGCAGGGACAGGGCGGCGTCGGCCGCCGCACGCGCGCCCGGCAGGTCGGCGCGGGCGCCCAGCAGCCGCGCCTCGGAGATGCGGTACAGCGCCAGGTCCAGGCTGCGGGCCGGCATGGCCTTTGGCAGGGTCTCTCGGGTGGCGCGATAAAGCCCGTAGGCGCGCTCGGCCTGGCCGGCGTCGAGGAGCGTCGTGAGACCACCCGCCAGAGCGCGGGCCACCGTCGCCGGCGACGCCTCGGGGTTGCGAAGCGAGGCGATCATCGACAGCAGCCGGTCCGCGCTCGCGGCGGCCTCGACCGGCCGCCCCAGGGCCAACTGCACCCGCCCCGCCAGCAGCTGTCGCTTCAGATAGAGTTCGCGGGCATAGGAGATCTCGCTCGCCCATCCGGGACCGGCGGGGATTTGCGCCGTCACGTCAGGCCGTCCGAGCGCCAGTCGGGCCTCGTCGACGTAGTAGGTGGCGGTCTGACCGAGCAGGGCGGACGCTGCGCCGTCCGGCACGGGTGCAGCCTTGGCCGCCGCGATGTAGTCCGGGATTCGCTGCGTAAGGCAGGTCCGCGAGCGGCTCTCGACGCAGACGTCGAGCAGGCGGCTGAGGATGAGCAAGCGCACGGCCGGATCGCGTGCTTCGGCTGTCTGCAGCGCCGCCCCTAACGCCGCCTGCGCGGCGAGGCTCCGCCCTTCGGCGTGCAGGGCGCCCGCGGTCTGCAGCGCCGCTGCAGGCGCGTCCGCGATGGCCCCCGCCCGCCGACAGAATGCAACTTGCGGTTAGCCACAGCCCAGCTAGGGTCCGGAGTAACAATGCTCTAGGGGGGCGCAAGGCCATGAAATCGTTCCGGATCGCCGCGATCGCGGCGGCCTTGTCGCTCGCATCATACGCGCAGGCGACCGCGCAGGAAGACCTGCTCGGCCGCAAGGCCCAGCTTTCGGGCGCGACGCGCGCCGCCAGCCAGCCGTCCCTGCCGGACATGCCGGAAAGCAGCGGGGTGGCGGTGGGCAAGGCGCTAGGCCGGCTTAAGCCTGAAGGCCGCGCCAACACACGCGGCGCCAAGGAGACCGGCATCTACCAACGCGCGGCGCCGGCGGTCGTCCTGGTCGTCGCGGAGGACGCCGTGGGCTCGGGCGTCCTGATCGGCGCCGATGGGCGTATCGTCACCAACCTGCATGTGGTCGGCGACGCCAAGGAAGTCGGCGTGGTGTTCAAGCCCAGCATGGAGGGCGCGGCGGTCGGCGACGCCGACGTGCGCGTCGCCAAGGTGATCCGTCGCGACGATGTGGCGGATCTGGCGCTGCTCCAGGTGGAGGCCGTTCCGCCCGGCGTGACCCCACTGGAGCTTGGGAACTCCACGACGCTGGAGGTGGGCGCCGATGTCCACGCCATCGGCCACCCGACCGGGGAGGCCTGGACCTACACCCGCGGCATCGTCAGCCAGATCCGTCGCGCCTACGGCTGGAAGGCCGGAGACAAGGTGCAGCACGAGGCGACGGTCATCCAGACGCAGACCCCGATCAACCCCGGCAACTCGGGCGGGCCGCTGATCGACGACAACCTGAAGGTGGTCGGCATCAACAGCTTCAAGGGTGAGGGCGAAGGGATGAACTACGCGGTGTCGGCGGAGGACGTGAAGTCGTTCCTGGCCCGCACCCAGGACCGGGTGAGCCAGACGCGCCAGGCGGCGGCGGAGACCTGCAAGGCCCAGGCGGTGGAGGAGGAGCCCTACGACAAGCCGAAGGGCACGCGCTTCCTGATGGACACCGACTGCGACGGCGAGGGCGACAGCGTGCTGATCGTGCCGAAGAGCAAGCGCGACCCGATAGTGGTCATCACCGACGAGGACGGGAACGGCGACCTCGACACGATGTATTTCGACGACAACCAGGACGGCGACTTCGAGACCGCCCTCTACGACACCGACGGCAACGGCAAGCCCGACCTGCGCGGCGACTTCCGCAACGGCGAGGACGAGCCCTACCGGATGGAGAAGATCTCCGAGAAGTAGCCCTAGAGGTCCTCGATCCCGCAGCCCAGGGCGTCGCAGATGCGGTCGGCGACGATGGCGCGGTGGCAGCCGCGGGCGTCGGCCTCGTAGCAGAGCAGGGCCGCCTTCTTCTGCCGGGCGATCTCGGTGGCCTTGGCGAGCTCCAGCTGGGCGGCGGGCTCGGCCAGGTGGTCCTCGAAGATGGCCCGCATCTCGGCGACCCGCCCCTTGCGCGCGGCGTCGCGGCCGGACTTGGGCGTGCCGAGCTGGCGCAGGTGGACGTAGTCGATGCCGGCGTCCTTCAGGCTGGCGGCCAGCAGGGTCTTGGAGAAGCCGGCCCGGCGGGAGGCGGCCACGGCGCGCACGTCGATCAGCACCTCGACGCCGGCCTGCTTCAGCCGCTCGATCACCTGGGCCTGGGTTTCGCTCTCGTAGCCGATGGTCGCCAGCTTCATGTCTTCTTCCGTGGGGTGAGGCCGCTATATGGGGCGTCGGAGGGATCCATGGACGCCAGGGTGGAGTACGAGCCGCAGGCGCGGTTGATCGAGCTTGCGCAGCGCGGGGGCGCCATGGCGGCGCTCGACTTCGGGCCGCCCGAGCGTTCGGTCGACATCGTCTTCTCCCACGCCAACGGTTTCAACGCCCGCACCTATCGCACGATCCTGGCGCCGCTGGCCGCCGAGCTCCGGATCCTGGCCATCGACCTGCGCGGCCACGGCGCCTCCACCCTGCCGGCGACCGTGGAGGGCCGAGCGGGATGGGACGAGTTCCGGGACGACCTGCTGGCCCTGCTCGAGGCGGCGACGGACGGCGCCGTGGTGCTGGCCGGCCATTCCATGGGCGGGACGTCCAGCCTGCTGGCGGCCGCCGCGCGTCCCGAGCGCGTCCGCGCGCTGGCGCTGTTCGATCCCGTGCTGGTGCATACGCCCGGTCAGCGCTCGGAGGACGACCCTGCCGTCGCCAATTCGCCGCTGGTCCAGGGGGCGCTGCGCCGTCGGGCCGAATTCCCGAGCAAGGCCGCCGCGCTCGAGGCCTACCGCGGGCGCGGGGCCTTCCGCACCTGGTCGGAGGCCCAGCTCGCCGACTATGTGGAGGCCGGCTTCCGCGACACCGCGGACGGCGAGGCGACCCTGACCTGCCGGCCCGAATGGGAAGCCTCCAACTTCCGTTCGCACAACTACGATCCGTGGGGCGCCTTCCAGGCCACCCGCTGTCCCGTGCGCATCCTGCGGGCGGAGCAGGGCAGCACGGCCAGGCTCGACGATCGCCTGCCGGAGCTCGAGGCGACCGGCCGTATCCGAGTGGAGACCGTCCCCGGCACGAGCCACTTCCTGCCCATGGAGCGGCCCGATCTCGTGCGCCAGACGCTGCGCAGCCTGACCAGCTAGAGGCTCAACCCGGGCGCAGCTTCGGCGTTGGCGGCCGCCAGCGCCTCTTCGCTGAGGGTGATGATCTTGCGGGTCTCCAGGTCGAAGGAGACGGCGATGGCCTCGGCCGAGCCCCAGGCCCTTCCGGTGTCGGGGTCCAGCAGCCAGTGCACCAGCCGCCGGAAGCGTGCGTCGCCGCCGGCCGGAGCGGAGCGCAGCTCCACGCGGTCGCCGGCTCGCGGCCAGTCGAAGTGCAGCAGGCGGTACTCCAGGGCCGCGCCGCCCACCTTGCCCTGGTGCTCGCCCTCGCCCGGACGGCGGCCGCCGAAGAAATGCGGGATGCCGTCCGAGATGCGGGCCATCATCAGCTCGGTGCGCATCCGGCCGAAGGTGTCGCAGTCGGAGGCCCGCACCGCGCCCAGCGCCGTGCGCTTCAGGCCAAGTTCGTTGGCCCGGGCCAGGCTCGCCTGGCTTTCCACGGGGGCGAGGCCGATGCTGCGCGGGGCGGCCTTGTCTGGAACGGTGATGGCGAGCTCCGCGGCGCGCCGCCGGATCCGCTCGGGCCAGCTGAAGGCGCAGCCGTCGCGGGGCGTGGCGTGCGCCACCACGGTCTGGAAGCTGGCCGCGACGTCGCCGTTCTGGTGCAGCAGGAGCAGCAGCAGCCGAGCGGTGTCGTCTCCGATCTCCACCACCCCGCCCATCATGTGCAGCGGCGCGCCGGGACGGGCCTCCTTGATGAAGCGGATGTGCTGCTCGCGGACGATCAGCGTCGCGCCCGCATGAGGCGCGAAGGCGTGCGGCATGCCGAGCTCGGCCGCGAGGCCGACGAGGCCTTCCATGGACTTGGCCACGTAGAAGCCGACGTTCAGGTGGCCCATGGCGTCGCATTCCCAGGTGGCGACGCTGCCCCGCCAGACTTCCACGCCCTCGCTCAACGCCTCGCTCCCCGGTTTGCGGCCGGGGAGCTTAGGGGCGAGCGCGGTCCGCGGCTAGCGCTTGCCCTCTACGGGATCGGCGCCCGGCCCGAGGCGGCCTTCGTTGGCCGAGGCGGGGGCGGTGGTGTCGCCTGCGCCTTGACGGGTCGGCGCGTCGGCCGCCGGATCGAAGCTGCGGCTCTCGCCGCCCTCGCCCGTGACGGCCTCCGTGCGGCCCGTGCGCTCCACCGAGTCGTCCTGCCGGACAGAGGGGTAGCGCTCGGCGCCGGCGTTGTCCTCGGCCGCGTTCAGCGGCTGGGCGGCGTTGCCTTCGCGGCCTTCGGTGTTCATCTCGTCGCGTCCTTCGGACATGTGCGGCTCCTTGGATGTCTCGCCATCAGAAGCGCCGGCGCGCGGCGGGTGTTCCCGTGTGGCCGCTCGCCCCCGCGCCGGGCGCGTGCGAAGATCGGCCGGGTTGGGCGAGGAGCGGCGATGGCGGACGGACGGGCGGGTAAGGTGCTCTACAAGCGGCACTCGGGCCTGGTTCGGCTCACCCACTGGCTGAACGTGCTCGCCATCAGCCTGCTGCTGATGAGCGGCCTGCAGATCTTCAACGCCCACCCGGCGCTCTACTGGGGCCAGAAGTCCACGTTCGCCGAGCCCTGGCTCTACATGGGCATGGCCGAGGTCAGGGGCGAACCGGTTGGCGTGACGCTCCTGGGGGACCGCGCCTATCGGACCACGGGCGTGCTCGGCTACTCCGGGGCGGAGGGCCGACGCGAGCCGCGCGGCTTCCCGGCCTGGGCGACGATCCCAAGCTACCGGGACCTTGCGAGCGGCCGGCGCTGGCACTTCTTCTTCGCCTGGCTGTTCGTCATCAACGGCCTCGTCTACCTGTCCGCCGCCCTGATCTCCGGCCACTTGCGCCGCGACCTGCTGCCCACCCGCGAGCAATGGCGGCTGAGGCACGTCTGGCGCGACGTGCTCGACCACGCCCGTCTGCGCTTCCCCAGGGGCGAGGCGGCCCGCACCTACAACGTTCTCCAGAAGCTGACCTACCTGGCGATGATCGGCGTGGTTCTGCCGCTGATCCTGCTGACCGGGCTCTGCATGTCGCCGGGTTTCAACGCCGGCGCGCCCTGGCTCGTCGACCTGTTCGGCGGCCGGCAGTCGGCGCGATCCATCCACTTCATCTGCGCCGCCCTGACCGTCCTCTTCGTGCTGGTGCACGTGGCGCTGGTGGCGCTGTCGGGGTTCTGGAACAACATGCGCGGCATGATCACCGGCCGCTACGCCATCGAGACCGAGGGGGTTCGCCCATGAGCGCGCCTGACCGCCGCCGCTGGCTGGCGGGCGCAGGCGCCTCGCTCGCCGGCCTTGCGCTCACCGCCTGCGACCGGCTGAACGCCCATCCCGGCTTCACCCGCGTGCTGGCCAGCGCTGAGGGGCTGACCCGGCGCGCCCAGCGGTTGGTCGTCGACCGAAAGGCCCTGGCCCAGGAGTTCACGCCGGAGGACCTCTCGCCCGACTTCAAGGCCAACGGCACCATTCGGCCGAGCTCCCCCGCCTATGCCGCCCACGCCGCAGCAGCCTTCGCCGACTGGCGGATCCTGGTGGACGGGCTCGTGGAGCGGCCGCAGTCGCTCAGCCTGGACGAACTCCGCGCCCTGCCCGCCCGCACCCAGATCACCCGACACGACTGCGTCGAGGGCTGGTCGGCCATCGGCAAGTGGACCGGCGCGCGCCTCGGCCCGCTGCTCGACCGCGCCGGGCTGAAGCCTGAGGCGCGCTACCTGGTCTTCCACTGCGCCGACCACCTGGGACCGAACCAGGACGAGAGCGACCGCTACTACGAGAGCATCGACCTGATCGACGCCTACCACCCCCAGACCCTGCTGGCCTACGCCATGAACGATCAGCCCCTGCCGGTGGCCCATGGCGCGCCGGTGCGGCTGCGGGTGGAACGGCAGCTCGGCTACAAGCACGCCAAGTACGTCCAGCGGATCGAAGCGGTGGCCGACTTCGCCCACATCCGCGGCGGCAAGGGGGGCTTCTGGGAGGATCGCGGCTACGAGTGGTACGCCGGCATCTGACGGCGCTTGGCGGCCGCCGGGTAAGCGGCCGATGATGCCCGCCTTCGGGAGGAGACAGCCATGAACGCCCCAGCCCAGTTCGACGCCACCAGCCGCGCCTGGACCTGCTTCGACGTCACCATCGAGGACCACGTCGCCCACATCCGGCTGAAGCGGCCGGAGGCGATGAACACCATGGTGCGCCCGTTCTGGAACGAGCTGCCGGCCATCGTGAACGAGATCAACGCCAAGGCGCTGGCCCGCTGCATTGTCATCTCCTCCACCGGCAAGCACTTCTGCGCCGGCATGGACCTGGCGGTGTTCCAGGGCGGCGGCTCCACGTCCGACCCGGCCTCCGAGGACCGGCACGTGAACGCCGAGGCGATGCGGTTTCACGTGAAGCTGCTGCAGGACGCCTTCTCCTGCCTGGACGAGGCGCGCATGCCGGTCATCGCCGCCATCCAAGGCGGCTGCGTCGGCGGGGCCGTGGACATGACCAGCGCCTGCGACATCCGCTACTGCACGTCGGACGCCTTCTTCGTGATCCAGGAGATCAACATCGGCATGACCGCCGACGTCGGCACCTTCCCCAGGCTGTGCAAGCTGATCCCGGAGGGCTGGGTGCGCGAGCTGGCCTACACGGGCCGCCGTCTGCCGGCCCAGCGGGCGAAGGAGATCGGCCTGGTCAACGAGGTGTTCGACACGCACGAGGCCGTCGTCGAGCACGCCCTGGCCACGGCCCGCGAGATCGCCTCGAAGGCGCCGTTGGCGGTCACCGGCTCCAAGGTGATGATCAACTACGCGCGCGACCACAGCATCAAGGACGCGCTCGACTACATCGCCGTGTGGCAGACCGCGATGTTCTCCGGCCCGCACATGGCCGAGGCTTTCAAGGCCAAGGCCGAGAAGCGCGACGCGAACTTCCCCGACCTCGCGCCGCTCCGCGGCGAAATGTGAGGCTAGGCCATGTCCTGGGCGAGCAGCTCGACCTCGGCGCCCGTGAGGTCGCAGCCGGCCATGCGGGCCTGGCCGAGGTCGGCTTCCAGGAAGCGGGCCCGAGGGGCGGAGGCTCCGCGAAAATCAGCGTGGCGTAGGGAGGCCCGGGTGAAGTCGGTGCGCACATAGCGACCTTCGGCGATCATCAGCGGCCCCATGCGGGCGCCGCGCAGGTCGGCGCGGGCGAGCTGGGCGCCCGTGAGCTTGGCCCCGCGCAGGTCGGCGTCGCGCAGATTGGCCCCGCGCAGATCGCAGCTGGACAGGTCGGCCCCCTGCAGCTCGACGCCCTGGAGATCCATGCCGAACAGCACCGACCGCGGGGCGACCAGGGCGGTCAGCTTGCGCTGGCGCAGGTGGCGCAGCGGACGGAAGTCGATCTCGGGCAGGTTCATCACCCGCCCGCGCGACCCGTCGCTCTGGCAATACGCTTCGTGCTCGGCCAGCACCTGATCGAGGGGGCGGTCATCGATGTAGACGAGCGGCGGCGGCGCGCGCAGCACGTCGGTCAGATCGGCGTCATCGAGCCGCGCGTGCTCCAGGTTCACCCCGGCCAGCACCGCCCGCTTCATAGAGGCGCCGGTGAGATCCGCTCCGCCGAGGTCGGCGCCGGACAGGTCGGCCCCGTCCAGCACCGCCTTGTGCAGGCGCGCCCCGGCCAGCAGGGCGCCAGCGAGGTTGGCGTCCGTGAAATCCACCGCCATGGCGATGGCGCCGGCCATCTGGGCGCCGGCGAGATTGGCGCCGGAGAGGATCGCGTAGTTCAGCTCGCCGGGCCGGTGCTCGTGGCGCAGCACGCGGAAGCCGTCCAGCTTGTCCTGCAGGGCGATGCGGCCTTCGCGCAGGTCGCAGCCGGCGAGGTCCGCGCCCGCCAGGTTGGCGCCGCGGAGACAGGCGCCCCGCAGATCGGCGCGCTTGAGATTGACCCGCCGCATGTCGGCTTCGCGGAGGTCTGCGCCGAACAGGATGGCGCGGGAGAGATTGGTGCGCGACAGGATGGCGCCGTCCAGCCGGGCGCCGGCGAGGTCCGCCTCGCGCAGGTCCAGGCCCTCCAGCGAGCAGTTGGAAAGATCGGCGTGGGTGAGCGACAGCCGTCGCCCGCCCGAGCGGCCGGCGAGATAGCGCTGATGAGCCTCCACCGCCTCGCGGAGCACATTGGCGTCCAGCGCCACATGGTGGGGTACGGCTTGGGTCGACATCGGGCCTGCTCGGGAAGCACCGTGCGCTCCGCCGGCTTAAGGAACGGTTGCGCGGTTAAGCATCACGAGCGCTTCCCTCCACGCCCGGAGTGGCCGAGAGGAACGGCGCATGAGCGTGGAACTTCCCCGGCCGCTGCGGGCGGCGCTGGAGCAGGAGCTCGAAGGCGTGTCCCGTCGCGGCCTCGCCGAGCGGGCGGCGCGGACCTCCGCCGCCTACCGCGCAGGTCAAGGATCGGCCGGCGTGATCCGGGATGTCGAAGACGCCCTCGCCTATGCCCTGGCGAGGCTGCCGGCCACCTACGCCGCCTGCGCCACGGTGTTCGCCGAGGCGGCGCGGATGGCGCCGGAATTTGCGCCGGCCGAGATGCTGGACGCGGGATCCGGCCCCGCGGCCGCCAGCTGGGCGGCGCTGCAGGCCTGGCCTGTTCTGCAGCAGGTCACCTGGCTGGACGCCAGCACGCCGTTCCTCGACTCCGCCGGGCGGCTGGCGGTGGAGGCGCCCCCGCCGCTCCGCGAGGCGCGCCGGCTGCGCGCGGACCTGACGGCGCCCGGACCTTGGCCCTCCGCGGATCTGGTGGCGGCGAGCTACGCCCTCGCCGAGATCCCGCCGGCCAAGCAGGTCGCCGTGGTGACCGCCCTTTGGGCGGCGGCCCGCGGCCTCCTCGTGCTGGTCGAACCCGGCACGCCGGCCGGCTTTGCTCGACTGCTGCAGGCCCGAACGGCGCTGGTCGCGGCCGGCGCGGACCTGCTCGCCCCCTGCCCGCACGCTCGCAGCTGTCCCCTCGCTGCACCCGATTGGTGCCACTTCTCGGTCCGCCTGCCGCGCAGCCGCGATCACCGTCTGGCCAAGGGCGCCGAGGCGCCGTTCGAGGACGAAAAGTTCGCCTACCTGATCGCGGCGCGGCCGGGGGTGGCGGCCGGCCCCCGGTCCGCCCGGGTGCTGCGCCACCCCAGGGCCAGCAAGCCCGGCCTTGAACTCAGGCTCTGCGGGGAGGCGGGCCTGGAGACCCGCCTCGTCGGCAAACGCGACAAGGTCGCCCACGCCCGCGCCCGGCGGCTGGGCTGGGGCGACGCCTGGGAGACCTGAGCCGCCTCAGGCTTGCTCGGCCGCGTGCCGGTTCTTCACCAGGTCATCCACGACGCCGGGGTCGGCGAGGGTGGAGGTGTCGCCAAGGTTGGAGAGGTCGTCCTCGGCGATCTTGCGCAGGATCCGGCGCATGATCTTCCCGGACCGCGTCTTCGGCAGCCCTGGGGCGAACTGCACGACGTCGGGCGCGGCGAACGGCCCGATCTCCCGGCGCACCCATCCCTTCAGCTCGGCCTCCAGGATATCGGTGGGCTCCACGTCGGCCTTCAGCGTCACGTAGCAGTAGATGCCCTGGCCCTTCACCGGATGGGGGAAGCCGACCACTGCGGCCTCCGCGACGTTCTCGTTCGCGACCAGGGCGCTCTCGATCTCGGCGGTGCCGAGGCGATGCCCCGAGACATTGATCACATCGTCCACCCGGCCGGTGATCCAGTAGTAGCCGTCCTCGTCGCGGCGGGCTCCGTCCCCGGTGAAGTACTTGCCGGGATAGGTGGTGAAGTAGGTGGTGATGAAGCGCTCGTGGTCGCCGTACACCGTCCTCATCTGGCCGGGCCAGGAGTCGGTCAGGCAGAGGTTGCCGGAGACGGCGCCCTCCAGGACCTTGCCGTCCGCGTCCACCAGCTGCGGCTTCACGCCCGGCAGCGGCTTGGCGCAGGATCCGGGCTTGGCGGCATGGGCCCCCGGCAGGGGCGTCATCAGGCAGGCGCCGGTCTCCGTCTGCCACCAGGTGTCGACGATCGGACACCGCCCTTCACCCACGACCCGGTGGTACCAGAGCCAGGCTTCCGGATTGATCGGCTCGCCCACCGTGCCCAGCAGGCGCAGCGACGATCGGGAGGTGCGGGTCACAGGCTCGTCACCCTCCCGCATCAGGGCGCGGATCGCCGTCGGCGCCGTGTAGAAGATCTCCACCTGGTGCTTGTCGATCACCTCCCAGAAGCGGGAGGAGGTCGGATAGTTCGGCACGCCCTCGAACATCACGGTCGTGGCGGCGTTGGCCAGCGGGCCGTAGACCACATAGCTGTGCCCGGTGACCCAGCCGATGTCGGCGGTGCACCAGAAGACTTCGCCGGGGCGGTAGTCGAAGACGAGCTCATGGGTGTGAGCCGCCCAAGTCAGGTAGCCGCCGGTGGTGTGAAGCACGCCCTTGGGCTTACCCGTCGAGCCTGAGGTGTAGAGGATGAACAGCGGGTCCTCGGCGTTCATCGGCTCGGGATCGCACTGGTCGGAGACGGTGGTCTTCAGGTCGGACCAGTAGGCGTCGCGGCCCTGCGTCATCGGCACGTCGCCCCGGGTGCGGCGGACCACGATCACGTCGGTCACGCCGGGGCAGGTCTTCAGGGCCTCATCGACGTTGCGCTTGAGAGGGACCACCCGGCCGCCCCGCAGCCCCTCGTCAGCGGTGATCACCACCTTGGAGTCACAGTCCTGGATGCGTCCGGCCAGGCTGTCAGGCGAAAAGCCGCCGAACACCACCGAGTGCACCGCGCCGATCCGGGCGCAGGCCAGCATCACCGCCGCCGCCTGCGGGATCATCGGCAGGTAGATGGTCACGCGGTCGCCCTTCCGGACGCCCTTGGCCTTCAGGACGTTGGCCCAGCGGCAGACCTCGGCGTGGAGTTGCTTGTAGGTGAGGACGTCGTAGACCTCGGGGTCGTCGCTCTCCCAGATGATCGCCGTTTGGTCGCCGCGCGTGGCGAGGTGCCGGTCGAGGCAGTTCACCGAGACGTTCAGCACCCCGTCGGCGTACCAGCGGATGCGGAAGTCCTCGCGCCGGAAGGACACGTCCTTGATCTCGGTCGGCGCCTTGATCCAGTCCAGCCGGCCCGCGACGTCGCGCCAGTAGGCCTCGGGGTCCTGCGCCTCGCGGCGCACCGCAGCCTCATAGCCGGCCTCGTCCATCCGGGCCCGCTTGGCCCACGCCTCCGGAACCGGGAAAGCCTCGCTGTCGGACATGGGTCGCACTCCCCGAAAAGGTTGTGGATCACTATGCGACCAGGCCCTTCCGGCGCAACACGCCGCAGCATGGGCGGTTGAGGCGACTCAGGGCGGCCGCCATGTTCGCCCGATGCATCGAACCGGTCGAACCCTGCTTGCGGTGGCCATGCTGGCGGCGATCGGCGGCTGCGGCCGCGGCGTCCCCGAGGAGGCGATAGCCAGCGCCGACGCCCTGTTCGACGCCGTCGTCGCCCGCGACCGAGTGGCCTTCGAGGCGGCGGTGGACCGACGGGCGGTGCGCGAGGATCTCCGCGCCCAGCTGGTCCAGGTGGCGCGGGCGAACGGCCTCGAGGTCGATGGCGGCCCCTCGGAGTTCGCCCTGGACAGGATGATCGCGCCCGAAGCCCTCCGCCTCGTGGACGGTGATGGGCGGCGCGTGTTCGAGGCCCCGAAGCCGGAGCAGGTGGCGGAGATGTTGCAGCCGGCCGGCAAGGGCCGGGTCTGCGTGCCGGGCGCCGGGACCGATTGCGTGCTCACCTTTGCGCGGCAGAAGGGGGAGGACGGACCTCGCTGGCGGCTGGTCGCGATGCGCGCCCAGGATCTGACGATCCGCGTTCCGAACAAAGAAACGCCCGGCGAGACGGCTCGCCGGGCGCAAGGGCGCTCAGGGGAGGGCTGAGACTAGAACTCTTCCCAGTTGTCGATCTGGGCCGCCGTCGCTGCGCCGGAGGCGTAGGCCAACTTCTGGCGGACCGTGCTCGTCGCGGGTGCGGGAGCCGGCGTTGCGGCCGGCGCCGAGGCCGCCCGCGTCGGTTTCTGCGCCGCGTCGCCCGTGTCGAACTCGCCGATCAGGCGGCGAAGCTCGGCGGCTTCCTTGCGGAGCGCGTGGGTGGCGGCGGTCGTCTCCTCCACCATCGCGGCGTTCTGCTGGGTGACCTGGTCCATGTTGTTCACGGCCACGTTGACCTCGTGCAGACCCGCCGACTGCTCCTGAGCCGAGGTGGCGATGTCGCCGACCAGGGAGTCGATGGCGTCCACCTGGCTGACCATCTGCTGCAGCGCCTCGCCGGTCTCGCCGACCAGGGCGACGCCCTGGCCAACCTGTTCCGTCGACGCGCTGATCAGCGTCTTGATCTCCTTGGCGGCGTCGGCGGAACGCTGGGCCAGCGCCCGGACTTCCGAGGCCACCACGGCGAAGCCCTTGCCGGCGTCGCCGGCGCGGGCGGCTTCCACCCCGGCGTTCAGGGCCAGCAGGTTGGTCTGGAAGGCGATCTCGTCGATCACGCCGATGATCTGGCTGATCTGGCCGGCTGACTTCTCGATTTCACCCATGGCGGAGACGGCGCGACGAACCACTTCCTCGCCCCGGGAGGCGCCGGACTTGGCCGTCTGCACCGCGGCGCGCGCGGTCTGCGCCCCCTCGGCCGACTTCTTGACGGTGGTGGTGATCTGCTCCAGCGCGGCGGCCGTCTGCTCCAGGCTTGCGGCCTGCTGCTCGGTGCGGCGGGAGAGGTCGTCCGAAGCGTTGGCGATCTGATCCGCGCCCACGCCGATCTGGCCGGCGTTGGCGGTGATGATCTGCATCGCCTCCTGCAGGCGCTCCATGGCGGCGTTGAAGTCCGAGCGGAGCTGTTCGTACTCCGGCGAGAACGGCGTCTTCAGCCGGTGCTTCAGGTCGCCCTGGCTGAGCCGCGCCAGGCCGTCCGCGAGGGCGTGGACCACCGCGACCTGCGCTTCCTGGGTCTTGGCGCGTTCGGCCTCCACCTCTTCGCGCATCGCCGCTTCGCGGGTCTGGCTCTCCTCCTGCTCGCGACGCATGGCGTCGATGCGCTGGAGGTTCTCCTTGAAGACGTCGAGCCCGCGCACGATGGCGCCCAGCTCGTCGCCCCGCTGGTGAGGGGCGAGGTCGACGGCGTAATCGCCGCCCGCCAGGATTTCGGTGGCTTGCGCGATGCCGTTGATCCCGCGGCGCACGCCCATGATGATCGCCACCGACAGCCAGGCCACCGCGATCATGGTGAGCACCGAGGCGCCCATCACGATCTTGCCGGTCAGGGCCGCCTGGGCGGCGCTTTCCTTGGCCCGCTTGTCGGCGTCGGCCTGAACGGTGTTGCGCGCCTGGGCGAGCGTGTCGGTCATGCGAGCGTAGTGTTCTTCGAAGGGCTGGACGAAGGCCACCGCGGTGGCGAAGTCCACGCCCATCATCGAGCCCACGACCTCGATCCCACCGCGGTAGTCGGTCAGGTCCTTGGCCACCTGGGTGAAGCGGGCCTGCTGAGCCTTGGGCAGCTCCTTCTTGAGCTTCTCAAGGTCGGCCTTGATGGCGTCGACATCGCCCATCAGCGCCTGCAGCTTGGCCGGAGCATCGGAAGGGCCGCCGGCGACAGCGCCGGCTTGGCTGGTCATCGCCTGGTAGATCTGCAGGTGGGCGCTGGTGATGCGGTTCGACAGCGCGGCGACGCGCAGGCTAACCGCCATGTCGTGCTGGACGATCTTGTCCAGGGCCTTGGCCTGCTGCTGCTGGCTATAGAATGCGCCGCCCGAGACGAGGGCAAGCACGACGACCGCGACCACCGGGGCGATCGCCATCTTCACGACGAGAGACAGGTCGGTGAAGCGAAGCATCTTCATGTTCGAGCTCCGGAAAGGAGGTGCGGCCCCGCTTCTGCGGGGCCGCTAGGGATCACCAGGCCTTGCTGACCGAGACGAAGACCCGACGTTCGGCTTCGAAGCCGTTGGTCTGCTTCTGCCGCTCGTGCAGGAGGTTCTGGCCGGCGACCGCGAAGGTCAGGCCGTTGTCGAGCTTATGGGCGACGCGGCCGCCGAGGGTGGTGAAGGCGTCCACCTCGGCGAGGCCGGTGCCGACCACGCGCGGGGAGTCGAACTTGCCCACGTAGTGAAGGAAGGCGTCCGCTTCCCAAGCCTTGTTCGACCAGCCGGCCGCGACGTTGCCGCGGTGCTTCGGGCTCATGCGCTCGAAGGCGGTGCCGCGGGTGGCGGGGTTCACCCCCCGGAAAGCCTCGTCCTTCACGTCGGTGTAGGTGTAGTCGGCGCTCCAGCGGAAGCCGGTCTTGGCGCGGCCCGAGGCCGAGAGCTCGAAGCCCTGCATCTCGGAGTCCGAGGTGTTGATGAACTGCACGCCCGGGAGGGTGGTGCGGGTCGGGGCGACGTCGAAGCTGCCGGTGCCCGGCAGGCCCTTGATGTCTTCCCACTGCTGCCAGAACACCCGGACGCCGGCCTTGGCGTTCAGGACCGGCAGGTTGCGGTCATAGGAGACCTGATAGTTCTCGACGATGCTGGGGCGCAGCGTCGGGTTGCCCACGAAGGCGAGGTTCACGCCCGGGCCGACCGGGATGATGCCGGACAGGCCGCCCAGCTCCACCAGGGTCGGGGCTTGCACGCCGCGGCCGTAGGAGAGGCGGATGGTGTCGTCCGCCGTCGGACGGAAGACCACCGCGGCGTTGACGCTGAGCTCCTTCACCTTGCGGTCCCAGAGCGCGTTGTTGGCGAGCGGCGCGCCAGGCGGGAAGGTCCCCGTGCGCTCGATTTCCATCGTGTCGTGGCGCAGGGCCACCGTGGTGGCCAGCTTGTCGCTGACCTGCCAGTTCCACATGCCCGACAGGGCGAACACGTCGTAGCCGATCTCGCCACCCTTGAGCGGAGCGGTGTTCAGCGTGTTGTTGCGGTACTCGGCGCCGACCCGGAAGGTGTGCGCCGCGCCGATCTTGAACAGGTCCTGGGCGCTGACGACGCGGATGCGGTTCTCCCACTCCGTGCGGCCGAGGATGATGTACTTGGCGGTCAGGTCGTTCTGGTAGGCGGAAACCTGCACCAGTCCGAGCTTGGTTTCAGAGGCGAGGGTCGCCTTGACGGAGGACACGAAGCTCTTGGTCGGCGAGTAGGCCGCACCGGCGATCGTGCTCTGCTGCACGTTCGAGTAGGAGCCCTCGACCCGCAGCTCGGTCTTGTCGCTCAGCTGGGCGACCGTATCGATCGCGGCGCTGACGTTCTCCGGCGCGTGCGTGCGCGTCATGTCGGTCAGGCCGATGGTGTTCTTCCACTCGTCCTGCTTCTCGGCGCCCAGCGAAATCCGAGCCGAAAGCCTCTCGCCGAGCTTGCCCGTGGCGACCAGGGACGCGCCCTTGTAGTCGTTGGTGCCCACCCTGACGCTGAAGGCGTCGACGTCATCGAACTTCGGGTTGAAGGTGATGATATTCACCACGCCCGACACGGCGTTGAAGCCGAACAGCGCGGTGTTCGGGCCCTTCACGACTTCGATCTGGCGGATTTCCTGCAGCTGGACGGGGATGTTCCGCCAGAAGGTCAGGCCGTAGTGGTCCATGTAGACCTGGCGGCCGTTGACCAGCACCAGGAGGCGCGGCGAGCTCGACTGGTTGTAGCCGCGGACGTTCACGTCCGTGTGGCCCGCGGAGAAGTTCAGCACGTCGACGCCCGCGACACGGCTGATGATCGTCGGCAGGTCGGTCGCGCCCGAGCGACGGATGTCCTCCTGCGAGATGATCTGCATGTCGGCCGGGGCTTCCGGCGCACGCTGCGGCGACCCGGTCGCGCTGGTGGTGACAGGCTCGTTGAACAGCTGCTCGAGCGAGCCGTAGTCAATGGATTGGGCGGCGGCCGGGAGGCCCGCCAGCGCCAGGCCGGCAAAGCCGGCGGCAAAGAGAAATTTCTTCATTGTTCCCAACTTTCTAGGCCGCTCAAATTTCTTTGATCATCATGCGGAACGCCGCCTTGAAGGCGGCCCCGACCGACGCTGCCGCCGCCCGGTTCACGGTGATCTCGACCTTGGGTGCAGTGGTGACGCCCATCACGCAGGCGCCGGAGCGGACGCAGGCCAGGTCGGAGCTGATCGTCACCAGCTTCTTGCCCTTGGCGGCCGAACCGACGGCGGCGTAGTTCACGCCCTCCGTGACGTAGAGCGCGTTCACACCGGCGACGCCGCCGACGTCGCCGGCTTCCACCGGCTTGCCGACGAGGGTGACGGTCCCTGCGCTGTACCCGCCGCCGATAGCGGCCATCACGGCGTTCTTCTCGGCGACGGACGCCGGCTTCGACGGATCGAAGACGACGCCGAGCGTCGCGCGGCCCGTGGGGCCGTTCTCGAGGAACGTGAGCGCACGGCCGGCGACCTGAAGGTCCTTGGCCGCGTCGGCCGACGCGACCCCGGGGCCGGCGAGAACGCCGACGGCCGTGATCAACGCGGCAGACTTACTTAGCGCGCTAAAAGTATTCCCTTGAATAAATCGCATTGCTTTCCTTGCCCCCCTCGGGCTGATCGCATGTGAAAAGGCATCTCCATGACTAAAAGGAAGGTTAATGACATGCACTTAGCAGGCTATTAGCAAGTCACGTCGCGAAGTGAGTCTTTGGTACGAAGGTATTACCTTGAGATCAGCGGCAGATGACTACCGCCGCACTACCCAGATCATTGGCGCTACATCTTGGTTTATCTCTTCAGAAACACAGTGTTTGCGCGCCCATGGTCAGGCGCTAGCAAGCTCTCGGGGGTCACAGCTGGCGCGAGGTCCGGCCCTACCGCGGGCCTACTGAGGTCCAGTCGACGCGATCCACCCGACGGATACCGCCGGTCGCCACTGTCGCGGACAGAATGTCGCATCCGTCCCCAGAGGCGTTGACCGGGCCCTCTGGCCGCAGGCTGAGGGGCGCTCCCCTACCGCCCGGCCGCCGGACCCGCTATCGACCGGCGGAACGGAAGGATTCCCCGCATGCTCCTGCACCTGTCCACCTGGGCCGAGATCGAGGACCAGCTCACACGTTCGCGCGCGGTGGTGATTCCGATCGGCTCCAACGAACAGCATGGCCCGACAGGCCTGCTCGGCACCGACTGGCTGTGTCCGGAGATCATCGCCCATGAGGCGCAGCGCCGGGCTCCTGACCTCCTGGTGGCTCCGACCTTCAACATCGGGATGGCGCAGCACCACCTGGACTTTCCGGGGACCATCGCCCTGCGGCCCTCGACCTTCATGCTGGCGATCGGCGACTGGTGCCGCAGCCTGGCGCACCATGGCTTCACGCGCCTGTACTTCCTGAATGGCCACGGGGGGAACGTCGCCACCATCGAGGCCGCCTTCTCAGAACTCTACGCCGAGGCCAGCTACGCCGGCCGCCCCCGGGGCTTCGCCTGCAAGCTCAAGAATTGGTGGGAATTGCGGGGTGTGATGGGCATCGCGAATCGGCAATTCCCCACGGGCCACGGCAGCCACGCCACCCCCTCGGAGATCGCTGTGACCCAGTGGGGCTATCCGGAGAGCATAAAGGCGGCGAATTACGCGCCGCAGGTCGCCCCCACAGGCCCGATCCGCGAAGCCCGGGACTTCCGCGCCCGCTACGCCGACGGCCGGATGGGCTCGGACCCCGCCCAGGCGACGCCGGAGAAGGGGGGCGAACTCGTCGCGGCCGCCGCCCAGGCGCTGATCGAGGAGGTGGCGGAGTTCGGCGCGGAGGATGCGCCGGCCTAGGCCTCAGAAGGGCGCGCCCATCCGCGACGGCATAGCGATGCGAGGCGGGCCCTTCGCCTTCGGACGGCCAGCCCAGTCGAGATCCTCCGGCTTGGTGATCGCCTTGGGGTCGGCGGGGGCCACATCCGCGGCGACCACCAGGTCCGGCTCTCCCTTCACGGCCTCGGCCGGCGGAGCGGCTTCCTCGACCGCAGCGGGCGCCTCAGGCGCGGCCGTCACTTCGGTGAGGCTGGCCGCGAGCGCGAGCTTGGCGTTGTCCTGCGGCAGACCCTCGAGCTTGGCGAGTTGCACCCCGAAGGACTCGCCGCCGGCATACCGCCCCCCGAAGGCGGGGGGCAGACCGGTAGCGCCGGTCCAGCGGTAGAAGATATGCGCGCCGATGGTGGCCACCTTCACGAGGGATGGGCTCCAGTAGGGCGCGACGTACTCGGCGTGGTAGTGCGTGGCGTTACCGACCTTCTTCATGACGTAGCCGTTGAGCGCCGCGATTGCGATCTTGCGCGCGCGTTCCCAGCCTTCATCGGCCGGCTTGCGCGCAAGCGCGCCGTCGCAGGTGAAGGTGAACTGGCAGCCCGAGGTTCGCTCCGACCCCTGGAACACCACGCCACATACCGTCTTCGGGAAGGCAGGGTGCCGCATCCGGTTCAGGACCACCTGCGCCACGGCGCGCTGTCCGTCCGCACTTTCGTAGGCGGCCTCGTAGTAGATCGCGGCGGTGAGGCAGTCGATGGCTCGCGCCTCGTCGATCACACCCTCGGACTTGAGGAAGAATGGCCGCGCCGCCGGGTTCGGCAGGTCCGACACCGGGTTCGACGCATTCCAAAGCCGCGCGGCCTCAGGCGAGAGGTCCTGCAGGCGGATCAGGCCCTCGGCCTCGGCCCCGACCGGCTGCGGATCGATCGCCAGGGCGGCCTGCTGCAGGCCCGCCGGCGGCTGCCCGGCCGTCAGCACGGGCTGGCCGCTGGTCGAGCGGGCGGCGAAGGTGAAGCCGGAAAGGGCGAGCACGGATAGTGCGATCACCGCGCCGAACGCCGCCACGATGACGAGCTGGCCGCGGTCGAGCGGCAGGCGCGAGGCCAGGATACGAATACGGGAAAGCAAGCGCCAACGCCCCCTACAGCTCGGCATGAGGCGCGACCCGATAGGCGAACGCCGCTCGAAACGCGAGTCTTTTCTTTAACCCGTGGTTAACCGTCTCGCGACGAAGGCTAGCAAATCCAGAGAGTTAACGCAGCGAACGAGAGTCCGTGAACTCGCCTAGGCGGTGAACACCTCGTGCCCGCGCAGCTCGACGGGCCAGGCCGCGAGGTGATCGCCCACACATGGCCCAGCCACGCATTTGCCGGCGAGATCGAACAGGGCTCCGTGTCCGGCGCAAAGGATGTGTTCGCCCGAGCGGGTCAGGTAGCGGTCGTCCATGGGCGCGAGCGGCCAGCCGGCGTGCGGACAGGAGTCGACCCAGCCGTCCACCCGCTCCCCCCGCCGGATGACGAAGCCGGCGAACAGCTTGCTCTCGGCGCGGAAGCGGAAGCTCTTGCCGCCCGGGTCCTGGATGTCGGCCAGGGCGCAGAGCCGGACCCCCGGGGGCGGTCGAGCCGGGTTGCCGCTAGAGGGGTTGGCCAAGGGTCGAGCGGAAGCGCTTGATCTCGACGCGGTCGAACAGCCCCGCCCTGGTGTAGGGGTCGTCGGCATTGAAGGCGCGCACCTCGGCCTCGCTCTCCGCTTCGAGGAAGAAGAGCGACCCGGCCATCTGGTCGTTCTCGTCCAGCATCGGCCCGGCCATACGGATGCGGCCGTGACGGTCGCGCGCCCAGGCGAGGTGCGCCTCGCGCGTGGCCATGCGCAGGTCGAGGCTGTCGGCCTTGTCGAAACAGGCCAGCATGTAGAGGGGCATCAGTTCTCCTCGCGCAGGGGACGGGACAGGAGGCCGCGGATGGCGTCGTCGACGCCCGCCTCGCCGGCCAAGATCGCGGCGACGGCCTCGCAGATCGGCACGTCGACGCCCAGGCGGGCGGCGAGCTGGCGCACGGCCGGCGCCGAGGCGACCCCTTCGGCCACCGAGAGCTTGCCGGAAAGCGCCTGCTCCAGGGTCTGGCCCTGGCCCAGCGCAAGGCCGACGCTCATGTTGCGCGACTGCGGACTCGAGCAGGTGAGCACCAGGTCGCCCAGGCCGCAGAGGCCGGCGACGGTCTCAGCTTTCCCGCCCAGGGCGACCGCCAGCCGGGTCAGTTCGGCGAAGCCGCGGGTGATCAGGGCCGCGTGAGCCGACCGTCCGAGGCCCCGGCCTTCAACGATGCCGCAGGCGATGGCGAGCACGTTCTTCACGGCGCCGCCGGCCTCGGCCCCGATCATGTCGGTGGCGAAGTAGGGCCGGAACTCGGGCGTCGCGATGGTCTCCGAAAGGTCGCGCGCGCAGCCCTCGTCAGGACAGGCGAGCGTGACTGCCGTGGGCAGGCCGCGGGCCACTTCACCCGCGAAGGAGGGACCCGACAGCACCGCCGCCCGCGCCTGCGGGAGCGTCTCGGCGAGCACCTCGGTCATCAGCTTCAGCGAGCCCTGCTCCACGCCCTTGGAGCAGAGCACCACCTGCAGGCCCTCACGGACGTGCGGCGCGAAGGCGGTCAGGGTGGCGCGCATGTGTTGGGCGGGCGGTACGGCGAGCACCAGGTCGCAGCCCGCCAGGTCGGCGAGTTCGCCCGTCGCCCGGAGGCCGTCTTCCAGAGCCACGCCCGGGAGGAATAGCCGGTTCTCGTGAGCCCCGTTCACGTCGGCGACCACCTCAGGTTCCCGGGCCCAGAGCGTCACGTGCAGACCGGCGCGCGCGCAGACCTGGGCCAGGGCGGTTCCCCAGGCCCCGCCGCCGATGACCCCCGCCGACCTCATGCCTTGGCTCCCTTGCGGCCCGCCACGTGCGTCGGGCTCGCCGCCGCCGCGGCTGCGTCGAGCGGCCATCGCGGCCGCGCGGCGGCGTCCAGGGGATCGGTGAGGCCGAGCGCCAGACGCTCGGCGCCGGCAAGCGCGATCATGGCGGCGTTGTCCGTGCAATAGGCGAGCGGCGGGGCGGCGAAGCTGAACCCGCGGGCGGAGGCGGTCTCCTCCAGCTTCTTCCGGACCGTGCGATTGGCCGCCACGCCGCCCGCCACCACAAAGCGCAGGCCGCGCCCATGGTGCTCGATGGCGTAGGCGTGCATGGCCCGGTCGCTCTTCTCCGCCAGTTGCCGGGCGATCGCCGTTTGGACGGCCGCGGCGAGATCGCGGCGATCGGCCTCGTCGCTCAGCCCCTCCGCCAGGCGGGCGGCGGCGGTCTTCAGCCCCGAGAATGAGAAGTCGCAGTCCTTGCGGCCGAGCAGCATACGGGGCAACGGGAACCGGTCTGGGTCTCGGCCCTCGGCCAGCGCCTCCAGGGCGGGGCCGCCGGGATAGGGCAGGCCGAGCGACTTGGCGATCTTGTCGAACGCCTCGCCAGCCGCGTCGTCGATCGTGGAGCCGAGCCGACGGCAGGCCCCGACGCCGTCCACCGCCAGCAACTGGCAGTGGCCGCCGGAGACCAGCAGCAGCAGGAAGGGATACGGGAGTTCGGCGCCCAGCCGGGCTGAGACCGCGTGCCCCTCCAGGTGGTTCACGGCCACCAGCGGCAGGCCGCGCGCCAGGGCCACAGCCTTGCCAAACGACAGGCCGACCATCACCCCCCCAACGAGGCCGGGGCCCGCCGTCGCGGCGACGCCCGTGAGCTCGTCATAGCCCACGCCCGCATCGCGCAGCGCGCGGCCGGCAATCGCCTCGATGCTCTCCACGTGGGCGCGCGCTGCAATCTCCGGGACCACCCCGCCGTAGGGCGCGTGTTCGGCGATCTGGCTGCCGACGACCGACGACAGCACCTCCACCTGGCCGGCGGCCAGGCGCACCACCGCCGCGGCGGTCTCGTCGCAACTGGTCTCCAGGCCCAGGACCAGGTGAGGAACGGTGGGGGTGTCGGTCATCCGGTTGCCGGGGGGCGCCCGCTCCTGTAGCAGGCGCTTCTTGTCTCGGCCTAGCAGGTAGACCGCCCACCGTGCCCACGCAACCGCCCGCCCCCTCAACCCAAGTGCGGATCGGCGCCCGCGGCTCGAAGCTCTCGCTGGCTCAGGCGGGCATGATGCAGCGCCGGATCGCCGCCGCCCTGGGCGCCGACCCCGAGAACCCGGCGGAGGTGGAGCGGGTGGCGCCGCTGATCGTCATCACCACCACCGGCGACCGGGTGCAGGACCGCCGCCTGCTGGAGATCGGCGGCAAGGGTCTCTTCACCAAGGAGATCGAGGAGGCGATGCTCGAAGGACGCATCGACTGCGCGATCCACTCCATGAAGGACATGCCGGCCGAGCTGCCGCCGGGCCTGTGCATCTCCGCCGTCCCGGAGCGCGAGGATCCCAGGGACGCCTTCCTCTCGCGCGGCCCGGAACGGCTGGAGGACCTGACCCAAGGGGCCCACCTCGGCACCGCCAGCCTGCGTCGCCAGGCCCAGATGCTGCACCGGCGGCCGGATCTGAAGGTCTCCATGTTGCGCGGCAATGTGGACACCCGCCTCGCCAAGCTGGAGGCGGGCGAAGCTGACGCCATCCTGCTGGCCTACGCCGGGCTCCGCCGTCTCGGCCTCGGCCACCTGCCCAAGAGCCTGATCGACCCGATCGAGTGCCCGCCCGCGCCCGGGCAAGGCGCGCTGGCCATCGAGACGCGGGAGCGCGACCGCGATCTGCCCTGGGTGCAGGCGCTCCGCCACGCCCCGACCGAAATCGCGGTCACGGCCGAGCGCGGGGCGCTCGCCGCGCTGGAGGCGTCGTGCAAGACCGCGGTGGGCGCGCACGCCTGGTTCGAAGGCGGCGCCCTCAAGCTCATCGTCGAGGCGCTGAGCGCCGACGGCGCCGAACGCTTCCGCCACGCCGGCGAGACCGAGATCTCCCAGCTGGCCGACCCGCGCGCGTCCGCTCGCGACCTGGGCTGGTCTCTTGGCCTGGCGGTGAAGGCCGAGGGCGGTGATCGGATCATCCTCTAGCGGCGGGATCGCCGCGCCTGCGGTGTTGATCCGAACGCTTCGCAGGCTCACCCTTTGCCTGGTCGTCAAAGCTTAAGATCGTTCCTGTAGGACCGCCGGATGCCCGGCCGCCGCCAACGTATCTGGATCACCCGCGCCCAGCCTGGCGCGGACGCCACCGCCGAGCGCGTGCGCGCCCTCGGGCACGAGGCGCTGGTCGCGCCCCTCCTCGCGGTCAAGACGCTGGACGACGTGGAGATTGACCTGACCGGCGTCGCCGCCCTCGCCTTCACCAGCGCCAACGGGGTCCGCGCCTTCGCCGACAAGTCTGGCGACAGGAGCCTGAAGGTGTTCGCGGTGGGCGCCGCGACGGCCTCGGCCGCCCGCGCCGCCGGCTTCCGCTCGGTGCTGTCGGCCGACGGCGATGTCGAAGCCCTGGCGGAGGGCATCGCGGCTCGGCGGGGCGAGCTGAAGGCCGCGGTGCTGCATCCAGGCGCGGCCGAACCGGCCGGCGACCTCGCAGGCGCCCTGGAAAAGCATGGAGTCGAAGCCCGCCGCCTGGTGCTCTACGAGACAGGACCCGTGGAGCTGACCGCCGCCCAGGCGCAGACCCTGACCCGCGCCGACGCCGTCCTTCTGCACTCGCCCCGCGCAGCCCAGGTCTTCGCCAAGGTCCTGAAGGCCCATCCCGCGCCGAAGCTCAGGGCGCTCGGGCTGTCGAAGGCGGTGATCAAGCCCCTGAGCCGCACGCCCCTCGCCGCCAAGGTCTTTCCGCCGTTCCCGCTCGAGGCGGCCCTGCTCAACCTGATCGAGCGGGCCCCCTAACCGCGGCCTTTCGGCGGAGGATGACCCAACCCAATTCCGCGCCCAGAAAACTGAGCGGCGCAACGTGACGCGGCGGCGCTTGGCGAGCGCGACGAGACCCGCTAAATAGGCGCCTCCCGGCGGTCAGGCCCCCTGCCCGCACCGTGGGCCGCCTTAGCTCAGCCGGTAGAGCGGCGCATTCGTAATGCGTAGGTCAGGTGTTCGAGTCACCTAGGCGGCACCACTCTTCTCCCCACAGGAAACACTGCGGCGACGGGCCGGTCCTTGACTGGCCCCGGGAAGGCAGGCTCGCATCCGGCATAAGGTCGAGGCGGGTCGTCACATAGGCCCGCACGGCGCCACACAACATGGGGAGAGCTCAGATGGCCGGACGGGTCGCAGGCAAGAAGGCCTTCATCAGCGGCGGGGCTCAGGGGCTTGGCGCGGCCATGGCCCGGCGCCTGGCCGAGGAAGGGGCGAAGGTCACCGTCGCCGACATCAACGCCCAGGGCGCGGCCGCCGTCGCCGGGGAGATCAACGCTGCGCAGGGCGAGGGAACGGCCTTTTCCTTCCCGCTCGATGTCACTCGCGAGGATCAGTGGATCTACGCCCTGGAAGAGGCCGACGCGGCGATGGGCGGGATCTCGGTGCTCGTGAACAACGCCGGCATCAGCCGCGGCGGCCACATCGAGGAGCTCAGCTTCGAGGACTGGAAGCTGGTGATGAGCGTCAACGTCGACTCGGTGTTCCTCGGGACCAAACACGCCCTGAAGTACCTGCGCCAGAACCAGCCCGGGTCGATCGTCAACGTCAGCTCGATCGCGGGCCTGATCGCCGCCCACAACACCCCGGTCTACAACGCCTCCAAGGCCGCGGTCTGGCTGCTCTCGAAGGGCATCGCCCTGCACTGCGCCAAGCAGGGCCTCGACGTCCGCTCGAACTCGATCCATCCCACCTTCATCGACACCCCGATCCTCGACCCGCTGCGCCAGCGGTTCGGCAAGGAGGAGGCCGAGGCCAAGCTCGCCCGCCAGGTGCCACTGGGCCGGATCGGCCACACCGACGACATCGCCAATGCGGTGCTCTATCTCGCCTCGGACGAGAGCCGCTTCATGACCGGGGCCGAGCTCAAGCTGGACGGCGGGATCAGCGCCATGTGACCGCTCCCCCGCGGGAGAGCTTCCGGCTCAGTTCACCAGGATGGCGCCGAGCAACAGCTTAGCGCCCGGCTTGCCGAGCACCAGGTCGGTCTGGCGCTGGAGGTTCTGGGCCAGGAAGTCCGCGTTGGGGGCGGTGGCCGGCGGCAGGCCGGCGGCGTAGCTCTGCACCACCTGCGAATAGGCGGCGCGAAGGCGGGGCATGCTCTGCTCCGCCCGTGTGCGCAGGGCGCCGTCCTGGACGTCGAGGCCGCATTCCACCGTGAACACGCCCCGCCGACCGCCGCCCTTGTTCGTCGTGCCGGTCAGCGTCTGGACGACGAGATAGCTCGCGCCGCCGGAGCGCTTCTTGGGGTCGCCCTCCTCCTTCTTCTTGCCGGAGGCCAGCGCCGCGCCGGGCGCGGCGGTGGCGAGGAGGATGAGGAGCGTGCGGCGTCGCATGCGGCATTGCTGCCCGATTATGGTTAGCGCTCTCTTTACGCCCCGGGCCGGAAGCTGGCGCGCGAGAGATTCGCCTGCCATCCGGAGCGCCCCTTGGGCCGATTTGCGCCGACCACCCTGGACCTCGACGGCAAGGTCATCCTGGTCACCGGAGCCACCGGCTCGTTCGGCCGTCGGTTCGTGGAGACGGTGCTCGCCCGCAGCCGTCCACGGAAGCTGATCGTCTATTCCCGGGACGAGCTGAAGCAGAGCGAGATGCAGATCGATCTCGCGGACAAGTTCAGCGCCGAGCAGCTGGCCTGCATGCGCTTCTTCCTGGGCGACGTGCGCGACCGCGAGCGGCTGACGCTGGCCCTTCGCGGGGTCGACGTGGTGATCCACGCCGCCGCGCTGAAGCAGGTGCCGGCCGCCGAGTACAATCCCTCGGAGTGCATCCACACCAACGTCACCGGCGCCGAGAACGTGGTCTGGGCCTGCCTGACCAACCGCGTGAAGCAGGTGGTGGCGCTGTCCACCGACAAGGCCTGCAACCCGATCAACCTCTACGGGGCCACCAAGCTGGCCTCGGACAAGACCTTTGTCGCGGCCAACAACCTCTCCGGCGACATCGGCACCCGCTTCGCGGTGGTGCGCTACGGCAATGTGGTGGGCTCCCGCGGCTCCGTGGCCCCGCTGTTCCAGCGGCTGGTCGCCAAGGGTGCCACCGAGCTGCCGATCACCGATCCCCGGATGACCCGGTTCTTGATCACCCTCGACGAGGGGGTGGACTTCGTCCTGTCCTCCCTGGCCACCATGCGCGGCGGCGAGATCTTCGTGCCCAAGATCCCGTCGATGAAGGTCGTCGACATGGCCGCCGCCATGGCGCCCGGCCTGGCTACCAAGGTGATCGGCATCCGGCCGGGCGAGAAGCTGCACGAGATGATGATCTCGGCCGACGACGCGCGCTACACCGTCGACCTTGGAGATCGCTACGCCATCGAGCCCGCCTTCGCCGACTACACCCGCGAGCCGCTGGCCGGCGGCCGGCTGGACGAGGGGTTCTCCTACGCCTCGGACACCAATGACGACTGGCTGAGCACCGACGGTTTCCTGGCGATGCTTGGCCACGCCGCGGCCCCGCAGCGGCGCCGCCGGGCCACCGACTGATGCTGCCGTACGGCCGCCAGACCATCGAGGACGACGACATCGCCGCGGTGGCGCAGGCGCTGAAGGCCGACTTCCTCACCACTGGTCCCACCGTCGAGGCCTTCGAGCAGGCGTTCGCCCGAGTGGTCGGCGCGCGCCACGCGGTCGCCTGCGCCAATGGCACCGCGGCCCTGCACCTGGCGATGCTGGCGCTGGAGGCAGGTCCCGGCGACCGGGTGGTCGCTCCCTCCATCACCTTCCTGGCCACCGCCAACTGCGCCCGGTACGTGGGCGCCGACGTCGCGTTCGCCGATGTCGACCCCGACACGGGCCTGATGACCGCGGACACCTTGCGCGAGGCCCTGGCGCGGGCCGACGGACCGGTGAAGGCGGTGCTGCCGGTCCACCTGCGCGGCGACGCCTGCGAGCTGCCCGCCCTCGCCGCCGTGGCCCGGGACGCCGGCGCCCTGCTGGTCGAGGATGCGCCCCACGCGCTCGGCACCCGCGCCAGCTTCGACGGCGTGACGGAAACCATCGGCGACGGCCGCCACGGGGCTATGGCCACCTTCTCCTTCCACCCGGTCAAGACCATCGCCACCGGCGAGGGCGGCATGGTCACCACCAACGACCCCAGGCTCGCCGAGCGCCTGCGCACCCTGCGCAGCCACGGCATGGTGCGGCCCGAGGGCTGCGAACCCTGGTGGTACGAGATGCCGGAGCCGGGCTTCAACTACCGCCTGCCGGACATCCTCTGCGCGCTCGGGCTGTCGCAGCTGGCCAAGCTCGACCGCTTCGCCGCCCGCCGCCGGAGGCTGACCGCGGCCTACCTGGACGGGCTGGCCCCGCTCGCGCCGCTGGTCGTTCCGGCGCGCAGCCCGGCGTGGAGCGACCCGGTGCTCCACCTGATGACGGTGCTGATCGACTTCCCGGCCGCCGGCCGCACCCGTCTGCAGGTGGTCGAGGCGCTGAAGTCGCGGGGGGTCGGCAGCCAGGTGCACTACATCCCCGTCCACCGGCAGCCCTACTACCGTGAGCGGTACGGCGCGCTCGACCTGCCCGGCGCCGAGGCCTGGTACGCCCGCTGCCTCTCGCTGCCGCTCTATCCGGGCATGGCGGACGAGGACGTGACCGCCGTCGTCCGGGCGCTGTCCGAGGCGCTGGGCCTCTAGGCGGCGACCGCGGCCTTTTCCACCAGCTCGCGCACCGCCGCCATCTGGTCGGGCGCCCTCGCCAGCTCCTGGCGAACGGAGTCCTCCCGCACCAGGCGCATGGCCTCGCCGCGGGCGCGATCGGCGGCCGGTCCGAGCGGCGCTGTCTCTCCGCAGGCGAGCTTCAGCAGGAAGGTCAGCTTTTGCAACGGCGGAGCGCCGGCCCTGACGAGGGCGGCGATCAGCCGGGCCTCGGCCTCCACCTTGCCGCCCACCTCGCCTATGCGGGCCTGCAGGGGCTGGGTGTCCTCGGGCGCGAGCCCGCAGCGGCCCACCGCGCGCTGCAGGGCCGCCAGGCTCGCCAGGCGCACCGGCGGGGTCTCGACCCCGCCCATGACGTCCTTCTCGAACCGCTGGGCGCCGATCACGCCCTTCAGCCAGCGTGCGGCGTGGCGCTTGTTCTGCGGGCCGATCACGTTCTCGGTCAGCCAGACGAGCATCTCGGCCTCCTCGCGGGCCGTCTTGCCCGGGCCGAGGTAGGCGTCCACGAAGTCGCCGGTCACGAGCATTTTCGACCGGTGCGAGAAGGCCGGCTGTACGTCGTCGAGCGGCAGCAGCTTGCCGGCCGCCGCGGTCAGCGACATGGCCAGCGCCCGCAGGATGTCGATCTCGAGCGAGGCGTCCAGCGGCGCGAGTCGCCGTTGGCCGTTCAGCTCCGTCAGGATCCGCTTGCCCAGCGCGGTGCGCACCTCGATGAAGTCCTCGCCGCCCAGCCAGCGGCCAAGCCGCTTGGCCTCGGTGGAGAGCTCGGGCATCACCTTGGCGACCGACTTCTCGACCTTGACCAGCATGTCGACGCTGTCCGCGGCGGCCAGTCGGGTGAGCGCCGTCAGAGAGCCGCCCAGGTGTTCGGTCTTGCCGACAATGGCGTCCAGGCCGGCGCGGGACTCCAGGATCTCGGCGATCGGCTGCTGCAGCACGGTGATGGCGAGCTTTCGCGCGGGGCCCTGCGCCGGCGGCGCCGCGGCGGCGAAGTCCATCAGCCGGGACAGCTTCTCGTTCCAGTCCTTGCAGCGGACCAGGCTCATGGCCACGCCGCAGCCCAGCAGGTAGCCGCCATCAGGGTCGCCCGCCAGCCGCTCGGAGGCGGCGGCGAATGTCTCCTTCGCGAGGTCGGGCAGCCGCCCCTGCCGCCAGTCGCGCATCAGCCGTTCCACGGTCCGGTCGATCAGGCCGTGGAAGGTTCGCATCATCTCGTGCACGTTGCCGCCCCGGGCCTGGGCCTCAGGGACGGCGATCTTCTGGATGGCGTGCTGCAGCTCGTTGCCTGAGGCCTCCAGCTGCTCCACCAGGTCGGGCCGGTGCAGCAGCTCAAAGGGCGTCGCGGACTTGCGGGCGAGCCAACCCTCCAGCAGCCGCCCGATGCGGTCGCGGGCGTGCAGGCTGTAGAGGTCCTGCGGCGTCACGCAGAGCGGCTCGAGGTTTTCCTTAGGCGCGCGCCGCTTCGACAGCGGCTCCGGCATGCCCAGGTTGAGGATCTGCACCGACTGGAATTCGCCGCTGGCGGGGTCCTGCGTCTCCTTGCTGACCTTTACGGCGTGAACGCCGCCATCCTGGAAGGTGGCCTCGGCGGTGGAGACGGCGTGGGCGCGGTTCTCGGTCGCGAGCTCCAGGGTCCACCCGTCGCCCGGCTTTCTTCTGACGAAGACCTCGAAATGTACGCGCGCTCCGACCATCTGTACTCAACCCCCGGGACGGTCGCCAAGGTGCCGCAACAACCTTAAAGCCGCGTTTCGGCGCCCGTATTCCTCGCCGCCCCATTGAGGCCATGGACCGCGGCGACTAGCTTCACCTTCTTCGACGGAGACATCGACCCCACATGGCCAAGATCACCCTGGTGGACGACGACGAGAACATCGTGACGTCGGTCAGCCTGGCGCTGGAGAGCCACGGCCACACGGTTAAGGCCTACTTCGACGGCGCCGCCGGGCTGGCGGCGCTAGAGAACGATCCGCCCGATCTCGCCATCCTGGACGTGAAGATGCCGCGCATGGATGGGATGGAAGTGCTGCGCCGCCTGCGCCGCACCTCCGACCTGCCGGTGATCATCCTCACGTCCAAGGACGAGGAGATCGACGAGATCCTCGGCTTCAACCTCGGCGCCGACGACTACATGCACAAGCCGTTCAGCCAGCGCCTGCTCATCGAGCGGGTGAAGGCGCTATTGCGCCGCGCCGGCGTGGACGCCGAGGAGAACGGCGTGCCTCCCGCGCAGGCGGCGGCCGAGGCCGGCGCCCGGGCGATCAAGCGCGGCAAGCTCACCCTGGACCCGGCCCGCCACGACTGCCTCTGGGACGGCAAGCCGGTGAAGCTCACCGTCACCGAGTTTCTGCTGCTCCAGTCCCTGGCCCAGCGCCCTGGGTTCGTGAAGAGCCGCGACAACCTGATGGACGCCGCCTACGACGATCAGGTCTATGTGGACGACCGGACGATCGACAGCCACATCAAGCGCATGCGCAAGAAGTTCCGCGACGTGGACCGCGAGTTCGACGCGATCGAAACCCTCTATGGCGTCGGCTATCGATACCGCGAGAGCTGAGCGGCCGGCGCGCCGCTCCGGCCTCTCGCGGCTGCCGGGCACCCGGCTCGGCCGACTGATCATCGCGCTCAACGTGCTGAGCCTCGCCATCCTGATCGGCGGGGCCCTCGTCATGAACGAGCTGCGCCGTGGCTTGGTTGAGGCGCGGATCGACAGCCTGACCACCCAGGGCGAGCTGATGGCCTCGATCATCGAACAGGCCGCCACGGTGGGCGAGCCGGTTCCGGCCATGGACGCGGCCTATGCCAACGACATCGTGCTGCAGCTGCTCGCCAACCCCAAGGGCCAGCGGGCCCGGCTGTTCGACGCCCGCGGCAATGTCGTGGCCGATAGCGACTGGGTCGTCGACCGGGTGGAAAGCCAGCCGCTGCCGCCGGCCAAGCCGCGCGAGGAGGCCGAGCGCTTCCACCTGGAGATGCCTCAAGCCGACAAGCCGACGCCGGAGTCCGCCAGTCGGGCGCTCCGCGCCGAGCTCGGCCGCGCCCTGCGCGGCGAGCACGTCTCGGGCCTGCGCCGCACCGGCGGCGGCGACCGCGTCGTCTCGGTGTCGATCCCCATCCAGCACGTCCAGGCGGTGCTGGGGGTCCTCACCCTGGAAGCCCGTGACGTGGACGAGATCATCGCCCGCGAGCGCGCCTCCCTGATCCCCTTCATCCTGATCGCCGTGGGCGTGACCCTGCTGTCGTCCCTGCTGCTCAACCGGCTGATCGCCCAGCCAGTGCGGCGGCTGGCGCGCGCGGCGGACAGCGTCAAGCAGGCCCGCGCCCGGGCGATCTCCCTGCCTGACCTCGCCGACCGCGACGACGAGCTTGGCGACCTGACCCGCAGCCTCGAGGGCATGACCCAGGCCCTCTCCGAGCGCATGGACGCCATCGAGAGCTTCGCCGCCGACGTGGCTCACGAGATCCGCAACCCGCTGACCTCCATGCGCTCGGCCATCGAGACCCTGGACCTGGTCAAGGACGAGGCGCCGCGCGAGCGCCTGTTCAAGGTGCTGAAGAATGACATCCAGCGGCTCGACCGGCTGGTCACCGACATCTCCAACGCCTCGCGCCTCGACGCCGAGCTGTCGCGCGACAACCCGCGGGTGATCGACCTCGAGCGGCTGATCTTCGATATCGTGAACCTCTACGACGCCACCCTGAAGCCGGAGGACGTCCGGGTCCGCTTCCAGGCCGCGGGCGGCCTCGAGCCGGTGACCGTATCGGGCCGCGAAGGCCCCCTCGGCCAGATTTTCCGCAACCTCATCGACAACGCCCGTTCGTTCTCGCCCCCGGGCGACGAGGTGGTGGTCTCGCTCATCCGCGGTCGCGACCAGGTGATCGCCACCGTCGCCGACAATGGCCCCGGCATCCCGCCCGAGAACCTCGAGACCATCTTCCAGCGGTTCTACACCTCCCGCCCGAAGGGCGCGGCGTTCGGCGGCAACTCGGGCCTCGGCCTTTCCATCGCCCGCCAGATCGCCGAGGCGCACGGCGGGACGCTCCACGCCGAAAACCGCCTCGGCAAGGACGACAAGGTCCTGGGCGCCCTGTTCATCCTGACCCTGCCGGTGGTCCCGGGGTGATTGTCCACGCTGGCCTGGTCGCGGCGCGAGGATCGGAGGGCGCCTGGCGAGGGGTCCTGGTGGAGGGCGCCTCCGGCTCCGGAAAGAGCGACCTCATGCGCCGGGCGCTGGACCACGGCTTCCGGCTGGTGGCCGACGACCGCGTGATCCTCTGGACCTCCGCCGGGCGGCTGTTCGGCCGCGCGCCCGACACCCTCGCCGGCCTGATCGAGATTCGCGGCGTGGGCGTGCTGCGCATGACCGCCTT
This sequence comes from Phenylobacterium sp., assembly GCF_036563385.1. Classification (GTDB taxonomy): domain Bacteria; phylum Pseudomonadota; class Alphaproteobacteria; order Caulobacterales; family Caulobacteraceae; genus Phenylobacterium. The sequence goes on from NZ_DATCML010000004.1 coordinate 499,701, forward strand.
GCCGCTGGCCGAGGTGGCGCTGGTGGTCCGCACCGGGGAAGCCGACCGCGCGCCAGAGCCCGCCTTCGCCGACATCCTCGGGTTGCAGGTCCCGCTGGTCGTTCTCGCGCTGAGCGAAGCCTCGGCGCCTGCGAAACTCGGTCACGCGCTCGCCGCCTTTGACGCCGGCTCCAAGAGGCGTATTTAGCAGCGCTCGCGGGACCGCGTCCGGGTGGGGATACCCCTTGAGAGACATTTCATGATCGGGCTCGTGATCGTCACGCACGGCCGTCTGGCGGAGGAGTTCATCTTCGCCATGGAGCATGTGGTGGGGCCGCAGACCGCGGTCGAAGCCATCTGCATCGGGCCCGAGGACGACATGGAGCGCCGGCGGCAGGACATCCTGGCGGCCTGCGGCCGGGTGGACTCGGGCGGCGGGGTCATCCTGCTCACCGACATGTTCGGCGGCACCCCGTCCAACCTGGCCATCTCGGTGATGGAACAGACCAAGGCCGAGGTGATCGCCGGGCTGAACCTGCCCATGCTGATCAAGCTGGCCAGCGTGCGGACCCGCCAGAGCCTGGAGGACGCGGTCGCCTGCGCCCAGGAAGCGGGCCGCAAGTACATCTCCGTCGCGTCCTACGTGCTCGCCGGGGAAAAGTGACCGACACCGCCGCCCGCACGGTCGAGATCTGCAACAAGCGCGGACTCCACGCGCGCGCCTCGGCCAAGTTCGTGAAGACGGCCTCGGCCTTCGACGCCGAGGTCCGGGTCAGCAAGGACGGCCAGACCGTGGACGCTCGCTCGATCATGGGCCTGATGATGCTCGCGGCCGGTCCCGGCTCCGAGATCCACATCGAAGCCGAGGGCGACGAGGCGCCCCAGGCGCTGGCCGCCCTCTGCGCCCTCGTCGAGTGCCGCTTCGAGGAAGACGAGTAAGGCGACAGCCTCCTCTCCCCACTGTGCGGGGAGAGGAGGCAAACCCCTACGTCTTCAGCCGCCACCCCGTGCGGAAGATCCAGGTCACCGCGACCAGGCACGCCGCCAGGAAGCCGGCGGTCGCCGCCAGGCTCACCCCGACACCGACGTCGGACACGCCGTAGAACGCCCAGCGGAAGCCGCTCACCAGGTACACCACGGGATTGAACAGGGCGATCGTGCGCCAGATCCCCGGCAGCATGTCGATGGAATAGAAGCTGCCGCCCAGGAAGGTCAGCGGCGTCACCACCATCATCGGGATGATCGACAGCTTCTCCCAGCCGTCCGCCCAGATGCCGGTCAGGAACCCGAACAGGCTGAAGGTGACGCTGGTCAGCACCAGGAAGGCCAGCATGACCAGCGGGTGCTCGATCTCGTAGGGGACGAAGATCCTGGCCGTGGCCATGATGATCAGGCCCAGCACCACCGACTTGGTGGCCGCCGCGCCCACGTAGCCCAGCACGATCTCGGCCACCGAGATCGGCGCCGAGAGCACCTCGTAGATGGTGCCGGCGAACTTGGGCATGTAGATGCCGAACGAGCCGTTGGAGATGCTCTCCGTCAGGATCGACAGCATGATCAGGCCGGGGATGATGAAGGCCCCGTAGCTGACGCCGTCGATCTCGGGCATGCGCCGGCCGATCGCGGCGCCGAAGACGATGAAATAGAGCGAGGTGGTGATCACCGGGGCGGCCACGCTCTGCACGATGGTGCGGAACCAGCGGCTCATCTCGAACCGGTAGATGGCCTGGACGGCGTGCAGGTTCATGCGCGGGCTCCCCGGACCAGGCTGACGAAGATCTCTTCCAGCGAGCTCTGGCTGGTCTGCAGGTCCTTGAAGTCGATCCCGCGCTTGGAGAGTTCGCGCAGCAGCTCGGCGATGCCGGTGTGAGCGGCCTGGGTGTCGAAGGTGTAGATCAGCTCCTGCCCCTCGTTCGCCAGCGCCAGGGAATAGGCGCCGAGTCCGTCCGGCAGAGCGGCCAGCGGCTCCTGCAGGTGGAGCATCAGCTGCTTCTTGCCCAGCTTGCGCATCAGGGCGTGCTTCTCCTCGACCAGGATCAGCTCACCGTTGGAGATCACGCCGATCCGGTCGGCCATCTCCTCGGCTTCCTCGATGTAATGCGTGGTCAGGATGATGGTCACGCCGCGCTCGCGCAGGCCGCGGACCATCTCCCACATGTCCTGCCGAAGCTCCACGTCCACGCCGGCCGTGGGCTCATCCAGGAACAGGATCTCCGGCTCGTGGCTGAGCGCCTTGGCGATCATCACGCGGCGCTTCATGCCGCCCGACAGCGCCATGATCTTGGCGTCTTTTTTTTCCCAGAGGCTGAGGTCCTTCAGCACCTTCTCCAGGTAGACGGGGTCCGGCCGCTTGCCGAACAAGCCGCGGGAGAAGTTCACCGTGGCCCAGACCGTCTCGAAGGCGTCGGTGGAGATCTCCTGGGGCACCAGACCGATCTTGGACCGCGCCGCACGATAGTCCCGGACGACGTCGGCGCCGCCCGCCAGCACCCGCCCGCCGGTGGGATTGACGATGCCGCACGTGATCCCGATCAGCGTCGTCTTGCCCGCGCCGTTCGGGCCCAGCAGGGCGAAGATCTCGCCGCGGTTGATCGTCAGGTCGACGCCCTTCAGCGCCTGGAAGCCCCCGGCATAGGTCTTCGACAGACCCTCGATTTGGATAATCGGATCCACGCGTCCCCCTCTTCGCGCCCTCAGATAGGACCCCAAGGACGGTTCAGCTAGACCACGGCCCACGGCGCAAGCGCGCGTCGGGTGAAGACGCCTATGCCAGCTCCGCCGCCTTGGTCCCCATGGGCCGCATCTTCAGGTCCGCGAGCAGCGCCTCGTCGGCGGTCTTCTCGGGATTGTTGGTGGTGAGCAGTCGGCCGCCCACGAAGATGGAGTTGGCGCCCGCCAGGAAGCACAGGGCCTGCAGCTCCTTGGTCATGTGCTCCCGGCCGGCGGCGATGCGCACCACCGACTTTGGGCAGACCAGGCGGGCCACGGCGATCATCCGCACGAACTCCAGCGGGTCGACGGCCTTGGAGTCGCCAAGCGGCGTGCCGGGGATCGGCATCAGGTCGTTGATCGGCAGGCTTTCCGGATGGCTCGGCAGCACCGCCAGCTGATGCAGGAGGCCGGCGCGGTCGCGGCGGGTCTCACCCATGCCGACGATGCCGCCGCAGCAGGTGGACATGCCGGCGTCGCGCACGGCCGCGAGGGTGTCGAGCCGCTCCTGGTAGGTCCGGGTGGTGACTACCTGGTCGTAGTAGTCTGGGCCGGTGTCGAGGTTGTGGTTGTAGAAGTCGAGACCGGCCGCCTTCAGCGCCTTGGCCTGGCCGGGCGTCAGCATGCCCAGCGTGGCGCAGGTCTCGAGCCCCAGCGCCTTCACGCCCGAGATCATGGCGGCGACCTTCGGCAGATCGCGGTCCTTCAGGTCGCGCCAGGCCGCGCCCATGCAGAAGCGCTGGGCGCCGCCGGCCTTGGCCTCGCGGGCCGCGGCGATGACCGTCTCGGCCTCCATCAGCTTGGTGGCCTTCACACCGGTCTTGAAGTGCTGGCTCTGGGCGCAGTAGCCGCAGTTCTCGGCGCAGCCGCCGGTCTTCACGCTGAGCAGCTGGCTGATCTGCAGCTCGGTGGGGTCGAACCAGGCCCGGTGCACCTCGGCGGCGCGGAACACCAGTTCGGTGAAGGGCAGCTCGAACAGCGCCTCGACCTCCTGGAGAGTCCAGTCGTGGCGGGGTTGGGCCGGGTCGGCAGGACGGAAGGGGGCGTTCATCGGCGCGGCTCCTCTGGCTCGCTGGCGTTTAGAGCCGGTGACGCGGCGCCGGGCAAGCGGGCGCGGCCTGAGAAAATTTTAGCGATTGTTGAGCGCGCGCATGTTCCCGCCGCGGCGTTGTGCTAGGCGCCAAGGGAGCTTGGGCCACAGAAGGGCGCCTGGATGAGCGGGTCTCACGAGATCGAGCTGAAGTTCCTGTGCGCGCCGGACGATCTAGCCGCCGTGCTGGCGGCGGCTCCGGCAGGCGACGACGAGACCCGCGAACTCCACAGCACCTACTTCGACACCCCTGACCTCAAGCTCCAGAAGCAGGGCGTCTCGCTGCGCGTGCGCGAGAGCAAAGGGGGCCGCGTCCAGACCCTGAAGCGCGGCTCCGGCCTATCCCGGGAGGAGCACGAGGCCCCCGTGGCCGGCGAGCGGCCGGATCCGGAGGTGGGCCCGCTGAAGGAGATCCTGCCTGACGGCGAAGCGCTCGCCCTCGATCCGGCGTTCGACGTGCAGGTCACCCGGCGCCAGCGGCTGGTGCGCTACGACGGCGCGGAGATCGAGCTGGCGCTCGATCAGGGCGAGGTGCGTGGCGGAGATCGGGCCGCGCCGATCAGCGAGGTGGAGCTCGAACTCAAGTCCGGCGATCCGCGGGCGCTGTTCGCCCTCGCCCGCGACCTGGACAAGGCCGCCCCCCTTTACCTCTCCTTCGACAGCAAGTCGGCGCGCGGCCAGGCTCTGGTGGCCGACGCCCCGCTGCAGGCGCGCCGCCGCGAACGGGTGGAGCTGCGGCGCGGCGCCACGGCCGCCGAGGCCTTCCAGGCCACCGCCCGCAATGCGCTCGGCCAGATCGCCGCCAACGCCGAGGTGCTGCGCGAGGCCCCGCAACCCGACGCCGTCCACCAGTTGCGGGTCGCGGCGCGGCGCCTTCGCAGCGCGATCGCCACCTTCGGTCCCCTGCTCAGCGAGGCCGAAGCCGAGGCGGTCAAGACCGAGCTGCGCTGGCTGGCGCACGCCTGCGACGAAGCACGCAACCTCGATGTGCTCGCCGAGCGGATCGCCGACGCGGCGCGCCGGATGAAGGCGCCGCCGGCCGGCCTCGACGAACTGGTGGCCGGCGTGGACGCGGCGCGCGCCCGGGCGTCGGCGCAAGCCGCCCAGGCGGTCCGCTCCGAGCGGTTCCGAACGCTGATGATCGACGCCACCGCCTGGATCGAAACCGGCCGCTGGCTGACGGACGACGAGGGCCGCGACGTGCGTGAGCAGAAGGCCGCAGCCTTTGCGGCCGCCGCCCTGGACCGCCGCCGCCGGAAGCTGCGCAAACTGGCCCGGGATCTCGCCGGCCGGTCCGACGAGGCGCGCCACGACGCCCGCATCGAGGCCAAGAAGCTGCGCTACGCAGCCGAGACCTTCGCGAGCCTCTTCAATGACAAATCTGTTTCCAAATTCATCGGCCGCTTGAAGGACCTGCAGGAGGAACTGGGGGCGCTGAACGACGCGGCCACCGCCGCGCCGCTGCTCGCTGAGCTGGTGCTATCGCCGGAGGCCGCGGCGGCGGCCGACGCCCTGGTCGGCCTGCAGTCGAAGGAGAAACCCGGTCGCATCGACCGGGCCGTACGCGCCTTCGCGAAGCTGGAGGAGGCGCCCCGCTTCTGGCGCTAGCTGCGGCGCGTGACGGTCTCCACGGCGTAGTCCACCCACTGGCCGTTGCGGTACGCGGCCCAGACGGCCTCAAACTTCTGCGGCGAGATGCGGGTGATGGTTTCGCGCACGCGAACCGTGCCGCCGGCCGAACGGGTCTCGCCCTCGAGGACCAGACGCTCGCCGGCCCAGCCCTTGGACCGGACCGTTCCGAAGGCCCCGTCGCTGAAGATCACCCGGATGAGTTCGCCCGTCAGCGGGTCGCGACCCCACATGTCGCGGGCGCTGTACGAACCGTCCACCGCCGCGCCCGCCCCGGCGAGCCAGGCTCCGCCCAGCGTCGGCTCCACGACGTAGGTCATGGCCAGGGTCTCTCCGCTGGCCGGATCTTTCGAAGCGACGTCCCACTTGCCCGCAAAGTAGCTCACGCCCTCCTGCGCTGCGGCTTGCGCCGCCCCCGCCGCCAGCAGCATCAGACCCAGGATCACCGCACGCATAGGCCACCTCCGTCCGGCGTGATCCTGACCCACCCGCGGCCGCCCTTCACCTTAAACCTGCGTAACCCCCGCGCCCGCGACATATAAAGCTTTCTTTATGTCCCGGTTGCGACCCAGGCCCGCGGCGGGTATACGACGCCGAAACCAGACAGGACTCTAAGCCCCATGACCGACTACGTCGTGAAGGACCTCTCGCTGGCCGAATGGGGCCGCAAGGAACTCGACATCGCCGAGACCGAGATGCCGGGCCTGATGGCCGTGCGCGCCGAGTTCGGCAAGGACCAGCCGCTGAAGGGCGCCCGCATCGCCGGCTCCCTGCACATGACGATCCAAACGGGCGTGCTGATCGAGACCCTGCAGGCCCTGGGCGCCGAAGTGCGCTGGGCCTCGTGCAACATCTTCTCCACCCAGGACCATGCCGCCGCCGCCATCGCGGTGAAGGGCACGCCGGTGTTCGCCATCAAGGGCGAGACCCTGATCGAGTACTGGGAATACGCCCACAAGATCTTCGAGTGGCACGACGGCGGCTACCCGAACCTGATCCTCGACGACGGCGGCGACGCGACCCTGCTCTGCGTCCTTGGCCCCAAGGCCGAGAAGGACCCCTCGGTCCTCTCCAACCCGCAGAACGAGGAAGAGGAAGCGCTCTTCACCGTGATGAAGCGCTACCTGAAGGAGAAGCCGGGCTTCTATTCGGGCATCCGGGACGCCATCAAGGGCGTGTCGGAAGAGACCACCACGGGCGTCCACCGCCTCTACCAGATGGCCGAACGCGGCGAGCTGCCATTCCCGGCGATCAACGTGAACGACAGCGTCACCAAGTCGAAGTTCGACAACCTCTACGGCTGCCGCGAGAGCCTGGTCGACGCCATCCGCCGCGGCACCGACGTGATGCTGGCCGGCAAGGTGGCCGTGGTCCTGGGTTACGGCGACGTGGGCAAGGGCTCGGCCGCCTCGCTGCGCAATGGCGGCGCCCGGGTGATGGTCACTGAGGTCGACCCGATCTGCGCCCTGCAGGCGGCCATGGAAGGCTATGAGGTGGTCACCGTGGAGGACGTCGCCGACAAGGCGGACATCTTCGTCACCGCCACCGGCAACAAGGACGTGCTCACCGTCGACCACATGCGGCGGATGAAGAACAACGCCATCGTCTGCAACATCGGCCACTTCGATTCCGAGATCCAGATCGCGGGCCTTCGCAACTTCAAGTGGGACAAGATCAAGGACCAGGTCCACCACGTGGAGTTCCCGGACGGCAAGAAGATCATCGTGCTGTCGGAAGGCCGCCTGGTGAACCTCGGCAACGCCACGGGCCACCCGAGCTTCGTGATGTCGGCGTCTTTCACCAACCAGACGCTGGCGCAGATCGAACTCTGGCAGAACGGGGCCAAGTACGAGACCAAGGTCTACACCCTGCCCAAGCACCTCGACGAGAAGGTGGCCATGCTCCACCTCGAGAAGCTGGGCGCCAAGCTGACCACCCTCAGCAAGGAGCAGGCGGACTACATCGGGGTGACGCCGCAAGGTCCGTTCAAGCCGGAGCACTACCGCTACTAGTCGCCGCTGAGCGATCGTACTGAAAGGGCCCCGCGGCGATCCGCGGGGCCCTTTCTCGTTGCGCGGGAGAATGGTGGTTTGCGCCCCTCCCCTCCGCTACACCTCCGCCATGCCCCTGGCGCTCGTCATGTCGTCCTTCGTGGCCGCCTCGCGGATCGGCGGCGCAGCCCAGCAGTACGTGCTGGCGCAGCACCGGATCGACCCGGTTCTCGCCCCTACGGTCCTCTTCGGCCGCACGCCGGCGCGCGGCAGCCAGGGGGAGCCCACCCCGCCCGATGTCTTTCGGCGGATGCTGGCGGACATCGAGGCCGACGCCCTGTTCGGCCTGGTGGATCTGGTCATCACCGGCCACTTCTCCTCGGCCGAGCAGGTGGAGATCGCCGCCGGGGTGCTTGAGCGCGTGCGGGCCGCCGCCGAGCGCCAGCCCGTGGTGGTGGTCGATCCGATCATGGGCGACGAGCCCAAGGGCCTCTACGTCCACCCCCAGGTGGCCGAGGCGGTGGCCAGCCGCCTGACGCCCCTCGCCGACTGGATCACGCCGAACCTCTGGGAGCTGGCCCACCTGGCGGGCCGGCCCGTTGCGGACGCCGGCGACGCGGCCGCTGCGGTGCGCGCGCTCGGCCGCCGCGCCCTGGTCACGTCGGTCCCGGCGGGTCCCGACCGCATCGGCCTTCTGCTGGTCGATGGCGACATGGCCGTCCTGTTCACCCACCCGCGGCTGGAGCGGGCGCCGAACGGGACCGGAGACCTCGTGGCGGCCAGCTTCGGCGCAGGGCTGGTGGAGGGGCTGTCGCCGGAAGCGGCAGCCCGGCGCGCGGCGCAGGCGGCCGCCGAGATCGTGCAGGCGGCTCAGGCGTGGCGAGCGCAGGAGCTGCCCATCGTCGCGCTCGCCGACCGCCTGGTCAGTCCTCAGGCGCCGGTTGAGGTGGAGCGGCTTTAGCCGAGCTGGCGTCGGCGCCGCGCGGGCGTATAGAACCGGGCCATGGCGAGGCTCGTCGTCCGGCTGCAGATCGAAGGTCGCGTGCAAGGTGTCGGCTACCGCTGGTGGGCGGTCGGCGAAGCGCGCCGGCTGGGGCTCGCCGGCTGGGTGCGCAATCGGCGGGAGGGTTGGGTGGAACTGCTCGCCGCCGGAGAGGCGGACGCGGTGGACGCCCTGGTTCAGGCCTGCCATCACGGGCCGCGTGGCGCACAGGTGACCGCCGTGACTCCAGTTGCAGCGACGGACGACGTCGGCGACGGGTTCGAGGAAAGGGCGACGCTCTGATGGTGGACATCTCCGGCTTCGCGCCGCCTCGCTTCGCCCAGGTCAAGGACGCCTTCGCCGCAAACTTCGCGGCGGGAGAAGAGCTCGGAGCACGCTTCACCCTGGTCGAAGCGGGCGAGGTGGTGCTCGACCTCTGGGCTGGCCACGCGGACCGCAAGCGCACCCGCCCGTTCGACGAGCGCACCCTGGCGTGCATCTTCTCCACTACCAAGGCGCTGGCCGCCCTGCTGGTGGCCCGGCAGGTGGACGCCGGCAAGCTGGCCTACGACCAGCCGGTGGCCAGCGTCTGGCCGGAGTTCGCTGAAGCCGGCAAGGCTGCGATCACCCTCGAGCAGGCCCTGTCGCACCAGGGGGGGCTGCCGGGCTTTCCCGATCCCATGGAGCCCAGCCTCTGGGCGGAGTGGGATGCGATCTCGCGGAAGCTCGCGGCCATGGGGCCCATGTGGCCGCCCGGGACCGCGAGCGGCTACCACCCGATCACCTTTGGCTTCCTGGCCGGCGAGGTGTTCCGGCGGACCGACGGCCGAATGATGGGCGACGCGCTCCGGGAGGATTTCCACGACCCCTTCGGGCTCGACCTGTGGATCGGCCTGCCCGAGAGCGAGTTCGATCGCCTGGCGGAGCTGCAGCGGCCGAGCGCCCTGCCCGACTTCGGCGAGGTGAACGACGCCACCCGCGCCGCCTTCCTGACCCCCTGGGCCTCCGTGGGCGGCATCCCGGCTGCGCAATGGCGCAAGACCCAGGTGCCGTCGGCCAACGGCTACGCCACTGCGGAGGCGCTGGCCCGCCTGATGGGGGCGTTGGCCGACGATGGCTGGCTGGAGGGCGAGCAGATCCTCTCCCCCGCCCTGATCGAGGAGATGGCCCGCGAGCGCATCCGCGGCCAGGACCTGGTGCTGCCCTTCGAGATGAGCTGGGGGGCCGGCGTCATGCGCAACGCGCCGAACCATCCCTGGGGGCCGGGGCCGCGCACGTTCGGCCACTCCGGCTGGGGCGGCTCCTGCGCCTTCGCCGATCCGGACCGCCGCCTCGCCGGCGCCTATGTCATGAACAAGCAGGGCACGGCCCTGATGGGCGACCTGCGCCCCCGCCGCCTGATCGAAGCGGCCTACGCAGGGCTGTAGCCAAATCTCCTCTCCCGGGCCGCAGGCGTGGCTCTGCGGGAGAGGAGCGATGGCGCTACTCCGCCGGCGCTTCCACCAGCTTCTCGGCCGCCAGAACTGCGCGTGAGCGCCGCCAGGCGCCAAGGGCGAACACCGCCGCCCCGCTCCAGATGAAGGCGAAGCTGGCGGCCCGCAGGGGCGTAAACGGCTCGCCCTGCAGCACGCCCATGAAGAAGGTCATGGTGGGCGCGATGAACTGCAGGAAGCCCATGGCCGACAGCGGCACCCGGCGGGCCGCCCAGGAGAACAGCATCAGCGGCAGGGCCGTGGCCGGGCCGCAGGCCAGCAGCCATAGGAAGGTCGTGGGAGAGCCTGTCCCGACGCTGTCGCCGCGGCTCATCAGCCACAGCACGAACACGCTGCTGGGGATCGCCAGCAGCAGGCACTCCACCAGCAGCCCGGTCTGGGCGTCGGCCGCCACCCGCTTCCGGACGATGCCGTAGCCGCAGAAGCTGATGGCCAGGGTGAGGGAGACGAAGGGCAGGTGGCCGAGCGCGAGCGCCTGAAGGACCACGCCCACCACCGCCAGGGCGATGGCCGCCTGGCCGATCCGGTCGATGCGCTCGCGGAAGATCAGCGCGCCGGCCGCGATGTTGAGCAGGGGGTTGATGTAGTAGCCGAGGCTGGTCTCCAGCACGCGGCCCGAGTTCACCGCCCAGATGAACACCAGCCAGTTAATGGCGATGAGAACGGCCGACAGGCTCAGCCAGGCCATGGTCCGGCCGGTGCGCAACACCGCAAGGGACTGCCGGCCCTGCCTGGCGAGCCAGACGAAGACCAGGGCAGTCGGCACGGCCCAGATGGTGCGGTGGGCGAGGATCTCCCATGGGGAGACCCCCATCCGGCCGATCACCTGGAAGGCCAGGGGCACCAGCCCCCAGATCACGTAGGCCGAGATCCCCGCCCCGAGCGCCAGGCGGGAGGAGTCTCCGCCGGGCGCCGAGGCGGGAGACATCCTTAGGCCAGCGCCTTCTGGCGGATCAGGCCGCGCGCGTGCAGCAGCTCGGCGATCTGCACGGCGTTCAGCGCCGCGCCCTTACGCAGGTTGTCGGCCACCACCCAGAGCGAGAGGCCGTTCTCCACCGTCGGGTCCTTGCGGATGCGGCTGACGAAGACCGGGAATTCGCCCTGGGCTTCCTTGGGGGTCATGTAGCCCTTGTCGTCGCGCTTATCGATGACGATCAGGCCGGGGCTCTCGCGCAGGATTTCGCGGGCCTCGTCCTCGTCCAGCGGCTCGTGGAACTCGATGTTCACCGCCTCGGAGTGGCCGACCATCACCGGCACGCGCACGCAGGTGACCGTGAGCTTGATCTCAGGGTCGATCATCTTGTGCGTCTCGTTCCACATCTTGGCTTCCTCGTCGGTGTAGCCGTCGTCGAGGAACGAGCCGATGAACGGGATCACGTTGAACGCGATCTGCTTCGGGAACTTCTTGGGCGGCGTGGCGCCGAGTACGAAGACGTTCTTCGTCTGGTCGAACAGCTCGTCCATGCCTTCCTTGCCGGCGCCGGAGACCGACTGGTAGGTGGCCACCACCACGCGCTTGATCTTGGCGCGGTCGTGCAGGGGCTTAAGCGCCACCACCAGCTGCGCCGTCGAACAGTTCGGGTTCGCGATGATGTTCTTGCGGTTCGCCCACTCGACGTCGTCGGGATTCACCTCCGGCACGACGAGCGGGACATCAGGGTCCATGCGCCAGGCGGACGAGTTGTCGATGACGATGGGGCCGGCCGCGCCGATCTTCGGCGCCCACTCCTTGGAGAACGAACCGCTCACCGACATGAGCACGAGGTCGACCTTCGAGAAGTCGAATTGCTCGACGTCCTCGCAGGGAATGGTCTCGTTCCCGAAGGAGACGAGCTGGCCGATGGATTTGCGCGACGCGATCGCGTGAATTTTCTCCACGGGGAAGTTCACTTCCTCGAGGATGTTCAGCATCTCGCGGCCCACATTGCCCGTGGCGCCGACAACGGCCACCCGGTAACCCATCGCATTTCTCCTAAGACTGGGGAGCGTTCCCGTACGCTTCGGAACGTCCACTGGCAAGGCGAGCAGATCTCACAGCCGCATCAGAACGGCTGCCCGCCCGGTGCTGCGACAAATGGCGGGCGCTCCCGGCGGGCGCAAGCGGCGCTTCGGCGGATTGGGCGTGCAGGCGCGGTGCAGCCCTCGCTGTCCTTTCCCGGAGACCCACAGGGGCCCAGCCCCTCCCTCCGAGAACCCGCTTCGCACGAGCCCGAGCTGCCCCTACCCTGCGCCGCTGAACGGGGAGAGGAGCACCCAATGTCCGAGGGCGTGATCACCGAGACGGGCATGCCGTTCTCGAACCTGATGGGTGTCGAGATCCTCGAGCGCTCGAAGGCGCGCGTCCGCGGCCGGCTGGCGGTTCGCCCGGAGCTCTGCACCGCCGGCGGCATCCTGCACGGCGGGGCGTACATGGCCTTCGCAGACGCGCTGGGCGCCATCGGCGGGGCCATGAACCTGCAGCCGGGGACGCGCACCACCACGCTGGAGTCCAAGACCAACTTCCTCGGATCGGCCAAGGTGGGCTCGGAGGTGTTCGGCGAGGCGACCCCGCTACATGTGGGCCGCCGCTCGAGTGTCTGGCAGACCCGCATCACCGCGCCCGAGGGCAAGCTGCTCGCCCTGGTGCTGCAGACCCAGATGACGATCCAGGATTAGGCCGCGGCGAACCGCGCGCTGACCTGCTTCAGCCCGTCGACCACGGCCGAGGCGCCCGGCTGGTCGCCCATGCCCATCAGCACGCGCCAGGCCTGGACATGGACGGCGATGGCGCTGCGGTCGTAGCGCCGCGCGGTGCGCAAGTGGTCGAGCAGGTCGCACAGGCTGGTCAGCGCTGCGTCCACCGCCGGCACGCCGCTCACCTCGCCGCCGCCGATCCCCCGCACGGCGATGCCGTAGAGGTCGGCCAGGCCCGCGTCATCGTAGGCCTCGCCCATGTCCTGCAGCCGCGCCTCGGTGAGGTCGAGGAGTGTCTCCAGTTCGGCGATGCAGGTCGGCCGGATGGTCTCCAGGTTGACCTTGGCCCGCGCCACCGCCTCCGCCACCGGCAGGCCGCCAGGCAGCTTCAGCAGCTTGCCGAGGCGCGGCTTGGGGAAGACGAAACGGACGGCGCTCATGATGCGAGCCTTGGCTGGAGTTCGGCATCTTGCGCGGGAGCGTTCGCGGACCCGGTGTCGGCATTCAGATCTTCGCGTCGCCGCCCGCCGCCCTTGGGCGGGCCGACGTCTCTGAAGCGCCGATCAGGCCCGACATAATCAGCCGAGAACAGGAAGGGACGGCCCTCGCGCGCGACCCAGATGATCCGCTCCAGCATCGCGATGGGCGAGAACGGCTTCTTGACGATGATGTGGCCGCCGCAATCGCGCGCACGGGCCACGTCGGTCACAGGCGTGTGGGCGGTGGTGATGATCACCGGGGTGTAGCAGTTGGGCTCCTGGCAGTTCGTGCGCATCCAGCGGACGAAGTCGTAGCCCATCCCCGAGGGCGCCATGCCGTCGACAATGGCGAGGTCGAGCTCGTGCCGCTCGGCGACCTTCTTGGCGGCTTCGACGTCCGAGCAGCGATGGAGGTTCTTCGCGCCCAGGCCGGTCACGATCTGCACCAGGATCGCCATGCCCATGCTGGTGTCGTCGAGGAGCAGCACCGTGGCATCCTCGAGGTTGTAGCGAGACCGGGAGGCGGGATCGAGCGCCATGGCGGGGCAGTCCGACGGGCCAACGGCCCTGCTTGTCGATGCATGGCGGTGACGCGGTTAACGGAGCCTTTCCTCGGCCGAAGATCAAGCGGCCGCGCCTGCAGATAATTGACTCCGTCAAATATCTGGCCTCTCCTTCTGCCCGGGAGGGGCCCCATGGTCGAGAACGCCGCCACCGTCGCCGCAGTCCGGCGCTTCAACCGCTTCTACACGCGGGCTATCGGGGTCCTGGACAAGGGTCATCTGGGCGGTCCCTACACCCTCGCCGAGAGCCGCGTGCTCTATGAGATCGCAAGCCGCGATGGCGTCACCCCAGGGTTCATCGCCGCCGAGACCGGCCTCGATCCCGGCTATCTCAGCCGCATCGTCCGACGGTTTGAGCGGGACGGTTTGGTCGCCCGCGAGCGGTCTCTGAACGACGGCCGCAGCGTGGTCCTGCGGATCACCGAGCCGGGGCGCGACGTCTATGCCGAGTTGCACCGCCGCACCCTCGCCCAGGTGCAGGGCCTGATCGCCGGCCTGGGCGGCGCCGAGCGCGAGCGGCTGGAGACGGCGCTCGCCGATGTTGAGCATCTCCTGGGAGGCTCACAGGCGGATCGCGGCTATATTCTCCGGCCCCACCGCGTGGGAGACATCGGCTGGGTCACCCAGGCGCACGGGGTGATCTACGGCCGCGAGTACGGTTGGGATCACCGTTTCGAAGCCCTCGTCGCCCGGCTTGCTGCAGACCTAGTGGAGAACTTCGATCCCGAACGGGAAGGCAGCTGGATCGCGGAGCGGGCGGGATCCAGCGTCGGATGCATCTTCCTGCAGCGGCAGGACGACAAGACGGCGAAGCTTCGCCTGCTGCTGGTTGATCCCGCGGCCCGAGGCTTGGGCCTCGGGCGGGCGCTGGTGGACGCCTGCGTCGCCCGGGCGCGCGCGATCGGCTACCAGGAAATGACGCTGTGGACGCAGAGCATCCTCACGGCTGCGCGGGCGATCTACCAGGCCGTCGGGTTCGAACTTGAGGAGAGCTGGCCCAATGAGGACTTCGGCGGCTACGGGCTCACCAGCGAGCGCTGGCGACTGAAGCTCTAGCCTGCTCGCGCCATCTGGAGGATCGCCGCCCACTCGTCCGCCTTGACGGGCGAGACGGAGAGCCGCGACTGCCGGAGCATGGCCATGTCGGCGAGGGCCGGGTTGGCCTTCATCGCCGCCAGGGTGACGGGCCGCTCCAGGGCCCGCACCGGCTCCAGCTCGACCGCCACGAAGCGAGCGGACGGGTCGCTGGGATCCGGAAAGGCTTCCCTGGACACCCGCGCCACGCCCACGACCGCCAGGCCTTCCTGCGAGTGGTAGAACAGCACCTCGTCGCCGAGCTTCATGGCCCTCAGGTGCAGGGCGGCGGCGTTGTTCCGCACCCCGTCCCAGACGGTTCGGCCGTCCTTCTGCAGGTCCTCGAAGCTGTAGGTGTTGGGCTCAGACTTCACGAGCCAGCCGGCCATCCGCGTCCCTCCCGCCGTTGCGGACGCCGAGCCTAGAGCGCGGCCAGGACCGCGTCACCCATCTGAGCTGTCGAGAGCTTGCCGCCCAGATCGGGCGTGCGCGCGCCCTGTTCCAGCGCCCGGTTCACCGCCGCCAACAGCCGGTCGGCCAGCTCTGGCCGTCCCAGCGACCAGCGCAGCGCCATCTCGAAGGACAGGATGGCGGCGAGGGGATTGGCGATGCCCTGGCCGGCGATGTCAGGCGCCGAACCGTGGATGGGTTCGTACAGGCCCGGCGTCCCGGGGGCGCCCAGGGCGGCCGAGGGCAACATGCCCAGCGAACCCGTCAGCTGCGCGGCGGCGTCGGAGAGGATGTCGCCGAACAGGTTGTCGGTCAGCATCACGTCGAACTGCTTGGGGTTCTTGACAATCTGCATGGCCGCGTTGTCGGCCAGGATGTGCTCGAGGATGACGTCCGGGTACTCGCGCCGGTGCAGCTCGGTGACCACCTCCCGCCAAAGCAGGCCAGAGTCCATGACGTTGGACTTCTCGGCGCTGGTCACCTTGTTGCGCCGGCCTCGCGCCAGTTCGAAGGCCACGCGCGACACCCGCTCGATTTCGGCCGTGGTGTAGACCTGGGTATCGACGGCCCGTTTGCCCCCGGCCGGCAGGTCTTCGATGTAGCGCGGCTCGCCGAAGTAGATCCCGCCGGTGAGCTCCCGGACGATCATGAAGTCGAGGCCTTCCACAAGCTCACGCTTCAGCGAAGACGCGTCGGCCAGCGGCTGGAAGCAGAGCGCCGGGCGCAGGTTGGCGAACACGCCCATGCCGGCCCGCAGGCCCAGCAGGCCGGCCTCGGGGCGCTTGTCCCGCGGCGCGCTCGCCCACTTCGGCCCTCCGACCGCGCCCATCAGCACCGCCTTGGACGCCTTCGCCGCTTCAAGGGTTTCGGCCGTCAGGGGCTCGCCGTGCAGGTCGTAGCTGCGGCCGCCGAAGGGCCGCTCGTCGAGCGCGAGGTCGGGGCAAAGGGCGGCCGCCACCTTGCGCACCTCGGCGATCACTTCCGGGCCGATCCCGTCGCCGGGCAGGAGGAGCAGGTCGGTCACGGCAGGACGTCTCCGGAGCTAGAGCGGTCTTTCGGAGGCGACCTCGTAGGCGATGAGCCGCCGGTCGGAAACCCCGAATTCCGGCCATGAGGCCCGCCACTCGGCCAGGTGCGGGGTGCGGAAGTGGGCGTCCAGCGCCGCCTGGTCGCGCCAGCTCTCGAAGACGCGGACGAGGCCCGGGTCCTCCACGTCGATCGCGTAGGAATATGCCAGGCAGCCGTCCTCGGCCCGGCTGGCGGCGAGCATCTTCTCCATGTGCGGCCGGAACAGCTCGAGGTTCTCCGGCGGGACGCGCACCGTGCCGGCGATGATCAGGCTCACGCGTCCTCCAGCCAGGGCTGGGCCAGCGCGCGCTTCATCTCGTAGACGTCGATGGCGTTCGCCTTCTGCAGGGTCTCGCCGATCGCATCGAGGCCCTTCAGCATCTTTTCCTTGCGCTTGGGGTCGATCTCGAAGCGGAAGACGGCGCCCGACGGAGAGGTGACGGTCTGGGCCTCCAGGTCGACGCTGACCACGTGGTTGCCGCCGCGGGCCTCGTCCATCAACTGCTGGACCTCCTCGGCCTTGAGCACCACCGGCAGCAGGCCGTTCTGGAAGCAGTTGTTGTAGAAGATGTCGGCGAAGCTGGTGGACACCACGCAGCGGACGCCGAAGTCCATCAGCGCCCAGGGCGCGTGCTCGCGCGACGAGCCGCAGCCGAAGTTGTCGCCGGTCACCAGGACCCCGGCGCCCTTGTACTCGGGCCGGTTCAGGACGAAGTCCGGCTTCTCCTGGCCCGCCTCGTCGAAGCGGAAGTCGTAGAACAGCCCGCGGCCCAAGCCCTCCCGCTCCACGGTCTTCAGGAACTGCTTGGGGATGATCTGGTCGGTGTCGATGTTGGCGAGCGGCAGGGGCGCGGCCCGGGCGTCGAGGCGGGTGAAGGCTTGCATCAGGCGGGTTCCAGGGCAGGCGACGGCTGGAGCATCAGGGTGGGGATCCCGGCCGGGGCGTCGCGGACGGTGAAGACCTTGGTGCCGGGCTTGCGGCCGGTCCTGACCTCGGAGACGTCGAAGCCGGCGGCGGTGAGGCGGGCCCGGGCGGCCTCGGCGTCGTACACACGCCAGGCGAGGCCGCCGAAGGAGTCCGGATCGTCCGTAGGCGGAACAGCGAGGCGGGCGCCGACCTCGACCACGGCCTGGCCGCAGCGGAAAAACAGCTGGCGGGCGTTCCAGCGCAGGTTCTCGCGGTCGAGGCGGAGGTCCAGGCCGAGCTTGGCGCCGAACACGGCCAGGGCGCGATCGGGATTGGGCGTGTGGACGACCACATGGTCGAGGGCGTCCACCCCGGCGGGCGCGGGCGTGACCGTGATCGCCGCCGTGGCGGCGTGCAGCGAGAAGATCAGGCCGGCGGCGCGCACGAGCGTCTCGCCGTCCGCACGCTCAACGGAAAGGCCGCGGCGCTCCAGGAGCCGCGCGGCGGCGTCCAGGTCGTCGACGGCGAACCCGAGGCGGACGAGACCCTCGGCCTCTCCCGGGATCAGCCGCAGGGCGGTGTTGGCCAGCTGGAACCGGCCCTCGGCGTCGGGCTCGCGACCCAGCAGGCGGCGGTAGCCGTCGGCCGCGGCCGGAACGTCGGCCACGGCCACCGCCACGTGGTCCAGGCCGGTGATCACCTGAGGAAGTCCCGCACGTCGGCGAGGTGGCCGGCGATGGCCGCCGCGGCCGCCATGGGGGGGCTCACCAGGTGGGTGCGGCCGCCGCGGCCCTGACGGCCCTCGAAGTTGCGGTTCGAGGTGGAGGCGCAGCGCTCGCCCGGCGCCAGCCGGTCGGGGTTCATGCCCAGGCACATGGAGCAGCCGGGCTCGCGCCACTCGAAGCCGGCGGCCTTGAAGACCTCGTCCAGCCCCTCTTCCTCGGCCTGGGCGCGCACCAGGCCCGAGCCCGGCACGACCATGGCGCGGACCCCGGGAGCGACCTGGCGGCCCTCGGCCACCTTGGCCGCGGCGCGCAGGTCCTCGATCCGGCTGTTGGTGCAGGAGCCGATGAACACCACGTCCACCTTCGCCTCGGTGATCGGCTGGCCGGCGGAGAGGCCCATGTACTCCAGCGCCCGCTCGGCGGCCGCGCGCTTGTCCGGCGTGGCGAAGGCCGCCGGATCCGGGACGGTGTCGGTGATGGCGATCACGTCCTCGGGGCTGGTGCCCCAGGTAACCAGGGGCGCGATCTTCGTGGCGTCCAGCACGATCTCGCGGTCGAACACCGCGTCCTCGTCGGTGAAGAAGGTCTTCCAGTACTCCAGCGCCATCTCCCAGGCGCCGCCCTTGGGCGCCGCGGGCCGGCCGCGCAGGTAGTCGAAGGTGGTTTGGTCGGGGGCCACCAGGCCGGCGCGCGCCCCGCCCTCGATGGTCAGGTTGCACAGGGTCATGCGGCCTTCCATGGAGAGGCCGCGGACCGCGGAGCCCGCGAACTCGATGACGTAGCCGGTGCCGCCGGCGGTGCCGATCTCGCCGATCACCGCCAGGGCGAAGTCCTTGGCGCCCACGCCCGGCGCGGGCTCGCCCTCGATGCGGACCCGGAAGTTCTTCGCCTTCTTCTGGCGCAGGGTCTGGGTGGCCAGCACATGCTCGACCTCCGAGGTGCCGATGCCGTGCGCCAGCGCCCCGAAGGCCCCGTGGGTCGAGGTGTGGCTGTCGCCGCAGACGATGGTCATCCCGGGCTGGGTGCGGCCCTGCTCGGGCCCGACCACATGGACGATCCCGTTTCTGAGGTCGCCCATCGGGAAGAACTCGATGCCGTTGTCGGCGACGTTGCGGGCCAGGGTCTGCAGCTGCAGGCGGGCCTCCTCGTCGGCCACGGCGTCGACGCCCAGGGCCTGGCCCACGGTGGGCACATTGTGGTCGGCCACGGCCAGGGTCCGATCCGGCCGGCGCACCTTGCGGCCGCTGGCCCGGAGGCCGGCGAAGGCCTGCGGGGTGGTCACCTCGTGGATCAGGTGCAGGTCGATGTAGAGGATCGCCTCGCCGTCCTGTTGGTCGACGACGTGCGCGTCCCAGATCTTGTCGTAGAGGGTCTTGCCGGGCATGCGAGCCATGTAGGTCCGCGATCCCGCGCACGTCTAGTGCTGCGACGCCGCAATTCGCCCGCAGTTGCAGCAATTTCCTTGCGCAGCTTTGGTCCGCGCCGCTTCCACACATCTCGTCATCCCCGGCCTTGTGCCGGGGACCCATGAACACCCCCCCTTTTCAGGTCCGATGCAGCGGCGCCGCCCCATTCCGGCCGGCCGCGCGGAGATCATGGGTGGCCGGGACAAGCCCGGCCATGACGAGCAAAAGAGAGGGTGAGCTAGGCCGGGGCAGCGGGAGGGGCTATTCATCCGTGCATGACGTCCTATGCCGACTGGGATCTTCTGCAGAGCCTGCACGCGGTGCTGGAGGCCGGCAGCCTTTCGGCGGCGGCGAAGCGGCGGCGGCTGACGCAGCCCACGCTGGGGCGGCACATCGACCAGCTGGAGCGGCAGCTCGGGGCGCCCCTGTTCCTGAGGAGCCCGCGGGGCATCCAGCCGACGGATCTCGCCCTTTCGCTGCGGCCGCACCTGGAAGACATGGCGGCCGCGGCGGGCGCGGCCATGCGCGACGCCTCGGGCTCGGCCGATGGCGTGGGCGGGGTGGTGCGGGTCACCGCCAGCGAGATCGTCGGCATCGAGGTGCTGCCGCCCGTCCTCGCCCGCTTCCGAGACAAGCACCCCGAGATCGAGATCGAGCTGGTCACGTCCAACAGGCTGGAAGACCTGTCGCGTCGGGACGCCGACATCGCCGTCCGGATGGGCCGGCCGACCCAGAACAACCTGGTGGCGCGCAAGGTCGGAGAGGTCGGCTTCGGCTTCTACGCGACCGCCGGCTATCTCGAGCGGAACCCGGCGCCGACCTCGTTCGAGGACCTCGAGAAGCATGCGATCATCGGCTTCGACACCCAGGGGCCGTCGCTGATCGACGACCTGGACATCGGCCGGCCGATCACCCGCGACCTCTTCACGTTCCGGACGGACAACGATGCGGCCCAGCTCGCGGCGCTCAGGGCCGGGCTGGGGATCGCCGCCTGCCAGCACGGGATCGCCCGCGCCGCCGGCCTCGTGCAGGTCCTGCCGGATCGGTTCGCGTTCAAGCTCGACGTGTGGATCGCCATGCACGAGAACCTGAAGGGCTCGCGGCGCATGCGCCTGATGTTCGACCACCTCGCCGAGGAGCTCGGCCGGATGGCGCAGCCCGCCTAGCGGCGCGGCGTGTGCAGCAGGTTGGAGCCGCCGGTGGCCACCAGGCGGCCGTCCTCGGTCCAGAGACGGCTGTGGCCGTGGATCAGGCCAGCCCGGGCGACATCGGCCACCCCGTCCACCAGCAGCCATTCCGCCGGCCCGGGCGGCTCGTGGAACCACACCGTCAGGTCAAGGCTGGGGGCGATGTAGTCCGGCTCGGTCGGCAGGCCGCGATGGTGGGTCGGCCAGATCAGGGTGTCGAGCAGGATCACCGCCCGTCCGAAGTCGCAGAACGGGTCGGTCGTCGCCTCGAAGCCACGGAAGCGGAACCACTCGTGCAGCACGGCGGGGGCCGGCTCGCGCGGCGCCTCCATCGGCCGCCAGGCCAGGGGCTTGCCGTCGAAGTTGGTCCAGAACACGTGCGGCGGCGGGGCCTTGTCGCCGTAATGCTCGCGGGCGTGCGCCTCATAGGTCTTCAGCGTCGCCGGCGGCGGCACGTGGGGCATGGCCGCCTCGGACACGCGGGGACCGTCCTCCCGGGCCACCGTCCAGACCTGGGCCTGGAGGAAGACCTTGTCCGCCTGCACCAGCTCGACGGTCAGCAGCCAGGCGCTGCGGCCCTGCTTCACCGGCCGCACCCGGCATTCGGTCTCGCCGAACCCGCCGACGCCCACGTACTGCACCGTGAGCGTGGCCGGCCGATGCCCGGCTGGCGCCGCCGCCCCTGCGGCGCGCAGGGCGACGGCCGAGACATAGCCGCCGTTCGGGCCCCAGATTTCCCAGTCCCGCGACAGGTCGGCCACGAGGCGCTCGCCCTCGCGGCGGATGGCGGTGTCGACGTGCAGCTGGCCCATGGCGGCTCCCCCCAAGCGGACCGGCTGCGTAGCCAAGCTCAGCTGCGCGCGCTAGGTCTGGGAGAACACAGGTCGGCGGGAATGCGATGGACGGCGTGGCGTACAGTGGAGGCTGCCTCTGTGGGGCGGTGCGGTGGGCGGCGAAGGCCGAGCCGGTGAACGTGCGGCTGTGCCACTGCCGCCTGTGCCGGCGCGCCACCGGCGCGCCCTACTTCGCCCGGGCGCTGTTCCCCGCCGACGCGGTGACCCGCACCGGCGAGACCACCGGCTTCGCCTCGTCGCACCGGCTGGTCCGCCGATCGTGCGCGCGCTGCGGGACGCCGGTGTTCGCCGAGCCCAACGACGCGCCTTACCTGGCGGTGGCGCTGGGCACCCTGGACCAGCCGGAGGCCCTGGCGCCGGGGTCGCACATCTGGGTCAGCCAGAAGGTGCCGTGGGTGCGGCTGGACGACGGCCTGCCGCAGTACCCGGAGGGCGCATGAGCGGGATGGACCTGCCACTGACCGGCGGCTGCCTGTGCGGCGCGGTGCGGTTCGAGGTCGCCGCCGAGCCGCTCGTGGCCTTCGCCTGCTGCTGCACGGAATGCCAGCGGGCGTCGGGCTCGGCCTTCAGCATGTCGGTGCTGGTGCGCAAGGACGCCTTCCGGCTGGTCGCCGGCGAGCCGAGGCGCTGGCTGCGGCCGGGGCCGTCGGGCAAGCCCAGCGCGCAGTACTCCTGCCCGACCTGCAGCGCCCGCACCCATGCCGAGCCTGGCTATTCGGACGAGGTCGTCTCCATCCGCGTCGGCGCGCTGGACGCCGCGCGGCAGATCGCACCGGGAGCCTTCTTCTGGCTGCGCGAGGCGCCCGCCTGGTTCAGGCCGCCGAAGGACGTGCTGGCGTACGAAACCAACCCGGCCGACCTGACGCCCGTCGGCGAAGCCTGGCGCGCGGCGCAGGCGACCTGATAGCGTGCCTGCCCGCAGAAGCAGCCCCTGAACCGCCCTCAATCCACCCTTGGCTGACCTTCGGAACGGCCGGTATCGGCAGCGATGCCGACGTCCGATTTCGACCCACGCTGGCGTTGTGCGGAGTAGTTCTTGATGCGCTGAAGCGGCCGTCGAGCGTTGACCATATATGCGAACGGCTGAAGCAGCCCGAGGAGCCCTGGCAATAATCGCCGGGTTGAGTGGCGCAACGGCGATCTGCTTGGTTCTAATTTGGCTGGTAACAGCAGTCGCGATCCGGCGTGGACCAAAGCGTTTATCGCTGGTCCTTGTGGTGTTCCTGATTTTTGTCTCGCGGTTCACCCTCGGGCTCGCTTCGGGGCTGTCCGCTGATGGCTTGCTACGAAGGGTCTGGACACCGCCGTCAGATATGGCCGCTTTTGCCTTCGTCCTGCCCGTGTTCTTCGGGGGACAGTGGGTCGCCTGGCTTACCGCCCAGAGGATCATCCGGGCTGTCCAAGTCCGGAGCGGGCAAGAACCCACGCCGATGAACTGGTCGTTCTTCCTGTAACCACCATTCGATCTTCTGAGCGTCTGTCTTGGGCGGATCGGGCGAATGTCCGCTCAGCGGACCGACGAGGGTGTCTGCCTTCGACCCATAGCGGACGCGCTGGATGATCCCGGCTAAGCTTCATTCATGAGAACAACCGTCGTCGTCGTGCCCACCGACGCAATCGTTGATTGGGACACCTTTCACTCGGTCTTTGAGCATCGCCTCGAGTTCCCGTCCTACTACGGGAGGAACATGGACGCGTGGATAGACTGCCTCACGTACGCGGATGACGCGGGGATGCTGGGGCAGGCCGTGGCCAAGGGCGGGCTTCTAACGCTGCGCCTGGAAGGTCATGCCGCTTTCAAAGAGCGGTGTCCGGCGCAATATGAAGCGCTGGTCGAGTGCACAGGCTTTGTGAACAGCCGTAGGATTGAAATCGGCGAAGAACCCGTTCTCGCGCTTCTTCTTACCTAGCGGCGCTTAGCGTCCGCTTCCGCTTTCCACCCCTAGCTCACGTTGAAAAAACGTCTGCTTCGGGCCGCGAGCTCGAAGATCCGGTTTGTGGACGCGAGCCAATGTCGGCTCGCGACCCATAGCGGACCCTAAGAAGCAAGGTCGGCGAGCACAGATTCGAAGAAAGCCCGCGTGTCAGGCTCGGCCTTCGAAAGGTCGTGCGCAGGGACCGTGGCGATCCTTGCGCGTGCTTCCGCCTCGCGCCCCGACCGACCTACAAGCGTTACCACAGTGATGTCCGCTATCCACCCATAGCCGACGTCCGGAAGGTCCGCTCGGGGCGCGCCTGCTGGATGTCCGCTCTCCGGGGCCGCTCCAACCTCCGCTTCCCACCCATAGCCGACCTTCGGAAGGTCCGGTCGCGGCGTCTGCCCAAACAGCTTTGTGCGCCAGTTGTCGTTGACGCATTGGACGCGTCGCAAGCCGAACAAAAAACGGCGGCCGCATCGCTGCGGCCGCCGCTGGGAATTCGTCGCTCCGGGACCTTAGGCTTCCGGGGTCTCGGAGGGCTCGTCGGCGGCGGCGCGGGTCATGGCGCGCTCGGCGATGCGGGCCGACTTACCGCGACGGTCGCGCAGGTAGTACAGCTTGGCGCGGCGGACGACGCCGCGGCGCTTCACTTCGATGCTCTCGATCATCGGCGACAGGACCGGGAACACCCGCTCCACACCTTCGCCGAAGGAAATCTTACGGACGGTGAACGACTCGTCGATCCCCTGGCCGCCACGGGCGATGCAGACGCCCTCGTAGGCCTGGACGCGCTCGCGCTCGCCTTCCTTGATGCGCACGTTGACGCGCACGGTGTCGCCCGGCTGGAACTGCGGGATCTTCTTGTCGGCCAGGAGGCGGTCGGCCTCTTCCTTGCGGAGCTGTTCGATCACGTTCATCGGTCTTGGTCCTTTGGATACTGGGCTTTACCCGCCCTTTGCCTGTTGATTGGCGGAGAACTTCGCCCAGAGGTCCGGACGCCGCTCCCGCGTGGTCTCTTCCCGCTGCGCCTGCCGCCACTTGCGAATGTTCGCGTGGGCGCCGCTCAGCAGCACCTCGGGGATGTCGAGCCCTTCGAACGTCCGCGGTCGGGTGTACTGCGGATGCTCCAGGAGACCGTCCTCGAAGCTTTCTTCACTCAAGCTCTCGGCCTGGCCCAACACACCCGGGACAAGCCGTACGCACGCCTCGATCGCCACCATCGCCGCCGCCTCGCCGCCGGCGAGGACCGCGTCTCCGACCGAGACCTCCTCGAACCCCCGGGCGTCGAGCACCCGCTGGTCCACCCCCTCGAAACGACCGCAAAGGACGATCAGGCCGGGCGCTTGCGCCCATTCCTTCACGCGCGCCTGGGTGAGGGGACGACCCCTGGCGCTCATGTACAAAAGCGGCCGTCCGCGCCGCTCCACGCTGTCCAGCGCGGAGGCGATCACGTCCGCCCGCATCACCTGCCCCGGACCGCCACCCGCAGGGGTGTCGTCGAGGAAGCCGCGCTTATCTGTGGAAAAGGCCCGGATGTCCACCGTTTCCAGACTCCACAGGCCGTGCTCGCGCCAGGCGGTTCCGATCAGCGAGACGCCGAGCGGGCCGGGGAAGGCCTCGGGAAACATGGTGAGAACGGTGGCGTCGAAGGGCATGCGCCCCTTCTGCGCGGCTGGGGCGCCTCGTCAAGCGGGCGTGGGCGGTTTATGGCGGCGGTGATGCTGCGCCCCTTGGCCGCCCTGCTCGCCGTCCTGCTGCTCGCCGCGCCCCTGGCGGCGGCCGCTCAGCCGCAACCCGCCCAGGCCACCGTCGCCCACGCCACGCCGTTCGAGTTCCTGCAGGAGCGGCAGATCCTGTTTCCGATGGTGATCAACGGCCGCACCGTCGAGGCCTGGCTGGACTCCGGCGCAAGCTCGACGGTGATCGACGCCCGGCTGGCCGCCGGCCTGGGGCTGCCGCTGGGACGCGAGATCCGCGCCCAGGGGGTGGCCGGCAAGGTGGAAGGGGTGCGGCTCGCCAAGGCGGACCTGCAGCTCGGCGGGCTGCTGCTGCGCGAGCGGACGGTGGCGGTCATGGACCTCTCCGTGCTGACCGAGGTGGCGCCCCGGCCGGCGCAGGTGATCCTAGGGCGCGACGTGTTCGACGCCACCGTGCTCGACATCGACTTCGCCGGCCGCGAGATCGCCTTCCTGGCGCGCGCGGACTTCCAGCCGCCCCCCGGCGAGGCCCTGCCGCTGACGCGCGCCGGCAACCTGCGCAGCTTCCCGATCCGGCTGGCCGGCGAGGCGGTTCCGGCCATCCTCGACCTCGGCAACTCGGGCGCCCTGCTGGTCGACCGCGACTGGGCCGACGCGCGGGGCCTGCTGCGCGGCCGCCGGGTCTCCACCCAGCTGGCGGTGGGGGTGGACGGGCCCCGGGAAAGCGCGGTCACCAGCCTGGAAGCCGTCGAGGTGGGCGGCGTGCGGTTCGACGGCGTGCCCACCTCGGCCACCGCAGGCGTCGTCGCCCGGGCCCCGGCCAACGTGGGCCTCGCCCTGCTCAGCCGCTTCCACGTGACCATCGACTTCGCCGGCGAACGGCTGTGGCTGCAGCCCTACGCCGGAGCGGCGCAGGCGCCGTTCCGCAAGAACCGGGCCGGGCTGTCGGTGGTGGCGGAGGGCGACCGCCTGCGGGTGACACACGTGGCGCGCGGCAGTCCGGCGGCCGCCAGCCGTTGGCGGGTCGGCGACCTGATCACCGCCGTGGACGGCCAGCCGATCACCCCCGACTACGCGCTCAGCCCGCTGTTCCGCTGGACGAACGGGCCGGCGGGCAAGGTGGTGGCCCTGACCCTGGCCGGCGGCGGCCGGCGGCTCCTGCGGCTGGCCGACTACTACTGAGCCGCACCGGGCGCCGGCGTTCGACGCTTGTCGCGCGCGCCTGCGCCGCGTACCAGCCTGCGGCCATGAGCGAGACCGAAGCGCCGGAAACCCACGCCCAGGACGAGACCCTGGTCGAGACGCTGCAGCTGGAGCGGATCGAGGAGAACCTGTTCCGCGGGACATCCCCCGACACCCAGCCCGGCCGGATCTTCGGCGGCCAGGTGATCGCCCAGTCGCTGCTCGCCGCCTACGAGACGGTGGAGAGCCGGGTCTGCCACTCGCTGCACTGCTATTTCATCCGGCCTGGCGACCCGACGGTGCCGATCGTGTTCGAGGTGGACCGTTCGCGCGACGGGGGCAGCTTCACCACGCGGCGCGTGGTGGCCGTCCAGCACGGCAAGCAGATCTTCAACCTGGCGGCCTCGTTCAAGGATCCGGAGGAGGGCTTCCGCCACCAGGCGGCCATGCCCGCCGGCCCCCACTGGAGCGAGTTGAAGGACCAGATGGAGGTGATGCGCGAGCTGATGAAGAACGCGCCGGAGCAGGCCAAGCGCTGGCTCTCCCGCCCCATGCCCATTGAGATGCGCTCCAAGGACGCCCGCACCTACTGGATGGACGGGCCGAAGGAGCCGGTGTCGCAGAACTGGTTCCGTTGCCGCACGCCCATCGGCGAGGATCCGCGCATGCACCAGGTGATCCTGGCCTACGCCTCCGACATGAACCTGCTGTCCACAGCCATGCGGCCGCACGGGGTGCACTGGCAGACGCCGGGCTTCCAGTCGGCGAGCCTGGACCACGCCATGTGGTTCCACACCCCGACCAACTTCAACGACTGGCACCTCTACGCCCATGACAGCCCGTCGGCGAACGACGGGCGGGGCCTGATCCGGGGCGCGATCTACGCCGAGGACGGCACCCTGGTGGCCAGCGTGGCGCAGGAAGGCCTGATGCGGATGCGCGCCCCGAAGTAGACGCGGGCGCCGCCAGGCTCTAATCCACCCGCCTTCGCAGTTGCAGCAAAGGCGGGCGCTCCATGGACGTCGACACCCTCGCCCAGACCCTCGAGCTCGAGCGGCTGGAGGTGAACCTGTTCCGCGGCACGACGCCGGACAAGGAACAGCGCCAGCGGATCTATGGCGGCCAGGTGATCGCCCAGTCGCTGCTGGCGGCCTATGCGACCGTCGAGGACCGCATCTGCCACTCCCTGCACTGCTACTTCATCCGGCCGGGCGACCCCACGATCCCAATCGTCTTCGAGGTGGACCGCTCGCGCGACGGCGGCAGCTTCACCACGCGGCGGGTGATCGCCGTCCAGCACGGCCAGCAGATCTTCAACCTCGCCGCCTCGTTCCAGAACGTCGAGGAAGGCTTCGAGCACCAGGCCGACATGCCGGACGCGCCGGCTCCCGAGGAGGTGGAGGACGACCAGGCCATGCGCCGGCGCCTGGCCGGCGAGATTCCGGCCGCCGACATGGACTGGATCGACCGCCACCAGCCGATCGAGATGCGGACCGTGAACGGCCGCTTCGACGTGGCCAAGCCGGAGCCGCGCGAGCCCAGCCAGCAGGTCTGGTTCCGGGCCAAGGACAAGATCGTGGGCGGCGAGCCGATGCAGCAGGTGATCCTGGCCTACGCCTCGGACATGAGCCTGCTGGGCACCTCGGTGCGGCCGCACGGGGTGAGCTGGCGGACGCCCGGCTTCCAGTCGGCCAGCCTGGACCACGCCATGTGGTTCCACCGGCCGACCGACTTCAACGAGTGGCACCTCTACGTCCAGGAAAGCCCCTCGGCCTCCGGCGGCCGCGGCTTCAACCTGGGCTACATCTACCGCGCCTCGGACGGGGCGCTGGTGGCCAGCTGCGCGCAGGAGGGCCTGATGCGCATGCGGCGGCCGAAGGGGCAGGGTTAAACACGCACATCCGCTCTCCCCGGCGAAAGCCGGGGTCTAGGCTGAGCTGGGTCGTGAAGCTCGGAGCCCGCTTGGGTCCCGGCTTTCGCCGGGATGAGCGGGGTCTTTCGGCCTACTCCGTCTCTTCCGGCTTGATCGCCACCACCTTGCCGTCCGCGAGGCGCACCTCGGGGACCGCTTCCCTGGTGAAGGGCAGCCACCAGCTGGCGCCTTCGGGCGGCTGGACCTCGAGCAGGTCGCCGGCGCCGAAGTCCTGGACGGTGCGGATGCGGCCGAGCGGCTCGCCCTCCGGCGTCTCCACGGAGAGCCCGATCAGGTCGGTGACGTAGAACTCGTCCTCCTCCGGCTCGGGGAGGGCGTCTCTGGGGATGAAGAGCTTGAGGCCGCGCAGGGCCTCGGCCTGTTCGCGCGTCTCGATCTCGACGGCGCGGGCGACGACGCCGGCCTTGTCCGGCCGGCCGGACGTCAGGGTGAGGGCCGCCGAGCCGTCCTCGCGCTGGAGGGTGCGGTATTCGAGCAGGGCCATGGGATCGGCCGTGTAGCTGGTGATGCGCACATCACCCTTCACGCCGAACGCCCCGGCCACGCGGCCGACGAGGATCAGGTTGGGTTTGTCCATCGGCGCTAGGCTTGGCCCGCCCGCCCCGGGCTGTCCCGGAGCGGGCGGAACCGGAGGGTCTTAGGAGGCCTGCTCTTCGCCTTCGGCGGCCGGAGCGGCCTCGGCGGCGGGCTCTTCGGCGGCCGGAGCGGCCTCTTCAGCCGGAGCGGCGGCTTCGGCGGCCGGAGCCTCCTCGGCGGCCGGGGCTTCTTCCGGGGCCGGCGGCGGGGCGGCGGCGGCTTCGGCGGCGGCGGCGGCGCGGTCAGCTTCGCGCTGGGCCTTCTCCTCGGCGCGTTCCTTGGCCTTCGTGCCCGGCTCGCCCTTCTTCGGGTTGTTGCTGTTGGTCCAGGTCCCGATGCCCTGCTTGGCCAGCTCGCGCTGCACGCGCTCGGTGGGCTGGGCGCCCTTGCTCATCCACTCCTGGATGCGCTCGACCTTGAGCACGACGCGGTTCGGGTCGTCCTTCTTCAGCAGCGGGTTGTAGCTGCCCACCTTCTCGATGAAGCGGCCGTCGCGCGGCGAGTGGCTGTCGGCGATGACGATCGAGTAGTAGGGGCGCTTCTTGGCGCCGCCACGGGCGAGACGGATCTTCAGCATTTCAGTAAGTCCTTGGTCTTCCAGGTCTATTTCTTGAAGGGGTTGAAGCCGGGGGGCAGTCCGCCGCCGCCCAGGCCGGGTAGTTTCAGGCCGCCCCCAGGGCCGCCCCCGAGGCCGGGCAGTTTGGATGCGGCCTCCTCGATCTCTTGTTGGGTCGGCATCTTGCCGCCGCCCAGGGCCTTCAGGCGGTCCATGCCGCCGGCCCCGCCGCCGCCGAGCATCTGGGCCATCTGGGCGAAGCCCTTGCCGCCGCCCTTGCTCATCATCTTGAAGGCGTCGGCCATCTGCCGATGCTGCTTCAGCAGACGGTTGACCTCGGCCACGTCGACGCCGGCCCCGGCGGCGATGCGGCGCTTGCGCGAGGCCTGCAGGATGTCGGGCTTCTTCCGCTCCTGCTTGGTCATGGACGAGATGATCGCCATCTGGCGGTCGAACACCTTGTCGGTGATCCCGGTCTCGGCGATCTGCTTCTTGATCTTCTGGACGCCGGGCAGCAGGCCCATCAGGCCTTCCATGCCGCCCATGCGCTTCATCTGGGTCAGCTGGTCGGCCATCATGTCGAGGTCGAACTGGCCCTTGGCCAGGCGCCGGGCCATGGCCTCCGCCTTGGCCGCGTCGATGTCCTGGGCGGCCTTCTCCACCAGGGCCACCACGTCGCCCTGGCCGAGGATGCGGCCGGCCACGCGGCGGGCGTCGAAGGCGTCGAGGCCCTCGATCTTTTCGGAGACGCCGAGGAACTTGATCGGCAGGCCGGTGACGGCGCGCATGGAGAGCGCCGCGCCGCCGCGGCCGTCTCCGTCGGCCCGGGTCAGCACCAGGCCGGTGAGCGGCAGGCGCTCATGGAAGGCCTTCGCGGTGCGCACCGCGTCCTGGCCGGTCAGGCTGTCGGCGACCAGCAGGGTCTCGGACGGGGTGGCGATGCGGGCGATCTCGGCCGCCTCGCTCATCATCGCCTCGTCGAGCGTCGTGCGCCCGGCGGTGTCGAGGATCAGGACGTCGTAGCCCTGCAGCTTGGCCGCGCTCATGGCGCGGCGCGCAATGTCGGGCGCGGCCTGGCCCGCGACGATCGGCAGGCTGTCGACGCCCGCCTGCTTGGCCAGCAGGGCCAGCTGCTCCATGGCGGCCGGCCGGCGCGTGTCCAGCGAGGCCAGCAGCACCTTCTTGCGGTCCTTGGCGAGCCGCAGCGCCAGCTTGCCGGCCGTGGTGGTCTTGCCCGAGCCCTGCAGGCCGGCCATCAGGATGACGGTGGGCGGGTTCAGGGAGAGGTTCAGCCCCTCGGGCTCGCCCTCCCCGCCGAGCATCTCCACAAGGCCGTCGTAGGTGATCTTCACCACCTGGTCGGCCGGGCGCACCGAGCGGATCACCGCCTCGCCGGTGGCGCGTTCCTTGGCCTTGCCGATGAACTCGCGCACGACCGGCAGGGCCACGTCGGCCTCGAGCAGCGCGATGCGGACCTCGCGCAGCGCCTCGTCCACGTCCTTCTCGGACAGCACGCCCTTGCCGCCGAGGCGGTCGAAGACGTTGGACAGACGATCTGTCAGTGCGTCGAACAAGACCAACTCCTATGACCCAAACGCGATCGACCCCCGTGGACGATTGCGTCGACGGGGGGCCTCGCCGCCCTCGTCCCATATGGTGATGGGGGTCGTGGCGGTGGAGGGCGCTGATCGAGATCAGGCCGGAAGCGCGCGCTTATGCGCCTGTGGATGGATCAGGTCAAGGATCGCGCTGCCCAACGCCGGTGGAGCCTGCGGGTCCGAAAGCCGCCAGCGCTTTTCGGCGAACGCCCCTATGTAGGCGGCATGACACACTACGCCCTCTTCGAGACAGCCATCGGCTCGGCGGGGATCGCCTGGAGCGAGGCCGGGCTCGTCGCCTGCCACCTGCCGGAGGCGAACGCAGAGACGGCGCGGCGGGGATTTCTGCGACGTTTCCCTGAAGCCCTAGAGGCGGAGCCGCCAGCGGCGCTCGAACCGACCATCTCCGGCATCCAGGCGCTGATGCGGGGCGAGAAGGCGGACCTGTCCAAGGCGCCGCTGGACCTCACCCGCACGCCCGAGTTCCACGCGCGCGTCTACGAGATCGCCCAGGCCATCCCGCCAGGCGAGACGCTCACCTACGGCGAGGTGGCGGTGAGGCTCGGCGACAAGCTGCTGGCCCAGCAGGTGGGCCAGGCGCTCGGCAAGAACCCCTGGCCGATCGTCGTGCCGTGCCATCGCGTCACCGGCTCGGGCGGCAAGCTGGGCGGCTTCTCGGCGCGCGGAGGGGCGCAGACCAAGCTGAAGCTGCTGGCGATCGAGGGCGCGAAGGCCGCGGCCCAGGGCGACCTCTTCGCATGATCGCAGCACGGCTGGAGCGCCGGCTGCTGCAGGCCGCGGTGGCCGCGGGCGGCGTCGTGCCGGTCTGGGCGGGCGGCGCCGGCGCACTCGGACTGCTGAGCGACAGCGAGCATTTCCGCTACCTGTCGGGGCTGCTGCTGGGCGTCGGCCTGGCGTTCTGGTGGACCCTCCCGACGATCGAGCGGCGCGGGGCGGTGTTCCGCGTCCTGGCCGCGATCGTGGTGCTGGGCGGGCTGGCGCGGCTTCTGGCGGTCATCCAGCACGGGCCGTCGCCCGGGGACGGCCTGCCGCTGGTCATGGAACTGGCGGTGACGCCGCTCCTGGCGCTCTGGCGCGAGGGCGTGGAGCGGCGCCTGGCGGCCTAGGTCGTCGGGAAGCCCTTGGCGCGCAGGTAGGCCTTCACATCCGGTTCGCGCCCGCGGAAAGCGCGGTACTGCTCGCGGGGGTGCACAGAATTGCCCTTGGACATGATGGTGTCGTGCAGGCGCTTGGCGACGGCCTTGTCGTAGAGGCCGCCGGGCGCTTCCCGGAAGGCCTCCACAGTGTCGAGCGCGATCACCTCGGCCCACAGATAGGAGTAGTAGCCCGCCGAGTAGCCGTCGGAGGAGAAGACGTGGCCGAACTGCGGGGTGCGGTGGCGCATCACGAGCTCCTCCGGCATGCCCAGCTTCTTCAGCTCGTCGCGCTCGAAGGCGTCCGGATCGATGTCGGCGTCGCCGGCCAGGTGCAGCTTCATGTCGATCAGCGCCGAGGCGAGGAACTCGGTGACGTCAAACCCTTGGCGGAAGGTAGCGGCGCGATCGATCTTGGCGACCAGGTCGGCCGGGATCGGCTTGCCCGTCTGGTGATGCAGGGCGAAGCGGTTCAGCACCTGCGGCGTCGACAGCCAGGACTCGTTCACGGTTGAGGGGAACTCCACATAGTCGCGGAACACCCGGGTGCCGGAGACGGTGGGATAGGTCACCTGGGAGTTCAGGCCATGCAGGGCGTGGCCGAACTCGTGGAACATGGTCTCCGCGTCGTCCCAGGAGATCAGCACCGGCTGGCCGGGCGCGCCCTTCACGAAGTTCGAGTTGTTCGAGACGATGGTGGTGACCTTGCCGTCGAAGGTCTCCTGCGTCCGATAGGCGTTCATCCAGGCTCCCGAGCGCTTGCCGGGCCGGGCGTAGGGGTCGAAGTACCAGAGGCCCACATGCTGGGGCCCGCGCTTCACCTCCCAGACCCGCACGTCGGGATGCTGGACGGGGACGTTGGTCACCGGGTGGAAGCTGAAGCCGTAGAGCTCGCCGGCGGCCCAGAACATCCCCTCGCGCAGCTTCTCCAGCTGCAGGTACGGCTTGGCCTCGTTCATATCGAGGTCGTAGCGGGCCTTGCGCACCTTCTCGGCGTAGTAGCGGTAGTCCCAGGGCGCGATCCTGATCTTCGCGCCCTCCTTTTCGGCGATGGCCTGCATCTCGGCCACCTCTTCGCGGACGCGAGCGATGGCCGCGGGCCAGACCCGTTCCATCAGGGCCGTGGCGGCCTCAGGGGTCTCGGCCATGGAGTTGTTGCGCAGCCGCCAGTGGGCGTGGGTGGGGAAGCCCAGCAGCCTGGCGCGCTCGGCCCGGAGCTTGAGGATCCGGCGAATGGCGGCGTTGTTGTCGTGGGAGTCGCCGTTGTCGCCGCGGCTGTAATAGGTCTTCCAGACCCTCTCGCGCAGGTCCCGCCGCGCCGAGTAGGTGAGGAACGGGTCGACCGAGGAGCGGGTGTTGGCGATCGCGTACTCGCCCGCCCGGCCCCGCTCCTTCGCGACGGAGGCGGCGGCCGCGCGCACGTCGACCGGCAGGCCCTCGAGGTCGGGCTCCTTCAGGTAGAGAACATAGGCGTCCTCGTCGTGCAGCAGGTTCTGGCTGAAGGTGGTGAAGAGGCCCGCCAGCTCCTGGTTGATCGCTGCAACCCGCTGCTTCTGCTCAGGGGTCAGCTTGGCGCCCGCGCGCACGAAGGCGTTCCAGCGCAGCTCGGTCAGCCGCTTCTGCTCGGACGTCAGGTTCAGGTGCTCGCGGCGCTGGTAGACGGCGTCGATCCGTTGGAACAGGCGGGCGTTCTGCAGGATGCGATCCGAGTGGGCCGACAGCTTCGGCTCCATCTCCGTCTGGATGCCCCGGACCTCCGGCGTCGACAGCGTCGCGCCCCAGATCCCGTAGTAGGTCTGCACGCGGTTCATCGCCCGTCCGGCGCGCTCCAGCGCGGCGATGGTGTTCTCGAAGGTGGCGGGCTGTGGATTGGCGGCGATCGCCTCGACCTCGGCGAGTTCCTCCGCCATCGCCGCTTCCAGCGCCGGCTTGAAGTCGGCCACCCTCACCTTGTCAAAGGCCGGCACGCCTCCGTAGGGCCCGCTCCACTCGGCCAGCAGCGGGCTCTTCGCCTGGCCCAAGGCGGCGCCCGCGACCAGTGACGTAGCCGCGGCGGCCGAGGAGGCGGCAAGGAAGGTGCGCCGGCGCATGGGAACTCCAACAAGACTGACCCGAGGCGGCGACCTTAGGCAGGCCAGCCCTGAACGTCACATGACACGGCGGTAATGTTACGCTCCGCCGCCGCTGCACCGAAAAGCCACAGGCGCGCCCCTAGCCGACGCAGGCGCCGGTCGCTAACACCAGCACATGGCGATTGGCGTGTTCGACTCCGGCGTGGGCGGCCTGACCGTCCACCACAGGCTGGTAGAGCGGTTCCCTGCCGCGAACTTCGTCTATCTGGCTGACCAGGCGAACGCCCCCTACGGCGGCAAGGCCGGCGAGGAGATTGTCGCGCTGACCCGGGCTGGCTGCGAGCGACTGTTCGCCGAGGGCTGCAATCTGGTCGTCCTGGCCTGCAACACGGCGGCGAGCGTCGCGCTGCGCCGCCTCCAGCAGACCTGGCTGCCAGGCCATCGGCGGGAGCTCGGCCGGCCCGTGAACGTGCTGGGCATCGTCGTGCCGACCATCGAGGCGGCCACCGGCCTGCCCTGGGAGCATGAGGCCGAGCGGCGCGGCGAGAAGGTCGAGAAGCTGGACATACTGGGCGTCTTCTCGACCCCCGCCACCACCGCCAGCCGGGTCTATGAGATCGAGGTCGACAAGCGTCGGCAGGACGTCGCCGTCTTCTCCGAGCCGTGCCCGGAGCTGGCCCGGATGATCGAGGCGGGCGCGCCACGGGACGAGCTGCGGAAGGTCGTCGAGGGTCACGTCCAGGCGCTGAAGAGCCGCGTCGGTCGCCCGCCGGACAGGGCGATCCTCGGCTGCACCCACTACGAGATCGTCGCCGACCTGTTCCGAGACGCCTTGCCGCCCGGCACCCCGCTGATCCACCAGCCCGACGCCACCGCCGATGCGCTCGCCCGCTACTTCGAGCGGCATCCCGAGTTCGATGCGGGCTCGGGCGCCGTTCGTCGCTTCCTGACGACCGGTCAGCCGGGCGCCCAGCACAGCCTGGTTGAGACCTTCTGGGGAGGCCCTCTAAGCTTCGAGCGGGCTTAGGGAGGGTTCCTTGATGAGGATCATGCTGGCGGCGGCCGCCGTGCTCGCCTGCGCGGGGGCCGCGCACGCCGAGGTGGTGCGACAGGACGAGACGAGCTTCCAGCTGCGCAACGTTGCGCAGGCGAAGGCGACGCCCGCCCGCGCCTATGCGGCCCTCGGCGAGATCGGCCGCTGGTGGAACGGCGCCCACAGCTACTCCGGCCAGGCCGCCAACCTGCGCCTCGAGCTGAAGCCCGGCGGCTGCTTCTGCGAGACCCTGCCGGACGGCGGGGGCGTGGAGCACGCCCGGGTGGTCATGGCGTGGCCGTCCCAGGGCACAGTGCGCCTCGACGGCGCCTTGGGCCCGCTGCAGCAGGAGGGGGTCGCCGCCGCCCTCACCTTCGAGATCAAGGCCAACGGGGATCGGGTCGAGATCGTCCAGACCTACGCCGTCGGCGGGGCCCGTCCGGGCATGGCAAAAGCCTTTGCGGGACCGGTCGACGCGGTGATGCGCGAGGCGCTGACGCGTTACGCCCGCTACCTGGACACCGGCAAGCCGGAGTAGCGCGAGGCGCGCGCCGCGGTGCGGCGGCAGCTGCGCGTTCGCGGGCCACAGTTCCGCAGTCGCCCAAGCGCAGTCGATTGCCTTTGAGAACATCATAGAGCGGGCCTATGTTCGCCAGATGCTCCCGACGCTCCGCCAGCTGCACTACCTGAAGCTCCTCGCCGAACACGGCAGCTTCGGCCGAGCGGCGGAGGCGGCTCACGTCACCCAGCCGACCCTGTCCGCCGGGATCCAGGAGCTGGAGCGGACGCTCGGCGCCCCGGTGGTCGATCGCGCCCGCTCCGGCGTGATCCTCACCGCCGTCGGCGAGGAGGCGCTGCGGCGGGCCACGGTGATCCTCAACGAGGCCGAGGAGCTGGTGGAGGCGGCCAAGAACGCCGGCCAGCCGCTCACCGGCCGCTTTCGGCTCGGGGTGATCCCGACCATCGCGCCGTTCCTGCTGCCCAAGGCGCTGCCGGCGCTTCGGGAGCGCTTTCCCAAGCTCAGGCTGTTCCTGCGCGAAGACCTCACCCATCGTCTGATCGCATCGCTGAAGGCCGGCCAGCTCGACGCCGCCCTGATCGCCCTGCCCTACGACATGGGCGGGCTGCAGTGGGCGCATGTGTCGGACGACGAGCTGCTGGCCGCCATGCCGGCCGGGCACCCGCTGGCCGCCCAGGCGTCGGCCACGCCGGAGGCGCTGGAGAAGGAGGGGCTCATCCTGCTGGAGGACGGCCACTGCCTGCGCGAGCACGCGCTGTCGGCCTGCGGGCTGAAGCCGCCCAAGGCCTCGCCTGACGAAGAGGCGTTCGCCGCCACCTCACTTCCGACCCTGGTGCAGATGGTGGGTTCGGGCCTGGGCGTCACCTTCCTTCCGAAGATGGCGGTCAGCGCCGGCCTGGCGGAGGCGGCGCCCGTCGCGGTCCGCCCCATCGACGCCGAGCACCCGAGCCGCGAGATCGTCATCGCCTGGCGGGCGGGCTCCAACCGCGCGGTGGAGGGGCGCCTGCTCGCCGAGGTCTTCCGCCAGGCCCAACTCTAGAAAGCGTAGCTGTATCAGTGTTGTCTTAACCGAGCGGCCGGCATTCTACCCAATCTGGGGGGCAGATGCCGACACGGGCCAGCCATCACAATCTCGCCGTGACGCGAGCGAAGGAGCTGTGGAGCCGCGTGCTCTGCGGCCTGATCATCGCCCTCGCCGCGTGGGCGGTGACACGCACGGTCTGGCCTGCCGTCTGGTTCGCCGCGGTGCTGGCGGTGCAGATGCTCGACCACTGGCTGGCCGCCCCGATCCGGCGCGACCCGAACCACGTGCCGACCCGGTTACGCGAGGGGCTCTATGTGGCCTCCTTCGCCCTGAACACCGCCGTCTATTCGTCCATCTCGGTGCTCTGCTGGCTGCAGGGCGGGCTTGAAGGGCACCTGTTCGCCTTCTTCATCCCAACCGGCGGGCTGCTCAATGTGGCGCTTCAGGCCCAGTCCTCGCCTCGCCTGCTGCTCGCTGGGTGCCTGCCGCACGCGCTCTACCTGATCGCCCTGCCGCTGCTGTCGATCGTTTTCGAAGCCTCGGCCAATCCGCTGGGCATGGGTTTCGTGGTGGTCGGCGGCCTGCTCTACCTGATCCACCTGGCGGTCGCCGCGCGACGCAATGACAGGGCCGCGGCCGAACTTGGCGGCGCGTTGAAGGTGGCCAAGCTCGAGCGGCTGCGCGCCGAGCAGGCGAACGCCGCCAAGAGCGAATTCCTGACGGTGATGTCCCACGAGATCCGCACGCCCCTGAACGGGGTGCTCGGCATGGCGCAGGCGATGGCGGCCGACGAGCTGCCGAAGCGTCAGGCGGAGCGGCTGGAGGTGGTCCGCCAATCCGGCGAGGTGCTGCTGACCCTGCTGAACGACCTGCTGGACATCTCCAAGATCGAGGCCGCCAAGCTGGAGCTCGAGGCCAGGGACGTGGATTTCGTCGATCTCGCCCGCCACGCGCAGGCCGCCTTCGCCCCGCTTGCCGAGGCCAAGGGCGTGACCATGAAGGTCTGGGTGGCCGACGCCGCCAAGGACCTGCGCACGGGCGATCCCATGCGGGTTCGCCAGATCCTGTTCAACCTGATCGGCAATGCGGTGAAGTTCACCGACTCCGGCCGCGTCACCGCGCGCGTGACTTCGGTTGGGGACGAGGTCGTCATCGAGGTGGCCGACACCGGACCGGGCATTCCGCCGGAAGTGCTGTCCACCCTCTTCGAGCGCTTCACCCAGGCCGACGCCTCCAACGCACGCCGCTACGGAGGTTCCGGCCTTGGGCTGTCGATCGCCCGCGGACTGGCCCGCCTGATGGGCGGCGACATCACTGTGCACTCGGTGGTCGGTCACGGCTCCACCTTCACAGCCCGCCTGCGGCTGCCTTCCAGCGGCGAGACTCGCGCCGCCCCGCCGGCCCCGTCCGCCACGGCGCGTGCGGCGGCTCCCGCCCCGGCGCCTGAACCGGCGCAGGACGGGGCGCAGGATGGCCTGCGCATCCTCGCCGCCGAGGACAACGCGACCAACCGGCTGGTGCTGAAGACCCTGCTGGAGCAGGTGGGTCTCGCCGCCCACTTCGTGGAGAACGGCCGCGAGGCGGTCGACGCCTGGCGCGCCGGCCGGTGGGACGTGATCCTGATGGACATCCAGATGCCGGAAATGGACGGGGTCACCGCCACGCGCGAGATCCGCCGCCTTGAGGCCGAGCTCGGGATGGCGCGCACCCCGGTGATCGCCCTGACCGCCAACGCCATGGCGCACCAGGTCGCCGAGTACACCGCCGCCGGCATGGACGCCCTGTCGCCCAAGCCCATCCAGCTGCCCCAGCTGATCGCCACCCTGCAGGGCGTGCTCGCCGCGCCGGCCGAGGACGCCGGCCTTGCTAACGGCGCCGGCGAGGCGGCGGCCTGAGCCCGACCCCGCCCTTGAAGAACATCTATCACCAGCTGGCGGTGGCCCGCGCGCGCGAGCTGCCCAGCCGCATCGCCTTCTCCATCGCCATCGCCGCGGGCGCGGCCTACGTCACCCACACGCCCTGGCCGGCGCTCTGGTTGGCGGTGAACGTCGGCTGCCAGCTGCTGCACCACCTGGTCTCGGCCCCGATCCGCCGCCAGGCGGACCGTCCCGTGACCCGGCCCCAGGAGGTCGCCTACCTCGCCACCCAGGCGATCAACGGGGTGGTGTTCGCCGCCATCGCCCTGTTCTGCTGGTTCGCGGGCGGCGAGACGGGCCGGCTGGCGGCCCTGGTGATCCTGCTGGGCGGCGTTTTGAACGTGGCGGTGCTCGGCAACGCCTCCCTGATGTTCGTGCTGATCGGGATGATGCCGGTGACGCTGGTGGTGCTGGCGCTGCCGCTGCTGACCTGGTGGCTGGAGCCGGGCGCCTCGCTGGGGGGCATGCTTTTCCTGACCCTGGGCGTGGTGCTGTTCGTCGCGCACCTGGCGATCGCCGTACGCAAATGGGAGTCGAGCGAGCGCGGCCTGCGCACGGCCCTGCACAGCTCCAAGCGCGAGCGCCTGCGGGCCGAACAGGCCAACCGCGCGAAGAGCGAATTCCTGGCGGTGATGTCGCACGAGATCCGCACCCCGCTGAACGGGGTGCTCGGCATGGCCCAGGCGATGGAGGCGGGCCGGCTCGACCCGGACCAGCGTGAGCGCCTGAGCGTGATCCGCCAGTCCGGCGAGGTGCTGCTGACCCTCCTGAACGACCTCCTCGACCTGTCGAAGATCGAAGCCGCCAAGCTGGAGCTGGAGGACGGCCGCGTCGACATCGCCCAGCTCGCGAAGCAGGCGCAGGCGACCTTCGCCCCGATCGCCGACGCCAAGGGCGTGGGCGTCAAGGTGTGGGTGTCCAGCGACGCCGGCGCGACGCGGCGCGGCGACCCCATGCGGGTCCGCCAGATCCTCTACAATCTGATGAGCAATGCGGTGAAGTTCACCGACCAGGGCCGCGTCACGGCCCGGATCACCGCCTCCGACGACGAGCTGGTGGTCGAGGTGGCCGACACCGGGCCGGGCATCGCCCCGGAGGTGCTCTCCACCCTTTTCGAGCGGTTCACCCAGGCTGACGCCTCCAATGCGCGCCGCTATGGCGGCTCGGGGCTGGGCCTCTCCATCGCCCGCGGGCTCGCCCGGATGATGGGCGGCGACATCACCGTCCACTCCGCCGTGGGCCACGGCTCCACCTTCACCGCGCGCCTGCGGCTGCCGCAGGCCGACGAGGCCGCCGCTCCCGCGCCGGCCGCGCCCCCCGAGCCAGCCGCCCCGCCCGCCGCGCCCTCCGACGTGGGGCTGCGCATCCTGGCCGCCGAGGACAACGCCACCAACCGGCTGGTCCTCAAGACCCTGCTGGAGCAGGTCGGCCTGTCCGCAGACTTCGTGGAGAACGGACGCGAGGCGGTGGAGGCCTGGCGCGCCGGCGGCTTCGACCTGATCCTGATGGACGTGCAGATGCCGGAGATGGACGGCGTCGCGGCCACCCTCGAAATCCGGCGCCTGGAGGCGGAGCAGGCTCTGCCGCGAACGCCCATCGTGGCGCTCACCGCCAACGCCATGGCCCACCAGGTGTCCGAATACACCGCCGCCGGCATGGACGCGCTCTCGCCCAAGCCCATCCAGCTTCCGCAGCTGATCGCCACCATCCAGGATGTGCTGGCCAGAGCCGAGGCGTCCGGCGCCGAGGCGGCGGCGTAGGTTCCGAGCTCCTTCCCACAGGGGAGAAGCGCCCTCAGTCCATCAGCTTCTGCGCCAGGTACACATAGTGCCGGGCCCAGCGGCGGGCGTTCAGCTCCGGGTCGGCGTCGTTGGCGTGGCCGCCGAAGGTCTGCTCATAGTAGAGGTAGGGAGCCCCAAGCTCCTTCAGGCGCGCGGCGTACTTCCGCGCATGGCCCGGGTGCACCCGGTCGTCGCGGGTGTTGGTGGTGATGTAGGCCTCCGGATAGCGGACGCCGGCCTTGAGGTTCTGGTAGCCGGAGTACCTGGCGATGAAGGCGCGGTCCTCCGGCACGTCGGGGTCGCCGTACTCGCCGACCCAGGACGCACCCGCCGACAGCTTGTGGTAGCGCAGCATGTCGATCAGTGGGCTCTCGATGACGACGGCGTTCCACAGCTCCGGATGCTGGGTCATGGAGACGCTGGTCAGCACGCCGCCGTTGGAGCGGCCATAGATGCCCAGCCGCCGCGGCGAGGTGATCTTGCGAGCCGTGAGGTCGCGAGCCACGGCGGCGAAGTCGTCGAAGGCCAGCTGGCGCTTCTCGCGCAGCACCGCCTGGTGCCAGGCCGGGCCGAACTCGCCGCCGCCGCGGATGTTGGCGATGACGTAGGCGCCGCCGCGTTCCATCCAGAGCTTGCCCGCCTCGGGCATGTAGATCGGCGGCTTGGCCACTTCGAACCCGCCGTAGCCGTACATCAGGGTGGGAATGGACCCGTCGAGCTTCGCCGCCTTCGGGCGGACCACGAAATAGGGGATCTTGGCTCCGTCCGAGGAGGTGGCCCAGAACTGCTCCACCAGATGGGTGTCCGGCTTGAAGCGCGGCGGCAGCGCCTTCACCCGGGCGGCCGCCCCGCTGGCGCCGTCGGCGAGCCACAGCGCGTTGGGGATGAGGAAGCCCTCCACATTGACGAACAGCTGGTCGTCCTTCGGCGAGGCGTCCACCAGGGTGATGTTGGCGTCCCTCGGCAGCGGCATGCGCTTGGCGGTCCAGCGACCGCCGACGTGGTCCCAGACGTCCACAGCCCCCTTCACGTCGTCCAGCAGCACCACGGCCAGCCGGCCGTCGGTGGCGGCCACCTGCTGGATCGCCTGGCGCGGGCCGGGCTGGAAGATCAGCTGCGGCTTGGCCGTCCCGGCCTTCAGGGCGGCCAGGTCGTAGGCGATCAGCGCGCCGGGCTGGAAGCCGCCCCAGGCTTCCTGCAGGGTGAACACCACCTGGCCGTCCACATAGTCCTGCTGCTGGGCCTTGCGGGGCAGCGGAATGCGGACCAGCCCCTTGTCGGTCAGCAGGCTGTATTCGCTTTCGTAGAAGGTCAGCCCGCGCTGGACGACGACGCCCTCGGTGCGGCCGCCCTCGCCGCGCAGCACGATCGGCTGGGCCCAGACGTCGCTCTTCTGGCCGCGGAAGACCTCCTTCGCCTGGCCCGACCGGGACACGATCTTCAGCACCATGGGATAGCCGGACTGGGTCAGCTCGCCCGGCGTCCATTCGCGCCCGACGATAAGGCTCTGCGGATCCAGCCACTCCACGTACTGCTTGCCCTCCGGGAAGCGGAAGCCGCCGTCGAGGAACCGCTTTGTCCGGGTGTCGAACTCGCGGACCTCCACGGCGTCGCCGCCGCCATTCGACAGCCGCACCAGGCAGGTGGTCTCCGCAGGCTTCAGGCAGGCCGCGCCCTTGTAGAACCAGCGCTTGCCCTCGGCCTTAGCCAGGGCGTCCACGTCCAGGATCGTTTCCCAGGCCGGAGTCGCGGACCGGTAGCTGGCCAGGGTCGCATGGCGCCAGACACCGTTCGGGTGGGCTGCGTCCTGCCAGAGGTTGTCCACGCCGCCGGCGCGGAAGTGCGGGACCGGGATGCGGTCGGTGGCCGTGAAGATCGCCCGGGCCTCATCGAGGAACGTCTTGTAACGCGGGTCCCGCTCCAGCCGGTCAGCCGTGCGGGCGTTCTCCGCCTCGACCCACTGCATGGCGCGAGGGGCGTCCACCTCCTCCAGCCAGATGTACGGATCGGCGTCCTGGGCGAGCGCTGGAACGGAGACGGCGAGCGCAACGAGCGTGGCGGCGAGGGATTTCATGCCGGCTTTTCTAGACAGGGCGGGATGCGGCTGTCTCCCCCGGCGTGCGTCCGGGGCGGTTCTCGCCTATATGTCCCCGCCCATGAGCCGTCCGTTCCTGAAGATGAACGGGCTCGGCAACGACTTCGTCGTGGTCGAGGCCCGCTCCGCCCCCTTCGCGCCGACCGCGGAGGAGGTGCGCGCGATCGCGGACCGGGCCACGGGGGTCGGCTGCGACCAGCTGATCTCCATCGAACCGCCGGACGCCGCCGCCCAGGACGCCGGCGTGGACGCCCGCGTCCGCTTCTGGAACGCCGACGGCGAGGAGGTCTCCGCCTGCGGCAACGGCACGCGCTGCGTGGGCTGGCTGCTGATGCAGTCGTCGGGCAAGGACGACGCGGTGATCGAGACCAGGGCCGGACGGCTGTTCGCCACGCGGGCGGGCGAGCGGCTGGTCAGCGTCGACATGGGCGAGCCGGGGCTCGACTGGCGCGAGATCCCGCTGGCGGCGGAGCAGGACACCCGCGAGCTGGACCTCGTCCTCTACGAGCACGCCGACCTCATGGCCCCGGCGGGCTGCGTCTCCATGGGCAATCCGCACGTGGTGTTCTTCGTCCCCGACGCCGAGCAGGCTCCGGTCGCCGAGGCCGGCCCGGCGGTGGAGAAGCACCCCCTGTTCCCCGAGCAGGTGAACGTCGGCTTCGCCCAGGTGGTCGGGCGTGACCGTATCCGCCTGCGCGTC
Organism: Phenylobacterium sp.; assembly: GCF_036563385.1. Lineage (GTDB taxonomy): Bacteria > Pseudomonadota > Alphaproteobacteria > Caulobacterales > Caulobacteraceae > Phenylobacterium. Next base: position 542,716 of record NZ_DATCML010000004.1, read on the forward strand.
TGGGAGCGCGGCGCCGGCCTCACGAAGGCGTGCGGCACGGGCGCCTGCGCGGCCCTGGTGGCCGCCTCCCGCCGCGGCCTCGTGGACCGCGCCGCCACCCTGCAGCTGGACGGCGGCGAGCTGTTCGTCGAATGGCGCGACGACGGCCACGTGATCATGACCGGCCCCGCCGCCGTCGATTTCGCCGGAGAGCTCCCGTGACGGAGCTGCAGGCCGCCTTCGTGACGCCGTTCCTGCTGCACTTCGCCCTGGTGCTGGCGCTCTACGCCGGCCTCACGGCGGCGCGGGCGCTGGCGGTGCGCGGAGGCGAGGCGGCCTACAATGATTTCGCCCGGGCGGACGGCGACCCGCCCGCCGCCGCGCGGATCGCCCGCAACCTCGGCAACCAGTTCGAAGCGCCGCTCTTCGCCTACTTCGCGGCTCTGTTCCTGCTCTGGCGCGGGGAGGTGAACGCCTTCGATGTGGGCGCCGCCTGGCTGTTCTTCGCCGGCCGGCTGGTCCACACCCTGGTGCAGACCCTGACCGACAACGTGCGCCTGAGGGGGATGGTCTTCACGCTCAACTTCCTCGGGATCGTTGGGCTCATGTCGCACGTGACCTTGGTGGTGCTCGGATGACCAAGGACGTCGACATCGTCACCTTCGGGTGCCGGCTGAACGCCTACGAGAGCGAGGTCATCCGTAAGCGGACGGCCGAGGACGGCCTTTCAGATGCGGTGGTGTTCAATACCTGTGCGGTCACGGGCGAAGCCGTCCGCCAAGCCCGGCAGGCGATCCGCAAGGCGCGCCGGGAGCGCCCCGGCGCCAGGGTGATCGTCACCGGCTGCGCGGCGCAGATCGACCCGGCGGCTTTCGCCGCCATGCCCGAGGTCGACCTGGTGCTCGGCAACGCCGAGAAGGCCCAGGCGGGCGCCTACGCCCCCCAGCCCCTGGCCGCGGGAGCCGAGCCCCTGCGCGTGCGGGTCAACGACATCATGAGCGTGCGCGAGACCGCGGGCCACCTGATCGACGGGCTGAAGGACCGCGCCCGCGCCTATGTGGAGGTGCAGAACGGCTGCGACCACCGGTGCACCTTCTGCGTCATCCCCTACGGCCGCGGCAACTCGCGCTCGGCGGCCGCCGGCGAGGTGGTGGAGCAGGTGCGAAGGCTCGCCGCCCAGGGCTACCAGGAGGTGGTCCTGACGGGGGTGGACGTGACCAGCTGGGGCGCCGACCTGCCCGGCCAGCCCACCCTGGGCCAGCTGGTCGCCCGCATCCTGAAGCTGGTGCCCGAGTTGCCCCGGCTGCGGCTCTCCTCCATCGACGCCGCCGAGATCGATCCCGACCTGCTCCGCTGCCTGGCGGAGGAGCCGCGGCTGATGCCCTACCTGCACCTGTCGCTCCAAGCGGGCGACGACATGATCCTTAAGCGCATGAAGCGCCGCCACAGCCGGGCGGACGCCCTGAAGCTGGTGGGCGAGGTGCGCGCGGTGCGCCCGGACGTCGCCTTTGGGGCCGACCTGATCGCCGGCTTTCCCACCGAGACCGACGAGATGTTCCAGAACACCCTGCGGCTGGTGGACGAGGCCGGCCTCGCCTTCCTGCACGTCTTCCCGTTCAGCCCGCGTCCGGGCACGCCGGCCGCCCGCATGCCGCAGCTGGCCCGACCGGTGGTCAAGGATCGCGCCGCACGGCTGCGGGCCGCGGGCGAGGCGGGCCTCGCCCGCCACCTGGAGCGCCAGGTGGGTCGCACCCTGATGGGCTTGGTGGAGCGACCCGGCGTCGCGCGCGCCGAGGACTTCACGGAGATCGCCTTCGAGGGCCCTGCGGCGGACGGCGCGGTGGTGGCGCTGTCCGTCACCGGCCATGACGGCAAGCGGGCCCTGGCCCGGGTTCCCATCCTGGAGGCGGCGGAATGAGCGTGACGGGCGGGTGTCAGTGCGGCGCGGTGCGCTACGAGGCCGATAGCCTCGGCGCCTCCAGCATCTGTCACTGCCGGATGTGCCAGAAGGCCACCGGCGGTTTCTTCGGGCCCTATGTGGACACGCCCGGCCTGACCTGGACACGCGGGCAGCCGAAGTACTTCGCCAGCTCGCAGTCGGTGCGCCGCGGCTTCTGCGAGGCGTGCGGCACGCCGTTGACCTTCGAGTCGCACGGCGAGAGCGGGGTCATGATCGGCACCCTGGACGATCCGGAGCGCGCCCCGCCGACCACCCAGCTGGACTTCCCCGAGAAGCTGTCCTTCGTCGATCGCCTGGGCGAACTCAGGCCATGGAAGAGCAAGGCGGGCCTAAGCGCGGCGGAAGCCTTCAAGGACGTCGCGTCGAACCAGGCCGGCTGACGCTCGGTCCGGCCGACGCTCAGTCTGGGGGCGCGCGGCCCGGGAAGCCCGGCATGCGCCAGCCGAACAGGATCGCCCCGGCGCGGACCCCGAACGCCGCCAGGAACCCCAACGCCACCGCCAGCTCCGGCTGCCCCACGGCCCGCACCGCCACGAAGAGGGTGGCCCCGAGCAGCGCCGGCGTCACGTACAGCTCGCGCTTCAGGAGCACCGAGGGCTCGTGGGCGAGCACGTCGCGCAGCACGCCGCCGAAGGTGGCGGTAAGCACGCCCATCACCACGGCGGCCAGCGGCGCCACGCCCAGCGAGATAGCCTTCAGAGCGCCCACCACGGCGTAGGCGGCCAGGCCCAGGGCGTCGAGCCACAGCAGCAGCCGCTCGCGCCCCCGGCCCCAGCCGAACACCCAGATCGCCGTCGCCGCCGCCAGGCAGACCACCAGGTATTCCGGTCGCAGCACCCAGAACACCGGCGCATCGATCAGCAGGTCGCGCAGCGTGCCGCCGCCCACGCCGGTGACCGCCGCAAAGAAGCCGAAGGTGATGATGTCGTGCTTGCGCCGCGCGGCGGCGAGCGCCCCGGACGCGCCGAACACGGCGACGGCGGCGTAGTCCAGTACGGTCAGGGTGAGCGCGAGCCCGTCCATGCCGCTCTTCTGCGCCGCGCAGGTGACGGGCCGCAAGCGCCCCGCTAGAAGGCGGCCCCATGGCAGACCCCAAACGCGGCTGGTTCCAGCGGCTCACCGAAGGCCTAACGCGCTCGTCGAAGCAGATGGGCGACCAGATCGCCTCGGCCTTCGTCCAGAAGGCGCCGCTGGATCAGGCGAAGCTCGACGAGCTCGAGGAGATGCTCATCGAGGCGGATCTCGGGCCGCACTCCGCCGCCCGCATCACCCAGCGCTTCGCCGACGAGAAGTTCGGCAAGACGGTGTCCGAGGAGGAGATCAAGGAGTCGCTGGCCCAGGCCATCGGCGACGAGCTCTCCAGCCGCCAGGGCGACTTCGACCCGCTGTCGGGCCCCAGACCCTATGTCGTCCTCTTCATCGGGGTGAACGGCTCGGGCAAGACCACGACGCTCGGCAAGATCGCCTCGGACCTGACGAGCCGCGGAGCCAAGGTGCTTGTGGTCGCCGGCGACACCTTCCGCGCCGCGGCGGTGGAGCAGCTGAAGGTGTGGGCCGAGCGGTCGGGGGCCGACTTCATGTCGCGGCCCACGGGCTCCGACGCGGCCGGGCTCGCCTTCGACGCCGTGGAGCGCGCGAAGGCGGAGGGCTACGACGTGGTGCTCATCGACACCGCCGGCCGGCTGCAGAACAAGCAGGGGCTGATGGACGAGCTCCACAAGATCATCCGCGTGGTCAAGAAGCTGGAGCCGGAGGCGCCGCACGAGACACTGCTGGTGCTCGACGCCACCGTGGGCCGCAATGCGCTCGCCCAGGAGAACATCTTCGGCAACCAGATCGGCGTCTCAGGGATCGTCATGACCAAGCTGGACGGCACCGCCCGCGGCGGCGTGCTGGTGCCGGTGGCCCAGGCCTCGGACTCGCCCATCAAGCTGGTCGGCGTCGGCGAGGGGATCGAGGACCTGCAGCCGTTCGACGCGCGGGCCTTCGCCCGTTCCCTGGTTGGCCTTGCGGAGCCCGTGCGATGAGCGCCGAAAGCCGCCGCAAATGGGTGCGCTGGTTCGTCGACTACTCCGCGCCCATCGCCTTCGCCGTCGTCTACTTCGGCTTCGGGCGCGACTTCATGAAGGCCACGGTGGCCATCGTCGTCGCCTCCGTGGTGGCCCTGCTGGTGGGGGCCGTGGTCGAGCGGCGCCTCGCGCCCATGCCGCTGTTCGTCGGCCTGATGGGCGCCCTGTTCGGCGGTCTCACCCTCATCTTCCACGATCCGCGGATCATGAAGGTGAAGCCCACCGTCCTGAACTTCGCCCTGGGCGCGGTTCTGCTGGGCGGGCTGGTGGCGCGCAAGAACCCGCTGAAGGCGGTGCTCGGCCAGGCCCTGGTCCTGCCGGACGAGGTCTGGCGCAAGCTGATGCTGCGCTTCGGCCTGTTCTACTGGTCGCTCGCCGTGTTGAACGAGGCGGTCTGGCGGACCCAGACCGAGGCGACGTGGGTTGCGTTCCGTTCCTTCGGCCTGCAGGCCCTCACCATCGCCTTCGTGTTCACCCAGCTGCCGCTGCTCATGCGCTACATGAAGGCCGAGGACCTTCCGCCCCCGCCCACGGAATAAATTTTGCGGCTCTGACACAATTTACGTCGCCCGCCGGACCTAGACTCTCGTATAACGATGTTACCGTATTGGGCGGGGCTCGGCGGGTCGGGAATGGTGAAGGCGAAATCAGTAACGAAGGGCGTGGCGGCGCTCGACAAATCGCCCAGTCACCTCCTCCACAGGGCGCAGCAGGTGGCGGTGGACATCTATGCCGAGGTGTTCGGCCCCGAGGGCGTCACCCAGCGGCAGTACGCCGTGCTGGCCGCCGCCGCGGACCACGAGGGCGCCACCCAGACCGACCTCGTGCGCATCACCGGGATCGACCGGTCCACGCTGGCGGACATGGCCGCCCGCATGATCCGCAAGGGGCTCCTCGAGCGGGAGCGATCCGCCGCCGACGCCCGCGCCAACACCGTGCGGCTGACAGAGCAGGGTCGCGCCACCCTCGAAGCCGCGCGACCCCTGATGGCGGAAGCCGACGCGCGCCTTCTGAAGCTGATCGCCGGCGGCGGGCGGCGAACGGCCCTGGTGGGCCTGTTGCGGGATCTGGTGCGGGAGCAGGAGGCTGCACAGCGACCGGCGCCGGCGGCCCTCAAGCCCAAGGCGAAGGACGTTGCGGCTGCTAAGGCCAAGACGACCAAGACCGCCAAAGCCAAAACCGCGGCGCCGAAGCGGAAGAAGCTGGCCTAGTGGCCCGCGAAGCCCTGGTGCGGCAGGGCGATCTGCGACGGCCGCAGGTACGGTGAGCTCAGCCGCTCATAGCCCTTCTCAGGCAGGCTCCGCATGATGATCTCCAGCATCATGCCGCCGTCCGCGCGAATGGGCGGGGGTTCGCCGAAGAGTTCCCGCCACAAGGCGTCGGCTTCATCCCGGACGCGCGCGTCCCTCTCGCTCGTCACATCATTTGCCATCACGGCGCAAGAACTCGCGCCGCGAGCGAGCCGTTCCGCCTTAAAATAAGGTAATTTTTTGAAAAGCTTAACAGCAGAGCCGCGTTCGCTCAGATGCGGATGTCGAGCAGCGAGCCTGGGCGCAGAATTTTAGTCGGCGGTTCGCCAGCGGCGGCGGCAAGCCTCTCGGGACGCGGGGTCGCAGCGCTCGTTTCCGCAGATGCGGAAGGCGCGGCCGCAGCCGCTGGGGACTTGCCGGCGATCATCTCGAAGAAGGCCCGCTGCCCGGCCGACCGGGCGGCGTCGGGCTTCGGAGCCGGCGCGGCGGGGGCGGTGGGCGCAAGGCCGACGGGGCGGATCGGGTTCACGGCCGCAGCGTGGCCAATCATGGTTAACGTCGCGTTGACCATGTTGCGGCGCCCCGGCGAAGCGCCGCTCTAGGGGACGCTGGGACGCGCCTGGTCGGCCAGCTTGCGCGCGGCCTCGAGGGTCAGGGGTCCGGTGTGCTTGGCCAGGATCGTGCCGTCGGCGCCCACCACATAGGTCTCTGGCACGCCGGTGACGCCGAACTCGATGCCCGCGCGGCCGTCCCGGTCCACCAGCACCTCGGAGAACGGATCGCCCAGGCGGGTCAGGAAGGCCTGGGTGTTCTGCGGCGCGTCCTTGTAAGCCACGCCGACCAAGCGCACGCGGTCCTGCTTCAACTGCATCAGCACCGGGTGCTCGATCTCGCACGGCGCGCACCAGGAGGCGAAGAAGTTGACCAGCATCGGCCCCTCGGCCGCGGCCTCCCGCAGCGGCGCCGGCTGGCCTTCGGCCAAGGTCACCAGGGTGACGTTGGGGACCTGCTTGCCCACCATGGCCTCGGGCTGCACCTGCGGATTGCGGTTCAGGGCGTAGAGGCCGAAGAGGGCGCCGAGCGCCACCAGGACGATCAGCGGCAGAAGCGCCAGCCAGCGGCTCATGGCTCGCTCCGATCCTGCGCCCGCCGCTTCCAGCGGCGCGCGTGGCCCAGCGAGCTCGCCACCATCCAGGCGAACACGCCGGCGGTGATCGCGAACGCCGGCCAGACATAGGCCGCGTAGGGACTGGCGTCGAAATCCGGCATCAGGCCCTCGCCGCCCTGAGCGCCGCCGCCTCGGCCCGTCGGCGCCAGACCTCGCCGCGGATCCGCACCAGCCACAGCGAGCCGAAGGCGGACATGTAGGCGAGGCTCATCAGGTAGAACGGCGGCCGGTATACGGGGGCGAGCCCCCGGCCCTCCCCGGCGAAGGTGGACGAGCCCTGGTGGAGGGTGTTCCACCACTCCACCGAAAAGTAGACCACCGGCAGGTTGATCAGCCCGACCAGCGCCAGGATGGCCGCCGCGCGCCCGGCCTTGGCCTCGTCGTCCAGGGAGGCCCGCAGAGCGATATAGGCCACGTAGAACAGGAACAGCACCAGGACCGAGGTGAGCCGCGCATCCCACACCCACCAGGTTCCCCACATCGGCTGGCCCCACAGGGAGCCGGTGACGAGCGCCAGGAGGGTGAAGGCGGCCCCCAGCGGGGCGGCGGCCTGGGCGGCGGCGTCGGCCAGCACGTGCCGAAACACCAGCGCCAGGAAACTCGCTCCGCCCAGGCAGGCGTAGACGAACAGGCCCAGCTGCGCGGCCGGCGCATGGATGAACATGATCCTGACCGTGTCGCCCTGCTGGTAGTCCTCGGGCACGGAGAAGGTCAGCCACAAGCCGGCGGCGGCCAAGCCCACGGCCACGGCGCCGAACAGCGGCGCGGCCCATCGCGAGAACGCCATGAACCGCTCTGGATTCCGCAGAAAGGCGGGCGCCGGGATCATGGCCTTGGCTCTAGAGCCCGCCGGCCCGCCTCGCAAGCCGCGCTAGAGGTCGGAGGGCGGCGTCGGCGGCGTCGGTGGGACTGGGGGAGCGGGCGAGGCGGGCGGGAGAGGCGGCGGCGGCATGAGGCCGTGGTGGAAGTCCGCGCCCGGGAAGCCCGGCCCGTCGTGGAAGATGCGCATGGCCCGCACCGGCATCGGCCCGAACTCGCCTGGCCCCATCATCAGCGGCAGCTCGTCGAAGGCCTTCTTCTGCCGCTCGTCCAGCTGAGCGTAGAAGCGGCGCGTGGCGTCGATACGGGCGCGGCCGGCGGCTTCGCGCTCGGCGATGCGCGTCTCCATCTCGGCCAGCCGCTCGGGCGTGGACTTCTTCTCGTCGGCCGCATCGAACCGGATCAGCTGGTCGTGCTTCGGCTTCATGGCGTCCACGTAGGCGGTCAGCGCCGCCTCCTGGTTGGGCCGCAGCTGCAGGATGTTGCGCAGGTGCTCGGCCCGGTCGCCCTCGTCGCCGAGGCGGCGCACCATGACGCGGTGGACGCGGTCGCGGCCGCGGTCTGCGTCCCGCTGCGCCTTGCGGGCCAGGGCGGCGGTGGTGTTGCTGTCACGCTCCGCCTTGCGGGCGTCGCGCTGGGCCTGGCGGATCGCCTCTTCGGCGGGCTGGGTCTGGGCGTAGGCCGCGGCCGCGCCGCCGGCGAGCAGGGCGGCCATGGCGGCGGCCAACGCGGGTCTGATCATTCGTGACATGGCGTCCTCCGGAAGCTTGGGCATGGAAGCTAGCCGGAAGCTCACGCGGAAAATGGGCGAAATGGCGCCGTTCTCCGTGAAGCTTTGTTCATCTTGCGGCGCCTTTAGGGGCCTCAGCTCAGCGCGTTGCGGCAGGCCGCAGCCATCGCCACCGGTCCCAGGGCCAGGGCGGCCAGCGCATAGGCGCCCAGCAGGGCGAACCCCGGCTGCCACGCCACGCCGGTGGCAAAGGCGTCCAGCGCGCCGCCGCCGAAGATCACCGGCGGCGTGAACAGCGGCAGGACGATCACCGCGGTCAGCAGGCCGCCGCGCCGGGCCCCCAGGCTCAGCGCCGCCCCGATCCCGCCCACGAAGGCGAAGGCGAGGCCGCCCAGCAGGGCGCAGGCGAAGATCAGCGGCGCCAGCGCAGGGCTCGCGCCCAGGGCGATGGCCGCGACGGGCGCAGCCAGCGCCAGCGGGGCGCCGGTCGCCAGCCACTGGCCCAGGCACTTGACCGCGCAGGTCAGTTCCAGCGGGGTTTCCGAGAGCAGCAGCAGGTCCAGGGCGCCGTCCTCGTAGTCGCGCTCGAACAGCCGCTCGAGGGAGAGCAGCGAGGCGAGCGCCAGGGCGACCCAGGCCAGGCCGGGCGCCACGGCCGCCAGCCTCGCCGGCTCCGGCCCGATGGCCAGCGGCAGCAGGGTGGCCACCCCCGCATAGAATCCCACCGCCACCAGCGGCCCGCCGCCGCGGCCCCAGGCCAGGGTCGTCTCCCGCACCAGCAGGGCGCCCAGCCGGCTCATGCGGCCAGCTCCAGGCTGCGGGTGGCGACCGGGAGGGGATCGTGCACGGCGGCCAGGATCAGGCCCCCGCCCGCCAGGTGCTGCTGCATCAGCGCCCCGGCGCGGGCGCGCCAGCGGGCGTCCAGCGGGCTCAGAGGCTCGTCCAGCAGCCACAGCGGCCGGGGCGCGGCCAGCAGGCGGGCCAGCGCCACCCGCCGCCGCTGCCCCGCCGACAGCCGGCGAACCTCCAGATCGAGCAGGGGCGCGAGCTCCAGCGCCTCGACCGCCGAGGCGATGTCGGCGCCGCCGCACCAGCGGGTCCAGAAGGCCAGCTCCTCGCGGGCGGTGCGGGCCGGCTTCAGCCCGTCGTGGTGGCCGACGAAGTGCAGGCCTGCGCCGCGCGCCTCGGCGGGCTCGACCTCGCCGAACGCCACCTCGCCGGCCTCGGGCCGCACCAGTCCCGCCACGCACCGCAGCAGGCTGGTCTTGCCGGCCCCGTTGGCGCCGGTCAACGCGCACGCCTCGCCGGCGGAGAGCGCCAGGTCGACTCCCTCGAACAGCAGCCGCCCGCCGCGCCGGACGGCCACGCCGCGCAGCTCCAGCGTGCGAATCATTCGCACACGCCCATCGCATGGACCTTGCAGGCGGTTCGGCCTATGAAGCGCCCGGCCGCCGTCGCTCTGGGGGACGTACGCCGCGCGGAGACGGAACCTGTGCGTCCGCCTCTAAAGACGCGCGATCCTCGGGAAAGACTTGGGGCGGCCGCGAACAGAGAGAGGATCTCCGAAAATGGCGTCAGTGGACAGCCTGAAAACCCGCCGCGAGCTCGTGGTGGGCGACAAGACCTACGCTTACTACAGCCTCCGCGCGGCGGAGGAAGCGGGACTTTCGGGCGTCTCCCGCCTGCCGATCTCGATGAAGGTGCTGCTGGAGAACCTGCTCCGCAACGAGGACGGCGACACCGTCACCGAAGCCGACCTCAAGGCCATCGCCGCCTGGATCGAGAACAAGGGCGCGGTCGAGCACGAGATCAGCTTCCGGCCTGCCCGGGTGCTGATGCAGGACTTCACCGGCGTGCCGGCGGTGGTGGACCTCGCCGCCATGCGGGACGCCATGACCCAGCTCGGCGCCAACCCCGAGAAGATCAACCCGCTGAACCCGGTCGACCTCGTGATCGACCACTCGGTGATGGTGGACTACTTCGGCACCGGCAAGTCGTTCGCCGCCAACGTCGAGCGCGAGTACGAGCGCAACATGGAGCGGTACCGCTTCCTGCGCTGGGGCTCCTCGGCCTTCAACAACTTCCGCGTCGTCCCGCCCGGCACCGGCATCTGCCACCAGGTGAACCTCGAGTACCTGGCCCAGACGGTCTGGACGAACACGGATGAGGGGGTCGAAGTCGCCTATCCCGACACCGTGGTCGGCACCGACAGCCACACCACCATGGTCAACGGCCTGGCCGTGCTGGGCTGGGGCGTGGGCGGCATCGAGGCCGAGGCGGCCATGCTCGGCCAGCCGATCCCGATGCTGATCCCCGAGGTCATCGGCTTCCGCCTGGACGGCGTCCTCCCGGACGGCGCGACGGCCACGGACCTGGTGCTCACCGTCACCCAGATGCTGCGCAAGAAGGGTGTGGTCGGCAAGTTCGTGGAGTTCTACGGCCCCGGCCTCGCCAACCTGACCCTGGAAGACCAGGCGACCATCGCCAACATGGCTCCGGAATACGGCGCCACCTGCGGCTTCTTCCCGGTCACCCAGGCGACCATCAACTATCTCGCTGCGACCGGCCGTGACCCGGCCCGCGTGGCGCTCGTCGAAGAGTACGCCAAGGCCCAAGGCATCTGGCGCGACGCGTCCGATCCGGACCCGGTGTTCACCGACACCCTCGAGCTCGACCTCGGCACGGTGACGGCCTCGCTGGCCGGCCCGAAGCGGCCGCAGGACCGGGTGGTCCTGACCGACGCGGCGGCCGAGTTCCGCACCGCGCTCGCCAACGACTTCGGCAAGGCCGACGCCATGGCGGCGCGCTTCCCGGTGGAGAAGGAGAACTTCGACATCGGCAACGGCGACGTGGTGATCGCCGCCATCACCTCGTGCACCAACACCTCCAATCCCTCGGTCCTGATCGCCGCCGGCCTGGTGGCCAAGAAGGCGGTGGAGAAGGGCCTGCAGGTGAAGCCGTGGGTGAAGACCTCGCTGGCGCCCGGCTCGCAGGTGGTCACCGACTACCTCAAGGCCGCCGGCCTGACGAAGCACCTCGACGCCCTGGGTTTCAACCTGGTCGGCTACGGCTGCACCACCTGCATCGGCAACTCGGGCCCGCTGCCGGAGCCGATCTCGGAAGCCATCAGCAAGAACGACGTGGTCGCCGTCTCGGTGCTCTCGGGCAACCGCAACTTCGAAGGCCGCGTGAACCCGGACGTGCGGGCCAACTACCTGGCGTCGCCGCCGCTCGTGGTGGCCTACGCGCTCGCCGGCACCATGCTGAAGGACCTGGCCACAGAGCCGCTCGGCGAAGGCAAGGACGGCAAGCCGGTGTTCCTGAAGGACATCTGGCCGACCAGCGAGGAAGTCGCCGCCCTGCAGCGCAAGCACGTGACGAACAAGATGTTCGCCACCCGCTACGCCGACGTCTTCAAGGGCGACAAGAACTGGCAGGGCATCAAGGTGGCCGGCGGCCAGACCTACGCCTGGGACATGGGCTCCACCTACGTCCAGAACCCGCCCTACTTCCAGAACATGCAGATGGAGCCGTCGGCGGTCACCGACATCGTCGAGGCCCGCGTGCTGGGCGTGTTCGGCGACTCGATCACCACCGACCACATCTCGCCGGCCGGTTCGATCAAGGCCACTTCGCCGGCGGGCGTCTACCTTCGTGAGCGCCAGGTGCCGACGTCGGAGTTCAACTCCTACGGCGCGCGCCGCGGCAACCACGAAGTGATGATGCGCGGCACCTTCGCCAACATCCGCATCCGCAACAAGATCACCCCCGACATCGAGGGCGGCGTCACCCGCCACTTCCCGTCGGGCGACACCATGTCGATCTACGACGCGGCCATGCGCTACCAGGCCGAAGGCCGGCCGCTGGTGGTGTTTGCGGGCAAGGAATACGGCACCGGCTCGTCGCGGGACTGGGCGGCCAAGGGGACCAAGCTGCTGGGCGTCCGCGCGGTGGTGGCCGAGAGCTTCGAGCGCATCCACCGCTCGAACCTGGTCGGCATGGGCGTGCTGCCGCTGCAGTTCACCCAGGAAGGCTGGCACAAGCTCGGTCTCACGGGCGAGGAGATCGTCACGATCCGCGGCCTCACGGACCTCGCGCCGCGCAAGCAGCTGATCGTCGAGATGTACCGCCCGAGCGACGGCCGCATCGCCCGGTTCCCGGTCCGTTGCCGGATCGATACCCCCACCGAGCTCGAGTACTTCAAGCACGGCGGTGTCCTGAACTACGTGCTGCGCAGCCTCGCCCGCCAGGGCTGATCCGCCGCGCGCGCGACACGGCAGGGGCTCCGGGCTGCGGTCCGGAGCCCTTATCGTTTGGGGCTCGCGTCCCGCGCGGGTCTCACGCCTTGTTGTAATTTACAGGCGAGGGAACACCCCTTAAGTCGGCCTCGATGCGGAAGGCCGCGCTCCTCAGTCTGCTGCTGCTGCTCGCACCCGCGGCCGCGTTTGCGCGACCGCCTGTGGTTGTGGAGCTGTTCACCGCCCAGGGCTGCGGCTCCTGCGGCGAGGCCAATGCGCACGTGGCGAAGCTCGCGGAGCGCCCCGGCGTCCTGCCGCTCACCTTCTCGGTCGACTACTGGGACTACCTCGGCTTGGAGGACACCTTCGCCCGGCCGGAGTTCTCCGAGCGGCAGAAGGCGTATGTGACGAAGCTGAAGCTGCGCGAGCCCTACACCCCGCAGGTGGTGGTCGACGGCCGCGCCCAGGCCGCCGGTCGCCAGAGCGGCCGCGTCGACCAGCTGGTGCGGGAGGCCGCCCGCGCTCCGTCCAACGCACCCGACATCCGGTTCATGAGCCCGCGGCGCGTAGACGTGGGCTCCGGCCGCGTCCCACGCGGCGGCGCCGAGGTCTGGCTGGTGCGCTACGACCCCCGCGAGCAGGGCGTGACGGTGAAGAGCGGCGACAATCGGGGCGACACGATCGTCCACCGCAACGTGGTCCGCGAGCTGGTCCGCCTCGGCGCCTGGCGTGGCCGGCCCACCGCCTACCGCATCCCCGCCGCCGAGGAGCCAGGGCTCGCCGTCGTTGTCCTGGTGCAGGGCGCCAAGGGCGGCCGCATCCTGGGCGTCGGCCAGCCCAAGGACTGAGCGGATCGCCGGATCAGAAGCCGCGGATGATTTCCGCCGCTTCCTCGGGCGGGCGCTTCTGCAGGTTGCGCAGGAAGCCGATCGTGAACTCGCATCCCACCCGCTGGTCGGCGCTGTCGGTCGCCTTGCTGAAGTCGCCGCCCAGCGCCATGAAGCGCTTGCGGCTGTCGTCGCTCGGCAGGCCGTCGTAGGCGGCGATGGCCAGGGCCTCCATGGTTGCTGCGTCAGGCGTCCGGACACCGGGGTTGGGCCGGTAGGGACGCTCGGCCGTCTGCTTCAGCAGGGTCGCGCCCCAGGCCAGCTCCCGCGCCGCCAGCTCCGATGACAGCACCTCCTGCGCGACGATCTCCATGGGCTGCACGCCCAGTAGTCCCAGGCACGTCCGCGGGTCATCGACGAGGGTCTCGGCCTGGTCGGTGGCGATGTCGATGCTCTCGAGAAGGTTGCGCGGATCCGCCCTCGGACTCTGCGCCTTCACCAGATCGAGGTAGATCGCCCTCGCCTCTCCCTGGATCGCCGCCATGGGACGCCCGGTGGCCATGCCCCGGGTGATAACCTCGACGATCTTGGCGTAGGTCTCGGGGTAGTGCTGCTTCATCACCACGTAGACCGGCATGGTCAGCAGCCCGGCCTCCACCGCGGTCCGGTCCTCGGCGGGCGGTCCGGCGGGCTGAGCCCGCACCAAGCCGGAGCCGAGGCTCGCGGCCGCGAGCAGGGCTATGGCGGCGCGGCAAAGCGGCTTGATCATCGGCGTCCCTCCCCGGCCGCAGCTACCGTGGGCGAGCGCCCGCAGGCAAGCCGAAACCAGGATCCCGCGCCGCCCAGACACACGAAAGCCCCCGCGGCTGGAGAGGTCCGCGGGGGCTCGTCGGGGGATCAGTGCAGTGTTGTGTGTCGGTTGGCCAGGCCGCCGATCCAGGGGGGCTGGGGGGGCTGTTCAGGATCCGGGACCGCCGTCTCTGTCCAACCGACACATCCTATAAACCCATCGGCCTTGTCCCTGGCGGGACCGAAATAAGGTCATTGTGGGGCGGGTGGCGCCGGTTGTTCCTGGACCTAGGGAACCCATCTCCTGCGGCTTGCGCTCGCAAATGCGCGAAGAGTCAGTCTAGGTTTTCTTTCGATGGCATTCGATCCGCCCCATGCGGCGCCCCGCCCCGGGCGAATCTTCTTCGAGCGGCGCGAGCTTGAACGCCTGCTGAGCCTCTACGGGCGCATGGTGGCCGCTGGCGAATGGCGCGACTACGCCATGGACGGCCTCTCCGACGCCGCCGTCTTTTCGGTGTTCCGCCGCTCGAGCGAACAACCCCTCTATCGCATCGAGAAGCGCCCCGCGCTGGCCCGCAAGCAGGGCGCCTGGGCGATCATCGGCGAGGGCGGCATGATCCTGCGCCGCGGCCACGAGCTGGAGCAGGTGCTGCGCTTCTTCGACAAGGGCCGCTTCAAGGTGGTGGACTAGACCACCCGAAGCCGCGGCAGCATCGAAGCGACGTCGCCTCTTCGCCCCCCCAACAAAGAAAAACCCCGGCGGTCTCCCGCCGGGGCTTCCCGGATCCTGCGATCCCTGTCGCGCTTATCGGCGGTTGCCGAAGATGCTGAGCAGGAATTGGAACAGGTTGATGAAGTTGATGTAGAGGCTCAGCGCGCCGTAGTTGGTCGCCACGCCCATGGCGGCCTGGTCGCCGCCCATCTCGTAGTACGTCATCTTCAGGCGCTGGGTGTCGTAGGCGATCAGGCCGGCGAAGATGAACACGCCCAGCACGCTGATGATGAAGTTCATCGCCGAGTTCTGCAGGAAGATGTTCACCACCGAGGCGATCACCAGGCCGATCAGGCCGACGAGCAGGAAGCTGCCGAAGCCGGTCAGGTCCTTCTTGGTCGTGTAGCCGAACAGGCTGAGCCCGCCGAAGGCGGCGGCCGTGATCAGGAAGGTCGAGGCGATGGAGGCCCCGGTGTAAACGAGGGTGATCGCACCCAGGCTGGCCCCCATCAGGGCCACGATCGTCCAGTAGAAGATGCCCGAGCTGCGCGGGGTGGCGTTGCGCATGCCGAACATGCCGAACATCATCACCGCCAGGGGGCCGAAGGCCACGACGTAACCCAGCGGCTGGAAGCCGGCCAGGCGGCCGTCGGCGGTCACGCGGTAGAGCAGTTGCTGCACCGGCTCGACCTGACCCGTCACGTAGGCCAGGGCGGCGGAGAGCACGAGACCCAGCGCCACCTTGTTGTAGACGCCGAGCATGAAGCTGCGCAGACCCGCGTCCACCGACATGTCGGCGCGATCGGCGGGGATCGTGCGCGCGTAGCCGCGGTTGAAGTCGCTCATCTGAGACAAAGCCCTTGTCTTTTCCGTCCGGATTGGACGCAGCCCCAAATATCGGGGCCGTACCCGCGCTAAGCAAGGCCTTGGTTCGTAAAGAGTTCCTGAAAATCCAGCAGCAACTCTGCACTTCGCGCCTGCAGCAAATCTCCGTCGCCAAAGCGGTTGGCGTGCAACCCGCCGCACCTAAATATCAGAAATCATGAGCACTTCAGACGCCTCGCGCCGCGCCGTTCTGGCCGCGGCCGCCGCCCTGACCGCAACCGCAGGTCTTCCCACCGCATCGGAGGCGGCCGCCGCCCCGCGCGTCGCCGTGCTGGGCGACTCCATAACCGCTGGCTACGGCCTGCCCTCCACTCAGGCCCTTCCCTCTCGCCTGCAGGCCGAACTGGCCCGGATCGGGGCTCCGGCCAGGGTGCTGCCAGCGGGCGTCAACGGCGACACCACCGCCGGTGGTCTGGCCCGCCTCGACCGCGCCGTCCCGGCCGGGGTCGACGTGTGCGTCGTGGCGCTCGGCGGCAACGACCTGCTCCGCGGGGCGGCTCCGGCCGCGATCCGGGACAACCTCGACCGGATCGTGCGCCGTCTGAAGGCCCGCAACGTCACGGTCATTCTGGCCGGCGTGCAGGCGCCCCACATTCTGGGCGGCAGCTATGCCCGCGAGTTCAACCAGGCCTTCGCCAGCGTCGCCCGGGCCCACCGCCTGCTATTCCTGCCCAACATGCTGGAGGGGGTGGCGCTGAACCCCGATCTCAACCAGCGCGACGGCATCCATCCCAATGCGGCCGGCGTCACCCTGATCGCCCGGCGGCTCGCCCCGGTCGTGGCGCGGGGGCTGCAGGCCGGCTAAGGGGAGGGGATGATCCGCCTCTTCGCCGCCGTCGCCATCCCCGAGGAGATCGGCCGCGCGCTCCAGGCCCGGCAGAAGGACGTGGAGGGCGCCCGGTGGCGACCCCTCGAGGCGCTGCACATCACCCTCAGGTTCTTCGGCGACCTGCGCGAGGACGTCGCCCGGGATCTCGACACCGAGCTCTCCGCCGTCGGCGGGCGTCCCTTCGAATTGGCCCTGGAGGGCGCGGGCGCGTTCGGCGACGGCGGCGACATCCACGCGATCTGGGCCGGCGTGCAAGAGAACCCTGAGCTCCGCCACCTGGCCAGGGCCTGCGAGACGGCCGCCCGGCGCGCCGGCCTGAAGGCGGAGAGCCGCCACTACCGGCCTCACGTGACGCTCGCCTACACCCGGCGACCCAATCCCGACGAGGTGGCCCGCTGGATCCAGGCGAACAACCTCCTGAAGAGCCCCGGCATCTGGGTGGACCGCTTCGGCCTCTACTCCAGCCGCCAGACCAAGGAAGGTTCGGCCTACCGCCTTGAGGCGGAGTACCCGCTGGGGTGAGCTAGCAGGGCTGGCCCACCTTCAGTCGCGCCTCGGTCTCAGCACGCGTCTCACTATGACCGACCCTGGCCCGCAGCGCGTCGACACGGCCGAGATCCTCCACGTCGCCAAACGAGCGTGCGCCGGCGCGGCACGACACCTGGGTCGCGAAGCGTTGCGGCCGCCCCTCTCGCTGCGCCACACGATCGTAGAGCTTGGCGAAGTCGCCCCCAGCCATCAGCGCCGTGCCGGCCAGTGGCTCAACGCGCCCTAGCACCTCCTTCTGGAATTCCCAGTGATCGGTGTGCTGGGCGATGTCCCAGGCCTCGTGCGAGAGCGTGGCGTCCGAGAACCAGCCCCGCGCGGGAAGGGCCCGTCGAAGGGCCTCGGTGTTGTCGGCGTCGATCTTGGCGAGCTCGTTCCAGACCACGGCGAGGATCCAGCCACGCTCCTGCGGAGGAGAGGCCAGGATGGGCGACAGCGCCAGCCTCGCCTCTCGCTGGAGCCGGTTACGCCGCGCGAAATCCTCCACGAGCGAGCCTGCCGGAGGCAAGGCGGCGATCTCACGGCGCACAGTCGCCACGCGCGCAGCCCAAGCGTCCGCAAGGGACTGGCCCTCCGGCGAGAGGGGTCGGGTTAGAAACGGCGGTTTCGCGGGCTGAGGCGCCGCCGGCCCGCCCGCAGCCAGAGCCAGCAGGATCCCGACGCTGATCGCAACGCCCCGCATCAGGCCTCCGCCGCGTGGTCCTTGAGGATCCCAAGCGGCACGATCGCCAGGGTTTCCTCGTGGGTCGCCTCCAGCACCACCTGCGGCGCCGCGCCGGCGTCCAGCGCCTCCTTCCAGCGCGGGGCGCACAGGCACCAGCGGTCCCCAGGCTTGAGCCCCGGGAACATGGCGTCGGGGACGGGCGTGGAGAGGTCGTTCCCCACCGAGCGCGAATAGGCCAGGAACTCGGCGGTCATCACGGCGCACACCGTATGCATGCCCCTGTCGTGGTGGTCGGTCTCGCAGCAGCCGTTGCGGAAGAAGCCGGTCATCGGTCGGGTGGAGCAGGGCTGCAGCTCCCCGCCCAGCACGTTGCGGGCGTCCGGGTCATAGCGTGTGGTCATGCGCCCATCCTAACCGCTAAGACGAGGCGTCCGCCACGCGCCAAGGAGCCAGGAGGCCCAGCATGGTTCGTCCCCGCCGCAGCGCCCTTTACCTCCCGGCCTCCAACCCTCGCGCCTTGGAGAAGGCTCGGACCTTGCCGGCCGATGTGGTCATCCTGGACCTCGAGGATTCCGTCGGCCCGGAGGCCAAGGACGACGCGCGGATCCTGGCCGTCCAAGCGGTCCGCGGCGGCGGCTTCGGCGGCCGAGAGCTGGTGGTGCGCGTCAACGGCCTGGACACGCCCTGGGGCCAGGCGGACCTTGCGGCGGCGGCCGAGGCTTCGCCCGACGCGGTGCTGGTCCCCAAGGTCGGCGGCCCCCATGACCTTTCCCGTTATGCCCAGGCGCTGGGCGGCGCCTCGCGCCTGTGGGCGATGATCGAGACCTGCCGCGCCGTCTTCCGCCTGGACGCCATCGGCGAGGCGAGCGTCGACACCGGCTGCGATGTCTGGGTCATCGGCGCCAACGACCTGGTGAAGGAGATGCGCTGCCGGCCGGGGACTGACCGGGCCCCTCTCCTGCCGGCTTTGTCCTTGAGCGTCATGGCCGCCCGCGCCCACGGGCTGACCGTCCTCGACGGCGTCTACAACGCCATTCCGGACCTCGACGGCCTGGCTCGGGAGTGCGCCCAGGGCGTGGACCTCGGCTTCGACGGCAAGACCCTGATCCACCCGACGCACATCGAAACCGCCAATCGCGCGTTCACCCCCGACGAGGCGGAAGTCGAATGGGCGCGCGCCGTCGTCGCCGCCTTCGATCTGGCCGAGAACGCGGGCAAGGGGGTTCTGAAGGTGGAAGGACGAATGGTCGAAAGGCTGCATCTGGACCAGGCTCGGCGTCTGATCGGCGTCGCCGACGCGATCGCCGCTCACGAGGTCGCCTGACGCGATGAGGCGCATCCCCGCCGCCGCCCTAGTGATCGCCGCGCTGGCGGTCCCGGCCTTCGCCCAGCCCGCCGATCCGATCGGGGCGCTTCTGGCGCAGCCTCCTGCCGCGCAGGCGGACCCGGAGGAGCCTGACACCGCCGCGGAGCCGTTGGCGCCGGCGCCGGAACCCGAGATCGCCCTCCCCGCCACGCCGCAACCCTACGCCCCGCCGCCCCCGCGGCTCACCGCGCCGGTGTTCGTGGATCAAACCGGCAGGAATCCCGACGCGCCGCCGAGCGTGCGGGACCTGGCCTACGAGTCGCGCCTGCGCGCCTCGTTCGCGTCGGCGCAGTCCTTCCTGGGGCCGCTGGACGGCGCCTGGACGCTCGCGGGTCCGACGGGCGGGCTCTACGAGCTGAAGCTGGTCGACCGTGGGAACGGCGTGGTGGAAGGCGCCTGGCGCGACCTGCGCCGTCCAGGGGCGCTCAACGCCTCAGGGTTCGTGACGGAGATCCGGCGCGACGCCGGCCAGCTCGCCCTGCGCTTCGGACCGGCCAGCGCCACCTTCACCGGCGGCTACGGCGGCGCCTGGACCGGCGAATTGACCGAGGCCGGCCAGCGGCGCGCGGTCACCCTTCGCAAGGCGCCGCCCCAGCCCTGAGGCTAGAGGCCGAGCGCCCCGCGCGCCGTCGCCAGGGCCAGCTTCAGGTCTTCGGCGCGATAGGTCTGGGCGGCGCCCTGCCCCCAGACCGGGCCCGGCCACGCCGGATCGTCCGGCCGGCGGCCGACCACATGCACATGCAGCTGCGGCGTCACATTGCCCAGCTGGCCGACATTGAGCTTGGCCACGGGACGCGCCAGGGCCGCGCCGATCGCCCGGACGGCCACGCCGGCGCGGACGATCTCCTCCATCAGCACGTCGCGCTCGCCAGGGGCCAGGTCCTCCAGCTCGCGGGCGCCGACGGCCTTGGGGATCAGCACCAGCCACGGATAGCGCGCATCCCGCTGCAGCCTCACATGGCTGAGCGCCAGCTCGCCGAGGGCTTCAGAGGTGGCGGCGAAGGCGGGATCGAGCTCGGTCATGGCGCCTTGCGGCTCTGCGGCATTGCAGCATGGCCGTCAATTGGCTACGGACCCCGCGACCCCCGGCCCCAGCGCCGTTTCCGTACGCCTCATTCTGGAGAGTGACCCATGGCGAAGTCCCCCATCCGCGTGGCGGTGACCGGCGCGGCCGGCAACATCGGCTACGCCCTGCTCTTCCGGATCGCCTCGGGCGAGATGCTCGGCAAGGACCAGCCGGTCATCCTGCAGCTGCTCGAGATCCCCGCCGAAGGCCCGCAGAAGGCGCTCAAGGGCGTCGCCATGGAGCTGGAAGACTGCGCCTTCCCGCTGCTGCAGGACATGGTGCTGACCGACGATCCGAAGGTCGCCTTCAAGGACGCCAACTGGAACCTGCTGGTGGGCTCCAAGCCCCGCGGCCCCGGCATGGAACGCGCCGACCTCCTGAAGGACAACGGCAAGATCTTCATCGCCCAGGGCCGCGCGATCGACGAGGTGGCCGCCGACGACGCCCGCGTGGCGGTGGTCGGCAACCCCTGCAACACCAACTGCATGATCGCCGCCAGCCAGGCCAAGCGCCTGACGCCGGACCGTTTCACCGCC
This sequence comes from Phenylobacterium sp., assembly GCF_036563385.1. Lineage (GTDB taxonomy): Bacteria > Pseudomonadota > Alphaproteobacteria > Caulobacterales > Caulobacteraceae > Phenylobacterium. The sequence continues at coordinate 563,149 of NZ_DATCML010000004.1, forward strand.
ATGGTGCGCCTGGACGAGAACCGGGGCCGGGCCCAGCTGGCCAAGAAGGCCGGCGTGTCGATCAACGACGTCAGCGAGCTGTTCATCTACGGCAACCACAGCCCGACGATGTTCGCCGACTTCACCCACGCCAAGATCGGCGGCAAGGCGGCGGCCGATGTCATCAACGACCGAGCCTTCCTCGAAAACGAGTACCTGCCCACCGTCGGCAAGCGCGGCGCGGCGATCATCGAGGCCCGCGGCCAGAGCTCGGCGGCGTCGGCGGCCAACGCCCTGATCGATCACGTCCGCGACCTGTTCACCCCGGGCGCCGTCCACTCGGTGGCCGTGAATTCCGAAGGCCGCTACGGCTTCGCCGAAGGGGTCTGGGCGGGCATGCCGGTGCGCACCACCGCCCCGGGCGCCTACGAGGTGGTGACCTCGTACGAGATGGACGACTTCGCCAAGTCGAAGATCAAGATCACCAACGACGAGCTGGTCGGCGAGCGCGACACCGTGAAGGACATGCTCGGCTGAGCCGGACGGGCGGCCTTAGGCCGCCCTCTCCACAGCACAATAGCCTGAGACCCTCTCCGCCGGAGAGGGTCTTTCAGTATTGGCTCTCGGCCAGCTCGTTCAGCTCCTGGATCCGCTGTTCGTAGACGCTGGCGACGGCGCGCGGCGAGCGCCGGGCGGCCTGCTCCCGGATCGACAGCCAGTCGTCCTGTTCGGCCCGCAGTTCGCGGGCGGGGATGCCCGCGGCGACGGCCCGGTTGTAGGCCCTCGCCAGGCGGCGATCGGCGGCGGCGAGTTCGGGGTCGCTGCACACCAGGCGCTCCGACGGGGAGCGGGCGTAGCGGCAGTTGAAGCTGGGCGTGACCCGATCCGGCGGCGGCGCAACGTAGGGCGGCGGCTCCGGCGCGCGCGCCACCACGGGGGCCGCCGCCTCGGGCGCGGACCTCGGCACGACAGCCGGCGGCGGCGGCGCCTGGGCCACCTGCACCGGGGGCTGAGCACGCGGTGCGGTGGGCGCGGTCCGGGTTACGGTCGGCAGGCGTTGGGGCGGCGTCGGCGCAACCACCTGCGGCAGCCTCTCAGGCGGCGCCTCGGCGAGTTCCGGAGGCAGGACTTCCAGCGGCCCGTCGGCGACAGGGACGGGCGCCGGCGTGGGGCGGGCGACTTCCACCGGCATGGCGGGCGTCTGGGTCGCCTCGGCGGGGACGGGGCGCATGGGACCGCGATCGCGGTCGTCCTCGCCGAACTGCGGGCGCGCCCAGAGGCCGAACACCAGGCCGAGCGCCACGGCGCCCGCGACCCCGCCGATCAGCAGATTGCGGTTGCGGGTTCCATGCGACGGGGCGGAGGGTGGGGCATGCGGGTGAGGGGCGGCCGCCTGCTGGGCCGAATGACCGGCGAAGCCATTGTATGTGCTTCCCGCCCAGGATTCCCCGATCGGGTCCTTCGGCATGTCGATGTCGTCTCCAGCGCGTCCCCCGCGCCGCCCTAACCCATTCGCCGGCTTCGCCGTTGCAACAGCGAAGCTGGTTCGGGGCGCTAGAACTCGCGCCGTGCGTCGCGGGTCTGGTCGTCCAGCTCGGCGATCCGCGCCTCGTAGACGTCACGCACCGCCCAGGGCGCCTCGCGCGCCGCCTGCGCCCGCGCCGCGAGCCATCGCTGCTGCTGGCGGGCCAGCTGGGCGGCCGAGACGCCGGCCGCCTCCGCCTGCTGGTAGGCGCGGGTCAGTTGGCGGTCGGCGGCGCCGAGCCGCGGGTCGGCGCAGACCAGGGCCGCGCCGGGATCTTGCGAGGCGCAGCGGTTCGAGGCCTTGCGGACGGGGTTGTCCCTGGTCGGCTTCGGCAGCTTGGGGGCAGGCTTCGGCGTCGCCGCCACCGGCCTGACCGGCTTCCTGAGGGCCGCCTTCTCCACCCGGGTCTTCGCGGCTCGCGCCTTGGGCTTCTCCGCCTTCGGCTTGGGGACTTCGGCCAGCCGCACCTTGGAGGCCGTGGCGGCCTGCTGCACCTTTTTCGGCGCCACCTTCGCGAGCGCCCGCGAAATCCGGCTGGGCGCTTTCCGGGCCGTCTTGGTCGTGTCCGCCGTCTTCTTCGTCTTTTCGGGCTTCACCTCGGCCTTCGCCAGCTTGACCGGCTTCTCCGCCTTGGCCGCCTTTGTCCGGCGCGGCGGATCGGCCTTGGCAAGCGCCCGCTCGGGCGCGACCTTCGCCCGGCGGGCAGGGGCGACCTTGGCCGACCGCTCGCTTGGCTGAGCCCGCTCAGCGGTCGCAGGCTTCGGCTTCGCCGCTGCTTCGGAGCGCGCGACCCGGGTCGGCGGCCGGGCGGGCTTCGATTCCGCCCGCGCTGGCGAAGCGGCCGGAGCCGGAGCCGGAGCCGCAGCAGGCTCGACCTCCGCCGGCGCCACCGCCTGGACCCGCACCAGGCCGACCGGCGGGCGGGTGGGCGCAAGCGGCGCCCGCTCGGCCGACGGCGGGACCGCAGGGGCCAGGATCGTCGGCCCCTGGACGCGGCCGGTCACAGCGGGCAGCACCTCGATCGGCGCGCCGAGCGGGGCCGGCCCGTCCTCGACCACGATCTCCAGAGTGCGCGACGTCTTCGGGGCTTCGGCGACCTTCGCCGCGACAGGCGCAGTGGCGCGGCGCTCCGCCTCGTGGGGGCGCGCCCACAGCCCGGCTCCGACCCCGAGCGCACAGGCGCCCACGACGCCGGCGAGCAGCATCGGCTTACCCAGCCCGCCGCCGGAGGCGACGAGGGGCGGCGTGTTGTGCTCGTTGGACGTATCTCGCGTCATGGGGCCACCGTCTGAGGTCCACCCCTCGAAGGCCAGGGCGCCAGGCCGCGCAGCCGCGCCCACGGCTGTGCTACAAGCCCCTTCGCCCCGACCTCTCTCCCGCCGCTACAATGAGGCCAGATCCTTGAATCCACCATCGCCCCGGCTTGAGACAGATCGCCTCATTCTCCGGCCGCCGACCGCCGAGGACGTGGCGCCGTGGATGGACTTCCTGGCCGACGCCGAGGCCCAGCGCTTCCTCGGCTGCGCCCAACCCCCGCCGCTTGCCTGGCGGCAGATCTGCACCATGACGGGCGCGTGGACGGTGCGCGGCTTTTCCATGTTCTCGGTGATCGAGAAGGCTACGGGCCGCTGGGTGGGCCGGCTGGGACCATGGCAGCCCGAGGGTTGGCCCGGCACCGAAGTGGGCTGGGGATTGGTCCGCGACGCCTGGGGCAAGGGCTACGCCACCGAGGGCGCCGCTGCGGCGATCGACTGGGCGTTCGACGTCCTTGGCTGGGAGGAGGTCATCCACACCATTGAGCCCGCCAATGTGAACTCCACCGCCGTCGCCCGACGCCTGGGCTCGGAGATCCTGCGCCAGGCGGTGCTTCCCGCGCCCCTCAACCTTGCCGTGGACGTGTGGGGCCAGAGCCGCGCGCAGTGGTGGCGGACCCGGCGCAGCGCTTAGGTCGGGTCCTGCTCGGCCAGGGGCGCAACCCCTGCGGCGAGCGCCAGTCGAACGGCGGCCGAGACGCTGCGGACGCCGAGCTTGTCCATCATCTTGCCCCGGTAGATCTCCACGGTGCGCACGCTGAGGTCGAGTTCGTGGGCGATGACTTTCGACGCCATGCCGGCCAGCAGGCCCTGCAGGACCTCGCGTTCGCGGGTCGACAGAGAGCCCACCTTGGCGACAGCTTCGGCGCGCCGGGCGGCGTCTTCGTTGGCGGCTTCCAGGCGCTCGAAGGCGTCCCCCAGCACCGCGAGCAGGGCCTCGGGCTCGATCGGTTTCTGGAGGAACTCGAACGCGCCCTGCTTCATGCTTTCCACCGCAAGCCGCACCTCATTGGCGGCGGTCAGCACGACCACCGGCCATTCGAACCCGCGGCCCTTGAAGGCCTCCTGCACCTCTACGCCGCTGAGCCCGGGCATGTGCATGTCCAGCAGCACGCAGGCCGGTTCCGCGGGATCCAGGGCGGCCAGGAAGGCGGCGCCGTCGGTGTGGGGATGAACGACGTACCCCGCCCCTTCCAGCGTCAGGGCCACCGTGTCGCGCAGGATCTCGTCGTCGTCCACGACATGGACCCGCCGCCCGGCACTCGTGTTACGCATCACGCCAGCTCTCAACCCTCAGGCGAGCGATCTTGGACGCGGGCGGCGATGGGCGCCAGCCCCCGAGGGTCAAACGTCAGGCGCCGGTGACTTCATCCCAGAAGCGCTTGGCCTTGCCGAGGAAGCTGGCCTGCTTGGGATGCTGCTGTTCGGAGCAGCTGCCGGCGAACTCGCGCAGCAGCTCCTTCTGCCGGGCGGTCAGCCGGGTGGGGGTCTCCACGAACAGCTCGACCACCAGGTCGCCGCGCTCGCGAGACCGCAACGACGGCATGCCACGCCCCTTCACCCGGACCGTGCGGCCGGTCTGGGCGCCTTCGGGCACCTTGACGGTCAGCCTGCACTCGCCGTCGCAGGCTTCGCCGCCCAGCAGGCAAGGCGCCTCGATCTCACCGCCCAGGGCGGCGACCGCCATGGGCACCGGCACGGTGCAGAGCAGGTCCAGCCCGTCGCGCTCGAAGAGCTCGTGCGGGCGAACCGACAGGAAGATGTAGAGGTCGCCGCGGGGTCCGCCCCGCGCGCCGCCGTCGCCTTCGCCGGCGAGGCGGATCCGCGCCCCGTCGTCGACGCCGGCCGGAATGCGAACGGAGAGCGTGCGCTCGCGCCGCACCTGCCCCTGGCCGCGGCAGTCCGAGCAGGGGTCCAGGATCATGCGCCCTGAGCCGCCGCAGCGGGGGCACGCGCGTTCGATCGAGAAGAAGCCCTGCGTGGCGCGCACACGACCGGCGCCGCCGCAGCCGGTGCAGGTGGTCGGGCTGGTTCCGGGCTTCGCCCCGGAGCCTTCGCAGGTCTCGCAGGTCATGGCCGCGGGCACGGTGATCTCCACCTCGGCGCCGGCGTAGGCCTGCTCGAGGCTGATCTCCAGGTCGTAGCGAAGGTCCTGGCCGCGCGCCGGGCCGCGGCTCTGGGGTCCGCGGCCGCGGCCGCCGAACATGTCGCCGAAGACGTCGCCGAACACCTCGTTGAAGATGTCGTGAACGTCGTGGAACTGGGCGCCGCCCGGCCCGCCGCCCATGCCCCCGCCGTTCACACCGGCGTGGCCGAAGCGGTCGTAGGCCGCCCGCTTCTGCGGGTCCGACAGCACCGAATAGGCTTCGTTGAGTTCCTTGAACCGGGCCGCAGCCTCCTCGCACCCGCCGTTGCGGTCGGGGTGGTGCTCCATGGCGAGCTTGCGGAAGGCGGACTTCAGGGCCGCCGCGTCGCAGCCGCGCTCGACGCCCAGGATCTCGTAATAGTCCCGCATCAGAGGCTCAGGCGCTCAATTATCAAACTGTTAGGAGGGAGGTGGGATGACCCCCGCCCGACTGCAAGGCTCGACGCCGAGCGGGCGGGGGTCCCCTGTCGTGCAGCAGAAGCGGCGGCGACGTCCCCAATGACGAACCCTTCGCATCCGAGGCTCGGGGTCGCCATGGGGCGCGATGTCACGCCGACTTCTTCTGGTCGTCCACTTCCTCGAACTCGGCGTCCACGACGTCGTCGCCGGCCGCGTCCGAGGCTTGCTGCTGGCCGCCGCCGACATCGTCGCCGCCGTCCTGCTGGGCCTTGTACATGGCCTCGCCAAGCTTCATCGAAGCCTGGATCAGGGCCTGGGTCTTGGTCGCGATGGCTTCGGCGTCATCGCCTTCCATGGTCGACTTCAGCTCGTCGAGCGCCGTCTGGATGGCGGTCCGATCGGCTTCGCCCACCTTGTCGCCATGTTCCTTCAGCGCCTTCTCGGCGGCGTGCACCGCGGAGTCGGCCTGGTTCTTGGCGTCGACCAGGCCCTTGCGCTTCTCGTCGGCGGCGCGGTTGGCCTCCGCCTCCTTCACCATGGCGTCGATGTCGCTGTCCGAGAGGCCGCCGTTGGCCTGGATGCGGATCGACTGTTCCTTGGCCGTCGCCTTGTCCCGGGCCGAGACGTTGACGATGCCGTTGGCGTCGATGTCGAAGGTGACCTCGATCTGCGGCACGCCGCGCGGCGCCGGCGGGATGCCCACCAGGTCGAACTGGCCGAGCATCTTGTTGTCCGCCGCCATCGGGCGCTCGCCCTGGAAGACCCGGATGGTCACGGCCGACTGATTGTCATCGGCCGTGGAGAAGGTCTGGCTGCGCTTGGTCGGAATGGTCGTGTTGCGCTCGATCAGCGGGGTGAACACGCCGCCCAGGGTCTCGATGCCCAGGGTCAGCGGGGTCACGTCCAGCAGCAGCACGTCCTTGACGTCGCCCTGCAGCACGCCCGCCTGGACCGCGGCGCCCAGCGCCACGACCTCGTCGGGGTTCACGCCCTTGTGGGGCTCGCGGCCGAAGAACTCCTTCACCACCTCGACGACCTTGGGCATGCGGGTCATGCCGCCGACCAGGATCACCTCGTCGATGTCGGACTTCTTCAGGCCGGCGTCCTTCAGCGCGTTCTCGCAAGGCCCGATCGTGCGGTTGATCAGGTCTTCCACCAGGGCTTCGAGCTTGGCGCGCGACAGCTTGATGTTGAGGTGCAGCGGGCCCGAGGCGTTCATCGAGATGAAGGGAAGGTTCACCTCGTACTGGGCGACGCTCGACAGCTCCTTCTTGGCCTTCTCGGCTTCTTCCTTCAGCCGCTGGAGGGCGAGCTTGTCCTTCCGCAGGTCGACGCCCTGCTCCTTCTTGAACTCGTCCGCCAGGTAGTCGACGATCCGCAGGTCGAAGTCCTCGCCGCCCAGGAAGGTGTCGCCGTTGGTGGACTTCACCTCGAAGACGCCGTCGCCGATCTCCAGGATCGACACGTCGAAGGTGCCGCCGCCGAGGTCGTAGACGGCGATCTTCTTGCCGTCGTTCTTCTCAAGGCCGTAGGCGAGCGCCGCCGCGGTGGGCTCGTTGATGATGCGCAGGACTTCCAGGCCGGCGATCTTGCCCGCGTCCTTGGTGGCCTGGCGCTGGGCGTCGTTGAAGTAGGCCGGGACGGTGATGACCGCCTTTTCGACCTTCTCGCCGAGGTGCTGCTCGGCGGCTTCCTTCATCTTCTGCAGGATGAAGGCGGAGATCTGCTGGGGCGAATAGTCCTTGCCGTGGGCGCGCACCCAGGCGTCGCCGTTCGGGCCCCTGACGATGTCATAGGGCACCATCCCCTTGTCCTTCTCGACCATCGGGTCGGAGAACTGGCGGCCGATCAGGCGCTTGATGGCGAAGAAGGTGTTCGAGGGGTTCGTGACCGCCTGGCGCTTGGCCGGCTGGCCCACCAGACGCTCGGCGTCCTCCAGGAAGGCCACCACCGAGGGGGTGGTCCGCGCGCCTTCGGCGTTCTCGATCACTTTCGGCGTCTTGCCGTCCATGATGGCGACGCACGAGTTCGTGGTGCCGAGGTCGATGCCGATGATCTTGCTCATTGAGAGTCTTGCTCGCTCCTAGTTGGCGGACGCCGCGGGTTGGCCTTCGAAAGAAGCGCCTCGGTTGCGACGCCCCCGGTCGATCAATCTCCGCGAAGTTTCCCGGGAGGGAAGCCTCGCGTCGCCAGCCGATATGGGAAAAATCGCCAAGCCTGCAAGGGCGAATGTCCCCAATGACCTCAGGGACATGGCGTCACCCTCGCCGCAGCACGGACTTCACGTTTGCATATAGCTCGGCCGGATGGGGAGTCCGGCCGCCGCGGGCGGCCAGGAAGGCGTGCTGGACCACCATCGCCTGCTGCTCGATGTTCAGCCGCGCGAAGTCCGAGACGCCAGCCAGGTCGTAGGCGTAGCTCGCCTGGCTGTCGCCGGCCCGCAGCTTGGCGAGCAGCAGCGTGACGCCGTTCTGCGCCTGCCAGACGTGGGTGAGTTCATGCACGAAGACCGCCTGCTGCCCAAGCGAGGCGCGGCTGAAATCCTCCGGCAAGTGGCCCGCCGGCCAGACGATCAGGCGAGGCCCGGCCACGAAAGCTCGGTTCCAGAACGGAATGGTGGCGATCCGCACCCGCTCCGGATCGATGCCCGCGCCGAACATCTCGCGCGCCAGCTCCCGCTCTCCGGGGGTGAGGGGGCGAACACTGAGACCGAAGCGCGCCATGCGCCTTCAACGCTCAGGGGGCGCGGAAGGACGCCGCGGCCGCCGTGTCTCAGAACGGCGGGTCCTCGGCGGGGGGCGGAGGCTGCGGCGGCGGACTGGCCAGCAGGTCCCCGACCCGGTCCGGCGCCGGGACCTGGGCTCCGGCGTCGGCCTTGGGCGCCGGGTTCTGCTCGGCGGCGAGCTTCGCCGCGGCGGCGGCCGCCTCCTTGGCCTTCTTCTCGGCCTCAAGCTTAGCCAGCTCCTCAGGCGTCGGCTCCGGCGGCGGCGGCGGGCCCTCGATCCGCTCCTGGCTGAGCGGCGTCGCCTCGACGGCCTGCACCACCGCCGCGCCGCCCTCGGCGCGCTCTCCCGGCAGCCGGCCGCGCGCCGGCGCCGTCGCGACGCCAAGGCTGAAGGAGCCGAGCGCGATCACGCCGATGACCGCGGCGACGACCTTCAGCACGGGGCGGGGCATGGTCCAGTTCATGGCGCGGGACCCTAATGCGGCGCGCGCGACGGCGGAAGCGCCATCGCGCCGCAAGGCCTGCAGGGTAAACGCCCGTTAACCCCGTCGGCCCCAAAGATGGCCCTCGATCAACCTGAGGCAGAGGGACGGCATGGCGCGGGCGGCGCGTAAGACGGGCATGGAGCTCTTCTGGCACATCGCCGGGCTGGCCTGGTCGCACCCTTCGACCGCGCGCCTGCGCGGCGGGTTCACGGCGGCGGCGGGCGTCGCCGCGGCGGTGGCCTTCGCCACCTACAACGCCGCCGATCCCAGCCTGAACGCCGCCACGGCGGCGGAGCCGAAGAACGCCCTGGGCGGCGTCGGGGCGGTTGTGGCGGACCTGGGCGTGCAGTCCCTGGGCCTCGCCTGCGCCCTGGCCGCGCTGCTTATGGTCGTGTTGGGTCTTTCGCGGGTCACCGCCGCCGAGCCGGATCAGACGCGGGGCCACATCCGCCTGCGCGCCGCCGTCGGCGCCGCCGGCGTGCTGGCGTTGGCCGCCGCCCTGGCCCTGCCGGCCCCGCCGGCGGCCTGGCCGCTGGCCAAGGGGCTGGGCGGCTTCTGGGGAGACGGGCTGCTGCACGCCCTCGCGGGTCTGATGGCCTGGGCGCACATCCCGCTGGCCCAGCCGGTCGCAGGCCTCCTGTTCGCGGCCGGCGCCCTCGTCGCCCTGGGGTACGGCGTCGGCCTCACCCGCCGCGACCTCCGGGGCGCGGGCGAATGGCTGCAGGCGGCGCTGCAGCCGCAGCCGAAGATCGCCTTGAAGGTGGCGAAGCCGGAAAAGGCGCCCAAGGCTGAAAAGGCGCCGAAGCCTCCGAAGCGAAGCAAACTGCGTGAGACGGGCATTCCGGCGAGCGCCCTGGACACGGCGGCGTCGACGCCGGCCATGGACGCCGATGACCAGGATTTCGAAACCGACGACGACGACGCCATGCCGGCCCCGGCGCGGCAGCTGAAGGTGCGCGCGCCCAAGCCGGCGCTGAAAGAAAGCGTGCGCGAGCAGCGCGAGGCGCAGGCCACCTTCGACTTCGCCCAGACGGGCGGGTTCCGCCTGCCCGAGCTGTCGATGCTGGCGAAGCCCAAGCCGCGCGCGGCCCAGTTCGACGAGGGCGCCCTGCGCCAGAACGCCCAGCTGCTGGAGAACGTGCTGGCCGAGTTCGGCGTGCGCGGCTCGGTGGACCAGATCCGCCCGGGCCCGGTGGTCACCCTCTATGAGCTGGTGCCGGCCGCCGGGGTGAAATCGGCGCGCGTGGTGGCCCTGGCCGATGACATCGCCCGGTCCATGAGCGTCGCGGCCTGTCGCGTCTCCGTGGTGCCGGGGCGCAACGCCATCGGCATCGAGCTGCCGAACTCCAAGCGCGAGACCGTCTACCTGCGCGACCTGCTGGCGGCGCCGGAGTACGAGCGCGGCGGCCAGACCCTGCCGATGGCGCTCGGCGAGACGATCGGCGGCGAGCCCTACATCGCCGACCTGGCCAAGATGCCCCACCTGCTGATCGCCGGCACCACCGGTTCGGGCAAGTCGGTGGGCGTGAACGCCATGATCCTGTCGATCCTCTACAAGCTGCCGCCCGAGCAGTGCCGGATGATCATGATCGACCCGAAGATGCTGGAGCTCAGCGTCTACGACGGCATCCCGCACCTGCTCGCGCCGGTGGTGACCGAGCCCAAGAAGGCCATCGTCGCCCTGAAGTGGGCGGTCCGGGAGATGGAGGACCGCTACCGCCGTATGTCGAAGATCGGCGTCCGCAACGTCGCCTCGTACAACGAGCGCGCCAAGGAGGCCCTGGCCAAGGGCGAGCACTTCGAGCGCACGGTCCAGACCGGCTTCGACGAGGCCGGGCGGCCGATGTACGAGAGCGAGAAGATCCTGCCCGAGCCCATGCCCTACCTGGTCGTGATCATCGACGAGGTGGCCGACCTGATGATGGTCGCGGGCAAGGACATCGAAGGCGCCGTCCAGCGTCTGGCGCAGATGGCCCGGGCCGCCGGCATCCACGTGATCATGGCCACCCAGCGGCCGTCGGTGGACGTCATCACCGGCACGATCAAGGCGAACTTCCCGACCCGGATCAGCTTCCAGGTCACCTCGAAGATCGACAGCCGCACCATCCTGGGCGAGCAGGGCGCCGAGCAGCTGCTGGGCCAGGGCGACCAGCTCTACATGGCCGGCGGCGGCCGCATCACGCGCCTGCACGGCCCGTTCGTTTCCGACGGCGAGGTGGAGGCGGTGGCCAAGTTCCTGCGCGAACAGGGCCAGCCGCAGTACCTGGAAGAGGTCACCGCCGGCGGCGACGAGGAGGGGGACGAGGGGCCGAACCTGGGCTTCGGCGGCGACACCGGCGACGCCAACGACCTCTACGACCGTGCCGTGGCCATCGTCACCCGCGACGGCAAGGCCTCGACCAGCTACGTCCAGCGCCGCCTGCAGATCGGCTACAACCGCGCCGCCTCGCTCATCGAGCGGATGGAGCAGGAGGGGGTGGTGGGTCCCGCCAACCACGCCGGCAAGCGCGAGATCCTGGTGGCCCCGCCGCCCTGACGCCTCAGCCGCGCCGTCGCCCGCCCGGCTTGTGGCCCTTGGTCATGGGGTCGGGCTTCTTGGGCGGCGGCTTGGCGCCTTCAGTGGCGTAGCGTTCCTGGCTGGAGCCGAGGCCCATGCGGCCCGGCTGCTGCACCTGAATGCCGCTGTCGCCTCGCTTCATGCGGTCGATGGCGTCGCGCAGCAGGATGGCGGTCTCGAAGTCCTCCTCCGCGACAGCCTTCCTCAACCGGGCCTCGAGATCCTCGATCATGGGGCTGGAACGCGCCGCAAAGCTTGGGCGTTGCCGCCCGACATGTTCGCGCCCTAATGGCGCCCCCCGTCCGGGTTAGTCTGAACCCATGTCGGAGCCCAAGATGAGCCTCACCCGCCGCACCCTCGCGCTCGCCCTGGCCGTCGCGCCGCTGGCGACCACGCAGGCCGCCGCCCAGGCGCTGGCCCCCGCCGACAAGGCGCTGGTGGACCGCGCTGTCGCCTACCTCGAGGGCCTGACCGAGGCCAAGGCGCGTTTCGTGCAGACCGACGCCCGCGGCGCACGGTCCAGCGGGACGGTCTTCATCAAGCGACCCGGCAAGGCGCGGTTCGCCTACGATCCCCCGTCGGGCCTGCTGGTGGTCTCGGACGGCGGCAACGTCGCCGTGCAGGACAGCCGCCTCAAGACCTTCGACCGGTACCCGCTGCAATCCACGCCCCTTTCGCTGTTCCTGGCCCGCAACATTCGGCTGGATCGCGGCGTGACCGTCACCCGCGTCTCGCGCATGCAGGGCGGCTTCGCGATCACGGCGCGCGACGGGAGCCGCAAGACCGCCGGCCAGATCACCCTGACCTTCACCGACGCCCCGCTGGCGCTCGCCGGCTGGACCGTGGTGGACGCCCAGGGCCGCTCCACGCGGGTGCAGCTGCAGGGCCTGCAGCGCGCCTCCGGCCTCGGCGGCGACCTGTTCGTGCTGAAGAACCCCTACCGGGCCCGGGCGTAACCGCCGCGACACAGGCAAGGTTTATCCTTTGATGGGTTGAAGTTTTCCGGAGGCGTGGCCATAATGACACTACGTCGGAAGCGCGAGGCTCGCGCGTCCGGGTCCGTGCCGGAACCTATCCCCTCCCGGCGGCGGCATGAGAGACCACTGCAACGCCCGGCGCTCTTCCAGAGCCCGGGCGTTTCTTTGCCGCGTTGGCCCGGGGCGTCCGACCGGTCTATGGAGCGGCCATGCGCCTTCGGATCTGCACCTGGAACGTCAACTCCGTGCGCCTGCGCCACGAGCAGGTCGCCCGCTTCGTCCGCGAGCATGATCCGGACGTGCTGTGCCTGCAGGAGATCAAGTGCCGCGAGGGCGAGTTTCCGCGCGCGGCCTTCGTGGAGATGGGCCTGCCGCACCTGAGGATCGCCGGCCAGAAGGGTTGGCACGGGGTGGCGATCGCATCCCGCATCCCGCTCGACGCCGCAGCCCCGCTCGATGTCTGCCGCGAGGGGCATGCGCGCTGCGTCGGCGCCAGTGTCGCCGGGATCGAGATCCACAACTTCTACATCCCGGCGGGCGGGGACGTGCCGGACCGGGAGCAGAACCCGAAGTTCGACCACAAGCTGGACTTCTACGAGAAGCTCACCGCCGAACTGGCCAAGCGCGACCCCAAGGCGCCCCTCGCCATCGTCGGCGACCTGAACGTGGCGCCCGGCGAGTTCGACGTCTGGAACCACAAGTACATGTCGAAGATCGTCAGCCACACCCCGGTGGAGGTGGAGGCCTTCGGCAAGCTGAAGGCGTCGCTGAACTTCATCGACCTGCCGCGCGAGACGACGCCGGAGCCCGAGAAGATGGCCTCGTGGTGGAGCTATCGGGCGCAGGACTTCCGCGCCTCGAACCGCGGCCTGAGGCTGGACCACATCCTGGTCAGCCCCGGGCTGCGCGACGCCGCCTTCCGCCTCGGCTCGTGCGCCAGCCGCGTGCATGACGACGTCCGCGCCTGGGAACGGCCCAGCGACCACGCGCCGGTCACCGCGGACCTGGTGCTGTAGAAACCCTCCCCGGCGGCGACGGCTTCTAGGGCGCCAGCTTGTAGCCGCCCGCCTCGGTGAGCAGCAGCTTCGCGTTCGCGGGATCGGGCTCGATCTTCTGGCGCAGGCGGTAGACGTGGGTCTCCAGCGTGTGGGTGGTGACGCCCGCGTTGTAGCCCCACACCTCGGCCAGCAGCTCCTCGCGCGACACCGGCTTCTCGCCGGCGCGGTAGAGGTACTTGAGGATGTTGGTCTCCTTCTCGGTCAGCCGGATCTTCTTCTGGCTATCGTCGATCAGGAGCTTGGCGGCCGGGCGGAACTCGTAGGCCCCCAGCCGGAACACCGCGCCCTCGGAATGTTCGGCGCTGCGCAGTTGGGCGCGGATGCGGGCCAGGAGGACGGCGAACTTGTACGGCTTGGTGACATAGTCGTTGGCCCCGGCGTCGAGCCCCATGACGGTGTCCTCGTCGGCGGCCGCGGCGGTGAGCATGATCACCGGGGCGGCGACGCCCTTCTGACGCATCTGCCGGCAGGCCTCGCGGCCGTCCATGTCGGGCAGGTCCACGTCGAGGAGGACCAGGTCGGGCCGCCGTTCGACCGCCAGGGCGACGCCCTGGCCGGCGGTGTCGGCTTCCACGGTGGTGAAGTCTTCGGCCTGGAGCTGTTCGGCGACCGCGCCGCGCAGGTCCGCGTCATCGTCGACGATGAGGAGGGTCTTGCGTTGAGGCATGGTCAAGACCATGCACCGTAAAGAGGGCCAGGGGCAAAAACATTTCCGGAGCCGACGTGATCTTCACCGCCACGCCTGACGGGTTCCTCGATCTCGGCGACGGCCGCCGGGTGCGCTGCGCCCTAGGCCGGTCGGGCGTCACGCCGGCCGCCGACAAGCGGGAGGGCGACGGATATTCCCCCGCGGGCGTGTGGCCGATCCGCAAGGTGCTCTACCGGCCGGACAAGGGGCCTCCGCCCCAGACCGAACTGCCCATGGCCGCCATTGCGAAGGCGGACGGCTGGTGCGACGCGCCGGGAGACCCGGCCTACAACCGCCCCGTCACCCTGCCCTACCCGGCCAGCGCCGAACGCATGTGGCGCGACGAAGACGACGTCTACGACGTGGTTGTGGTGCTGGGTCACAACGACGATCCGGTGGAGGACGCCATGGGCTCGTGCATCTTCCTGCACCTGCGCAAGCCCGGCTACCTGCCCACCGAGGGCTGCGTCGCCGTGGCGCCTGAGGACATGGCTGCGTTCCTGGCAGCGGCGAAGCCGGGGGACGCGGTGGAGATCCGGTTGTAGCGGTCGCCTAGGCGGTCGGCGGCCTCACCCCGAACACCGCCGAGCCGACGCGGACCGACGTGGCGCCGAAGCGGATCGCCGTCTCGAAGTCGTCGCTCATGCCCATGGAGAGCTTCTGAAGGCCGTTGCGCTCGGCGATCTTGCGCAGCAGGGCGAAGTGCGGGCCGGGCGGCTCGTCCACCGGCGGGATGCACATCAGGCCCTCCGGCTGCAGGCCGAAGGCTCCGCGGCAGCTCGCGATGAAGGCGTCGGCCTCCGCGGGAATCACGCCGGCCTTCTGCGGCTCCTCGCCGGTGTTGACCTGGACGTAGAGCCGGGGCGCGCGGCCCTGCCGCTGGATTTCCTCGGCGAGCACGCGCGCGAGCTTCTCGCGGTCCAGGGTCTCGATCACGTCGAAGAAGCCCACCGCCTCCTTCGCCTTGTTGGTCTGCAAGGGACCGATCAGATGCAGTCGCAGGCCGTCGGCCCGGTTCTCCCAGCGGGCCATGGCCTCCTGCACCCGGTTCTCGCCGAACACCCGTTGGCCGGCCTCGAGCACAGGCTCAACCGCCTCCCAGGGCTGTTGCTTCGAGACGGCCACCAGGGTCACGTCCGCCGGATCGCGCCCGCAGGCTTGCGCGGCGGCGGCGATCCGGGCCACCACGTCCCGGTAGGCCTGGGCGGGATCTGGCGGAGGGGCGGTCATTACGGTTGGGTTCTGGACCTTGCGGCGGACGGCTGGCCTCTTAAGCCGGCGCGCGGCCGCGCGGAAGGCCCTGCCCCCGCTGCTGTTCTTCACCGACCCGGTGCGGACGCCGGACCCCGAGGCGGTCGCCCGCACCTTGCCAGCCGGTTCGGCCATCGTGTTCCGGGCGTTCGGCGCGCCGGACGCCGAGGCGCGCGGCCGCCGGCTGCTGGCGGTCGCCAAGACAAGACGCCTGAAGCTGTTGGTCGGCGCCGACCCGGCCCTGGCGGCGCGGATCGGCGCGGATGGGGTCCACCTGCCGGAGCGGCTGGTCCATCGGGCGCGGGCGCTCAGGACGGCGCATCCGGGGTGGCTGGTCACCGCCGCCGCCCATTCGCTCTCGGCGGCGCGCCGCGCTCATGCCTGCGGCGCTCACGCTGCGGTGGTCTCCGTCGCCTTTTCCAGCAACAGCGCCTCGGCCGGGCGTCCGCTCGGGCCGATCAGGATGGCCCAGCTCGCCCGCGCGGCCGGCGGGCGCATCTACGCGCTAGGCGGGATCAACAACAAAACGGCCCGTCGTCTGAAGGACGCGGGCCTGGTCGGTTTGGCGGCGGTGGAAGGGCTGGCGGAGCCCTAGAACTTGAAGTTGGTCTCCAGCCGCACGCGCGGCTGGCCCTTGGCGGCTTCCGGCTTCTTCGGGCCGGGCGCCAGCTGCTCCTCGCCGAGCGCGACGGCGCCGCCGACGCGGATCGACGGCGTGATGCGGTAGTAGGCGCCCGCCTCGACGTCGTTGAGGGTCGACGGGCGAACCGCCGGTTGCTCGAGGTTCAGCGTCAAGCCCCAGCGGCCCTTGCGGGCGTCCCACTTCATGGTTTGGGAGGCGTTGGGCTGGATCGGCGAGGCGGCTTCCTGACGGACGGTGAAGTCCATCTTCTTGTCGGCGGCATGGGCCGCGCCCGCGCCCGCGCCGAACAGCGCGGCCGTGGCGATCACCCCCATGATCCGACGAGCCGTCATACCCAACATATAGCCCCTGAGCCCCGCGTCCGCACCCGCTTGCACGGACGCCGACGTGTCAGAGCCGATTAAAGAACCGCTTCCGCCTGGGTCAATCGCAAGACTGTGACAGAAGGTCCCGCGCCGTGCGAATCGTCGGCGCCCTGTGTCTGCAGAGCCACGCGATTTCGGTTTGGCGGCGGCAGGCCGGTTGTTATAGAGGGCGCGGCGCGGGGCGGCGCCGTAGCGCTGCGACAGCGCTCGGATATCATTTGGAGCGGATGCATATGCCGTTTGTGCGCGGTTCTTGGGTGCGTGGCGTTTCGGCGGGCGTGCTGGCGCTGAGCCTGGTCGGGCTGACCGCTTGCGGCACCCCCCGGATCTTCGGCCGCGGCCAGGAGGCCCAAGCCGCCGCCGCCCAGACGGGCATCGGCGTGAACGGCTATCTGTGGCGCGCCACGCTGGACACCCTGTCCTTCATGCCGCTGGCCTCGGCCGACCCTTACGGCGGCGTGGTGATCACCGACTGGTACACCAATCCCGAGAAGCCGGACGAGCGCTTCAAGGCCACCGTCTACATCCTGGACGCGCGCCTGCGGGCCGACGGCCTGAACGTGGCGGTCTTCAAGCAGAACCGCGACGCCGGTGGGAACTGGGTCGACTCCGCCCCGGCCACCCAGACCGAGACGGACATCGAGAACGCCATCCTGACGCGGGCCCGCCAGCTTCGACTTTCGAACATCCGCGGCTAACCCCCGCGCGAGCTTCGACAGTCGACGGCGCGTGACGCGATCCGCCGTTGACCGGACCTCCACATCCAGTCCAAAGGCGGCCCGTCATGGCCCGTTACAATCCCAAGGAAACCGAGCCCAAATGGCGTAAGGCCTGGGCCGAAGCGGACTCGTTCCGCGCCGTCATCGATCCGAACAAGCCCAAGTACTACGTGCTGGAGATGTTCCCGTACCCGTCGGGACGCCTGCACATGGGCCACGTGCGCAACTACTCGCTGGGCGACGTGATCGCGCGCTTCAAGCGGGCCCGGGGCTTCTCGGTGCTGCATCCCATGGGCTGGGACGCCTTCGGCCTGCCGGCCGAGAACGCGGCCATGGAGCGCGGCGTCGACCCGAAGGGGTGGACCTACGACAACATCGCCCGGATGCGGGACGAGCTGAAGCAGCTGGGCCTGTCGATCGACTGGTCGCGCGAGTTCGCCACCTGCGACGTGGAATACTATGGCCAGCAGCAGGCCTGGTTCCTGGAGCTGTTCAAGCGCGGCCTGGTCTATCGCCGCGAGGCCACGGTGAACTGGGATCCCGTGGACCAGACCGTGCTGGCGAACGAGCAGGTGGTCGACGGCCGCGGCTGGCGCTCCGGCGCGGTGGTCGAGAAGCGCAAGCTGAACCAGTGGTTCCTGCGCATCACCGACTACGCCGACCAGCTGACGGACGACCTTGCCGAGCTGGACCGCTGGCCGGAGAAGGTCCGGGTCATGCAGGAGAATTGGATCGGCCGGTCCAAGGGCCTGCGGATGACCTGGCGGTGGGCCCAGGGGCCGGAGACCGGCTTCGAGGACGGGGTCGAGGTCTACACCACCCGCCCGGACACCCTCTACGGCGCCTCCTTTGTCGGCATCGCGCCCGATCACCCCCTGGCCGAGCAGGTGGCCGCCAAGAGCGCCGAGGCCCGCGCCTTCATCGAGGAGTGCAAGAAGGGCGGCGCCAGCCAGGCCGAGATCGACACCGCCGAGAAGAAGGGCTTCGACACCGGCCTGACGGTGAAGCATCCCTTCGACCCGAGCTGGGAGCTGCCGGTCTGGATCGCCAACTTCATCCTGATGGACTACGGCACGGGCGCGATCTTCGGCTGCCCGGCCCACGACCAGCGCGACCTGGACTTCGCCCGCAAGTACGGCCTGCCCGTGCGCGCCGTGGTCCTGCCGCCGGGGGAAGACGCCGCAGCCTTCACCGCCCACATGGCCGATGAGGCGACCGAGGCGTACACGGGCCCGGGCGTGATCTTCAACTCGCACTTCCTGGACGGGCTGGAGGTGGAGGCCGCCAAGTCCGCCGCTATCGATCGCATCGAGGCGCAGGGCGACGGCCAGGGCGCGACGGTGTTCCGCCTGCGCGACTGGGGCGTCGCCCGCCAGCGCGGCTGGGGCTGTCCGATCCCGGTGGTCCATTGCCCGCAGCACGGCGTGGTCGCCCTGCCCCGCGACCAGCTGCCGGTGGCGCTGCCCGCCGACCTGGAGTTCGGCAAGCCCGGCAACGCGCTCGCCCGCCACCCGACCTGGAAACACACCACCTGCCCGCAGTGCGGCGGCCCGGCCGAGCGCGAAACGGACACGCTGGACACCTTCGTCGACAGCTCCTGGTACTTCGCCCGCTTCGCCAACCCGGACGCCGCCGAGCCCATCGACAAGGCGGCCTGCGACTACTGGCTGCCGGTGGACCAGTACATCGGCGGCATCGAACACGCGGTCCTCCACCTGCTCTACGCCCGCTTCGTCACCAAGGCGCTGGCGGACGAGGGCATGCTGTCCGTCCGTGAGCCGTTCGCGGGCCTGTTCACGCAAGGGATGGTCACCCACGAGACCTATCGCCGGCAGTCGGGCGAGTGGGTCGAGCCGGGGGACGTGGAGCTGGTCGCCGAGGGCGCCACGCGCCGGGCGCGCATGGTGTCGACAGGCGAGCCGCTGGTGATCGGCGACGTCGAGAAGATGTCGAAGTCCAAGCGCAACACGGTGGCGCCCGAGGAGATCTTCGACGTCTACGGCGTCGACGCCGCGCGCCTGTTCGTGCTGTCCGACAGCCCGCCCGAGCGGGACACCCAGTGGTCCACGTCCGGCGTCCAGGGCGCCTGGCGGTTCGTGAACCGGGTGTGGGATGAGTTCGACAGCCAGCCGGCGGTCCCGGCCGGCGCGGCGGTCGCCGGCGACGCCGGCGCCGAGGCGCTGCGGGTGGCCACCCACAAGCTGGTGAAGCAGGTGACCGAGGCCATCGACACCTTCCGCTTCAACTCCGGCATCGCGCGGCTCTACGAGTTCCTGAACCTGTTGAAGTCCAGCCCTGCCGCCGGTGCGACGCCCGCCATGTTGGCCGCCCGCCAGGAGGCGCTCCTCGCGTTCGCCCGGCTGATCGGGCCGTTCGTCCCGCACCTGGCGGAGGAGTGCTGGTCGCGGATCGGCGGCCAGGGCATGGTGGTGGACGCCGAATGGCCGACATTCGATCCCGCGCTCACGGAAGACGCGGTGAAGGTCCTGCCGGTGCAGGTGAACGGCAAGCGCCGGGGCGAGATCTCCGCGCCCGCCGGCGCCGAGCCTTCCGAGGTGGAGAAGATCGTGCTTGACGATCCTGAGATCGCACGGCGCCTTGAGGGTCTGACGATCCGCAAGGTCATCGTGGTGAAGGACCGCATCGTCAACATCGTGGCCGCCTGATGCGCAAAGCCAAGACCTCCGCCCTCCTCGCCCTGGCGCTCGCCGGCGCCGGCCTTTCCGGCTGCGCCGGCTTCCAGCCGCTGTACGGCGCGCCGCAGGTGGTCTCGAACCTGGCCGCGATCGACGTGATCGCGCCGGAGGGCCGCACGGGCTACCTGATCCGTCAGCACCTGGACGACGCCTTCGCCAAGAACCACACGGCCTCGCCGGCCTACCGCATGGACCTGCAGCTGAACGAGGCGCGGTACCCGCGCGGGGTGCGGATCGACAACGTGGCGACCCGCTACGAGTACGTGCTGACCGCCAACTATGCCTTGGTCAGCCTGCCCTCCGGGGCGCCGGCCAAGGCGGGGTCGGTGCGGGTTGAATTGACCTACGACTCCGCCGACCAGCCCTACGCCTCCATCGCCGCCCAGCAGGACGCCCAGGACCGCGCGGCCGAGGAGGCCGCCCGGCGGATCCAGCTGGAGCTCGCCGTCTGGCTGGCCAACGGGGGCCGGTCGTAGGGGGTCGGCCGTGATCCTCTCCAAGCGACCCGACATCGAGCGCTTCCTCAGGCAGCCGGACCCGGCGATCCGGGCCGCGGTGATCTATGGCCGCGACATCGGGGTCGTGCGCGACCGCGGACACCAGCTGGCCCGCAAGGTGGTCGACAATCCCGACGATCCGTTCGATGTGGCCCAACTCACCGACGGTGATCTGGATGCCGACGCCGGTCGCCTGGAAGGTGAGCTGGCCGCTCAGTCCCTGATGGGCGGCCGCCGGCTCGTGCGCCTGCGTCTCACCACGGAGAAGGCGGGGCCGGACAAACTCGCGGCCGAGGCCCTCGTACGTCACGCCGCCGGCGAGCTGAACCCCGACGCGTTCCTGATCGTCGAGGCGGGCAACCTCGACCGCAACTCGGCGCTCCGCAAGGCCGCCGAGAAGGCCAACGGCGCGGCCGCCATCCCCTGCTACGAGGACGAGCCCGGCGACGTGGCGCGCCTGGTCCGGGAGACCCTGGCGCGGGACCAGGTCAGCCTGAACCCGGACGCGCTGTCCCTGTTCGTGGCCCGTCTGCCCAAGGAGCGCGGCGTCGCACGCGCCGAAATCGAGCGCCTGGCCCTGTACCTCGGGCCCGGCAGCGGAACGACGGCCACGCCCGCCGACCTCGAGGACTTCCTGGGCGTGGAGCCCGAGGCCTCCCTCTCCGACGCCGCGGCCGACGCGTTCGGCGGGCGGCTGGCGGAGGCCCAGGCCGGCCTGCGCCGCGCCGCACAGGAAGGCGAGGCCGGGCCTGCCGCGGTCCGCGCCATCGGCATGTATCTCGGGCGCCTGCGTCGCGCCTTGACCCTGCACAAGTCGGGCGCAGGCCTGCCGGAGGCGGCGAAGGCCGCTGGCGTCTTCTGGAAGCAGGAGCGTGAGTTCCTCCGCCAGGCGCGCAGCTGGACGCTCGATGAGCTTGACCGACTCCAGCCCGAGGTGCTCGCCGCGGACAAGGCGTGCAAGACGGCGGGCTCCCCCGACCAACTGATCGCCCAGCGCCTGGCGCTCACCATCGCCGGCCGGGCCCGTCGGCTCGGGCTGTAGGCTCGGCCCGCGGGCCGCAACAATGTTTGGCGAAGCTCTCCCAAGACCTTAAGCTTTCGAAAAAAGGGTTTGGGAGGACCTCGGATGAAGCGGTTTATTGCGGCGGCGCTGGCGCTCGCCCTGGCCTCGCCAACTCTCGCCGAGGCGCCACGCCCGGCCCCCAACGGCTACCAGCCGCCCCGCGCGGCGGACGGCCGTCCGGACCTGCAGGGGACCTGGACCAACGCCAGCCTCACGCGCCTGGAGCGCAGCGCCAGGTTCGGGGAGGCGCTGATCCTGACCGAGGCTCGCGCCGCGGAGTGGGAGGGGCGCAACAAGGCGCTGCTGGAGCTTGGCGCGCGCCCCACCGACCCCAACGCCCAGGTCAAGGACCTGCCCGCTGACTGCTCCGACGGCCGCGGGCGCGACTGCAACTACAACTCCGCCTGGACGGACCCCGGGGCGACGGTGATGCGGGTCGGCGGCAAGCCGCGCTCCGGCTTCATCACCTCGACGGCGGACGGCAAGGTCCCGCCGCTCACGGCCGAGGGCCGGCGGCGCCTGCAGGCCGCCATGGCGGTGCGCGCTTCAGGGCGCATGAACGACAATCCCGAGACCCGATCGCTGGGCGAACGCTGCCTGCTCTCGTTCGGCTACAGCGCCGGGCCGGTGATGCAGCCCCTGCTGTACAACAACGTCTACGAGATCGTGCAGACGAAGGACCACGTGGCCATCGTAGTCGAGATGGTCCACGACGTGCGGGTCGTCCGCCTCGACGGCCAGCGTCAGCCGCCACAGATCCGGCCCTGGATGGGCGACTCGGTAGGCCATTGGGACGGGGACACCCTGGTCGTCGAGACCACCGGCTACCACCCGGCCCAGACCTTCCGCGGCGCCTCGGCGAACCTGAAGGTCACCGAGCGCTTCACCCGCGTGGCGGCCGACCGCCTGCACTACGGCTTCTGGGTGGAGGACCCGACCACCTTCACCCAGCCCTGGGGCGGTGAGTATGAGTTCGCCCGCAGTTCTGGCCCGCTCTACGAATACGCCTGCCACGAGGGCAACTATGGCTTGGCCAACATTCTGGCCGGCGCGCGCGAAGAGGAGCGGACCGGCGTGAAGACGGCCCCAACCAACATCGACCAGGGCGGCGGCGAAGGCGGCGAGGAGGAAGGCTGAGCGTCAGACGCGGGTCAGGCGCCTGCAGATCTCGTCGAGCTGCTCAAGGCTCGCGTAGCGGATCCGCAGCTCGCCGGCCCCGCCGCGGTCGGCGATGTCGACGCTCATCCCGAGCACGTCCTCGAGATCGGCCTCCAGGGCGGCGGTGTCGGTGTCCTTCTGCGGCTTGCGTGGCCCGGAGCCCTTCTTGGGCCCGGCGGCGCGGGCGCGGACCAGGGCCTCGGCGTCGCGCACCGAAAGGCCGCGCGAGACGATCTGTTCGGCCACCGCCTCCTGGTCATCGGAAGCCAGGATCGCCCGCGCATGGCCGGCCGTCAGCCGGCCGTAGAGCACATGGTCCTGAACCGTGTGGGGCAGCTGCAGCAGCCGCAGGGTGTTGGCCACGTGGCTGCGGCTCTTTCCGACGGCGTTGGCCGCCTGCTCCTGGGTGTACCCCATCCGGCCCATCAGGCTCTCGTAGGCCTTCGCCTCTTCCATCGCGTTCAGGTTCTCGCGCTGGACGTTCTCGACGATCGCGATCTCGTAGGCGACGTTGTCGTCCAACGTGCGGACCAGCGCCGGGATGGAGCCGACGCCGGCCCGCTGCGAGGCTCGCCAGCGGCGTTCCCCGGCCACGATCTCGAACTCGCCCGGCCGCTCTGGCGAGGGCCGCACCAGGATCGGCTGCAGCACGCCCGAGGCGCGGATCGAGGTCTCGAGCTCGGCGAGCTCGGCCTCGGAGAAGTGCTGGCGCGGCTGGTTCGGGTTGCGGTGGATCAGCTCGATCGGGATCTCACGGACCCCGTTGGCCGTCGGACCGCCCTGCCCCGGCTGGTCCGGCGCTTCGCCGGTCAACACCGCCTCGTCGGCCTCTCCCAACAGGGCCGACAGGCCGCGACCGAGGCCTCTCCGGTTCTCCGCCATCTTGTCCTTCCCTATGCCGCTGTGGCGCGACGCTCGCGCTCGCGCAGCACCACCTCGCGGGCGAGCTTCAGATAGGCCTGGCTGCCCGCGCACTTCAGATCATAGACCAGCGCCGGCTTGCCGAAGCTCGGCGCCTCGGAGACCCGCACGTTGCGCGGGATCACCGTCTGGTAAACCGCCTGGCCGAAGTGGGAGCGCACGTCGCTGGCCACCTGTTCGCTCAGGCTGTTGCGCCGGTCGTACATGGTGAGCACCACACCCTGGATTTCCAGCTTCGGGTTGAGGCTGCCGCGCACGAGGTCGATGGTGCGCATCAGCTGCGTCAGCCCCTCGAGCGCGAAGAATTCGCACTGCAGCGGCACCAGCACGGCGTCGGCTGCGGCCATGGCGTTCACGGTCAGCAGGTTCAGCGACGGCGGGCAGTCGATCAGCACATAGGTGTAGTCGCCGGCGCTCCGCAGGGGCTGCAAGGCGTCGCGGAGCTTGAACGACCGCCGCGACTGCTGCCCAAGCTCGAGCTCCACGCCGGAGAGGTCCGGGTCCGCGGGCACCAGGTCGAGGCCCGGCAGGGCGGTGTGCACGACCGCGTCGGCGACGGCGCGCTCGCCCATCAGGACGTCATAGAGGGTGGTCTTGCGCTGGGCGCGGCCGACGCCGAGGCCGGTGGAGGCGTTGCCCTGGGGGTCCGAGTCGATCAGCAGGACCTTCTCGCCCACCGCAGCGAGCGCAGTGCCCAGGTTGATGGCCGTGGTGGTCTTGCCCACCCCGCCCTTCTGGTTGGCGATGACCAGCACGCGCAGCGGGCGTTCGGCATTACCGGGCACGACCGAGCCTCCTCACCCGCACGATGCGTCCTCTCTCATCACTGGAGGACGGGATGATCTCCGCCTCGAACTTCCAAGTTCTTGTAGCCTCCTCCAGCTCGGACGCAACATCTTGTCCCTTGAGGAACAGACCTGTCGCACCCGCCTGGAGGTAGGGCCGGGCATACCCGAGCAGGCGGGACAGCGGGGCGCAAGCCCGGGCGGTAACGACATCCACAGGCAGCTTCAGGTTTTCCGCACGGTCGTTGTGCACGGTGGCCGGCAGCGCGAGCTCGTCGACCACCTGCTGCAGGAACCGACAGCGCTTGGCCATGCTCTCCACGAGGTGGATGTGGACGCCTTCCCGGCCCTTGCCGAGGATCGCCAGCACCAGGCCCGGGAAGCCGGCGCCGGCGCCAAGGTCGGCCCAGGTCCTCGCCTCGGGGGCCAGCGGCACAAGCTGAGCGGAGTCCCAGGCGTGGCGGTTCCAGAACTCCGGCAGGGTCTTGGGCCCCACCAGGTTCATCACGGCGTTGCCGGCCTCGAGCATCGCCAGGAACCGGCCGAGGTCTTCCATCTGCTCCGGCGTGGCTCTGGCCGCGGCGGCGAATGACTCCGCGTCGCTAACAACCACAGGCAGGGGCTCAGGCCGCGCGGCGGCGGACATGGGCGAGCAGCGCCGTCAGCGCGCCAGGGGTGACGCCTTCGATCCGCGCCGCCTGGCCGAGCGTCAGAGGGCGCACGGCGGCGAGCTTGTCGCGCACCTCGTTGGAGAGGCCGCCGATGGCGGCGTAGTCCAGGTCGGCTGGAAGCCGCAGGTCTTCGTCACGGCGGAAGGCAGCCGCGTCGGCCGCCTGCCGGTCGAGGTAGCCGGCGTAGCTCGCGTCGATCTCGATCTGCTCGCGGACCTGGGCGGGCCAGGCGGAGATCTGCGGCCAGAGCCTCGCCAGGTCGTCAAAGCCGATCGACGGATAGGCCAGGAGCTGGATGAGGTCGCGTCGCTGGCCGTCGGCCTTCACCGGCAGGCCGGCCTTGTGCGCCTCGGCCGGGGTGAGGGTCAGGGCGGCGGCTTGCGCGCGGGCGGCGGCGAGGGCCTCCCGCTTGGCGCCCCAGGCGGCGGCGCGGGCCTGGCCAACCACACCGAGCGCGATCCCCTTGTCGGTGAGGCGCTGGTCGGCGTTGTCGGCGCGCAGGGTCAGCCGGAACTCGGCCCGGCTGGTGAACATCCGATAGGGCTCGGTGACGCCGCGGGTCACCAGGTCGTCGATCAGGACGCCAATGTAGGCCTCGTCGCGGGCGAAATGGGCCGGCTCCAACCCCGAAGCGGCGTGGGCGGCGTTCAGGCCCGCCACTAGGCCCTGGGCGCCAGCCTCCTCATAGCCCGTGGTGCCGTTGATCTGGCCGGCGAGGTAAAGGCCGGGCAGCGCCTTGACCTCCAGCGAGGGGAAGAGCTCCCGCGGATCCACGTAGTCGTATTCGATCGCGTAGCCGTAACGGCGGACCTCGACCTTCTCCAGGCCCGGGATGGTCCGGAGGAACAGGTCCTGGGTCTCCGCGGAGACCGAGGTGGAGATGCCGTTCGGGTAGACGGTGTCGTCGTCGAGGCCCTCCGGCTCCAGGAAGATCTGGTGGCTGGTCTTGTCGGCGAAGCGGACCACCTTGTCCTCGATGGACGGGCAGTAGCGGGGTCCCCTCCCCGTCAGCTTTCCGCCGTAGACGGCGGACTCGCCCAGCCGCTCGGCGATGATCCGGTGGGTTTCCGCGGTCGTGTAGGTGATCCCGCAGGCGATCTGCGGCACCTCGATCCGGTCCGTGAGGAAGGAGAAGGGGACGGGATCATCGTCGGCCGGCTGCATTTCCAGCCGGTCCCAGCCGATGGTGGAGCCGACCAGGCGCGCGGGAGTTCCGGTCTTCAGGCGACCCATGCGCAGCCCCAGAGCATAGAGCCGGTCGGATAGGCCGATCGCCGGCTGGTCGCCCACCCGGCCGGCGGGGATCCGCTCCTCGCCGCGGTGGATGACGCCCTTCAGGAAGGTGCCGGTGGTCAGCACGACACCGCCGGCGCGGTAGATGGTCCCTTGGGCGTCGATGGCGCCGGCGACGCGGCCGTCCTCCACCAGCAGGTCCTCGACGGCGGCGGCGCGGACCTCGAGACTCGGCGTCGTACTCAGTTCGGCCTGCATGGCCTCGCGGTAGAGGCGGCGGTCGATCTGAGCGCGGGGGCCACGGACCGCGGCGCCCTTGGAGCGGTTGAGCATCCGGAACTGGATGCCGGCCTTGTCGGCCAGGCGGGCCATGAGGCCGTCGAGGGCGTCGATCTCGCGGACCAGGTGGCCCTTGCCGAGGCCGCCGATGGCCGGGTTGCAGCTCATCTCGCCGATGGTTTCGAGCTTGTGAGTGAGCAGCAGGGTGCGCGCGCCGAAGCGGGCGGCTGCGGCGGCCGCCTCGCATCCGGCGTGTCCGCCGCCGATGATGATCACGTCCCAGCTGGACAAGGCGCAGGCTCTCTAAGCACGGACGCCCCCGGATGAGCGGGGGCGAGGGCTCCTCATATAGTGCAAGCGGCCGGTTCGCGCGAGGTCAAGCGGCGGGCTTGGCCATGACCGCGGTGTTTCACGTGAAACAGTGTCGCAGCTAAGGGTGGCCGACGACCCTCACTTGCCGATGCAGAAGGTGCTGAAGATCTTCCCCAGCACCGCCTCGGGATCGATGCGGCCGGTGATCCGATCGAGCGCCCGCGCGGCCAGGCGCACGTCCTCCGCGGCGAGCTCGAGGGCATCGGCCTCCGTCAGGGCCTGGCGCAGCCGATCCGCGGCGTCGTTGAGGAGTTCCTGGTGGCGCAGGCGGGTGGCGGCGGGGGGCTCGCCGCCGGCCAGGGCGTCGACCACTCGTTCTCCCAGGGTCTGCTTCAGCCAGGCGATGTCGCCTGGGCCCTTGGCGGTCACCTCGGCGACGGAGAGGCCAAGCCGCTTCGCCTGCCCCGCCGCCCAGGCGCCGGCCGCCCCGTTCGGCTGGTCCCGCTTGGTCACCAAGCAGAGGTCTCCAGCCCGCAGCTCCATGGGCACGTTCGGCGTCTCGTCGGACGAGCCATCCACCAGCCAAAGGCGGAGGTCAGCGCCGGCGGCCCAGGTCCGCGCCCGGCGCACCCCCTCCGCCTCGATCTCATCGCCGGTCTCGCGTAGGCCGGCGGTGTCGGCGAGCAGCGCCTTGTAGCCCGCCAGCACCATGGGGACCTCGATGATGTCGCGCGTAGTGCCGGGCGTTGCGGTCACGATGGCCGCGTCGCGGTCCGCCAGCGCATTGAGCAGGGTGCTCTTGCCGGCGTTCGGGGCGCCGATGAGCGCGATGCGGAAGCCCTCGCGCACCCGCTCGCCGCGCTCGGCGTCAGCCGCCGCAGCCTCGAGCTCGGCGACGAGGCGCTGCAGCACCGGCCGGGCGCGGGCGGCGACGTCCTCCGGCAGCTCCTCGTCCGGGAAATCGACGGCCGCCTCGAACATGGCGAGCGCTTCCGTCAGCGCCTCGCGCCAGCGAGCCTGCACATTGGACAGCCGGCCGGACAGCTGCTCCAGCGCCTGGCGCCGCTGCTGCTCGGTCTCGGCGTCGATAAGGTCGGCGACGCCCTCCGCCTGGGCAAGGTCGAGATGGCCGTTCTCGAACGCGCGGCGGGTGAACTCCCCGGGCTCGGCCAGCCGCAGGCCAAGCGCCGCCAGGGCTTCCACGACGGCGTTCACCACGGCCGCGCCGCCGTGGATGTGGAACTCGGCGCAATCCTCGCCCGTGTAGCTGCGTGGGCTAGGGAACCAGAGCACCAGCGCCTGGTCGAGCACCAAGCCCTCGGCGTCTCGGATCCGGCGCAGGGTGGCGCGACGAGGCTGCGGGACTTCGCCGGCCAGGGTCTTCACCGCGATGTCGGCCCGCGGACCGGACACCCGCACCACCGCCACGGCCGCGCGGCCCGCGGCGGTGGCCGGCGCGAAGATGGTGTCGCTCATCCCTTGGGCGTCGCCCCGCCGGCGCCGGCCATGCCGGCTTCCATCAACTTGCGGAACTGCTCCTGAGCGCCAGCCCCGAAGGCCGTCCAGTTCTTCATGAACTCCTCGGGTGAGAGCAGGTTGACGTTCGCCTCGATCCGCTTGCCCATCTCAGCGACGAGCTTGTCGTTCAGGGCGGTGACATCCGGCAGGCCCATGAAGCGCCGCGCTTCTTCCGGCGTGCAGTCCACCTCGATCGTCATCTTCATGGCTCAGGCCTCTCGAACTCGGGCGAAAGTTATGGCCCTGCGACAGGGCGCCGCGCTAGTAGCCGATCCCATCAGGCCCCGGGAAAAATCAAGGAGACCGCCATGGGTGAACGCATCACCATCACCACCGCCGACGGATCGTTCGAGGCCTATGTGGCGCGGCCGGCGCAGACCCCCGCGGCCGCCGTGGTGGTGATCCAGGAGATCTTCGGCGTGAACCAGGTGATGCGCGACATCACCGACGGCCTCGCGGGCCAGGGCTATCTCGCCGTCTGCCCCGACCTGTTCTGGCGCATCGAGCCGGGGATCGACATCACCGATCAGTCGGACGCCGAGTGGAAGCGCGCCTTCGAGCTGTTCAACGCCTTCGACGTCGACGCCGGGGTGCAGGACATCCAGGCGACCATCGACGAGATCCGCAAGCACCCGGACTGCAACGGCAAGGTGGGCGCCGTGGGCTTTTGCCTGGGTGGGCTGCTGGCGTTCCTGACCGCCACGCGCACCGACGCGGACGCCTCCGTCTCGTACTATGGGGTCGGCATCGAGAACCGGACGGCCGAGGCGGAGAAGCTGGCCCGTCCGGTGCTGCTGCACATCGCCGAGGAAGACCAGTTCGTGCCCAAGGAAGCGCAGGCGGCGATCAAGCAGGCGCTGGCCATCCACCCGCAAGTGACGATCCACACCTACCCTGGCCGCGACCACGCCTTCGCCCGCATGGGCGGCGCCCACTACCACGAGGGCGACGCCCGCGCCGCCGGCGAGCGCAGCCTCGCCTTCTTCAACCAGCACCTGGGCTGAGCGGCATGCGCGCGATCCGTTTCGAGCAGACCGGCGGCCCCGAGGTCCTGCAGTTGGTGGAGGTGGAGACCCCCTCCCCCGGCCCGGGCCAGATCCTGATCCGCCACCAGGCGGTGGGCGTGAACTTCATCGACACCTACCACCGCACCGGCCTCTACCCGGTGAAGCTCCCGTCCGGTCTGGGCGGCGAGGCGGCGGGCGTGGTCGAGGCGGTGGGCGATGGCGTCACCCGCTTCCAGCCGGGCGACCTCGCCGCCTACGCCGGCGGCGTGATGGGCGCCTATGCAGAGTACGCGGTCGTGGCGGCCGAGCGGGCGGTGAAGCCCCCCGCCGGCGTGGACGCCCGGCTGGCGGCGGCCGCCCTGCTGAAGGGCATGACCGCCGAGTTCCTGGTCCGGCGGTGCGCGCCGATCCAGGCCGGGCAGCCCGTGCTGATCCATGCCGCCGCCGGCGGGGTCGGCCAGATCCTGGTCCAGTGGGCCAAGGTGATCGGCGCGGAGGTGATCGCCACCGTCGGCTCGCAGGACAAGGCCGAGCGAGCTCGCGCCCTGGGCGCCGAACACGTGATCCTCTATCGCGAGCAGGACGTGGCCGCCGAGGTGAAGCGCATCACCGGCGGCAAGGGCGTGCCGGTGGCCTATGACAGCGTGGGCAAGGCGACGTTCGAAGGGACGCTGGGGTCCATGGCCCGGCGCGGCGTCTTCGTGAGCTTCGGCAACGCCTCCGGGCCTGCTCCGCCGGTGGACCCGATCCGGCTGATGCGCGGCGGCTCGCTGTTCTTCACTCGGCCGACCATGTTCGACTATGTGGCCACCGTGGAGGAGCTGGACGACAGCGCCGGCGCGCTCTTCGGGCTGATGGCGGCGGGCCGGATCAAGGTCGAGATCGGCCAGGAGTTCCCGCTGGCCGATGCGCGCCGGGCGCACGAAGCGCTCGAGGCCCGCGAGACGGTCGGGGCGAGCTTGTTGATCCCGTAGGCGGTGGAGCCTCGAGAAGCGCGGCGGTCTTCCCCCTCTCCCGGCCGCGAAGCGGGTGGGAGAGGGCTGGGGTGAGGGCGGCTCGGTCGGATGGGCGGGGGCGCTCCGGTGGGAACAGGGGGCACGGGTCCAACGCCGCGACGGGGCGAAATTCGGCGCCGCCCTCACCCTGCCCTCTCCCGCTGGGCGGGAGAGGCTAAGCGATGGGCCCTACCGGCGCGGGGCCGCATAACGCGTCAGACGCGGTAGTGTTTCACGTGAAACACTGCTTTTTTCGTTTTACTGAAAAGCGAGAGAAAACAGCGCCATCCCTGGTGGCGCCAGGCGCTACCGGTAGAACTATCCACAGTTCTGTTCCTGAATAAGCTGTCGGAGTGTCGCAGGCGCGCGGGAGAGCCGGCCGGGACTGGCGGTAGCGTCTTACCGGAGGCTGCTGGAATTCGCGCCAGGCGCGAGCCGTTTCCCCTCGGAGAGGGGCTGTGGAAAACTTGGGGCGCTAAGCTTGTTTCACGTGAAACGGCGCGACGCGGAAATACAGTAGAAGCCAAGAAAAAGCCGGCGACCTGCTGAAGGCCGCCGGCTGGTTCTTGTCAGCATCCTCGCGCAACTTGCCGCGGGTCAGCTTGGGCCCGGCTTTCGCCGGGATGAGCAGGTTACGTGTTCATCGACTGGAAGAAGTCGTCGTTGCTCTTCGACTGGCGCAGCTTGTCGAGCAGGAACTCGATCGCGTCCTGCGCGCCCATGGGATTGAGGATGCGCCGCAGGATGTAGGTCTTCTGCAGGTGCTCCTTGGGGGTGATCAGCTCTTCCTTGCGGGTGCCGGACTTGAGCACGTCGATGGCCGGGAAGATCCGCTTGTCGGCGACCTTGCGGTCGAGG
Source organism: Phenylobacterium sp. (assembly GCF_036563385.1). Classification (GTDB taxonomy): domain Bacteria; phylum Pseudomonadota; class Alphaproteobacteria; order Caulobacterales; family Caulobacteraceae; genus Phenylobacterium. Next base: position 593,972 of record NZ_DATCML010000004.1, read on the forward strand.
ACCAGTTCGGAGTTACCGGTGCCCTTGAACTCTTCGAAGATCACTTCGTCCATCCGGCTGCCGGTGTCGATCAGGGCCGTGGCGATGATGGTCAGCGAGCCGCCTTCCTCGATGTTCCGGGCGGCGCCGAAGAAGCGCTTGGGGCGCTGCAGGGCGTTGGCGTCGACACCGCCGGTCAGCACCTTGCCCGAAGACGGCACCACGGTGTTGTAGGCGCGGCCGAGCCGGGTGACGGAGTCCAGCAGGATCACCACATCGCGCTTGTGCTCGACCAGACGCTTGGCCTTCTCGATGACCATCTCGGCCACCTGGACGTGGCGGGTCGCCGGCTCGTCGAAGGTCGAGGAGATCACCTCGCCCTTCACCGTGCGCTGCATGTCGGTGACTTCTTCCGGCCGCTCGTCGATCAGCAGCACGATCAGATAGCACTCGGGGTGGTTCTTCTCGATCGACTTGGCGATGTTCTGAAGCATCACCGTCTTGCCGACCCGCGGCGGGGCGACGATCAGGCAGCGCTGGCCCTTGCCGAGCGGGGCGACGATGTCGATCACGCGGCCGGAGCGGTCCTTCAGGGTGGGATCGTCGATCTCCATCCGCAGGCGCTCGTCCGGATAAAGCGGCGTCAGGTTGTCGAACAGCACCTTGTGCCGCACGTTCTCCGGCGGCTCGAAGTTGATCTGGTCGACCTTCACCAGGGCGAAGTAGCGTTCGCCCTCACGTGGCGCACGGATGCCGCCCACGACGCTGTCGCCGGTGCGCAGGCCGAACTTCCGGATCTGCGAGGGGCTGACGTAGATGTCGTCCGGGCCCGGCAGGTAGTTGGCTTCCGGCGAGCGCAGGAAGCCGAAGCCGTCCTGCACCACCTCGAGCGTGCCCGACCCCGAGATCTCCACGCCTTCCTCGGCGAGGGTCTTCAGGATGCCGAACATCATGTCCTGCTTGCGCATGGAGTTCGCGTTCTCGATCTCCAGCGTCTCAGCGAGCGCCAGGAGGTCGGCCGGCGACTTGTCCTTCAGCTCCTGCAGGCTCATGCGGGTGAGCCCCATGGCCGCAATGGCGGCGGCCAGTTCGGAGGGCTCGTCGTCCCCGGCGTCCTGGCCGGCGTCGGCCAGACCCTCGCTCTCGGCCGCGGCGGTGGTGTCCATGGAGGCGTCCACGGCCGACTGCTCGAGGACGTCTTCGGTCGGGGCGTTGGTTTCGTCTTGCATAGGTCTACTCGTGTGCGCCGCGCCGGACGGACGCCGGGCGCGGTCTTGAGGTCGTGATGAAGGCGCAGAGGGCCGCGCCGGGATGTCTGTTTCGTCTCGGGAGCCGGCCCGGGCGGTGCGCTCGCGGGCCGGAGATAAGGCGGGGCGCGCCGGAGTTTCCGACGCGTGGGCTCAGCGGAACCACGGTTGGGGGTGGAGGTCAAGCGCGGCTGGCGCCTCACCCTCTCCCGCGCGCCAACAGCGCCCGTCGCTCCTCTCCCCCCGCGAAGCGGAGAGGGAGAGGGTAGGGTGAGGGCGGCGGAGGAGGATCGGGCGGGCGCTCCGGTGGGATCCGGTCGCTTCGGGTCCAACGGTGGCGCGAGCCGCCCCTCGGAGCCGCCCTCACCCTGCCCTCTCCCGCGAGCGGGAGAGGGGAAGCAGCGAGCGGGAGAGGGAGATCAGCGCGAGCCGAATTCCAGGGTGACGGCGAGGACGGCGACGATGGCGAGGAGGAAGGGGATCTCGTTGGTGGCGCGCCAGAACTTGGCGCTCTTGGGGCGTTCGCCGGCGGCGAACTGGCGGCGCGCCTTGGAGAGGACGCCGTGCCAGCCGGAGAGCGCGATGACCGCGGCGAGCTTCACCAGCATCCAGGGTTGGGCGAGGAAGCCCCAGCCCCGCTCCGCCACGACGATGTGGAAGTAGAGCAGGCCGAGGCCCAGCACCCAGGTGAGGGTCATGGCCGGGTTGATGATGATCCGGAGCAGCTTGTGCTCCCAGACCTGAAAGTGGGCGTCGAACTCGGTCCCGGGGGGCGCCGTCTCCGTGTGGTAGGCGTAGAGCCTGGGCAGGTAGAGCATGCCCGCCATCCAGGCGATCACCGCAAGGATGTGCAGGCCGCGCAGCAGATCGTACCCGTTCATCGTCGTCCCCCTTGGTGGTCAGGCCGCTCGGCAGGCGCAGCCGCCGAACCCCGCCGGGCACAGCCAGCCGCCCTCCGGCGCGATCGTCCCCTTCCCTAGCGCTTCGCGCACCGCCCTGGCGAGGGTGTCGATGTAGGGGCCGCGCACGCCGGGGGTAGGCGCGCGCAGGTAAGGCAGCGCCAGCACCTCGCGGGCGAGCTGGTGGTACTCGTGGTCGAGCTCAACCAGGGTCTCCACATGCTCGGAGACGAAGGCGATGGGCGAGACCAGCACGCCCTTCTTCTCGGCCCCCGCCCGCCGGACTTCGTCGTCTGTGGAGGGAGCCAGCCACTTCAGCGGCCCGACCCGGCTTTGATAGCAGACGCGCCAGTCGGGAAACTCGGGCAGCCGGGCGGCGACGGCCGCGGCGGTGGCCTGCACCTGAGCCTGGTAGGGATCGCCGGCGTCGACCACCTTCTGCGGCAGGCCATGGGCCGAAAACAGCAGGCGCAGGCCCGGCGGCCGGCCGGCCTTGTCCCAGGTCTCGCGGATCGCCTCGGCGTGGGCCTCGATGAGGCCGGGCGCATTGGGATAGCAGCAGACGGTGTGGACCAGGCCGGGGCCCCTGTAGGCCGCCGCCCAGTCCTTCAGCGAACTGGCCGTGGTGGTGGTGGAGAACTGCGGGTAGAGCGGCAGGAGGATCACCTGGTCGGGCGCGAACGCCGCCACCTCACGCGCCGTCTCGCCGGCGAACGGCTTCCAGTAGCGCATGGCGATGAAGCAGCGGGCGTCGATCCCCTCCCCCTGCAGCCGCGCCTCCAGCGCGCGGGCCTGGGCCTCGGTCTCCGGCAGCAGGGGCGAGCGGCCGCCCATGATCGCGTAGTTGGCCTGGGCGGTCTTCTCCCGGCTGCGGGAGATGAAGGCGGCGAGCGGATAGCGAGCGACGGCCGGCAGGCCGATGATCGCCGGATCACGGAACAGGTTGAACAGGAAGGGGCGGACGGCCGCGGGGGAGTCCGGCCCGCCCAGGTTGAAGAGGACGACGGCGGCTTTCATCGCGCGGACCTTGGCCCTGCCTCCCACGTCCCGAAGAGGACGGGGGAGGGGGACCGTCGGCCGAGGGCGCGCCCCGCGCGGCCGGAGAGCCGAGGGTGGAGGGGGCGCAGGATGGGCAGAGACCGGGGCTCGCCCCCTCCACCCCCCGCACTGCGGCGGGTGGTCCCCCGCCCCCGTTCGCTGCCGCTCACAGGGCAGGCGATCACGCGCTCACCCGCTTGCCGGTCACCCGCTCCACGACGCGGGCGATGTGGGGGATGGGGGTGTCGGGCAGGATTCCGTGGCCGAGGTTGAAGATCCAGGGCCCCTGCCCCCACTGCGCCAGCAGCTGGTCCACGCGGGCGTCCAGCGCCGGACCGCCTTCGCGCAGCAGCAGGTTGTCGAGCGCGCCCTGGATGGTCTTGCCCTGGGCCTGCAGCGTGCGGCCGAGCTGGGCGGTGGCCTGGGTGTCGAGGGCGACGCCCTCCACCGCAACGGCCTCGGCATAGGTGTAGACCTGGGCGCCGGCTCCGCGCGGGAAGCCGATGAAGGGGACGTCGACGCCGGCCGCCCTCACCTTCTCGACGATGGCGGCGTGCGGCCGGACCACCAGGCGCTCGAACATGTCCTCGGGAAGCCCCTCGGCCCAGCTCTCGAACAGCTTCAGCACCTGGGCGCCGGAGCGGGCCTGCATGACGAGGTAGCGGGCGGTGCTTTCCACCAGCACGTCCAGCAAGGCGTCGAGCTTGTCGGGCTGGGCGTAGGCGAAGGCCCGCGCCGCCTCGCGATTCGAGCCGCGGCCCTCGATCATGTAGGTGGCCACCGTCCAGGGACCGCCGGCGAAGCCGATCAGGGCGCGCTCGGGCTCGAGCTCGGCGCGGACGCGCTGCAGGGTCTCGCCAATCTCGGACAGCCGCCCGGTGGAGGCCTCGATCTGGTCGGCCAGGGCCTGGACCTCGGGCAACGGGCCGAGCCTTGGACCCTCCCCCGCCTCGAACCACACCTCCTGGCCGAGCGCCCGTGGGATCAGCAGGATGTCGGCGAAGACGATGGCGGCATCCAGCGGGAAGCGGCGCATGGGCTGGAGCGTCGCCTCCGCGGCCATCTCGGGATCGTGGCAGAAGGCGATGAAGTCCTTCGCCCGGGTGCGGAGCTCCCGATACTCGGGCAGGGACCGGCCGGCCTGCCGCATGAACCAGATCGGCGGGCGCTCGAGGGTCTCGCCAGCGAGGGCGCGGAGAAGCCGGGGCGTTTCGGGGAAGCTCATGACCCAGCCTTGAACCCGAAAGGCCCGCCCGGCTCAAGGGCCCGCGACCTCGCCCGATCCGCGCTTCCCTCCTTCAATCCTTAAGAGAAAGAAAATGGATTGGGGAAGAAGGCGATAGGGCCTGTCGAGGACGTGGATAAGTCGGCGGCGCCTGCGACACCTCGCACCTTATCCCCAGACGGCGCACAGGCGGCGGTGGATCGCGCACAGGGGTGTGGATCGCGGGGACGCCGCCGGAAGCCCGCTGAAGCCATTAAACTTTCATTAAGGAACGGCGGGGGTAGGGCCGGGACTACCGCCGGTCATACCCGGCCTTTGGACGCCGCGCCTGTTTTGGGGGCCGGTCGGGCCGCCCTGTTGGTTAAGAGGGCGTAAACGGGCCGATCCATACAGCCCGTCCACCGGGCCGCGGGATCTACGGCCAATCCACGGGATCTATCCCCATCGGCGCTCCCGTTCGCTAAGAGGGAGTCCACAGGTTTCATCCCCAAGTGCATTTCGACGCAGGCCCCCTTGCCGACCACCGCCCTCAGGCTCGCCACCTATTTCCACGTGCATCTCGTGTCGGACTCCACCGGCGAGACGCTGAACGCCATGGCCCGCGCCGTGTGCGCGCGCTTCGACAACGTGCTGCCGATCGAGCACATCTACGCCCTGGTCCGCTCGCAGCGGCAGCTGGACCGGGCGCTGGGCGACATCGAGGAGGCGCCGGGCGTCGTCCTGCACACCATTGTCGATCCCAAGCTGCGCGACGCGCTGGAGGAGGGGTGCCGGCGGCTGGACATGCCGTGCATCGCCGCGCTCGATCCGCTGGTCAGCGCGCTCAGCCGCTACCTGGGGGCCTCGACCACCAGCCGGGTGGGCGCGCACCTGCGGCTGGACAACGACTACTTCAACCGCATGGACGCCCTGAACTACGCCATCGGCCACGACGACGGCCAGGGCGGGCAGGACCTCGACCAGGCCGACGTGGTGCTGGTGGGGGTGAGCCGCACTTCCAAGACGCCCACCTGCATCTACCTCGCCCACCGCGGCGTGCGGGCCGCCAATGTGCCGCTGGTGCCGGGCCGGCCCCTGCCGGAGCGGCTGTTCCAGCTGAAGAACGCGCTGGTGGTCGGGCTGACCATCGCGCCGGACCGGCTGATCCAGATCCGCCGCAACCGGCTGCTCTCGCTGAAGGAGAACCGGGAGAGCACCTACATCGACACCGACACCGTGCGCGACGAGATCGTCCAGGCCCGGCGGCTCTACGAGAAGATGGGCTGGCCGACCATCGACGTCACCCGGCGCTCGGTGGAGGAGACGGCGGCGGCGGTGCTGAACCTGCTGCACGGCGGGCATGGGCAGGTGGAGGTCCTGGGCTGATGGCGGGCGCGACAGGTCCTGGCGTCATCCTGGCGTCCAAGAGCGCCGCCCGGCGCGCGGTGCTGGAAGGCGCCGGCGTGCCGTTCCAGAGCCTGGTGGCGGGGGTGGACGAGGACGCGGTTAAGACGTCGCTGCTGGCCGAGGGGGCCAGCGTGCGCGACATCGCCGACGCCCTGGCCGAGCTCAAAGCGATCCGCGTCTCGCGGGGGCGGCCGGACTTCGTGGTCGGGGCCGACCAGACGCTGGAGTTCGAGGGCCGGCTCTATGACAAGGCCGAGACCCTGGCCGAGGCCCGCGACCGGCTGAAGACCCTGCGCGGCAAGCCGCACAAGCTGCACTCGGCGGTGGTGGTGGCCAAGGACGGGGCGCCGATCTGGCGCGAGGTGGCCACGGCAACCCTGACCATGCGCGAGTTCTCGGACGGCTTTCTCGACGACTATCTGCGGGTCGAGGGGCAGGAGGCCCTGGGCTCGGTGGGCTGCTACCGGCTGGAGGGGCCCGGCGCGCAGCTGTTCTCGAAGATCGAGGGCGACTACTTCGCGATCCTCGGCCTGCCGCTGCTGGGCCTGCTGGACCTGCTGCGCCGCCACGGGGTGCTGGCGGCATGATCACCGGAAGGACGGTGGTGGCCGGGGTGGCGGGGAACCCGGTGGCCCATTCGCTGAGCCCGCTGATCCACAACGCCTGGCTGGCGAAGGCCGGCGTGGACGGGGTCTATGTGGCCTTCTCGCCGCCGGCCGACGGGTTTCGCCGCTTCGCCGAGGGGCTGAGGGGCGGGGCGGTGCGCGGGCTGAACGTCACCGTGCCCTTCAAGGAGGACGCGTTCGCCCTGGCCGACCGGCTTAGCCCGAGGGCCAAGGCGGCCGGCGCCGTGAACCTGCTGGTGTTCGAGGCCGACGGGACGATCGCCGGCGACAACACGGATGGGGAGGGGCTGCTGGGCGCGCTGGCCCGCCAGGCCGGGTTCGACCCGACGAGCGGGCCGGCGGTGATCCTGGGGGCCGGCGGCGCGGCGCGCGGCGCGGCGACCACCCTGGCGGCGGCGGGCTCGCCCGAGGTGCGGATCGTCAACCGGACGCTGGCGCGGGCCGAGGCGATCGCCGGACTGGCCGACGGGGTGGCCTTCCCACTCGACAAAGTGGCGGCGGCGCTGGACGGGGCGGCGGTGGTGATCAATGCGACGACGGCGGGGCTCTCGGGCCAGGCGGCGCTGGACGTGCCGCTCGGACGCGCGCCCGACCACGCGGTGGTCATGGACATGGTCTACAAGCCGCTGGTGACGCCGTTCCTGCAGCAGGCGAGGGATCGGGGCCTGCGCACGGTGGACGGGCTGGAGATGCTGATCCGCCAGGCGGCGCCGTCGTTCGAGGCCTTCTTCGGCCGGCCGCCGCCGCAGGACGTGGACGTGCGCGGGCTGGCGCTCGCGGCGCTGGAGGGCTGAGGGATGCTGCTGATCGGACTGACCGGCTCCATCGGCATGGGCAAGTCGACCACCGCGGCCATGTTCCGCGAGGCGGGGATCCCGGTCTACGACGCCGACGCTGCGGTGCACGACCTGTATGACGTGGGCGGCGCGGCCGTGGGCCCGGTGGGCGAGGCCTTTCCGGGCGTGGTGAAGGACGGACGGGTCGACCGCGAGGAACTCCGCCAGCGCGTGCTCGGTCAGCCGGACGAGCTGAAGCGGCTGAACGCCATCGTCCACCCGCTGGTGGGCAAGGACCGCGTCGGCTTTTTCGACCAGGCCAAGGCGGCCGGCGCCGACATGGTGGTGCTGGACATCCCCCTGCTGTTCGAGACCGGCGGCCACGCCAACATGGATGCGGTGGTGGTGGTCAGCGCGCCGGCGGAGATGCAGCGCGAGCGGGTGCTGGCGAGGCCCGGCATGACCCCCGAGCGGCTGGACGCCATCCTCGCCCAGCAGATGGCCGACGCCGAGAAGCGGGCCCGCGCGCACTTCGTGGTCGACACCAGCCGCGGGCTCGAGGTCGCGCGCGAGCAGGTCCAGGCGATCATCGCCGTGATGCGTGATCCACAACGAAGACCGGCCCGCGACCGATCGCCGGGTTGAGGAAAGCCCGCGACGCAGGGCATGAGTAGGCCATGGCGCGCGAGATCGTCCTCGACACCGAGACCACGGGCTTCGACCCGCTGACCGGCGACCGGCTGGTGGAAATCGCCTGCCTGGAGATCGAGGACTTCATCCCGACGGGGCGCAGCTTCCATCGCTACATCGACCCCTGCCGCGACATGCCGGAAGAGGCCGAGAAGGTGCACGGGCTTTCCGCCGCCTTCCTGCGTGGCAAGCCCCGCTTCGAGCATCCCGAGGTCGTGGAGGAGTTCCTCGATTTCGTCGGCGACGCCCCGATCGTGGCGCACAACGCCGGCTTCGACCGCAACTTCGTGAACTACGAGCTGCAGCTCTGCCAGCGCGACCACCTGCACGAACACCGCTGGGTGGACACCCTGGCGCTGGCCAAGCAGCGCTTCCCGGGGATGCACAATTCGCTGGATGCGCTCTGCAAGCGCTTCAAGATCTCGCTCAACGAGCGTGAGAAGCACGGGGCGCTGATCGACGCCAAGCTGCTGGCCGCGGTCTATCTGGAGCTGAAGGGCGGCCGCGAGCGCCGCCTGGAGCTGACCAGCGCCGCCATGGTCACCGCCGTGGCCGCCGCGACCCGCAACGAGTACGGCCAGCGCCCGCGCCCGCTGGGCCCCCGCTCCAGCGAGGAAGAGCGCCAGCTCCACGCCAGCTTCATCCGCGACGTGGTGAAGTCCGACGACCTCTGGAAGAAGTTCGGGATCTGAGAGCCCGCGCCGTTAGGGCGCAGAGGAAAACCACGGACGATCGACGGCGCGGCAGGCGCGCCGTCTGAAGGGTCAGCCCTCAGGCGTGGCCGACCTGTTCGCCTTCCTGGGCCTTGCGCGCCGCGTAGACGCCGGCGAAGTCGATCGGGTCGAGCAGGAAGGGCGGGTAGCCGCCTTCCGACGTGACGTCGGCGATGATCCGGCGGGCGAAGGGGAACAGGTAGCGCGGGCACTCGATCAGCAGCACCGGCTCGAGGTCCTCGGCGGGCACGCCGCCGATCTGGAACACGCCGCCGTAGAGCAGCTCGACCACGAACAGCGGACCGTCCTCGCGCTGGGCGCGGGCCGAAAGCTTCAGATCCACCTCGAACAGGCCGTCCTCGCGGCCGCGGGCGTTCATTTCGACGCCGAGGTCGATCTGCGGCTGGGCGGCGCCGCCGCGCAGGGCCTCGGGCGCCCGCGGATTCTCGAAGGAAAGGTCGCGGATGAACTGGGCGAGGATGCGGATGCCCGGGCCTTCGGAAGCCTGGTCGGGCGCGCCGGCGCCAGCGTCGATGTCGGTCATGAGTGCGGCCTGAATTCGGAATGGGACGCCGGAAAGTCGCGTCCGTCGCGGCGAGCGGCTAACACGGGGTCTGGCCAGATGCAACGACGCCCCTGACGGGGGCGTTCCCTCGTCCTATATTGCCAGGTCTAAGCTAGTCCGGAACGTCAGCAGGCGCCCTTGCAAGTCCTTGAGCTCATCATCTTCGCGGGTCTCGCCGCCATCGTGCTCTACCAGCTCTATTCGGTGCTGGGCCGGCGCGTGGGGCGCCAGCCGGAGGACAACGCCGCCGCCGATGCGGCGCGCCCGCCCGTCCGCGCCCCCGAGCGCCCGCCGGAGCTGCCGGAGGAGGGCGTGGCGCTCACCGGCCTGGCCGCCGTCAAGGCCAAGGACCCGACCTTCGACGTCTCGCGCTTCCTGTCCGGCGCCCGCGGCGCCTACGAGATGGTGGTCAAGGCGTTCGCCGCCGGCGACCGCGCGACCCTGCGCAACCTGCTGGCGCCGAATGTCATGGCCAGCTTCGACACCGCCATCGCCCAGCGCGAGGCCGAGGGGCGTACGGAGACGGTGGAGTTCCTGCACAGCCCGCGCGCCGACCTGGAGAAGGCCGATATCGTCGGCACGTCTGACCTCGCGCGGTTGACGGTGCGCTTCCTGGCCGAGTTCCGCGCCCGGTCGAAGGGCCCGGAGGGCGAAGCCGTGGACGACCGCCGCACCGCCGAGCTCTGGACCTTCGAGCGCAACCTCAAGAGCCGGGATCCGAACTGGATCCTGGTCCACGTCGACGCCGCCGAGGCCTAGCGGTCCCTTGCCGATGCGAGCCGCCGGGGCGGCGCTGCTGGCGCTTTCGCTCGCCGCCTGCGCAACGCCGAGATACGCGCCGGCTCCGGGACCGGCCGGCGGGCCGCCGCCGCCCTTCACGCCGCCAGGCCGGCCGCAGCCCGAGCCCCCGCCGCTGCGGGTGATCGAGGTGGCCCAGCTGCCCGGCTGGGCGGCCGACAACCATGCGGAGGCGTTCGCGGCCTTTCGCGCCACCTGCCAGGCGGCCAAGGAGCCGGCCATGGCGCAGGTCTGCCGCGCGGCCAAGGCCTCGCCGCTGCTGTCCGCCCAGGAGGCCCGCCGGTTCTTCGAGACCCGGTTCCGGGCGCTCGAGACGCCGGGGGAGGGGGTGCTGACCGCCTACTTCGCCCCCGAATATCCCGCCCGCACCCAGCCCGACGGGACCTTCTCCGCCCCGGTGCGCCCGAAGCCGGCCGACCTGGTGAACGGCCAGCCCTACGCGCCGCGAGACGAGATCGAGGCCCGCCCGGCTGACGACGCCATCGCCTGGATGCGGCCCGAGGACCTGTTCTTCCTGCAGATCCAGGGGTCGGGCGTGCTCACCTTCGAGGACGGCCGGCGGATGAAGGCGCTCTATGCGGCCAACAACGGCCAGCCGTTTGTCGGGGTCGCCAATCCGATGCGCGACCGCGGCCTGCTGGAGCGCGACAACACCTCGGGCGAGGCCATCCGCCGCTGGCTGGCCGACCACCGCGGACCCGAGGCCGACGAGATCATGCGCCTGAACCCGCGCTATGCCTTCTTCCGCCTCGCGCCAGACGACGGGAAGCAGCCGGTGGGCTCGGCGGGCGTTCCCCTGCCGCCCGGCCGGGCGATCGCGGTGGACCTCTCCCACCACGCCCACGGCGAGCTGCACTGGATCACCGCCGAGGCGCCTGTCCTGAGGGGCGCGTTTCCCAGCTACCGGCGGCTGGTGACGGCCCTGGACACCGGCGGCGCCATCAAGGGCGAGGTCCGCGCCGACCTCTATCTCGGCCTCGGCGCCGAGGCGGGGGCGGAGGCCGGCCGCGTGCGCCACACCTTGCGCATGTACCGGCTCATGCCGCGCGGAGCGGCGCCGTGAAGCGGCCGCTGCGGCCCGACGAGATGCGGGTCTGGGGCCTGGTGGCCGGCACGGTCCACCCGCTGCCAGGGCGAGCCGCGCCGAAGCCCTCGCCGGAGATGAAGGCGAGCGAGGTGCCCGCCCGCATCCCCGTGGCCGAGCTGGCCGGGAAGCTCCCCGCCGCGCCCAAGCGGGAGGGGAGGGACCCCATCGAGCCTCGCCGCAAGCACCGCATCGCCCGTGAGCGGGAGCCGATCGGGGCGCGGCTGGACCTTCACGGCCTGGACCAGGACCGCGCCCGCCCGGCGCTCGAGGCCTTCCTGCAGCGCGCCTGGGACGAGGGCTACCGCGCCGTGCTGGTGATCACCGGCAAGGGCGTGCAGGGCGATGGCGTGCTCCGCCGCCGCACCCCTGAATGGCTGGCCGCCCCGCACCTGGCGCACATCGTCGCCGGCATCTCGGAAGCCGCCCGCCACCACGGCGGCGCCGGCGCGCTGTACGTGGCGCTGAAGCGCAAGCCGCGCGGCTAAACCCGCACATCCCGGGGAAAGCCGGGACCCAAGCGGCTCTTCCATCCGAACTGACCTCGGCTTGGGCCCGGCGCTCGCCGGGGTGAGCGGTTGGGTGTTCAGGTCGCCCTGGACGCCTTCTCGGCGAGGCCGGACGTCCCTTCGCGGGCTTCCAGCTTCTGCGCCACCTCGTCGAGGCTGACGCCGGCGCCGGCGAGGACCACGAGCCAGTGGTAGATCAGGTCGGCGCTCTCGGCCGCGAGGCTGTCGCGGTCGGCCACGGCGGCGATGGCGGCCTCAAGGGCTTCCTCGCCGAGCTTCTTGGCGGCCTTGGTCGGGTTGGCGAGCAGCTGGGCGGTGTAGCTGGACGCCGCATCGGCGCCCTTGCGGCTCTCGATGGTGGCGGCGAGGCGGGCCACCACCTCGGCGAACTGGGCGCTCATGCGGCGGCCTCCGTGATGCGGACCGGCAGGCCCTCGGCGGCCATGGCGGCCTTGACCTCGCCCACCGAGACCTCGCCGAAGTGGAAGATGGAGGCGGCGAGCACCGCATCGGCGCCGCCCTGCTTCACCGCGTCGACAATGTGCTGCGCATTGCCGGCGCCGCCCGAGGCGATCACCGGGACGTTCACCGCGGAGGTCACCTGCCGAAGCAGTTCGACGTCATAGCCGGTCTTCGCCCCGTCGCGGTCCATGGAGGTCAGCAGGATCTCGCCCGCGCCGTGCTTCACCGCATCGACGGCGTAGTCGACCACGTCCAGGCCCGTGTCCTCGCGCCCGCCGTAGATGAACACCCGCCAGCGATCGCCCACACGCTTGGCGTCGATCGCCACCACGGTAGCCTGGCTGCCGAAGGCGTCGGCGCAGCCGCTGATCAGGGCGCGGTCCTTCACGGCGGCGGTGTTGATGCTGATCTTGTCGGCCCCCGCCAGCAGCAGGCGGCGCGCGTCCTCCACCTGGCGGATGCCGCCGCCCACCGACAGGGGCATGAAGCAGACCTCGGCCGTGCGGGCCACCACGTCGAAGATCGTCCCGCGGTTCTCGTGGCTGGCGGTGATGTCGAGGAACATCAGCTCGTCGGCGCCGGCGGCGTCATAGGCGCGGGCCTGCTCCACCGGATCGCCGGCGTCGCGCAGGGCGACGAACTGCACGCCCTTCACCACGCGCCCATCCTTCACGTCGAGGCACGGGATGACGCGCACGTTCAGCATCAGGCGGCGACCTTCAGCGCTTCCGCGGGGGTGATGTCGCCATTGTAGAGCGCACGGCCCAGCACCGCGCCATGGATCGGCGTGCCGGCCCGGGCTTTCAGCTTCACGATATCGTCGACGCTGGCCAGGCCGCCCGCCGCGATCACCGGGATGGCCACCGCATCGGCGATGGCCCCGAAGGCGTCGACGTTGAAGCCCATGGTGGTGCCGTCGCGGTCGATGTCGGTGATGATCAGGGCGCCCACGCCCACGTCCTCGAAGCGCCTGGCCACCGTCACCGCGTCCAGGTCGGAGCTCTCGGTCCAGCCCTGGGTCGCCACCTTGCCGGCGCGGACGTCGACGCTGACGGCGATCTGCTCGGGCCACCGGCGCGCGGCGTCGCGGACGATCTGCGGCTCGGTCACCGCCACGGTGCCGAGGATCACCCGGCTGACGCCCGCCTCGATCCAGCGCTCGATGTCCGCCAGGGTGCGGATGCCGCCGCCCAGCTGCACCGGCACCGAGACGGCGGAAAGGATCTGCTCCACCGCCGCCTCGTTCACCGCCCGACCGGAGACCGCGCCGTTCAGGTCGACCACGTGGATCCAGTGGAAGCCGCCGTCGGCCCAGGCGCGGGCCTGGTCGGCGGGGCTGTTGTTGAACACCGTGGCGGTGTTCAGGTCGCCGTGCAGCACGCGCACGCACTGGCCGTCCTTCAGGTCGATGGCGGGATAGAGGATCACGGGCGCCACTCCAGGAAGTTGGCCATGAGGTTGAGCCCCGCGCCTTGCGACTTCTCGGGGTGGAACTGGACGCCGGCCATGTTGCCGCGCGCGACGGCCGCGGGGAACCGGCCGCCGTGATCGACCCAGGCGGCGACGTCGGCCGGCTCGTCCGGGTGAATGGCGAAGGAGTGGGTGAAGTAGACGGCGCGCCCATCCTTCAGGTCGGCCACGACCGGGTTGTCGGAGACGTCCACCAGGGCGTTCCACCCCATGTGCGGCACCTTGGCGGCGGGGTCGGCGGGCTCGAGCCGGCGGACCTCGCCGGGAACCCAGCCCAGCCCTTCCGTGACGCCGAATTCGAGGCCGCGCGACGCCATCAGCTGCATGCCGACGCAGACGCCCAGGAACGGCGCCCCGCGCTCGCGCACCGCCTCGGTCATCGCCTCTACGAGGCCCGGCCGCGCTTGCAGGGCGGCCATGCAGGCGGCGAAGGCGCCCACGCCGGGCAGCACCACCCGGTCGGCGCCGGCCACGAACTCCGGGTCATGGGTGACCACGATCTGGTGCCGGCCGTCGGCGGCGCGCACCAGGGCCTTTTCGGCCGAGCGCAGGTTGCCCGACCCGTAGTCGATCAGGGCGACACGCTGCATGGGATGTTCCTTACAGCACGCCCTTGGTGGAGGGGGCGTGGCCCTGGGTCTTGGGGTCCAGTTCGACCGCCTGGCGAAGCGCCCGGGCCAGCGCCTTGAAGCCGCTTTCGGCGATGTGGTGGGAATTGTCGCCGTAGAGCGTCTCCAGGTGCACGCAGGCGCCCACGTTGAACGCGAAGGCCTGGTGGAACTCCTTGAACAGCTCGGTGTCGAACTCGCCGATCTTCGGCGTCTTGAAGCTCGACTTCCAGATCAGGTAGGGCCGGTTGGAGAGATCGATGGCGCAGCGCGTCAGGGTCTCGTCCATGGGGATGTAGGCGTGGCCGAACCGGCGGATCCCCTTGAACCCGTCCAGGGCCTGGTTGATCGCCTGGCCCAGCACGATGCCGGTGTCCTCCACCGTGTGGTGCATGTCGATGTGCAGGTCGCCCTTGGTCTCGACCTGCAGGTCGATCCCGCCGTGGCGGGCGAAGCTTTCGAGCATGTGGTCGAAGAAGCCGATGCCGGTGGTGATGGTCGACACGCCGGTCCCGTCCAGGTCCACGCGGACGCGGATCTGGGTTTCCTTGGTGTTGCGGACCACCTCGCCGACGCGGCTCATGGCATCAGTATCCCTTCGACGCGGCGAGCTCGGCGAGCGAGACGGACGGCCGCGGGCCGTAGTGCGAGATCACCTCGGCGGCGGCGAGCGAGGCCAGCTTGCCGCACTGCTGCAGCGGACGCCCCCGCGCCAGGCCGAACATGAACCCGGCCGCGTATTGGTCGCCCGCGCCGGTCGTGTCCACGACTTTTTCCACAGGCTCGGCGGCGACGCTCAGGCGCTCGCCCTGGGAAAGGATCACCGAGCCCTGCTCCGAACGGGTGACGGCGGCGAGCTTCACGTGCGGGCGCAGCGCCTCCAGCGCGGCGTCAAAATCGTCGGTCTGGAAGAGGGAGGTGAGCTCGGCCTCGTTGGCGAACAGCAGGTCCACCTGGCCCTCGATGAAGCCCATCAGGGCGGCGCGGTGGCGCTCCACCACGAAGCTGTCGGAGAGCGTCAGGGCGATCATCCGGCCGGCGCCGTGGGCCAGGGCCGCGGCCTTGGCGAAGGCCCGGCGGGCGCGCTCGGCGTCGAACAGGTAGCCCTCGAGGTAGACGATCTTCGCCGCCTCGATGGTGTCCTTCTCCACGTCCGCGTCGGTGAATTCCACCGAGGCGCCCAGGAAGGTGCACATGGTGCGCTGGCCGTCCGGCGTGACGTTGATCATCGAAACCGCGGTAGCCGGGCCGCCGGCCAGCGGGGCGTTCTCGAAGCGGGCGCCGATGGCCCGCATGTCCTTGGCGAACAGCTCGCCGAGCTCGTCATCGGCCACCTTGCCCATGAAGGCGCCCTTGCCGCCGAACGAGGCGAGGCCGGCGATGGTGTTGGCCGCCGAGCCGCCGGAGGCCTGGATCTCCGGCGTCATGCGCGAATAGAGCTGCTGGGACCGGTCCTGGTCGACCAGCATCATGGCGCCCTTGTCGAGGCCGTTCTCCGCGAGGAAGCTGTCCGGCGCCGGGCCGATCACGTCGACGATGGCGTTGCCGATGGCGGCGACGTCGTAGAGGTCTGGCATCGAGAGGCGTGTCCTGGCCGCGGCGAAGGCCCGCCGCTTAGCTGAAAACGGGGCAGGGCGCTACGGGGCGGGGCGGCGTGCGACCCCGTAGGCCAGCAGCGGCCAGGTCGACCACGGGCGACAGCCGCCAGGCCTCGCCATTGATCTCATGGCGGCCAGTCTGCCTGGGGCTCCAGGTCTCTCAAGGACCAGCCGCAGGCCGGCCGCGCGGCGCCGCGCCCGGAGGGCGCGTCCTTGACAGACCTGGAGCCCAAGGCTCGCATCTCACCATGAGATGAATGGGCGGAAGGGTCCCCGGGGGGGGGACCTTTCCGGACTCGCTGGGTTGTGCCGACCCCCGGACCCTCTCCGCGCCTCAGCCGACGAAGATCCACCCTGCCGGCAGGCTCGCCAGCTGCACGTTCTGCAGCACGAGCCGCCCGCCGCCGGTCATGTCGATCCAGACGTCCGCGCCCTGCTGGCTGGCGGCGTACTGTGTCCCGGGGTCGAGCTGCACCCGGTCGCCCTCGGCGGCGTTGAAGTCCGTGGCGATGTCGAGCCCGGCGTCGCCGAAGCTGTGGAAGATGTCCGCGCCCGCGCCGCCGACCAGGGTGTCCGAGCCGCGGTCGCCCGACAGCCAGTCGTTCCCCGCGCCGCCTTCCAGCCGGTCCTCGGCCTGGCCGCCGCGGACCAGGTCGGCGCCGTCGCCGCCGACGCAGGTGTCATTGCCGAGGTTGCCGTAGACGATGTCGTTCCCGGCGTCGCCATACAGGCGGTCATGGCCCTGTCCGCCGACCACCCAGTCGTCGCCGGCCGCGCCGTACTCCAGGTCGTCGCCGATGTTGCCGTGGATGTCGTCGAAGCCCGCGCCGCCGAAGATGGTGTCGTTGCCGTCCTCGCCGCGCAGGTAGTTGCCGGTGTCGACCACCGCAGGCGCGGGCCCTTCGGGGTTGAACAGGCCGTAGATGACGTCGTCACCGGCGCCGCCCCAGACCTGGTCGGCCCCCATGCCGCCGGTCAGGGTGTCGTTCCCCGCATAGCCGCGCAGCAGGTCGTCGCCGGACGAGCCGTTCCCCTGGTCGGCGCCGGAAAGGGCGAAGGACAGCGCCGCCTGGGTGTTGTCGGAATAGAACCACTGGTTCGCCTGGGGCACGGGCACGCTGATGCCGGTGAACTCCACCGAACGCCCGCCGCTCAGCGTCCAGGAGAGGCCGGTGATCGTGCCGCCGACGATCTGCTGGTTGGCGTCGTAGGTGAAGCCTTGGCCGGTGAACACCACCCGCTGGGCGCCCAGCGACAGGACGAGGCGCGCGCTGGTCGCCTCGTCGATGTTCATGCCGAAGAATTCGCCGACGTGCAGCGTGTCGAAATTGATCCCGCCCTGCAGGTTGATGGTCGCCATGGCTCAGCCCGTCCCTTGGTTTGCCTTCCCGGCAAAACCTGCAAAGCGCGGCTGCGTTCCGTCAACCGACGTTCGCCGGCTCAGCGGCCGATGAACAGGTGGCGCGAAGGGCAGAGGTCGGCCACCGGGCATTCCTCGCACTTCGGGCGGCGCGCGATGCAGGTGTAGCGGCCGTGCAGGATCAGCCAGTGGTGCGCGCGGGTCAGCAGCGGCTCCGGGATCTTGCCCATGAGCTCCAGTTCGACCGCGTCCGGCGTCTTGCCCGTGGAGAGGCCCAGCCGGTGCGAGACGCGGAAGACGTGGGTGTCGACCGCGATGGCCGGCTCCACCCGCAGCTCGTTCAGCACCACAGAGGCGGTCTTGCGGCCGACGCCCGGCAGGGCCTGCAGGGCGGCCCGGTCCAGCGGCACCCGGCCGCCGTACTGCTCCACCAGGATGCGCGCCATGGCGATGACGTTCTTGGCCTTGGTGTTGAAGAGGCCGATGGAGGAGATGAACGGCTTCAGCCCGTGCTCGCCCAGCGCCAGCATCGCCTCAGGCGTGTCGGCCACCTCGAAGAGCTTGGCGGTGGCCTTGTTCACCGAGACGTCGGTCGCCTGGGCCGAAAGCGCCACGGCGACCACCAGGGTGTAGGCGTCCTTGTACTCGAGCTCGGTGCGCGGGTCGCTCTCCAGGCTCTCGAACCGGTGGAAGATCTCGGCGATGCGGGCCTGCTCGGCGGGCGAGAGGCGAGGGGGCTTCTTCCGGCGGGCGGTCTTGGCAGGCGGCTTGGGCATGGACGCGGCGGAAGATGGCCTGCACTCCCCGCTTCGCCAAGGCGGTTTCCGGGCGTATCTTCCCCGCCGCCCATGGTCCGCCCGCTCTACATGGACGCCGTCATCACCCCGCACCGCTCGCTCTCCGAGCGGGGCTTCGTCGTGCTCATTTCGGTCGTGACCCTGGCGAATGTGGCCTCCGCCGCCGTGTTCCTGGCGATGGGCGCGACCCTGGTGCCGATCTTCCTCGGCGTCGACCTCCTGGCGGTGTTCGTGGCCTTCATGGTGAGCTTCCAGGCCGTGAAGAACGTCGAGCGCGTGCAGGTCACCTCGCGCGAGGTGCGGGTGGTGCGCGAGTCGCCGAAGGAGACGGTGGTGGTCTGGGAAAGCCCGACCGCCTTCACCCGCGTCTCGGTGGAGAAGGAGGAGGACCGGGCTCTGGACGTGAAGCTGGCCCTCTCCGGCCGCGAGCTGCCGGTGGCCGCCGCCCTCAGCCCGCGCGAACGCGCCGAGTTCGCCCAGGCCCTGGAGCGGGCGATCTGGGAAGCCAAGCGCGAGCGGATCTAGCGCGTTCCCTCTCCCGCTTGCGGGAGAGGGCAGGGTGAGGGCGGCGCAGGAACGTCCGCATCACTCCGGTTGGACCCGCTGGCGCGATCGGGTCCAACACCCTGCCCGATCCTGAGCCGCGCCGCCCTCACCCCAGCCCTCTCCCGCAGGGCGGGAGAGGGGGCTAGGCGGCGACCGCCGCGCGGAGTTCGGCGAGCCGGCGTTCGTCCGCCGGGTGGGTGGAGAGCGCCTCGGGCGGCTTCGGCTGGGCGTCGGCCCGGGCGATCATGCGCTCCCAGAAGGTGACGGCCGCGCGCGGATTCTGGCCGACCTTCTCCATCAGGGCGACCCCGATGCGGTCGGCCTCCAGCTCGTGCTTGCGGGAATAGGGCAGGATCACCCCATACATCGCCCCGAGCCCCAGGGCCGCGGCCACCGCCTCGCCGCCCTGGCCGCCCTCGCCGCCGGAGAGCAGCACCTGGGCGATGCCGACCCCGGCCTTCACCGCCAACTCCTGGCTGACCCGCTCCGCCGGATGGCGGGCGACAAGATGGCCGACTTCGTGGCCGAGCACCGAGCCGATCTCGTCGTCCGAGCGGGCGAACTCGAAAAGTCCGCGGAAGAAGCCGACCTTGCCGTTGGGCAGGACGAAGGCGTTGAACTCGGGGCTGTCGAGGACCACGAATTCCCAGGCGAGCTTGCGGCCCGAAGCCTCGGCCAGGGGCCGGCCGATCCGCGCCAGGCGGGCATGGGCGGCGGGGTCGCGCACGGGCCGCACCTGGGCGAGCATCTGGGCCCAGGCCTGGTCGGCCATGCCCACCAACTGCTCGTCCGGGATGAAGGCCAGCTGGCGACGGCCGGTGTCCGCGTTCTCGGAGCAGCCGGCAAGGCCGGCCGCCGCCCCGAGCGCCAGGAGCTTGCGGCGGGAGAGGCAGGCCCCGCACATGGCTAGAGGATATACCGGCTGAGGTCGGCGTTGGCCGATAGCTCGCCGATCCGGGTCTGCACGTAGGCCGCGTCCACGGTCACCGTCTCGCCCGTGCGGTCGGCGGCCGAGAAGGAGACTTCCTCCAGCACCTTCTCCAGCACGGTCTGCAGGCGGCGCGCTCCGATGTTCTCCACGGCGCCGTTCACCGTCACGGCGGCGTCGGCCAGGGCGTCGACCGCGTCTTGGGTGAAGGCCAGGGTCACGCCCTCGGTCGCCAGCAGGGCCTGGTGCTGGCGGATCAGGTTGGCTTCGGGCTCGGTGAGGATGCGGCGGAAGTCCTCGCGGGTGAGCGGCTTCAGCTCCACGCGGATCGGCAGCCGGCCCTGCAGCTCGGGCAGCAGGTCGCTGGGCTTGGCCACGTGGAAGGCGCCCGAGGCGATGAACAGGATGTGGTCGGTCTTCACCGGGCCGTACTTGGTGGAGACGGTGGTGCCCTCGATCAGCGGCAGCAGGTCGCGCTGCACGCCCTCGCGGGAGACGTCGGCGCCCTGGCGCTCGGCGCGGCTGGCCACCTTGTCGATCTCGTCCAGGAAGACGATGCCCTGGTTCTCGGCCAGCTCCAGCGCCTCCTGGGTCAGCGCCTCCTGGTCGACCAGTTTGTCGCTCTCCTCGGCGATCAGCGGAGCCCAGGCGCCCGACACCGTGGTCTTGTGCGTCTTGGTCCGGCCGCCGAACGCCTTGCCGAAGATGTCGCCGATGTTGAGCATGCCCACGCCGCCGCCGGGCTGGCCGGGGATGTCCATCATCGGCAACTGCGGGCCGGCGTCGGCCACCTGCAGCTCGACCTCCTTGTCGTCGAGCTCGCCGGCGCGCAGCTTCCTGCGGAAGGCCTCGCGCGCGGCGGTGGACCCGGGTCCGGTCAGGGCGTCGAGGATCCGCTCCTCGGCGGCCGCCTCGGCCCGGGCGCGGACGCCCGCCCGGCGCTTCTCGCGGACCATCTGGATGGCGCTCTCCACCAGGTCGCGGACGATCTGGTCCACGTCGCGGCCGACGTACCCGACCTCGGTGAACTTGGTGGCCTCCACTTTCAGGAACGGCGCCTGCGCCAGCCGGGCCAGCCGCCGGGCGATCTCGGTCTTGCCGACGCCCGTGGGCCCGATCATCAGGATGTTCTTCGGCGTCACCTCGTCCCGCAGGTCGGCGGGCACGCGTTTGCGCCGCCAGCGGTTGCGCAGGGCCACGGCCACGGCGCGCTTCGCCTCGGGATGGCCGACGATGTAGCGGTCGAGCTCGGAGACGATCTCGCGGGGGGAGAATTCGGTCATGTCGCCTGCAGAGATAGGAAGGCCCGGGGCGGCTTACGACGCCTTCGGCGGCGGGGCGGCGAGGAGCTGGTCGTAGAGCAGCCGCCAGCCTTCGGAATCGTAGCGCCAGATGCGCACGTAGTGGCCGCGCGCCGGCTTGCCGTCGGCCGCGGTCCAGTTGGCGTTCCCGTAGGTCCAGGCGAGGTCACCCGCCGCAGAGGCCTGGCCGCCGATCGGCGCGAACAGGATCTGCTGCGGTCGCGTGTCGAGCTCGGCCTCGAGGCCGGCCCGGTCGACCGGCGGCCTCGCCTTGGAGCCGACCACGCGCGCGTCCGTCGAGATGTGGGCCAGGTAGGCGCCTTTCACGTCCTTGCGGGCGGCGGCGGCCAGCGCCGTCTCGGCGCGGGAGACCTCGGTCATAGCCTTGGCGGGCGAGCCGGCCTTGCGCGCCGAGGCGCGGGCGTACGCGACGGGAGAGTCCTTCGGCGCCGCCCCGGTCGGATCGCTGGGCGGCCCGCCGTCGAACAGCCACTTCCATGAGCCGTCGGGCTGCTTGGCCCAGACGGTGAAGTACCAGGCGCCGGGTTTGCCGCCGAAGGCGTACGGCCCGGTGGTGAAGCCGAGGTCCCCCGACTGGGCAACCCCCGCCCACAGCGGCCACCAGACGAGGTCCGGCCCCTTGGGCCTGGGCTCGGCGAAGGCGGCCTTGGCCAGGGTCGGATCCGGGCTCAGCACGATCCCTTCCGGCGCCGAGTGCTTGTAGAAGCTCGCCTGGACGCCCAGCGCCAGGCCGTCGGCGGCGAAGGCGCGCTCGGCGGCCACCACCTCGGCGGGGTCGGCCTTGGGCGCGGCGAAGGCGGGCAGGGCCAGAAGGCAGGCGGCGACCAGCGCCAGGCTAGAGGACTTCAACCGTCAGGTTCCCATTGGTGTAGACGCAGATCTCGGCGGCGATCGCCATGGCCTTGCGGGCGACGGCTTCGGCGTCCAGGTCGGTCTCCATCAGCGCGCGGCCGGCGGCGAGCGCGAAGTTGCCGCCCGAGCCGATGGCGGCCACCCCATGCTCCGGCTCCAGCACGTCGCCGACGCCGGTGACGGTGAAGATGCTGTCCTTGTCGGCCACCAGCAGCATGGCCTCCAGCTTGCGCAGGTAGCGGTCGGTCCGCCAGTCCTTGGCCAGGTCCACGCAGGCCCGCGCCAGCTGTTCGGGATACTGCTCGAGCTTGGCCTCGAGCCGCTCGATCAGCGTGAAGGCGTCGGCCGTGGAGCCCGCGAAGCCGGCGATCACCCGGCCGCCGGCCAGCTTGCGCACCTTGCGGGCGCTGCCCTTCACCACCGTCTGGCCCATGGACACCTGGCCGTCGCCGGCGATCACGGTCTTGCCGCCCTTGCGCACGGCGAGGATGGTGGTGCCGTGCCAATCGGGAAACGGCGCTGTATGGGTCGACATGGCCTGCGATGTGGCCAGCGGGGGAGGCGAGGTCAAGCCACATGAGCTTCACCGACGAGGAGGTCGAGCGTTACGCGCGCCACCTGGTGCTGCGCGAGGTGGGCGGCCCCGGTCAGCAGAAACTCAAGGGCGCCAGCGTGCTGTTGGTAGGCGCCGGCGGCCTCGGCTCGCCGGCCGCCCTCTACCTGGCGGCGGCCGGCGTGGGCTCGATCTTCCTGGCCGACCCCGACACCGTGGACGTCTCCAACCTCCAGCGGCAGGTGATCTACACCGACGGCGACGTGGGCCTGCCCAAGGCCGAGGCCGCGGCCGACCGGCTGCATGCGCTGAATCCCCACGTCTTCGTGGCGGCCTACCACGGCGCGTTCGACGACCAGAGCGCCGACGAACTGGTCTCGGACGTCGACCTGGTGCTGGACGGCACTGACGACTTCGCCACCCGGTTCTGCGTCAACGCCGCCTGCGTGCGCCACGGCAAGACCCTGGTCACCGGCGCCATCGGCCGCTGGACGGGTCAGGTGGGCGTGTTCCGCGGGCGCCCCTGCTATCGCTGCCTGATGCCGGAGATCCCGCCCGAGGCCGAGACCTGCGTTGCCGTGGGGGTGGTCGGCGCCCTGGCGGGGGTGGTGGGCTCGATGATGGCGCTCGAGGCGGTGAAGCTGATCACCGGCGCCGGCGACCCCCTGCTGGGCCGCCTGTCGATCTACGACGCCCTGGCCGGGGAGACGCGCACTGTGCGGGTGGGAGCCGATCCCGAGTGTCCGGTGTGCGGGGCAGGGGGCTAGGCGAACGCCTCGCCGATGAAGCCGCTCGTCCGCTCGAGCACCGTCTTCCAGGTCTCGCTCGACCAGGTGGTGTGGCCCGCGTCGCGGATCTCGCGCAGTTCGACCCGCTTGCCGGCGGCGAGGAGGGCGTCCTGCATCAGCTTCGACTGGCGCGGCGAGACCACCTGGTCGTCCGAGCCGTGCAGCAGCAGCACTGGCGCCTTGAAGGCCTGCGCCTGCAGCCGCGGCGAGGCGGCGCGCAGGGCGGCCAGGTCGGTGCGCGGGTCGCCCACGGTGCGCACCCAGTAGCGGTAGGAGGGCGAGTCCTCCCCGTCGCGCCGCTCGTCCTCCAGCAGCTCGACCAGGTCGCTTACCCCGGCGATCGCCACCACCGCCTTGTAGGCGTCCGGGCGACGCACCGCCCCCTGCAGGGCCGCGTAGCCGCCGTAGCTCGCCCCGCAGATCGCCAGCCGGCCGCGATCGGCCCAGCCCAGCCGGACCACGTGGTCGACGCAGTCCTCCACGTCGGCCTGCATCAGGTCGCCCCAGCGCTTGCGCCCCTGGTCGGCGAAGGCCTTGCCGTAGCCGCCGGAGCCGCGGAAGTTCGGCTGCAGCACCAGCCACCCCTGGGCGGCCAGCGCCTGCACCATCAGGTCGTAGTCGTAGTAGTCGCGGATCTCCGGGCCGCCGTGCGGGACGACCACCATGGGCAGCGGACGGCGCTCCGGCGCGCCGGCCGGGATGCTGAGGTAGGCGGTGATCTCGGCCCCGTCTCGGGTGGCGACCTTCAGCGTCTCCATCCGCGCCAGCCTTCCCGGCTCCAGCCAGGGCCGGGTGGTGGCCACCAGGTGCAGCCGCCGCGTCGCGCGGTCGTAGACGTGGAACGCTCCGGGTTCCTGCGGCCCGGTGGACTTCAGCAGCAGCCGCTGGTGATCCAGGCTGATGTCGTAGAGCCGCACGTTGGCGGCCCCGCCCAGCGCCTTGTTGATCCCCTTGTAGTGCGCCGCCAGCGCCGGCTCGGCGAACTGGTAGTCCAGCCGGTCGGCCCGGGTTGAGGTGGCCACCAGGCGCAGGTTCTCGTCGATCACCGCGCCTTCCACGTCCCAGGCCGGGCGGTCGCCCACCACCGGCCCGAACTCCAGCGTCTTGATGTCGAAGGTGCGGATCGCCTTGGTGTCCTCGTCGTCCTTCCGCATGGAGACCAGGAACACCCCGGGCTCCGGCGTCGGCCCGACCACGTCGAAGTCCGGCAGCTTCTTCAGCTCGTCGCGGCGCGAGCGGCGGATCAGTTTCCACTCGGTCTCGCCGGGCGCGCGGGCGAACACCGAGACCACCGTGCCGCGCTTGTTGGAATCCATCCGCAGCATCGGCACGCCGCGCTGGGTCAGCCAGAAGTCGGTGGACGGCGGCCCCCGCTCCACCACCTTGGCGTGGCCGGTGTAGACGTCCACCTCGTAGAGGCTGAAGGCGCCACGGAAGGCGTCCCAGGTCTGCATCAGCACCCGCCGGGGGTCGTCGTGCATCAGGTCGACGATGCGGGCGGCGTCGAAGCTGCGCCGCAGCACCGCCTTCTGGTCCGAGAACAGGACCACTGGATCGCGCCCGTCCACGCCCACCGAGATCACCCGGCGCACCGGCATCGGGATCAGCACCCCGCTCACCCAGATGCCCGTAGGCCGTTCCTTGGGGTCGGTGCGCACCGTCACCCAGATCAGCAGGCGGTCGTTGGACGCCCACTCCACCTGGTCCACGTGGTAGTCGCCGAAGTCCACCGGGGCGGGGTCGGCCTCCAGCGCGTCCATCCGGCTGATCATCACCAGCGTGGTGCGCTCGTCGCCCTCGCCGCGCTCGCGCAGCACCGCCAGCTGCCGCCCGTCGGGCGAGATGGCCGCGTCGCGCACCACCGGCGCCCGCAGCAGCTCGTCCAGGGTGTGCGGCTTCGCTCCGTCCCCGACGCCCACGGCGGCGGCGCTCGTCGGCCTGGCCAGCAGGGCGCCGGGCAGGGGGGCGGCGAGGGCGGCGGCGAGCAGGTTTCGGCGGGTGGGACCCGGCATCGGCCTTCCGGTGACGTCGTTCGGCGAAGCTTTCGCCTCACCGGGCTTGGCCGTCAATCCGATGTCACACCCGTCACAGCATCTGCGGCAGGACCCGGTCCGGCGGCCGGTGACCGTCCATCCAGGTCTTGATGTTGATGATTACCTTCTCGCCCATCTCCACCCGGGCCTCGACGGTGGCCGAGCCGAGGTGAGGCAGCAGCACCGCGTTGGACAGGCCCATGAGCTTCGGGTTCACCGTCGGCTCGAACTCGAACACGTCCAGCCCCGCGCCAGCGATGGCCCGGCTCTTCAGGAGGTCGGCCAGCGCGTCCTCGTCGATGATCTCGCCCCGGGCCGTGTTGATGACGATGGCGTGCGGCTGGAGCAGCTTCAGCCGCCGGGCCGACAGCAGGTGGTAGGTGGCGGGCGTGTGCGGCGAGTGCACCGAGATGATGTCCATCCGGGCGAGCATCTGGTCCAGGCTTTCCCAATAGGTCGCCGACAGCTCGTCGGCGATCCGCGGGCTCACCGGCTTGCGGTTGTGGTAGTGGATCTGCATGCCGAAGGCCTTGGCCCGGCGCGCCACCGCCGTGCCGATCCGGCCCATGCCGATGATCCCCAGCCGCTTGCCGTTCACCCGCCGGCCCATCATCCAGGTCGGCGCCCAGCCGGCGAAATCGCCCGCCTGCACCACGTTGGCGCCCTCCACGATGCGGCGCGACACCGACATCATCAGGGCCATGGTCAGGTCGGCGGTGTCCTCGGTCAGCACGCCCGGGGTGTTGGTGACGGTGATCCCCCGGGCGTTGGCGGCGGCGACGTCGATATGGTCCACGCCGGCGCCGAAGTTGGCGATCAGCCTCAGCTTCTCGCCCGCCTTCTCCAGCACGGTGGCGTCGATGCGGTCGGTGATCGTCGGGGCCAGCACGTCGGCGCGGCCCACTGCGTCGATCAGCGCCTCGCGCGTCATCGGCTGATCCGTCAGGTTCAGCTCGGCGTCGAACAGCTCGCGCATCCGGGTCTCCACCGAGTCCGGAAGTTTGCGCGTGACGATGACTTTCGGCTTGCGGGCGACCATGAGCGAACTGAAAAGGGGACGTTTCCTGATGCGCCGCGGGATCGGCGCCTCGTTGGGGAAGACCTGTAGCAAAGGGTCCATGGGCGGCCAAGGCGAGGCGGTGCGAATGCGTGGGGTCGGGCGGCGGGCGCCGAAATGGGCAGCGCTGGCGCTCGGGCTCGCCTGCGCCCTGGGCGGACCGGCCGGAGCCGCCGCGCCGGCCGACCGTCCGACGCCATCCGGCCTGCCGGTGCCCCGCTGGGTGACGCTGAAGTTCGCCGAGGTGAACGCCCGCAAGGGGCCGGGCGACGACCACCGCCTGCTTTGGGTCTATCGCTCGCGCGGCCTGCCGGTGCAGGTGGTCGCCGAGACCAGCGAGTGGCGGCGCGTCTGCGACCCCGAAGGCGGGCTGGCCTGGGTGCACAAGCGGACCACAGACGGCCGTCGCAACCTGATGAACCTCCGCCGCCAGCCGCTGGCGATGGCCAAGAAGCCTAAGCCGGGCGCCAAGCCCGCCGCCTACCTCGGCGGCCGGGCGCTGGCGTCCCTGCTCCGCTGCGAGAAGGGCTGGTGCAGGGTAAAGGCGGGCGGCGCCACCGGCTGGATCCGCGAGGCCGACGCCTGGGGCACGGCCGAGGCGCCGCAGTGCCGCTTGAAGTCCTGATCGCTCGGCGCTGCCCCCAGGCGAGAGCTCCCGCAGGGCGGTGAACCGGCGCATCGCGGCGGGACGATCCGCGGGTCCCGGAACCCGCGTCCGCGTCTCGCCCGTTGAGCCCCCCGACGGGCTCTGCTACGGCGGACCCCTTCGGGAGCACGGATCATAAGATGAGCGTCAAGGCCAAGGACCACTACAGTTACGAAGAGCTGCTGGCCTGCGCCCGGGGCGAGATGTTCGGCCCCGGCAACGCCCAGCTGCCGGCCCCGCCGATGCTGCTGTTCGATCGCATGACGCACATCGACGACACCGGGGGCGAGCACGGCCTGGGCTACATCGAGGCCGAATTCGACATCCGGCCGGACCTCTGGTTCTTCGACTGCCACTTCCTCGGCGACCCGGTGATGCCGGGCAGCCTGGGCCTCGACGCGCTCTGGCAGCTTGTGGGCTTCTACCTGGGCTGGATCGGCGGCAAGGGCCGCGGCCGGGCCCTCGGCTGCGGCGAGGTGAAGTTCGCCGGCGAGGTCACCCCCGACATCAAGCTGGTCACCTACAAGATCCAGATGAAGCGGGTGATCAACCGCCGCCTCGTCATGGGTATCGGCGACGGGGTGCTGGAAGCCGACGGCAAGCCCATCTACACGGCCAACGACCTGCGGGTCGGGCTGTACCAGCGGGCCTAGAGACCCGCGAACTCTCTTCGGGAAGGAAGCATGCGCCGCGTCGTCGTCACCGGGATGGGCATCGTCTCGTCGATCGGAAACAACGCCAACGAGGTCCTGGCCTCGCTGAGGGAAGCCAGGTCGGGAATCTCGGCCGCGCCGGAGTATGCGGAGCTCGGCTTCCGCTGCCAGGTGCACGCCGCGCCCCAGATCGACTGGGAGGCGATGGTCGACCGCCGCGCCGCCCGCTTCCTCGCCCAGGGCACCGCCTATGGCCACATCGCCATGGAGCAGGCCATCGCTGACGCGGGCCTGGAGGAGGCCGAGGTCTCGAACGAGCGCACCGGCCTGGTGGTCGGCTCGGGCGGCCCGTCCACCCGGGTGATCGTCGAGGCGGCCGAGACCACCCGCACCAAGGGCCCCAAGCGGATCGGGCCGTTCGCGGTGCCCAAGGCCATGAGCTCGGGCCCGTCGGCGACGCTGGCCACCTGGTTCAAGATCCGCGGGATCAACTATTCGATCTCGTCGGCCTGCGCGACCAGCGCCCACTGCATTGGCAACGCCTACGAGCAGATCCAGCTCGGCAAGCAGGACATCGTCTTCGCCGGCGGCGTGGAGGAGCTCGACTGGAGCCTCTCCAACCTGTTCGACGCCATGGGCGCCATGAGCTCGAACTTCAACGACCGCCCGCAGGTGGCCAGCCGCGCGTACGACAAGGACCGCGACGGCTTCGTCATCGCCGGCGGCTCGGGCATCCTGGTGCTCGAGGAGCTGGAGCACGCCCGCGCCCGCGGCGCGAAGATCTACGGCGAGATCGTCGGCTACGCCGCCAACTCCGACGGCTACGACATGGTCGCGCCCTCGGGCGAAGGCGCCCAGCGCTGCATGAAGATCGCCATGGAAGGCGCGGGCAACCGGGCCATCGACTACCTGAACCCGCACGGCACCTCGACCCCGGTGGGCGACACCAAGGAGATGGAGGCCGTCCGCGCCGTGTTCGGCGACAAGGCCCCGCTGATCTCGTCCACCAAGTCGCTGACCGGCCACAGCCTGGGCGCGGCGGGCGTGCAGGAGGCGATCTACTCCCTGCTGATGCTCAACAACGGCTTCGCCTGCGAGAGCGCCCACATCGAGAACCTCGATCCGGCCTTCGCCGACCTCCCGATCGTGCGCCAGCGCATCGACCGCGAGCTCGAGACGGTGATGAGCAACTCCTTCGGCTTCGGCGGGACCAACGGCTGCCTGGTGATGAGCCGGGTCTAGGCGAATGGCGAAGCCTGCGCGAGCCAAGCACCAGGTGCTGATCCCCCTGGCCATGCTGCTGCTGGTGTTGGGGCTCACCACCGACGAATTCCTGGAAGGCGGCCTGCCCGGCGACTGGGTGAGGGGCGCCCTGTTGGGCGGGGCGGCGGGCCTGCTGCTGCTGGCGCTCGTGCTCGGCGTCCGCGCCCGCCGCGGCTGAGCCTTGGCCGCGGACGTGCCCCGTCGGCCCGAGCGGCCGGACGACGAGATGTGCTGCAAGCGCGGCTGCGACCCCTGCATCTTCGACTACTACGAGCGCGCCCTGGACCGCTGGGAAGCCAAGGTCCGCGCGCTCGGCCTCGATCCAGCGACCCTAAACCCCTCTCCCGTGAGCGGGAGAGGGTAGGGTGAGGGCGGCGCAGGACGCGCCGCCGCCGCTCCGGTTGGATCCGACCAAGCCTCTGCTCTAACATCGTGCCCGCCCCACCGCCGAGCCGCCCTCACCCCACCCTCTCCCCGAGGGAGAGGGCTTGGCGGCCCTTGCCTCTCGCCCCGCCCCCGGCCACAACCGCCCCACGAACACCACGGGAGACGCCAAGTGGCCGACGACTATCAGATGCCGAAGGGCGAGCTGATGAAGGGCAAGAAGGGGGTCGTGACCGGCGTTGCGAACCACCAGTCCATCGCCTGGGGCATCGCCCGCCAGCTCGCCGCCCAGGGCGCCGAGATCGCCTTCCTCCACCTGCCGGGCATGGAGCGCCGGGTGCAGCCGCTCGCCGAGGAGATCGGGGTCAAGGTGGTGGCGCCCATGGACGTGACCGACGACGCCTCGGTGGAGGCCGCATTCCAGGCGGTGAAGGACGCTTTCGGCGAGATCGACTTCTTCGTCCACGCCATCGCCTTCGCCAACAAGGACGAGCTGAAGGGCTCGTTTGTCGACAACACCACCCGCGAGGGCTTCCTGCGGGCGATGAACATCTCGGCCTTCAGCTTCGTGGACTGCGCCCGCCGGGCGGCGGCCATGATGCCTGAGGCCGGCGGCTCGATCCTGACGCTCACCTACATGGGCTCGGAGCGGGCGATCCCGAACTACAACACCATGGGCGTGGCCAAGGCCGCTCTCGAGGCCGCCGTGCGCTACGCCGCCCGCGACCTCGGGCCTCGCCGCATCCGGGTGAACGCGCTGTCGCCGGGGGCGATGAAGACCCTGTCGCTGGCCGGGATCTCCGGCGGCCGCGGCATGCTCGCCAAGGGCCGCTCGCTCAGCGCCATGAAGGAGGACACTTCCATGGAAGGCGTCGCCGGCGCCGCCCTCTGGCTGCTCTCCGACCTCGGCCTCTCCACCACCGGCGAATGTGTCCACGTCGACGCCGGCTTCCACATCATGGGCTTCTCCGACGACGAGGAATAACCCTCGGACCCGTCGGTAACCCTCTCCCGCTCGCGGGAGAGGGCAGGGTGAGGGCGGCGCAGGAGTCGCGGCCCCACTCCGGTTGGACCCGATCGCACCCCGGGTCCCACCCCCTGCCGACCCAAGCGCCGAGCCGCCCTCACCCTAGCCCTCTCCCGCAGGCGGGAGAGGGAACCGCGCCGTCGCTTCCTTCATAGGGTCCCAGCCCGGCCGGTCGCCACCGCAGGCGTTCAGGATCGTCAGGCACACCCCGTCGCGGTTCTCCAGCACCTGTGAATTCCAGAACCGGATCACCCGAAAACCCGCCCTCTCAAGCGCCGCCGTTCGCCGCGCGTCGTAAGCTTCCTGCTCCGCGTGCTGCCCCCCATCGAGCTCCACGACCAGCCCCGCCGCCTCGCACATGAAGTCGGCGATAAACGGCCCCACCGGAACCTGCCGGCGCCACTTCCACCCGCCCAGCCGCCGGTCCCGCAACACCGCCCACAGCCGCGCCTCGGCCTCCGTGTCGTCCTCACGCAGCGCCCTGGCTCGGTCCCGCTGCCGCTTGCGCGCCACCGTCCGAACCTTCGCCATAGCTGGAACATTAGGAGAACATGCGCCCCGGTCAACTCCCCCTCTCCCGCTCGCGGGAGAGGGTAGGGTGAGGGCGGAGCAGTCTTCACGGCCCGCGCTCCGGTTGGACCCGCTCGCACCCCGGATCCAACCCCCTGCCGACCTGACCGCCGCGCCGCCCTCACCCTAACCCTCTCCCGCCAGGCGGGAGAGGGAACGCGGCGGCGCCCAACTCCCCCTCTCCCACGAGAGGGAAGCCGCTCAGCGTTCCGGGTCGAGGTCGTTGCGGGGGTCGAGGGTGGAGTGCACCGGGCGGGGCTCGGCGCGGCGGCGCAGGCGGGCGTCCAGCTGCTGGTTCGCGGCTCGGTCGTGGGCGGCGAGGGTCCGGGCCGCCGCCACCGCCAGCCCGCCGGTCACGATCAGCACCAGGGCGATCAGCACCGGCCCGGCCTCGCCCGCGACGATCCTGCGGCCGGCGTCGACGAGCAGGTAGGCGGCCGCCGTCCCCGCGCCGATCACCAGCAGCCTGGTGGCGGGATCGGGCCTCACCGCGGGCGCTGTGGCTCGGGCCGGGGCGGCCGGGTGGCGTGGGGGGCGAGCGTCAGGTTCTGGCGCTCGAGGTGGCGATTGAGGGCTGCCTCGGCATCATGCCGGGGCGCGGCGAGCGCGTAGAAGACCGCGATCGATACGGCGCCTACGACGCAGATCGCCCAGGCGGCGATCTCGGCCCAGGCTCCAATCGCGCCCGCCAGGCCTCCGAGCGTCGTGAGGAACGACAGCGCCGTCCCCAGTACGCCGCCCGTCAGCACGATCCAGAGTCCGGTCTTCCTGCGTGCGGCCACCGCCAGCCTCCAGCCTGACCATGCAAACGGCCAAGGCTGGAACTGGCTCCGCCTCAGGCCGCGTAGGCCTTCAGGAACCGCCGCGCCGCCTCCCGGGCGATGGC
This sequence comes from Phenylobacterium sp., assembly GCF_036563385.1. Taxonomy (GTDB): domain Bacteria; phylum Pseudomonadota; class Alphaproteobacteria; order Caulobacterales; family Caulobacteraceae; genus Phenylobacterium. The sequence goes on from NZ_DATCML010000004.1 coordinate 625,310, forward strand.
GTCGGCCCGGTCTTCGTCGAGGTTGCGCTCGACCCCCAGCAGGGCCGCGGTCTGGTACGAGCCGATGACCATGCCGGCGAAGAACTCGGCGGCCTCGGCCGGATCCGGGCAGGCGAGCCGTCCGGCGCGGGTCTCCAGCTCCAGGAAGGCGGCGAGCTTCCGGCGGGACTCCCGCGGCCCCGCCTCGTAGACGGCGCGGGCCACCTCCGGCGCGTCCTGCGCCCCCAGGATGGCCGCCCGGAAGAAGCCCTGGCCGCGGCTGCCCTCCAGCAGCTTGGCCATCAGGATGCGGCCGAAGGCGGCCAGCGCCTGTTCCGGGTCGGCGATGCCCTCGGGCGTCTCGAGGGGCGCGGTCATCTCGTGCACCCGGCGGTCGCAGAGCGCCCGCACCAGTTCGGCCTTGGAGCCGTAGTGGTTGTAGATGGTCTGCTTGGAGACGCAGGCCCGGCGCGCGATCTCCTCCATGGAGGCCGAGACGCCGCGTTCGGAGAGCACCTCCACGGCGGCGTCCAGGATCGCTTCGCTCTTGGCCAAGTCGATCTGTCCGGCGATGCGGGGCATCAGTGACCGCCTCCGGGCGCGCCCATGGTCTTCCCGGGCTTGGCGAAGAAGGCCAGCGCCATGGCCGCCCAGCAGCCCATGGCCAGGAAGGCGAAGGCGTCGCCGAAGCTCAGCACCGAGGCCTGCCGCTGCATCATGCCCGACACCGCCTTGGCGGCCGCGCCCTCGGGGTTGGGCACGCCGCGGGCGGTCATCAGCTGGGTGATGGCCTCGAGCAGGCCCGCCGTGGCGGGATTGGCCGTGTTCGCAGCCGCGGCGATGTCGGCGTAGTGCACCGCGGTCTGGTGGGCGAGGATGGTGGACAGCAGGGCAAGGCCGATCGCCCCGCCGACGTTGCGCAGCAGGTTAATCAGCCCGGATGCGTCCTTCATCATGCTGACGGGCAGGGTGGAGACGCTCATCTGCTGGGCGGCGATCATGGCGATCATCGTGCCCAGGCCGCGGGCCACCTGCAGGGTGAAGAACTCGGCGAACCCCCACTCGTCGGTGACCCGCACGCCCAGCTGGATGCCCCAGGCCGCCAGGGCGAAGCCGCCGACCATGGCGATCCGGGCGTCCACCGCGCGCACGACGCGGCCGGCGATCGGGGCGGAGAGGAACATGGTGAGGCCGGACACCAGCATCACGTTGCCCACCTCGGCCGAGGAATAGCCCCGCACGTTGCCGAGGAAGATGGGCATCAGGAAGGTGCCCCCGAACAGGCTGACGCCCGTCACGAAGGTCATGACCATGCCCAGCGAGAAGTTGCGGTCGAGGAACGGCTTCAGCGAGACGATCGGCTGCCAGTAGGTGAGCTGTCGCCAGATGAAGACCACGCCGGCCACGGCGGCCGTGACGGTCAGCCACAGGATGGCGTCGTCCTCGAACCAGTTCTCGCTGGCGCCCTCCTCCAGCACGTACTGCATGGAAAGCAGGAAGACGGTCATCAGGCCCAGGCCCCACCAATCGATGCCTTTGGAGAGGCTTGGGTCGCCGCGGTCGAAGTTGGCGTAGCGGCCCACCAGGAACACCACCAGCAGGCCCACGGGGACGTTGATGAAGAACAGCCACCGCCAGCTCAGCTGGTCGGTCAGGTGGCCGCCCAGGGTCGGTCCGACGGTGGGGGCGAGGGTGACGATCAGGCCCACGATGACGTTGGCGGTCAGCCGCCGCTCCTGCGGGAAGACGGTCATGGCCGTGGCGAAGATCGGCGGGATCATCGCCCCGGCGAAGATCCCCTGCATCGCCCGGAAGACGATCATCATCCCGACGCTGGTCGACAGGCCCACGGCCACCGAGGTGACGATGAAGCCGATCACCGCCACCACGTAGAAGGACCGCGTCCCCCACATCTTGGTCAGGTAGGCCGTCAGCGGCATGATCACCACCTCGGCCAGCAGGTAGATCGTTTGCACCCAGCTGATCTCGTCGGCGGTGGCGCCGATGCCGGCCTGGATCTGGGTCAGCGAGCTGGCGACGATCTGGATGTCCAGCAGGGCCATGAACTGGCCGATGACCATCCCGCCGAAGCCCAGGAAGACCTTGGTCCAGTCGACCGCCTGGCCGTCGGCCCCCAGCTCGGCGGACGGCCGGGCCGCGGGCGGCGGCGAGCCGGGCGGGGCGGCGGCGTCGGTCACGGCGCGCGGCCTTACTGCGCGGTGCCGCGGCGGGCGTACTGCGAGGGCAGGGCGCCCGCTTCGGCGAAGCTCGGGCCGGTGTTCTCCGTCACCGCGACCTTCACCTCCACCGACAGCCCCGGGCGGAGCGCGCCGGCCAGCCGCTGGGTGCGGTCGACGGCGATCTTCACCGGCAGGCGCTGGGCGATCTTGGTGAAGTTGCCGACGGCGTTCTCCACCGGGATGAGGGCGAACTCGGCCCCCGTGGCCGGGGCGAAGCTGTCGATGCGCCCCTTCAGCGTCTGTTTCCCGAAGGCGTCGGCGTGGATCTCCACCGGCTGGCCGATGCGCAGCCGCGAGACCTGGGTCTCCTTGAAGTTGGCCACCACATAGGCGTCGCCCAGGGGCACCAGGCTCATCAGCGTGCCGCCGGGACGCACGTACTGGCCGACCCGGACGCCCCGGGCGCCGACCACCCCAGCCACCGGGGCGCGGATTTCGGTGCGGGCAAGGTCGATGCGGGCCTGCTCCACGGCGGCGCGGGCGGCTTGCGCCTGGGCGACGGTCTGGGCCCGCGCCGACCCCAGCGAAGCCGCCGCGCGGCGCTCGGCCTCGAGCGTGGCCTGCGCCTGGGCGACGTTGGCCGAAGCCTGCTGCTGGGCGGCGCGGGCGGTCTGGGCGCGCTGCGACGACACCCAGCCCTGCTGGGCCAGCTGGCCGTAGCGGTTGAGCTCGGCCTGGGCCAGGCCGGCCTGGGCGCGGGCGCTGTCCACCCCGGCCGCCTTCTGGGCGATCATCGCCTCCTCGAGCCGGGCCTTGTCGTCCACCTGAGCCACCGCGGCCTCGAGGGCGGCGGCGTTGGCCTCCGCCTGCGCCAGTCGCGCCTTTATGGTGGCGGCGTCGATGCGGACGAGCACCTGGCCGGCCTGCACCGCCTCATTGTCGTCCACCAGCACCTCGGCCACATAGCCGTCCACCAGCGGCGCCACCGGCACCTTGTCGGCCTGCACGAAGGCGTTGTCGGTGGACTCGAACTTCTGCTTGTTCGTCCACCAGACCCCGCCGCCGATCGCCAGCGCCACGGCGCCCACGCCGCCGGCCACGATCGGAACCAGACGCTTCTTCGGCAGCCCCGCCATCACACAAATCCCGGAAGAAGACCGAAAACTGGACGCAACGGTCCATCGTTCGATGACCAGCTAGGCCCGCCGCCGGTAAACCGCAAGTGAAGAATGGACGCTGCCGTCCAGAAATCGCCCGCCGCTGGACACCCGCCCCCCCTCCGTGCCCTAACCGCCCCATGAGCGAGTACGACGCCGAGGTCATCATCGCCGGGGCCGGCATCGCCGGCGCCACCCTGGCCCTGGCCCTCCATCAGGCGGGCGTGAAGCCCCTGCTGATCGACCCCGTGGTCTTCGACGCCCAGCTCGCCCCCACCTTCGACGGCCGCGCCTCCGCCATCGCCTTCGCCGCCTACCGTCAGTGGCGGGCGCTGGGCCTCGCCCCCGCCCTCGACCCTCACGCCCAGCGCATCGAGCAGATCCTCGTCACCGACGGCCGCTCCCCGGGCGCCGCGGCTGGCGGGCAGACGCCGTTCTGGCTCCGCTTCGACGCCGCCGAGATCGCCGACCGCGCCGACGGCGAGCCCCTCGGCTACCTGCTCGAGAACCGCCACATCCGCGCGGCCGTCGCCGCCGCCGTGGAGGCCGCGGGCATCCAGGTGCTGGCGCCCGCCCGCGTCGCGTCCGCCACCTTCGGCGTTCGCGAGGCCGCCGTGACCCTGGCCGACGGCCGGACCCTGACGGCCCCGCTGGTGATCGGCGCCGAGGGGCGGGGTTCGGCGGTGCGCGAGGCGGCCGGCATCGGCACGGTGGGCTGGGGCTACAGCCAGACCGGCGTGGTGGCCACCGTCCGCCTGTCCCGCCCGCACCAGGGCGTCGCCCACGAGTACTTCCTGCCCGAGGGTCCTTTCGCCATCCTGCCGCTGACCGGCGACCGCGCCAGCCTGGTCTGGACCGAGAGCGACCGCCGCGCGGCCGCGCTCAAGGCCGCTCGGCCCGAGATCTTCCATGCCCACCTGCAGCGCCGATTCGGCGACCACCTGGGCGAGGCGGTGGTGGAGGGTCCGGTCTTCACCTATCCCCTCAGCCTGCAGCTGGCCGAGCGGTTCACCGGCCCCAGGGTGGCCCTGCTCGGCGACGCCGCCCACGGCGTCCATCCGATCGCCGGCCAGGGGCTGAACCTGGGCCTCAAGGGGGCCGCCGCCCTGGCGGAGGTGCTGGTCGACGCCGCCCGGCTGGGCGAGGACGCCGGTTCGGAGGTAGTCCTGGAGCGCTACGCCGCCTGGCGTCGCTTCGACACCGTCACCCTGTCGGCCGGCATGGACGCCTTCGTCCGCCTGTTCTCCAACGACAATCCTCTGGTCCGCCTGGCCCGCGGCGCCGGCATGGCGGCGGTGAACCGCATCGGTCCTGCCCGCCGCTTCTTCATGCACCAGGCCGGCGGTGCGGTGGGCGACTTGCCCCGGCTGCTGCGCGGCGAGGCGCTCTAGCTAGTCGCCGATCTCCCGCGCTTCTTCGGGCAGCATGATCGGCACGCCGTCGCGGATCGGGTAGGCGAGCTTCGCCCCGCGGCTGATCAGCTCGCCGCGCGCGCGGTCGAACTCCAGCGGGCCGTGGGTCACCGGGCAGACCAGGACCTCGAGCAGTCGGGGGTCGACGTCCACCTCGACGAGGGGCACTGCGGTCTCAGGGGCGGTGGGTTCGCTCATGGGCGGCGGGTTTACTGCACCTGCGGCGCGCCGTCATCGTCGTCCTCGAGCGCGTCGATCTCCAGCAAGGCGGTGAGCGCATCGAACCGGCCGGCGAGGTCGGGCGCCTCCAGGAGCGCCTGCTTCTCGGCCGGGTCGAACGGCAGGCCCATGGCCAGGCTGTTGACCAGAGCCTCCAGCGGCGCGGCCGCGGCGGTTTCCCAGTCGATGTCCAGCTCGCGGCGGTTCAGGTAGCGCTTGAGCGCCATGGCGAAGCGCTTGCGCGCGGCCTCCTCGGCCTCGGCGCCCTCATCCTCCGCCAGGTCGGCTTCGAACCGGTCGTAATGCGCCCGCACCTGGCGATAGGGCGTCTTGAGGTTCAGCTCCTCGCCCGGCGCGAAGCGGCACACGCCGGTGAGCGTGATCAGGTAGCGGCCATCCGAGGTCTCGGCGTAGCTGGTGATCCGCCCGAGGCAGCCCACGTCGGCCAGGAGCGGCCGGGTGCGGTCGCCGCCCGGCTTGGATTGGATCATGCCGATCACCCGATCCCCGGCCATGACGTCGTCGATCATGTTCAGGTAGCGCGGCTCGAAGATCTGCAGCGGCAGGTCGCCGCCCGGCAGCAGCAGCGCGCCGTCCAGCGGAAAGACGGGAATGACCTGCGGCAGGTCGGCGATGCGCCGGTAGGGCGCCATGGTCGTTCCCCGGCGCGTCAACTGAACAGGATCGCCGACAGCCGGCGCCGGCCGTTCTTGGCGATCTCGGAGCTGTGGCCCGCCGCCTCGAAGATCGTCAGCAGCTGCTTGCGGGCCGCCTGGTCGTTCCACTCGCGGTCCTTCTCGATGATGGCCAGCAGGTGGTCCACCGCGGCCTCCATCTGCCCCTTGCCGGCGAGCGCCTTGGCCAGCTCGAGGCGCGCCTCGTGGTCGTCGGGATCGCTCGCCAGCCGCTGCTCCAACGGCGCGGTCTCGGAGTCGCCCTCGGCGGCCAGCGCGAGCGCCGCCCGCACGCTGTCCAGCTCGGGGTCCTTGGCGCCTTCTGGAACCATGTCGACGATCTCGCGGGCGCGGTCACTGTCGCCCGAGGCGAGGTAGACGCGCGCCAGACCGGCCATGGCCTTCACGTTCTCGGGCTCGTGGCGCAGCACTTCCGCGTAGGCCTGGGCTGCGCCGCCGAGGTCGCCGAGCTCCATGGACTCGCGGGCCATGTCCAGGAGGTCGTCGGCCGGCGAGCCGGCGCCCGCGCCGCCCTGCTTGGCCAGGCGCTCCACGAACTGCTTCACCTGGCTATCCGGCAAGGCGCCCATGAAGCCGTCCACCGGGCGGCCGCCGACGAAGGCGAACACCGCCGGGATCGACTGCACCCGCAGCTGGCCGGCGAAGGCCGGGTTCTTGTCGATGTCGATCTTCACCAGCTTCACCGCCCCTTTGGCGGCGGTCACGGCCTTTTCGAGGGCCGGGCCGAGCTGGCGGCACGGACCGCACCAGGTCGCCCAGAAGTCGACGATCACCGGCGTCGTCTTGGACGCCTCGACCACGTCGGCCACGAAGCTGGCGTCCGTCCCGTCCTTGATGATGTCGCCGGCCGGCTTGCCGGCGGTGTCCCCAATCAGGGTCATGGCTCTCTTACCCTCGCCTCGTCAGCCAAACGCCTCGCACGCCAAGATGGTCGCACAGCGGGCCCGGTTCAACGCACCGGCTCAACCACGGCCATGGCCTCGAAGTCCACCACCATCGGCGCGACTCCCACGGCGGCGAGAAAGCGGCGGAAGCCGTCGCCGCTGACGGTGGTGGTGGCGGTGTTGGCCATCGGGTGGAAGTTCAGCCGATCGGCTTCGGCCAGCGTCCGGTCCAGCACGAAGCGCACCTGCCGCTCGCGGTCGTTCACCAGGGCGAAGGCGGTGACCGAGCCTGGAGACACGCCGAGCACCTGGGCCATGAGCGTGGGGCTGCCGAACGACAGCCGGCCCGAGCCGATCACGTGATGAAGGCGCTTCAGGTCGATCCGGGCGTGGCCTTCGGCGGAGACCAGCCACAGCTGATCCTTCGCATCCTTCAGGAACAGGTTCTTGGTGTGCGCGCCCGGGAGCCTCGCCTTGATCTCCTCGCCCTCTTCGACCCGGAACACCGCCGGGTGGTCGTGGGTCTGGGCCTCCACACCGATTTCCCGCAGGAAGGCCAGCAGGCCGTCCCGGTCCTTGGGCTTCACCTCGCTCATCGCCTCCTGATAGCGGAACTGGACGCGGGCGCCATCCGCGCTCTAGAGGTCGGCCACACCCTAACCGCACGAGCCGACCGATGCTTCTGGAGTGCTTCCCCGTCACCGATCGCCCCCCTGAGCTGGTGCCGGGCCGGCCGCAGCGGGCCTGGATGGACCACTTCGCCGCGCGCCACCCCTATCGGTGCCTGCCGCTCAGCATGGCGAACTCGTCGGGATGGGAGCTGCTGTGCCCGGTGGGCTTCACCGCCGAGTGGAACGGCGGGAACATGCAGCAGGACATCACCCTGCGCCCCGACAACCCGCATCCGGATTTCCACAAGCTGGCCTCCAGCCACTTCAGCCACGGCGTGCTGACCTTCCATGCGGGCTACCTGTTCCGGACCCCGCCGGGCTGGTCGATGATGGTCATGGGCGCGCCCAACCACATCAAGGACGGCATCCAGCCGCTGTCCGGCGTGGTGGAGACCGACTGGCTGCCGTTCCCGTTCACGATGAACTGGCTCTTCACCCGGCCTGGGCGCGTCCGGTTTGAGAAGGGCGAGCCCTTCTGTTTCATCACCCTGCTGCAGGATAAGACGCTGCATGAGATCCAGCCCGTGATCCGGCGCATGGATTCCGACCCGGAGCTTCGCCACCAGTACGACGTCTGGGAGAAGCACCGCAGCGAGTTCAACCAGAAGATCTTCCGCGGCGACCCGGAGGCCACCAAGGAGGCCTGGCAGCGCTACTACTTCAAGGGCGAGTTCCCGGAGGAGGTCGCCGCGCCCGCCCCGCAGGGGCACGTCAACAAGCGCCGGCTGAAGACCCCGAAATTCGGCTGAAGACCCGCTTGCAAAGGCCTGGGTCGTCTGCCATAAGCCGGCCTCTCGAATTTCGGGGGCCGCCGGAAACGACGGACTTCGAGGAGCGCGGGCGTAGCTCAGGGGTAGAGCACAACCTTGCCAAGGTTGGGGTCGGGCGTTCGAATCGCCTCGCCCGCTCCAAGATTCGAACGGACAAACGCCGCCCTTCGGGGCGGCGTTTTGCGGTTGCGGCGGTGTCGCTCACCTGTCGAAGACCCGCCCTCGCGGCCCGGGGCCGCCACCGCCCGCAAGCAAGGTCTGCCGTCGGTCAGGCGGCAGCCTGGCGGATGGCCTCCTCGAAGGCGGCCATGACCGTGGGTCGGTCGGTGTCGTAGATGCCGTGCCCGCCGCGCCCGGTCCAAAGCCGCGCCCCGGCCGCCGCCAGGGCTTCACGGTCGGCCGCGCTGGTAAGGCTCGGCCAGCCAGGGCCCAGCGCAGGGCTCTCCAGCGGCCGGTCTCCGGCCACCACATGCAAGGGCTGCCCCGCTCTCACCTCAAACCGGCGCGGGGCTGTCGCGGCCGGCCCGAGGCCCAGCGCCTCGGCCACGAACCGCATCTGTTCGGGGTGCAGCCGTCCCGCCATGGTCTCGAGGAATCGCTGCAGGGGCCACAGGCCCGCGGCGTCCAGGAAGGGCTCCACGGCCACCCACGCCCGGACCGAATCCGTCGCGACCCCGAGCACCGCCGATGCGCCCGTGGAGAAGCCGCCCAGCACCACCCGGCGCCCGCCGTGCAGCCGCTCTACCGCCTCGCCGAGCGCCTCCGAGATCAGGGGGAGATCGTAGCGGGCGAAGCCCGGGCCCGACATGGCCGGCAGCCAGACGAGGGTCGCCCCTGCGCCCTCGACGCGAAAGTCACGGAGGTAGTCGCGCGACGGGAAGACGCCGTTCACGACCACCACCACCGGGGCGTCGGCGTGCGGCGGCGGCTGCAGCGCCTCGATCCGCAGCCTGCCCCTGGATGTCTCGACGAAGTCCATGCCCGATCCTCAGGCCAGGCTTAGGGGCGGGGGAGAGACGAGGCAACCGCTGCGGCGCGAGCCCAGGTGCGCCGATAGGCTGCGCCGGCTATGACCCTGGCGACCGTTCGGAGTAGCCCATGACCCGCTTCACCCGCCGCGCCCTGATGCTCGGCTCGGCGCTCGCCCTTGGTGCGGGGCCCGCCGCGCTTAGCGCTCCAGCCCGCATCGCGCCGCTGCTGACCACGCCGGAGGCCGTGGACGCCCAGTCGTGGGCGCGGCCCCGCGAAGCCCGCGTCACGCACGTTCATCTCGATCTCGCCGCGGACTTCGAGCAGCGGACGATCGGCGGGACCGCCACCCTCGACGTTCTCGCGCAGCCGGGCGTCGACGAGGTGGTCCTGGACGCCCTCGACCTGCAGGTGTCGCGGGTCACCGACGCCCGCGGCAGAGCCCTGGCCTGGAGCATGGGTCCGAAGGACGGCGACAAGGGCTCGGCGTTCACGATCAAGCTGGCGGGCGCCCGGCGGATCGTCATCGCCTACCAGGCGGGCCCGGGCGCCACGGCCCTGCAATGGCTGCCGCCGGAGCTCACCGCCGGGAAGGCCGCCCCCTTCCTCTACAGCCAGGGCCAGTCGATCCTGAACCGGAGCTGGTTCCCCACCCAGGATAGCCCCGGCGTGCGCCAGACCTGGAGCGCTCGCCTGGTGGTCCCCGCCGGCATGACGGCGGTGATGAGCGCCGAGCGGCTGACGCCGAACGGCGAGCCCGCCGGACCCGGCAAGCGGGCCTTCCGCTTCCGCATGCCCCATCCCGTGCCGACCTACCTCGTGGCGCTGGGCGTCGGCCGCCTGGCGTTCCGGCCGCTGGGCCGCCGCACAGGAGTCTACGCCGAGCCGGCCATGCTGGAGCGCGCCGCCTTCGAGCTGGCGGACACCGAAAAGATGGTCACCGCCGCCGAGCGGCTCTACGGCCCCTACCGCTGGGGCCGCTACGACCTGCTCGTCCTGCCGCCCGCCTTCCCCTACGGCGGCATGGAGAACGCCACCCTCACCTTCCTCACCCCCACCTTCATGACGGGCGACCGGGCGAACGTCAGCCTCGTGGCCCATGAGCTGGCGCACAGCTGGTCCGGCAACCTGGTCACCAACGCCACCTGGCCGGATGTCTGGCTGAACGAGGGCTTCACCAGCTACGTCGAGAACCGGATCATGGAGGCGATCTACGGCCGCGAGCGGGCGGTGATGGAGGCCGACCTCGCCTGGGACACCCTGCAGGCGGACATCAAGGAGCTGGGCGGCCCCTCCGATCCGCGCACCCGGCTCTACGGCGAGCCCGGCGGACAGATCGACTACTTCAAGGGCGAGACCTTCCTTCGCACCCTGGAGACGCTTCTGGGCCGCGAGCGCTGGGACGCCTACCTCCGCAGCTACTTCGACCGACATGCCTTCCAGCCGCAGACGACGGCCGGCTTCCTGGCCGACTTCCGCCGCCATGTCGTCCGGGGTGACGCGGCGCTGGAGGCGAAGCTGCAGCTCGACGCCTGGGCCTATCAGCCCGGCCTGCCGGACAACGCCGTCCACCTGCGCTCGGCCCGCCTGGAGGCGGTGGACCGCTCGGTGGCGGCCTTCGTCGCGGGCGGCGCGGCATCGAGCCTGCCGGCCAAGGGCTGGACCACCCAGGAGTGGCAGCGGTTCCTGAACAACCTGCCGCGGCGGCTCACCCCCGAGCAGCTGGGCGACCTCGACCGGGCGTTCGGGCTCTCGGCGTCCACCAACGGCTATGTCCGCTCGGCCTGGCTGGAGCTGGCCATCGCCAACCGGTACGAGCCCGCCCTGCCGTCGCTGCGCCAGTTCCTGACCAGCGTCGGCCGCGGCCTGTTCGTGACCCCGCTCTACACGGGCCTGATCCGGCAGGGCGACTGGGGCCGCGGCCTCGCCCGGGAGATCTTCGCGCAGGCGCGTGCGACCTATCATCCGAGCCTGGCCGACCGCATCGCCCGCACCCTGGCGGGCGCCCCCGCGGCCTGAGGCCTTCGCGGCCCGGGGTTACCCGGCGCTACGCCGCAGCGTAGGGCCGGCCATACCCGCGGCGCCGCCGAGAAGGGTCACACCCTGTCCGCCCTGATCTATCCGGTAGGGCCACGCACCGACCGCGCCGTGGTATTGCCGGAGTGACGGGGACCGAACGACGTGTTGATGAGCAGGCTATACATCTAACTATACTGGCGCTTGGCCGCGCCACGTCTTGGGATTAACACCTGGTTTACCAACACCGCTGAACGTCCCCGGCAAATGTCGGGGGTCTCCGTGGGCAGGTCATCGTTTCTTCATCGCAGTCTCGGCGCGGCGCTCGCCGCCGCCGCCCTACTGGCCGGGACGCCGGCCCTGGCGCTCGACACCGACGACGCCCCCCAGGCGACCGCGCCCGCGGATCTGGTGACAGACGGCGAACCCGCCGGCGGAGCCACGCCCGCGCCGGCGGTCGATCCGACGGCCGCGCTCGCCGCCCGCCTCGACGCCCTGGAGAAGCGCAACGCCGAGCTCGAAGCGCAGGTGCAGCGGCTGAGCGCGGTCGAGGCCAAGCCGGCGCCCAAGGCGGATCCCGCCGCGGCCAAGGTCTCCCTGGCCAACGGCCGCCCCACCTTCGCCAGCGCTGATGGCCGTTTCACGGCTTCCCTGCGCGGCTTCTTCCAGCTGGACGCCTCCCGCTTCGACCAGCGCCGGCCCGGCCCGCTGGCCAGCGATTTCCGCCGCGGCTCGCTCGGGGACGCCGCGGAAGCCGACCGCGCGCGCGACCTGGGCGACGGGACCAACTTCCGCCGCGCCCGCATCGGGGTCGAGGGCAAGGCCTTCGGCGATTGGGATTACAACTTCCTGTTCGACTTCGGCGGTTCCGGCGTCGAGTCGTCCGGCGTGATCAACCAGGCCTGGCTGCAGTACGGCGGTCTGAAGAACGCCAAGCTGCGGGTCGGCGCCTTCGCCCCGCCCGCCGGACTCGACGACGCCACCTCGGTGACCCAGAACCAGTTCATCGAGCGGGCGGCGGTTTCCGAGCTGGTGCGCGGCCTGGCCGGCGCGGACGCCCGGGTGGGCGCCGGCGTGCTGGCGGCGGGCGAGCGCTGGAACGCCTCGGCGGTGGTGACGGGCGCCACGGTGGGCCAGCAGAGCTTCGACGAGCAGCTGGGCTTCGTCGGTCGGGCGGTGTTCGCACCGATCAAGTCCGCCAAGACGGTCGTGCACCTGGGGGTGAACACCTCGCAGGTGATCAACCCGCCCGCGGCCGGACCCGACGTGCCGCCTGTCGGCGCCGCCCAGAACGTGCGCCTGCGGGAACGCCCGGAGAACCGGGTGGAGAGCGTCCGACTGGTGGACACCGGAAACATCGACGCGGACGGAGTCAGCGCCCTGGGCCTGGAAGCCGCTGCGCAGCACGGGCCGCTGACCGTCCAGGGCGAGTACCAGACGATCAAGGTGGAGCGCCGCAACAGCACGCTCTCCGATCCCAGGTTCGACGGCTGGTACGTCCAGGCCGGCTGGACCCTGTTCGGTCCGCCGCGCAAGTACAGCATGAGCAGCGCCTCGTTCGAGGCTCCGAAGGTGGAGAAGCCCTTCAATCTGAAGACCGGCGACTGGGGGGTCTGGGAGGTCGGCGCCCGCTACTCGGTGCTGGACCTGAACAGCCGCGAGGGTGCGGCCGGCGCGGCCCCGCCCGTCAACGGCGTCCGCGGCGGCGAGCAGAAGATCGCCACCCTCGGCGTCAACTGGGCGCCCAACAACACGGTGCGGTTCCAGGCCACCCTGCAGGACGTGGAGGTGGACCGCCTTTCGCCCGGCGGCACGGCGTTCGGCGCAGGCGCGCTGACCCCGCCGGCCGGAGCCCAGGTTGGCCAGAAATTCAAGATCTGGACGGTCCGGGCGCAGTACGCCTTCTGAACCGCGCCGGAATGAGCTAACGGCCTCCCGTCGAAGCCGGGGGGCCGTATGCACGCAAGCGCGAGGGGATGGCTGCCGCTGGCGGCCTGCATCACCGCCACCGCCTGCTTCCAGGTCGGCGCGGCGCTGGCCAAGGGCCTGTTCCCCGCCGTCGGCGCGCCCGGCGCCGCCGCCATGCGACTGGTTCTCGGCTCGGCCATGCTGCTGGTGTGGGCCCGGCCCTGGCGCGACTGGCCGGCGCAGCCGAGGCTGGGCGCCCTGGCGGTGCTTGGGGCCGCCACCGCGGGCGCCATCCTGTTCTTCTACCTGGCCATCGCGCGCCTGCCGCTCGGCATGGCGATCGCCCTGCAGTTTATCGGACCCTTGGCGGTGGCGGTCCTGGGTTCGCGCCGGCCGTTGGACCTTCTGTGGGCCGGCCTGGCGGCCGCCGGCGTCTGGGCGCTGGTGGGCCAGGGCCTCGCCGCCGATCGGCTGGACCCGCTGGGCCTTGCCGCGGCGCTGGCCGCCGCCGCCTGCTGGGCTAGCTACATCCTGGTCGGTCGGGCCGCGGCCGCCTCCTTTGGCCGCGCCACGTCGGCGCTCGCCGCCACCGTGGCCACCGTCTTCGTGCTGCCGGCCGGCGTGGTCCATGCGGGCGCCGCCATGCTCGACCTTTCCCTCCTGCCCCTGGCGCTGCTGGTGGCCCTCGTCTCCGTGGCCATTCCGTTCTCGCTGGAGCTGTTCGCCCTGCCGAGGCTGCCGGCCCGCACCTTCTCGGTGCTCACCAGCACCGAGCCGATGTTCGGCGCATTATTTGGCTTCCTCGTGCTGCATGAAAGGCTCGCCGAGGCCCAGCTCGTCGGGGTCGCGGCGGTGATGGCGGCGGCCGCGGGAGCGGCCTGGTCCAGCGCCCGGGAGCCTTCGAAAGAGGTGCCGCCCACCTGAGCTGCGCCGTTACGTGGAACCGCGTTCGCCGTCGCTCGTTTTCTGAGGTCGCGCCGTGCGTCACGGCTGAGTTGGGGGATGCATGACAACGGAGGTGCTGCCGCCGTCCGGGACGAGCGCGGAAGGCCAGCTGCGCATGGCTCTGGACTTCGCCGGCGTCGGCGACTGGAGCTGGGACGCGCGCTCGGATGCAGTGGTTCTCTCGACCACCGCCTGCCAGATCTTCGGCGTGTCTCCTGGCCCCCTCACCTGGAGCGACATGCAGGCGCGGCTGCTCCACCCGGAGGACCGCGGCCGGGCCGCCGCCGCCGTCGAGGCGGCGCTCGCTTCGCGTGGCCAGTACCGGGTCGAGTACAGGATCCGGCGGCCCAGGGACGGCGTGGAGGCCTGGGTGCTGGCGGCCGGACGGGCCACTTACGCGCCGGACGGCGAACCGCTCGCCATGTGGGGCCTGGTGCAGGACGTCACCGACCGCAAGCGGACCGAAGCCCGTCTGGCCGCGAGCGAGGCGGAAGCCCGGGCGACGGCCAATCTGCTGCAGGCGATCGGCGAGTCCTCGCCCGACCTGATCTACGCCAAGGATCGCGAATTCCGGACGATCTACGCCAACGCCGCGACGCTGCGGGCCCTGGGGCTGCCCCTGGAGGCGGTGCTCGGACGGGCCGCCGCCGACTACGCCAGCCAACCGGCCGAGGGCGAGGCGCACGCCGACAACGACCGGATCGTCATGGCCACGGGCGCGACCCAGGTCGTGGAGGAGGTCTTCACGGGCCAGGACGGCAAGCAGCGGGTCTACCAGTCCACCAAGGCGCCCCTGCGGGACGGCGCCGGCGAAGTCATGGGCATCGTCGGGGTCTCGGTGGACATCTCCGAAAGCCGCGCGACCCAGGAACGGCTGCGCCGCCAGTCCGTGCAGCTCAAGGCGCTCGCCGACGCCCTGGTCCGGGTGGCGCGGGCCGCCACCTTGGGCGACACCCTGGAGGAGCTGACCCACGCGGCGCGGACCATCATCGGTGCGCACCAGTCGGTGGTCAGCCTGACGCGCGGCCCCGACTGGAGCCAGGCGATCAACAGCGTGTCGCTGTCCGAGAAGTATGACCGCTGGCGCGATTACGCCGAGATTCCGGACGGCAGCGGCGTCTACGCCTGGCTTTGCGAGCAGAACCGCCCCGTGAGGCTCACCCAGGCCGAGCTGGAGGCGCACCCCCGGTGGCGCGGTTTCGGCCGGCACGCCTCGGAGCACCCGCCCATGCGGGGCTGGCTCGCGGCTCCGCTCATCGGCCGCGACGGACGCAACCTCGGGATCATCCAGCTTTCCGACAAGCTGGAGGACGGCGACTTTGACGAGGCGGACGAGGCCATCCTCGTGCAGCTGGCCCAGTTCGCGTCGGCGGCCATCGAGCAGAGCACCACCGAGGAGGCGCTGCGCCAGAGCACGGAGGCGCTCCAGGACCGCGAGGCCCAGCTCACCGCGGCGCTCGACGCCGGCGCGCTCGCGATCTTCGATTTCGATCACGTGGCCGGCCGCATGGCCCCGTCGCCCCGGCTGAACGCCCTCTACGGCTATCCGCCAGATCACGATCTGACGCTCGCCGACATCCGCGCCCGCTATCACCCGGAAGACGCCGAGGGCATCCTGGCCCGCGCCCGGGCGCATGACGCCGATCCTTCGATCCGCCACTTCGAGTGGACCTTCCGCCTCCAGCTGCCCGATGGCGCGATCCGCTGGATCGAGGGTCGGGGCGAATACCTGCGCGACGACGCGGGCGCCATCCGGCGGTCGCGCGGCGTCGTCATGGACATCACCCAGCGCAAGCGGTGGGAAGAGCACCAGCGCCTGCTGATCAACGAGCTGAACCACCGGGTGAAGAACACCCTGGCTGTCGTCCAGAGCCTCGCCCACCAGACCTTCCGGTCCGGCCAGCCGCCCGAGGCCAGCCGAGCGGCCTTCGAGGCGCGGCTGAGCGCGCTGTCGGCGGCCCACAACCTGCTGACGGAGCAGAGCTGGGAAGCCGCCGCCATGGATGAGATCGTGGCGACCACCGTGACGGCGGCGCTTGGCGGCGACGCCGGGCGGGTCCGGCTGTCCGGCCCGACGGTTCGCCTGTCGCCGCAGACCGCGGTCTCCGTCGCCCTGGCGATGCACGAGCTGTGCACCAATGCGCTGAAGTACGGCGCCCTATCGAACGACAGCGGTCGCGTCGCGATCGACTGGACCGTGGATTCCGGCGCGCGACGGCTGGCGCTCACCTGGACGGAGAGCGGAGGTCCGCCGGTCCGGCCGCCCGGGCGGCGGGGCTTCGGATCGCGGATGATCGAACGGGGCCTGGCCGGGGAACTGGGGGGCGACGTCGCCCTCGACTTCCGCCCGGAGGGCCTCGTCTGCCGGATCGACGCGCCGCTGCCGCCGGCCTGAACACAAGGAAACGCCCCCGCCCGGCGAACCGGCGGAGGCGTCCAAGGTCGTTCAGATCAGCGCGGCGCGGGGTACTGGATGCGCGGACGCAGGTTGTCGATCACGGCGCGCGCTTCGAACGCCCGCGGGTCGTCGGCCGGCTTTTGCCCGCGGCCCATCACGATCTCGGCGGCCGCCTCGAAGCGCTCCACCGTCCTCACGTCCACCCGGTTCGCCCAGAAGGGGTCCCCCCAGAACGGATCCCACGAACGCCAGCCGTAACCCCGGCCGAAGTAGCGCCACGAGGGACGCCAGTAGCCGTAGCCCGGCCCGTACCACGGCCGGTAGAACGGATCCGGCTCCACGTAGGTGCGGGCGTCGCGATCGGTGTGCCGGTCGACGATGGAGAACCAGTCGTAGCCGCTTTGCACGGTCAGCTCGGCCGAGCGGAACAGCAGGTAGGCCTCCACGGTCTCCCGCGAGGTGAGGCTGTTGCCGGCGAAGGTGACGCGATAGCGGTTGGGCTCGAGCCGGAGCTCGGAATAGCCGCCGGAGGTCTGCTGCCCCGGCAGGTTGGGTTGGTAGGGCGTGGCGGTGGCGCACGCCGACAGCCCGGCCGCCAAGGCCAGAACGGCGGCGATAGCGGCGGATCTCTTTGACATTCTGTCTCTCAAACGAACGGAACGTCCCTCGAAAGGACATCTATGCCTCTGAACACGCAGCGGCAATCGCGGTTTCCGCGCCGATGTTATGTGAGTTTTGGGCGCGTCGCTCAGCCGACTTGGGCGTACACCCACGCCGCCCGTCCAAGCCCACCGAACAGCAGCACCGCGCAGGCCAGCGCCTGGATCAGGAATCCGAGCTCCCGGTTCTTCGGGTCCTTCATGTAGCCGACGGCGTAAATCACCCGGCCGAGGATCCAGACGACCCCCATGGCCGCGGCGACCATGTCGTTCCAGTAGAGGGCGAAGATCCACAGCGAGGGCAGGTAGATCGGCAGCCACTCGAGCGTGTTGGCATGCACCCGCACGGCGCGTTCCAGGACCGGGTCGCCGGTCATCTGCGGCGGCTGGATGCCGGTCTTGCGCCGGGCGCGCGCGACGCCGATGCCCAGCGAGAAGTAGAGGATGAGCGAAAGCAGGGTGACGATCGCCACAACGGCGTGGGTCTGCATGGTTGGTCCCTCCCGACGCCCCAGCCTGCCACGCTTGCGCTGTACGAGGGAACCGGAACCCTCCGTCTGCGCGTTCAGGTTGCGTCTGACCACGCAGGACTCATCCAGACGTGCCGTCCACCGCCATCCGCCACATCGACTACGACCAGGCGAGCCAGCGGCTGAGGGTCCGGTTCGTCAGCGGGCAGCGCTACGAGTACGAGGGCGTGCCGCCCCCGGTGCACCGCTCGTTCGTGGAGTCCGGCTCCAAGGGCCGCTTCTTCCAGGCGGAGATCCGCGACCGCTACCCGTTCCGACGGCTGGACAGCTAGCCCCGCAGCCGCTTGTCCCGGTTGGCCGTGACCCGCAGGCGCAGGGCGTTCAGCTTGATGAAGCCGGCCGCGTCACGGTGGTCGTAGGCCACGGCGCCCTCCTCGAAGGTGACCAGCTCCTGGTCGTAGAGCGAGTAGGGGCTGGTCCGGCCGATCACGGTGACGTTGCCCTTGTAGAGCTTCACCCGCACCTGGCCCGAGACCATGGCCTGGGAGTGGTCGATCGCCGCCTGCAGCATCTCGCGTTCCGGCGAGAACCAGAAGCCGTTGTAGATCAGGCTGGCGTACTTCGGCATCAGCTCGTCCTTCAGGTGCATGGCGCCCCGGTCCAGCGTGATGCTCTCCATGCCCCGATGGGCGGCCAGCAGGATCGTCCCGCCGGGCGTCTCGTAGACCCCGCGCGACTTCATCCCGACGAAGCGGTTCTCCACCAGGTCGAGACGGCCGATCCCGTTGTCGTGCCCGAGCTCGTTCAGCCGCGTCAGCAGGGCGGCGGGAGACAGCTTCTGCCCGTCGATGGCGACCGGGTCGCCCTTCTCGTAATCGATGGTGATGACGGTGGGCTGGTCCGGCGCGGCTTCCGGCGAGATCGTGCGCATGTGCACGAACTCGGGCGCTTCCACCGCCGGGTCCTCGAGGACCTTACCCTCCGACGAAGAGTGCAGCAGGTTGGCGTCGACGCTGAAGGGGCTCTCGCCGCGCTTGTCCTTGCTGATCGGGATCTGGTGCTTCTCGGCGAAGTCGATCAGCGCCTCGCGGCTCTTGAACGCCCATTCGCGCCAGGGCGCGATCACCCGGATGTCGGGCTCCAGCGCGTAGTAGCCAAGCTCGAAGCGGACCTGGTCGTTCCCCTTGCCCGTCGCCCCGTGGCACACGGCGTCCGCGCCGACCTGGCGGGCGATCTCGATCTGCCGCTTGGCGATCAGAGGTCGGGCGATGGAGGTGCCCAGCAGGTACTGGCCCTCATAGACCGTGTTGGCCCGGAACATCGGGAAGACGAAGTCGCGGACGAACTCCTCGCGCAGATCGTCGATGAAGATGTTCTCGGGCTTGATGCCCAGCATCAGCGCCTTCTCGCGCGCCGGCCCCAGCTCCTCCCCCTGGCCGAGGTCGGCGGTGAAGGTGACCACCTCCGCGCCGTACTCGGTCTGCAGCCACTTCAGGATGATCGAGGTGTCCAGGCCGCCGGAATAGGCGAGCACGACCTTCTTGACGGACTTGTCGGCCATGTCGGGCTGTAGCTTTCGATAAGGGAAGAGACGTCGCGGGCCTTAAAGGGCCTAAGGGCGCGGGGTTCAAGCGCTAACCGCGCCGCTGCACCAGGCTGAGGTGCGCCAGGGCGAAGAGCGAGCCGAGGAAGGCGCGGGTCGCCGCCACCAGCCCCGCCGAGACCGCCTCGGTCGGCCAGGTCCGCGCCACGTAGCCCAGCGGGAAGCTGACCAGCACCGCGATCGCGGGGAGAACCCAGGTCCGAAGCCGGTTCGCGCGCGGGTCGTTGCGGTGGATCGCCAGCGACAGGCTGAACATGATCGACAGGGCGAGCACCGACAGGGCGTCGCCAACGTAGGCGAGGACCTGGACCACCTTAGACCGTCACCTGGGTGCCCATCTCGACCACGCGGCCGGGCGGGATCTTGTAGAAGTCGGTGGGGTTTGCGGCGTTGCGCATCAGGAAGATGAACAGCTTGTCCTGCCACAGCGGCATGCCCGACTGGGCCGATGGCACCACCGAACGCCGGCCGAGGAAGAAGCTCGTGGCCATGATGTCGAACTTCAGGCCGAGCTTGCGGCATAGGCCGAGCGCCTTGGGCACGTTCGGGCTCTCCATGAAGCCGTAGGCGATGATCACCTTCTTGAAGTCGTCGTTCAGCGGTTCGATCCGCACCCGCTTGTCATCCTCCACCCGCGGCGTTTCCGTGGTCTCCACCGTCAGGATGATGTTCTTCTCGTGCAGCACCTTGTTGTGCTTGAGGTTGTGCATGAGAGCCACGGGAGAGGTGTCCGGATCGGAGGTGAGGAACACCGCCGTCCCCGGGGCCCGGTAGGGCGCCCGCGCCTTGAGGATGTCGGCCAGCTCCGCCAGCGGGACACTGTCGCGCCGGGTCTTCTCGGACAGGATCTGCGCGCCGCGGGTCCACGTCCACATGATCAGCACCAGGCCCGCGCCCAGCACCAGCGGCAGCCAGGCGCCTTGCGGGATCTTCAGCAGGTTCGACGAGATGAACACGATGTCGAGGAAGCCGAAGGCGGCGGTGGCCAGCGTGGCCTGCCAGACCGGCCGCTTCCACATGTAGCGGACGATGTAGAAGAACAGCAGGGTGTCGACGAACATCGCCCCGGTCACCGCGATGCCGTAGGCGGCCGCAAGGTTTGAGGAGGTGCGGAACATCACCAGCAGGATCAGCACGCCGACGAGGAGGAAGGTGTTCACCTGCGGCACGTAGATCTGGCCCGCCTGGGTCTCGCTGGTGCGGCGGATGTCGATGCGGGGGAAGAGGCCTAGCTGGACCGCCTGCTGGGTCATGGAGAAGGCGCCGGTGATGACCGCCTGCGACGCGATCACGGTGGCGGCGATCGAGAGCAGCCACACCGGCCAGTAGACCAGCTCCGGGATCATGTCGAAGAACGGGTTCTCGGCGGTCTCGGGGTGCGCCAGCACCATGGCGCCCTGGCCGAGGTAGTTCAGGATCAGCGACGGCAGGACCAGCACCACCCAGGCCGCGCGGATCGGGCCTTTGCCGAAGTGGCCCATGTCGGCGTAGAGCGCCTCGGCGCCCGTCACCGCCAGGAAGACGCTGCCCAGGATGACGAAGCCCAGGAAGCCGTTGTCGATAAGGAACATCACGCCGTAGTGGGGCGACAGGGCGCGGAAGACCGAGAAGTCGTCGGAGATGTGATAGAGGCCGAGCGCGCCCAGCACGAGGAACCAGAGCGCCGTCACCGGCCCGAACAGCCGCGCCACATTGGCCGTGCCCCGCGACTGCACCAGGAAGAGCAGCACCAGGATCGCCATGGTCGCCGGCAGGACCAGGGGCGCGAGCCTCGGCCCGATCCCCGGCAATTCCTTCATGCCTTCCATCGAGCCCAGCACCGACACAGCCGGCGTGATGATGCCGTCGGCGTAGAACAGGGCGGCGCCGGCGACGCCCAGGGCGAAGATGATCACCGACCGACGCCCGGGACTGACGCGCTGCGCCAGCGCCATGAGCGCCAGCGTGCCGCCCTCGCCCTTGTTGTCGGCGCGCATGAGGAAGACGACGTACTTGACGCTGACGATCAGGATCAGGGCCCAGATCACCAGGGAGACGACGCCCAGCACGGCCAGCTCGCTCGTCCCGCCGCCGCGGGCGTGGTGCAGCGCTTCGCGCATGGCGTAGAGCGGGCTGGTGCCGATGTCGCCGAACACGACGCCGACCGAGCCCAGGGCCAGCGCCCAGAACTTCTCCTTGGGCGCGTGGTGCGTCCCCTCCGCCCTCTGACCGAGGGCGCCGGCCGGATCAGCCATCCATCATCTCCGGGGACAAGACGCGTCAGACGTCCCCTTGGCGGCCCCATGCCGTCACGCGGGCGGCGCGATACACCCAATTCCCAGGCCGTTCAATGCCGCGTCGTCCCAGCTGTTCCTGTGGGACCAGGCTTCGCAAGGCGTCCGCCTCGCCCTAGGTTCGCCGCGACGCGCGCGGGAGAGCTGGATGGAACGCAGACTGGCCCTGGTGACCGGGGCCTCGGCCGGCATAGGCGCCGCCTTCGCGCGCATCCTGGCCGGGCGCGGCTATGACGTGGCGCTCACCGCCCGACGCGCCGACCGCCTGGACAAGCTGGCCGGGGAGATCCGCCTGGCGGCGGGCGTCGAGACCCTCGTTGTTCCCGCCGACCTGGCGGACCGCCACGCGCCGGAGCAGATCCTCGACCAGCTGGCGGCGCACGGCCGGACCGTGGACTTCCTGGTCAACAACGCGGGCTACGGCCTGCCCGGCGTCTATGCCGAGACCACCTGGCCAGACCAGGCGGCGTTCCTTCAGGTGATGCTCCATGCCCCGAGCGAGCTGGCCCACCGGGTGCTGCCCGGCATGCTGGCCCGCCGGTTCGGGCGGATCGTCAACGTCGCCTCGCTGGCCGGCCTGATCCCCGGCGCTGCGGGGCACACCCTCTACGGCGCCACCAAGAGCTTCCTCATCAAGTTCTCCCAGAGCCTGCATCTCGAGACCCGCGACAAGGGCGTGCACGTCTCTGCGCTCTGCCCGGGCTTCACCTGGTCGGAGTTCCATGACGTCAACGGGACGCGTGAGCGGGTGGGCGCCTCGACGCCGGGCTGGGCCTGGATGGGCGCGGAGGAGGTCGCGGCGGCGGGCTATCAGGCGGTGGAGGCGAACCGCGCCGTCTGCGTGCCCGGCGCCCCCAACAAGGCCGCGGCAGCCTTCGCCAAGCTGATCCCCGACGACTGGGGCCTCGCCATCCTCGCCACCCAGAGCCGGAAGTTCCGGCAGGGGTGAGGCTGCTCCTAATGCCCGTCCTGGTAGGGCGTCGCGGCTTCCGGCTGGATGATGCCGATGGTCGAGTCCGCCAGGCCGGCGAACATGAACTGCACGGCGAGGGCGCAGAGGATCAGGCCCAGCACCCGCACCACGATCGTCAGACCGATGCGGCCGAGGATGCGGGTGATCAGCGGCGTCGCCAGGAAGGCCAGCAGGGTCGCCACGGACACCACCGCGATCACCGCGACCCCGATCGCCGCCCCGGCCAGCCCGAAGACGCGGGCCTGATCGGCGTAGATCACCACCGTCGAGATCGCGCCCGGCCCGATCAGCAGGGGCATGGCGAAGGGGACGATCATCCGCTCGAAGCGCTTGCGGGCGTAGGCGCTGCCGCCTTGGCCAGCCTCCTCGGGATCGGCCGCATCCGCATAGGTAGCCGTGAAGTCGTCGCGGGCCATCTCCAGGCCCAGCATGAAGAGGATCACGCCCCCGGCGATGCGGAACGCTGGCTGCGAGATGCCAAAGAAGGTCAGTAGGCTGAGCCCCGAGAAGTAGAAGAAGGTGAGGAAGCCCAGCACAAAGAGGCTGATGTAGACGGCGATGCGCGCTCGCACCCCGCTGCGCACGCCGCCCGTCGCGGCGGCGAAGACCGGCACGTTCCCGATGGGGTCAAGCAGCGCGAACAGCGCTACGAAGAAGTTGACCGCGAAGTCCCACTGGCTCATGCAGGCGTCTTAGCCCAAATCGCTGACGCCGGACCACCCGTGGTCCCGCCTGA
Organism: Phenylobacterium sp.; assembly: GCF_036563385.1. Classification (GTDB taxonomy): domain Bacteria; phylum Pseudomonadota; class Alphaproteobacteria; order Caulobacterales; family Caulobacteraceae; genus Phenylobacterium. The sequence goes on from NZ_DATCML010000004.1 coordinate 648,227, forward strand.
CCGGAGCCTTCGCCATGGCCGCCGCCGCGCCTGCACACGCCCATGTCGCCGCCGATCCGCGGCTGATCGTGCCGCTGGACCTCCCCACCGCGGACGAGGCCCGGGCCATGGTCGAGGCGTTGGGCGACGCCGTGGCCTTCTACAAGGTCGGCCTGGAGCTGTTCGCCAGCGACGGAATGGCCCTGGCCCGGGAGCTGAAGGCCCAGGGCAAGCAGGTGTTCCTCGACTGGAAGCTGCACGACATCGGCACCACCGTGCAGCGCGCGGCCGCCGTCCTGGCCCAGTCGGGCTGCGACTTCCTGACGGTGCACGGCGAGCCGCAGGTAATGGCTTCGGCGGTGCGTGGGCGTGGAAACTCGGGCCTCAAGATCCTCGCGGTGACGGTGCTGACCAGCCTCGCCGACGCCGACCTCGAGGAGATGGGCTACGCCGAGACGGCTCGGGCGCTCGTCGAGCGCCGCATCCACCAGGCCATCGCCGCCGGCTGCGACGGCGTCATCGCCAGCCCGCACGAGGCCGAACTCGCGCGCCGGCTGGGCGGGGCGGACTTCCTGGTGGTGACCCCCGGCGTTCGGCCCGACTGGTCGGCGAAGAACGATCAGGCCCGGGCCGCCACCCCGCGCGAGGCCTTGCAGGCCGGGGCCAGCCATATCGTGTGCGGCCGCCCGATCACCGCCGCCAACGACCCACAGGCCGCGGCGCTGCGCGTGGCCGCCGAGATGGCCGGGGTCTAGAAGTCGACGGCGATACCCTTCCGCTCCCAGTCGCCGAAGCGGGTGGGCTCGGGACCCCGGGGGCCGCCCTGTTCGGCGGCGCGTTCCGCGGCGATGGCCGCCTGGCGGCGGGCTTCCGCTTCCTCGAGGGCGCGTCGGGCGGCCTCGGAAAGCGCCTTGCCCGGGGCGGCGTTGGGGGGCGCGTCGGTCATGGCCCCTATCTAGTGTGTGACGGGCGTCACGTCCAAGCGGCGGCTTTGTCGGCAAACGCCCCCTCCACATCATCGGAGGGAAAAACAATGCCGCGGATCTCCACCGCCTTTTTCGCAACCGCCGTCCTCTACGCCCTGGCCGGCATGGTGCTCGGCATGGTGATGGGCGCGAGCGGCGACCACACCATGCGGCCGCTGCACGCCCACATAAACCTGCTCGGCTGGGCGACGCTCGGCCTGATGGGCGCCTTCTACGGCGTGGCCGGCGAGCGCGCGCCGCGCCGGCTGGCCTGGACGGTTTTCGCCGTCGCCAACCTCGGCAACATCCTGCTGCTGGCCATGCTGTCGCAGATCCTGCAGGGCAAGCCGCCGGTGCTGCCCCTGCTCATTGGAGGCGAGGTGCTGGTGGTGCTCGGCATGGCCCTGTTCGGGGTTTCGGTGCTGCTCGGCGGGCGCCGCCCGCCGGTCGAGCTCGCGACGGGCGAAACGCAGCCCTTGCGCCAGGCGGCCTGAGCGGGCAACCCGCGCGGGTGACCGACACCCGAACCCAAGACACCCCCGGCGGCGCGCCGGGCCACGCCGCCCGCGCCGCCGCCCTGGACCTACTGACCGCCGCGCTGTCGCGTCGGGCGGGCATGGACGAGGGCCTCGCCCATCCGGCCCTCAAGGCGCTGAGCCCGCGCGACCGGGCCTTCGCCCGGGCGCTCGTGATGGCGACGCTTCGCCGGCTTGGGCCGATCGACGCAGCCCTCCAGGCCCGGCTGCAGAAGCCGCCGCCCGAGCGGGTGGTGAACGTGCTGCGCCTGGGCGCCGCCCAGCTCTTCGTACTGCAGACCCCGGCCCACGCTGCGGTTGGGGCGACGGTGGACCTCGCCGCCGCAGACAAGGCCACCCGGCCGTTCAAGAACCTCGTGAACGCCGTACTGCGCGGACTGACCCGCGAGCCCCCGGACCTCGCCGACCCCGAGCTGCTGGCGCCCACCTGGCTCTACGCCCGCTGGCGCGCCGCCTACGGCGAAGCCGAAGCGCGGGCCATCGCCGCCCAGATTGCGGAGGAGCCGGCCGCCGACCTCTCCCTCAAGGCGCCGGACGACGCGGCGGCGCTCGCGCCCGCCCTGGAGGCAGAGGCGCTGCCGGGCGGCACGCTGCGCTCGGCGCTCAAGGGCGAGGTCTCCGCCTGGCCGGGGTTCCAGGAGGGCCGGTGGTGGGTGCAGGACGCCTCCGCGGCGGTTCCCGCCCGCCTGCTCGGCCTGACCGAGGGCCAGACGGCGCTCGACCTCTGCGCCGCCCCCGGCGGCAAGACCCTGCAGTTGGCGGCCATGGGCGCGCGGACCACCGCCGTGGACAAGTCGGCCTCGCGGCTGCAGCGCCTGTCCGAGAACCTGGCCCGCACCGGGCTCTCCGCCGAGGCGGTGGCCGCCGACGGCGCCCAGTGGAACGACCGGCGCCGCTTCGACGCCGTGCTGCTGGACGCGCCCTGCTCGGCCACCGGGACCTTCCGCCGCCATCCGGACGTGCTCTGGGCCGCCAAGCCGCAGGACATCGCCAGCCTCGCCGCCGTGCAGAGCCGGCTGCTCGACGCCGCCGGCCGCCGCGTGAAGCCCGGCGGCGTGCTGGTCTACTGCGTCTGCTCGCTGGAGCCCGAGGAGGGCCAGCCGCAGGTGGACGCCTTCCTGGCCCGCACGCCCGAGTTCGCCCTGGAGCCGGTCGGGCCGGGCGAGGGCGGCGCGCCGGAGGCCAGCCTCACCCCGGAAGGGACGCTGCGGATCCTGCCGCACCACCGCCCGGGCGGGACGGACGGCTTCTTCATCGCGCGCCTGCGTCGGAAATCCGACTGACCTGCGACGTCTGCGCGCACCCCGCGCCGGCTCATCCTCTGGTCGCAGGGCGCGCATCAGATTAAGTCCGGGTTCCATGGCGGCCCCTTCGACGATTATCGCGCCCTCCATCCTCGCCTCCGACTTCGCGCGGCTGGGCGAGGAGGTGCGCGCCATCGAGGCGGCGGGCGCGGACTGGGTGCACGTGGACGTGATGGACGGCCACTTCGTGCCCAACATCACGCTCGGCCCCGACATCGTGAAGGCCCTGCGCCCGCACTCGTCCCTGCCGTTCGACGTCCACCTGATGATCTCGCCGGCCGATCCCTACCTGGAGGCCTTCCGCGAGGCCGGCGCCGACATCATCAGCGTCCATCCCGAGGCCGGGCCGCACCTGAACCGCACCCTGCGCCGGATCCGCGAGCTGGGAGCCAAGGCCGGCGTGGTGTTCAACCCCTCCACCGATCCGTCCGCGATCCAGTGGATCATGGACGACGTGGACCTGGTGCTGGTCATGTCGGTGAACCCCGGCTTCGGCGGCCAGAGCTTCCTGTCGTCACAGCTGCGCAAGGTCGAGGCGCTGCGCAGGATGATCGACGCCTCGGGCAAGGACATCGTCCTCGAGGTGGACGGCGGGGTCACCCCGCAGACCGCGCCCCAGTGCATCGCGGCCGGCGCCACCGCCCTCGTCGCCGGCAGCGCGGTGTTCCGCGGCGGGCCGGGCGCCTACGCCGGCAACATCGCGGCGCTGCGGGGCGGCTGAGGACGCGAGGCGGGGCATGGCCGGGACCTTCGCCAGCTTCCCGGGCCGCAACGCCGCCATAGCCCTGGGCGTCGCCGCCCGCCGCCAGCTGGTGGCCGAGTGGCGCGGCACGCCCCTGCACCGCTGGTCCCTGGCGAGCCCGCGCCCCGAGGGCCTGGGCGCCACGCCCCGCGACCTGCGGCCCGTGGACGCCGAGAACGGCGCCCGCATCCTGGCCGGCGGCTTCGTCCTGGCCGGCGCCACCCTGACCGTGGGCCCCCGCGGCGACCCCTGGGACCGGCCGAGCCCCGATCGGGCGTTCGCGCTGGCCCTGCACCGGATGGGCTGGCTGAAGGACGTGGTCGCCGCCGGCGCGCCCGGTCCGGCCGAGGCGCTCAGGCTGGTGCTGGAGTGGCGGCGCGCCTTCGGCCGCTGGAACGCCTTTTCCTGGAGCCCGGAGGTTCTGGAGCGGCGGGTGTTCAACCTCGCCTGCCAGGCCCGCGCCATCTGCAGCCGCGCCTCGGAAGCCGAGACCGCCGACGTCGCCCTCGACCTCGCTCGCCAGGCGCGCTTCCTGCTCCAGGCGGCCGAGGGCCCTGTCCGCGCCGCCGAGCGGGCCGCCGCCGCCGCCGTCGCCGCCGCGGCGCTCGGCGGCCGGCCCAGCGAGCAGTTGCTGGCGCTCGCCCTGCAGCGCCTGGAGCGCACCCTGCCGCTCACCGTCGCCCCGGACGGCGGCCACGCCTCGCGCAGCCCGCAGGCGGCCCTGGAGCTGCTGTTCGACCTGCTGACCCTGGACGACGCCCTGGTGCAGCGCGGGGTCGCCCCGCCCGACGAGGTGATGCGCGCCATCGACCGCCTGGCCGGCGCCGTGCGCTTCTTCACCCTCGCGGACGGCCGCCTGGCGGCCTTCCAGGGGGGCGAGGAGCTGCAGCCAGCCTATGTGGCCGCCGCGCGGGCGCGCGACGAGGGCGAGGCGCGCGCCATCCCCGCCGCCCGCAACGGTTACCACCGCCTGGAGGCGCGCTCCCTGCAGGTGGTCGCCGACGCCGCCCCGCCTGCGGCCGGACCCTGGAGCGTCGCCGCCTGCGCCCAGCCGCTGGCGATGGAGGTGCTGGTGGGCGGCCGACGCCTGATCGTCGGCGGCGGCTGGTCGCCCGACGCCCAGGGCCCCCAGGCCATGCGCCTGGTGGACGCCGCCTCCACGGTCTCGGTGGGCGACGCCTCCTGCGGCGAGCCCTTGCGGGGCTTCGCCGCCCAGGTGCTCGGCCCGCGCCTGACTGGCGCCGCCGACGCCGTCGAGGCCCGCCGCCACGAGGCCCCGGGCGCGCTGTGGCTGGAGCTGGCGCACGACGGCTGGGTCAAGCGCTTCGGCCTGCGCCACGAGCGGCGGCTCTACATCGACGTCGAGGCCGACGAGCTGCGCGGCGAGGACCGCCTGACGCCCGTCGGCCGCCCCGGCGCACGCAAGTTCGCCCCCTTCATGGTCCGCTTCCACCTGCACCCGCAGGTCCACGCCCTGATCGCCCGGGATCGAAAGAGCGTCCTGCTCAAGCCCGACGGCCAGGAGCACGGCTGGTGGTTGCGCAACGACGCCCTGGAGGTCGGCCTGGAGCCCTCCGTGCACTACCAGGACGGCCAGCCCCGCCGCTCGCAGCAGATCGTGCTGCGGGGCCAGGCCCGGCTCGAGCAGGGCGCCCGCATCCGCTGGAAGCTGTCGGCCGCCGAATCCCGGTGAACACGTCGCGTTGACGCCGGGCGGCGGCGCAAGTAGCAGACGCCCATCTCCGCGTGACTGGCGAATGAGGTGGGCGACCACCGGGAAGCGCGGCGACCATAGCGCCCCCTGGCGCATCCGCCGCTCGCCTGGGCATCGCTCCGATCCGCAACGCAAGGAGAATGCCGTGCCCGCCGCTCCCGACTTCCCGCCCGCCCCCGACAAGGTCCAGATCCGCCGCGCCCTGCTTTCGGTCTCCGACAAGACCGGTCTGGTGGACGCCGCCCGGACACTGGCGGGGATGGGCGTTGAGCTGGTCTCCACCGGCGGCACCCGGAAGGCCATCGCCGACGCCGGCCTGCCGGTGAAGGACATCTCCGAGCTCACCGGCTTCCCCGAGATGATGGACGGCCGGGTGAAGACCCTGCACCCCATCGTCCACGGCGGCCTGCTGGGCGTCCGCGACGCCCCCGAGCACAAGGCGGCCATGGACAGTCACGGGATCGGCGCCATCGACCTGGTCTACGTGAACCTCTACCCCTTCGAGGCCACGGTGGCCTCGGGCGCCGACTATGAGACCGCCGTCGAGAACATCGACATCGGCGGGCCGGCCATGATCCGCTCGGCGGCCAAGAACCACGGCTACGTGGCCGTCTGCACCGAGCCTTCGGACCTCCAGGAGGTGCTGCGCGCGCTCGAGGCCGACGGCGCCACCTCGCTCGACCTGCGCAAGCGGCTCGCCGCCCGCGCCTACGCGCGCACCGCCGCCTACGACGCCGCCATCTCCGGCTGGTTCGCCCGCCAGCTCGGCGACGCGGCGCCCGCCCGCCTCAGCCTCTCTGGCGAACTCGCCCAGACCATGCGCTACGGCGAGAACCCGCACCAGCAGGCCGCCTTCTACCGCTTCCCCAGCCCGCGCACCGGCGTCGCCACCGCCCGCCAGCTGCAGGGCAAGGAGCTCAGCTACAACAACATCAACGACACCGACGCGGCCTTCGAGCTGATCGCGGAGTTCGCCCCTGAGGCGGGTCCGGCCTGCGCCATCATCAAGCACGCCAACCCCTGCGGCGTGGCCACGGGCGCGAGCCTGGCCGAGGCCTACGACCGGGCGCTCGCCTGCGACCCCACCAGCGCCTTCGGCGGGATCGTCGCCCTGAACAGCCGGCTGGACGCGGCCACCGCCGAGAAGGTGCTGGAGATCTTCACCGAGGTGGTGATCGCGCCCGACGCCGACGAGGACGCCGTCGCCCTGTTCCGCAAAAAGAAGAACGTCCGCCTGCTGGTCACCGGCGGCCTGCCGGACCCGCGCGAGCCGGGGGTCACCTTCAAGTCGGTGTCCGGCGGCTTCCTGGTCCAGTCGCGCGACGACGCCCGGCTCACGCCCGCCGATCTGAAGGTGGTCACCAGGCGCGCGCCCACCGACGAGGAGGTGCGCGACATGCTCTTCGCCTTCACCGTCGCCAAGCACGTGAAGTCGAACGCCATCGTTTACGCCAGGGCCGGCCAGACCCTGGGTGTGGGGGCCGGCCAGATGAACCGCAAGGACAGCGCCCGCATCGCCGCCCTGCGGGCCGCCGACTTCGGCCTGGACCTCGCGGGCTCCGCCTGCGCCTCGGAGGCCTTCTTCCCCTTCGCCGACGGCCTGCTGCAGGCCGCCGACGCCGGCTGCACCGCGGTCATCCAGCCGGGCGGCTCCATGCGCGACGAGGAAGTCATCGCCGCGGCCGATGAGCGCGGCCTGGCCATGGTCTTCACCGGCCTCCGCGTCTTCCGCCACTAGCGCCTAGAACCCTCTCCCGCTTGCGGGAGAGGGGAGGGTGAGGGCGGCGCCGATCTCGCCTCATCGCCGACGTTGAACCCGAGGGCGCGACCGGGTCCAACGCCCTGACCAGCGCCGCCGCAGCGCCGCCCTCACCCAACCCTCTCCCGCGGGCGGGAGAGGGCTTGCGCCCTACCGCCGCCGCTTGGCGGTCGCCTCGTTGGCCAGCTCCCGCAGGGCCGCATTGGCGATCGTCAGCTTGGCGAAGGTCCAGGGCCCGCCGGCGGCTTCGATCTCCTCGATCACCCGCAGCGCGGCGCGCGCTTGTTCGCGGCGGAGCGCCGCCCAGGCGCTCACCGCGTCCTTTGCCGAGGCGGCGTCGTCGCCGGCCTGCTGCTGGCCGGCGAACTCCATGATCGCCCGGGCGAGCTGCGCCTGCTCGGCCAGCATGTCCTCGATCAGACGCCGGAGCGCCGTGCGCTCGAAGGCGTCGCCCACCGCATAGCCGCCCGCCGCGGCCCGCAGCCGATCGAAGGCGAAGGCCGCCCCCGTGGCGTTGTAGACCCGCGAGACGTTGGGCAGCGGCCAGCTGGAGGCCTCGGCCAGGTCCACCAGGTCTGCGGCCGTGGTCAGGGATTGCAGCACCGACACCTGGCGCGCCAGTTCGGGCGGGGCGCCCAGCTCCACCAGCTCGGCGATCCGCGCCTCGATGGAGGCCCGCTCGACGGCGGTCACCGTGTCCGGCGTGAGCCCCTTCAGCGCCCGGAAGCCCGCGCCGTAGCGGCGGATCAGGCTGTCCACGTCCAGCTTCTCCCGGGCCGACCGCCGGGCCAGCCAGAAGGTAGCGCCCCGCAGGGCCGCCACCGTCCGCCGGTAGAGGGCCATCTGGGCGGCGGCCGGGACCTTGCCGTCCAGGTCGTCCATCGCCGACCACAGCGGCTCGATGTCGAGCACCGCCTTGGCGGCCTCGTAGCCGCAGACGAAGGCGGTCACGTCGCAGCCGGCCGCCGCCATCAGCCGCGACGGGAAGCTCGGGCCGCAGCGGTTGACGATGTCGTTGGCGACCACGGTGGCGATGATTTCTCGGCGCAGCCGGTGGCGGCGCATGGGCTCGGCCCAGCGGCGCAGCGGCTTCGGGAAATAGGCCTCCAGCCTCTGCTCGAAGAACGGGTCGTCCGGCGCCTGGCTGGCGACCATCTCGCGCTTCAGCTCCAGCTTGCCATAGGCCAGCAGCACCGCCAGCTCCGGCCTGGTCAGGCCTCGGCCCGCCGCCTGCCGCTCGGCGATGGCGGCCGGGTCCGGCAGCCCCTCCACCGTGCGGTCCAGGCGGCCCGCCTGCTCCAGGTCGCTCATGAACCGCGCGTGCGGCTCCAGCTCGCCCGCCGCGTCCATGTCCAGGAGCGACAGCGCCAGGGTCTGGCCGTAGTTGTGGGCCAGGACGTGGGCCGCCACGTCGTCCACCATCGAGCGCAGCAAGGTGTCGCGCTTCTTGCGGGTCAGCTCTCCGGTCCGCTCCAGCATGCCGGTGAGGATCTTGATGTTCACCTCGTGGTCGGAGCTGTCGACGCCGGCTGAGTTGTCGATGGCGTCGGTGTTGATCCGCCCGCCCAGGTTCGCGAACTCGATCCGCGCCGCCTGCGTCAGGCCCAGGTTGGCCCCCTCGCCGACCACCTTCACCCGCAGTTCCGAGGCGTTCACCCGGATCGGGTCATTCGCCTTGTCGCCAACCTCGGTGTTGGTCTCGTGCCGCGCCTTCACATAGGTGCCGATGCCGCCCAGGTAGAGCAGCTCGGCCGGCGCCTTGAGGATGGCGTTAATCAACTCGCCCGGCGTCAGGGTCTCGGCCTCGATCCCGAGCATCGCGCGCACCTGCGGCGTCAGCGGGATCTCCTTCTGGCTGCGCGGGAAGACCCCCCCGCCCTTCGAGATCGCCTTGCGGTCGTAGTCGTCCCAGGACGACCGCGGCAACTCGAACATCCGCTTGCGCTCGTCCCAGGACTTCGCCGGGTCGGGATCGGGATCCAGGAAGATGTGACGGTGGTCGAAGGCGGCCAGCAGGCGGATCTGCTTCGACAGCAGCATGCCGTTGCCGAACACGTCGCCGCTCATGTCGCCGCAGCCCACCACCGTGAACGGCTCGGACTGGATGTCCTTGCCGAGCTCGCGGAAGTGGCGCTTCACCGCCTCCCAGGCGCCACGGGCGGTGATGCCCATCGCCTTATGGTCGTAGCCGGCGGACCCGCCCGACGCGAAGGCGTCGCCCAGCCAGAAGCCGTAGGACTCGGCGATGCCGTTGGCGATGTCCGAGAAGGTCGCCGTGCCCTTGTCCGCCGCCACCACCAGGTAGGGATCGTCGCCATCGTGGACGACCACGTCGGCGGGATGGATGACCTGGCCCTCGGGCGACAGGTTGTCGGTGATGTCCAGCAGGCCGGAGAGGAAGGTGGTGTAGGCGCGGATCCCCTCCGCCCGCACCGCGTCCGGCGCGCCGCCCTTGGGCAGCTGCTTGGGGAAGAAGCCGCCTTTCGAGCCGACGGGCACGATCACCGCGTTCTTCACCTGCTGCGCCTTCACCAGGCCCAGCACCTCGGTGCGGAAGTCGTCGCGCCGGTCCGACCAGCGCAGGCCGCCGCGCGCCACGGGGCCGAACCGCAGGTGAACGCCCTCCACGGCCACACCCCAGACGAAGATCTCGCGGTAGGGCTTGGGCAGCGGCAGGTCGGCCAGCTCGCCGCTCGCCACCTTGAACGAGATGTAGGGCTTCGGCCGGCCATCGGGGCCGGGCTGGTAGAAGTTGGTCCGCAGGATGGCCGCGACCAGCAGGGCGAGGCGGCGCAGCACCCGGTCGTCGTCCAGGCTCTCCACGTGCTGCAGGGCCTCGATGATCCGGCCCATCACCGCAGCGGCCTGCTGGTTGCGGGCGGCCAGGTCGGCGCGGATCGCAGGGTCGAACTTGGTGCGGAAGAGGTCGAGGATCAGCCGCGCCACGCCCGGATGGTTGCGCAGCGCCTCTTCCTGCGCCCGCTGGGTCGGGTCGAGGCCGGACTGCTGGCGATAACGCGCCAGCGCCCGGATCAGGGCGGCGTCGCGCCAGGACAGCGACAGCTCCAGCACCAGGCGGTTGAAGCCGTCGTTTTCGGTGAGCCCCGTCCAGACCGCGGCCACGGCGTCTTCGAAGGCGTCCTTCACCTCGGCGAACACCAGGTGCTCGCCGCGCGGGTCGGTCAGCTCGAAATCGTGGACCCAGATGGTCGGATGGCCCTCGCGCTGGATGCAGAACCCGGCCTCGGCCAGGGTCTTCAGGCCCATGTTCTCCAGGATCGGCAGCACGTCGGCCAGCGGCGCAGGCTCGCCCTGGCGATAGAGCTTGAAGCGGAACTCCAGGGGACCGTCCTCGGCCGTCCGGTAGGCGCGAACCCGCACCGGCTCGTCACCGAACGCCTCCACCTCGGCCACGTCGGCCAGGGCCTCGGCGGCGTCGAACCGGTCCCGGTACCCGGCCGGGAAGGCGTCGCGGTAGCGGGCGACGGTTTCCGACACTTCCTCCGGCGTCCGCCCGCTGGCGCGGATGGCGGCGTCGAAGCGGTCTTCCCAGGTGCGGGCGGCCTCGGCGATCTCGGCTTCCAGGGCGCGCAGGTCGGGCCACAGGTGCTGGCCAGGGGTGAAGCCGACGATGTAGTGCACGCGCGCCAGCGGCGCGTCCGGGAAGGCCGGGTAGTAGGCCGACAGCCGTCCGCCGTAGGCGTCGGCGATCATCGCCCCGGCCCGCCGCCGCAGGTCTGAGTCGTAGCGGTCGCGGGGCACGAACAGCAGGACCGAGGCGAAGCGGTCGAACGGATCGCGCCGCTCGAACAGGCGCACGCGCGGCCGATCGTAGAGGTGCAGGACGCCGACGGCTTGGGCCAGCAGGTCGTCCTCGCTCATCTGGAAGAGCTCGTCGCGCGGGTGGTTCTCGACGATGTTCTTCAGGCGCTTGGCGTTGTGGCTGCCCGGCAGGGCGCCGGCGCGCTCCAGCACCCGGGCGACCTTTTCGCGGATCAGCGGCACGTTGGCGGCCGGCTGGTCGTAGGCGTCGGCGGTGAACAGGCCCACGAAGCGGACCTCGCCGCTCGGCCGGCCGTCGTCGCCGTAGCGCTTCACGCCCACGTAATCCATGTAGCCCCGGCGGTGGACCCGGCTGCGCACGTTCGACTTGGCGACGGTCAGCGCCGGGTCGCGGACGATCCGGTCCTGAGCTTCGCTCATCAGGATCGCGGGCTCGCTGGCCCGGCGCAGCACGGTGCGGGTCGGATCGCGGAGCACGCCCAGGCCGTCGGTCGGCTGGTAGAGCGGCTCCTCCGGTGCATACTCGCCGTTGGGCAGGCGCGGGTACGCGTAGACGCGGGCGCCCAGGAACACGAAGTGCTCCTTGTGCAGCCATCGCAGGAAGGCGAGCTCCTCCTCGCTGGCCTTGTCGCCGCGCTCGGCCAGTTCGCCGATGGTCCGGGCCATCAGCTCCAGCATCGCCGGGAAGTCGTCCACGGCGGCGCGGACGTCGGCCAGCGCCGCCTTCACCCCCTTGGCGAGCGCCGCCTCGCGGTCGGCGCCCACGGGATCGAGGATCACCTGGATCATGGACTCGCGACGCGGGGTCCCCGTCTCGCCGCGCACCCCGGCGCGGTCGCGCCGCACGGTGACGATCGGGTGGAACATGGCCCGGACGGAGAGACCCTGGTCCGCGATCTCCCCCATCACGGAGTCAACGAGGAACGGTGCGTCGTCCTGCACGATCTCGAGCCGGTCGAGCCCGTTGTGGCGCGAGCCTTCGACGGGGACGATGCGGATGGTGGGGCCCCGCCCGCGGCGGCGCTCGCCGAACCGCCAGAAGTCGGCGAGGTTGGCCGCCAGCTCGGCGGCGGAGAGCTCCGGCAGCTCGTCCGTCAGGGCGTCGGCGCTGGCCTGGTCGGCGAAAGCCCGGGCGGCCTCCATCTGCGGCTCGTCGCCCATCGCGGCGAGGACGGCGCGCACCAGGCGGCGGTTCGGCTGCAGGGCGGCCGGCTTGACGGGGCGGTTCATCGGGCGCGACCCCCGCTGGCGCGGCCGGGGAGGGCCTGCGCGCCGGTCACGAGGACGCCGCCGGAGGAGAGTGTCCGGCGGCGTGTGGCTCCGCCGTGGGGGGTCGGCGAAGCGCTCTGTGCTCGGAGCGCCCGCGGGGTTGGGGGACGGACGTTCTGGCCGGGGCGTTGGGCTCCCCGGCTGACCATAGATAGGAACTGCAAGCTCACGTTTAAGTCCTCTCGGCGCGTTTCCGTCATCCGGCGGGCGGGTCAGAAGCGATGGCCTTGTCGAGCGGGGTGGGCGCCCCCTTGTCCGTGCGTTGGCGCAGCGGGTCCCCATCCTCGCTGAGCAGCACGGCGATCCAGCGCGACCCGGGGAACTGGGCGAGGATCACCATGGCCATGACGGTCAGGGGCGTCGACAGGAAGGCCCCCGTCATCCCCCAGATCGCCGCCCAGAAGGCCAGCGACAGCAGCACCATGACGGGATCGATGTTCAGGCTGCGGCCCTGCATCCGCGGGTAGATCACGTTGCCGACCACCAGGGTGACGGTCTGCAGGACCGCGAACAGAACGGCCGCCTGCCAGAGGGTGTCGAACTGCACGAGCGCCATCACCGGCGGCGCCGCGACGCCGACGATGCCCCCGATCACCGGGATGTACGAGGCGATGAAGATCACGAACGTCCAGAACAGCGCATTGTCGAGGCCGACGGCCAGCATCGCCGCCCACGAGGCCGCCGCGATCATCAGCCCGGTCACCGTCTGCACCCAGAGGTACTGCTCCACCCCGTCGCGGATGCGCAGGAAGATGCCCATGGCCTCCTGCCGCTCCTCGCGCTGCGGAAAGAGGTTGACCATCTTCCGCGTCCAGCCGCGCCGCGAGGCGATGATGAAGCCCAGGTAGACGATCACGAAGCCGGCCGTTGCGGCGAAGTCCTGCAGGCTGCGCGCCACCTGGCCGAGGAAGCGTGTGGGATTCAGCTGCTGCGCCAGCTGCTCGATCGTCGGCGGGACATCGATCCCCACGAGGCCCGCCATGCGCGCCAGCAGGCCGTTCAGCCGCGGCGCATAGCCGGCGAGCTGGCCCGCGAACGAATAGGCGTTGTCGGCGATCACATAGGCCGTGCCGCCGAACAGCAGGACGGCGATCAGCAGGGCCAGCGGCATGGCCGCGCGGCGCCCGACCCCTGGCAGCCGGTGCTCGAGCACCCGGGCCAGGCCGTCGATCATCACCGCCAGGAACATGGCCAGCGCCAGCGGCGTGAGGATCGGCGCCAGCCACTTCAGCGCGGCGCCCACAACCACCGCGGCGATGATCGCCAGTGAGATGCGGACGAGGGGGGAGTCGACGGCGCGTTCGGGCATCAGGGAGGCTTTCGCGGAGGCGGAGGCGTGACTGTCCCCGGCGGGGGACCCGCCGTCAATGCAGGCGACCTCTACCCGGCTTCACCGTTGAGTGGGAGTTTTTTTGCCCTGCCGACCACAATTTTCAGCACGAACATGGCTTCCCCGGCCGGGCGAGTCGCCGCTGGCGCGCCACGCGGGGCCTCGCTAGCTTGCCGTTCCCCTGATCGCGAGGAGTCCCCGATGGGTGAGAACGGCGTCCTGATCGGCCTGGCCGACGAACCGCAGGCCCTGAGGCTCGACCGGGCCAACCGGCACGGCCTGGTGGCCGGCGCCACCGGCACCGGCAAGACCGTCACCCTGCAGGTGCTGGCCCAGGGTCTGTCCGACGCCGGCGTCCCGGTGTTCGCGGCCGACGTGAAGGGCGACCTGGCCGGCATCTCCCAGCCCGGCGCGCCGTCCGAGAAGATGCTGGCCCGGGCCGGAGCCATGGGCCTCACTCTGCAGCCCTTGGGGGCGCCCACCATCTTCTGGGACCTGTTCGGCGAGCAGGGCCACCCGATCCGCGCCACCGTCTCCGAGATGGGGCCCCTGCTGATCGCCCGAATGCTCGAGCTCAACGACGTGCAGGAGGGCGTGCTGACGGTTGTGTTCCGGGCCGCCGACGAGGAAGGCCTGCTGCTGCTCGACCTCAAGGACCTGCAGGCGGCGCTCACCTACGCCGCCGAGAACGCCAAGGCCCTGGGCGCCCGGTTCGGCAACATTTCGCCGGCCACCGTCGCCACCATCCAGCGCAAGCTCCTGGTGCTGGAGGAGCAGGGCGGCGCAAACCTCTTCGGCGAGCCGGCCCTGCAGCTCTCCGACCTCATGCGCACCGACGGCTCCGGCCGCGGCTACGTCTCCCTGCTGGCCGCCGACAAGCTGATCGCGGCGCCCCGGCTCTACGCCACCTTCCTGCTGTGGCTGCTCAGCGAGCTTTTCGAGGAGCTGCCCGAGGTGGGCGACCCCGAGAAGCCGCGGCTGGCCTTCTTCTTCGACGAGGCGCACCTGCTGTTCCGCGACGCGCCCAAGGCCCTGCTGGAGAAGGTGGAGCAGGTGGTCCGCCTCATCCGCTCCAAGGGCGTCGGCGTCTACTTCGTCACCCAGAACCCGGCGGACATTCCCGAGACGGTCCTGGGCCAGCTCGGCAACCGGGTGCAGCATGCGTTGCGCGCCTACACTCCGGTCGAGCAGCGCGGGCTGAGGGCGGCCGCCGAGAGCTTCCGGGCCAACCCGGCCTTCGACACCGCCGAGACCATCCAGCACCTCGGCGTGGGCGAGGCCCTGGTGTCGGTGCTCGACGAGCGCGGCGCGCCCACGGTCGTGGCCAAGACCACCGTGCGCCCGCCCGTGTCGCGCCTCGGCCCTGTCACGCCCGCCGAGCGCCAGGCCCTGATGGCCTCCAGCCCGGTGCGCGGCCTCTACGATCAGGCCCGCGACCGCGAGAGCGCCTATGAGATGCTGAGGGCCAAGGCCGAGGCGGCGGTAGCCGCCCCCGCGGCGCCGGCGGCCAAGCCCAAAGCCGCGGCCAAGGAGAAGCCGTCCGAGCTGCAGTCCATGGGCGGGGCCTTCGCCAAGTCCATGCTGCGCACCATCGGCAACCAGGTCGGCCGCGAGATCATGCGCGGCCTGCTGGGCGGCGTCCGCCGTCGCCGGTAGCGGCGCTCCCGCGCCACACGAAAAGGGGCCTCGCGGCGATGCCGGAGGCCCCTCGTCGATCTGCGCCGGACTGGCTTGTGCTTAGCGCGGGGCCATCCGGATCGAGCCGTCCAGGCGCACGTCCTCGCCGTTGAAATAGCCGCACTCGATCATGGTCATGGCGAGCTGGGCGTATTCCTGCGGCTTGCCGAGCCGCTTGGGGAACGGCACCGAAGCGGCCAGGCCCTGCTTCACCGCCTCCGGCGCGAACTGCATCAGCGGGGTGTCGAAGATCCCCGGCAGGATCGTGTTCACGCGGATGCCGTCGCCCGACAGGTCGCGGGCGATCGGCAGGGTCATGCCCACCACGCCGCCCTTCGACGCCGAGTAGGCCGCCTGGCCCATCTGGCCGTCCTCGGCCGCCACCGAGGCGGTGTTGATGATCACCCCGCGCTCGCCGTCTTCCAGCGGCTCGAGGTCCAGCATGCCCTTCGCCGACTTGGCGATGCAGCGGAAGGTGCCCACCAGGTTGATCTGGATGATGAAGTTGAACGCATCCAGCGGGAAGTGCTTGGTCTCGCCGGTGTTCTTGTCACGGCTGGCCGTCTTGATGGCGTTGCCGGTGCCGGCGCAGTTCACCAGGATCCGCTCCTGGCCGTGCGCCTCGCGCGCCCTCGCGAAGCCGGCGTCGACGTCTTCTTCCGAGGTGACGTTGACCTTGCAGAACACGCCCCCCACGTCGGCGGCGACCTTTTGGCCCTTCTCCTCGTTCATGTCGAAGATGGCGACCTTCACGCCCTTGGCGGCCAGGGCCCGCACCGTGGCCTCGCCCAGGCCGGAGGCTCCGCCCGTGACGACCGCTGCGACGGATGAATTGAGTTCCATGGACGCTTTGCTCCCGCTCCCGTTAGATGGTGGCTTCCAAAAGGCATTAGCCCGATGAGCGCAGGCGCAAAAGACTCACCCGACGTCACCTTCGATCCGCGCACGCCGATCGATCCCAGCCGGGCGCTGGTGCCCTCGGTCATCAAGCTGAACGAAGAGCGGGTGAACCGCGGCTTCTGGCCGAAGATCCGCCGCGTGGCCGCCAAGGTGCCGTTCGCCGCCGAGGCGCTCAGCGTCTGGTACTGCGCCAAGGACGACGAGACCCCCACCGCCGCGAAGGGGATGATGCTGGCGGCGCTCGCCTATTTCGTCCTGCCGACCGACGTCCTGCCCGACTTCATCGCGGGCCTCGGCTACACGGACGACGCGGCGGTGTTCGCGACGCTGATGTCCCTCGTCGGCAAGAACCTGAAGCCGCGCCATCGGGAAGCGGCGCGCCGCTCGATACGCCGGCTCAGGCTCGAGGACTGACCTTCGACATCTGGTGCTCGCGCCAGGTGATCAACAGGGTCGAGGCCACGACCACCGCGGCGCCCGCCAGCGTCCAGACCGTCGGGAGCTCAGCGAACAGTACGAAGCCGGCGGCCGCCGTGAACACCAGCCGGATGTAGTCGATGGGCGCCATCGCGGCCGCATCGCCCACCTGCATCCCCTTGATGTAGCAGGCCTGCGTGATGGTCCCGAGTACGCCCATCAGGCACAGCAGGACGAGGTCCACCGGCTCGGGCCAGCGCCACGTCAGGAAGGCGCCCGGCAGCGAGAAGATCAGCCCGAGCGTCATGGCCCAGACCAGCAGCACGGTGGGCGAGTGGTCGCGGGTCATCACCTTCATCCCGGTGATGGTCAGGGCGAACAGGAACGAGGCCGCCAGCATGGCCAGCGCCGGCAGGCCGAGCGCGAAGTCGCCCCCGGCGCCCGGCCGCAGCATCAGCAGCACGCCGCCGAACCCCACCACAGCCGCCGCGATCCGGAGCGGCCCCACCTTCTCGCGCACCACGAAGGCGGCGAGCGGCACCAGCCACAGGGTGCGGGTGAACGACAGTGCGTTGGCGTCGGCCAGCGGCATCTTCTGGAAGGCGTAGAACGACAGGATCATCGCCACCGTCCCGGCCGCCGAGCGGAAGAACAGGATGCCCGGCCGCGTGGTGGCGTAGGCCGCCCGGCCCTGCCGCAGGATCACCGGCAGCAGCACCGCGAACCCGGCCGCCTGGCGGTAGAAGGTCTGCAGCGCCGCCGGATAGTCGTCGCCGAGGAACTTGATCAGCGTCGTCATGGCCGTGAAGCCCAGCGCCGACCCCAGCATCCACAAGGCGCCGCGGACATTCGGCGTCAGCCCGCCGCGGGACTCCGGCCGGACGAGCGCCGGCTCGTCGGTCATGACCCCGCGCTGTCGGCGGGCGCTGCGAACATGTCGCCGAACATCTCGGTGAACGGGCTCGGCGCCGCCTGGTCCCAGGAATGCCGGCTGCCCACGGTGATCCCGCCATCAACCACCAGGTGCGTGCCGGTGACGAAGGCTGAGGCGTCCGAGGCCAGGTAGAGGGCCGCCTGGGCGATGTCCTCCGGCATGCCCGCCTTGGGGACCGGCTGCACCTTGTCGGCGTGGGTGGCGACCAGAGCCGCCAGCTGGTCGGCGCCCTGCCTGGGCATGCCCAGCGAGGCGCCGAAGATCGAGGTGGCGATCAGGCCGGGGCAGATGGCGTTCACCCGGATCCGCTGCGGCGACAGCTGGGCGGCGGCGACCTTGCTCATGTGGATCACCGCGGCCTTGGCCGAGGAGTAGGCGATCGGCCCCCAGCCCGCCTGCAGGCCAGCGATGGAGGCGGTGTTGACGATGGATCCGCCGCCGCGCTCCAGCATCAGCGGCACGGCGTGCTTCATTCCTAGCGCTGGCCCGCGCACCAGCACGTTGTAGATCCAGGCCCAGCGCTCGGCGTCGATCTCGGGGATGGTCCGCATGGCGTCGGAGATCCCGGCGTTGTTGAACAGGATGTCCAGCCCGCCGAACTCGCTCTTCGCCAGCTGCGCAGCGGCGGCGATCTCGTCCTCGAGCGTCACGTCGCAGTGGGCGTAGCGCACCGTGACTGGGAAGCGCTGCTCCAGCATCGCCCCCTTCTCGTCCTGGATGTCGGCGGCGACCACCTTCGCCCCCTCGGCGACGAACAGCTCAACGGTCCCCAGGCCGATGCCCGAAACCCCGCCGGTGATGACGGCGACCTTGCCTTCCAGACGTCCGGCCATGCGGCCCTCCCCGTGTTCTTGGTTATCAGCGATCAGATACACGGGTCCTCCCCCGTGGCAACCGGGGGAGGATCTGGGCTCCGTCAGTCGACCGTGACCACCACCTTGCCCATGGCCTTGCGGCTGGCCAGGTGCTTGATCGCGTCGGCGGCGCGCTCGAGCGGGAAGCGCTCGGAGACGTGCGGCTTGATCTTGCCCTCGGCGTACATCTGCAGGAGCTCCTGCACGCTCTGCTGGTGCCGCTGCGGGTTCTTGCCCACCCACGAGCCCCAGAACACGCCGACGATGTCGCAGCCCTTCAGCAGCGCCAGGTTCAGCGGGATCTTCGGGATCTCGCCCGCGGCGAAGCCCACCACGAGATACTTGCCCTCCCAGGCGATCGATCGCAGCGCCGGCTCGGCATAGGCGTCGCCGATGGCGTCGTAGATCACGTCGGCGCCGTTCGGCCCGGTGGCGTCCTTGAAGATCTGGCCCAGCGCCTTCTGGCCGTCGCGGTCGAACGGCCCCTTCGGATAGACCACGCCCGACGCCGCCCCGCGGCTCAGGCACAGGTCGACCTTCTCCTGGCTGGACGCTGCGGCGATCACCTTGGCGCCCATCACCTTGCCGAGCTCGACCGCGGCCAGGCCCACGCCGCCGGCGGCCCCCAGCACCAGTAGGCTCTGGCCGGGCTGCAGGTTCGCCCGGTCCTTCAGCGCGTGGTAGCTGGTGCCGTAGGTCATGATGAAGGCCGCCGCGTCGTCGAACGGCATGGCGTCGGGGATCTTCACCAGCCGGGCGGCTTCCAGGGCCAGCTCCTCGGCCATGCCGCCCCAGCCCGTGTTGCCCAGCACCCGGTCGCCCGGCTTCACGTGGGTGACGCCCTCGCCGACGCTCTTCACCACGCCGGCGATCTCGCCGCCCGGCGAGAACGGCCGCTGCGGCTTGAACTGGTACTTGTCCTCGATGATCAGCACGTCGGGGAAGTTCACCCCGATGGCCTTCACCTCGACCACGGCGAAGCCGGGCTTGGCTTCCGGCGAGGGCATGTCCTCCAGCACCAGGCTGTCGGGCCCTCCGACTTCCTTGCTGAGCAGCGCTTTCATGGGACGTCCCTCGTGGTCGTGTTGGATCAGAGGCGGCGACGCTAGCCCAGTCGAACAGCTGTTTGAAGAGGCTCCCCGACGACAGGGCGACGCGATTTGGTAACCGGCGGTCCGTCACCTATATTCCGCGGCCTCCTTGGAAGGACCTGCCACTTGGGCGTGACCCTCGACCTCAGCCGTGCGCCGGCGCAACCGCTCGCGACCCACGCGCTCGCGCCGGTGAAGCCGAACCTCTCGGGCCTGACCCGCGGGGAGCTGCAGGCTGCGCTGGTGGAGGCCGGCGTCGTCCGGCCCGAGAAGGCCCGCATGCGCGCCAGTCAGCTGTGGCGCTGGATCCACCACTACGGGGTCACCGACTTCGCCGCCATGAGCGACGTGGCCAAGGAGACCCGCGCCGCGCTGGCCGAGGCCTTCACCCTGGCCCGCCCCGAGGTGGTGGAGCGGCAGGTGTCCAAGGACGGCACCCGCAAGTGGCTGATCCGCATGGCCCCAGGGATCGAGGTGGAGACGGTCTACATCCCGGACGTCGGCCGCGCGGGCGCCCTGTGCGTGTCGAGCCAGGTCGGCTGCACCCTGAACTGCACCTTCTGCCACACCGGCACCCAGGCGCTGGTGCGCAACCTGACGACGGCCGAGATCGTCGCCCAGGTGCAGGTGGCCCGCGACGACCTCGCCGAGTGGCCCTCGCCCAAGGAAGACCGCCGGCTCTCGAACATCGTCTTCATGGGCATGGGCGAGCCGCTCTACAATCTCGACCACGTGGCCGCCGCCATGGACATCATCTCGGACAACGAGGGGATCGCCATCTCGCGCCGGCGGATCACCGTCTCCACGTCCGGCGTGGTCCCGCAACTGGCGGCGCTCGGCGAGCGCACCCAGGCCATGCTGGCCATCTCGCTGCACGCCACCAACGACGAGCTGCGCGACCGGCTGGTGCCGCTCAACAAGAAGTACCCGATCGCCGAGCTGATGGCCGCCATCCGCGCCTACCCCGGCCTGTCGAATTCCAAGCGGGTGACCTTCGAGTACGTGATGCTGAAGGGCGTCAACGACAGCCCCGCCGAGGCCAAGGCCCTGGTCCAGCTGCTCAAGGGGATCCCGGCCAAGATCAACCTGATCCCGTTCAACAAGTGGCCCGGCTCCGAGTACGAATGCTCGGACTGGAAGACCATCGAGGCCTTCGCCGCCATCCTGAACCGCGCCGGCTACGCCTCGCCCATCCGCACGCCGCGCGGCCGCGACATCCTCGCCGCCTGCGGCCAGCTGAAGAGCGAGAGCGAGAAGCTGCGCGCCAGCGCGCGGCGCAAGCTGGACGCTCCCCAAGCCTGACGACCGGGCGGCCCAGTGTGCGGCCGCCCGGCCCCCGTGCTATGTGACCGGCAGTTTCCGAGGGCCGGCGTCACACATGCCTACACCAGTCCAGTCGCCTGAGATCCAGGCGTTCGCCCAGGGCTTTCCGATCACCCTGCTGCACGGCGGGGTGACCGTCCTGATCCTGCTGGCGGCGGCGGCGCTCTACGTGCTGCTCACCCCGCACAAGGAGATCAGCCTGATCCGCGAGGGCAACACCGCGGCGGCCGTGTCGATGGGCGGCGTCCTCGTCGGCCTCGCCATTCCGCTCGCCGTCTCGCTGCACGCCTCCACGAACCTGATCGAGATCGGGCTCTGGGGCGCGGCTACGGTGGTGGTCCAGCTGCTCGTCTTCCGGCTGGTGGACATCGTGCTGCGCGGCCTGCCCCGGCGCATCCAGGACGGCGAGATGAGCGCCGCGGCCATGCTGGTGGGCGCCAAGCTTTCCACGGCCATCATCATCGGAGCGGCCGTCTCCGGCTGACCCATGCACTTCCCGCGGCTCCCGGACTGGCTGATCTACGCCTGCGTGGTGGTGGCCCTGCTGGTCGCCGCCATCGGCCGGCAGGAGCGCGCCGACGCGCCCGAGCCGCCGCCGCCCGCCCCGGAGGTGGAAGGCGAGGTGTTGGGCCCGTCATCCCCGTTCGATCCTTCGGTCGTTGTGGACGTGCCCGACGCCGCCGGGCCAGCCACCGGCACCGCCTTCTCGGTCGCCGAGAGCGGCGTGTGGCTGACCGCCCGCCACGTGGTCGACGGCTGCCGCACCGCGGCCATCGTGGTCGGCGCCGGCGAGGGGGTGGCCGCCCGCGTCACCATCGATCCGCGTGGCGAGGCGGCCATCCTGACCACCGACGGCGGCGCGCCGGCCCTGCCGCTTGCGCTGGCCGAGAACCTCCGCCGCGGCGAGCGGGCCTACCATCCGGGCTTCCCGCAGGGGGAGCCGGGGGAGGCGACGTCCAAGCTGATCGGCCGCGAGAACCTCGTGGTGCGGGGCCGTGGCGCGCGCAGCGAGCCGGTGCTGGTCTGGGCCGAGACCGGCCGCACCGAGGGGCTCGAGGGGTCCCTGGGCGGCCTCTCCGGCGCGCCGGCGCTCGACGACCAGGGTCGGGTCGTCGGCGTCACCATCGCAGAGAGCCCGCGCCGCGGCCGGATCTACACCACCGCGCCGGAGACGGTGCAGGCGACCCTGGCCTCGACCCGCCGTCGCTACGTGGCGCCGCCGCTCAACGCCAACCTCACTCCAGACAACTATTTCCGCGTCGCCGACAGCCTGCGCCGCGACCTGCGGGTCGCCCAGGTGGTCTGCCTGACCGCCTGATCCCCTCTACCGCAAGGCGGGTGAGGGCGGCGCCGGATCATCCCCACCGTTGGACCTGCGCGCCCGGGTCCAACCTCTTGCCCACCGTTCCCCCGGAGCCGCCCTCACCCAGCCTCTCCCGCGCCTACGGCGCTGGAGAGGAGCCTTCTCCCTCTCCCGCAAGGCGGGAGAGGGCCGGGGTGAGGGCGGCGCCGCGATCCGATCATCCGAGGCGTTGGACCCGTAGCTCTCGGCTAACCCGCGGGCGAGACGCTCTTCGGCTGCCGCGCCGCCACCACGAAGGCCAGCACGATGGCGACGATGCCCACCGCGGCCGAATAGAGGAAGAAGACGATGTAGCCCGAGCCCAGCGCGGCCGGCGTGACGCCGGACTTGGCCGCGCCGTCCACATAGGCGTCGGCCGGCAGCCGGCCGAACAGGCCCATCAGCGGGGCGAACGCGCCGCCCCCTTGCGCGGCGGCGGCCGAGCCTTCGACGATCCGCCCCGACTGCGAGGCGATCAGCTTGCCGGGCAGGGCGTAGAGCGAGGAGAAGAGCGCGTATTGCGTGGCCGTGAAGCCGGCCGAGGTCAGGCTCGACATGTAGGCGATCAGGCAGGTTCCGGAGAAGCCCGAGGCCACGTTGTCGACGCCGATGGCGATGAACAGCGCCGTCAGGTCCGACCCCTGCAGGGCCAGCCACGCGAACACCAGGTTCGACAGCGGTCCCGCGAAGGCGCCGATGACCAGGGCGCGCATCAGGCCCAGCTGCGCCACGGCCCAGCCGCCGAGCCCGACCCCGAACACGGTCATGATCACGCCGAACACCTTCCGCACCTCGGCGATCTCGGTCTTGGTGTAGCCGAGGTCCGCGTAGAACGGGTTCATGATGTTCAGGACGAAGTCCGACAGCCGGTAGACGCAGATCAGCGCCAGGATCAGGCCGGCGACGCCCCGATAGCGGACAAAGAAGTCCCGGAGCGGCTCACCCAGCGCGGCGCTCAGGTAGACGCCGGGTCGCGTCCGCACCCGCGGGATCGGACAGGCGGCCAGTACGATCACCGCCAGGCCGACAATCACCGCGGCGAGCTGGGCGTACACCCCTTCGGGCTTCTTTTCCCAGATGGCGGTTACGGCCTCGCCGGCGCCCGGCAGACCGATCCCGCTGAACGCGGAGGCGAGCAGCGAGGCGTTGGCCGCGAGGCCCGACCCCAGCACCACCGCGCCGAGCGCGAACAGCACGAGCCGCGCCAGCCACTCGGGAAATTCGAGCGCCGGGCGGGAGGGCGTCCCTTCGGCATGGATCGGCCGGATGACGTGCTCCTTCTCCTTCGGCGCAGCCAGCGCCCCGCCGATGCCGACCAACATCAGGGCGGCCATGACGGCGTAGGAGAGGTTCCAGTTGAACTGATCCGCCAGCACCAGCGGTGCGGCGCCGGCGGTGATCATCGCGATCCGATAGCCCCACTGATAGGCGGCCGCCATCGCGCCCTGCTTCTCCACCTCCGCCGCCTCGATCCTCCAGGCGTCGATGACGATGTCTTGGGTGGCGGCTGTGAAGCCGACGAACACCGCGAACGCCGCCATCAGCCCAAGGCTGGCGGCGGGGTTGGTCCCCGAGATCAGCCATAAGCCCAGCATCACCAGCAGTTGGGTTGCGACCATCCAGGACCGCCGATGGCCCAGCCAGCGCGTGAGCAGCGGCACGCGCGTGCGGTCCACCAGCGGCGCCCACAGGAACTTCATGGAGTAGGCGAGGGTCGCCAGGGCGAAGACCGAGATCACGCTGAGCGACAGCCCCGCGTCCCGCAGCCACAGCGACAGGGTGTCGAAGATCAGCAGGTTCGGAAGGCCCGAGGCGAAGCCCAGCGCCAGCATCACCAGGGCGCGTCGCTCGAAGAAGACCCGGACGCCCGCGAGGGCTCCGCGTCTCGGCTCGGCGGCGTCGGCGCTCATTCAGGTCTCCGCGGTTCGGGGGCCCCCCGGCCTCAGCGGACCTTGGCGCGCGCCGCGAATTCCGTCCAGTCGCCGCGGGTCCAGCGCGTCAAGGCGGCGCGCAGCGCGTCGGGCGAGAGCGGCTTGACCAGGAAGTCGTCCATGCCCGCGGCCAGGCACGCCTGGCGGTCGTCGTCGAAGGCGTTGGCGGTCAGCGCCACGATCGGGGTGCGCAGGCCCGCGGCCCGCAGCTCCCGCGCGGTGTCCTCGCCGGACAGGCCGGGCATGCGCATGTCCATGAGGATGAGGTCGTAGGCGGCCACCTTCACCGCGGCGATCGCCTCCCCGCCGTCGTTGGCGTGGTCCACCTCGCAGCCCTCCCGCGCGAGCAGAGCTTTGGCGAGCAGGGCGTTGATGGGGTTGTCCTCGACCAGCAGCACCCGGGCGCCCGGCGCGGCCGCCGCGGCGATGCGCTCGTCGTCGGGCGCGGCGGCGGACTCCGCGCCCGCCCCTGCGGCGATCAGCACCCGCTCGGCCAGGGAGGCGCGGCGCAGCGGCTTGATCAGGTAACCGGCGAAGCCAGCCCGCTTGTAGCGCTCCATCCGCTCGCGCTCCTCGGGGGCGAGCAGGATGATCGACGGGCGCTTGTCGCCCTTCCGGACGATGCCGCCTTCCGGCGCCAGGGCGTGGTCGAGCAGCAGCACGTCCCCCGGTCGCGTGCGGGCGATGACGCCATCGATATCGGGGGCGGTCACCGGCACGCCGCCACAGGCCTCGATCTGCCGCCGGGCGGCGTCACGAACGATCGGGTTGGGCGAGGCGACCGCAACGGTGCGTCCCTCGAGGGCTGCGCTGGTCGCCGGGGCGGGGAGCTGTGGGAACGCGGCTTCGAACCAGAACACCGCGCCCCCGGTGCGGCCGGCGTCGACGCCCACGTCACCGCTCATGGCTTGCGCCAGGCGGCGCGCGATGGCCAGGCCGAGGCCCGCGCCGCCCACGTCCGCGTGGCCGATCTCCGTCTGGGTGAAGGCCTCGAAGATGCGCTCCCGGTCGGCGGCCGGCACGCCCGGACCCGTATCCTCGACCGTGAAGCGCAGTCGACCCGGCTCGGTCTCGGCGACGCTCAGCAATACGCCGCCCGAGCGGGTGAACTTGACCGCGTTGCCGGCGAAATTGAGCAGCACCTGGCGCACGCGGCTCTCGTCGGCGCGGATGCGGCCGGCGCGCTGGGGCGCCGCCCAGGCGATCTCCAGCCCCTTCTCCCGGGCGCGAGGCGAGAGCAGTTCGCACACGCCCTGCAGCAGCGCCTCCACGTCGGTAGGCTGCGGGTGCAGCTCGATCGCCCCTTCGCCAAGCTTGGCGAAGTCGAGCACGTCGTTGACCAGGTTCAGCAGGTGTTCGCCGCTCTCGCGCAAGGCCAGGGCGTAGGCCCGCTGTTCGGCTGTGAGGCGCGTGCCCTCCAGCAGCCGGGCCATGCCCAGCACCCCGTTCAGGGGCGTGCGGAACTCGTGGCTCAGCGAGGCGAGCTGCTCGGCGCTGATCTGGGTCCGCTTGGGACGGCGGGTCGAGAGAGGTCGAGGCGGTCGGCGCATGGAGGCGCGATCATGCCGGGAACCCTTTAACGCGAGGTCAAACCGCCGCTCAACGTCCGGTAACCATCTCCTTGGCGAGGGCGACCAGGGCCGCCCGCGCCCGGCCGTCGGCGATCCCGTCGAACGCTTGCAGCAGCTCGAGGGCGCCCGGCTTGGCCAGGGCGCGGAAGATCTCGTCGTCCTCGGCGCGTCCGTTCGCCTCCTCCCCCACCAACGCGCCGACCGTGGTGCCGAGCGCCTGGGCGGTCATCACCAGAGTCGAGGCCGCGACCCGGTTCGCCCCGCGCTCGTATTTCTGCACCTGCTGAAACGAGACGCCGAGCTTCTCGGCCAGGTCGGACTGCGAGAGGCCGAGCTGGCGCCGGCGCGTGCGGATGCGGGCTCCGATCGCCAGCTCGAGCGAGACCGTCCGTCCAGCGTCCTTGGCCTGCATGGCGCATCTCCCTGCGCGGAGAATAACCTTAACGGCAAAAGGGTTTCGCCTTAAAGTAGACGAAGGGATCAACAGCACGTTTACTGCTTCAGCCATGCCGCCGCGCGCCGAAATCGCCAACGATCCGGTCGAGCTGCTCACCCAGCGTGAGCGCGAATGCCTGCGGCTGGTGGACCAGCACCCCAGCTCCAAGCAGATCGCGCGCGAGCTTGGGATGTCCAAGACGTCGGTCGACACCTACTGCGACCGCGCCCGCCGCAAGCTCGGCGTGCCCGACCGCTACGAGGCCGCGCGGCTGCTCCGTACGCGGGACGTTAACCCTGTCCCGATTGGATCAGGACACGACACGATCAGGACAGACGCCCGCCCCGCAGACTGGCTCGATGAGCCGGCAACTCGGGAGGAGCTGAGCCATGGGCGACTGGCAGAACTTCGACAACCGCGCGGTGATCGGCAGGGCGCTGCGCCTGCGCCGGGAGATCGACGACTTCGAGGCCCGCTGGCCGACCCCGGCCCAGAGGGACGAGGCGATCCCGCTTTTCACCTGGGATCAGCTCGAGCGGCAGCTGACCGACTTGGCGGCTACGCCCCAGCAGGCTTCGATGGCGAAGCACCTGGTTTCCGCGACCCGGAAGCTGGCGCCTTTCAAGCCTTCGGAAATGGTGCTCCGGGAAATCCTCTGCATGACCTGGGTGCTGCTGGACGAGAACTTCAAGCCCGATCCGGATGGCTCGGCCGAAATGATCTGAGCCCCGCCGCCCGGCTGGGGGCGATCGTGGGGGTCGCGATCATCACCGCCCTGGCGTTCGGGGCGATGCTGGCGGGCCTCCACGCGCTCCAGGACCTGGCGCGGAATTTCTCCGGGGCCTGAACGGTCCCGAAACCATAACCCTGATATCCAATCGGCAGGCGGCCCACAGAAGGCGCCTGCAGGAGAGACCTCATGCTCAAGCAACGTCGTATGGTGGCGGAACAAATCGCCGGGGCGCTGTTCGAGGCCGAAGCGGCCATCGACGCAGCCATCACCAAGACTGCGACCCTCACGGGGGTAATGCCGGCGCTTCGCAGGGAAGCCGGGGCCTCGGCCCTGATCGGCCAGGACGCCGTGGAGCGCGCCAGCCAGGCCATCATGGCCCTGGCCGAAGCCCGCCGGGCCATTGTCGAGACCCACAAGGAGCTCAGCGTCGCCCAGGAGCAGATCGGGCTCGGCGCGGTGATGGTGGGCGATCCGGGCGGCGACAAGCCTGCGCCTGTGGCGGCCTCCCTCACTCGCGGTCGCCGGCTCCGGGCGGTGAGCGCCGCCTGAGGCGACGTTGCACAACCAGGCAATCGTTCGGCATTGTAGGCCCCTGGTAAGACCGGGGGCCTTTTGCTTTGGAGCTGCCTGCCTTTCTCTGGCCTGCGACCGTACTGGTCGTCAGCGCGCTGGCTGTATGGCGAGGCGGCCCGGATGAGCGGCTGAGCGCAGGCGGACTGCTCGCCGGCTGGGCATTCACGATGGCCGTCTACCGCACCGGTTTCAGGGAGACGGAATGGGGCATCTTCGCGGTCGACGCGGCGCTCCTGGCTCTGCTTTGCTGGATCGCACTCAGGAGCCCGAGGTACTGGCCACTGCTCGCCGCCGGCTTCCATCTTCTCGCTGTCGTCACCCACCTGGCAAAGAGCGTCGATCGTCAGGTGGGGGCCTGGGCCTACATCACGGCAGAGATCATCTGGGGGTATCTCCTGGCGCTTACGATCGGCTACGCCGCGTGGACGGCCCCGCGTCAGCTGGCGTTGGCGAACGCCGACGCCGCAGCCACCCGCCGGTAGATCAGCGCCTCGGCCACATGCACCCGGCGCACGGCGTCCGCGCCTTCCAGGTCGGCGATCGTGCGGGCCAGCCGCAGCGTGCGCGTCCAGCCGCGCGCCGTCAGCCCGCCGGCCTCCGCGGCCCGTGACAGCAGGGCCCGCGCCGGGGCGTCCAGGGCGGCGATCTCCTCAAGCCAGTCGCCGTCAGCCTGGGCGTTGAGCACCGGTGCGTCACGACCCTGCGCCCGCTCCTGCTGGCGCTGGCGGGCGCGCAGCACCCGGGCCGAAGCCTCCGCGGTGCCCTCGGCTGGCGGCGGCAGCGCGAGGTCGGCGGGCGTCACCGGCGGGACCTCCACCTGCAGGTCGATGCGGTCCATCAGCGGTCCCGACACCTTGGCCTGGTAGTCGGTCTGGCACCGCGGCGCGCGACCGCAGGCGCCGCGGCCCGCGCCGCCGTGACCGCAACGGCAGGGGTTCATGGCCGCCACCAGCTGAACCCGGGCGGGATAGCGCACGTGGGCGTTGGCCCGGGCGACGATCACCTCGCCGGTCTCCAGCGGCTGGCGCAGGCTGTCCAGCGCCTGGGCGCCGAACTCCGGCAGCTCATCCAGGAACAGCACCCCGTTGTGCGCGAGGCTGACCTCGCCGGGCTTGGCCTTGTGGCCGCCGCCGGTCAGGGCCGCCATGCTGGCCGAGTGGTGCGGCGCGCGGAACGGCCGGGCCCGGCGCAGCTCGCCCCGGGCGATCAGCCCCGCCACTGAGTGAACCATCGAGGTCTCCAGCAGCTCCTCTGACGTGAGCGGCGGCAGCAGGCCCGGCAGCCGCTGGGCCATCATCGACTTGCCTGAGCCCGGCGGTCCGACGAACAGCAGGTTGTGGCCCCCGGCCGCCGCGATCTCCAGCGCCCGCTTGGCGTTCTCCTGCCCCTTCACGTCGCGCAGGTCGGGGACCCGCTCGCCGTCAAGCATGGGCCCCGGCTTGGGGGGCGACAGCATCTGCGTCCCGCGGAAGTGGTTCACCAGGGCGATCAGAGACGGGGCTGCGAGGATCCGCGTGTCGCCGGCCCAGGCCGCCTCGGCGCCGCAGGCTTCCGGGCAGATCAGGCCCAGCCCCAGGCCGCCCGCCGCCACGGCCGCCGGCAGGGCGCCCGCGACCGCGGTGATCCGCCCGTCCAGCGACAGTTCGCCCACCGCCGCCCAGTCCGCCAGCGCGTCGGGCGGGATCACCCCCATGCCGGCCATGATCGCCAGCGCGATCGGCAGGTCGTAGTGGCTGCCCTCCTTGGGCAGGTCGGCCGGGGCCAGGTTGGCGATGATCCGGCGGGCCGGCAGGGCCAGCCCCAACCCCGCGAACGCCGCCCGCACCCGCTCCCGGCTCTCCGAGATGGCCTTGTCGCCCATGCCGACCAGGAAGAACTTCGCCTCCCCGCCGGTGAACTGCACCTGGACGTCGACGCGCACCGCTTCCACGCCCCGGAACGCCACCGTCACCACCCGTGCGGACATGCTCAGCCCCTGGATAACGCCGTGATCCTGCGGCTAAGCCGTGGCACAAGCCGGACGGGCGATCAAGAACATTCCGGGAACGTGAGTGCGGCGGACAAGCCGCTACCCGGCGCGGATCGCCTCGATCCGGTCCCACAGCGCCTCGGTGGCGTCGATCCGGGTGAACGCCTTCAGCGCGACCGCTCCGGTCGGCGAGGTCACGTTGATCTCGGTCAGCCACTCGCCGATCACGTCGATGCCGACGAACAGCAGGCCGCGCGCCTTCAGCTCCGGCCCGATGGTGGCGCAGATCTCGCGGTCGCGGGCGGTCAGCTCCACCGGCTCGGCCTTGCCGCCCACCGCCAGGTTCGACCGGATCTGGCCCTTGGACGGCACCCGGTTGATGGCCCCCACCGGCTCGCCGTCCACCAGCAGGATGCGCTTGTCGCCCTTCACCACGCCCGGCAGGAACTTCTGGACGATCACCGGCTCGCGATCGATCTGGGCGTGCAGCTCCAGCATGGCGTCGATGTTGGGGTCGTCGGCCAGATGGCGGGTGACGCCGGAGCCGCCGCGGCCGTTCAGAGGCTTCATCACGATGTCCCCGTGCCGGGCCCTGAAGTCGTAGATCGCCTCGCGGTCGGCGGTGATCAGGGTCGGCGGCTGCAGGCCGGGGAAGCGGGTGACGAACAGCTTCTCGGGCGCATTGCGCACCTCGCGGGGGTTGTTCACCACGAGGGTCTGCGGATGCACCGCCTCCAGGAAGAAGGTGGTGTCGATGTAGTGCATGTCGAACGGCGGGTCCTGGCGCAGCAGGACCACGTCGAACGCGGTCAGCTCGGTCTTGCGGTAGTCCGACAGGGTGGCGTGGGCGCCCTTCACCCGCTGGACCGTGACGTCGCGGCCGCGGACGAAGACGCGGCCGTCCTCCATGGCCAGGGTGTCGGTGGTGTAGACGAAGAGGCTGTGGCCGCGGGCCTGGGCGCTCTCCATCATCAGGAAGGTGGTGTCGCCCTCGATGTTGATCCCCTCGATGGGATCCATCTGCACCGCGACCTTGAGGGCCATCCGTCCGCTCCCGACTGCTCAGTTGAGCGACATAGGCGACAGGAGAGGCCGGCGCTAGTTCAGGCGGAGTCGGACGCGTTCCCTCTGGGCGCGGGCGGCGAGCGCGGCGCCGCCGTCGAGCGTCGTCGCTCGCGCCAGGGCTTCGAGGGCGCCGGCGAGCGCGCCCTGGCCCTCGCGGGCGGCGGCGACGTCCAGCCAGGGGCGGTGGTCGGTGGGGTCCAGCAGGGCGCGGCGCAAGGCGGCGCGCTCGGCCCGGGGGAAGTCGCGGACGGCGGAGGCCCGGGCGTAGATGGTGTTCTGCAGGCGCACGAGCACCGCGCGGTCGCTGACCGGGGCCATCAGCCGGTCGAGGCGGTCGGCGACGTTGGGGGTGAGGCCGGCGTGCAGGGCGCGGCGGGTCAGCTCGGAGGGCAGCACCACCCGGCCTTCGGAGAACGGGTCGAGCGCCAGGGGCCCTTCCTCGGTCTCGATGCGCAGCAGGAAGTGGCCCGGGAAGTCGACGCCCTGGACGGTCAGGCCGCACTTGCGGGCCACGTGGAGGTAGTAGACGCCGAGCGCCACGGCGATGCCCTTGCGCCGCTCGCAGACGGAGATGACGTCGGCGTTCTCGGGATCCTC
Organism: Phenylobacterium sp.; assembly: GCF_036563385.1. Classification (GTDB taxonomy): domain Bacteria; phylum Pseudomonadota; class Alphaproteobacteria; order Caulobacterales; family Caulobacteraceae; genus Phenylobacterium. Next base: position 679,021 of record NZ_DATCML010000004.1, read on the forward strand.
GTGGGTGAACAGGTCGCCCTGCAGGCGCAGGTCCCCGGCCAGGGCCTCGGCCAGGGCCTCCTCGGCGCTCTCGCGCTTCAGCCGCTGGGCCAGGCGCTCGACGCCGGCGGAGCCCAGGTCGCGCGCCACCTGCGGGTCGCGGCTGGGGTCCTCGTGGATGGCGCAGGCGATCGCCGCCTCGAGCAGCGGAAATTCGCCGTCCGTGGCCGACCCGGCCTCCAGCAGGAAATCCTCTGCGTCTTCGCGCGTCATCGAAGGTCCCAAACCGCGCGCCGTCAGGCGCCCTTCCAAGCGTCGGGAATATGCACAGGAAGCCTGCGGGGTGCGAGCGCCACCAGATCGAGGCGAACCGTCGCATCCCTCAGCGCCGGGCGGCGCGCCGCGAGCAGTGCGCCGGCGCGTCGCAGGCGATCGCGCTGGTCGAAGGTGACTGTCTCCAGCGCGTCGGCGAGGCTCGCCCGGCGCTTGACCTCGACCACCACGAGCGTCCGGCCGCGGAGCGCCACGAGGTCGATCTCGGCGATCCGGGTGCGCAGGCGGAAGCCGAGGATGCGGTAGCCCTTCAGCATCAGCCAGACGGCCGCCAGCACCTCGCTGCGCCGGCCCGCCCGCCGGGCGGCTGCGCCCCGCGCCGAGCGAGCCTGGCTCACTTGCCGGCCCTCAGCTCCATGGCCCGGCGGTAGAGGTCGCGGCGCGGCAGGCCGAGCGCCTTGGCCACCTCGGCCGCCGCGTCGGCCGGCTTCAGGCGGGTGAGCGCGTCGGCCAGGGCGGCGTCGACGTCGGCGGCGGTCGCCTCGGTCTCGCGGCCAGGGCCGACCAGCACCACCAACTCCCCCTTGGGGGCTTCAAACTGCGGGTCTGCGGCGAGCGCCGACAGCGGCCCGCGCACCACCGTCTCGTAGAGCTTGGTCAGCTCGCGGCAGACCACGGCCTCGCGGTCGCCGAGCACCGCGGCCATGTCGGCCAGGCTGTCGGCCAGCCGCGAGCCGCCCTCGAAGAACACCAGGGTGGCGCGGATGCCGGCCAGCTCCGCCAGGAAGGTGCGCCGCGCGGCGCCCTTCGGCGGCGGGAACCCCGCGAACAGGAACCGGTCGGTGGGCAGGCCGGCGACGGACAGGCCGGCCAGCAGGGCCGAAGCCCCTGGGATGGGGAAGACCGGATGCCCGAGCTGCGCGGCCTCGCGGACCAGCCGGTAGCCGGGATCCGACACCAGCGGAGTCCCGGCGTCCGAGATCAGCGCCACCCGCTGGCCCTCGGCGAGCGCCGCCATGACCCGCGGCCGGGTCTGCTCGGCGGCGTGCTCGTCGTACCGGGCCAGCTTGGCGGACAGGCCGTAGGCCGAGAGCAGCTTGCCGGCCACCCGCGTATCCTCGGCCAGCACCAGGTCGGCCGCGTTCAGGACGTCGAGGGCGCGCAGGGTGATGTCCCGCAGGTTGCCGATCGGGGTGGCCACCACATAGAGGCCCGGGGCCAGCGGCGCGTCGTCGAGGGCGGGGGTGGGCAGCAGCCGAGCCATGCGGCGAGGGTTCGCCGCTCGCGCGCCGAAAGGCAAGGCGCCAAGATCGGCGGCAAGGGAACGAGACGGAGGACGACATGCGCACGCCGCTGCCGCAGACGGGCCGGGACTGGCCGACCGTGAAGGGCGAGATGCTGGCCTATGCCGAGGGCGACGTGCGCTGGCGCGAGGGCAAGACCGCGGTCTACGTGTTCAACGCCGGGGCCGAGGTGGAGCAGGTGCAGAAGGAGGCCTACGCCCTCTTCATGTCCGAGAACGGCCTGGGGCCGGCGGCCTTCCCCAGCCTGAAGCGGATGGAAGACGAGGTGGTCGGATTCGGCCTGCAGCTGTTCAACGCGCCGGAGGGCGCGCGCGGCGCCATCACCTCGGGCGGCACGGACTCCATCACCATGGCCATTAAGGCGGCCCGCGACCACGCCCGGAAGGCAAGGGGCGTGACCGGGCCCCTGAACCTGGTCCTGCCGCGCTCGGCCCACCCCGCCTTCGACAAGGCCTGCGCGGTCATGGAGATCGAGGTCCGCCGCACGCCGCTGAAGGCGTTCCTGGCGGATCCCGAGGCCATGGCGGCTGCGGCCGACGCCGCTACCGTGATGATCGTCGGCTCGGCGCCGAACTTCCCCTACGGCCTGATCGACCCGATCGCGGCGCTGTCCGAGCTGGCGGTCGCGCGGGACCTTTGGCTGCATGTGGACGCCTGCGTGGGCGGCTACATCGCGCCCTTCGTGCGGATGAACGGCGTCGACATCCCGGCGTTCGACTTCAGCCTCCCCGGCGTGCGCTCGATGTCGGCCGACCTGCACAAGTACGGCTACTGCGCCAAGGGCGCCTCGACGGTGTTCTTCCGCTCGGAGGACCTGCACCAGCTGATGGCCTTCGACTTCCGCGACTGGCCGGGCGGGCGGATGGTGACGCCGACCCTCGCCGGGACCCGCCCGGGCGGCGCCATCGCCTCCGCCTGGGCGGTGATGAACTTCCTGGGCGTGGACGGCTACCGCCGCAAGCACGCCCAGGTGACCGAGGCGCGCGAGCGCATCGCCGAGGGCGCCACGCAGATGGGTTTCCGGGTGCTGGGCGACCCGCAGCTCGGCCTCTTGGCGTTCACCCGTGAAGACGTGGACTGCGTGGCCGTCTGGGCGAAGCTGCGCGAGCGCGGCTGGTTCACCGGCGTCACGACCGAGCCCAAGAGCCTGCACCTGATGCTGTCGCCCGTGCACGCGCAGGTCGCCGACCAGTATCTCGCGGACCTGGAATGGGCGCTGGGCGCCGCGGGCGGGCCGGCCACCGCCGAGCCTCGCTACGCCTAGGCGAGCAGCTCGCGGGTGACGGCGTCGAGCACCAGCCGGCCGGGCCGGGTGGCGCGAAGGCGCGCCGGGTCCTCGGCGAGCAGGCCGAGCTCCACGAGGCGGCCGACCCGGGCGGCGTCAATGGCCAGGGCGGCGATCTCGCGGTAGGCGACGCCCTCGTCGATGCGCAGCCCCGCCAGCAGCCGCTCCTCCGCGGCCTCGACGGGCGACAGGGTCTCGCGTGTCTCGAACCCGACGCCGGTCCGGTCCACGGCGGCGACGTAGTCGGACGGTCGCGGGGCTGCGAAGGTGGCCTCCCGGCCGGCGGCGGTGGTGATCCGGCCATGGGCCCCTGGGCCGACGCCCACGTAGTCCCAGCCCCGCCAGTAGACGAGGTTGTGGCGCGAGCGAGCCGCATCTCCGCGCGCATGGTTCGACACCTCGTAGGCCTCGAACCCCTCGCGCTCCAGGACGGCCTGGGTGGTCTCGAAGAGCGCGGCGCCGGCGTCGGGATCGACGGGGGTTATCCTGCCGCGACGGACCGCGCGGTCGAAGGCGGTGCCGCCCTCGATGGTCAGCTGGTACGGCGAGACGTGCTCGGCGCCGAGCGCCACCGCCTGCGACAGCTCCTGGCCCCAGAGCTGCGGCGTCTGCGCCGGCCGCGCGTAGATCATGTCCACGGAAAGCCGCGGGAAGACCCGGGCGGCGGTCTCCGCGGCCCGGATCGCCTGGGCCGCGTCGTGGTTGCGGCCGAGGAAGGCCAGGGCCGCATCGTCAAGCGCCTGCAGGCCCAGCGACAGGCGATCGACCCCGGCCTCGGCGAAGCCGGCGAACCGCGCGGCCTCCGCATCGGTCGGATTGGCCTCGAGGCTGACTTCCAGGTCGGGGGCCGCGGTCCAGAGGCGGCGGGCCGCCGCCACGACCTCGGCGGCCCAGGACGGGTCCATCAAGGACGGGGTGCCGCCGCCGAAGAACACCGAGACCAGGCCACGGGGCCCGGTCAGCGCCCGCTGCGCCTCCAGGTCCGCCACGATGGCCCGGGCGAGCGCCGCCTGCTCGTCCGTTCGGCCGCGGTCGCGGAAGACGTTGAAGTCGCAGTACGGGCAGATCCGCGCGCAGTAGGGCCAGTGGACGTAGACGCCCAGCGGCGGGAGGTCAGTCATGGCGCGGCAGGTGGGGAGGGCGCCGGCTCAGAGCAACGCCGCCTTCAGCTTGGCGAAGGCTCGGGCCCGGTGGCTCATGGCGTCCTTCTGCGCCGGGTCGAGCTCGCCGAAGGTGCGGTCGTGGCCCTCCGGCACGAAGATCGGGTCGTAGCCGAAGCCCCGGTCGCCACGCGGCGGGAAGGTCAGGGTCCCGTCGATACGCCCTTCGACCACCACGGCGGGTCCATTCGGCCAGGCCACGGCGAGCGCGCTGGTGAACCAGGCGGAGAAGTCCTCGGCGCCGGCCTCCTCCAGCCGCTGCTCCACCTTCCGCATGGCGACCATGAAGTCCTTGCCAGGACCCGCCCAGCGCGCCGAGTAGATGCCGGGTTGCCCGTCGAGCGCCGCCACCGACAGGCCGGAGTCGTCGGCGATGGCCACCAGGCCCGTGGCGTCGGCCGCCGCGCGGGCCTTCAGCAGGGCGTTGCCGACGAAGGTCGATTCGGTCTCGTCCGGTTCGCCCAGCCCCAGTTCGCCGGCGGTGACCAGCTCGAAGCGGTTCTCCAGGATCTCGGCGAGCTCGCGGGCCTTGCCGGGGTTGTGGGTGGCGACGACCAGCCGGGCGCCGGGCTCCAGGGTCAGGGGCATGGGTCACTCCTTCAGCGGCGGGCGACCATAGCGCCAGCGCGCGGTGTTGCATTGCGAAAGTTTAATATCGTTACTCGATATTAATTTGATCGACTTTCAATGCGGGCATATCGTTTTTCACATCGGGGAGGGGTTCGCCGCCCCACCAAACGCTGCAGTGCAGCAGACAAATGGAGATGTGAGATGTTCGCTTCGATGATGTCCGCCATGGACCGCTACGCCCTGGTCTTCTTCATGGCCCTGGCCGCGACCCCGCTCGCCGCGGTCGCCGCCGGCGTCGCGATCTAATAGGCTTCGCCTGTATGGGGGTCGCCCGACCCGCGCCGGCGCCTGCGGCCCGGCCGGGTCCAGGCGTCGGAGGGGTGAAGATGCGCGCGCTCGGGCCAGGCTCGGTTTCCAGCTTCCTGAAGGTCATCCTGGACGTCGTTTACTACGCGCTGTGGATCGGCCTCGCCGTCGTCGTGGTGCTGATCTTCCTGGCCCTGCTGATGGGCTTCAACCCCGAGTTCCTGCAGAGCCTCAAGCTGTCCGGCGACTTCGGCGAGATCCAGGAGCCGGTGCCTGTGGTGGCCGGCGGGCTGGCCGCCGGCGGGCTCTACCTGGGCGGCATCCTGGCGATCGTCTGGTCCCTGCGGCGCATCTTCGCGACGCTGACCGCCGGCGATCCCTTCCACCCGGACAATGTCCAGCGGCTGCGTTTCATCGGCCTGATCCTGGCCGGGCTGGAGCTCGGCCGCTACGCCGTGTGGGGCGCCTCCCAGTGGCTGCTGTCGGACGTGATCCGCAACGAACCCAATTTCAGCCTGACCGCCTGGTTCTCGGTCCTGGTGGTCTTCGTGCTCGCCGAGGTGTTCCGCGAGGGCGCGCGCCTGCGCCGCGAAGCCGAGCTGACGATCTAGGACCCCTGCATGCCGATCCGCGTACACCTGGACCGCGTCCTGCTCGAGCGGCGCATGTCGCTCACGGAGCTTGCCGACCGCGTCGGCGTGACCATCGCCAACCTGTCCATCCTGAAGACCGGCAAGGCCCGCGCCGTGCGTTTCACCACCCTGGCCGCCCTTTGCCGCGAACTCGACTGCCAGCCCGGCGACCTGCTGCTCTACGAGCCAGGTCCTGACGACGACGCGGCAGCGGACGAGGAGGAATAGGGCGCCCCAGCGGATGCGGTGATAGCTCAAAAGCGCCGCGCCGCCGCGTATGGTAACCGGTTGAACACCAGCTGCATGGCAACGCTTCGGCTGGAGGCGCCATGTCGGAATCCCTGTCAGCCAGCTCGCCAGCCGCCCTGCGCGGCCTGGTGGTCGACGACAACCAGGGGCATCGCCAGGCCTTGGGCGCCATCCTGACCGCCCTCGGGATCGAGGCCGAAACCGCCGAAGACGGGCTGGAGGCGTTCGAAAAGCTTCAGATCCGGGCCTACGACATCGTGCTGATGGACATCTCCATGCCCCGCATGGACGGGCTGACGGCGCTCAGGAACTTCCGCTCCTGGGAAACGGACCACGCCATCGTCCGGACGCCGGTGGTCATGGTGACCAGCCATGACAGCCTGGATGATCGACTGGCCTCGATCGGCGCAGGCGCCGACCAGCACATCGGCAAGCCGGTCGGCCTTGCGCCCATGCTGGCGGCCCTGGAGCAGGTCCTGAACGCCTGACGCCGGCGATGCGATTGGCGGCCAGCGCCTCCGTACGCCGCCGGGCTGATGGGCGACCGCGTTCAGGCGCCGGCCGGGACCCTGCGGATGTTGCGCTGCACACACACCGGTGCGCCATTGTGACGCCGTTGCAGCCCAAGGAGCTGCAATTCCTTGATCCGTGAATTCGGCGCTCCTATATGCGCTGCAGCAACGCGATGTTCGCAGTTGCAGCAGAGGAGTGTCGAGCCATGATGGCCAAGATCGAACGCTTCCTGGACGCCATGTTCGCGCCCCTGGCGCGCGAGCTCGGCCGCCTCCCGCCCCAGGCGGTCCGCGGCCTGTTCGGCGGCTTCTAAGGAACAGTTGGACGCGGGCGGCCTAATCCGCCGCCCGCCGCCCTGCTCCGCAGCTCGACGTCAGCCGCCCGCCGCCTGCCTCTGCAGGTCGCACAGCTCGCGGATGCCCTTGCGGGCCAGGCTGAACAGCGCCTCGAACTCGGCCTCGGAGAAGCCGCGCTTCTCGCCGGTGGCCTGGATCTCCACGATGTCGCCCTTGCCGGTCAGCACGAAGTTGGCGTCGGCCTCCGCGTTGGAGTCTTCCTCGTAGTCCAGGTCGAGCACCGGCGTGCCCGAGAACACCCCGCAGCTGATGGCGGCCACCTGGTCGAGGATCGGATCCTTGGCGATCACGCCTTCGTCCAGAAGGTAGCGCGTGGCCATGCGCAGGGCGACCCAGGCGCCGGTGATCGCCGCGGTGCGGGTGCCGCCGTCGGCCTGGATGACGTCGCAGTCGAGGGTGATCTGCCGCTCGCCCAGGGCCTTCATGTCGATGACGGCGCGCATGGAGCGGCCGATCAGCCGCTGGATCTCCTGGGTGCGCCCGGACTGCTTGCCTTGCGCGGCCTCCCGGCGGCCGCGGGTGTGGGTGGCGCGGGGCAGCATGCCGTACTCGGCGGTGACCCAGCCCTGGCCGCGGCCGCGCAGGAAGGGCGGCACGCTCTCTTCCACGCTGGCGGTGATCAGCACCCGGGTGTGGCCGAAGCTCGCCAGGCAGGAGCCCTCGGCGTAGCGGTTCACGCCAGTTTCGAGGCGGACGGGGCGGAGCAGGTCGGGGGTGCGTTCGGACGGCCGCATGGGTGGAACTCCAAGGTGCGTACGGGCGTCTTGCGCCAACGAAGGTCGCGCTTATCCTAGATCGAACAGGTCCAGTCCATGGGCGCAGTCAGAGCACAGCACGAAGCCCAAGTGAGCAGTCCCTTCCTGGCCCGCGGGCCGTCGCTCGCCGAACTCGACGAACGCGCGAGGGACATCTTCCGCCGCATCGTGGAAAGCTACCTCGAGACCGGCGAGCCGGTGGGGTCGCGCACGCTCTCCAAGAGCGGGATCACCCTGTCCCCGGCCTCCATCCGCAACACCATGCAGGACCTGACGCAGCTCGGCCTGTTGGGCGCGCCGCACGTCAGCGCCGGGCGGCTGCCGACGCACGCGGGGCTCAGGCTGTTCGTGGACGGCCTGCTGGAGGTGGGCGACGTGGGCGAGGACGAGCGGCGCTCCATCGAGGCCAGGCTCCGGGCCCACGGCCGCAACTTCGAGGAGGCGCTGAACGAGGCCACCGCCATCCTGTCGGGCCTGGCCGGCGGGGCGGGGGTGGTGGTCACCCCGATCCGCGACGCCGGCGTCAAGCACGTGGAGTTCGTCTCGCTGGGCGTGGAGCGGACCCTGGCGATCATGGTCTTCGAGGACGGCACGGTGGAGAACCGGCTGATCCGGCTGCCGGCCGGGGTCACGCCCTCGGCCCTGACCGAGGCGGCCAACTTCCTGAACGCGCGCCTGCGCGGCCGCACCCTGGCCGAGGCCAAGGCCGACCTGCGCTCGGACCTCGACCGCGCCAAGCGCGAGCTCGACGAGACCGCGGCGCGGCTGGTGGAGGACGGGCTGGCCGCCTGGGGCGGCGGCGGCGACGACGACCGGGCGCTGATCGTTCGCGGCCGGGCCAATCTGCTGGAGAGCCGCGAGGCGGTGGAGGACCTGGAGCGGGTCCGCTCCCTGTTCGAGGACCTTGAGCACAAGGAGCAGCTGATCCAGCTGCTCGACGGGGTCCGCGACGGCCAGGGGGTGCGGATCTTCATCGGGGCGGAGACCCGGCTGTTCTCGCTTTCGGGTTCCGCGGTGATCGCCGCACCCTATATGACGGGCTCGCAGCGGGTGCTGGGCGCCATCGGCGTGATCGGGCCCGCGCGACTGAACTATGCCCGGGTCATTCCGTTGGTGGACTACACCGCCCGCGTGCTTGGCCAGGTGATGAACGCTCAATAGGAAGCCGAAGAGACACATGTCCGAAGACAAGACGCCCGCCGACGACGCCGAGGCCTTCGACTTCGCCGACGAGGACGCCGGCCAGCTCGCCGCCCTGAAGGCCGAAGCCGCGGGCCTGCGCGAGCAGGTGCTCCGCTATGCGGCCGACATGGAGAACACCCGTCGCCGCGCCGAGCGCGAGGCGAACGACGCGCGCGCCTACGCCATCCAGAAGTTCGCCAAGGACCTGCTGGCGGCCGCCGACTACCTGGCCATGGCCACGGCGCACGCCCCGGCCGACCACCCGGACAGCGTGGTGAAGAACTTTGTCGTGGGCGTGCAGATGACCGAGAAGGAGCTGCAGACCGCCTTCGAGCGCAACGGGCTGAAGAAGATCGCCCCGAAGCCGGGCGACAAGTTCGACCCGCACCAGCACCAGGCCATGGCCGAGCAGCCGGCCGAGGGCGGCGTGGCGCCGGGCGCCGTGCTGCAGCTGATGCAGCCGGGCTACGAGCTGCTGGGCCGGCTGGTGCGGCCGGCCACCGTGGTCGTGGCGGCCAAGGCCGCCGGGGCCGCGCCGTCGCCCGCCGACGGGGCCGGAAACCCCTACGCCGCCAACGACGAGCAGCCCGCGGGCGGCGGCTCGGTGGACACCCGGGCCTAGGGCGGCGCGCGCCGTCGCTTCCTCTCCCACGCCTGCGGCGCGGGAGAGGAGTCGCCGAGCGGCGCTGCCTGTGGAGCAGATGGCGCAGAGCGGCTTCGCCTTACGTTCCGCCTCTTCCCCGGACACGGAAAATGGCTAATGTCGCAGGTCCCTTCCTGTCGGGGGCGCGAGGGCGGTTCGCCCCTGCGCATATGAGGTCCGGGACCAAGGTATGAAGCTGACGATCGAGCGCGCGGCGCTCCTGAAGGCGCTGGGGCACGTGCAGAGCGCCGTGGAGCGGCGCAACACCATCCCCATCCTGTCGAACGTCCTGCTGTCGGCCGAGCGCGACCGGCTGACTTTCTCGGCCACCGACCTCGACATGGAGATCATCGACGAGGCGATGGCCCAGGTGGACCAGCCGGGCCAGATCACCGCGCCCGCCCACACCCTCTACGAGATCGTCCGCAAGCTGCCGGAAGGCGCCGACGTGGTGCTGTCGTTCACCGGCGAGGACCCGCGGCTGACGGTGGCGGCCGGCCGCTCGCGCTTCAACCTGCCGGTGCTGCCGGCCGGCGACTTCCCGGTGATGAGCTCGGACGGCCTCTCCGGCCAGATGACTGTCGACGTCACCGATCTGATCCGGCTGATCGACAAGACCCGCTTCGCCATCTCGGCGGAGGAGACCCGCTACTACCTGAACGGCCTCTACCTGCACACGGTGAGCGACGGCGGAGCGCCGAAGCTGCGCGCCGTGGCCACCGACGGCTCGCGACTGGCGCTCGCCGAGATGCCGGCGCCGGAGGGCGCCGTGGGCGCGCCCGGCGTGATCGTGCCGCGCAAGACCATCAGCGAGGCGCGCCGCCTGCTGGATGACGCCGGCGAGAACGCTGAGCTGCAGATCAGCCCGCAGAAGATCCGCTTCGAGCTAAACGGCGCGGCGCTCACCTCCAAGGTGATCGACGGCAACTTCCCGGACTACGCCCGGGTCATCCCCAAGGGCAACGACCGCATCGTCATCGTCGACGCCCAGCTGTTCGCCAAGGCCGTCGACCGGGTGGCCACCATCTCGGCGGAGAAGAGCCGCTCGGTGCGGATGGCCATCGAGCCCGGCCGGGTGGTGCTGACCGTGCGCAACATGGAGGCCGGCCAGGCCGTCGAGGAGCTGGAGATCGAGTACGACGGCGAGCCCTTCGAGCTCTCCTTCAACGCCCGCTACCTGCTGGACATCACCGACCAGATCTCCGGCGACACCGCCGAGCTCCGGTTCGGCGGCCCCAACGACCCGGCCCTGGTGCTCGACCCGGCGGACGCCGACGTCCAGTACATCCTGATGCCGCTGCGCGTCTGACGCGGAGGGATCGGTGGCGAGCGTCCTGGTCGTCACCCACCCGGAGGTGAACATCGACCCCGCCACGCCGGTCCCGCAGTGGGGGCTGTCGGAGGTCGGCGCCGACCGCATGCAGACCTTCGCCGGCTCGCCGGCGGTGGCGAAGCTGGCGGCCATCTGGAGCAGCGCCGAGACCAAGGCCGTGGAGGCGGCGGGCATCCTGTCGGCGACGCTGTCGCTCTCCGCCCGCGTGGAGCCCGACCTGCACGAGAACGACCGCAGCGCCACCGGCTACCTGGTGGAGGCCGAGTTCCAGAAGATGGCCGACGCCTTCTTCGCCAATCCCGAGCAGAGCGTCCGCGGCTGGGAGCGGGCGGTGGACGCGCAGGCCCGCATGGCGGCGGCGGTGGACCGCTGCCTGGCCGCCTCGTCGCCCGGCGACGTGGCCATCGTCGGCCACGGCGGGGTCAGCGCGCTGCTGCTCTGCAAGCTGCTGGGCGAGCCGATCGCGCGCGCCTTCGACCAGCCCTTCGCCGGCTGCTACTGGACCTTCGACCGGGAGACCCGCGAGGTCACCGCGCGCTGGAAGCCGATCGCCCCGCGCTGAGGCCTAGTGCCCGTGCGGGCCTTCGTAGACGCCGGGAGCCAGGCGCTCGTCCTCGACGCCCTCGCCGGCGTCCTTGGCGAGGACGAAGCGGCGGTCGCAGTAGGGGCACTCCACGAAGCTGGCCTCGCCCATCTCCAGCCAGACGCGCGGGTGGCCGAGCGCGCCGCCGACGCCGTCGCAGGCCACCCGGCCCGAGCGGACGGTGATGACCTCGGGGGCCGGCAGGTCGGCGGCGATGGCCGGGCGGGCCGGCATCGGCTCGGGACGGGCCTGGGCTTCGACACCCTTGTTGCGGACGCGGCGGGCCATGGCTTCAGAAACCTCTTCATTGCCGCGGGCGCGGCGCGCGCCTAGGTACGGGATCGCGGCTTTCGCCGTCAACGACTGGACGGGGCATGGACCTACCCGAGTACGCGATCGAGGCCACGGGCCTCGTGAAGACCTACGCCGCTACCAAGACCACGCCCGAGATGCGGGCGCTGAAGGGCCTCGACCTGGCGATCCCGCGGGGCTCGATCTTCGGCCTGCTGGGGCCGAACGGGGCGGGGAAGTCCACGTTCATCAACATCCTGGCCGGACTGACCAAGAAGACCTCGGGCACCGTGCGCATCTGGGGCCGCGACATCGACGAGCGGCCGAGAGACGCCCGCGCCGCCATCGGGGTGGTGCCGCAGGAGATCGCCGCCGACCCGTTCTTCACGCCGCGTGAGGCGCTGGAGGTGGCCGCCGGCATGTACGCCGTGCCGCCGAAGGAGCGCCGGACCACCGAGCTGCTCACGGCGCTCGGCCTGGCCGACAAGGAGAAGGCCTATGTCCGCCAGCTGTCCGGCGGCATGAAGCGCCGGCTGATGGTCGCCAAGGCCATGGTCCACAACCCGCCGGTGCTGATCCTCGACGAGCCCACCGCCGGCGTCGACGTGGAGCTGCGCCGGCAGCTCTGGAACTACGTGGTCGAGCTGAACCGCAAGGGGGTGACCATCGTGCTCACCACCCACTACCTGGAAGAGGCCCAGGAGCTCTGCGACCAGATCGCCATCGTCAACCGCGGCCAGGTGGTGGCCTGCGAGCCCACCGCCACCCTGCTCAGCCGCATGGACACCCGCAACGTCCTGGTGACGCCGGAGGAGCCGCTCGCCGCCGCCCCCAGCCTGCCCGGCTTCGAGACCAAGCTGCTGAAGTCCGGCGGCTTCTCGGTGAGCTACCGAACCGGCCAGTCGAGCGTCGAGCAGGTGCTGGCGGCGATCCGCGCGTCCGGCCTGCACATCCGCGACATCTCCACCGAGGACCCCGACCTCGAGGACGTCTTCGTCAGCCTGACCTATGCGGCGCCGGAGGCGGCGGAGATCTAGGCGGCGCCTAGCCGCTCACGCGCCGGATGTCCGGCCAGCGGTAGGCCACCTCCCACAGCAGGCCGCCGCCCGGGCCGGGCTCGCGGCGGGCCGGCTCGGCGACGCCGCCCAGGCGCTCGTAGAAGCCCCGGGCGCGGGTGTTGTCGCGCAGGACGGAGATCACCAGCGAGCCGAAGCCCTGGTCGCGCAGGGCGCGCGCCGTGCGGGCGAGCAGCTGACGGCCGACGCCCTGGCCCTGCGCCCGCCTGAGCACATAGAGCACCGCGATCTCGGCCTCGTTGGGGAGGCCTCGGCGCGAGGGGCCGCCGCTGGCGTAGCCCACGAGCCCGCCGCGGTCCGCGGCGGCCAGGGTGACAGGGCCTTCAAGGCGCTGTAGTTCGCGGGCGAAGCGGCGGGCGAAGCCCGGCTCGCTCATCCGCGCCAGGAAGGCGTCCGGCAGCAGGCCCTGGTAGGTCTCGCGCCAGCTGGTCACGTGCACGTGGGCCAGGGCCTCCGCATCGGCGGGGCCGGGCGGGAAGATCACGGCGGCGGACGACGCTCCACGGGCCTGGGACATCCATCCACAGCTTGGGACCCTAGGGCGCAGGTTCAAGGCCTCCCGCGAAGCGATTCGTTAAGATAGCGTCGCCCGTTCCATGAACGCGCCGTCCCCCGCCGCCCAGCTCTCGGGCACGCCCGATCCCGCCGCCGGCGCCTCGCCGGTGATGGCGCAGTTCTTCGACGCCAAGGCCCGCCAGCCGGACGCGCTGATCTTCTTCCGGATGGGCGACTTCTACGAGCTGTTCTTCGAGGACGCCCAGAAGGGCGCCGCGGCGCTCGGCATCACGCTCACCGCCCGCGGCCAGCACCTGGGCCAGCCGATCCCCATGGCCGGCGTGCCGGTGCACGCCGCCGAGGCCTACATGGCCAAGCTCGTCCGCGCCGGCTTCAAGGTCGCCCTCTGTGAGCAGATGGAGGACCCCGCCGAGGCCAAGAAGCGCGGGTCGAAGTCGGTGGTGCGGCGCGACATCGTCCGGGTGGTCACCCCCGGCACCCTGACCGAGGACGGCCTGCTGGACGCCCGGGGCGCGAACCGCCTGGCCGCGGTGGCGATCCGGGCCGGCGCCGCAGCGGTGGCCTCCGTCGAGCTCTCCACCGGCGAGGTGGAGGTGCTGGCCACCTCGGTGTCCGGCCTCGCCTCGGCCCTGGCGGCGCTGGGCCCCTCCGAGGTGCTGGTCCCCGACCGCCTGTTCTCGGACGAGGCGGTCAACGCGGCCCTCAAGGTCTCCGGCGGCTTCGTCCAGCCCCTGCCGCAGGCGCTGGCCGAGCCCTCGGCCTCGGAAGCCAGGCTGAAGCGGCTTTACGGCGTCGACACCCTGGACGGCTTCGGCCAGCTGGGCGGCGCCGAGGTCTCGGCGCTCGGCCTGATCGCCGCCCACCTGGAGACCACCCAGGCCGGCCGCCTGCCGGCGCTGTCGCCGCCGCGCCGGGCGGGCGAGACCGACGTCATGGCCATCGATCCGGCCACGCGCGCCAGCCTGGAGATCGAGCGGTCCCAGGCGGGCGGCCGCGACGGCTCCCTGCTGGCCGCCATCGACCGCACCGTCACCGCGCCGGGCGCCCGCCTGCTGGCCGCCCGGCTGGCGCGCCCGCTGCTCGACCCAGCCGCCATCGACGCGCGGCTCGACGCAGTGGCCTGGTTCTGCGAGCAGCGCGGCCAGCGGCAGCGCCTGCGCGAGCAGCTGCGCAGCCTGGGCGACATGGCCCGCGCCCTGTCGCGCCTGGCGCTCGGCCGCGGCGGCCCGCGCGACCTCGGGACCCTGCGCGACGGCCTGGTGGCGGCCGAGGCGATCGTCGCCCTCTTCGCCCAGACCCGCGACCCGCTGGTCAACCCGCCGGCCGAGATCGCCCAGGCCCTGGCGGCCCTGAACCCCGACCTGCACGCCGACCTGCTGGCCTTCCGCGACCTGCTGGCGGCCGGCCTGGGCGCCGAGCTGCCGGCCCTGGCGCGCGACGGCGGCTATGTGGCCCCGGGCGTCCGGCCCGAGCTCGACCAGGCCCGGGCCCTGCGCGACGACAGCCGCCGGGTGGTCGCCCAGCTGGAGGCCCGGCTCGCCGAGGAAAGCGGCATCGCGCTGAAGGTCCGCCACAACGCGGTGCTGGGCTACTTCGTGGAGTGCACCGCCAAGGCGGCCGAGCCGCTGATGCAGGCGCCGCTGAACGCCACCTTCATCCACCGCCAGACGCTCGCCAACCAGGTGCGCTTCACGACGGTGGAGCTGGCCGAGCTGGACGCCAAGATCGCCCAGGCCGCCGAGCGGGCGCTGGCCATCGAGGTGGAGACCTTCGAGGCCTGGCGCGACGCCGCCTGCCGGATCGCCGCCGACATCCAGGCCGCCGCCGAGGCCGCCGCCCGGCTGGACGTGGCCGCAGCCATCGCCGAGTGGGCCGACGACGTGGGCGCCACCCGGCCGACGGTGGACCGCTCCACCGCCTTCGAGGCCGAGGCCGCGCGCCACCCGGTGGTGGAGACGGCGGTGCGCCGCGCCGGCGACGCCTTCACCCCCAACGACTGCCGGCTGGACGGGGCAGGGGCCGTGGCGCCCCGGCTGTCCATCGTCACCGGCCCGAACATGGCGGGTAAGTCGACCTTCCTGCGCCAGAACGCCATCCTGGCGGTGCTCGCCCAGGCCGGCTGCTTCGTGCCGGCCAAGCGGCTGCGGCTGGGCGTCGTGGACCGGCTGTTCAGCCGGGTGGGCGCGGGCGACGACCTGGCGCGCGGCCGCTCCACCTTCATGCTGGAGATGGTGGAGACCGCCGCCATCCTCACCCAGGCGACGCCGCGCAGCCTGGTGATCCTCGACGAGATCGGCCGCGGCACCGCCACCTACGACGGCCTGGCCATCGCCTGGGCCTGCGCCGAGGCCCTGCACGAGACCAACCGCTGCCGCGCCCTGTTCGCCACTCACTACCACGAGCTGGCGGTCCTCGAGGGCCGGCTGGCCTTCGTCTCCAACCTCAGCCTGAAGGCCAAGGAGTGGAACGGCGACCTGATCTTCCTGCACGAGGCCGGCCCTGGCCCGGCGGACCGCTCCTACGGGGTGCAGGTGGCCAAGCTGGCCGGGGTGCCGCCGACGGTGGTCGCCCGCGCGAAGGACGTGCTGGAGCGCCTCGAGCGCGAGGCCGCCGGCCCGGCCAAGCTCGACGACCTGCCGCTGTTCGCCGCCGTGGCGGAAGCGCCGGCCGACGGCCTGCGTGGCCCCAGCGAAGTGGAAGAGGCCCTCAAGACCCTCGACCTCGACGGCATGAGCCCCCGCGAAGCCATGGACGCCCTCTACCGCCTGAAGGGGATGCTGTAAGAGCTGGCGCGCTGTCCCCTTACTCCTCTTCCCGCTTGCGGGGAGAGGGTGGGGTGAGGGGCGGCTCGTGCAGGGGTGATCCGCCGTTGGCGGGCCAAGGGCCCTCGGCCTCGCCGCCGCAGGAGTCGAGGATGGCGTCACACACCGCGCCGCGATCCTCCAGCACCTGGAAGTTCCAGAACCGGATCACCCGCAGCCCCTGAGCCGCCAGCCACTCCGTCCGTCGCGCGTCGTACGCCTCGGTTTCGGAGTGGTGGCCGCCATCGAGCTCCACGACGAGCTGGGCCTCCGCACAATAGAAGTCGACGATGAACGGGCTGATCGGGACCTGTCGCTTCCACTTCCAGCCGCCGAGACGGCGATCCTGGAGCGCGCCCCAGAGCCGCGCCTCAGCCGAGGTGTCCTCGCGACGCAGCGCCCGGGCGCGGTCGCGTGGCGTCCTGTCCCTGAGGGTACGGATGCGGCCCATGGTGAGAGCTTAGCCGCAGGGGCTGCGGCGCCGGAAGAGGGCCCTCGGGCGGCCAGCGGCGGATCACGGTCGCACGCGCCGCCCCTCACCCAGCCTCTCCCCTCCCACTTCGTGTGGGGGGAGAGGAGTGGGTCCCAAAGGGAGAGGAGATGAGTGCGGAAATCGCGACACGCGTCCTATATGCTTCCCCCATGCCCCCCCGCCTTCGCCCGACCCGGATCGAGTACGTCGTCGACGGGGTGAAGCTCCGGTCGCAGCTGTCGGCGGCGGCGCTCGAGCAGCTGGGCAACGAGGCGGCGCAGCGCAAGGCGGCGCTGGAGATCCTGAAGGCGGCTCTGTTCCGTGGGCGGATGATCGCCAAGGAGCGGCTGGAGAACGGGGCGGGCGGCATCGAGACGGCGCGCCTGCTGTCCGGCGTCACCGACGAGGTGGTCTCCGCGCTGTGGGACTTCACCACCGTCCACGTGTTCCGGGCCCGCAACCCCACGGAGGGCGAGCGCCTGGCGCTGATGGCCGTGGGCGGCTACGGCCGGGGCACGCTCGCGCCCTTCTCCGACATCGATCTGCTGTTCGTGCGGCCCTACAAGCAGACGGCCCACGCCGAGAGCGTGATCGAGTACATGCTCTACGCCCTGTGGGACCTCGGCTTCAAAGTCGGCCACGCCTCGCGGACGATCGAGGAGTGCGTGCGGCTGGCGCGCGAGGATTTCACCATCCGCACCTCGATCCTCGAGGCCCGCCGCCTGGCCGGCGACGAGCAGCTGGCGGCCGAGCTGGTGCGGCGCTTCCAGGCCGACGTGGTTAAGGGCACGGGCGCCGAGTTCGTGGCCGCCAAGCTGAAGGAGCGGGACGACCGCCACGCCCGGGCCGGCGCCAGCCGCTACCTCGTCGAGCCGAACGTCAAGGAGGGCAAGGGCGGCCTCCGGGACCTCAACACCCTGTTCTGGATCGCCCAGTACCTGAACCCGGGCGAAAGCATCGAGCGCGTCCTGCAGCTGGAGATGTTCGAAGGCCGCGACGTGCGCACCTTCGTGCGGGCCTTC
Source organism: Phenylobacterium sp. (assembly GCF_036563385.1). GTDB lineage: Bacteria > Pseudomonadota > Alphaproteobacteria > Caulobacterales > Caulobacteraceae > Phenylobacterium. The sequence goes on from NZ_DATCML010000004.1 coordinate 696,322, forward strand.
GACTTCCTGTGGGCGGTGCGCAGCCACATGCACTTCACCACCGGCCGGCCGGAAGAGCGGCTGACCTTCGACCTGCAGCCGGAGATCGCCCGGCGGATGGGCTATGGCGACCGCGGCGACAACCCCGCCGTGGAGCGCTTCATGCGGCGCTACTTCCTGATCGCCAAGGAGGTGGGGGCGCTGACCCGGGTGTTCGCCGCCAAGCTCGAGGCCGAGCAGGTGAAGAGCCGGCCCACCGGGATCTCGCGCCTGCTGCCGAACCGCAAGCCGAAGCGGAAGCCCCTCGACGAGCCGGGCTTCCACGAGGTCGGCGGGCGCCTGGCCATCGACGGGCCGGAAACCTTCGAGCGCGATCCGGTGAACCTGCTGCGGCTGTTCCGGATCGCCGACCAGCGCAACCTGGACCTCCACCCCGACGCCTTCACGGCCGCCTCCCGCTGCGCCGCCCTGATCACCTCGGCGGTGCGCCGCGACCGCCATGCCGCCAAGGTGTTCCTGGACATCCTCGCCCGCGGGCGTGACCCGCAGCGGACGCTCGGCCTGATGACCGAGGCCGGCGTGCTCGGCCGCTTCGTCCCGGAGTTCGGGCGCATCGTCGCCCAGATGCAGTTCAACATGTACCACTCGTACACGGTGGACGAGCACACCCTGCGCGCCGTGGGCGTGATCGCCGACATCGCCGACGGGCGCCTGGCCGACGACCATCCGCTGTCCGTCCAGGTGATGCCGCTGATCGCCGACCGCGAGGCGCTGTTCCTGGCCATGCTGCTGCACGACACCGGCAAGGGCGGGGTGGGCGGCCAGGAGAAGGCCGGCGCCCGGGCGGCGCGCCAGGCCTGCGAACGCCTGGGCCTGGAGCGCTCCAAGATCGAGCTGGTGGCCTGGCTGGTGGAGCATCACCTGGTGATGAGCGACTACGCCCAGAAGCGCGACGTCTCCGACCCGCGGACGGTGGCCGACTTCGCCCGCATCGTGGAGACGCCCGAGCGGCTGCGCCTTCTGCTGGTGCTGACCGTCGCCGACATCCGCGCCGTGGGCCCGGGCGTCTGGAACGGCTGGAAGGGCCAGCTGATGCGCGAGCTCTATGCGGCCACCGAGGCGGTCTTCCGCGGCGGCCGCGGCTCGGACGCCGCCGCCGCCCTGAAGCGCCACTACGAGAACGCCGCCTACGACGCCCGCGTGGCCCTGGCCAAGGACGATCCGCAGACCGAGCCCTGGGCCGACGCCATGGAGGACGCCTACTTCTCCGCCTTCGCCACCGAGGAGGTGCGGGCGCACGCGGCGCTGGCGCGGCGGGCGACCGGCGGGGCGGCGGCCGAGGGCCGGGTCCGCACCGACCGCAACGCCGCCGAGCTGGTGGTGGCCGCCGCCGACCGGCCCCGGCTGTTCGTCGACCTGGCCGAGGCGATCACCGCGGCGGGCGGCAATGTGGTGGGCGCCCGGGTCTTCACCTCGCGCACCGGCCAGGCGCTCGACGTCTTCTACATCCAGGACGTCACCGGCCAGCCGTTCGGCGACCAGAACCCCCGCGCCCTCGACCGCCTGGCCGACGCCCTGGCGGCGGCGGCGCGCGGCGAGCCGGTGCGCGGCGAGGCGGCGCGCAAGACCGACCTCGGCCGCACCGCGGCCTTCGCCATCACGCCGACGGTGATGCTCGACAACGAGGCCTCCGAGACCTCGACGGTGGTGGAGGCCTCCGGGCGCGACCGGCCGGGCCTGCTGGCGGCGCTCGCCCGCACCCTGGCGGACGCCGGCTGCTCGATCGTCTCGGCGCACATCGACAGCTACGGCGAGCGCGCGGTGGACGCCTTCTATGTGGTGGACGCCAACGGCCGGAAGCTCGCCGACGCCCGCAAGCGCAACGCCCTGAAGACCGCCCTGCTCGCCGCCCTGACCGCCGGCGAAGAGGACGGCGCCGGCCGCCGGGCCCACCTGCAGAAGGCCCGGGCGAGCGTCGCGCGCTAGGCCCTCTCCTTGCCCTCTCCGCCGAACCTCCACCCCCGCGGCGCCCGGGCCGCTTGACGCCGGCGGCCACTCAGCCGACCAACGGCGCCGTGACCGACAATCCCGCCACCAATCCCACGCCCAAGCGCGGCGGCCTGATCCGGTCCTCCGCCATCTTCGCGGCCCTGACCCTGGTCAGCCGGATCATGGGCCTGGCCCGCGACCTGGTGATCACCGCCCGGCTGGGCGCCAGCCAAACCATCGCGGCGGACGCCTACTACACGGCGCTCGCGTTCCCGAACCTGTTCCGGCGGATCTTCGCCGAGGGCGCCTTCGCGGCGGCCTTCGTGCCCAGCTACTCGCGCAGGCTGGCGGCCGACGGCGACGGCGACGCCAACCGCTACGCGGCCGACGCCCTGGCTACCGTCGCCGCGGCGACGGTGGCTCTGTGCATCGCCTGCCAGCTGGCCATGCCGTGGCTGATGTACCTGATCAATCCGGGCTTCGCCGACGATCCGGCCAAGTTCAAGCTGGCCATCATCCTCACCCAGATCACCATGCCCTACCTGCCGTGCATGGCCATCGCCGCCCTGTTCTCGGGCGTGCTGAACGCGCGGGGCCGGTTCATCGTCTCGGGCTTCTACCCGACGATCCTCAACGTGGTGATGCTGGCGGTCGTGATCCCGCAGAAGGATCCCGTCGACGCCGCCTACGCCGCGTCCTACGGGGTGATCATCGCCGGGATCGGCCAGGCGGCGCTTTGCTGGTGGGGGGCGCGCAAGGCCGGCGGCCGCATCCGCCTGGTCCGCCCGAAACTGACCCCCGAGATGAAGGCGATGATCCGGCTGGCGGTGCCCGCGGCCATCGCCAACAGCGCCACCCAGATCAACATCTTCATCTCCGGCATCCTGGCCTCGCAGGTGGACGGGCTGCGGGTGTGGATGAATGTCGCCGACCGGCTCTACCAGCTGCCTATGAGCCTGGTGGGCGTGGCGATCGGCGTCGCCCTGCTGCCGCGCCTGTCCGCCGCCCTCCAGAAGGACGACCACGGCGACGCCCAGCAGGCCATGGATCAGGGCCTCGTCTGGGCCCTCGCGCTCAGCCTGCCCGCGGCGGCGGCCCTGATGGCCATGCCCGTCTATCTGATCGACGGCTTCTTCACCCGGGCCGAGTTCGTCAAGGCCGACGCGGTGGCCACCGGCCAGCTGCTGTTCCACTACGGCTGGGGCGTGCCGGCCTTCGTCCTCCTGCGGATCCTCCAGCCCGCTTTCTTCGCGCGCCAGGACACCAAGACGCCGATGCGGTTCTCGCTGATCAGCGTGGCGGTAAACATCGTCCTCGGCGTCGCCCTGTTCTATCTGGTGGGCTTCTGGGGGATCGCCGCGGCGACCTCCATCGCCGCCTGGATCACCGTCGTCCAGATGTGGTTCGCGCTGCAGAAGCGCGGCGTCTACCGGCCTTCGGCCACGGCCCTGTTCAAGATCGGCCGCGTCGCCGCGGCCAGCCTGGTGCTGGGCGGCCTGCTGGCGCTGGCGAACCACTTCCGCCCTGAGCTGGAGGCGCCGGTGACGGCCGCCGGCCTGCCGGCCAAGGAGATCATGATCTTCGTGCTGAGCGGGATCGGGCTCGGCCTGTACCCGGTCCTGCTCTTCGCCTTCGGCGGCGTCACGCCGGCCGAAGCCAAGGCCCTGCTCCGCCGGCGTAAGGGCGACCCGGCCCCGCCCGTGGACATGCTTTGACCAATACCTCTCCCGCTTGCGGGAGAGGGTAGGGTGAGGGCCGGCTCGTGCGGCGCTCTCGCGCCGGATGGGGAGTCGAGGGCCCTCGGTCGGCATCCGGAGCGGCAGACCGATCCCAGCCGGCCCTCACCCTACCCTCTCCCACGCCTGCGGCGCGGGAGAGGGGGAGTTGCCCTAGGTAGCGCCACGCACTATCCACCCGCCTATGGCGACGAACACGGCCAAGATCGCTGGGCGATGGCGCTGACCCGCTGACCCGCTGACCCGCCGAACGCGGGCGCGACCCCTTGCGCCCCACCGTCCGTTCCGTCCAGAAGCCCACATCATGACCGATCAAGCTCCTGCCCCCTATGCGGGCCCCCAGCGCGTGCTCTCCGGCGTGCAGCCCTCCGGCGACCTGCACCTGGGCAACTACCTCGGCGCCCTGGTGAAGTTCGCGCGCCTGCAGCACGAGACGCCGACCTTCATCTTCGTGGCCGACATGCACGCGATCACCGTGTGGCAGGACCCGAAGAAGCTGAAGGACCAGGTGCGCGAGATCGCCGCCGCCTACCTGGCCACGGGCCTCGACCCGAAGGTCGCCACCATTTTCCCGCAGTCGGCGGTGCCCGAGCACGCCGACCTGGCCTGGGTGTTCAACTGCGTCGCGCGGGTCGGCTGGCTCGACCGGATGACCCAGTTCAAGGAGAAGAGCGGCAAGCACAAGGAGCGCGCCAGCGTCGGCCTCTACACCTACCCGGTGCTGCAGGCCGCCGACATCCTGCTCTACAAGGCCACCCGCGTGCCGGTGGGCGAGGACCAGAGGCAGCACCTGGAGCTGACCCGGGACATCGCCGGCAAGTTCAACCACGACTACGAGGCGCCGGGCTTCTTCCCCCTGCCCGAGCCGCTGACCCAGGGGCCCGGCGCGCGGGTCATGAGCCTGCGCGACGGGACGGCGAAGATGTCCAAGTCGGACCCGTCGGACAATTCGCGGATCAATCTGACCGACGACGCGGACGCCATCGCCCAGAAGATCCGCAAGGCGAAGACCGACCCCGAGCCCCTGCCGGAGACCCTGGACGAGCTGGCCGGCCGGCCCGAGGCGAAGAACCTGGTGGCGATCTATGCGGCCCTGGCCAACCGGCCGGAAACCGAGGTGCTGGCCGAGTTCGCCGGCCAGGGCTTCGGGGCCTTCAAGCCGAAGCTGGCCGACCTCGCCGTGGCGGTGATGGGCCCGATCGGCGGCGAGATGCGCCGGCTGCTGTCCGACCCGGCCGAGATCGACCGCATCCTGGCGGACGGCGCCGTCCGGGCGCGGGCGCTTGCCGCGCCGACGGTCGCCGAGGTCAAGGCGCTGGTCGGCTACTGGGCCGGCTGACGGGCTTGCGCGGCGGCCCCGGCCGCCGCACCGTCCTCGCATGAGCACCACCAGCCAGCGCAAGTTCCTGGTCGTCTCGGACGACACGCCGGAGTTCCAGGCGGCGCTCCGCTTCGCCTGCCGGCGCGCCCGTTCCACCGGCGGCCACGTGGCCATCCTGCGGGTGATCGAGCCGGCGGAGTTCGAGCACTGGAGCGGCGTGCGCGCCGAGATCCAGCGCCAGGCCCGCGACGAGGCCGAGGCCGTGCTGCAGGAGGCCGCCGGCCTGGTGCAGCAGGAGACCGGCTTCCCGCCCGAGTTCCTGATCGTCGACGCCGAGAACGTCCGCGCCGGGCTGAAGAAGGCCATCGCCCAGGACCCCGACATCAAGATCCTGGTGCTCGCCGCCGCCGTCGGCGGCCGCGGGCCCGGCCCCCTGGTGGCGGCTCTGGCCAAGGACGGCGTGAGGTGGGGCGACCGCAAGCTGCCGGTGACCCTGGTCCCTGGCGACCTCACCGACGCCGAGATCGCCGAACTGGCCTAGGGCTTGCCGCGGCCGGGGTTCAGCGCCACATCTGGCGCATGTTCATCCAGACCGAGCCCACCCCGAACCCCGAGGTGCTGAAGTTCCTCCCCGGCCGCACGGTGACAGGCGAGGGCACGCGCGACTTCCGCGACGCCGAGGAGGCGCAGGCCTCGCCGCTGGCCGCGGACCTGTTCGACATCGAGGGCGTCGCCCGGGTGTTCTTCGGGCCGGACTTCATCACGGTGGGCAAGCATCCGTCCTCGGACTGGCCGCACCTGAAGGCGCCGGTCCTGGCGGCCATCATGGACCACTTCACCTCCGGCCGGCCGCTGTTCGCCGGCGCGGGCGAGCAGGCGTCGGGCGGCCACGACGAGGGCGTCTACGAGGGCGAGACCGCCCAGATCGTCGCCGAGATCAAGGACCTGCTGGACACCCGCATCCGCCCGGCCGTGGCGCAGGACGGCGGCGACATCCTGTTCGCCAGGTTCGAGCCCGACACCGGCGTGGTCTGGCTGAACATGCGCGGCGCCTGTTCGGGCTGCCCGTCCTCCACCGCCACCCTCAAGGCCGGGGTGGAGAACATGCTGAAGCACTACGTCCCCGAGGTGACCCGCGTCGAGCAGACGCTGGGCTGACCCTTTCCGCGGCGCGCCGGATCGTCTAACCGCGGCCGGTGATCGTCCTTGGCCTCGACACCTGCCTGAACGCCTGCTCCGTCGCCGTGCTCGATGGCGGCCGCGTCCGGGCGCATGCGTCCGAGCTGATGGCCCGCGGCCACCAGGAGCGGCTGGCGCCCATGACGCAGCGGGTGATGGCCGAAGCCGGCCTGCCGTTTTCGGCGCTGCAGCGGATCGGGGTGACGGTGGGCCCGGGCTCGTTCACCGGCCTGCGGGTCGGCGTCGCCTTCGCCAAGGGTCTGTCCGCGGCGCTGGCGATCCCCGCCGCGGGGGTCGGCGCGCTGGAGGCCCTGGCCGCCGAGGCCCAGGGCCTGGTGTTCGCCGCCATCGACGCCCGCCGCGACCAGCTCTACCTGCAGGCCTTCGAGGACGGCCGGCCGCTGATGGCGGCCGCCGTCCTGCCGCTGGGCGTCGCCGCCGCCCGGCTGGCCGAGCTGGCCCAAGGGCGGCCGCTGACCCTGGTGGGCTCGGGCGGGCCGCTGCTGGCCGACGCCGCGCCCGGCGCCCGGCTGGTGGCCGCCGAGGGCTGCGACGCCCGCCAGGTCGCCCGCCTGGCCGCCGCCCGCGACCCCGCCCCCCTTCGGCCGCTCTACCTGCGCGCCCCCGACGCGCGCCTGCCGTCGTGACCCTCAGCTGGGCCACGGCCGGGGACGCCGAGGCGCTGGCGCAGGTCCACGCCGCCGGCTTCGACCCGCCCTGGGACGCCGCCGCCTTCCGTGACCTGTTCGCCGGCCCGGGCGTGTTCGGCCTGCTGGCGCGCGACGGCGACCGGCCGGCGGGCATGGGCCTGTTCCGGGTCGTCGCCGGCGAGATGGAGGTGCTGACGCTGGCCGTCGATCCCGCCGCCCGCCGGCAGGGGCTGGCCCGCGCCGTGATGACCGCGGCGCTGGGCGCGGCGCGCGCGGCCGGGGCCGAGGCCGCCTTCCTGGAGGTGGCCGCCGACAACGCCCCCGCCGCCGCCCTCTACGCCGCCCTGGGCTTCCGGCGCGAAGGCCTGCGCCGCGGCTACTACGACCGGGGGCCGGCCGGGCGGATGGACGCCGTCGTCATGCGCCTCGACCTTACATCTCGCGCCCCTTAGACCTATCCTCCACCACGAACGGGAGAGCTGGAGCCTTGGACGTGCCCGACCGCATCGAGAAGCTGTGCATCGACAAGGGCATGCGCATGACCGAGCAGCGCCGGATCATCGCGCGCGTGCTGTCCCAGGCGCATGACCACCCCGACGTGGAGGAGCTGCACCGGCGGGCCCACGCCATCGACCCGCACATCTCCATCGCCACCGTCTACCGCACCGTCCGCCTGTTCGAGGAAGCCGGCATCATCCAGCGCCACGACTTCCGCGACGGCCGCTCCCGCTACGAGGAGCACCAGGACGAGCACCACGACCACCTGATCGACATGAAGACCGGCAAGGTGGTGGAGTTCATGGACCCGGAGATCGAGGCCCTGCAGGAGGCCATCGCCCGCAAGCTCGGCTACAAGCTCGTCGCCCACCGCCTCGAACTCTACGGCATGCCGATCGAGGAGTAGCCGGGCCGCGCTTGCACCGCGCCGTCGCGAGCACCATAACCCCCGCATGACCGGGACCGCGCCGCTCAAGCGCCTCTACATCAAGACCTACGGCTGTCAGATGAACGTCTACGACAGCGAGCGCATGGCCGACGTGCTGGCGCCGCTGGGCTATGGCGTCACCGACCAGCCCGAGGGCGCCGATCTGGTGGTGCTGAACACCTGCCACATCCGCGAGAAGGCCACCGAGAAGGTCTATTCCGAGCTCGGCCAGATCAAGCGCCTGAAGCAGGAGAAGGCCAGCGCCGGGGGCCAGATGACCATCGCCGTGGCCGGCTGCGTCGCCCAGGCCGAGGGCGAGGAGATCATGCGCCGGCAGCCGGCGGTGGACCTGGTGGTCGGGCCGCAGGCCTACCACCAGCTGCCCGAGCTGATCGCCCGCGCCCACCGCGCCCGCGGCGAGCGGCTGGCCGCCGACTTCGCCCCCGACGAGAAGTTCGACCGCCTGTCCACGGAGCGCCGGCCGTCCGGCGTCACCGCCTTCCTCACCGTCCAGGAGGGCTGCGACAAGTTCTGCACCTTCTGCGTGGTGCCCTACACCCGCGGCGGCGAGTGGAGCCGCCCCGCCGAGGCCATCGAGGCCGAGGCCCGGGCGCTCGCCGAAAAGGGCGTGCGCGAGGTCACCCTGCTGGGCCAGAACGTCAACGCCTACGCCGATCCCAAGGGCGAGCTGGCGGGCGGGCTGGCGGGCCTGGTGCGGCGGCTGGCGAAGATCCCCGGCCTTGACCGCATCCGCTACACCACCAGCCACCCGCGCGACATGGACGAGGCCCTGATCGCCGCCCACGGCGAGGTGCCGGAGCTGATGCCCTACCTGCACCTGCCGGTGCAGGCGGGCTCGGACAAGGTGCTGAAGGCCATGAACCGGGCCCACACCGCCGAAAGCTACCTGCGGCTGATCGAGAGGATCCGCCAGGCCCGCCCCGACATCGCCATCAGCGGCGACTTCATCGTCGGCTTCCCCGGCGAGCGCGACGCCGACTTCGAGGCCACCCTGCAGCTGGTCCGCGAGGTGGGCTACGCCAGCGCCTTCTCGTTCAAGTACTCCCGCCGGCCGGGCACGCCGGCCTCGGCCATGCCCGGCCAGGTCGCGGAAGAGGTGAAGGACGAGCGGCTGGCCCGCCTGCAGGCCCTGCTGGACGCCCAGCAGCGGGCCTTCAACGCCGCCCAGTGCGGCCGCGAGCTGCCGGTGCTGTTCGAGAAGCCCGGCCGCCATCCCGGCCAGCTGATCGGCCGCAGCCCCTATCTCCAGGGCGTGCACGTGAGCGCGCCGGATCGTCTGCTCGGCCAGATCGTTACGGTGAAGATCGGGGACGCCAGCCGCAACAGCCTGGCCGGCGTCCTGACGTCTGGGGAACTGGAGCCCGTTTGAGCCGCGCGCCTGAATTCATCACCCTGTCCGACATCGCCTCCCGGGCGGTGGCGGGCGCCAACTCACGCCACGCGGCCCTGATCGAGGACGCCTTCGGGGTGCTGGTCGAGACCCCCGGCGGCGGGGTCCAGCTGTCCGGCGACGCCAAGGGCCGCGCCCAGGCCAAGAAGGCGGTGCAGGCGATCGCCGCGCGCGCCGACCAGGGCCTGGAGATCTCGGAGGCCGACGTCCGCGTGGCCATCGGCCAGGCGCGCACCGGCGCCGGCGGCGCCCCGGGCTCGCTGCCCGTGGGCCGACGCGGCCAGGTGGCGCCCAAGACCGCGACCCAGGCCGAGTACCTGCAGGCCCTGGGCAGCTGCGAACTGGTCTTCGGCCTGGGCCCCGCCGGCACGGGCAAGACCTTCCTGGCCGTGGCGCACGGCGCGGGCCTGCTGCTGCGCGGCGAGGTGGACCGGCTGATCGTCTCGCGCCCGGCCGTCGAGGCCGGCGAGCGCCTGGGCTTCCTGCCCGGCGACATGAACGAGAAGGTCGACCCCTACATGGCGCCGGTCTGGGAGGCCCTGACCGACATCCTCGGCGCCGAGCAGCTGCGCCGCCGCCGCGAGAAGGGCGAGATCGAGGTTGCGCCCATCGCCTTCCTGCGCGGCCGCACGCTGTCCCACGCCTACGTCATCGTCGACGAGGCGCAGAACGCCACCCGCCTGCAGATGAAGATGGTGCTGACCCGCCTGGGCGAAGGCGCCCGGATGGTGGTCACTGGCGACCCCTCCCAGGTGGACCTGGTCAACGCCCGCGACAGCGGCCTGGCCCATGCGGTCAGCCTGCTGGACGGGGTGAAGGGCATCGGGGTGGTGCGCTTCTCCACGGCCGACGTGGTGCGCCATCCGCTGGTGGAGCGGATCGTGCGCGCCTACGACGCCGACGCCGCCCGCAGCCGCGGGGATCGGGGCGCCGACGACCGGTGATCGATATCGAGGTCGAGGATCCGGCCTGGACGGCGGCGCAGGCCGACGTCGAGGCCCTGGCCCTGCGCGCGGCCGAGGCGGTGTTGCTGTCCGAGGGCGCGGACGGCGAACACGTCACCCTGCTGCTCACCGACGATGAGGCCGTGCGCGAGCTGAACGCCCGCTTCCGGCGCAAGGACAGCGCCACCAACGTGCTCAGCTTTCCGGCGCCGCCGAACCCCGAGAAGCACCTGGGCGACGTGGCCCTGGCCTATGGCGTCTGCGCGCGCGAGGCTGTCGAACAGGGCAAGCCGCTGTCGCACCACCTGCAGCATCTGGTGGCGCACGGCGTCCTGCACCTACTAGGATACGACCACATGACCGACGAAGAGGCCGAAGCCATGGAAGGCCTCGAGCGCGTCGTCCTGGCCGGATTGGGGATCCCCGATCCCTATGCGGCCGGCGAGGGAGACCATGACCGACCCTGACCCTCCGAGTAGTCCCGCGCCCGGCGCCCACGGCCTGTTCGGATTCCTCAATCTGTTCCGCAAGCCGCAACCGGCCGCCGAGGCGGCGCCCTCCCAGGTCGCGGAGGCCACCGGGGAGCTGGTCAGCCAGGCCCGCGCCTTCCAGGATCTTCGGGTCGAAGACGTGATGAAGCCGCGGGCCGACATCATCGCCATCGACCGCGAGTGCACCTTCGCAGAGCTCGTCGCCCGCTTCGTCGAGGCCGAGCACAGCCGCATGCCGGTCTACAAGGAGACGCTGGACGAGCCGGCGGGCGTCGTCCACGTGAAGGACGTCTTCAAGCTGCTGGCTCGCAAGACCCGCAAGCCCAAGCCCGAGGACCAGATCCTCATGGGCCGCTACAACCTGGTCCGCCCGGCGCTCTACGTGCCCGCCTCCATGCGCGCGGCCGAGCTGCTCACCCTCATGCGCGCCCGGCACAGCCACATGGCCCTGGTGATCGACGAATTCGGCGGCACCGACGGCCTGGTCACCCTCGAGGACCTGCTGGAGACCCTGGTCGGCGAGATCGAGGACGAGCACGACGAGGAGGGCGACGAAGGCTTCGCCCCCATCGTCCATGACGAGCAGGGCTGGGTCGTCGACGCCCGCACGCCCCTCGAGGAGCTGGAGGCGGCCATCGGCGACGGCGTGGACCTGGCCCCCGAGGAGGTGGACGAGGAGATCGACACCGTGGCCGGCCTGGTGAACACCCTCACCGGGCGGGTGCCGCAACGGGGCGAGCGGATCGAGCATCCCGGCGGCTTCCTCATCGACGTGCTCTCGGCCGATCCCCGCCGGGTGAAGCGCCTGCGCGTGCGCCGCGCCGCCGCGCCAACGGCGCCCGAGACGGAGTCCCCGTGATCGGCCGGGGCGCCTGGGCGCTGCGGCTTTGGGCGCTCTGCGCGGGCCTGGCCGCCGGCCTCGCCCATCCGCCCTTCGGCGTGCTCCCGGGTCTCCTGGGCTACGCCCTGCTGCTGGCGCTGCTGGACCGGCCGTCCGAGCGGCCCCTGCGCTCGGCCTTCCTGCGCGGCTGGCTGGCCGGGCTCGGCTACTTCGCGATCGGCGTCTGGTGGGTGGTCGAGGCCTTCTTGGTGGACGTCGCCGCCCACGGCTGGATGGCGCCCTTCGCCCTGGTCCTGCTGGCCGGCGGCTTGGCCCTGTTCTGGGGGCTGGCCGCCGTGCTCTATCGGCTGGCCGGCGTCTCCAACATGGCCCGGGTGCTGGTGTTCGCCGGCGCCTTCGGGCTCCTGGAGTGGATCCGCGGGCACATCTTCACCGGCTTCCCCTGGAACCTGCCGGGCGAGACCTGGGCGGCCGGCTCGGCCCCCTCGCAGGCGGCCGCCGTGCTGGGCTCCTACGGCCTCACCTGGGTGACCCTGGCGCTGGCCGCGGGGCCGGCGGTCCTGTTCGACCCGGTGGACCGGCGCTACCGGGCCCTGGCCGCGGCGCTCGGGGTGGGCGCGCTGGCCAGCCTCTACGCCTTCGGACTGGGACGGCTGTCGCACGCGGCGCGGCCCGCCCCCGACGCGCCCAGCCTGCGCATCGTCCAGGCGATGATCGACCAGAAGGAGAAATGGCGGCCCGAGAACCTGCGCCTGATCTTCCAGACCTATGTGGGCCTCTCCCAGCGCCCCAGCAGCAAGCCGCCGAGCCTGGTGATCTGGCCGGAGGGGGCCCTGCCGGCCGTCATCGACGACCTGCTGGGCCCGGGATCGCCCTACGGCCCAGCCCTGGTGGCCGCCCTCGTGGACGGCCAGACCCTGCTGATGGGGGCCAACCGTGTCGAGCTCGCCCCCTCCGGCGACGTCCGCTACTTCAACAGCCTGGTGGCCATGCGCCGCGAGGCCGAGGGCCTGCGGGTCACCGGAGTCTACGACAAGCACCGGCTGGTGCCGTTCGGCGAGTTCCTGCCGTTCGGCAAGGTGGCGACGAAGATCGGGGTGCGCAGCCTGGTCCACATGCCGGAGGACTTCACCGCCGGCCCCCCGCCCGCCGCCATCGCGCCCTGGGGCGTCCCGGCCGTCCAGCCGCTGATCTGCTACGAGGCCCTGTTCCCCGGCTTCACCCGCGCGGCGGTGAAGCGCACGGGCATCCGGCCGGCCTGGATCCTCAATGTCTCGAACGACGCCTGGTTCGGGCAAACCAGCGGCCCGTTGCAGCACCTTAACCTCGCCAGCTACCGGGCGATCGAGGAGGGTCTGCCCATCGTCCGCTCGACGCCGACCGGCGTGTCCGCGGTGATCGACGCCTATGGGCGGGTGCTTCCGGAGGCCCGGCTCGGCCTCGGCCAGCTGGGCGTGATCGACGCGGTCCTGCCCCCGGCCCTGAAACCAACCGTCTACGGAAGGGTTGGAGACTTGCCTTTCGGCCTGCTGTTGTTAGCTTCCGCGCTCCCGGCTTTGGCGTATCGCGTTCGTCGAACCCGGTAGAGTTGCGGTCCCTGCGTTCCCCGTCAGCAACCCGGGTATGAAGCCTTGATGGACAAGCTCGCTGATCTCGACCGCGACGGCCCCAATCCGATCGACCGGCATGTGGGCCTTCGCATCCGGCTCCGGCGCAAGGAGCTGGGGGTCAGCCAGGAGCGGCTGGCGGAGTCCATCGGCCTCACCTTCCAGCAGGTCCAGAAATACGAGCGGGCGGCCAACCGGGTCAGCGCGTCCAAGCTGTGGGAGATGGCGAAGGCCCTGAACACGTCCGTCGCCTACTTCTACGAAGGGCTCGGCGGCGCCGGTGCGGCGGCCTCCAACCTCCCCAAGGAGACGGTGCAGGACTTCCTGCTGACCCCGGAGGGCCTCGAGCTCGCCTCCTCCTTCCCGCGCATCCGCGAGCCGCGCGTGCGGCGCAAGATCCTGGAGCTCGTCCGCGCCATGGGCGGCGACGACTCCGGGACGTGACGCCGCGCCCGCGACGGCGCGCTTGGCGGGACATAAAGATTTCTTTATAGGCTTCCGGACTTTCAGAGCCGGGCGCCTGCCGGGGGGCGGCGCCTTCAGTCCATCCGGAGCCCGCCCTTGAGCCGTTCCAACTACATCTTCACGTCCGAAAGCGTCTCCGAAGGCCATCCGGACAAGGTCGCGGACCGGATCTCCGACACCGTCGTCGACGCCTTCCTGAGCGTGGAGCCGGAGGCGCGCGTCGCCTGCGAGACCCTGGTCACCACCAACCGCATCGTGCTGGCCGGCGAAGTGCGCGCCGGGCGTCCGGGCGGCTCCAAGGTCGAGAACAAGGCCCTGACCAAGGAGATCGTCCGCAGCCTCGAGCCCAAGGTGCGCCAGGCGGTGAAGGACATTGGCTACGAGCAGAAGGGCTTCCACTGGCAGAAGGCGAAGTTCGCCTGCCACCTGCACGAACAGTCGGCCCACATCGCCCAGGGCGTGGACGCCTCCGAGAAGAAGGAGGAAGGCGCCGGCGACCAGGGCATCATGTTCGGCTACGCCTGCGACGAGACGCCGGAGCTGATGCCGGCCACCCTGCAGTTTTCGCACAACATCCTGCGCCGCCTGGCCGAGGTCCGCCATTCGGGCGAGTGCCCGGTGCTGGAGCCGGACGCCAAGAGCCAGGTGACCCTGCGCTACGAGAACGGGCGTCCGGTCGAGGTGCTGAAGATCGTCGTCTCCACCCAGCACAAGAAGCGCCTGGGGCTGCAGTCGGCGACGCCGAAGCGCATCCAGGACGCCATCAAGCCCTACATCGACAGCGTCTTCCCGGAAGGCCTGCTGACCAAGAAAACCAAGTACCTGGTGAACCCCACCGGCCGCTTTGAGATCGGCGGGCCGGACGGAGACGCGGGCCTCACCGGCCGCAAGATCATCGTCGACACCTACGGCGGCGCGGCCCCGCACGGCGGCGGCGCCTTCTCCGGCAAGGATCCCACCAAGGTGGACCGGTCGGCGGCCTACGCCTGCCGCTACCTGGCCAAGAACGTGGTGGCCGCGGGCCTGGCGCGCCGGTGCACCATCCAGATCAGCTACGCCATCGGCGTGGCCGAGCCGCTCAGCTTCTACGTGGACCTGCACGAGACCGGGGAAATCGATCCGGCCAAGCTGGAGCTCGCCCTACCCGAGCTGATCGGCGGCGCCACCCCGCGTGCGATCCGCGAGCACCTGGGCCTCAACAAGCCGATCTACGCCCGCACCGCGGCCTACGGCCACTTCGGCCGCACGCCGGACAACGAGGGCGGCTTCTCCTGGGAACGCACCGACCTCGTCGACCAGCTGAAGGGCCTGGCCTAGTCATCCCGTTGCCCTCCCCGTTTACGGGGAGGGGGGACCATCGGCCGAAGAGCCGATGGTGGGCGGGGCGAGCCCCTGCACCGCGCCTGCCACTCGCCCCCTCCACCACGCGCTCTTCGGCGCGCGGTCCCCCTCCCCCATAAATGGGGGAGGCAAGGAGTCACGCATGCCCCACCCGCCCCTCCGCTCCTTCGGCCGGATCAAGTCCCGGGTCATCAAGCCCCGGCAGGCGGCCCTCATGGACAGCCTGCTGCCGCAGATCCGCGTCCCCGCGGAGCCGTTCGAGCCCCGGACCCTGATGCCCGAGGCCGCCGAGGTCTGGCTGGAGATCGGCTTCGGCGGCGGCGAGCACATGGCCGCCCAGGCGGCGCGCCGGCCGGACGTGCTGATCCTGGGCGCCGAGCCCTTCCAGAACGGGGTGGCCAGCGCGCTCCGTCACCTGGACGAACAGCAGCTCACCAACGTACGCCTCAAGGACGGCGACGCCCGCGAGCTGGTGGGCCATCTGCCCGATGGCGGCCTGGAGCGGGTGTTCATCCTGTTTCCCGACCCCTGGCCCAAGGCGCGGCACCACAAGCGCCGGCTGGTGCAGGCCGACCTGGTGGCCGAGCTGGCTCGCGTGCTGAAGCCCGGCGGAACCCTGCGCTTCGCAAGCGACTGGGCCGACTACGTGGACTGGAGCCTCGAGCGGTTCACCGCCAGCCCCGACTTTCGCTGGACGGCCGACCGCGCCGACGACTGGCGCACGCCCCCCGCCGACCACGTCACCACCCGCTACGAGGAAAAGCGCCTCGGCGACTGCGCCCCGGTGTTCCTCGATTTCGTGAGGGCCTGAACCTCACACGGGAGCCTGCCTCCCACGTGAGCGGCAGCGAACGGGGGAGGGGGACCGTCGGCCGAGGCCGCAGGCCGAAGAGCCGATGGTGGAGGGGGCGAGCCCCACGCACTGCCGGCCGTTCGCCCCCTCCACCATTTGCTCTGCGGTCAGCTGGCGCTGACCTCGGCGGACAGTCCCCCTCCCCCGCTGCGCAGGGGAGGCAGGTCGCGAGGGAGGGTTTCTCTCAGCCCTGCTTGGCCGCGTAGGCGTCGATGGAGGCCTTGATCAGCTCGGCGGCCTCGGCGGCGTCGGCCCAGCGGACGATCTCGACGCTCTTGCCCTTCTCCAGGTCCTTGTAGTGCTGGAAGAAGTGGGCGATCTGCTCGGTCAGGATGGTGGGCAGGGCCCGCCAGCTGTCCACGCCCAGGTAGAACGGGTGCAGCTTGTCCACCGGCACAGCGAGGATCTTCTCGTCGCCGCCGGCCTCGTCGCGCATGATCAGCGCGCCCACGGGACGGCAGCGGATGATGGCGCCCGGCACCACCGGCGTCGGACCCACCACGATCACGTCCATCGGGTCGCCGTCGTCGGCCAGGGTGTGCGGGATGAAGCCGTAGTTGCCCGGGTAGTACATGGCCGTGTGCAGGAAGCGGTCGACGAAGATCGCGCCGGACTCCTTGTCCAGCTCGTACTTCACCGGCTCGCCGCCCTGCGGGATCTCGATGACGGCGTTGACGTCGTACGGCGGGTTTTCGCCGACGGGGATCTTGGAGAGGTCCATGGGGAGGATGCCTTTGTCAGAGCGACACACAAAGTCGGGGCGCTCTCTGCGGCATGGCCCGCGCTGAGTAAAGGCCGTGCGGACGGTTCCGCGAAGGATGAGGCCGGATTGTCGGGGCGCCGGGCCTACTGCGCGCCGGTGCTGCCAAAGCCGCCGGCGCCGCGCGCGGTGTCGTCCAGGCTCGCCACCTCGGCCCAGGTCGCCTGAACGACCGGGGCCACCACCAGCTGGGCGACGCGGTCGCCGCGGCGGATGACGACCTCCTCCTGGCCGAGGTTGATCAGGATGACCTTCACCTCGCCCCGGTAGTCGGCGTCGATGGTGCCCGGCGTGTTCAGGCAGGTGATCCCCTGCTTCAGCGCCAGCCCCGAGCGCGGCCGAACCTGGCCCTCGAACCCGGCAGGCAGGGCGAAGGCCAGCCCGGTGGGCACCGCGTAGCGGGCGCCCGGCGGCAAGGTCACCGGCGCCTCGTCGGGGACGGCGGCCCGCAGGTCCATCCCGGCCGCCTGGTCGCTCTCGTAGGCGGGCAGGGGCAGGCCCTCGCCGTGCGGCAGGCGGACGATGGGGATCACGGGCGGCTGGGTCACGTCAGGTCCTCGGCGATGCGGGCGGCGAGCCTTTGGGCCACCTCGCCCTTGGGCATGCGCTCCCATCGCTCGATTCCGCCGGTGCTGACGATGGCCACGGCGTTGTCGTCGCCGCCCATGGTGCCTTCGACGCTGACGTCGTTGGCGACGATCCAGTCGCAGCCCTTGCGGGCCAGCTTGGCGCGGGCGTGGGCCTCCACGTCGTTGGTCTCGGCGGCGAAGCCGACCACCAGCCGCGGCCGCCGGGCCGCCCTGGACAGGGTCGCCAGGATGTCGGGGTTCTCCACCAGGCTGATCGGCGGCGGCCCGCCTTCGCCCTTCTTGATCTTCTGGGTCCCCAGGCTCTCGGGCCGCCAGTCGGCCACCGCGGCCACGCAGACGGCGATGTCGGCCGGCAGGGCCTGCTCGCAGGCGGCCAGCATCTCGCGGGCGGTCTCCACGTCGACCCGCCGCACGCCGGCTGGGGCGGGCAGGGCGGTGGGCCCGCTCACCAGGGTGACGTCGCAGCCCAGGTCCGCCAGGGCCTTGGCGATGGCGTAGCCCTGCTTGCCGCTCGAGCGGTTGGTGATCAGCCGCACCGGATCGATGGGCTCGGCGGTGGGGCCGGCGGTGACGATCGCCCGCCGGCCGGCCAGCGGGCGCGGCGCGCCGTCCAGCGCCCGCATGGCGGCCTCGAAGATCGCCGCCGGCTCGGCCATGCGGCCGAAGCCGAACTCGCCGCAGGCCATGGCGCCTTCGTCGGGGCCGACGAACAGCACCCCGTCGGCCTGGAGCTGGGCCAGGTTCCGCTTGGTGGCCGGGTGCTCCCACATCCGCACGTTCATGGCCGGCGCCATCAGCACCCGCTTGTCGGTGGCCAGCAGGGTCGTCGAGGCCAGGTCGTTGGCCAGGCCGTGGGCCGCCTTGGCCATCAGGTCGGCGGTGGCGGGGGCGACGACCACGAGGTCGGCCGAGCGGGAGAGCTCGATGTGGCCCATCTCCGCCTCGTCGGTCAGGGAGAAGAGCTCGCCATAGACCTTGTCCTCGGCCAGGGCCGACAGCGACAGCGGCGTGACGAACTGGGCGCCGGCCTGGGTGAGGACGGGCCGCACCGCCACCCCCGCTTTGCGGAACAGCCGGGTCAGCTCCAGCGCCTTGTAGGCCGCGATGCCGCCGCCGACGATCAGCAGGATTCTCTTGCCGTCCAAGGCTCCTACGCCCCCGTGAATGGAAGCTCCGATGTAGGCCATGGCGGGGGACTCGACAAACTCGCGGACCTGTGTTCTTTCTTTGTTCCAGCTGAGCCTTTCGAGGAGGACGAAGAATGGCCGGGTTGAAGTGGGCGCTGACGCCGGCGCTTGGGATGACCGCGGTGCTGGCCCTGCTGGCGGCGTGCGACAACGGCCCCTCGGCCGTGGCCGACCACCCCCAGGCCGCCGGGACCCAGATGGCGCAAAACGCCGGGTCAGTTGCGCCGTCGGAGCGCACAGATGGCGGAGTCGCGCGCCGTGAACAGTCGGCGAAGCTGGTGGACGGCAAGCCCATGTGGTCCGCCAGCCGCCGCTACACCGCCGAGGAGAACGCCCGGCGCGCCTTCGAGCGCAACGGCGAGGCCTTCGGGGCCCGCTCCCTCGACCAGTTCGTGGAGAAGGCCCACGCCTTCGTGGACCACCCGCCGGCCGGCGCCCAGACCCTGAAGCGGGCCAACGGCGACATCCTGATCTACGACCCCAAGGGCAACGTCTTCGCGGTCGCCAACAAGGACGGCGCGCCGCGGACGATGTTCAAGCCCGACGAGGGCCTGGCCTACTGGGAGGAGCAGAAGTCCCGCGAAGCCCGCCGCACCGCCAGCCGCGACCGCCGCGCCGCCGACGACGAGGCCTAGCGCAGCGCCAGGCCGCCGAGGAAGGCCGCGCCTGAGGCCAGCGCCCCCAGGGCGAACCACAGGAGCCGCCCGCCGTCGCCGCGCTGCTCGACCACCGCCACCGCGCTCGGGACCGGCGGGTTCTCGGCCAGCCGGGCCAGGTTGCGCACCGCCAGCTCCGCCTCCCCCATCAGCCGCTTCGCGCGGGTGGCGGGGGAGAGCTCGCGGGCCATGAAGCGGCGGACCACCGGCTCGGCCGCGGCCCAGATGTCGTGGTCGGGGTCGATCCGCCGGGCGACGCCCTCGACGGTCATCATGGTCTTCTGCAGCAGGACCAGCTCGGGCCGCAGCCGCATCTCGAAGAGGGCGGTGATCTCGAAGAGCTGGGTCAGCACCCGGCTCATGGGCACGTCGGCCGCCGCCCGCCCGAAGATCGGCTCGCCCACCGCCCGCAGCGCCTGGGCGAAGGCCGCGACGCTGTGGTGGGCGGGCACATAGCCGGCGTCGAAGTGCACCCGGGCCACCTGGTCGTAGTCGCGCTGGAGGAAGCCCCACAGGATCTGCGCCAGGTAGCGCCGCTCCGGGGCCCCAAGCCGGCCGATGATCCCGTAGTCCACCGCGGTCAGCTGGCCGGGGGCGGCGGCGAACAGATTGCCCTCGTGGAGGTCGGCGTGGAACACCCCGTGGTCCAGGGCCTGGGCGAGGAACGCCCGGATCAGGTTGTCGGCCAGGAGCTTGCGGTCGAGGTCCGGCTGGGTCAGGGCGCCCGCCTCCGACAGCGGCCAGCCCGGGGCCCACTCCAGGGTCAGAACCCGCTTGCCCACGCCCTCCCAGATCACCGCCGGGGCGCGCATGTAGCCATCCTTGGCCATCACCTCGCCCAGCTCGTCCGCGCCGGCGGCCTCCAGCCGCAGGTCCAGCTCCAGCTCGGTGGCCCGGATCACCGTCGCGGCGAAGCCCCGCGGCTCGAGGCGCCGCGCGGGCGGGACCCACCGGTCCACCAGCCGCGCCGCCAGCGCCAGCACCTCGGCGTCCTCGTAGATCCGCCGGGCGATGCCGGGCCGCAGCACCTTCACCGCGACGCGCCGGCCGTCCAGCAGAACCGCCTCGTGGGCCTGGGCCAGCGAGGCGGCGGCCACGGCGTGCCCGAAGCTGGCGAACAGGGTCTCGATCGGCCGGCCGAGCGCATACTCCACTTCGGCCCGGGCGAGGTCGGTGGGGAAGGGCGGCAGCCGGTCCTTGAGGCGCGAGAGGTCCTCGGCGAACTCCCGGCCAAAGATGTCGGCGCGGGTGGAGAGCAGCTGGCCCAGCTTGATCGCGACGGGCCCCAGCCGCTCCAGCGAGCGCGCCAGCCGCTCGCCCGGTCGGCCCTGCCGCGCCGCGCGGCCGGCGAACAGCCGCAGCACCCTCGACAGGGTGCGGACGCTGCCGCCGTACAGCAGGTCGAGTTCGCGCGGCAGCAGGGCGTCGTTGCGCACCAGCATCCAGGCCGCACCGATCAGCCGCCCGAAGGCCGCGGGTCCGCTCATCGGCTAGATCGCCCGGCCCGTGTGCAGGGCCGCCACCCCGCCGGTGAAGTTGGTGTACTCCACGCGGCTGAAGCCGGCGTCGCCGATCATGGCCGCGAAGCGCTTCTGGTCGGGGAAGCGCCGGATGCTCTCCACCAGGTACTGGTAGGAGGCGCGATCCTTGGCCACCAGTTCGCCGATCCCGGGGATCACCTTGAAGGAGTAGGCGTCGTAGGCCTTCCGCAGGGCCTCGGTCACCGGCCGTGAGAACTCGAGGCAGAGGAAGCGCCCGCCGGGCTTCAGCACCCGCCGCGCCTCGCGAAGCGCCTGCGAGACGTCGGTCACGTTGCGGATGCCAAAGGAGATCACATAGGCGTCGGCTGAGCGGTCCGGCAGCGGCAGCCGCTGGGCGTCGCCCACGGCCCAGGCGATCTCCGGCTCGAAACCGCGTTCGCGCCCCGCGGCGATCATCTCGGCGTTGTAGTCGATGACGAAGACCTTCGCGTCCGCGCCTCCGCGCCGCTCCTGGGCCCGCCGGGCCATGCGGGCGAAGCGCCGCGCCATGTCGCCGGTGCCGCCCGCGCAGTCGACGATGACCTCGCCCGGCTGCGGATTGAGCCGGGCGGCGGTCGCGTCCTTCCACAGCCGGTGGACGCCGCCGCTCATCAGGTCGTTCATCAGGTCGTAGCGGCGAGCCACGCGGTCGAACACGCCCCGGACGAGGCCCGGCTTGGCGCTGGGGTCGACGTCCTTGAAGCCGAAGGTGGCGGAGGGTCCGGTCATGGCCTGCCTCTTAGCGTCCAAGCCCTTGGCGCGCCATCCCGCCCGTGCCAAGCCTGCGCCATGCCTGAACTTCCCGAGGTCGAGACGGTGCGCGGCGGGCTGGCGCCGGTGCTCGAGGGCCAGCGTCTCGCCCGTGTGGAGGCCCGACGCCCCGACCTGCGCTTCCCCCTCCCTGAGAACTTCGTCCAGCAGCTCACCGGCGCGACCATCGTGAGCCTGCGCCGGCGGGCCAAGTACCTGATGGCCACGCTCGACCGCGAGGACACCCTGGTTATGCACCTGGGCATGAGCGGCCGCTTCGAGATCGCGCGGCCAGAGGGCGCGGTGCGGCCCGGCGAGTTCCACTACGCGGTCGACCCGGATCCCAAGCACGCCCACATCGTCTTCGAGACGGAGGGCGGAGACCGCGTCACCTATTACGATCCCCGACGCTTCGGCTACATGGGCCTGGTCAACACCGCCCTGCTGGACGTCCATCCCTGGTTTGCGGGGCTCGGCCCGGAGCCCCTGTCGGACGCCTTCGACGCCGCCCACCTGAAGGCCGCCTTCGCCGGGCGCAAGCAGGGGCCAAAGACCCTGCTGCTCGACCAGCGGATCGTGGCCGGCCTGGGCAACATCTACGTCTGCGAGGCGCTGCACCGCTCCCGGATTTCGCCGTTCAAGCCCGCCGGACGCGTCTCGCGGCCGCGGCTGGAGACCCTGGTGGCGGCGGTGAAGGCGGTGCTCGCCGAAGCCATCGAGGCGGGCGGATCCTCGCTGAAGGACTTCGCCAGCACCGACGGCGCGCTCGGCTACTTCCAGCACCGCTTCCGGGTTTACGACCGGGAGGGCCGCCCCTGTCCCAACGAAGGCTGCGCCGGCGTGGTTCAACGTCAGGTTCAGGCCGGCCGCTCCACCTTTTACTGCCCGGTCTGCCAGCGGTGAGGCGGCTCGCCGGGTTCGCGCTCGCCGTCGCCACGAGCGTCGCGGCGGGCTGCGTGGAGGCGAAGCCGCCGGTCTGGGTGGTTCGAGACGGCGACTCCGAGATGGTGCTGTTCGGGTCGATTCACGTCCTGCCGCCCGGCGTGGACTGGCGGTCCAAGGCGTTGATGCGCGCGGTGAAGCGGGCCCAAGATGTCTGGTTCGAGCTGCCGGTTGATCCCGCCGTGGCGGACGAGAGTTCGCGTCTCGCGCTGCGTTCGGGCCTGCTGCCGCAAGGCCAGAGCCTTTCGAAGCTGCTGGCGCCCGACGACGCCCGGCGCATGGCGAAGGTGGCGATCGACTACGGCGTCGACCCCGCCATGCTCGAGGCCTTTCAGCCGTGGCTGGCCGAGCAGGCGCTGGCAGGCGCCGTCTACCGGCGCGCCGGCGCGTCGGATGATCACGGCGTGGAGGAAACCCTCTCGGCCGCCGCCCCGCGCCGGGCGGCGCGGCGCGCCTTCGAGACGGCCGCCGAGCAGATCGGCTTCTTCGCCCAGGCTCCCCGGGCGGAGCAGGTCGCCTCGTTGAACCAGACGGTGCGCGACATGGAAGGGGCGCCCGACGAGTTCGCCCTGCTGGTCCAAGCCTGGATCGCCGGCGACTTGGCCGCCATCGACCGGCTGGCGCTGGACCCCCTCGAGGCCGCCGCTCCCACCCTGTTCCGTCGCCTGGTCGTCGAGCGCAACACACGCTGGGCCGCGGCCCTCGACCAGCGCCTGAAGGGGCGAGGCCGCACCGTGGTGGTTGTCGGGATCGGACATCTGGTTGGTCCCGAGGGCCTGCCGGCGCGGCTGCGGGCGCTTGGCTATTCGGTGAAGGGGCCTTAAGCGCGGAGCCGGACCGGAGGAGACCTGCGATGAGCTACGAGACCCTGATCGTCGAGACCAAGGACGGCGTGAGCCTCGTCCGCCTGAACCGGCCTGAGGCGCTGAACGCGCTGAACTCCGTCCTGCTGGGCGAGCTGGCCCGCGCGCTCGACGCCGCGGAGGCGGACGAGGCTGTCCGCTGCGTGGTGATCACCGGCTCAGAGCGCGCCTTCGCGGCCGGCGCGGACATCAAGGAGATGAGCGACAAGTCCTATGCGGAGATGTTCAGCCAGAACTTCTTCGCGGCCGCCACGCGCCGGATCGAGACGTTCCGGAAGCCGATCGTCGCCGCAGTGGCCGGCTACGCCCTGGGCGGCGGCTGCGAGCTCGCCATGCTCTGCGACTTCATCATCGCCGCCGATACGGCCAAGTTCGGTCAGCCGGAGATCAACCTGGGCGTCGTGCCCGGCATCGGCGGCACCCAGCGCCTGACCCGCTTCGTGGGCAAGTCCAAGGCCATGGACATGATCCTGACGGCCCGCATGATGGACGCCGCCGAGGCCGAACGCGCCGGCCTGGTCAGCCGGGTGGTCCCTGCCGACAAGCTGGTGGAGGAGGCCATGGCCGCCGCGGCCAAGATCGCGTCGCAGTCGCCGCTGGCGGTGGCCATGGCGAAGGAACTGGTCGACGCCGCCTACGAAACGACGCTCACGGCCGGCGTGGCCCTCGAGCGTCGGCTGTTCCACTCCCTGTTCGCCTTCGAGGACCAGAAGGAGGGCATGGCCGCCTTCGTCGAGAAGCGGAAGCCGAACTTCACGGGGCGCTGAGCGCATGCGGCTGCTGGCGTTCGGCGACAGCTTCGTCCTCGGCCAGGGGGATCCGGACCACCTGGGCTGGATCGGCCGCGCGGTGCGGGCGCGGCCTGAGGTGACGCTCTACAACCTCGGAATCCGCGGCGAGACGAGCGTGGAGGTGGCCCGGCGCTGGCGGGCGGAAGCCGCGCCACGGTTGCGGGCGGGCGAGAGCGGGATCCTGTTCTCGTTCGGGGCGAACGACTGCCAGCTGGAGGGCGGCGCCCCGCGGGTCCCCACCGCCGAGACCCTGCTGGCGGCGCGGCAGGCGCTCACCGAGGCTCGCCAGCTGGCGCCCATCCTGATGGTGGGCCCGCCGCCCATGCCGGACCCGGGAGTGGCGGCCCGGCTAGAGACGCTCAACGAGCACCTCAAGACCCTCGGCGGCCGGATCCAGGCGCCCTTCATTGACGTCTTCCGGCCGCTGTTCGCCGACGGCCTGTGGAACCGCGAGGCGGAAATGCTGGACGGCGCCCACCCGGGCGCCGGCGGCTACCAGCGGATGGCGGACCTCGTCGCCGCCCATCCCGCGTGGCGCGCCTTCCTCGACGGAGGCTAGATTCCTCCGCGTCGGCATTGACCGCGGAGGCCCGCTTGCGTATATCCGCGCCTCCAATTTGCCCGCCCGGCTGCCGGCCGGGTGCGATCCGTATTGAAGAGCATTCAGAATGGCCAACACGCCCGGCGCCAAGAAGGCGGTCCGCAAGATCGCCCGCCGCACCGAAGTCAACAAGGCTCGCCGCTCGCGCGTGCGCACCTACCTGCGCAAGTTCGAAGAGGCCGTGACCTCGGGCGATGCGACCGCCGCCAAGGACGCCTTCGTCCAGGCGCAGTCCGAGCTGATGCGCGCCGTCACCAAGGGCGTGGTCCACAAGAACACCGGCTCGCGGAAGGTCTCGCGCCTGGCCGCCCAGCTGAAGAAGCTGTCGGCCTCGGCCTGACGCTTTCGCTGAGGGCCGAGAGGCCCTTAGCAGACCCATCTTTCCGATCGGGATATGACCAGCAGCGCTCGTTTCGGGCGCTGCTTTTTCATGCCCAATTATTCGTCGGGTATGCGACTCCTGCGGCAGATTTGCGCACGGCTTGGCCGTCAAAAACGGGTTTCCCTAGGCCCTTCAGCGGGTCCCCGGGAGTCAACGAAAATATCGCTTTCGGGGGCGAAGAATCGGCGTTGACCCCCCGGTGCCCCCGACTAATCTCAATCTCCTTACAGGCGTCTTCCACTTGATCTCGGTTTCAACGAGACGCCGGCGGGGCACATGTGTTCGCCGGGTAAGACCTTGTGCGTGTTGAAGAAATGGGCCGGCCAAGGCGTGGGGCCTGGGCCGAGAGGGCGGGGTAAATGAGGATGATGAGCGGGGGGGCTGCGGGAGCTATGGCTGAAGCGCCGGTCGGTGCCGTCTGGTTGAAGACCTGCCAGGTTCTCAAGCGCGAACTCGGTGAAGCGACCTTTGGTTCGTGGCTGGGCCAAGCCGCCCTCCGCGAGACCGGGGACGAGGTCTATCTCGTCGCCGCCACGGGCGTGGCGCGGGATTGGATCCGCCGTCATGCTTGGCGCCGCATCGGCGAGCTGTGGGCGCAGAACGATCCGCTGGGCCGCCGCCTCGACCTCAAGTCGCGCATGGAGGTGGAGTCCGCCGGCGCCGTCGCTCCCCCGCCAGCGGCCCCTCCGGTGGCGGCGAACGCCCCCGTCGCGCCTGACGTGTTCGAGGTGGAGGCCGAGGTGCCCCCCGTCGCGGCCCGGCAGGGCCGGCTGCAGGGCCTTCAGGAGCGCTTCTCGTTCGAGAACTTCGTGCCGGGCCCGGCCAACGAATTCGCCTTCGCCGTGGCTCGCCGCGTGGCGTCCTGGGCCGACGGCCACTTCAATCCTGTGGTCTTCCATGGTCCCTATGGGTTCGGGAAGACCCACCTGCTGAACGCGCTCGCCTGGGAAGCCATGCGCAGCGACCCGAGCAAGCGCGTGGTCTATCTGACGGCCGAGCGGTTCACGACGACCTTCGTCAAGGCGCTGCAGGACCGCCAGACGCAGGCGTTCAAGGACGAGCTGCGCAACGCCGACCTGCTGCTGATCGACGACGTCCACTTCGTGGCCGGCAAGCCGACGACGCAGGAAGAGCTGTTCCACACCCTGATCGCGCTGGTGGAGGACGGGCGCCGGGTGGTGATGACGGCGGACCGCTCGCCCAACGAGCTCAGCGAGATGGAGCCGCGGCTTCGCTCGCACCTGCAGGCCGGGCTGGTCTGCGGCATCGAGCCGGCGGACCGCGCTCTGCGCATGGGGATCCTCGAGCGCAAGCTCGCCACCCTGGCGGCCCAGGGCCGGTTCGTGCCCTCCGCCCGACCCGAGGTGCTGCAGT
Organism: Phenylobacterium sp.; assembly: GCF_036563385.1. Classification (GTDB taxonomy): domain Bacteria; phylum Pseudomonadota; class Alphaproteobacteria; order Caulobacterales; family Caulobacteraceae; genus Phenylobacterium. Next base: position 722,470 of record NZ_DATCML010000004.1, read on the forward strand.
TCCTGGCGGACCGCTTCACCGACAGCGTGCGCGAGCTGGAAGGCGCCCTGAACACCCTGGTCGCGCGGGTGGGGGCGGACGTTGCGCGCCTGACCCTGGACGAGGCCCAGTCGATCCTGCGCCCGCACCTGTCCTGCAACGAGCGCAAGGTCACGGTGGACATGATCCAGAAGACCGTCGCCGAGCACTACAATCTGAAGCAGGCCGACCTGATCAGTGAGCGGCGGGCCCGCGCCGTGGCGCGCCCGCGCCAGGTCGCCATGTGGCTGGCCAAGCAGATCACCACCCGGTCGCTGCCCGACATCGGCCGGCGCTTCGGCGGCCGCGACCACACCACCGTGCTGCACGCGGTGCGGCGCATCGAGGCCCTGAAGGGCGAGGACGCCGCCATCGCGCGCGACCTGGATGTCCTGCTGCGCAAGCTGCGCGGCTAGGCGGTCTCCAGGAGAGCCGAGGCTCGGAAGGCCCGCTGCGAGGCGGGCCTTTTCCTTTGGGTGGCCCGACGCCGTTGACGGGGCGCGAGGCGCTGTGGTCTGAAGATCGGCAGGGGCGGCTGCGGGCGGCGATCCTTCCTGAGGAGCGCGCTTTGAAACGCATCCTGGCCCTGAGCCTCACCCTCCTGGCGGCCGCGTCTGGAAGCGCCCGGGCGCAGGACGTGTGGGGCTGGAGCGTGCTCGTCCCCTCCTACACGCAGACGGACATCCTGGGCACAGCGCTGCGCGAAAGCACCGAGAGGCCGGCCGCGTCCGCCCGGCCCGTGGCGCCCAGCCCTGCCGCCAGTCCGGCGAACCTGCGCTTCGCACCCTCGCCCGAGCGCCGCCGGGCGAATTTCGCCCGCTTCCTGGCGGAACGCCGTGGGCAGGATGCGGCGTCGCTGAAGCAGGCGGAGGCGCTCCTCGCCAGGCCGGACCTGATGGCGCGGATCGACGCCGAGCTCGGGCGATACGGGCTGCGGGCCGACAATGTGGCGGACGCCTATGCGATCTGGTGGATCACGCTCTGGCAGACCGCCAACGGGCGGACGGAGGACCCGGGCGCCAAGCCCGCCCAGGCCGTCAAGGCGCAGGTGGAGCGCGCCCTGCTCGCGACGCCGGGCCTGGCCACGGCGGACGACGCGGCGAAGCAGGCCTTCGCCGAAGGCCTGCTGGTCCAGGCGATGTTCCTGGACGCGGCGCTCCAGCAGTCCAAGGCCGATCCCGCCGCGCTCCGCACTCTGGGCGCCGCCGCGCGCCGCAACGCCGGCGCGACAGGTGTGCTGGTGGATGGCGTCACCCTGTCGGACCAGGGCTTCACCACCGTCAGGGGCTGACGTCGGCCGCCGCAGGCGGCTCCCCGGCCTGGTCGGGCGTCCACACGCACGTCCCGCTGCGCCAGGCCCAGGCGCCGAGGAACTGCAGCTGGTCTCCGTGGCCCCGCGCAATGGCGATGCTCGGCTGATGGGCCGACAGCAGGTGGCGCACGTCGGCGATGGTGGTGTCGTCGTCGCGGTAATCGGTCAGCGTCGTCTGCTGCCGACCGTCCGGGCCGGTGATCACGAGCGTGTAGGTCATGTCGGGGAAACGACGGAGGGTCCGCGATCCATTCCGAGGCGCCGCCGAAAACGGGCGCCGCGAACTTGGGCGGTCATCGGCGTGAGGCGGCGCGGGCATGGCTCGGTCGTTGCCGCCGGTGACGCGCGGCGGCATGACGGCGCCCGTAGAGAGGGGGAAGCTCATGCTGCAGATCCGCGAGGACGACCTCAGCGCCCCGCCCGTGCGCGCGCTCCTGGCGCTGCACCTGGCGGGCATGCACGCCAACTCGCCGGCGGGCCATGTCTTCGCCCTCGATCTATCGGGCCTGCAGCGGCCGGAGGTCACCGTCTGGACCGCCTGGGTGGATGCGGAGGTCGCCGGTCTCGGCGCCCTGAAGGCGCTCAGCGACGGGAGGGGGGAGGTGAAGTCCATGCGCACCCACCCCGACCACCTGCGCAAGGGTGTGGCCGCCGCTATCCTGGAGCGGATCATAGACGAGGCCCGGGCGCGGGGCCTCGCCCGGCTGAGCCTCGAGACCGGCCGCGGCCCCGCCTTGGGTCCCGCGTTGGCCCTTTACCGCAAGCGCGGCTTCAGCGACGGCGGCCCGTTCGGCGAGTACGTCGCCTCCGACTTCAACCAGTTCCTCCACCTCGACCTATGACCCCTCTCTCGAGGGTCGCGGGGCCGTGCGCAGGATCAGCCTAACCCTTGCAACTCCCGCGCTCGCGCTGTGAGGGTCGAGAGCTCGTCGAACAGCGCCTCATCGGAACGGGTGAAGTTGAAGCAGGTCTTGCCCTGGCGGCGCCGGGATAGGCCCGCGGAAAGCCCGTCCAGCATCTCCGGACGGCCGTAGAGCGGCATCAGGTGATAGGCCACATAGCTGCGCTTGAGGCTCACAGTCCCGAACCAGCCCCGCTCGCCGGTGCGCGGGTCGATGTCCAGCGTCCGCACGACCAGGTCGCCGGGCTCGTCCTTCGCCACCACCAGCCCATTGGCGTGCCGCAGCATCAGCTCGCGCAGCTTCGCGTAGGTCTCCTGGAAGGCCGCGCTCATGCCCGGCTCCGAGCCGGCAGGAAGCGGCTGTTGCGCAGCAGCCCGGCGCTGACGACGGCGACCACCAGCCCGACCGGGAAGATCTCGGCGAAGGTCATCGGCAGCCGGAACAAGGGCGACTGGTACTGCCGGGCCATCTCCCGCAGCTCCGCCTCCAGCCTGCGGTAGGCTTCGCCCGAGACGCCTTCAGCGCGGCGCGCCTCCAGGGTGGCCGCCACGTACTGGTCCATGAACGCGTAGTCGGTCAGCGCCAGGTAAGCCTCCCAGACCGCCACATAGGCCAGGGAGGCGACAGCGGCGATAGCCAGGCCGACGCCCAAGGCCGGCAGGAACCGGATCACGCCGCCGCCCAGCTGGTCGCGGTACTGTTTCACCCCTAGGAGCACCGCCGAGAGGCCCAGCAGCATGATCAGGTAGCCCAGCCAGACGTCGCCGTGAGGTTCGTCGCCGCCCACGACGACGGTGGCGATGATGCCGGAGACGATGATCAGGCCGGCGATGAGCCCGTGGATGATGACGATGCGGACCATGCCGCGCCCTCCTATAGGTGATCGAGGGGGTTAGCCTCGCTGGGTCAGGGCGCAGCGCCTATCACCCGAACGGGTGAATTCGACCCGCTCAGCCGTTCGGGCGGGGAGCTCACGGGATCAGCTCCAGGTCGCGGGCGCGGCTGATGGCCTCCGTGCGCCGGCTCACCTGCAGCTTGGCGAACAGGTTGGCCAGGTGGGTCTTCACCGTGTTCGGCGACAGCCCGAGGCTGCGGCCGATCTCCTTGTTGGACTGGCCGGCGGCGAGCTTCTCCAGCACCCGCACTTCCTGCAGGGTGAGGCGCAGCGCGCGCAGCGCCGCCTCGTTGCGCGCGAACCCCGGCCCGCGGCTCCGCGCCGCCACGCGCCAGCCCAGCCACACCCCGCCGGCGGCGAATCCGGCCGCCACCAGCGCCACATAGAACTCGAGCGCCATGGACCGGCTAAGCCGCTGATAGTCGAGCCACTGGAGAGCGAAGGCGCCCAGCGCAAGAACCACGGCGTACGGCGCGACGAAGCGGACCATCCCCGATGATGCTGGCCCCGCCGCCTCGCCGTCAATCACACCGCGACCACACGCAGGGCAGCTGCAGGCCGGCTACGCCGTCGCCGCCAGGGCGCGCCGGCTCCAGGCCAGGAAGGCGTCGACCGGCCCGCGCGGCGCGGCGTCGGCCACGATCGCCGCCAGGCCGTCGGGAAAGGGTGTGAACCCGTAAGGGGCGATCAGCCGGCCTTCGGCGAGCTCCCGCGCCACGAGCCGCTTCTCCACCAGGACCACGCCCATCCCCGACAGGGCGGCCTCGATGCCGAGGTGGGTGTGAGGGAAGGCGATCGTCTCCCGGGCCGCCAGCGCCACCCCCGACGCCGCCTGCCAGACGTCCCACGCCCGCCGGGTGACCTCGTGGGTGATCAGCACCGGAGTGGTCAGCACGTCGCCGGCCGCGTCGATCGGGTGCTCCGGCCGGCAGACCGGCCCGAAGGCAACCTCGGCGATACGTTCGGCCCGCGCCTGGTCGGCGGGGCCGAAAGAGCGCCAGTCCCAGCTGATCACCAGATCCGCCCCCTCCAGGCGCAGGCGGTCGGCGCTGGTCATGGAGAGGCGCACGCGGACCTGCGGGTGTTCGCGGGAGAAGTCGGCGAGGTTCGGCGCCAGCCACCGGGTGGCGAAGGTGACGCTGCAGGCGATGTGCAGGCGCGGCGCGTGGACCTCCTGGGCCGCCTCCCGGTAGCTGGCATAGATCCGGGCGAACCCGTCCCCGAGCGCCGCGGCGAGGCGCAGGGCGGCGGGCGTCGGCGCGAGGCCGGCTCCGGCCCTTTCGAACAGGCTGGCGCCGAGGTGCGCCCGCAGGCTTCTGAGCTGCTTGCTCACGGCGCCGTGGGTGCGCCCCAGCTCCTGCGCGGCCCGCGTGACCGACCCGAGCCGCACGACCGCCTCGAAAGCGCGCAGGCTCGAGAGCGGAGGTGTATCGGAGCCGGACATGCCTGTGAGATTAGCTCACCTACTGCGGGAATACTCCTCGATTTCCTGTCGGCGCAGCTTGGGCCACCCTGCGCCGGAACTCACAGAGCGAGCCGCCATGTCCTTCATCGAAACGATCGCCGAACTCGAGGCGCTGTACGGCCCGACCAATGAGGCCTCGACCGTGAAGGTCGCCGACCATGTCACGGAGCTGTACCGGCCCTTCGTGGAGGCCTCGCCCTTCGTGGCGCTGGCGACCTGCGGTCCGGAGGGGCTGGACTGCTCACCGCGGGGCGACCAGCCCGGGTTCGTGCGCATCCAGACGCCCCGGCAGCTGGTCATGCCCGATCGCCGGGGCAACAACCGCTGCGACAGCCTGCGGAACATCGTCCGCGACCCGCGCACGGCGTTCCTCTTCCTCGTGCCCGGTTCGGGCACCTGTCTGCGGGTGAACGGGACCGCGCGCCTGTCGATCGAACCCGGCCTGCTCGACAGCCTGGCCGTGGAGGGCAAGCCGCCCCGCTGCGCCATCGTGCTCGAGACGCAGGCGGTCTACTTCCAGTGCGCTAGGGCCATCGTCCGGTCCCACCTTTGGGATCCGGCGCGCCACGTCGACCCTGCAAGCCTCCCGACACCGGGGGCGATCCTGGCGGGGATGTCCGGAGCCCGGGTGGGCGGCGAGGCCTACGACAAGGCGTGGCCTGAGCGGGCGCGCGCCACGCTCTGGTGACGGCGGGCGCAGCCTGCGCGCCCACGAAAAAGGGCGGCCGGATCGCTCCGGCCGCCCCCTTCTTGTCAGCCTCTCGGCCGCCGCGCCTAGGCGTCGGCGGCTTCCTCGGCCTTTTCGTTCTTCGACAGGTCCTCGCCGGTCTCCTGGTCGACAACCTTCATGGAGAGACGGGTCTTGCCGCGGTCGTCGAAGCCCAGGAGCTTGACCTTCACGGTCTGGCCTTCCTGCAGCACGTCCGAGACCTTGTTCACGCGCTCGCTGGAGATCTGGCTCACGTGAACAAGGCCGTCCTTGGCGCCGAAGAAGTTCACGAAGGCGCCGAAGTCGACGATCTTCACGACCTTGCCGTTGTAGATCTGGCCGACTTCCGGCTCGGACGCGATCGACTTGATCCAGTCCTTGGCCGCCTCGATCTTGGCCGCTTCCGCCGCCGCGATCTTGATCGTGCCATCCTCGCCGATGTCGATCTTGGCGCCGGTCTTCTCGACGATCTCGCGGATCACCTTGCCGCCCGAGCCGATCACTTCCCGGATCTTGTCGACCGGGATTTTGATGGTCTCGATCTTCGGCGCGAACTCGCCCAGCTCCTGGCGCGGAGCCTCCATGGCCTTGTTCATCTCGGCCAGGATGTGGTCACGGCCGCCCTTCGCCTGTTCGAGGGCCTTGCGCATGATCTCTTCGGTGATGCCGGCGATCTTGATGTCCATCTGCAGGGACGTGATGCCGTCGGCGGTGCCCGCCACCTTGAAGTCCATGTCGCCGAGGTGGTCCTCGTCGCCCAGGATGTCGGAAAGCACGGCGAAGCCGTCAGACTCCAGGATCAGGCCCATGGCGATCCCGGAGACCGGCTTCTTCAGGGGCACGCCCGCGTCCATCAGCGCCAGCGACGAGCCGCAGACCGAGGCCATCGACGACGAGCCGTTGGACTCGAAGATCTCCGACACCAGGCGGATCGTGTAGGGGAACTCTTCCGCGCTCGGCAGCATCGGGCGGATCGCCCGCCACGCCAGCTTGCCGTGGCCGACTTCACGACGGCCCGGCGCGCCCATGCGGCCGGTTTCGCCGACCGAGAAGGGCGGGAAGTTGTAGTGCAGCATGAACTTCTCGAAGTACTTGCCTTCGAGGGCGTCGATCAGCTGCTCGTCGTCGCCGGTGCCGAGCGTGGCGACCACCAGGGCCTGGGTCTCGCCGCGGGTGAACAGCGCCGAGCCGTGGGCCCGGGGCAGCACGCCCACTTCCGAGACGATCGGGCGGACCTGGTCCACCGAACGGCCGTCGATGCGCTTGCCGGTCTCCAGGATCGCGCGGCGGACGATGTCAGCCTCGAGCTCCTTGAACACGCCGCCCAGCTTGTTGGCGTCATAGCCGTCCGGGTTGGCGTCCGACTTGGCGAACTGGCTCATGGCCTTGTCCTTGGCCGCGCTCAGAGCCGCGTGGCGTTCGGACTTCTTGGTCAGCTCGTAGGCGGCCCGCAGGTCGCCGCCGATGACCGCCTTCACCTTCTCCTTGATGGCGTCGGTGTCGTCCGCCGCGAATTCGAAAGGCTCCTTGGCCGCGTGCTCGGCGAGCTCGATGATCGCGTCGATCACCGGCTGCATGCCCTTGTGGGCGAAGGTGACGCCGCCCAGGACCTGCTCTTCGGAGAGCTCCTGGATCTCGGACTCCACCATCATCACCGCGTCGTGCGTGCCCGCCACGACGAGGTCCATCTTGCTTTCCTTCATCTCGTCGAGAGTCGGGTTCAGCACGTACTCGCCGTTGACGAAGCCCACGCGGGCGGCGCCGATCGGGCCCATGAACGGGGCGCCGGAGATCACCAGGGCGGCGGAGGCGCCGACCATGGCGACGATGTCGGGATCGTTCTCGAGGTCATGGGCCAGCACGGTGGTGACCACCTGGACCTCGTTCTTGAAGCCCTTCACGAACAGCGGGCGGATCGGACGGTCGATCAGGCGGCTGGTGAGGGTTTCCTTCTGCGAGGGCGCGCCCTCGCGACGGGGGAAGCTGCCCGGGATCTTGCCCGCGGCGTAGAACTTCTCCTGATAGTTCACCGTCAGCGGGAAGAAGTCCTGGCCCGGCTTCGGGCTCTTGGCGAACACCGCGGTGGCCAGCACCATGGTCTCGCCGTAGGTGACCAGCACCGCGCCGTCGGCCTGACGGGCCATGCGGCCGGTCTCGAGCGTGAGCGTCTTGCCGCCCCACTCGATCGTCTTTCTCTTGATGTCGAACATTTTCGCTTCTTTCTCATCCCGCGGGCGTATTCCCAGGCGGGGGCGGACAGGGGCTCGGCTTTCCGAAATCCTCTCCATTCGAACAGGCGGGGTGAGGATTTCTGTCGAACCCTCGGCGTAGCGGTGGAGCGCTTGGCGCTCCGGGCGCCGCATGCGTCCCCCGGCCTGTTACGGAGGAGCGGCTTAAAGGTTTAAGACCCGCGCGCCCGGCTTTCGCAACCGGGCGGCGGGGCAACTTGGCGTGAGCCTAGCGGCGCAGGCCCAGGGTCTCGATCAGCTTCTGATAGCGAGCAGGATCGGACTTCTTCAGGTGGTCCAGGAGCGACCGGCGCGCGGACACGAGCTTCAGAAGCCCGCGGCGCGAGTGGTTGTCCTTTTTGTGGGTCTTGAAGTGTTCGGTCAGGTTCGCGATCCGCTCGGACATGATCGCCACCTGGACTTCAGCGCTGCCCGTGTCCGCTTCAGCGCGGGCGTGGGTCTTGATCACTTCTGCCTTACGTTCGGCCGTAATCGACATCGGTCAGTCTCCGCTCTTTTCAAGATGGAAGACCCGCGAGGGTTCGAGCCGGCCCGCGCGCATCTCGCAGAGCGCCACGATCGCATCGCCCGACATGGCGGAAACGGTGCGCGAGCCCGGCTTGAGCCTGGCCTTCACAGCTTCCACCTGTCGGGGAACGAGAACGATCGGTCGTCCCTGCTTAAGCCGGAAGGCGTCTTCATCGGTCACGGCCAGCACCGGGATGTCGTCCAGTGCGGTCTCGACCGGAAGCAAGGCCTCCAGCTGGCGGGCCTTATGCCCCAAATCCTCAAGCAATTCCAGCGCCACCGAAGATTGTTCGGTAAACGAGCCCACGCGCGTCCGGCGAAGCTCGCTTACATGGCCGCAGGCGCCGAGCGCTTCGGCGAGGTCCCGGACGATGGCCCGGACATAGGTGCCCTTGCCGCATTCCATCTCCAGCGTCACGTGATCGGGATCGGCGGCGTCCACGACGCGCAGGTCGTGGACCGTCACCGGGCGGGCCTTCAGCTCCACGATCTCGCCGGCGCGGGCGAGGTCGTAGGCGCGCTCCCCGTCCACTTTCACGGCCGAATAGGCGGGCGGGACCTGCTCGATCTCACCCACGAAGCGGGTCAGCACCGCCTCCACCTGGGCCAGCGTCGGGCGCACGTCCGAGCTCTCCAAGGTCTCGCCCTCCCGGTCGTAGGTGGCGGTCGTCCGCCCCCAGGCGATGGTGAAGCGGTAGGCCTTGTCGGCGTCCACGAGGAAAGGAACCGTCTTGGTCGCCTCGCCGAGCGCGATCGGCAGGATCCCGGTGGCGAGCGGGTCAAGCGTGCCCGCGTGGCCCGCCTTTTGGGCGTTGAAGATCCGGCGGATGCGGCTCACCGCATGGGTCGACGTCAGGTCGTAGGGCTTGTCCAGGCAGATCCAGCCCGAGACGGCGTCACCCTTGCGGCGGCGGCCCATCAGTCCTCGTCCTTCCAGCCGTCGGACGGCGGCTGCGGCCGCAGGTCCTGCGCCACCCGCGGATCCTCGAACAGCCGGTTCATCCGGGCCGCCTCGTTGAAGCTTTCGTCGTGCAGGAAGCGCAGGTCGGGCGTGAACTTCAGCTCGATATGGCGGCCCAGCCGGCCGCGCAGGAACTTGGCATGGCGGTTCAGGCCGGCGACCACGTCTTCGGCGTGGCCGCCGCCCAGCGGCTCCACGAAGCAGGTGGCGTGCCGCAGGTCCGGGCTCATGCGCACCTCGGTGACCGTCACCGACACGCCTTCCAGGGCGGCGTCGGTGATGTCCTCCTCGCGGAGGATCTCGACCAGGGCGTGGCGGACGAGCTCGCCCGCGCGCAGCTGGCGCTGGGTCGGCCCCTGGCCGCCCCCGCGGTTGTGATGGGATTGTCGGGACATCGTCTTCAGTCTTGCCTTTGCGCGCCTGGGACGCGGATCGGACGCGCCGCCTCAGGGAAGCGGGGGTAACTAGGGCCGGCCCGCTTGCGGCGCAAGGGCGGTTCGCGGGATGGTCGCGCGCCCGCCGGAGGGACCCGCCCTGAACAGACGCCGCCTCGCCGCTGTCGCCGCCGCCGTCGCGGGGCTCGTGCTCCTGGCCGCCGTCGGCTGGGCGTTGGTCGACCGGCAGGGCGCCTGGGACTTCGTGCGCGGCTATGCGGCCGCGCCTGCAGGAGCCAGTTCGGGCCGGGAGGACGAGGTCGCCCGCGGAGCCCGGCTGTTCGCCTGGGGCGACTTCGGCGCGCTCAACACCGACGCTATGCAGAGCGTCGCCGTGCCGTGGAAGGTGGCCTCCACGGCCCTGCTGATGGCCCACACGCCGCCCGGCGAGCCGCTCTCCGCCGGCCAGCTGCCGGCCATCCTGCAGCGCTACGGGTTCCTGCATCCCACGCGCCTGGTGGGGCTGGAAGCCACCGCGCCCGGCGACACCCTCGGGCTCGTGCGCGGGACCGCCGTCCGCCACGTGCCGCCGCTCGCCGTCGAGATCGCCAACACCGGCTGCGCGGCCTGCCACGCCGGCGTCGGCTACGACGCGCAAGGGCTGCCGAAGACGGACGAGGCCTGGCTGGGCTCCCCCAACACCTCGATCCATCTGCAGGCCTATTCGGAGGACGTGTACGCGGCGCTCCGCCAGGCCATGCGCGACGAGCCCGCCCTGCTCGCCGCGGTGCGCGAGGTCTGGCCGCAGACCACCGCACGCGAGGCGGCCACCCTGCGGGCGGTCATCCTGCCGCTGGCTCGCCGTCGCATCGCCGAGCTGGAAGCCGCCGGCCGTGGCCCACTGCCCTTCGCCAACGGCCCCCCGGGGATCACCAATGGTGTGGCCGCCCTGAAGCTGCAGACCAAGGGCCTCGCCTCGCCCGAGCTGGAGCATGGCCACACTGCGATCCCGGAGCTCGCCGACCGCACCTGGCGAAGCGCCCTGCTCTACGACGGGGCCTACGCGCCGCCGCAGGGCGCCCGCTTCCGGCCGATGCGCCCGGTCGACCTGACCTCAGGACACCGCGACCAGCTCGCCGCCATCACCACCTTCTTCACTGTGCCGACCATGGGCCAGTCGCCCGAGCGCGCCCGCGCCGCGGTCCCCGACGGGCGCGCGGTGATGGCCTTCCTCGCCACCCGCCGCCCTCAACCGTTCCCGGGCGACTTGGACGAGGCCGCCGCCGCTCGCGGCCGGCGCGTCTACGATGCAGGGTGCGCCGCCTGCCACGGGACCTACGACGCCGCTCCCCGGCCGCGGCTGACCGGCTTTCCCAACTGGTGCGGCGACGTGGGCACGGACCGCGCCCGGCTCGACGCCATGTCCCCCGACCTGGTTCGCCGTATCAAGGCCTCCGTCTATTCCGGCCTCCTGTCTGCGGCGCACACCGCCTGCTACGCGGCCCCGCCGCTCACCGGCCTGTGGTCCAGCGCGCCCTACCTGCACAACGGCTCGGTGCCGACCCTGACCCAGCTGTTTGGCTTGGAGCCGCGCGCCACGCGGTTCACCGTTGGCGGCCACGCCCTGGACCTCCAGCGGGTGGGGATCAGCTATCCGCAGGGCTACCGCCCCTGGTCTGCGCCCGGCGAGATCGACACGGCGAAGCCCGGCTTCGGCAATGTGGGGCATGAGCGCGAGTTCGCAGGCCTCACGCCTGCCCAGAAGCGCGACCTGCTGGAATTCCTGAAGACCCTCTGAGGCTCAGACGATCAGCTCGTCCACCGGCAGCCGGGCGGGCGCTGCTGGCTCGCCGTCCGGAACGCCCATCCGCATCACGGTGACCACCCGCTCGTGCGGGGGGAGGCCGATCAGTTGGGCCACCTCCGCGGCGGCCTGCGGGTCGTCGCCGAGCACGGTCATTGGCGCGGCCGCGAGGCCCAACCGGGTGATCTCCAGCCAGGCCCGGTGCCAGCGCCGGCCCATGGCGAAGGGGGGTTCGTCCCGCGCCGCCGTCAGCACGCCCAGCGCGCAGGCCGAGCGCACGACCGCCGCCTCGCCCGCCAGCGCTGGGCCGAGGCCCAGCCGGTCCAGGGCCTCGAAGACGCCCGGACGCAGGGCCACCGCGGCTCCGGCGGCTGCGAGCGGCGACATCGACATCGCCTCGGCGTTCAGCCCGTCGCGGCTCCAGTCCGGATGCCGCCGCGACAGGCGCATCCAGGCCAGCAGCTCCGCGCGGAAATCCCGCCGCCGGAAGCTCCTCAGGCTGGCGGCGTCGTTCAGCCGGGCGAGGTGGGCGATGCGTCCCGGGTCGGTCACCAGCATAAGGCCGGCGAGCGCCGCCGGCGGCGGGGTCGGGCGGAAGCCGCCACGCCAGGTGCGCCGCGTGGTCAGGAAGGCGGCCAGGGGGTCGGGTTCGGCGCCCGGGCGGACCGTCAGCCGAGCCACCGCGTCGGGCGGATGGTCCACGTCCACCGCCAGCCCGTGCAGCGACGCCGCCAAGGCGAAGCCCTCCACCGCCGCTCCGTGGCTCGCCAGGGCGTCGCGCCCGGTCGGGTCGCCGGCGGGCAGCCGCCGATCGGCGGCGTCAAGGACCGAGACCGCGCCATCCGGCTCCAACCGCCAGCGGGTGGGCTGGACGTTGTGGACGTTGGGCGAGAAGCGCGCAGCGGCCACCAGCTCTCGCAAGAGCACCGGCGTCATGCCACGTCCTTCCGGTAGAGGTGCAGCCGGTGCAGCCGGCGGGCCCCTAGCTTCTCCACCTGCCTAAGGCTGGCGGCGTTCACGTCGCCGATCCAGGTGATCCCGCAGGTGCGGTAGCCCCGCTGCTTCAGGGCCCAGACCACCCGCTCCAGCATGGCGGCGTTGATCCCCTGGCCATGCAGGGCCCGCTTCACCGAATAGAGGATGATCACGGCGCGGTCGCGGCGCAGCCGATGGCGCAGGAAGTGGATCGGCGCCGTCCAGCCCATCCGGCCGCCTGTGGCCTTCACGAACGGGTTGAGGTCGGGGATGCAGATAATCACCCCGACCGGCTCCCCGCGCCGGTGGACGACGGCGGCGACCTCGGGATCGAGGATCCACATCATCTCGCCGGCCTGGAAGGCGAACTCCTCGGCGCTCAGCGGCACGAACATGGGATTGTCCATGAAGCCGTCGTTGAGGCACGCGCGGGCCTCCTCGAAGCGCCGGGCGAAGTCGCGGCGGCGGATCGGGGCGAAGGACCAGTCGCCGCCGGCCAGCACCTCGCCCGACCGGTCGTTCCGCAGGGCCGCCGGGTCCGCGCTGGCGACGTCGAACTCCCAGGTGGACATCGGGAAGAACGGCGCGAAGCCGCAGGCCTCCAGCAGCCGAGGCGTGTGCGGCGGGTTCCAGACCATGTCGGTATAGGGCGCGCGGTCGAAGCCGCCGGTCACCACGCCGATCTGCTGCATGGCCGTCAGGTTGAAGGCGCCGGCCAGCTCGGCGCAGCCCTGGTCGCGGGCGAAGCCTTCCGCGCGGTCCAGGAGCGCGCGGGCCGCTTCGAGGTCGTCGGCCACGTCGAAGTAGCCGAAGTAACCCCGGGACAGGCCGTGGCGGACGTTGGACGCCGGATGGACGTGGGCGGTGATCCGGCCGACAGGCCGGCCGTCGCGGTGGGCGGTGAAGAAGCGTAGGGCGCCGCCGCCGGTGAGGAGCGGGTTCTTCTGCGGGTCGAGGTAGCGGGCGAGGTCCGACCGCATGGGGGTGACATAGGGGCTGGCCTCGCCGTAGGCCTCGAACGGGGCGCGGAAGAAGGCGTCGAAGTCGCCCTCGCGGATCGTCAGGGTCATGGGCCGCTCCGCGCGGCCCGGGCGGCCAGGCGCTGGAAGACCAGCAGCTCGGCCTCGTCGTCGCCGGCTCGGGTGGCGCCGGTGGCGATCAGGGCCAGGCGCAGGGGGGCGGCGGAGACCAGGGCCGCGTGGGTGGCCGCGTGGCGGGTCATGAGGTCGAGAAGCTGTTCGCGGGCGTCAGCGTCGAGGTCGGGCAGGCGGGCGGCGGCGACGACGGGGAATCTGGCGAAGGCGCGGCGCAGGGCCTCGGCGTCGTACTCACCCAGCGCGTCGCCCTCGAGGAGGGCGAGGTCGGCCAGGGCCGGGTGGCGGGCGGCGTCGGCGACGAAGGCGGCGAGGCCTGCGTCAGACGCGGACGCAAGGGTGCGCAGCAGGGTCTGGCGGCGGTCCTCGCGGCCGCCGGCCTGCAGGCGCAGGAGGACGGCCAACGCCCCCAGGGCCGAGAGGCAGATGGCGAGGCGGGGGAGGTCGGGCGCGCCGGCGGCGAGGCCCGCGGCCAGGAGGAGGGCGACGCCGAGCACGGCGGCCATGCCGGCGGGGCGGGCGCCGGCCGCGGCGTAGGCGAGAGCCAGCGCGCCCAGGCCGCTCAGGCCCACGGGGGCGAGGTCGCCGAAGTCGGTGGCGGCGAGCAGGGCGACGGCGAGGAGCGCGCCGGAGATGGCGTCGAGGGTGGCGTTCTCGGCGGCGGCCAGACTGCGCCGATCGCGGGTGAGGACCAGCAGCCAGATGGCCGCGAAGGCGCCCACCACATAGGCCATCAGGGCGAGCCCCCGCCAGTCGCCGCCCGGCAGCAGCGGGGCGACAGTGGCGACGCCGGCGCCCACGAGCACAGCGAGTTTCAGGAGCTTCGGCGCGTGGCGGCGCAGCAAGGCCTCCGCCAGGACCAGGGCGCCCAGCGGCAGCACGCCCGCGATCATCAGGCTCGCCGTCTCGTAGTGCGGTTGCAACGTCGCGTACCACAGGGCGCGGACGGCGTAGAACAGCCCCGCCAGCAGGAAGACGAAGCGCAGTCGCGCCCGGACCGGGCTGCGGCCGGGGCCGACCCGCAGGGCGTAGGCCAGCAGGGCAAGGGCCGCGAAGCCGTCCACCAGGGCCTGGGCGAGGCGTGGGTCCATCAGGCGAGCAGCTTGGCCATGTAGCGGCGGACCATAGCCGCCCGCGCCGCAGCCAGCGGCGCCGGCAGGGGGCGCTCCACCTTCAGTTCGTAGGGATTGAAGAACCAGCCGCGGCAGTCGGTGCGGCTCTTGCGCTCCATGGCCAGGGACAGCGCCTCATAGGCCATCAGGCAGCCGGTGGTGATCACCATCGGCGCAAAGCTCATCCGCTTGCGGGTCCCAGCCGCCATCTCCGCCGCCATCTGCACGTCCACGTGGCGGTGAGAGGAGGAGTGGGTGAGGACGTATTCGATCTCCCTCATGAAGGCCGCGCGGGCCTCCTCGTCGGTCACCTCGCGCCAGCCCTTGTGGCGGGTGGGATAGCCCAGGCGTTCTTCGGGCCGCGGGTCCTTCGGCGAGACGCGGGTGACGCTGGGCAGGGGCGCGGCGTAGGCGTCGATGACGGTGGCGCCGGCGGCCCGAGCGGTCCGGTAGAGGTGAAGGGTGGCGGGGATGTCGTCGCAGCCGTTGACGATGATCTTGCAGCGGGCCGCGATGTCCGGCAGCCGCTCGGTCCAGTCGCCGCCCAGCACCTCCAGCTCGATCTCGGGATTGATCCGCCGCAGCGCCTCGGCGGTGGCTTCGGCCTTGCCACGGCCCACGGTCGTCAGGTCGGCGAACACCTGCCGGTTCAGGTTCGACACCTCGAAGGCGTCGATGTCGGCGATGATCAGCCGGCCGACGCCGGCCCGCGCCAGGGCCTGCACGCACGCCCCGCCCATGCCGCCGACGCCGGCGACGAACACCTGGGCGGCGCGCAGCTTCGCCTGCTCCGCCTCGCTGACGAAGCCCAGGTTGCGGGTGGTGAACTCGCGGTAGTCGAAGACGGGCGGGAAGGTCATTTGGCGCGCCAGGGCCTCAGGATTCCGTAGGGCTGGTCGTCGGCCAGCCAGTGGACCACCGGCAGGACGGCGGTGCGGACGAGGCTCAGGCCGGCCATGGCCGCCAGTCCCAGGCCGGTGGCGGGCGGCGCCACCCGGGCGGCGTAGCGGGCGGCCGCCTGCATGTCGATCCGGCCGATCTGCAGCACGTCGTCTCCGCGGCCGTAGTCGAGTTCGCGGGCGCAGAAGTCGTTGAACTGGCCGCGGCGATGCTTGGGCGCGGCCTCGAAGCTCTTCTTCAGGGCGTCCGAGCCGCCGGTGTAGGCGTCGGTGATCACGAAGCGCTGCTCGTCGAAACCAGCCTCGGCGCCCACTCCGAACACATGCCGGTGGCGCGCCATGATCTGGCGGGCGAGCAGCAGGTGGTCGAAGGAGCGGCGCGCGCCGCCAGCCGGGAAGACGTCGGAGAAGGTCTCGGCGACCATGCCCACAACGGCCGGCACCTGGGTCACGCTGGAGAGCCACAGGGGGCGCCCCTGGCGCTCGAGGAAGAGCAGCATGCAGGTGAGGCCGTAGAGGGTGGCGGACAGGCCCCGGCTGCGCACCGTGGGGTCGACCATGACGAGGCCCAGGTGCAGCACCTCCAGGGGCTGGCCACGCAGCTCGGCGTCCATAAGGGTCAACACGTTGAAGGCGATGGGCCGCCTGGTGCGCCGCTCGTAGACGACGGTCACCACCGTGTCCTGCAGCCGGGCGGGATCGCCGCCGAGGACGCCGTAGTCCAGTTCGCCGGCCGGTAGGGTGGCGGCGGCGACGGCCCGCAGGTCGGCCATCAGGGCGGACGCCTCGGCCGGCGGCAGGGTGCGGCCGGGGCGCTCGACGATCCGCGTCGCAAGCCCCCGCCCCACGGCCATCCTCACGTCGAGCATCGCGCCTCCCGTGGGGGAGCTTAGCGGCGGAATTGTTAAATGCGGAGTTCCGACAGCCCGCCCTCGAAGCCGGTGAGCTTCCAGGTCCCTTCCACCTTGGTGAAGGTGAGCAGGCAGGGCCCGCCCTTGCTGCGCGTGGCGCAGACGCGGCCGTCGGGCAGCGGCTTCAGGGCCTGGGAGATCACCACCGGATTGGGGATCTTGGTCTGCGGCGTGTAGCCGTAGCGCTCGGCCACCAAGCGGAAGACCTGCGGCTGGACCAGGGTCTCGCCGGCCAGCTCGGCCAGGCCCGGGGCGAGCGCCGCCGCGATGCCGGAGAAGCGCGGGTCGCGCCGGCCCTCGGCGACCAGGCGGGCCTGGATCTCCCGCTTCAGGGCGCGGCGGTCCACGTGGGCGTCGAAGGTCGCCGTGTCGTTGTCGCGGATCGACACCAGCAGGGCGTGCACGTCGTTGGCGGCGTCCAGCTTCTCGACGGTGGCGCAGGCGGAGAGCGCCAGGGCGGCGGCGGCGAGGACGGCGATGCGCATGGGCGGCTCCGTGGGCGTTGCGGGGCTAGATAGTGGAGAAACGCGGCGGCGGCGAGGCTGGCCCCTGCCTCCCCTGCGCCCGCACATGATCGTCATGGCCGGGCTTGTCCCGGCCACCCATGAACACCGGATCGTGCCGGCAAAGCGCGAGCGGCGCGG
The DNA here is from genome assembly GCF_036563385.1 of Phenylobacterium sp. GTDB lineage: Bacteria > Pseudomonadota > Alphaproteobacteria > Caulobacterales > Caulobacteraceae > Phenylobacterium. Next base: position 739,301 of record NZ_DATCML010000004.1, read on the forward strand.
CAGCGCCCATCCGGCGGCGCCGAGATCCATGGGTCCCCGGGACAAGCCCGGGGATGACGTTCACTGGGGGCGACGGAGGCGGGCTTGACCGCAGGCCGCGCGCGTTGGCGATTCTGGGAGCGCACTGCGTGGGGCTGCCCCCTCCACCCTCGGCTCTACGGCCTGCGGCCTCGGCCGACGGTCCCCCTCCCCCGTTCGCTGCCGCTCACGTGGGAGGCAGGCAAAGAAAAAGCCCTCCGCGGTTTCCCGGGGAGGGCTCGTTCCTGTGGGGCCTTGGCGGCGCTAGAGCGTGCGCTTGACCTCTTCGAGGGTGAAGCACTCGATGACGTCGCCGGCCTTGATGTCCTGGAAGCCGAAGTGCATGCCGCACTCCTGGCCCACCGGCACCTCGTTGACCTCGTCCTTGAAGCGCTTGAGCGTCTGCAGGGTGCCGAGTTCGAGGACCACCACGTCCTGGCGGATGATCCGGACCCGGGCGCCCTTGCGGACCACGCCCTCGGTGACCCGGCAACCGGCCACGCGGCCCACCTTGGTGATGTCGAAGACCTGAAGGACTTCGGCGTTGCCCAGGAAGGTTTCGCGCTGGATCGGCGCCAGCATGCCCGAGAGCACGCCTTTGATGTCGTCGATCAGGTCGTAGATGATCGCGTAATACCTGATTTCGACGCCTTCGCGTTCCGCCAGGTCCCGCGCCTGCTTGGACGCACGGACGTTGAAGCCGAGGATCGGGGCGCCTGCGCCCTTGGCCAGCAGCACGTCGCTTTCGCTGATCGCGCCGGCGCCCGACAGGATGATCCGCGCGCGGACCTCGTCGGTGCCGAGCTTGTCCAGCGAGCCCACGATCGCTTCCGCCGAGCCCTGCACGTCGGCCTTGATGATGACCGGCAGCTCGGAGACCTTCTTGTCCGCGAGCCGGGCCATCATGTCGGCCAGCGAGGCGCCGGCGATCGGCGAGCCCGTCTTCTCGCGCTTCACGCGGACACGGTACTCGGTCAGCTCGCGGGCGCGGGCCTCGTTCTCCACCACCGCGAACGGCTCGCCCGGATCGGGCGTGCCGTCGAGGCCCAGGATCTCCACCGGGGTGGAGGGGGTGGCCGCGGTCAGCTGCTCGTTGCGTTCGTTCAGCAGGGCGCGCACCCGGCCCCAGTTGGAGCCCGCCACGACGATGTCGCCGCGCTTGAGCGTGCCGCGCTTGACCAGCACGGTGGCCACGGCGCCGCGGCCCTTGTCGAGCTTGGACTCGATGACCACGCCGTCGGCGGTGCGATCCGGGTTGGCCTTCAGGTCGAGGATTTCGGCCTGCACCAGCACGTTCTCGATCAGGTCGTCGAGGCCCATCTTCTGGGTCGCGGAGACCTCCACCGCCTGGGTTTCGCCGCCCAGGCTTTCCACGACGATCTCGTGCTGCAGCAGCTCGTTGATCACGCGGGTCGGGTTGGCGTCCGGCTTGTCGATCTTGTTGATCGCCACGATGATCGGCGCGCCGGCCGCCTTGGCGTGGTGGATCGCCTCGATCGTCTGGGGCATCACGCCGTCGTCGGCCGCCACCACCAGGATGACGATGTCGGTGATGTTGGCGCCGCGGGCGCGCATCGCCGAGAACGCGGCGTGGCCGGGCGTGTCGAGGAAGGTGACCCGCTGGCCGTTCTCCAGGCGGACCTGGTAGGCGCCGATGTGCTGGGTGATGCCGCCGTGCTCTCCGGCCACCACGTCCGTGGCGCGCAGCGCGTCGAGCAGCGAGGTCTTGCCGTGGTCGACGTGGCCCATGACCGTGACCACCGGGGGCCGCGGCTCCAGGTGATCGTCCACGTCCTCGCCGCCGATGAAGCCCTCTTCGACGTCGGCTTCGGACACGCGCTTCACGGTGTGGCCGAACTCGGTGGCCACCAGCTCGGCGGTGTCGTTGTCGATGACGTCGTTGATCTTCAGCATCACGCCCTGACGCATCAGGAACTTGATGACCTCGACCCCGCGGGTCGCCATCCGGTTGGCGAGCTCGCCGACGGTGATGACGTCGGGGATGACCACTTCGCGGGCCACGCGGGCCTGCTCCTGGACGCCGCCGCGGCGCTTCTCGCGCTCACGTTCGCGGGCCCGGCGCACCGAGGCCAGCGAGCGCATCCGCTCGGCGCCATCGGCGTCCCCGGCCACGGCCTGGATGGTCAGGCGGCCTTCGCGGCGGTTCGGCGCGCCCTTGGCGCGGCTGATCGCCTTGCCCGGGCCGGCGTCGCGGCGACGGTCGTCCTCGTCCGGGCGCCGGTCCATGCTGGCCGCGCCGGGGCGCGGGGCCTGACGGGCGGCGCGCTGGATCTCGGGGGTCGGCGGCGGCGCAGCCGGGCCGATGCGAGGACCGCGCGGGCCGCCGGGGCCACGGGCCCCGTCGCGGGGGCCGGCCGGGCGCGGCGCGAGCGCCGAATAGCGGACCGTGCCGCCTTCCGGACGCGGGGCGCCGCCCTGCGGGCGGTCGCCACGCGGCGGACCGCGGTCGTCGTCCCGGCGCGGCGGGCGCGGGCCACGGTCGTCGTCACGACGCGGGGCGCGCTGGTTGAAGGTCGCGCCTTCGTAGCGGCTGCCGGCGGCGGGACGCTCGGGGCGGTAGGTGGTGGTGCTGGCCCGGTCGTCACGGCGATCCGGCGACGGCTGGTAGGTGCGGGTCTGGCCGGACATCGGCCGGCCGGCGTCGCCGGTCGGGCGCGGCGGCTGGGCCGGGGCGGCCGGGCGCGGGGCCTGGGCGGCCGCAGGCGGCGCAGACGGGGCCGGTGCGGCCGGACGGGGCGCGGCGGGCGTCGGGGCCACGGGCGCGGCGGCGGTGGGCTCGGCCGGCGCGGCGGGCGGAGCCGCAGGCTGGGCCGGCGCGGCCGGCTGGGCCTGGGCGGCCTGAGCCGCGGCCTGGGCGGCCTGTTCGGCGGCCCGGGCGCGGGCGGCGGCTTCCTGTTCGGCGCGGGCGCGCTCCTCGCGGGCGCGGCGCTCGGCTTCCTGACGGGCCTGCTGCTGGCGGGCCAGCTCGATGGCCCGGGCGCGCGCGGCGCGCTCCTCGGCCGACAGGCCGTCGCCGGCGCCGCCGGACGGACCCTGCGGACGCGGCGCGGACGGGCCGCCCTGCGGTCCGCGGTTGTCGAACACCCGCTTCTCGGCGGACGACGGCGCGGCCAGGTTGCCGCCGCCCGGCGCGTGGGTGCGCGGGCGCTTGGTCTCGACGACCACCGTCTTGGAACGGCCGTGGCTGAAGCTCTGCTTCACCGTGCCGGCGCTGACCGATCCGGCCCCGCGGGGCTTAAGGGTCAGGGGCTGGCGTCCGCCCGGGGCGGAGGGTCGGCCGTTGTTGTTCTCGTCGCTCATGCGCTCGCTTTACTCACCGGCCGGCGGATCCGGCCTATCGGATAATCGAATAGAGGCGCCCGGGGCTGTCGCCGGCCCCGTTCACCTCAAGGCTCCTCGCGCCAACTCTCAGGAAGGAGCGGACTGAAACCCGCCAGCCGGTGGACATCCTGGGCCCAACGATCGGCGGCTCGCCCCGCAAGGAAGGCGGTGTGTATCACATTCTCCAGCCCCAAGGCCAAACCCAATTCGGCCGAGGTGAAGAGGCCGAGCACGCCAGGGGGCGGAGACTGCCTGCGGGCTTGCGCCCAGATCTTGCGCCGGCCGTCGTGGGCGCCGTCGGACGCCTCGATAAGCCAGGCGGCCTTGCCGGACGAAATCGCGGACACGACCTTCTCGAACCCCGAGGTAAGGTCGCCGGCCTTCCGCGCAAGGCCCAGGGCGGCGAGAATCCGCCGCCTGAGGAGGATTTCCACCTGGTCGGCGAGGTCGGGCGGCGCCTGCAGCTTGGCCTTGGCGGCCCGGGAGAAGAGGCCCTTGCGGGCGGCCGTCTCGACCGACGCGCGATCGGCGGCGACCCACAGGCCACGGCCGGGCAGCTTGCGCGCCAGATCCGGGACCACCAGCCCGTCCGGCCCGGCCACGAACCGGATCAGCCCCGCCTCGTCCCGCACCTCGCCCGACACGATGTCCCGCCGCTCACGCGACGCCTGGGCGTGGGTCTTGGCTTCACTCATGACCGCTCCGCCAATCGGCGATGAACCACGGAATACACGGACGACACGGAAAGGCTTGGACCTGACGTTGTGTGGCCGGGACCTCTCTCTCCGTGTCTTCCGTGGTTGTCATCCGATGCCGCTCCGCGGCGGCTTAGGCGTCGCGGGACTCGCCGAGCATTTCGGCTTCGGCGACGGCTTCGGGGCTGGGCTCCTCGCCGTCGGCGAAGGCTTCGCCCTCGAGGGACTCGGCGCCTTCGGCGTCTTCCTCGGCCTCTTCCACCGGCGGGGCCTCGACCCAGCCCATGGCGACGCGCGCGCGCATGATCAGCGTCTCGGCGTCCTGCGGGTCCAGGCCGAAGGACTCGAGGATGCCCGCCTCGCGGACCCGCTCGCCGTTGCGGGTCTCGAACCAGCCGCGCAGGTCGTCAGGCACCAGGCCGGCGAAGTCCTCGACGGTCTTGATGCCGCCCTCGCCGAGGGCCACCGCCATGGGCAGGGTGACGCCCTCGATTTCCAGCACCGCGTCCTCGACGCCGAGTTCGCGGCGCTTGCCGTCGTATTCCGCGGCTTCCTTCTCGAGGTAGTCGCGGGCGCGGGCCTGGATCTCCTCGGCGGTGTCCTCGTCGAAGCCTTCGATGGCGGCCACTTCGGAGGAGTCCACGTAGGCCACGTCCTCGACGGTGGCGAAGCCCTCGGTGACCAGCAGCTGGGCGATGACCTCGTCCACGTCCAGGGCTTCCTGGAACAGGGCCGTGCGCTCGGTGAACTCGCGCTGGCGGCGCTCGCTCTCCTGGCTCTCGGTCATGATGTCGATCTGCCAGCCGGACAGCTGGGAGGCCAGGCGGACGTTCTGGCCGCGGCGGCCGATGGCCAGCGACAGCTGCTCGTCGGGCACCACCACCTCGACGCGCTCGTCCTCCTCGTCCATCACCACCTTGGACACTTCCGCCGGGGCCAGGGCGTTGACGATGAAGGTCGCCTCGTCCGGGCTCCACTGGATGATGTCGATCTTCTCGCCCTGCAGCTCGGCGACGACGGCCTGAACCCGGCTGCCGCGCATGCCCACGCAGGCGCCGACCGGGTCGATGGAGCTGTCGTTGGAGACCACCGCCATCTTGGCGCGGCTGCCCGGGTCGCGGGCCACGGCGCGGATCTCGATGACGCCATCGTAGACCTCCGGCACTTCCTGGGCGAACAGCTTGGCCATGAAGCCGCCGTGGGCCCGCGAAAGCAGGATCTGCGGCCCCTTGGTCTCGCGGCGGACGTCGTAGATGTAGCAGCGGATCCGGTCGCCGATGTTGAAGTTCTCGCGCGGGATCGACTGGTCGCGGCGCATGATGCCCTCGCCGCGGCCCAGGTCGACGACGACGTTGCCGTATTCGACGCGCTTGACCGTGCCGTTGACGATCTCGCCGACGCGGTCCTTGTACTCCTCGTACTGGCGCTCGCGCTCGGCCTCGCGGACCTTCCCGGTGACCACCTGGCGGGCCATCTGGGTCTGCACCCGGCCGAACTCGAAGGGCGGCAGGACCTCCTCGTAAGTCTTGCCCACGAAGGCGTCCTTGTCGGTGCGAAGCGCATCGCGCAGGCGCATGATGCCGGCCGGCTCTTCGGCCGGGACCTCCGCGCCGTCCTCGCCCTCGACCATGCCGAAGGTGGCGTCGTCGGCCACGACGGTGACCACGCGCTTGACGACCGTCTCGCCGGTCTTGGGGTCGATGCGCACGCGGATGTCGTGCTCGGCCCCGTAGCGGGCGCGGGCGCCCTTCTGGATGGCTTCCTCGATCGCCTCGATGACGATCTCCTTGTCGATCGACTTCTCGCGGGCGACCGCCTCGGCGATCTGGAGGAGTTCAAGCCGGTTGGCGGAAATACCGGTCAGGCTCATTCGTGCGAGTCCTTCTACTCGGAAGTCTGTTGGTCAGTGTCTTGTTCGGCGGCGAGGCGCGCGGCGCGGATCTCCGCGCCCCGCTTCATCAGCTCGTCGCTGAGCACCAGCTTGGCCTCGATGATCCAGGCGAAGGGCACCAGCGCCGTCTCTTCCTCGCCGTCCAGGTCGATGGCGACGTTGTCGCCCTCCACCCCGGCCAGGATGCCGCGGAAACGCTTGCGGCCCTCGGCCAGGCGATCGAGCTCGAGGCGGGCCTCGTAGCCTTCGAAGGTCTCGAAGTCCTTCATCCGGGTGAGCGGGCGGTCGACGCCGGGGGAGGAGACCTCCAGCAGGTATTCGCCGGAGATCGGGTCGGCGGCGTCCATGACCTCGGAGATGGCGCGCGACAGCCGGGCGCAGTCCTCGACGTTCATGTCCCCGTCGGAGGGGCGCTCGGCCATGATCTGCAGGCGGCGCTGCTCCTTGCCGCTCATCAGCCGCAGGCGCACGATGTCGTAGCCCGCCGCCTCGGCCACGGGGTCGAGCAGCTCCAGGAGCCTTGCGTCTTCGGCGGTCTTCCCGCGCATCTCTTCCGCCGTCCTCCGGCAAACAAAAAAGCGGCCGGGCCGGAGCCCGCCGCTTGAAAGCGCCATCCAGCGCGATCAGCGATGTGTTCTGACGGGGAATATAGGGGAAGACGGAAGTGTTGTCAGCCCCCTTGGCGAGGCCGGGCCGACGCGCGCCGGGCGGCTAGGTGGCCTTGGGGAAGCCCAGGACGTCCTGCATGTCGTAGTGGCCAGGCGGACGGCCGGCGACCCACTTGGCGGCCGCAAGCGCCCCTCGGGCGAAGAGGGTCCGGTCGCGCGCCGAGTGCGACAGGGTGAGGATCTCGTCCTCGGCGGCGAAGGTCACCGCGTGCTCGCCGACGATGCCGCCGCCGCGGGCGACCGCGAAGCCGATTTCGCCGTCCGGGCGAGGTCCGGTGAGGCCGTCGCGGGCGCGGCGGGCGGCCTCCGACAGCCTGACGCCGCGACCCTGCGCCGCGGCCTCGCCGAGCATCAGCGCGGTGCCGGAGGGGGCGTCCACCTTGCGGCGGTGGTGGGCCTCGAACACCTCGATGTCCCAGTCGGCGGCGGGCAAGGCGGCGGCGGCCTGGCGGACCAGACCCATCAGCATGTTGACGCCCAGGGAGAAGTTGCCGGCCCGTACGATGGCGATTCGACACGCCGCCTCGTCGATCTGGCGCAGCTCCTCGTCGGAAAAGCCGGTCGAGCCGATCACCAGGGCGGGGCCGCCGCGCGCCGCGCAGGCGGCGGCGAGCTCCGCCGAGGCGGCGGGGGCGGTGAAGTCGATCGCCGCCTGGGCGGCGGCCAGCGCCTGCGCCCGGGGGACGATCCCCTCGCCGGCCACCCCCTCGCGCTCGAAGCGGGCGGCGAGCGCGACGGCCGGGTCGGCCTCAGCCACGGCGGCCACGGCGCGGCCCATGCGGCCGTTGGCGCCGGCGATGGCGATGCGGAGCGGCTCGGTCAGGGCGATCTCTCCCGCGGGCGAAGCAAGGGGGCGCAGTCTCCCCACGCGGCGGGCGCGGTCAATGGGCGGCGCCCGAACGCCGAAAACGGGCGCGGACGCCGTCGAGAACGACGTCTGCGGGCGCAGGGCGGCGCTAAGCTGGCCGGCAAGGGGCGTCTACCGGAGACTTCGATGCGCAAGACGATGCTGGCGGCGGCCGCCGCCCTGAGCCTGCTGGCCTGTGCGGCTGAGGCCGCCGAGCCGCGGGCGGTGGTGGACAAGGTGGCCGAGCAGATCGCCGCGAACTTCTACGATCCGGCCCGGGGCGCGCAGATCGCCGCCGAGCTGAAGGCGGAGGCCCGCAAGGGCGTCTACGACCGCCACCGCGAGCCGCTGGCCCTGGCGGAGGCGCTGACGGCGCGGCTGAAGCCGCTGGACGGGCACTTCGAGGTGCAATGGCAGGCGCCGCAGGCCGGAGGCCCGGGGGCCGGCGGTGCGTCGGCCCGGCCGAGGCTGAACGATCCCGACGCCGACCGGCGGGCCAACTACGGCTTCCGCGCGGCCGAGGTGCTGCCGGGCAACATCGGCCTGATCGACCTGCGCTACTTCGCGGGCATCGGGGGCGAGGACGATCCGGCGCGGGCGCGGGCCGACGCGGCCATGGCGCTGATCGCCGGCGCCGACGCGGTGATCGTCGACCTGCGCGACAACGGCGGCGGGTCGCCGGCCATGGTGGGCTACCTGGCGAGCTACTTCGTCCCGAAGGGCGCGGAGATCTACAACACCTTCAAGAGCCGGGGCCCGGACGCCTACGAGCGGCCGCCGTTCGAGGTGCGCGGGGCGCGCCGGCCGGACACGCCGCTCTTCGTGCTCACCAGCGCGCGCACCGGCTCGGCGGCGGAGAGCTTCGCCTACACGCTGAAGGCGGCGAAGCGGGCGGTGATCGTCGGGGAAGCGAGCGGCGGCGCGGCCAACCCGGGCGGCTTCGTCCCCGCCGGCGACGGCTTCCGGGTGTTCGTCGCCCAGGGACGGCCGGTGAACCCGATCACCCAGGGAAACTGGGAGGGGACCGGGGTCACCCCCGACGTGGCGGTGCCGGCCGGCGAGGCGCTGAACCGGGCGCAGGCCCTGGCGCTGGGCGAGATCCGCAAGCGGGCGAGCGGGGTGGCCGCGGTGGAGGCCGAATGGGCGCTGGCGGCGCTGCGCCCGGCCGCCGTGGAGGCTGCGGCCCTGGCGGGCTACGCGGGGACCTACGGCTCGCGCAGCGTGGCGGTGGAAGGCGGCCGGCTGGTGCTGCGCACAGGCCGCCGGCCGGCGGTCACCCTGCTGCCGCTGGAGCCGGACCTGTTCGCTGTGGCGGGCGCGGCGACGCCCATGCGGGTGCGCTTCGAGCGCGACGCCGGCGGCAAGGTCAGCGGGCTGCTGACCCTGACGCCGGATGGCCAGGCAAGCCGTTACGGCCGGGTGGGATAGGCCAGACGCTAAGCCGCCTGGTAGAGGGCGAACTCCTCGCCGAGCGCGCGGGCGACGGCGGGGCGGGCGCGGACCCGGTCGCGGTAGGCGACGACGTTCGGCCACCGCGCGAGGTCGAGCTTCACGGCCTGCGCCCAGTTCAGCACCACGGCGAGGTAGGCGTCGGCGACGGTGAAGCGGTCGAGCAGGTGCTCGCGGCCGGCCAGTTCGTCGTCAAGGTAGGCGAAACGCTCGGCCGCGGCCTCCAGCGCCAAGGCCTTGGCGGCGGCGTCGAACTTCGGGCTGAGCAGGGGCGTGAAGACGAACTTGTGCAGCTCGGACCCGATGAACGAGAGCCAGGACGCCAGCCGGTAGCGCTCGAAGCCCTCTGGGTTCAAGCCGAGGCGGTCGCCCAGGTAGGTGAGGATGGCGGCGTTCTCGGTCAGCACCTCGCCCTCGTCGGTGCGCAGCGCCGGCACCAGGCCCTTGGGGTTGATGCGGCGGTAATCGGCGCCGCCGGCGGTGCGGCCGGCCTTGGTGTCCACGCGGTGGAAATTCGCCTCGGCGCCGGCCTCGTAGATGACGATCCGGCTGGCCAGGGAACAGGCGAGCGGCGAGAAGTAGAGGTCCATGGGGTCAGCTCCCTTGTTGATATTCGTACCGTCTCGCACAAAATTGGGGCGGTCAAGGATTGTTTGCGGAATGGTACAGAAAGAGGAGCGCCGGCGCGGAAGGCCCAGGAGCTTCGACGAGGGCGAGGTGCTGGAGAAGGCCCGGGCCGTCTTCTGGAACCTCGGCTATGCGGCCACCTCGCTCGACGACCTCGCCCGCGCCACGGGGCTGAACCGGCCGAGCCTCTACGGCGCGTTCGGCGACAAGCATGCGCTGTACCTCGCGGCCCTGACCCGGACGCGGGACGAGGCGCTGGCCTCTCTGGGGGCGGCGCTCTCCACGGAGGCCCCGCTGAAGGCGGTGCTGACCGGACTCTACGGGCGGGCCGGCGCGGTCTACCGCGCGGGCGACGCCGGGCCGCGGGGCTGCTTCATCATCGGCACGGCGGTCACCCAGGCCTTGGACGACCCCGAGGCGCGCGCGGTGACGGCGGGTTTCCTGGCCGAGATGGACCGGCTGTTTCGAGAGCGGTTCGAGCGCTCCGCGGGCGAGCTGGCCAAGGGCCTGGCGCCCGAGACCGCCGCGCCGATGGCCAGCGCGGCCCTGCACACCCTGGCGATCCGGGCCCGCGCCGGCGCCGACGAGGCGGAGATGGCGGCGGTGGCGAAAGCCGCGGTGGCGGCGCTGTGCGGGTGAGGGCGCAGCGCCTGCCGTGACGGCAAAGGTTGTGGCGGCAACCCTCCCTCTGTAGGTTCCGGCGCTCCACGCCGCCCAGGGACCTGCCGCACCAATGAGCGACGATCGCCGCACCTTCACGGACGAGGAGGCGCTGAGCTTCCACCGCGAGCCCCGGCCGGGGAAGATCGCCATCGCCGCCACCAAGCCGATGGCGACCCAGCGGGACCTGAGCCTCGCCTATTCGCCGGGCGTGGCGGTGCCGGTGCTGAAGATCGCCGAGGATCCGGAGAGCGCCTACGACTACACGTCCAAGGGCAACCTGGTGGCGGTGATCTCCAACGGCACCGCGATCCTGGGGCTTGGCGACCTGGGGGCGCTGGCCTCCAAGCCGGTGATGGAGGGCAAGGGCGTCCTCTTCAAGCGCTTCGCCGACGTGGACGCCATCGACGTGGAGGTGGCCTCCAAGGACGCCGACGAGATCATCACGGTCGTCAAGAACATCGGCCTGACCTACGGGGGCATCAACCTCGAGGACATCAAGAGCCCCGAGTGCTTCCGCATCGAGACCGAGCTGCAAGAGCTGCTCGACATCCCGGTGTTCCACGACGACCAGCACGGCACGGCGATCATCACCGCGGCGGGCCTGATCAACGCCTGCGAGATCACCGGGCGTGACATCAAGGACGTCAAGGTGGTGCTGAACGGCCCGGGCGCGGCGGGGATCGCTACGCTCGAGCTGATCAAGGCCATGGGCGTGCGGCACGACAACGTCATCGCCGTCGACCGTAAGGGCGTGCTGTGGCGCGGCCGCGCCGAGGACATGAACCAGTGGAAGTCGGCCCACGCGGTGGACACGCCCCACCGGACGCTGGCCGAGGCCATGGTGGGCGCCGACGTCTTCATCGGCCTGTCGGTGAAGGGGGCGCTGACGCCGGACCTGGTGCGCCAGATGGCGCCGAAGCCGATCATCTTCGCCATGGCCAACCCGGACCCGGAGATCACCCCGGAGGAGGTCTACAAGGTCCGTCCCGACGCCATCGTCGCCACCGGCCGCTCCGACTATCCGAACCAGGTGAACAACGTCCTGGGCTTCCCCTACATCTTCCGCGGCGCCCTGGACGTGCGGGCGCGACGGGTCAACATGGAGATGAAGATCGCCTGCGCCCGGGCGCTGGCCGAGCTCGCGCGCGAGGACGTGCCCGACGAGGTGGCGGCCGCCTACCACGGGACCCAGCTGAAGTTCGGGCCCGAGTACATCATCCCGACGCCGTTCGACCCGCGGCTGATCTGGTACGTGCCGCCGTTCGTGGCCCAGGCGGCCATGGACACCGGCGTGGCGCGCAAGCCCATCGAGGACATGGACGCCTACCGTGCGGCGCTCGCCCAGCGGCTCGATCCCACGGCGGCCTTCCTGCAGAAGTTGCAGGGCGCGGTGCTGGCCCAGCCGCAGAAGAAGATCGTCTTTGCCGAGGGCGAGGAGCCCAGCGTGATCCGCGCCGCCTACGCCTTCCAGTCGGGGGGCCTGGGCGAGGCCATCCTGGTGGGCCGCGAAGAGCTGGTGCACGAGAACATGCGGCTGGTGGGCCTCGACCCCACGGACGTGAAGCTGTCGATCGTCAACGCCCGCTCGAGCCACTGGAACACCGAGTTCGTCGACTACCTCTACGAGCGGCTGCAGCGGGAGGGCTACCTCCGGCGGGACGTGCAGCGGCTGATCAACCAGGACCGCAACTCCTTCGCCGCCTCGATGGTGGCGCTGGGCTACGCCGACGGCATGGTCACGGGCGTCACCCGCAACTTCGACCAGGCGCTGGAGGAGGTGCTCCGCGTCGTCGACCCTGCGGACGGCGGGCGGGTGATGGGCATGAGCGTGGTGCTGGCCAAGGGCCGCACGCTGTTCATCGCCGACACCAACGTCACGGAAATGCCCGAGGCGGAGGACCTGGTGGAGATCGCCGTCGAGGCGGCCCGCGCCGTGCGCACCCTGGGCTACACGCCGCGCGTGGCCTTCATGAGCTACTCCACCTTCGGCAACCCCATGGGCGAGCGGTCCCAGCGGGTCCGCGAGGCGGTGGCCATGCTGGACGAATACGACGGCGTCGACTTCGAGTACGAGGGCGAGATGCCGCCCGAAATCGCCCTGGAGCCGGCGCGGCGCGGCAACTACCCGTTCATGCGCCTGACCGGACCGGCCAATGTGCTGATCATGCCAGCCATCCACTCAGCGGCGATCTCCACCCAGCTGCTGAAGTCCTTGGGCGGGGCCACGGTGATCGGGCCGATCCTGCTGGGCCTCTCGCGCTCGGTGCAGATCACTCCGCTGTCGGCCTCGGTGAGCCGGATCCTCCACATGGCCACGGTGGCGGCGTACGACCGCGCGCTCGACGAGGTGGACGTGTAGGGGGCGGCGGTCGGACGACGTCCGGGCTTCGCGCCACCTTCCCTAACGGGGAGGAACCTTGGGTCGGCGCCCACTTGCGCCGTCTGCGCCGGCTTGGTGCGCACACCACCACCCAACCCTCCTCCATCGAGGAGGAGGGCTTCACAAGCCCCTCCCGTGCTTGAACCTCATGGCAGCCAGTCTGCCGGTCTCTCCAGCTTGCTCAAGGACGGCCCGCAGGGCCGCCGCCGCGCGGGGCGTCCGCAGGACGCGTCCTTGACCAAGCTGGAGAGACCGGCTCGCATTCACCATGAGGTTGAAGCCCACCTCTCCTCCTGTTGGAGGGATGACGGGAAAGCTCCGCCCCCCTTCCCGGCCTCGCACACCGGTGCTATCTCCCGCGCCCCCCAACCTGCGGCGGAACGACGGAGCGCGTGCGATGACGGCCGCCTTTACGCTGGGCATCGACTTCGGGACCACCAACACGGTGGTGGCCATGGCCGGGCCGGACGGGGCGGCCGAGCTGGTCAGGTTTCCGGCGCCGGAAGGCGAGCTGTTCGCATTCCGCTCCTGCCTGTCCTTCCATGCGCCGCCGGAGGCACCGAGCGAGCGGACCATTGCGGCCGGCCCCTGGGCCATCGAGGCCTATGTGGAAGACCCGGCCGAGACCCGGTTCATCCAGTCGTTCAAGAGCTTCGCCGCCCAGGAGAGCTTCACAGAGACGCAGGTGCTCGGCCGCCGGTACCGGTTCGAAGACCTGCTCTCCACCTTCCTGCTGAAGGTGCGCGACTATGCCGGCGCCGCCATGTCCGAGCTGCCGGCGCGGGTGATCGTCGGGCGGCCGGTGACGTTTGCGGGCGCTAGTCCGAGCGAGCCGCTGGCGCTCTCGCGCTACGAAACCGCCTTCAAGCGGATGGGCTTCTCCGAGATCCTCTACGCCTATGAGCCCGTGGGGGCGGCGTTCTTCTTCGCCCGCGAGCTGGACCACGACGCCACCGTGCTGGTGGGGGACTTCGGCGGCGGCACTTCGGACTTCTCCATCATCCGCTTCGAGCGTGAGGCCGGCGAGATGCGCTCCATCCCCTTGGGTCGGTCGGGGGTCGGCGTGGCGGGCGACGCCTTCGACTACCGGATCATCGACCAGCTGGTGTCGCCAGAGCTGGGCAAGGGCTCCAGTTACGAGAGCTTCGGCAAGGTGCTGCCGGTGCCGAACCGCTACTATTCGGCCTTCGCTCGCTGGGACCAGCTGGCCTTGATGCGGGCCAGCCGCGAGATGCGCGAGATCCGCAAGCTGGTGCGCGAGGCGGTCGAGCCGGAGAAGATCGAGCGGCTGATCGAGGTCCTCGACGAGAACTACGGCTACCGGCTCTACCGGGCGGTGTCGGACCTGAAGGTGGCGCTGTCATCGGCCGAGCGAGCCGAGTTCCGCTTCGAGGCGGGCTCCATCGCGATCCGGCGCGAGGTGGCGCGCGCGGAGTTCGAGAGCTGGATCGCCCCGGAGCTCGGCCTGATCGAGCGGGCGGTGGACGAGGCTCTGGCTGCGGCGGGGCTCACGGCGGACGGCGTCGACCGGATCTTCCTCACCGGCGGCTCGTCGCTGGTGCCGGCGGTGCGCGAGATCTTCCATCGCCGCTTCCCGCGCGAGCGCATCGAGACGGGCGCCGAGCTGGAGTCCATCGCGTCGGGCCTGGCGCTGATCGGCCGGGAGCGCGAGCTCGCGCGGTGGACGGGGCGGGCGCAATCCCCACTCCCTTAGGGAGAGGGTTAGGGTGAGGGCGGCGCGGAACTGGGCGGCCGCGCTCCGGTTGGACCCGAAGCACGCTGCCATCTAATCCGGAGCAGCCTCGGAGCCGCCCTCACCCTGCCCTCTCCCGCAAAGCGGGAGAGGGATTAGCGCCCCTTGCGCAGCGTCTGGCTGTCGAGGTCTAGCTGCGTCGCCGGGATCACCTCGAGGTTCGGCAGCTTGGCCTTCAGACCCGCCTGGAAGGCCTTGGCGTCGCCGGCGACGATGACGCTGGCCTGGGCCGGGTCGAGCCGGCGGCGGGCGAAGTCCTGGACCTGGCCCGCCTGCACCGCCTCCACCTTGGCGGTGTAGGCGCCGATCTCGTCGAGCGGCAGGCCGTAGAGGGCCAGGTTGCCGAGGATGTCGGCCAGGCCGCCTGACGTGGCCAGCTCACGGCCGAAGCCGCCCACCAGCACCGACTTCCGGGCCTTGAGCTCGTCGGCCGACGCGGGCTCGGCGGCGAGCTTGGTCATCTCGGCGTTGATCAGGTCGAGCACCTCGGGCGCGGACTCGTTCTTGGTCTGGGCGCTGGCCCGGAACGAGCCTGTGGTGCGGGCCGCGGAGAGGCTGGCGCGGGCGCCATAGGAGAGGCCGCGCTTGATGCGGATCTCCTGGTTCAGCCTCGCCGAGTAGCCGCCGCCGAGCACGGTGGTGGCCACGACGCCCGGATAGTAGTCGGCGTCGGTCCGGGCGATGGCGGGCTTCACCACATTGACCGACGCCTGGCCCGTGCCGGGCACATCGATGGCGATCGCGCGCGGCTTCGGCTGCGGCCGGATCTCGGGGGCCGGCGGCGGGTTGGCCCCGCGGGCCCAGCCGCCGAAGGCCTGCTCCGCCATCGCGAAACCCTGTTCGGGCGTGATGTCGCCGGTCAGCACCAGGACGGCGTTCTGCGGCTGGAAGTGGCGGGCGTGGATGGCGGCCAGGTGCTCGCGTTTGAGCTTCGGCAGGGACTCCGGCGTGCCGTTCGGGGCATGGCCAAAGGCGGTGCCGCCGTAGACCACGGGGGCCACCGCCATGCCCGCCAGCTGGCCCGGCTGCTGGTAGGCCACCTGCAGGCCGTCCAGCGCCTGCTGGCGCTGGCGTTCCAGCTCCTCGTCGGCGAACGCCGGGTTGATGGCGACATCGGCCATGATGGCCATGGCCTGGGGCAGCTTGTCGGGCATGACGTTGAGGGTCACCGACGAGGCCTCGAGACCACCGCCGGAGGAGAGGTCGGCGCCGAGCGCCTCCACCTCGCTGGCGATCTGCTGGGCCGAGCGGGTCTTGGTGCCCTCGGTAAGCATGCCGGCGGTCATGGCCGCGGCGCCGGACAGGCCCTCCGGGTCCGCCCACGCGCCGGTGCGAACGGTCAGGTCGGCCGTGACCAGGGGCAGGTCGGACGAGCGGGCGACGATCACCCGCAGGCCGTTCGCCAGCGTCCGCTCGGCCGGCTTCGGCAACACGGGCGCCACAGGCGGGGCGAGCGGCGGCGGGGCGACGCGCTGGCCTTCCGGGGCGAGGGTGAAGACGGGTCCCGTGTACCTGGCCACCGTCTTCGGCGGCAGCGGCTTGGCGGGGTCCTTCTGGCCAGCCGGCCGCTCGCTCTCGGCTCGGTACCGGATGGTCATGCGGCCGTTGTCCGTGAGGTACTTGCGCGCCACGCGCTGGACATCGGCCGCGGTGACCGCCTGCAGGTCGGCGAGTTCGGTGTTGGCGCGCGCGGCGTCGCCGGTGAGCTGGAGGGCGTAGCCGAGGGCGAAGCCGCGGCCGTCGATGGTCTCGCGCTCGCGCAGCTTGCCGGCCACCAGCTCGTTCTTGGCCTCGGCCAGTTCGGCCGCGGTGGGCGGGGCGTCGCGCAGGCCCTTCACCTCGGCCAGCAGGGCGGCCTCGCCCTCCTGGATCGTGTGGCCGCTGGCCATCACCGCGCCCACCATGAACATGCCGGCGTCCTGGGGCATGTCGGCGTTGGACATGGCTTCGGCGGCGATCTGCTTCTCGTACACCAGGCTGTTGTAGAGCCTCGACGATTTGCCGCCGGAGAGGATGGCGTCCAGCACGGTGAGCGCCGGGGCGTCCGGGTGGGCGGCGTTGACGCCCTTCCAGGTGATCGCCAGGGCCGGCAGCGGCACGTTGGGGCCGTAGCCGTCGAACACCCCCGGCTTCGTGCGCGGCGGCTCCTTGGCGGTGACCCGCGGCATGGCCTTGGCCGGCCGCTTCAGCGGGCCGAAGTACCGGTCCACCCAGGCGTTCAGCTGGGCCTCGTCGAAGTTGCCGACCACGATCAGGGCGGCGTTGTCGGGCCGGTACCAGGTCTGGTGGAAGGCGCGCACGTCGTCGATGGTGGCGGCGTCCAGCTCCTCGATGTTGCCGATGCCGGGCCGCTTGTAGGGATGGACGTCGTAGCTGGCCTGCGGGACGTAGAGGCCGAACAGCCGACCGTAGGGCTGGGCGAGGTAGTTCTGGCGGAACTCCTCCTTCACCACGTCGCGCTCGGACTTGAACACCGCCTCGTCGACGACCAGCGACCCCATCCGCTCGGCCTCGACCCAGAGCAGGCGCTCCAGGTGATTGGCGGGCACCACCTCGTAGTAGTTGGTGAAGTCGTCCCAGGTGGAGGCGTTGTTGAAACCGCCCACGTCCTCGGTCATCCGGTCGATGGTCTCGGCCGGCAGGTTCCGGGTGGCCTTGAACATCATGTGCTCGAAGAGGTGGGCGAAGCCCGAGCGGCCCTGCGGATCGTCCTTCGAGCCGACCCCGTACCACACCTGCACCGAGACGTTGGGCGTGGTCCGGTCGAGCGAGGTGAACACCTTCATGCCGTTCGGCAGGGTGCGCTGCTTGAAGGCGATCGGCGGGACCTGGGCCTGAGCCGAGGCGGCGGGCTGAGCCACGGCCGCGGGCGCGAGGGCGGAGGTGGCGAGCAGGACGGCGAGGCCGGCGGCCCTGGAGATGCGCAGCATGGAGCTTCCCGAAGAGGACTGTCGGGAAGGTGTAGCACCGGGGCGCGCCGCGGGAAGCTTACGGGAATGTCATGGAGCGCCTAGGCCGCGGCGCGGCGGTCGCCGGTGAGCAGGTCCAGCAGGTCCAGCAGGTCGAGCTGGAGAAGGCGCACCAGGCCGGCGCGGTCCAGGTCGTCGGCCGCCTCGGCGGCGCAGATCAGGGCTTCGACCCTCAGGAGGTCCTCGGAGGCCCCGGCCTCCGCCTCGACGGCCTCGAGCTGCTCGCGGAGATCGGCAAGCAGGGCGGCGAGCTCGAGCGGGTCGGCCAGGTCCACGCCGTCCAGGCGCACGAGCAGGCGCGCCAGGGCGGCGCGCGGCTCGCGGGCGGCGGACAGGGCGACGGCGGGCATTCAGCGGCTCCTTGCGGACGGCGGAAGGGCGGCGATCGTAGGCCCCCGGACCGCCCGAAGGCGTGACCGCGGTCACCCGGTCTCAGGCCGCGGCGGCCTTCGACTGCCGCAGGAAGCTCACCAGCCCTGCAAATCCGGCGAAGGTCACCGGGAAGGCGGGGCGCTCGCGCATGCGCGCGATCCAGGCGGTGACGTTCGGGTAGGGGCTGAAGTCGTAGTCGGCGAGTTCGCCCAGCAGGACGTAGGAGATCCCCAGGTAGTCGGCGAGGCTGATCTCGTCGCCGCAGACGAACCGGCGGCCGGCCAGCATGTGCTCGTCGAGCACCTTCAGCCAGCGCGGCGCGTGCTCGCGCCCGTAGGCCATGATCTCGCGGCTCACCTCGACCGGCATGCCGTGCGGCACGCCCATGTTGGGGTAGCAGACGAACAGGCAGAAGTACTCGTGGAAGTTGGTGTTGAACCAGTCGAGCGCCTCGTTGACCCGGGCGCGGGCGCGCAGCTCCGTAGGGTAGGTCGCAGAGCCCACCTTCTCGGCCAGGTACTTGAGGATCGCCGAGGACTCGCCGAGGCCGAAGTCGCCGTCCACCAGGAAGGGGACGACGCCGTTGGGGTTCAAGGCGAGGTAGGCGGGATCGCGGTGCCCGCCGGCCATGAGGTCCACGTGGACGATCTCCAGGTCCAGGCCATGCTCGGCGCTGAACAGCATCACCGGGCGGGAGGTGGTGGAGATGGGATCGCAATAGAGCTTCATGGGGTCTCGGCTGTGAGGGGCCGGCGGAGTGGCCGGCGGCACGGTGGGGCGCCGCCTGGATAGGGGAAGAAGCGTGGCTTCAGCAATCACTGCTCTTGCAGCAAGGTTCTGCATAACTGCAGAATGAGAACCATGTTCGACTGGAACGACCTGAAGCCCTTCCTGGCCGTGGCCCGCGGCGGCTCCACCCTGGCCGCCTCGCGGGCCCTGGGGGTCAACCAGACGACCGTGGCGCGCCGGGTGGAGGCGCTGGAGGCCGCGCTGGACCTGAAGCTGTTCGACCGCGGGCAGACCGGCAGCCGGCTGACCGAAGCCGGGCGCGACCTGCTGGTGCAGGCCGAGCAGGTGGAGCGCACGGCGGAGACCTTCGCCAGTCGGGCGGCGGCGCACCGTCGCGGCCTGGCCGGCGCGGTCCGGCTGACGGCGACGGAGATCATCGCCAACACCACCCTGATGCCCGCCCTGGCCGAGTTCCGCCGGCTCTATCCCGACGTGCAGGTGGACCTGCTGATCAGCGACAAGACCCTGGACCTGCACGCGGGCGAGGCCGACGTGGCGATCCGCTCGGGCGCGGTGCTGACCGACTCGGACCTGATCGCGCGCAAGCTGCACGACTACGACTTCGCCCTCTACTGCAGCCGCGACTACGCGGCCCGGCGGGGCGCGCCGGCCACGCTGGAGGAGCTGGCCAGGCACGACCTGATCGGCGGCGACGCCGAGCTCGCCGGCTGGGCGGGCATGGTCTGGCTGTTCGAGAAGGCCGGCGGCGCGACGCCGGCGGCGCGCTCCAACACCATGGGCAACCTGTACCATGCGGTGAAGGCGGGGCTGGGCATCGCGCCGCTGGCCACCCTGCTGGGGGACGGCGACCGCAGCCTGGTGCGCTGCTCGGACGTCATCCCGGAGGCCAGCGGCTCCTCCTGGCTGGTGACGCGCAAGGAGCTGCGGGACACGCCGCGGATGCGCGCCTTCATCGACTTCCTGGTTCCCCACTTCCAGGGCCAGATGCGCCAGATGGAGGCGGCCGCCCGGGCGATCCGCGAGGAGGCGACGGTAGAGGCCTGATCTCGTCCTGCGCGCGGGAACGACAAGAAAAACGGCCGGGGATCGCTCCCCGGCCGTTCTCGTGTCAGGTCGCTGGACCTCTTACTTGGCGAAGAGGTCGGCCCAGCGGCGCTTGGTGCGGGCCTTGTGGGCGCCATGGTGCCAGGCGTTGGATGCGATCAGCGGGACCACGGTGGTGGCTTCCGCAAACACCATCTGCTCCCAGGTCACGTCCACCTTGCCCCAGGAGCAGGCCTCCTTGAGCGTCGAGGACGAGCAGGCGCCGTCACGCACGTCGGCCACCGTGATCTGGATGGCGTACTTGTGCATGTCGACCTCGTGGCCGAGGATTTCAGCGCACACCACGGTGTCCTGGGCGAAGTTCTTCGGCACGCCGCCGCCGACCATGAACAGGCCCGTGGCGCCGGCCTTCAGCTTGATCTCGGTGAGCTCGCGGAAGTCGGCCACGGAGTCGATGGTCAGGTAGGGCTTGCCTTCCTTCATCCGCTCCACCTGGTGCTTCACGAGGCCGAAGCCCGCGGAGCTGTCGGTGAAGGCCGGGCAGAAGATCGGCACGCCCTCGCGGTAGGCCACCTCGATCAGCGAGTTCGGCTTCTTGGCGTTGCCGGCCGCCAGCCACTTGCCCATCTCGTGGATGAACTCGCGGCTGGAGTAGGGGCGCGGCTCCAGCATGTTGCAGATCTCGTAGATCGTGCCGTCGCAGTTCTGGAGCTCTTCCTCGTCGATGTAGGTGTCGTAGATGCGGTCGATGTACATCTCCCGCAGCTCGCGGTCGTCGACGCTCGAGTCGGCCTGGTAGTGCTTGAAGCCGAGGGCCTCGAAGAAGTCCATGTCGACGATCGAGGCGCCGGTGGCGACGATCGCGTCGATCATGTTGTTCTGCACCATGTCGCGGTAGATGTGCATGCAGCCGGCCGCGCTGGTCGAGCCCGCGAGGGTCAGCCAGGTGGAGCAGTCGGCGTCTTCCAGGCTCATCTTCCAGATGTCGGCCGCACGCGCCGTGTCGCGGCTCGTGAAGCTCATCTTGCGCATGGAATCGATGATCGGCCGGGCGTCGTACTGGTCGATCGCCACGTGCTCGACGGTGTTGGCCAGCAGTTGGGCCTTGCGGTTGGTGTTCTGAACGGGAGCGTTCATCGTCGGAAGTTCCCTTCTGAGGGTGATCGCCCGTCCATAGGAAGAGCGCGACCGGGACGGAGCGACCGGCCGCGCCTGAACTCGAGACGTGTCGGTTTCTAGCGCCGACGACCCTTCTTGCCCGCCGCGCCCTTGGGACGCGACAGGCGGACCACCTTGCGTTCCTCGGCCTGCTGCTCGCGCGGCAGGCGGATCACGCGGCCCGCGAGGCCATACATGGAGGCCATGGGCGCGTCTTCAACTGCGACAGTTTCGGCGTCGCCGAAGCCGTTGAAGCGCGTGTTCATGGCGATCCCGTAGGCGCCCAGCATGCCGATCTCCACGTAGTCGCCTTCGCGGATGTCGTCCGGCAGCCAGAACGGGCCCGGCATCTGGTCGATGGAGTCGCAGGTCGGGCCGTAGAAGCGAAAGGGCCGCAGGGCGCCTTCCAGCTCGGCCGGCTCGCCGTTATCCGCGCCGCGGTAGGCCTTCACGGGGAAGGGCCACTTGGCGTGGGCCGCATCGAACAGGCTGCCGTAGCTGCCGTCGTTGAGGTACAGCGCGTCGCCCTTCTTCAGCTCGACCTTGGTCAGCACGGAGGAGGCTTCCGCCACCAGCGCCCGGCCAGGCTCCGCCCACAGCTCGGTGTCCTTGTGGACGCTCATCTCCGCGAAGCCGCGGTGGATCGAGTCCACGTAGTCCGCCAGGTCCGGCGGCACCATGCCCGGGTAGACCGACGGGAAGCCGCCGCCCACGTCCACCACGTCCACCATGACGCCGGCGCGCAGGATGGCGCGGTTGGCCTGGGCCATGGCCGCCTGGAAGGCGGTCGGCCGCATGCACTGGCTGCCCACGTGGAAGGAGACGCCCATCCGGTCCTCGGTCGCGCGACGCGCGGCCAGCAGCAGGGCCGGAGCCTCGTGGCTCTGGACGCCGAACTTGCCCGACAGCGAGTAGGCTGCGCCTTCCGCCGAGACGCCCAGGCGTACGATCAGCGACAGGTCGCTGGCGTTGCCGGTCGCCTCGAGGATCTTCTGCAGCTCCTCGTGGGTGTCGAACGAGAACGTCTTCACGCCGTGGTCGAAGTAGGCCTGGGCGATGGCGCGGCGGCTCTTGACCGGGTGCATGAAGGCCATGCGGGAGCCCGGCGCGTGCTGCGCGACCAGCTCGATCTCGGGGATCGAGGCCACATCGAAGGACGCCACACCGTTCGCAGCGAGGGTTTCAATCACCCACGGCGAAGGGTTCGCTTTGACAGCGTAGAAGACGTCGCCTTGAAAACTGTCCTGGAACCAGCGCGCCGCTACGGCCACCACGCCCGGCCGCGCAAAGGCGACAGGACGCTCCGGGGACCGCTCGCGGACCAGGTCCAGGGGCGTATGGTACGTATGCACCTCACGCAACCCCCAACGGATTGTTGAACCCAGACCGGCGTTAGCAGCGCTTTTTAGGACTTCGGGTCCGCCGGAAGCCGCGCAAATAGGGGTATTGGTCGGGGATGTAAAGCGGCAATGGTCCCCCGTGTGCGGAACGACGGGTGCGGCGGCTTCGCGCCCGTAAAACGAAGAACGCCTCCGGCTTGCGCCGAAGGCGTTCGGGACGACTGGAGGATCGAGTTCGTTTAGGCGCCGGGGAAGCGCACAGGCACCTTCACTTCGCCGGTCTTGCCGCCCATCGGCAGCGCCTCGGCCACGCAGAGCGCCGCCTTGTCGAAGCCCTTGCCCGGGGCGCTATCGGAGACCACCGAGCAGCTGGTGAGCTTACCGCCGTTGGCGATGCAGGCGAGCATCACGGTCGCGGAGTCCTTGGCGTTCGCGTTCTTGATGAGGCACTTGTCCAGCGTCTGCTGAAAAGAGGCAGCCGACGCCGCGCCGCCGAGAAGAAGAGTGCAGGAAACGCCGGCAATGATCGCGAGATAATTCTTCATCTTGAGAAGCCCCTTCTGGACAAACGATGGCGATCAACATGGCCGACGTTCGTTAAAACAACGGTCAACGGCAAAAGCCCCTTGGTTAACTGGCGTAAATTGGAGACTTCCTAGCTAACAGTTATCAGGGTAACTAGCTCAATGAACGGCGTTAGAGCCTGTTAGTTATTTGGCGCAAGTATTCCGGCCGACATTGCTGGAGATCTGCCCGTGAAGCGGCTTCGCCTGGAAGACCTGCCCCTCATCGTGAAGATTGGGCTCGCGCCTGCATTCGCGATTGTCATGCTCGCCCTGATGTCCGCGGGTTCGATCCTGCTCCAGCGGGGGCAAGGGGCCGAGCTGCACCGGGTGGTCAGCGAGGACATGCCCCACAGCGTACGGATGCAGGAGATCTCCACGCGCATCACCGAGGTGCACGGCACCCTCTATCTGCTGCTGGCCCACCAGGGCGCGCAGATCGAGCCGGAGAAGATCGCCGGCCAGACCGCTGACCTGCTTCTCGAGGTGGACGCCATCAAGGCGGAGCTCGGGAAGGCCAAGCAGTCGGCGCCGGCGGCCCAGAAGCCGGAATTCGATGCGCTTATCAAGGAGCTGCAGGAAACGCGCGAGGCGCTCGACGTCATCGCGGCCATGATGAGCGCCGACTTCGTCACCGCCGCCGGCTTTGCGGCGCCCTTCGAGGAACAATATTCGGAGATGACCCAGCGCCTGGACCGCATCGTCGCCGGGGCGCAGGAACAGACCCGGGCGCAGGCGCTCCGCGCCGAGGAACGCTCGAAGACAGGGGAGATGGCGACCATCGTGGCCGCCCTGCTGACGCTGCTCATCGCCGGCGGCCTCAGCATCTTCCTGGTCCTCAATATCCGCCGCGCGGTCAGCACGATCGCCGGCGCGACCGAACGGCTGGCGCGCGGCGACAACGAGGTCGACCTTGACGCCCTGCAGCGGAAGGACGAGCTGGGCGCGATCATCACCTCGCTGGGCGTGTTCCGCGACAACCAGCTCCACCTGGAGCAGCTGCGACAGGATCAGGAGGCCAGCCAGGCCACCACCGAAGCGGAGCGTCGACGTGCGGAGGAGATCGCCCGGGCGCGTGCGGAGGAGCAGGCCACGGTGGTGTCATCCCTGGCCACCGCGCTGGAAGGCCTGGCCGCCGGCGACCTGACGGTCCAGATCGAGACGGCCTTCCCGGGCGAGTACGAGAAGCTACGCGCCGACTTCAACGGCGCCGTCCAGTCGCTCAACCGCGCCATGGTCGCCATCTCCGGCGCCACCGCCTCCATGCGCTCGGGCACGGGCGAGATCTCGAACGGCGCGGACGATCTCTCCCGCCGCACGGAGCAACAGGCGGCGAGCCTGGAGGAGACGGCGGCCGCCCTGGACCAGATCACCGCCACCGTGCGGCAGACGTCGGAGAGCGCCTCACTGAGCCGCGAGGCCGTCACCGCCGCGCGGCTCGAGGCCGAATCCTCGGGCGAGGTGGTCGGCCGGGCGGTGGTCGCCATGAGCGAAATCGAGCGTTCGGCACAGGAGATCAGCCAGATCATCGGCGTGGTCGACGAGATCGCCTTCCAGACCAACCTCCTGGCGCTCAACGCCGGGGTCGAGGCCGCCCGCGCCGGGGACGCCGGCAAAGGGTTCGCCGTCGTGGCCTCGGAGGTGCGCGCGCTGGCCCAGCGGTCGGCCGACTCGGCGAAGGAGATCAAGCGACTCATCTCCGCATCGACGACGCAGGTCGCCGAGGGCGTGTCGCTGGTCGGCGAGGCGGGAGAGGCCCTCCATCGGATCGTCGACCACGTGGGCAAGGTGTCGGAGCTCGTCACCCGCATCGCCACCTCGGCCCAGGAGGAGGCGTCCGGTCTGGACCAGGTGAACTCCGCCGTGAACCAGATGGATCAGGTCACCCAGCAGAACGCCGCCATGGTGGAGCAGACCACCGCCGCCAGCCGGGTGCTGGCGCAGGAAGCCCGCGAGCTGGAGGTCCTGGTGGAACGGTTCACGCTGAGCGGGGCCGCGCCCGCCAAACCGGCTGCTGCGCCCGAAGCGCCGCGCCAGGAGCCTCGCACCGCCCTGCGGCCGAGAACCGCGGGGGCGACCGCCTTGGCGACGGACAGCTGGCAGGAGTTCTAGCCCGCGTGCTGCGATCCCGCTAAGGGCGCTGCGGCGCTTAGGCGCCTGAGGCCGCTGGACCTTTTGGCGGGGTCCGTGTCATGAAGCCGTCGCAAGGCAAGGCGAAATTCGCCCGCTTGCGCGTGCAACTGGGGAAAATTCGCCGTCCATGCCTGACGCCGCCGTTCTGTCCATACGGAACGTGTCCAAGACCTTTGGCGCCAGGCGCGCCCTGGACAAGGTTTCCCTCGAAGTCGCCAAGGGCGAGATGATCGCCCTGATCGGACCCTCGGGTTCGGGCAAGTCGACGCTGCTGCGTTCGATCAGCGCGCTGCAGACGATCGATGGCGGCGAAGGCCGCATCGAGGCGTTCGGCGGGCCGGTACAGGAGAACGGGCGTATCGCCCGCGACGTGCGCAAGACCCGCACGCGCATCGGCATGATCTTCCAGCAGTTCAACCTGGTCGGCCGGCTGTCGCTGTTCTCCAACGTGGCGCTGGGCTCGCTCGGGCGCATCGATTCGGCCCGCGGCCTGTTCGGCGCCTGGCCGGCGGAGACCAAGACCGCCGCCATGGCCGCCCTGGCCCGAATGGGCGTCGCCGACTACGCCGCCCAGCGGGCGAACACGCTTTCGGGCGGCCAGCAGCAGCGCGGCGCCATCGCGCGCGCCCTGGTGCAGAAGGCCAAGATCATCCTCGCCGACGAGCCGGTGGCCTCGCTGGACCCGGTCTCCGCCCGCCGGGTGATGGAAAGCCTGCGCGAACTCAACAAGCAGGACGGCCTGACCGTCGTCGTCACCTTGCACCAGGTGGATTACGCCCTGCGCTACTGCGACCGCGTGGTGGCCCTGAAGGCCGGCAAGATCGTCTACGACGGACCCTCCGGCGGCCTTCAGCGCGAGCAGCTCATCGATATCTACGGGCCGGAGTTCGAGGACGTGTTCTGGGAAGGAGCCCCGCAATGATCGGACGCCGTGTCCTGACCGGCCTCTCGCTGGCTGCGCTGGTGGGCCTTTCCGCCTGCGGCGGCGAGCCCAGCACCCAGGCGGGGGCGACGCCCAAGCAGCTGACCTTCTCGATCCTGTCGGCCGAGAACCAGCAGTCCATGGGCCCGCTTTGGCAGCCGCTGCTGGACGACATGTCGAAGCAGATCGGCGTGCCGGTGAAGCCCTACTTCGCCACCAACTACACCTCCCTAATCGAGGCGATGCGCTTCAACCAGGTGCAGGTGGGCTGGTTCTCGGCCCTGCCGGCGCTGGAGGCTACGCGCCGCGCGGACGCCCAGGTGCTGGGCCGGGTGGTCGACGCCGGCGGCGAGGACTCCTACCGCTCGGTGCTGATCGTGCGGAAGGGCTCGGGCGTCACGCTCGACAAGGTGCTGGCCTGCGACAAGAGCCTGACCTTCGGCCTGGGCGACGCCAAGTCGACCTCGGGCACGCTGGCGCCCATGACCTACCTGTTCACGCCGCGCAACTTCGAGCCGGCGCAGTGCTTCAAGGCGGTCCGCTCGGCCAATCACCAGGCGAACGTCTTTTCGGTGGCGAACGGCCTGGTGGACGTGGCGACCAACAACACCGTGGGCCTGCTGTTCGCGGGCCGGCAGAACCCCGAGATCGCCGCCAAGGTCGAGGTGATCTGGCGCTCGCCGCCGATCCCGGAATCCTCGATCGTGGCCCGCAAGGACCTCGACCCGGCGATCAAGGAGAAGATGCGCCAGTTCTTCCTGACCTACGGCACGGGCACGGGCCCGGAAGCCGACCGCCAGCGACAGGTGCTCAAGGGCCTGGCCTATGGCGGCTTCCGCGCCGCCGACGACAGCTACCTGGACCCGATCCGCGAGATGGAGGCCGGCCAGGTGCTGGCCGACGCCCGCAAGAAGGGCGACCAGGCTGCGATCCAGAAGGCCCAGGCCGAGTTCGACCGCATCCGCGCGGCCGCGGCCCAGAAGCGCGCGGTGGAGCCGGACGTCTGATGAGCCCGGTCGATCCCGTCCCGCCGGCGGCGCACCTGACGCCGCCCACCCGCTCGTTCGCCCAGCGCGCGCCGGACTTCCTGGTCTGGGGCGCGGTGATCGCGCTGCTGATCCTGGCCTTCGGGCCGGTGGAGATGCGCAACTTCAGCCGGCTGTTCACCAACGCCGAGAACATGCGCGTCTACGGCCGCCAGCTGCTGCAGCCGGAGTGGGGCAACCTCGGCATCTACATCCAGCAGATGTGGCTGACGATCCAGATCGCCATCTGGGGCACCTTCCTGGCGATCATCGTGGCGATCCCGTTCGGCCTGGCCTGCTCGCGCAACATCGCGCCGGCCTGGCTGCAGCAGCCCATGCGGCTGCTGATGAACCTGCTGCGCTCGATCCCCGACCTGGTGATCGGCACCATCTTCCTGGTGGCCGTGGGCCTGGGGCCGTTCGCCGGCGTCATGGCCCTGGCCATCGCCACGACGGGCGTGCTTGCCAAGCTGTTCTCCGAGGCCGTGGAGTCCATCGACAAGGGCCCGGTGGAGGGCGTCCGCGCCACGGGCGCCAGTCGGCTGCAGGAAATCGTCTGGGGCGTGATCCCGCAGGTGGCGCCGCTGTGGACCAGCTATGCGCTGTACCGCTTCGAGTCGAACTCGCGCTCGGCCACGGTGCTGGGCCTGATCGGGGCGGGCGGCATCGGCCAGGTGCTGTTCGAGAGCCTCAACGCCTTCAACTACGGCGAGCTCTCGGCCATCGTGGTGGTCATCGTCGTGGCCGTGTCGCTGATCGACCTGCTCAGCCAGGCGATGCGCAGCCGCTTGCTGTAGCGGCTGCCGTTCCCTTCCTCCGAGGGCGGGTAAACACTGTCATAGGAGCTTCACGGGATCGCCGTGAGGCTGTCGCGGAACCTTAGCTGTCCTGTCTTGGAGGCTCGGTAAGCCCCGGTCCAGCGCCCTTCGGGACGCCCGGGGACATCGAGACAAGGATCCAACGACAATGACAACCAGGACCTCGCTGATCGGCGGGGCCGCCGCGGGCGTATTGCTCGTGCTGGCGGCCGGCCAGGCCCAGGCCCAGGACACCACGGTCCAGTGGCGCGGGGCGCCGCAATGGGCCAACGACAGCCTGACCTTCAAGGTCCGCGGCCGGGTGTACCAAGACTATATCTATCAGGACGTGGACCGCGCGGTGGGCGCGGACTTCACCGCCAGCAACACCCGCCTGCGGACCGCGCGGCTTGGGGTCGAGGGCACCTGGAACACCAACTGGTCCTACAAGGCCGAGGCCAGCATCGCGTCGGCCGGCGGCTCCACCCAGTGGGAGGACCTGATCCTCGAGTACCGGCCCAACGATTTCACCAGCCTGAGCGTCGGCAACTTCAAAACGGTGAGCCTCGAGAACATCACCTCGTCGCGCTACATCGTGTTCATGGAGCGCGGGCCGTTCAACGACGTGCTCGATATCGGCCGGGTGATGAACGTCCAGGCCAAGCTCAACGGCCAGAACTGGACCGCCGCGGTGGCGGTCTCCGGCGACAGCGTCAACAACGCCGACGTGGCCACCAACGCCGGGACCGGCTCCAAGGAGGTCTTCGGCTTCAACGGTCGCGTCACCTACGCGCCGATCCTCACCGACACCCAGGCGCTGCACCTGGGCGTCTGGGCGCGCCAGCGCAACCGCGAGGACCAGGCCAACTTCACCTACCAAACGCGCAACAACACCAACTACGGCGCTCGCTACGTTTCCACCGGCG
This sequence comes from Phenylobacterium sp., assembly GCF_036563385.1. Lineage (GTDB taxonomy): Bacteria > Pseudomonadota > Alphaproteobacteria > Caulobacterales > Caulobacteraceae > Phenylobacterium. The sequence goes on from NZ_DATCML010000004.1 coordinate 767,633, forward strand.
CCATTGGCGTGAAGGACCAGATGCTCGGCGTCGAGGGCGCCTGGGTCTACCGGAACTTCTCCGTGCAGGGCGAATGGGCCAAGGTGAACGTCGAGCGCCTGGCCGACGCGGAAGCCGACCTCAGCGCGTGGTACGTGCAGGCCAGCTGGTTTCCGACCGGCGAGACGCGCCGCTACGAAGCCAACAAGGGCGAGTTCAACCGCACGCGGATCCTCAACCCTGTCACCAGCGGCGGCATGGGGGCGCTGGAACTCGGCGTCCGCTACGACAACGTCGACCTGACCGATGTCCGCGGTGTCGCCACGGCGGGCGAGTACCAGGCCGTCACCCTGGGGGCCAACTGGTACCCGCACCCGTACGTCCGGTTCATGGCCAACTACTCGGTAAGCGAGAACGACAACCCCGCCGTGGCGCAGGACGTGGACGTGAAGACCCTGCAGTTCCGCGCCCAGTTCGACTTCTGACCCCAAAGGCAGAGAGAATTCCCATGAAGACGATCCTGGGGTGCTGCGCCGCGCTTGCGCTGCTGGCGCCCGCCACCGCCGCCCACGCCGCCCGCGACCACGTCTGGGCCGCCGGCTCCTCCACCGTGTTCCCGTTCGCCACCCGGGTGGCCGAGCAGTTCGCCCGCAAGACCGGCAAGAAGGCGCCGAAGATCGAGAGCCTCGGCACGGGCGGCGGCATCAAGCTGTTCTGCGGCGGAGCCGGCGACAATTTCCCGGACATCGCGAACGCCTCGCGACCCATGCGCAAGAGCGAATGGGACCAGTGCGCCGCCAAGGGCGTGAAGGACATCGTGCAGATCAAGGTCGGCTTCGACGGCATCGTCGTGGCCACCGACAAGGACAGTCCCGACTACAACTTCCGCATCGAGCACCTGTACCAGGGTCTCTCGCAGACGGTGCTGAAGGGCGGCCGGTTCGTGCCTAACCCGCACCAGACCTGGGACGAGGTCGGCCAGGGCCTGCCGGGCACGCGCATCCTGGTCTATGGCCCGCCGCCCACCTCGGGCACCCGCGACGCCTTCCTCGAACTGGGCATCGAGGCTGGCGCGCGCCGGTTCCCGACCGCGGACGAACTGCGCTCGAACAACGAGGCGCGGTTCAAGCAGGTGGTGCATCCGCTGCGCAAGAACGGCTGGGTCGACGCCGGCGAGAACGACAACGCCATCGTCCAGACCCTGACCAAGACCCCCGGCTCCCTGGGCGTGTTCGGCTACTCGTTCCTGGAGGAGAACCCGGACAAGGTGAAGGCCGCCACCATCAACGGCGTGCGTCCGACGCCGGGGACCATCTCCGACGGCTCCTACCCCCTGTCTCGTTCGCTCTACATCTACGTGAAGAAGTCGCGGCTCGCGACGACACAGGGCCTGCGAGAGTATGTGGCGGAGTTCGTTTCCGACGCTGCGAGTGGCCGTGGTGGCTACCTGCAACAGCGGGGCCTGATCCCGCTGCCGGCCGGCCAGCACAACGCCATGAAGCAGGCCGCCCAGGCGATGCCGGTGATGGCCCGCCCCACCAGCTGAGGTCCCCCGGCTGGGGCTTCCCGGCCTTGCGCCGCGGCTACGGCCGCGGCGCTTTTTTTTGGTCAGACGGCTTCCGGCCGGCGGCGGCGCACCCTGGCCAGCCGGCGCAGGCGTCGCCAGAACCGGGTCTTCTCGGGCTCGGGGTAGGGCTGCAGGTTCTTCAGGAAGTCTTCCGCGCAGGCGCGCCAGGAGAACCGCTCGGCGAAGGCCCGCACTGCCTTGCGGTCGAGGTCAAGGCACGCCAGGCAGGCCTCGCGCAGCCCCTCGGTGGCGCTCTTGGCCAGCACGCCTGCGCCGGAGTCCGGGATGATGTCGATGGGGCCCGGGGCCGGATAGGCGGCCACCGGGGTGCCCGCGGCCATGGCCTCGAGGATCACCAGGCCGAAGGTGTCCGTGAGCGAAGGGAAGACGAAGACGTCGGCGCAGGCGTAGGCGTCGGCCAGGTCCTTGCCCGACTTGGAGCCGGTGAACACCGCCTGAGGGTACTTCACCTTCAGCTCTTCGAGCTGCGGCCCGGGGCCCACCACCACCTTCGTGCCCGGCAGGTCGAGGCCGAGGAAGGCCTCGATGTTCTTCTCGACGGCGACGCGGCCCACATAGAGGAAGATGGGGCGCGGCAGGCCCTCGAACACGTCAGGCTCGCCCGCCAGCCGCGGCCGGAAGACCTCGGTGTCCACGCCGCGGGACCACGCCGAGATGTTGCGGAAGCCGTGCTGGGTGAGCTCGTCGCGCATGGTGGGGGTGGCCACCATCAGCCGGCCGGACGGCTTGTGGAACCACTTCATGTAGGCGTAGCCGGCGGCCAGCGGCAAAGGCAGCCGCGCCGAGACGTATTCCGGGAAGCGGGTGTGGTAGCTGGTGGTGAAGGGCAGCTTCCACTCCACGCAGATCCGCCGGGCCGCCAGCCCGATCGGCCCTTCGGTGGCGATGTGGATGGCCTCCGGCTCGAAGGCCTTGAAGCGCTCCTGCACCGGCTCGTAGACGCCGATCGCCACCTTGATCTCGGAATAGGTGGGCAGGGGGAAGGTCTTGAACTGGTTGGGGTGGATGACCTCCACGGTGTGGCCCATCTCCCCCAGCTCCTTCACCACGCGGGTGAGGGTGCGGACCACGCCGTTGACCTGCGGCTCCCAGGCGTCGGTGGCCAACAGGATGCGCATGGGCCGCTGGGTGTCGCGCGCGGCGGTGATCGCCTCCCGCACGCGCGGCATCGCCCGGGGCCGGGGCTTCTCGGCGGGGGCGGCCGAGACCGCCTGGTTCTGCATCCAGGCCCAAAAGGCGCCGAGCAGCGCCTCCTTGGTGGGGAAGTAGCGGTAGACGGTGCGTTCGCCGAGTCCCGCGTCCCGAGCGATGTCGGCGAAGCTCAGGTCCTCGAGCGCGGCGCCGCTTTCCATCTGGCGCCCGACGGCGGCGAGGATCTGCTCGCGGGTCTCCGCCCGTTGCCGGTCGCGCAGGCTGGGGGGCAGGGGCGGTTTCATGGCAGCCGCACTGTCATCAATTCGGCGGCGCTGTCAAACGAACGGCGTTACGCCGCCAGCGGCTGCGGTGTCGCCCGGGGCGTCGGCTCCGGCAGGATGGATCCCCGGTCGAGCAGCGACCAGTGCCGCAGCTTGGCCCACTCCAGGATCTCCAGCCGGCCGTCCCAGTGCTCGACCAGCGCCGTGCAGCTCTCCACCCAGTCGCCGTCGTTGACGTAGGTGATCCCGTCGATGTCGCGCATCTCGGCCTTGTGGATGTGACCGCAGATGACGCCATCCACCCCGCGCCGGCGCGCCTCGTCCGCCACCGCCTGCTCGAAGTTCTCGATGAAGTGCAGCGCGTTCTTCACCCGGGTCTTCAGGAAGGCCGAGAAGCTCCAGTAGCCGAAGCCGAGCCTTCGCCGCAGGCGGTTGGTGAGCGTGTTGGCGGCCAGGAGCGCCCGGTAGGACCAGTCGCCCAGGAAGGCCAGCCAGCGGGCGTGCTGCACCACGCCGTCGAATTCGTCCCCGTGCGTGACCAGGAAGCGCCGGCCATCGGCCGTCTCGTGGATGGCGTCGCGCGCCACCACCACCCCGCCGAAGTGGACGCCGCAGAAGTCGCGCACCCGGTCGTCGTGATTGCCGGGGACGTAGATCACCTCGACGCCCTTGCGGGCCAGCCGCAGGATCTTCTGGACCACGTCGTTGTGCGATTGCGGCCAGTACCAGCCGCTCTTCATCTTCCACCCGTCGACGATATCGCCCACCAGGTAGAGCCGGTCGCATTCCACGTGCCGGATGAAGTCCAGGAGCAGCTCCGCCTGACAGCCGCGGGTGCCCAGGTGAATGTCCGAGAGGAACACGCTGCGATAACGCTGGATTCCGGGATCGCCCACTTTGCACCCCTCACCGCCTGGATTTTGACCAGTCGCTAGGGTGATTGCATGTCGGTTTCGTGAAACCTGCAGCTGCGCCCTTGAAGCTCTGGCCTGAACTCCCCTTGTGCTGGTAGGTATTCAGCTAGAGCAGACCCTCCCCAGGTCGCCCAACAATTGGTCCCGATGGACGCCAGAACCTACCCGGCCAAGGCGACGCCGAAGTCGCTGCGAACGCGCGCGCGTATTCTCGACGCGGCGATGCGGCTGTTTGCAGAAGTGGGCTACCACGCGGCGACGAACGCCATGATCGCCGACGCCGCCCGGCTGACCCGTGGCGCGATGCTCTACCACTTCGCCAGCCGCGAGGAGCTGGTGGAGGCGGCCGTCGCCCACATCGAGCTGGAGCGGGCGCGGCTGTTCGAGGAGGCCGGCTCCCGGCCCCATCCGCCGGGCGTCGACTCGGCCGAGCACGCCATCGACAGCTACTGGAGCCTGCTGCACGAGATCCCGTTCGTCGCCTTCGCCGAGCTGGAGGCCGCCGCCCGCACCGACCCGATGCTGCGCGAGCGTCTGGCCGCCGCCCAGAGCGCCTTCGACCACGCCCAGGTGGGCTCGCGCTTTGGGGCGATCGTGCAGGCCGGGGACGATCCCCGTTTCCAGACCAGCCGGGACCTCGGCCGCTTCCTGCTGGAGGGACTGGCCAAGGGCTCCATGACCTATGACGAGCAGGCCCGCCGAGAGCGTCTGCTGACGGTGGTGAAGCGCGCCGTGCGCATGCTGAACCGCAAGGGCGACATCCACGAGCTCTGGACGGAGTAGCCCGCGGCGCCGCCGCAGAGCCTATCCGGCCGTGACATCCTTCGGATCGGCCACGTTGAGCAGCGGCTCGCCGCGCGCGAAGCGTCCGAGGTTTTCCACGAACAGGGCGTCGTTGCGCACGTGCTGGCCATCGGTGATCCCCGAGGCGTGCGGGGTCAGCGTCACCCGGGGATGGTCCCAGAAGCGGCTGTCGGCGGGCAGGGGCTCGGTCTCGAAGACGTCGAGCACGGCGTGCTCGGGCCGGCCGGCGTCCAGCGCCGCGAGCAGGGCCGCCTCGTCCACCAGGCCGCCGCGGCCGACGTTGACCAGCACCGAGCCGTCCTTCATCCCGCCGAGGAAGTCCGCATCGACCAGATGGCGGCTCTCCGGCGTCAGTGGGATCGACAGGACCACCACGTCGGCCTCGGGCAGCAGGCGCGGCACGTCTTCCAGCGGCGCGATGGCGTCGGCGGCGGGATGCGGCGCGGGGTTGCGCCGCACCCCGGTGATCCGCGCCCCGAAGGCCCGCGCCCGCTCGGCGACGCCCTGTCCGATGGAGCCGTAGCCGATCACCAGCCAGTGCGAGCCGTTGATCTCGCGGAAGCGCAGTCGCTCCCAGGCGTGGCGCCCCTGGGCGGCTCGGCGCTCGCGGCCGCGCTGGAAGTGGTCGAGCACGCCCCACAGCACGTACTCCGCCATGCCCAGCGCCTGGCCGTGGCTGGTGGTGAGCGTCACGCCTTTCTGCACCAGCTGGCCGAAGATCGGCTGGTCGAAGCCCGCCGCGCCGCTCTGCACCCACCGCAGGTGGGGCGACTTCAGCAGGGCGACCATGTAGGGCCGCACCGCCGGACCAAAGAACACGTCGGCGTTGGCCCAGCCGGCGACGGCGCCGGCGTCCTCCGGCGTCACCTCCCGGCCCTCAAGCCGGAGGATCCCGTCCTCGCCCATGAGAACGGGCTCGATCCCGGATGGAATCGAGCCCGCCAGCCTCCGGAAGGAGGGTTCGTAGATCAGCAACCGCGTCATCGCGGCCAGTATGGCCGCAGCGCGGGGCGGCTGGCTAGCGCCGGCCGCCGGTGGCGCCCTGCGCCGGCGGCATGGCGGCGTTCTCGCCCCCGCTGCGCCGGCGGCCGCCCAGCATGCCCTGGATGGCCGCGAACTCGGTGCGGTCGATGCCGCCGTCCTTGTCCTTGTCCACCATGGCGAAATAGGGCTTCAGCCGGTCGCCCAGCTGACCCTTGAGCTCGGCCAGCTGCACCTTGCCGTCGATGTTGTCGTCCAGCATGCCCACCATGCGGGTCCGGTTCAGCTGCTCGTCGTGGGCCACCTCGCTCTTGGAGGTCTCGTCGACCCAGCGGTAGCGGATCGCCGTGTAGAACATCTCCTCGAACGACTGGTCGCCCCAGAGCACCGTCTTCGTCGGGTCGGGGTTGGCCGGGTTCCGCTTGGAGTTGTCATAGGTGTAGTGGGCGATCAGCTTCGAGCCCGCCGGCACCTTCACCGGCTCGGCGAAGGTGTAGTGCCGCTGCCAGTTGAAGTCGTACTTCGGCAGCGCCAGCAGCAGCTTGCGCTCGCCGTTCGGGTACTCGATCCACAGGTCCGAGGCGTGGCCACGGTAGTGCGCGTGCGGGAACGCCGAATAGAGCAGGGCGTCCTTCGGGAACTGGATGTAGGCCGTTTCCTTGTGCCGCGCCGCGCCGGCCGGGATGGTGATGGTGTTGTCCACGATCACCGAGTTGCGCATGACAAGGTCGGGCGTCTTGTCCTTGTCGTAGAAATAGAGCGCGATCTGGCTCTTATCGACGACCTCCTTGCCGAACGGGGTGTAGTGCGCCTGGATGCCGATGGCCCCGCCCGGCGGCAGGAAGACGCCGGCGTTGTCTGGCGCGATCTCCGACTCCGCGCCCACGGCGTAGCCGCCCACCGAGGAGCCCCACTGGGTCTCGTAAGCCGGGCCGTTGGGGATCTGCTTCATGTAGCCGGTCAGGATGTGGTGCACGCCCTGGCGCGCGCCGACCTTGACGGTGGAGGCGCGGATCCAGCGGCCTTCCTTCAGCGGGTTGACGATGTAGGGGCGCTGGTAGTCGACGATGCCGCTGGCCGGGATGGTGTACGCCGGCACGTCGAGGATCAGGTCGGGCTTGCCGAGCGGCCACTCCTCGGCCACTCGCCGCTTGGCGGCCAGCGGGTCGGGCCCGTCGCCGCGCGGGGCGCCGGCCTCGATCCAGTGGACGATCGTCTTGATCTCGCCGGCCGACAGGTTCTTGTTGTCCGAGAACTTGTTGACGTGCGGATCGGCGTTGTAGGGCGGCATCCGGTCGGTGCGCAGTACCTCGCGGATCATCGGCGAGAAGCCCTTAACCATCTCGTAGCTGGTCATGGCGAACGGCCCGATGGAGCCGGGCTGGTGGCAGCCGACGCAGTTCCGCTCCAGGATCGGCGCCACGTCGCGGGCGTAGGAGATCTTGGCGTGCTGCGCCTTCTTCGCCCGTTCGGGGAAGTCGATCAGGCAGCCGCGGGTGTTCATGCTGGCCTGCTGCACCGCGCGGCCGGCGATCAGCGCATCCAGGGCGTTGGCGGCGAAGGGCGTGGCGTTGGCCTTCTGGGCGCCGCCATAGTCGATCCGGTCGTCCAGCGGCCCGCGATAGACCACCTGCCAGGTCTTCGGGTTGATGATGTAGACCTCGGCCGTGCGGGTGACGCCCAGGCTCTCCCCGACCAGCTGGTTGGTGTCCATCAGGACAGGGATGTCGAGGCCGAAGTCCTTGGCCTCCTCGGCCACCCGCTCGCGGTTGTCCTGCAGGGCGGAGTTGAGCATCAGGAACTCGACGCCCTTGGCCTTGTAGGCGTCGCGAAGCTTCTTCAGCTCGGGGATCATCGCCCGGGCGATGGGGCAGCCGTTCATGGTGCTGACCAGCACGATCGCCTTGGCGTCGGCCATCCGGTAGAGCTCGTGGCTCTCCAGGTTCTGGTCGACCAGCATGAAGTTGTCGACCTGGCCGGGCAGGCCGGCGACGGCCGCCGTTTCGGTGGCCGCCACGTCGCTGGCGTTGGCCAGGGCGTTCGGCGCCGGACCATCGGTGGTGCAGCCGAAGAGGAGCGCCGAGCCCCCGATCGCCGCGAGCACGGAAAAGCGTGCAGCCTGCATGAAAAACCTCCCTGTCCCCTTGGCCCTGTCTCGCCGCCGGAGCGGGGCGGGCCTCGTCGTAACTTAACGCCGTTCAGGATCCCGTTCCAGCATGCTGACGTTGCGGCATTATTTCGATGACGCAGGCGTCATCGATTTCTGTTCGGCGGCGATCCAGGCGTCCACCCGCGACTCCAGCACGGCCATGGGCAGCGGGCCGGCCAGCAGCACCGCGTCGTGGAAGCGGCGGATGTCGAACTTGGCGCCCAGCGCGTCCCGGGCCTTCTGGCGCAGTTCCACGTACTTCCGCTCCCCGATCTTGTAGGCCAGCGCCTGCCCCGGCCATGACACGTAGCGGGCCAGCTCCACCTCGATGTTCAGCGGCGACAGGGCGGTGTTCTCGGTGAAACAGGCGCGGGCCTGGTCGAGGCTCCACCCCTTCCAGTGGAGGCCAGTGTCGGCCACCAGCCGGCAGGCGCGCCACATCTCGTAGGAGAGCTGGCCGAACCGTTCGTAAGGGGTCCGGTAGATGCCCATCTCGCCCGCCACTCGCTCGGAGTAGAGGCCCCAGCCCTCCACGAAGGCCGTGAAGGCGAAGGTCTCGCGGCGGAAGGCCGGCACGTCGGCCAGCTCCTGCGACAGCGCGATCTGCAGGTGGTGGCCTGGCACGGCCTCGTGGGCGGTGAGCGCCGGCAGCTCGTGCAGGCCGCGCTGATCGAGGGCGTAGGTGTTGACCATGTAGCCGCCGGCGACGCCCTGCTGGGGGCTGCCCTGCCAGTAGCGTCCCGTGGTGTAGGCGGCCTCCAGCTCCTTCGGCACCGGACGGACGCCGTAGGTCAGGCGCGGCAGGGTCCCGAACCAGCCCGGCAGCTTGTCGTCGATGCGCTTGGCGATCTCTGAGGCCTTCTCCATCAGGTCCTCGCGGCTGGCGGCGTAGAACCGCGGGTCCTTGCGCAGCATGGCGATGAAGCCCGCGCGGTCGCCGCTCCAGCCGGCCTGCTTCATGGCGACCTCCATCTCCGCCCGGATACGGGCGACTTCCCGCAGGCCGAGGTCGTGGATCTGGTCGGGGGTCAGGTCGGTGGTGGTGTGGTCGCGCACCACGTAGCGGTAGTAGGCCTCGCCGTTGGGCAGGCTGCGGGCGCCGAGCTGCGGACGGGCGGCCGGCGTGTACTCCGTCTCGAGGAAGGCGATGAACTCGCGCTGCACCACCCGCAGGGCTTCCACCGCGGCCCGGCCCCGGGCGCGCAGCTGCGCCTGCTCCGCGGCCGGCACGGTGTCGGGAAGCGCGGCCAGCGGCTGCAGCAGGGGGTCCTGGTCGGCCGGCACGGCGGCCGCCTCGCGCATCTGCTTCAGCACCACCTCGACGCTCGAGCGCGGCTGGGTGAAGCGGGTGCGCACCCCACGCCGGGCGTTCGCGATGTTGTCGCGCCAGTTCCGCGGCGTGGCTTCCAGCCGGGCCACCCAGGCCCGTGCGTCGGCCGCTGTGCGCATCGGCGTGGTCTGCGCCAGGTAGCCGATGGTGTCGTAGAACCCGCCGTCGCTGGAGAGCGGGATGCGGGCCACGTCGAAGGCGAGCGCCTGCAGCTGGCTGTCGACCACCCAGGCCAGCAGGTCGCGGTTGAGCTTCGCGTCGCCCGATAGCCCCGCGTCGGGGATCGCCCTCAGCCGCTGCTGGAAGCCGGAGAGCGCCTGCTTTCGCCGAGCGTCGGCGGCCGGCGTGACGTCGGGCAGCTTCGAGAGCGCCGCGGCGTCGCCGAGCCGGCCGGCGGTGATGGGGTCGTCCGCCAGCCACCAGGCCTCGTAGTCGGCCACGAGCTTGTGGACGGCGGCGTCCTGGGCGAGGGCCGGCCCGGCCAGCAGCACCAGGACGAAGGCCAGGATCAGGCGACGCATGCGGTGAACTCCCCCTCGGTTCGCGCGGCCAAGCTGGCGCAAGGCCGCCCCGGCGCCAAGGCTTGTCCGTCCGCGTGGAGCCGGGCAATGGTGGCGCTCGATCGGGAGAGGGCAGGTCATGAGTTTCGTCACGCGCCGCAAGCCAGTGGAAGCCGCCGCGCAGGCCGAGGGGACGCACCGGCTGAAGCCGACCCTGGGCTGGCCGCACCTGGTGGCCCTGGGCGTGGGCGCGATCATCGGCACGGGCATCTACACGCTCACCGGCGAGGCGGCGGGACTGGCCGGGCCGGCGGTGATCCTGTCCTTCGCCGTGGCCGGCGCGGTCTGCGCCTTCGCCGCGCTCTGCTACGCCGAGATGGCCAGCCTGACCCCGCAGGCGGGCAGCGCCTACACCTACACCTACGTCAGCCTTGGCGAGCTCGCCGCCTGGATCATCGGCTGGAGCCTGGTCCTCGAGTACACCCTGGTGTGCAGCGCCGTGGCCGTGGGCTGGGCGGGCTACGCCGGCGGACTGATCCAGCAGGCCGGCTGGCCGATCCCGCCCGCCTTGCTTTCCGGCCCGGAGGCGGGCGGCATCGTCAACCTGCCCGCGGTGTTCATCGCCCTCGTGGTCACCGGCCTGCTGCTGGTCGGCACCCGGGAGAGCGCGACCGTCAACTTCATCCTTGTGATCGTGAAGCTCGTGGCCCTGGCCGCCTTCGTGGCGCTCACCCTGCCCGCCTTCGACGCCGCCCACTTCAGCCCCTTCGCCCCGTTCGGCTATGGGGCGGTGACGGCGGAGGACGCCCGCAAGTACGGCGTGATGGGCGCGGCGGCGATCATCTTCTTCGCCTTCTACGGCTTCGACGCCATCTCCACGGCCGCCGAGGAGGCCAAGAACCCGAAGCGTGACCTGACTATCGGCATCGTCGGCTCCATGGCCCTTTGCACCCTGATCTACATGGTGGTGGCGGCCGCGGCGCTGGGCGCCATGCCCTTCTCCGACTTCGCCAAGAGCCCCGAGCCCCTGGCCCACGTGCTGCGCGAGATCGGCCACGACGGATCGGCCGCCCTGATCGCCGGCGCCGCGGTGGTGGCCATGCCCACGGTGATCATGGTCTTCATGTACGGCCAGAGCCGGGTGTTCTTCGCCATGGCGCGCGACGGCCTGCTGCCCCGCCAGCTGGCCACCGTCAGCGGCCGCGGCGTGCCGGCGGCGGTGACCCTGCTGACCGGCTTCATCGCGGCGCTCATAGCCGGCGCCATCCCGCTGGCCCACATCGCCTCGCTGGCCAACGCCGGCACCCTGGCCGCCTTCATCGCCACGGCCATCGCCGTCCTGGTGCTGCGCCGCCGCCGGCCCGAGCTGAACCGTCCGTTCCGCACCCCGGCCGTCTGGCTCGTGGCGCCCCTGGCGATCGCCGGCTGCCTCTACCTGTTCACCAGCCTGACCGAGAATACGATCAAGTTCTTCTTCCTCTGGAACGCCATCGGCGTGGTCGCCTACCTGCTCTACGGCCGGGTGAAGAGCCGGCTGGCCTAGCCAGCCGCCTACTCGCCCGCGTCGTCGAAGCCGGGCGGACGGTCCGCGAGTTCGCGGAGGTACTGGCCGTACTCGCTCTTGGCCATGCGGTCGGCCAGCCGCAGCAGCTGGTCGCGGTCGATCCAGCCCTGGTGGAAGGCGATCTCCTCCAGGCAGCCGATGCGCAGGCCCTGGCGCTGCTCGAAGGTGCGGATCAGCTCGCCGGCCTGGATCAGGCTGTCGTGGGTGCCGGCGTCCTCCCAGGCGAAGCCGCGGCCGAGCAGCTCCACGTGCAGCTCGCCGGCTTCCAGGTAGAGCTGGTTCAGGGCGGTGATCTCCAGCTCGCCGCGGGCCGAGCGGGTCAGGGTCTTGGCCAGCTCGCTGGCGCGGCCGTCGTAGAAGTAGAGGCCGGTGACCGCAAGGTTCGACTTGGGCGCGGCGGGCTTCTCCTCGATGGAGAGCGCGCGGCCTTCGGAGCTCATCTCGACGACGCCGTAGCGTTCCGGATCGTGCACCGGATAGCCGAACACGGTGGCCCCGTGCTCCCGGGCCCCGGCGTTCTTCAGCATGTGGCTGAAGCCCTGGCCGAAGAAGATGTTGTCGCCCAGGATCATCACGCTCGGTTCGCCGGCCACGAACTCTTCGCCCAGCAGATAGGCCTCGGCTAGGCCGCCGGGCGTGGGCTGGACCACGTACTCGAAGCGCACCCCCAGCTGGCTGCCGTCGCCCAGCAGGCGCTGGAAGCCGGCCTGATCCTCGGGCGTGGTGATCACCAGGATCTCGCGCACGCCGGCCAGCATCAGAACCGACAGCGGGTAATAGACCATCGGCTTGTCGTAGACCGGCAGCAGCTGCTTCGAGACCGCGATGGTCAGCGGATGCAGCCGGGTGCCGGCCCCGCCGGCGAGGATGATCCCGCGGCGGTTCATGCGGCGGCTCCCTGGTTCATCTGGGCGACAACCTCCTTCAGCGCCTCGCGCCAGGGCCTGAGCTCGACCCCGAACACCGCCTTCAGGCGGCTGGAGTCCAGCTCGGCGTTGAGCGCGCGGCGCGCGGGGGTCGGGAAGGCGCTGGTCGGCACCGGCTCGATCTGCGGGGCGAGGCCGGCGAGGTCGAACAAGGCCCGGGCCATTTCGGTCCGGGTGGCCACGGTCGGACCCACCAGGTGCAGCAGGCCCCACTCCGGCGCCCCGGCGGGGGCCCGGGCCAGGCGCTCCGCCTGCGCCAGGATGAAGGCCGCCACGTCGCCGCTGGCCGTCGCCCGGCCGCGCTGGTCGTCCACCACCTTCAGCACCGGCTGGCTCCTCGCCAGCCGCAGCATGACCTGCAGGAAGTTCTGGCCATAGGCCGAGAAGAGCCAGGTCACCCGGCCGACCAAGGCCCGGTCGCAATGCGCCAGCACCGCCTGCTCGCCGACCAGCTTCGAGGCCCCGTAGACATGCAGAGGGGCGGGCGCGTCGGTCTCCAGATAGGCTCCGGCCTTCGCGCCCGAGAACACCATGTCCGTGGAGATGTGCACCAGCGGCAGGCCCCGGGCCTGGCACGCCTTCGCCATCGCCTCGGGGGCGCGGGCGTTCACGGCGTAGGCCAGGTCCGGCTCGCTCTCGGCCTTGTCCACGGCGGTGTAGGCCGCGGCGTTGACCACCAGGTCCGTATCGCCGGCCTCGAGCACCGCGCGGCGGATCGCGTCGGCGTCAGTCAGGTCCACGTCGGCGCGCGACAGGGCGGTGACCTCGACGCCGCGCCCCGCCCGGTCGAGCACCTCGCGGGCCAGCTGCCCGGTGGCGCCGAACTGCAGGATGCGGATCGTCACGACGCCTTCACCAGCCCCAGCCGCTCGGAATGGAAGCCGCGCTGGCGGATGCCCTCGATCCAGTCGCGGTTCTCCACGTACCAGCGGACAGTCTGCTCCAGCCCGTCCTCCAGCGAGGTCTTCGCCTCCCAGCCCAGTTCCGCCTTCAGCTTCGACGCGTCGATGGCGTAGCGGAAGTCGTGGCCCGGCCGGTCGGCCACGAAGGCGATCTTCTCGGCGTGCGTGGTGTTGGCCGGCGCGTACTTGTCGAGGGCGGCGCAGAGGATCTGGATGATCTCCAGGTTGCGCCGGTTGGGCGTGCCGCCAATGCAGTAGGTCTCGTCCAGGCGGCCCTTCTGCAGGACGAGCAGCAGCGCCTCCGCGTGGTCGTCCACGTGCAGCCAGTCGCGGACCTGCCGGCCGTCGCCGTAGACCGGGATGGTCTTGCCCTCCAGCGCACGGGTGATCACCGTCGGGACCAGCTTCTCGGGAAACTGATACGGGCCGTAGTTGTTGGCGCAGTTGGTGATCACCACCGGCAGGCCATAGGTGCGGCCCCACACGCGCACCAAGTGGTCCGAGCCGGCCTTCGAGGCCGAATAGGGCGAGTTCGGGTCATAGGGCGTGGTCTCGCTGAACGCGCCTTCCTCGCCCAGCGCCCCGAACACCTCGTCGGTGGACACGTGGTGGAAGCGGAACTGCGACTTCGCGGGCTCGGAGAGTCCGTTCCAATGCTCGCGTGCGGCCTCCAGCAGGACCGCGGTGCCGACCACGTTGGTGCGCACGAAGTCCAGCGGCCCCTCGATGGCGCGGTCGTTGTGGCTCTCGGCGGCCAGGTGCATCACCGCATCGGGCCGATGCCTGGCGAAGATCTCGCGCACCCGCGCCTGGTCGCAGATGTCGGCTTGCTCGAAGGCGTAGCGGGGGTCGTTCGCGACGCTCTCGACGTTCTCCAGGTTGGCGGAATAGGTCAGCGCGTCGAGGTTCACCACCTCGTGGCCGTCGGCGATCGCCCGGCGCACAACAGCCGATCCGATGAAACCGGCCCCGCCCGTGATCAGGATCTTCATGCGGTCTTTCTGGTCTTCTCGAGCGGCCGCAGCCGCCCCGGCGGTCGACCGTCCCCCGCGCCGTCTTACAACGAAACGCCGCGGGCTCAACCCTGGCGGCCGGCCGCGCGTTTCGGCCGCACGGGTTGAAGCGGGGGCCTCGCGGCTCCTAGACTGGCTATGGCATCCCCGCTCGCCAATGCTGCGCGTGGGGCGAGGGGAGCAGCCGTGACGGCCACAGGAGACACCGCGGGCGGACGGCCCGCCGCCGGACCGCTGCGCAAGGGCCCGGACCTGACGACTGGCCCAATTGGCAAGACCCTGATCCTGTTCGCCCTGCCGGTGCTGGGCACCAACATCTTGCAGTCGCTGAACGGCTCGGCCAACGCCATCTGGGTCAGCCACGTGCTGGGCGAGGCGGCGCTCACCGCCACCTCCAACGCCAACCAGATCATGTTCCTGATGCTTGGGGCGGTGTTCGGCGTCTCGATGGCGTCGAACATCCTCATCGGCCAGGCGGTGGGCGGGGGCGACCTCGCCACGGCCAAGAAGGTAGTGGGCACCTCCACGGCCTTCTTCCTGGTGCTGTCCCTGTCGGTCGGCGTGCTCGGCGTGGTGCTCACGCCGCACATCCTGGAGGCCATGGGCACCCCGCCGGACGCCCGGCGCGACGCCATCGCCTACCTGCGGGTGATCTTCACGGCCATGCCGTTCATGTACTTCTTCTCGTACGTGATGATGGCCCAGCGAGGCACGGGCGACAGCCGCACGCCCTTCTACTTCTCGCTGATGACCGTCGGGCTGGACGTGGTCCTCAACCCGCTGCTGATCATCGGACCGGGGCCGCTGCCGACCCTCGGCATCGCGGGCTCCGCCGCGGCCACCCTGATCGCCCAGACGGTGACGCTGGCGGCCATGCTGATCCACCTCTACCGGAAGAACTCGATCCTGGTGATCCGGCCGTCCGAGGCCCGCCTGCTGATCCCGGACCTGGCGATCATCCGCGCCCTGGTGCTCAAGGGCCTCCCCATGGGCTTCCAGATGATCGTCGTCAGCCTGGCGGCGGTGACCATGATGGGCCTGGTCAACCAGTACGGCGTGCACACCTCGGCGGCCTATGGGGCGGCCGCCCAGCTCTGGACCTATGTGCAGATGCCGGCCATGGCGCTCGGCGCCGCCGTCTCGTCCATGGCGGCCCAGAACGTCGGGGCCGGAAAGATGGAGCGGGTGGAGCAGGTGGCCCGCACGGGCGCCCTCTTCGCCCTCGTGTTCACCGCCGTGCCGGTGCTGCTGCTCTACTTCGCCGACCCGTGGGTGCTGCGCGCCTTCCTGCCGGGCGACAGCCCGTCGCTTCCCATCGCCGTGCACATTAACTCGATCGTGCTCTGGGGCTTCATCGCCTTCGGCATCGCCTTCATCTTCTCGGGCGTGGTGCGCGCGACGGGCGCGGTGTGGCCGCCGCTGTTGGCCATGGTGATCTCGCTGTGGGGCGTGCGCATCCCGCTGGCCAACCTGATGGAGCCGCACCTGGGCGCCGACGCCGTCTGGCTGAGCTTCCCGATCGGCAGCTTCACCACCCTGCTGCTGGCGGGCGGCTACTACCTCTGGGGCGGCTGGCGGAAGTCCAAGATGCTGGACATCAAGCCCACCTCCGATGCGCCCGACACCGGCTTTGGCCAGCCGTCCGTCGAGGAGGCCGAGGGGATCGCCGACGGCCTCAGCCGTTCGTCTCCATCAGGGCCGCGTAGGTCAGGGTCCGGAGCTCTCGCCGAATAGGCCAGGTGGAGGACGGGATCAGCTGGGTCATGAAGACGGCGGTCACCTCCTCCACCGGATCCACCCAGAACGCCGTCGAGGCCATCCCGCCCCAGTAGAATTCGCCTTTGGACGAGGGCAGCAGGGTCTGCGGCGGGTCGAACACCACGGCGAAGCCGAGGCCGAAGCCGACGCCCGCGTTGGTGCTCTCGCTGAACAGCGAGCGGGACATCTGGGTCAGGTCCTGGCCGCCGGGCAGGTGGTTCGCGGCCATCAGCCGGATGGTCTTGGGCGCGAGGATCCGCGCGCCCTCTAGCTCGCCGCCGTTCACCAGCATGTTGGCGAAGCGCATGTAGTCGGCCGCCGTCGAAACCAGGCCGCCGCCGCCGGAGAGCAGGCTGGGCGGGGCGAGATAGGGGCTGGCCTGCGGGTCGTCCTGCAGCTTCGGCCGCCCGCCCGGGACCGCGTCGTAGCAGGCGGCGAAACGCGACCGCTGGTCCTCGCGCACATGGAAGCCGGTGTCGGCCATCTTCAGCGGCTGGAAGATGCGCTCGGCGAACACCTCGTCCAGCGGCTTGCCCGCCACCTTCTGCACCAGGTAGCCGACCACGTCGGTGGAGACGGAGTAGTTCCAGGCCTCGCCGGGCGAGAACTCCAGGGGGATCTTGGCCAACTGGCCGATCATGCCCTCCAGGTCGGTCCCGCCGTGCATCAGCTCGACCTTCGCCTTGCGGTAGGCGGCGTCGACGTTGGTGCGGTTCTGGAAACCGTAGGTCAGGCCCGAGGTGTGGCGCAGCAGGTCCACCACCTGCATGGGGCGCGCAGGCGGGGTGGTCAGGTAGGGGCCGATCCCGGCGGAGTAGACGCCCAGGTCGCGCCACTCCGGAATGTATTTCGCCACCGTGTCGTCGAGCGCGATCAGGCCCTCCTCGACCAGCGTCATCAGCGCCACCGAGGTGACGGGCTTGGTCATGGAATAGATGCGGAAGACGGTGTTCTCGGCGAGCGCGATCCCCCGCTCCGGATCCTGCTGCCCGACCACGCTCTGGTGGACGACCTGCCCCTGCCGGGCGAGGACGAACTGCGCCATGGGGAACTTGCCGGCGTCCACATAGCGCTTCAGGTGCGCGTCGATCCGGCCCAGCCGCTCCGCCGAGAAACCGAGTGTCTTGGCGCGGGTGATCTGGTCCATCGGTCGGCTCCTTGCTCGCCGGCATTTGCGCTCGCCTTCCGCCCGCCCGCAAGCGCCACCGCTCACCCAACCCTCTCCCCGCGCGGCGGGGAGAGGACTAGCGCCGGGCCAGCTCCGTGAAGCTCACGTTGCCGATGCCGTACTCGGGCCAGTCGCGGTAGTCGAAGTGCCACCATTCCTGCGGATAGACGGTGAAGCCCTCGGCCTCCATGGCGGTGCGCAGCAGGTCGCGGAGCGCGCGCTGGCGGGTGGTGCCGCCCACGAACTCCGGGTAGGACCGCAGGCTCATCTCGTCATAGCGGCCGGGCATCTCCACCACCTTGCCGGTCTTCAGGTCGTAGAGCGTCAGGTCCACCGCGCAGCCGCGGTTGTGGCGTGAGCCCTTCGAGGGGTCGGCGACGAAGTCCCGGCTGGCCGGCGGCACGGCCTCCCAGAACATCCAGGTGACGAACCACGGCCGGTAGGCGTCGTGGATCATCAGGCCGTAACCCTCGGCCCTGAGGCGTTGCGCGGCCCGCCCGAGCGCCTCGGCGGCCGGTCGCTGCAGCCAGGCCCCGGCGCGCTCGTAGAGGGGCACGCCCATGAAGTTGTTGGACCCGGCGTAGCGGATGTCGAGGCGGATCGAGGGGTCCACCGTGCGCAGGTCCACGAGGTCGGACGGCCGCTTGGGGCCCTCGGAGGGCGGCGTGGCCGCCAGGGCGGCGCGCCGCAGCGCGGCCGGATCGGCCTTCACCTTCGCGCGGATGGCCCGCTCAACCTCGGCCCCGAAGTCGCGCTTCGGCGCGCGGACGCCGCCCACCGTGGCGGCGTCGTCGAACAGGATGGCGCGGGGCTCTGGTCCGGGGGCGGCGTAGAGCCGCCCGGTGACGCGGCTTAGCGGCTGCGCCTTCAGCCCCAGGCCATCGGCGAACAGCCGCCCGTCCTTCTCATAGACCACCAGCGGCGCCTCGGGCGTCCCGTAGAGGCCGATCAGATCGCGGATCGCCCGCGGCGGCTCGGGCGGCAGGTCGAAGGCCCTCGCCGCGCGGGGCGCCAGGGCGGCCAGCCCCAGAAGGGCCACGAAGCGGCGTCTTTCCATAGGCCGAGCTTCCGGCGGGCCGCGCGCACTGACAAGGGCCGTTGCGCCGCCGGTGCGGAAGCTCGATAGTATCCAGCGTACCGGACATACGAAAAACAGATCCGGCGGGAGGACGACGATGGCCTGGGATTTCGAGACCGACCCCGAGTTCCAGAAGAAGCTGGACTGGATCGAGGACTTCATGCGCGAGGAGGTGGAGCCGGTCTCCCACCTGGGCCTCGCCGCCTATTCCTCGGTCGGCCGCGAGAAGCTGATCAAGCCGCTGCAGCAGAAGGTCAAGGACCAGGGCCTGTGGGCCTGCCACCTGGGTCCCGAGCTGGGGGGCCAGGGTTATGGCCAGCTGAAGCTCGCCCTGATGAACGAGAAGCTGGGGCGCAACAACCTTGCCCCCACCGTCTTCGGTTGCCAGGCGCCGGACAGCGGCAACGCCGAGATCATCGCCCACTACGGGACCGACAAGCAGAAGGAACAGTACCTCTGGCCGCTGCTGAACGGCGAGATCCGCTCGGCCTTCTCCATGAGCGAGCCCACCGGCGGCTCGGATCCCCTGACCTTCCGCACCACCGCGGTGCTCGACGGCAACGAGTGGGTGATCAACGGCGAGAAGTGGTTCTCCACAAACGCCAAGCACGCCAAGGTCCTGGTGCTCTATGCGGTCACCGATCCGGACGCCAAGGATCCCTACCGCCGGACCTCGATCTTCCTGGTGCCCACCGACACCCCCGGCGTGGAGATCGTCCGCAACGTGGCGGTCGGCGCCGGCGGCGAGATCGGCGGCGGCAACGAGGGCTATGTCCGCTACACCAACGTTCGCCTGCCCTACGACGCCCTGCTGGGCGACCGGGGCGCGGCCTTCGTCATCGCCCAGGTTCGGCTGGGCGGCGGGCGCGTGCACCACGCCATGCGGACCGTCGGCGCCTGCAAGAACGCGCTGGACCTGATGTGCAAGCGGGCCGTCTCGCGCACCACCCGCGACGGCCGGCTCTCCGACCTGCAGATGGTGCAGGAGCAGATCGCCGACAGCTGGATCCAGCTGGAGATGTTCCGCCTGCTGGTCCTGCGCACCGCCTGGCTGATCGACAAGCACAAGGACTACAACAAGGTCCGCAAGGACATCGCCGCCATCAAGGTGGCCATGCCCAAGGTCTACCACGACATCGCCACCAAGGCGGCGCACCTGCACGGAGCGCTGGGCGTCTCCAACGAGATGCCGTTCATGCACATGGTGACGTCGAGCCTGGTGATGGGCATCGCCGACGGGCCCACCGAGGTCCACAAGGTCACCGTCGCCAAGCAGGTCCTCAAGGACTACGCGCCGGACAACGACCTCTTCCCGGCCTACCACATCCCCAAGCTGCGCGAGGAAGCCCACCGGCGGTTCGCCAAGGAGCTGGGCGAGATCCGCGACCACTACGCCGGCCGCCGCGAAAAGGCGGCGGAACCGGCCTAGAAACCCCTCTCCCGCCTAGCGGGAGAGGCAGGGTGAGGGCGGCGGAGGAGGTGCGGCCGCCGCTCCGGTTGGACCCGGGTCCAACCTCCTGCCACTGTCAACGCCGAGCCGCCCTCACCCTGGCCCTCTCCCGCAGGCGGGAGAGGGGTCTGATGCTGGAGTAACGCAGTGCCCGACACCTGGCCCGTCATGTCCATCGCCGAGGCGCATCGGCAGCTCACCCAGCCGGGCGCCCGGTTCGAGATCGAGGAGCTGACGATCCGCGGCATCCCGACCAAGGTCTGGAAGAACGCGCCGCCGACCCTGCGCGACGTCTTCCTGAACGCCCGCGCCTTCAAGGACCGCCAGTTCGTGGTCTACGAGGAGGACCGCGCCACCTATGAGGCCTTCGCCCGGGCGACGATCGCCCTGGCCCACCAGCTGCGCGCCGACGGCGTCGGCAAGGGCGACCGGGTGGCGGTGATCATGCGCAACCTGCCGGAGTGGCCGGTCGCCTTCTTCGCCGGCGTCCTGTGCGGGGCCATCGTCACGCCGCTGAACGCCTGGTGGACCGGCGCCGAGCTGGAGTACGGCCTGGCGGATTCCGGGACCAAGGTGGCCCTGGTGGACGACGAGCGCCTGGAGCGCATCACCCCGCACCTGGACGCCTGCCCGGAGCTGAAGCGGGTCTATGTGGCGCGGCTGGGATCAGAGCCCGCCGACCCGCGGGTCCGGCGCCTCGAGGACGTCGTCGGGCCGGTGAACGGCTGGAGCCAGCTGCCCGACCGGCCGCTGCCGGACGTGGAGATCGGGCCGGAGGACGACGCCACCATCCTCTACACCTCGGGCACCACCGGACGGCCGAAGGGCGCGCTGGGCACCCACCGCAACATGACGTCGAACATCGGCGCCGGCGGCGTCTCGGCGGCCCGCAACTTCCTGCGCGCCGGCGAGCCCCTGCCCGAGAGCGACCCGCACAAGCTGCCGCAGCGCTGCACGCTCCTGGTCGTGCCGCTGTTCCACGCCACCGGCCTGTCGGCGACGCTGGGCCCCACGATGAACGCCGGCGGCAAGCTGGTCTTCATGCGCAAGTGGGAGGCCGAGCCCGCCATGCGGATCATCGAGCGCGAGAAGGTCAACGCCACTGGCGGGGTGCCGACCATCGCCTGGCAGCTGATCGAACACCCGGCGCGGGAGAACTACGACCTCTCCTCCCTGCAGGCGGTGACCTACGGCGGCGCGCCGTCTGCGCCCGAGCTGGTCCGCAAGATCGCCGAGACCTTCCCGGGCTCGCAGCCGGGCAACGGCTGGGGCATGACCGAGACCACCGCCACCTTCACCTCCCACCTGGGCAAGGACTACGAGAACCGCCCCGACAGCGCCGGCCCGGCCGCGCCGGTGGGCGAGATGCAGATCCGCGACCCGTCGGACGGCAAGACGGTCCTGGCCGCCGGCGCGGTCGGCGAACTCTGGGTCAAGGGCCCGCAGGTGGTGAAGGGCTACTGGAACAAGCCCGAGGCCACCGCCGAGACTTTCGTGGAAGGCTGGCTCCGCACCGGCGACCTGGCCCGCATCGACGAGGAAGGCTTCCTGTTCATCATCGACCGGGCCAAGGACATGCTGATCCGCGGCGGGGAGAACATCTACTGCGTCGAGGTGGAGAACGTCCTCTACGAGCACCCTGACGTCATGGACGCCGCCATCGTCGGCGCGCCGCACCAGACGCTGGGCGAGGAGCCGGCCGCGGTGGTGCACCTGCGGCCCGGCGGCCAGGCCACCGAGCAGGAGCTGCGCGAACTGGTTCGGTCCAAGCTGGCGGCCTTCAAGGTCCCGGTGAAGGTGATCTTCTGGCCCGAGCCCCTGCCGCGCAACGCCAACGGCAAGATCCTTAAGACCGAGCTGAAGAAGGTCGTGGCCCCCGAACCCGCCGTCGCGTGAGGGCTGGCGCAGGCGCGCCCGCGCGCCTACAGCTTCGCCCATGACCGCGACCCGCCCGCTGATCGTGGGCCTGGGCGGAACGATCCGCCCGGGCTCCTCGACCGAGAAGGCCCTGGCCCATGCGCTGCGCGCCGCCGAGCAGGGCGGCGCGGAGACCCGCCTGCTGGGCGGCGAGTTCCTGGCCCGCCTCCCGGTCTTCGATCCGCGTCCGGGCGAGGCCAGCGAGCCGCAGCAGGAGCTCGCCGAGGCGATCCGCGCCGCCGACGGGGTGATCATCGCCTCGCCCGGCTATCACGGCTCGATGTCCGGCATCGTCAAGAACGCCCTCGACACCCTCGAGCTGACCCGCAACGACGCCGAGCCCTACTTCCAGGGCAAGCCGGTGGGCGTCATCGTCACCGCCGACGGCTGGCAGGCCGCCGGCACCACTTTGATGGCCGTCCGGTCGATCATACATGCCATGCGGGGCTGGCCGACGCCGTTCGGCGCCGCCCTGAACGCGACGTCCGGCCTGTTCGACGAGGCAGGCGCCTGCCGGGAGCCGAAGGACGCCTGGCAGCTCGCCACCGTCGCCGAGCAGGTGGTGGACTTCGCCCGAATGAAAGCCGCCGCCCGATGAAGCGCCCCTACCTCGTCCCGCCCACCGACGGTCCGAAGCAGGACGACAGCGTGTCTTCCGCCATCAGCCCCATCGAGGACATCATCGAGGACGCCCGCAACGGGCGGCCCTACATCCTGGTCGACGCCGAGGACCGCGAGAACGAGGGCGATGTCATCATCCCCGCCCAGTTCGCGACGCCCGAGCAGATCAACTTCATGGCCAAGCACGCCCGCGGCCTGATCTGCCTGTCGATCACCGCCGAGCGGGCCCGCCAGCTGCGCCTGCCGCCCATGGCCACCGACAACCAGTCCGGCCACGGCACCGCCTTCACCATCTCCATCGAGGCCCGCGAGGGCGTCACCACCGGCATCTCGGCCCACGACCGGGCGCACACCATCGCCGTGGCGGTGGACCCGACCAAGGGCGTCGAGGACATCGTCTCCCCGGGCCACGTCTTCCCGCTGGTGGCCAAGGACGGCGGCGTCCTCGTCCGCGCCGGCCACACCGAGGCCGCCGTCGACATCAGCCGCATGGCCGGCCTCAACCCCGCCGGCGTGATCTGCGAGATCATGAAGGACGACGGGTCCATGGCCCGCCTGCCGGACCTCGTAGCCTTCGCCCAGCTGCATGGGCTGAAGATCGGCACGATCGCCGACCTGATCGCCTACCGTCGCCGCACCGAGCGCCAGGTGGAGCGGGTGCTCGAGACTCCTTTCGAGAGCGCCTACGGCGGCCGCTTCCGCATGGTGATCTACCGCAACGTCCTCGACGGCACCGAGCACGTGGTGCTGACCAAGGGCCGCATCGACGCCGATAAGCCGACGCTCGTGCGCATGCACCGGGTCGACCTGGCCACCGACATGCTGGGCGCGGTGGAAACGCGGCGCGACTACGTGCCCAAGGCCCTGCAGGCGATCGCCGACTACGACGGCGCCGGCGTGGCGGTGTTCATCCGCGACAGCAATCCCCACTGGCTGTCCGAACGCTACGGCCAGCCGCAGGCCGACCACAGCCAGAACGTGCTGCGCGACTACGGCATCGGCGCCCAGATCCTGCTGGACCTCGGCGTCCGCGACATGCGCCTGCTGACGTCGTCGTCGACTGTCCTGCCCGGCTCCGGCGGCTACGGCCTGAAGATCGTCGGCCGCCAGCCGCTGGGGTAGGAATCCCCTTGAACCGCCTCTCCCCCGACGCGCAGCGCGGGGGGAGAGGGTAGGGTGAGGGGCGGCTGGGATCCCGCCGTCTCTCCCGCGGCGAGACCGAAGGCCCTGGGGCTCCCATCGGCGGATCACGTCTGCACGAGCCGGCCCTCACCCGACCCTCTCCCAGGCCTGGGGCGCGGGAGAGGCGGTGAACGCTTCGCGGCCTGCCGCATTCCCCGCCCATGAGCCAACTGCGCATCGGCTGCTCGGGGTGGGTCTACAAGGACTGGACGGGACCGTTCTATCCGGCCGGGACCAAGGACAAGGACCGGCTCGCCTACTACGCCACCCGGTTCGACACCGCCGAGATCAACGCCAGCTTCTACCGCCTGCCGTCCGAGAAGATGGTGGCCGGCTGGGCGGAGCGCGCGCCGGACGGCTTCCTCTACGCCTGGAAGGTCAGCCGCTTCATCACCCACAACAAGAAGCTCAACGACTGCGGCGACAGCGTCGCCCTGGTGTTCGGGCGCATGGCCCCGCTGGCCGAGCACTACGGGCCGGCGCTGATCCAGCTTCCGCCGCAGCTGCGCCGCAACGACGAGCGCCTGGCCGGTTTCCTGAAGCTGCTGCCCAAGGGTCGCCGCCACACGGTCGAGTTTCGCCACCCTTCCTGGTACGACCCGGCGGTCTTCGCGATCCTGTCGGACTTCGACGCCAGCCTCTGCATCTCGGACCACCACCATGCGCCCTCGCCCTGGGAGGTCACGGCCTCGTGGGTCTATGTCCGCGGGCACGGGCCCGGCGGGCGCTACTTCGGCCGCTACCCCGACGAGGAGCTGGCCATGTGGACGCGCCGCATCGAGGCCTTCCGCGCGCGCGGCCTCGACGTCTACGCCTACTTCGACAACGACATCAAAAGCGCCGCGCCCTTCGACGCCGAGACGCTCAAGGCGATGACGGGCGTCACGCCCTACAGCGCGGCCGCCTGATCCCGCGCCTGCGGCGAGCCGCCGCCGCGTAATTTCCCGAACGCCTCCCATGTGGGGTGCGCCCACGGGCCGCAAGGCCGCGCGGTTGCCGCCATTCACCCATTCCCTTAAGCAAATGAAGGGGATGGGTTCTTTAGAGTGCGCCCATCATGTCCCTGACGCCCTTCATCGACATGGCTTCCGTCGGCCTGGATTACGCCGGCCACGAGGCCCCGCAGGCCGCCGCCGAGCCCGCGCTCCGTTGCCAGTGCCCGGTCTGCGCCGGCCAGGCGGTGGTGTCCGAGGACGCCGCAACCCTCGAGCCGCAGGCCTATCTGAACGCCGACCAGCGGGACGGCTACGCCTCGAACGGCAAGGCCAGCTACTCCATCGACGAGGCCGCCTGGCAGATCATCCGCGGCGACGCGGGCTGGGGCGGCCGGCTCGGCCAGGGCTTCACGGTGACCTACGGATTCCGCTCCACGGCGCCTGGCGCGATGCCCGATGACTCGTCCGGCTTCCAACGGTTCAACGCCCAGCAGATCACCCAAACCGAACTCGCCCTGCAGGCCTGGTCCGACGTCGCCAACATCAGGTTCACGCGGGTCGGGACCGGAGCTTCCGGGGAAGGCGCCTACTCCAACAGCGCCGCCATGCTGTTCGGCAACTACACCTCGGGCGTCGACGGCGCCTCGGCCTTTGCCATGTTCCCAGGGTCGACCTCCTCCAACTCCCAGGCCGGGGACGTGTGGGTGAACGCCTCGATCGGCTACAACGTCGGCCCCACCGTGGGCAACTACGGCGGCATGGTGCTGGTGCACGAGATCGGCCACGCCATCGGCCTGGCCCACCCCTCCGAGTACAACGCGGACTCCGGCACGACCATCACCTACTCGGCCAACGCCGCCTATTACGAGGACAGCCGCCAGTACACGGTGATGAGCTACTTCAGCGAGTCCAACACCGGAGCGAACTTCGGCGGCGTCTTCTCGGCCGCGCCCCTGCTCGACGACATCGCCGCGGCTCAGCGCGAGTACGGCGCCAACCTGGCGACCCGGACCGGCGACACGGTGTACGGCTTCAACGCCACGGCCGACCGGCCGTGGTTCCAGGCCGGCTCCAGCGGCAGCCGCCTGGTGTTCGCCACCTGGGACGCCGGCGGCGCCGACACCTTCGACTTCTCCGGCTACAGCCAGAACCAGGTGATCGACCTTCGCGAGGGCTTCTTCTCGAACGTCGGCGGGCTCACCGGCAACGTGGCCGTCGCCAAGGGTGCGGTGATCGAGAACGCAAAGGGCGGCCTGGGGGCTGACCGGATCAACGGCAACGCCGCCGCCAACACCATCGCCGGCGGCTCCGGCAACGACACCATCGATGGCGGCGCGGGCGGGCGCGACTACCTGCGCGGCGACGCGGGCAATGACAGCCTCACCGGCGGGACCGAGTTCGATGACATCAACGGCAACACCGGCAACGACACCGCCTCCGGCGGCCTGGGCGACGACTGGGTGGTCGGCGGCCAGGACCAGGACCTGCTCTACGGCGACGACGGGGCCGACATCGTCTACGGCAACCTCGGCGCCGACACCCTCTGGGGCGGCGCGGGCGCGGACCTGATGCGCGGCGGCCAGGGCAATGACTACGTCCGCGGGGAGGACGGCAACGACTGGCTGTCCGGCGACCGCGGCGACGACACCCTGGACGGCGGCGCGGGGGCCGACATCTTCCACGGCTCGCAGGACATCGGCATCGACCGGATCCTGGATTTCGCGCCGTGGAGCGGCGATCGCATCCAGCTCGATGCGGGCACGGTCTACAGCGTGCGCACCGTGGGCTCGGACACCATCATCGACATGGGCGGCGGCCACCAGATGATCCTGGTGCAGGTCCCCCAGGCGATGCTGACTCCCGGCTGGCTGTTCGTGGCCTGAGGCTTCCGCGCCGCATTGCGGCGGCCGCCCGGCGGGCCTAACACTGCCCGGGGAGCGTGCGATGTCAGAGACTTGCCTGGAAGCCGGGCTGGACGGGGCGGTCGCGCCGCCGGCCCTCGTCAACGCCGACCAGCGCGGCGTCGGCGACATCGGCGGAAAGCCGAACTTCTCGGTCGAGCGGGCCGCGCTGCAGATGACCGGCTTCAACGAGGTCATCCAGCCGGACGGCTCGAAGGTGCTGGAGCCCGCGCCTGGCTGGTCCGGGAAAGCCGGACTTCCCTACACGGTCACCTACGCCTTCCGGGCGACGGCGCCTGAGAAGATGCCGGACGACACCGCCGGCTTCTCGCGGTTCAATGCCGCCCAGATCGCCCAGGCCGAGCTCGCCCTGCAGGGCTGGTCGGACGCGGCGAACATCACCTTCGTACGCGTGGGCTCCGGCCTCGGCGGGGAGGCGGCCTATTCGGACGAGGCCTCCATCTTGTTCGCCAACTACGCCACAGGCGCGGAAGGCGCCTCGGCGTTCGGCTTCTACCCGGGGCGGCCCGAGTTCAGCGCGTCGTCTGGCGACGTGTGGGTGAACGTCTCCATCGGCTACAACGCCAACCCCACGGCGGCCAACCGGGGCGGCCTGGTCCTGGTGCATGAGATCGGCCACGCCATCGGCATGGCCCACCCCGGGGACTACGACGCCGGCGACACCAAGGACCGCGGGCCGATCACCTATGACGAGGACGCCGAGTACTACCAGGACAGCACCCAGTACACGGTGATGAGCTACTTCCGCGAGACGAACACGGGCGCCAATTTCGGCGGCCGATGGGCCGCCTCGCCGCTGCTCGACGACATCGCGGCCATCCAGGTGGAGTACGGCGCCAATACGTCCACGCGGACCGGCGACACCGTCTACGGCTTCAACGCCACCGCTGGCCGGCCGTGGTTCGATGCCACCGCCTCGACGCCGCCGATCTTCGCCGCCTGGGACGCAGGCGGCACGGACACCTTCGACTTCTCCGGCTATGGCCAGGGCCAGCTGATCGACCTCAGGGAAGGCTTCTTCTCCAGCGTCGGCGGTCTGACCGGCAATGTCGCCGTCGCCGTGGGCGCCGTGATCGAGAACGCCCGTGGGGGGTCTGGCGCCGACCAGATCAACGGCAATGCGGCGGCCAACAACCTGGGCGGCGGCGCCGGGAACGACACCGTCCAGGGCTTCGCCGGGCGCGACTACCTGCGCGGCGACGACGGCGCGGACTCGATCTCGGGCGGCGGCGATTTCGACGACATCAACGGCAACAAGGGCGACGATACGGCGACCGGCGGGTCGGGCGACGACTGGGTGGTCGGCGGGCAGGACCAGGACCAGCTGCACGGCGAGGAGGGCGACGACATCGTCTACGGCAACCTCGGCGACGACCGCCTGTGGGGTGACGCGGGCCGCGACCTGATCCGCGGCGGCCAGGGTCAGGACGTGCTGCTCGGCGGCGAAGGCGACGACTGGCTGTCCGGCGACCGCGGCGACGACACCGTGACCGGCGGCGCGGGGGCCGACATCTTCCACGGTTCGCAGGACGCCGGCCTCGACCGGATCGTCGACTTCAGCCTGGCCGAGGGGGACCGGGTGCTGCTCGACCCCGGCACGACCTTCCAGCTCGGCCAGTGGGGCGACGACGCCGTGCTCGACTTCGGCGGGGGACACCGGATGGTGCTCGTGGGAGTCCAGGCCGCCAGTCTGACGGGGGGCTGGCTGCTCGGGGTCTGAGGCCGCGGGCCCGGGGCGCGGCAGGTCGTCGCCCGCGGATTCCCGTTCCCAGGACGGCAGAACCGGCCTATATGGAAACCCTCACCGCCCGGCCGAAAGGCCGGGCGCCTTCATTTCCGGACGACCCTCCAGGATAGCCAAATGACCACCGAAATCCTGATGCCGAAGGCGACAGCCGTCTGGCTGGTGGACAACACCTCGCTCACCTTCGACCAGATCGCCGACTTCTGCGGCCTTCACCCGCTGGAGGTGAAGGGCATCGCCGATGGCGAGGTGGCGCGCGACATCCGCGGCGCTGATCCGATCGCCAACGGCCAGCTGTCGCGCGACGAACTGGATCGCGCCGAGAAGAACGAGAAGTACCGCATGGTGGCGCAGAAGAGCCGCCACGCCGAGCTGCTGAAGCCCGTCAAGAAGGCCCCGCGCTACACCCCGGTGTCGCGCCGCCAGGACCGGCCCGACGCCATCGCCTGGTTCATCCGCAACCACCCGGAAGTGCCGGACAGCCAGGTCGCCCGCCTGCTGGGCACCACCAAGGCGACCATCGAGCAGGTGCGCAACCGC
This sequence comes from Phenylobacterium sp., assembly GCF_036563385.1. Taxonomy (GTDB): domain Bacteria; phylum Pseudomonadota; class Alphaproteobacteria; order Caulobacterales; family Caulobacteraceae; genus Phenylobacterium. Next base: position 796,013 of record NZ_DATCML010000004.1, read on the forward strand.
CAGCACTGGAACTCGGCCAACATCAAGCCGGTGGACCCGGTGACTCTCGGCCTCGCCACCCAGCTGGAGCTGGACGCGGTGGTGAAGAAGGCGGCCGAGAAGAAGGCCAAGGACGACGCGCGTCGCGGTGTGGTCGACCCCGATGGCCCGACCCTGCGTCCGGCCTCGGAAACCGGCGTTCTGGAGGCTGTTGTCGACGAGGACGAGGACGACGCGCCGATGAGCACGTCGCACACCGCGGCTGACGTGTGGCCGGACCGCGACGGCGGCGTCGACCACGACGACGAGGATTGAGGAAAAGCAGAGGCCGCTCCGCCGGCGTGCGGCCGGGGAGCGGCGCTGAGGAAGCCTAGTGCATGCGCTCGCGGAGGGCTTCCATCTCCTCCTTGAGCCTGAGCTTCTGTCGTTTCAGCTCTTTGAGCTTGGTGTCGTCGGCGGCGGGCCTGCGCAGCTCTTCCTGGATCGCGAGCTCCAGGGACTGGTGGCGAGATCCGAGTTCACGGATCCTGGCTTCCACGGCCATGACGTTAAGTCTCCTCGCTGCTGATGCAGGGAAGTGAACACCCGCTGCGCGCGGCTGTCAGATCACATATGTTTGCTGCCAGCTGAGCCGCATCCCGGCGGCGGATCGGGGCGTTGGGAACCTTCTGCATGTCAAATGATGGGCCGCCGCGGCTGGTCGTCGGGATCTCCGGCGCCTCGGGCGTCGTCTACGGCCTGCGGGCGCTGGACGCCTGCCGGGAGCTCGGCGTCGAGAGCCACCTTGTGGTGTCGAAGTCCGCCGCCCTCACCCTTGCCCAGGAGACGGACGTCAGCCTCGCCGAGGCCCAGGGCCGGGCCAGCGTGGTCTACAAGGCGTCGGACGTGGGCGCGGCGATCGCTTCCGGCTCGTTCCCGACCCTGGGCATGATCGTCGCCCCGTGCTCGGTTCGGACCATGAGCGAGATCGCCACCGGGGTGACCTCCTCCCTGCTCACCCGCGCCGCCGACGTGGTGCTGAAGGAGCGTCGGCCGCTGGTGCTGATGGTCCGCGAAACCCCGCTGCACCTGGGCCATCTGCGCACCATGGTGCGGCTGGCTGAGATGGGGGCGGTGATCGCGCCGCCGATGCCCGCCTTCTACGCCCGCCCGGCGAGCCTGGAGGCGATGGTGGACCAATCCGTCGGCCGCGCTCTCGATCTCTTCGGCCTGTCGTGGACGCCCGTGAAGCGCTGGGGCCGCGACGTTGGCCCCGCGCCCGGAGAGGCCTGAGCATGGCGATCTGGGACTGGGCGCTGGAGGCCTATGGCCGTCCGGGCGTGTCCGAGGCCTGCCTCGCCCTGCAGGACCAGCACGGCCAGAACGTGCCCCTCCTGCTTTGGGCTGTGTGGGCCGAGGCCGACGACGCCGCCTTGCTGGCGCGCGCCGCCGAGACGGCGCGGCGTTGGAGCGCCCTGGCCGTCGAGCCGCTGCGCACCGTCCGTCGTGAGCTCAAGGCCGCCTGTCCGCCGGTGGACGACGGCGCCCGCGAGGCCCTTCGCGAGGACGTGAAGGCCGCGGAACTGCGCGCCGAACGATTGCTTTTGGAAACCCTCGCTGGATTATCCAGGGGGCATGGCGGCGCTCCGGCGCTCGCCGCGCTGCAGGCCGCGTCTGTCGCCTGGGGCCGCCCCGCGCCGGCGCGGGACCTGGCGGTCCTGGCGCAGGCCCTGGGATAGGATCGGACGCCGCATGAACGACGATGAGCTCCCGTCCGAGGAGGCGCTGCAGGCGAAGCTCACCGAGCTGCGCCAGGACCACGCCGATTTCGACGCGGCGATCACCGCGCTCGCCGCCTCGCCCTTGCCGGACATGATGCTCATCGGCCGCCTCAAGCGGAAGAAGCTCGCCCTGAAGGACGAGATCGCCCGGCTCGAGGACCTCCTGACCCCCGACATCATCGCCTGACGTTTGAGGGCTCCTCCGCAGGGGGAGACGCGAACCTCACCGCGCCGCGCGCTTGCGGGCGTACATCGCCGCGTCCGCCCGGGCGAGGATGGCCTCGGGCTCCTCGTCGCCGGTGATCTCGCACACGCCCCAGGCCAGGCGCAGGGGCGTCGCGCCCCCCGGAAAGTCGGCGGGTCGGGACTGCACCGCCTCGGCCAGCGCCTTCGCCTTGGCTTCCGCCGTGCGCCGGTCGGCCTGCACCAGCACGACCGCGAACTCGTCGCCGCCCAGCCGGCCGACGATGTCGCTCTCGCGGACGTTGTCCGCCAGCCGCTCGGCCACCGCCTTCAGCACGGCGTCCCGGCCGGATGGCCGTAGCGGTCGTTCACCCCCTTCAGCCCGTCCAGGTCGAAGTAGACCAGGCTCGCGGCCGCGCCATAGCGCTGCACGAAGGTCTGGATGCGTCCCAGCTCGCGCAACAGGGCGCGGCGGTTCAGCACCGGCGTCAGCGCGTCCCGGTCGGCCAGGCCCTCCGCCTCGGCGAGCCGGGCCTTCAGCCGGCCGATCTCGGCGCGCAGGTCGTCGATCTCGGAGAGCAGGACGCCCATCGCCGCCTGCACCTGAGGCGTCAGGTCGGCTTCGGTCAGGCCGAGGAAGCTGGTGGAGTCGGCCGCCCGCGCGCCGGCGGCCGCGCGGCCCTTGCCGGCCTCGCCAGCCTTCTGGACGCCGCGTCGGGTCGCGGCGGGCGGCGGCTCGGGGCGAGCGCCGAAGATCTTCATCGCTGGCTCCGCCGAAACCGTCGCCCGGACAGGGACTTGGCGGAAACCTAAGCCACTCGGTTGCGGGCGCAAGGCCGGCGCCTATACTCCGCCGCCTTCCGGGCCGGGGCCCGCAACGGAAATCGCCAGCATCATGAGCGTCACGCCGCCCGTCGCCATCATCATGGGCAGCCGGTCCGACTGGCCGGTGCTGAAGCACGCCGCCGAGATCCTGGACGGCCTGGGCGTCGCCTACGAGGCCAAGGTGGTCTCCGCCCACCGCACCCCCGACCGGATGTACAGCTTCGCCAAGGGCGCCAAGGCCCAGGGCTTCAAGGTGATCATCGCCGCCGCAGGGGGCGCCGCCCACCTGCCCGGCATGACCGCGTCCCTCACCGAGCTGCCGGTCCTGGGCGTGCCCATCGAGTCCAAGGCGCTGAAGGGCATGGATTCCCTGCTCTCCATCGTCCAGATGCCGGCCGGCATCCCGGTCGGGACCCTGGCCATCGGCGAGGCGGGCGCCAAGAACGCCGGCCTGATGGCCGCCAAGATCCTGGCGCTCTCCGATGAAGGCCTGGCCGGCCGGCTGGAAGCCTTCACCGCCCGCCAGACGGAAAGCGTCGCCGAGACCGTCGAGTAGATTGAGGCCTGCCGCATGCCCAGCTTCCCCCTCGCTCCCGGCTCCACCATCGGCATCCTGGGCGGCGGCCAGCTCGGGCGCATGCTGGCGCTCGCCGCCGCCCGGCTCGGCTTCGACGTGGCCATCCTGGAGCGCGACGCCGACAGCCCGGCCGGCCGGTCGGCCACCCACCTGATCGTCGGCGCCTATGACGACGAGGCCGCGCTCGCCCGCCTGGCCGAGCTCACCGACGTGGTCACCTACGAGTTCGAGAACGTGCCCGCCAAGTCGGTGGAGTGGCTGGTCTCGAAAGGCCTCGACGTGGCCCCCGGCGCCCGCGCCCTGGCCGTCGCCCAGGACCGTGTCAACGAGAAGACCTTCCTGAACGGCCGCGGGGTGGCCACGGTGGCCTTCGCCGCCGCCGACAATCCGACGGCCGCCGTCGAGGCGGTGGAGCGGATCGGCGCGCCGGCCCTCATGAAGACCCGCCGCGAGGGCTACGACGGCAAGGGCCAGCGCTGGGTCGAGCACGCCGCCGACGCCGCGCGCATCTTCGCCGAGCTGGGCTCCGTCCCGGTGATCGTCGAGGCCCCCGCCGACTTCGTGCGCGAGCTGTCGGTGATCGCCGCCCGCGGCCGGGATGGCGAGATCGCCGTCTATCCGCTGGGCGAGAACCACCACGAACACGGCATCCTGCGGCGCACCCTCGCGCCGGCCCAGGCCAGCCAGGCCACCGCCGACCAGGCCGAGAAGATCGCCCGCCAGGTGCTGGACGGGCTGCAGTACGTGGGCGTGATCGGCATCGAGCTGTTCGAGATGAAGGACGGCCGGCTGCTGGTGAACGAGATCGCGCCCAGGGTGCACAACACCGGCCATTGGACCCAGGACGGCTGCGAAGTGGACCAGTTCGAGCAGCACATCCGCGCCGTCGCCGGCTGGCCGCTGGGACCCACCGCCGCTCGCGCTCGCGTGGAGATGCTCAACCTGCTGGGCGACGAGGCCGACCAGTGGAAGAAGCTCGCCGCCGAGCCCGACACCCGCATCCACCTCTACGGCAAGCGCGACGCCAAGCCGGGCCGCAAGATGGGCCATGTGAACCGGGTCAAGCCGCTGCGCTGACTGTCAGGTTGACCTGACATGCGCCAGGTGTAAGGTTATCCTGACATTCTGTCGGGAGAGCCTCTCATGGCGATGGACAGCGCAGGCCGCACCTACGTTACCCGCACGATCATCTTCATGGCCGTCTATTCGGCCCTGAACGTGGGCGTCCTGCTGGACGTGTTCGACAGCGTGGAGCCGCCCGGAACCTGGCTGCTCGCCCTGGCCGTCTCGATCAACATCGCCGGCCAGATCTGGGCCACCCTGGCCTTCATCCGCGACAGCGACGAGTTCGTCCGCGCCCTCACCGCCAAGCGCTTCATCGTCGCGGCCGGCCTGACCTTCACCCTCGCGACGTTCTGGGGTTTCCTGGAGCTCTATGCCGGCGCGCCGCACGTCACCGGAGCCATGGTCTATCCGCTGTTCTGGATGGCGTACGGCCTGGTCACGCCTCTCATCCGCACCAGCCGTGCATGAAGAACCGCCTTCGTGAATTGCGCGCCGCCCGCGGCTGGACGCAGGAGGAGCTGGGCAAGCGGCTCGGGGTCTCCCGCCAGGCGGTGATCGCCATCGAGAGCGACAAGCACGATCCCTCGCTCGACCTCGCCTACCGGATCGCGGCCCTGTTCGAGGCGCCGGTAGAGGCGATCTTCGAGAACCCGCACACGGGCGGCGCGTCGGCCTAGGGGATGTCGGTGATCGGCGGCTGTTCGGCGGGCGCGGTTCTGTAGCGCAGGCGGCCGAGGTGTTGGGCGACGCCGCTGACCAGGTCGCCCGGCCGCAGACGGGTCGTCGCCTTCCACTTTTCGAACCGCATGACGTCCTCGATCCGGCGGTCGACGTAGGTCAGGGTGGCGGCCCGGCCCTCCGCCATGCGGATCGCCAGCGCCGAGGTCAGGATGCCGGCCAGGATGGCGCGCTTGGAGTAGTGGTTCTCGTCGGTGGCCACGTCGCCGGCCCAGCGCCACAGGACGTCGGCGCTCTCCCAGGCGAGCCTGCCGCCCAGGTGCAGGTTCTGCGGCAGGACGAGGTGGCCGGCCCAGCGGCGGGTGGCGGACTCGTCGGCGGCCGCGGCGTCCAGGCGGGCTTCCACCGCCCGGCGGATCCGCTCGCGGATCTTCAGCGCCAGCGGATCGACGTCCTTGAGGATCAGCATGGCGCGCGCATCGTGCCGCCGGGAGAACAGCGCCGCCAGGTCCGCGGGCCCGTGCGGGATCAGGAGCTCGGTCTCCCCCTCTGAGAAGCCGCAGGCCTTCCCGGCCGCCACGGCCATTCGCCGGGTCCAGCCGAACTTCGGCGCGATCCGGATGGCCTGCTCCAGGAGCTGCTGCTCGGCCTCAGCGGCCCAGTCGTCGGCGGGGGCGGTCATGGGCGTCAGCTTTACTCTCCCGGAGGCCGTCTGCCCACGGCCGTATTCCCAAGAATGCGGAGCGGTCCTTGAATTCCACGGCTGCAGCGAAGCTCCGCCGGTTTCGCAGCTCAAGGACGGCCCGCAGGGCCGCCGCGGAGCGGCCGCGCCGCAGGCGCGGTCCTTGACCTGCGGAGACGCCGGAGCAGACTGGCTGCCGGGAAATCAAGGCGAGGCGTGGCCACGGCCACCCTATGACGACGCCAGAGCCGTTTCGGCCCGGCACTCGCGGCTGGAAGCCTCCTTCCCAAAGTCCGAATCCACCTGCGCAGCGTGGACAGCCGTTATGCGTTCTGGTATCTGCCCGCGCTCAAACCCGTAGGCCTCCACGCCTCCGGGCCCAATGTTTTTTGTTCGCTCGCCGCCGCCCCATGCCGGGTCACGGGCGCCGGGCGGTGTAGCGACCGACAGGAGAGAGACCCCTGGTTCAGATTTTCGTCCGCGACAACAACGTCGATCAGGCCCTCAAGGCGCTGAAGAAAAAGATGCAGCGCGAGGGCTCGTTCCGCGAAATGAAGCGGCACGTGCACTACGAAAAGCCCTCCGAGAAGCGCGCCCGCCAGAAGGCGGAAGCCGTGCGCCGGGCCCGCAAGCTGGCCCGCAAGCGCGCCCAGCGCGAAGGCCTGATCGCTGCGCCGAAGAAGCCCTCCCGGTAAGGGCTAAAAGTCGACCACTTCGGTCACTATGTTGAAGGCCGCGCCAACCGGGCGCGGCCTTTTGCATTTACGGTCAAGGCGAGGCCTTCGGTCGCGCCAGGAATGGCCTCGCTGGTGGAACGGCGGTCGCCAACCTATCTTGAACGTACCTGCCGAATTCCTCTGCGAGACGGTCCTTAGTCCATGAACCTGCGCAATCTCGTCATCTGGGGCGTCATCGTCGTCGTCCTCGTCGGTCTCTACAGCATGATGACCGGGGGCGGTCGCGCCGCCGGCCAGAGCGAGATCACCTACTCGCAGCTGCTCAGCAAGGTGAACGCCGGCGAGGTGAAGCAGGCGGTCATCCAGGGCGCTGCGGTCCAGATCAAGGACCAGAGCAACAAGACCTTCACGGCCGTGACGCCGTCCAGCCAGGAAGACCTGATCAAGCGGCTCGAGGCGCAAGGCGCCGACATCGCGGTCAAGCCGGCCGGCGGCTTCACCCTCCTGGGCTTCCTGCTGAACTCCCTGCCGATCCTGCTGCTGATCGGGGTCTGGATCTTCTTCATGCGCCAGATGCAGGGCGGCGCCCGCGGCGCCATGGGCTTCGGCAAGTCCAAGGCCCGCCTGCTCACCGAGAACAAGAACCGCGTCACCTTCGACGACGTGGCCGGCGTGGACGAGGCCAAGGAAGAGCTGCAGGAGGTCGTCGACTTCCTGAAGGATCCGCAGAAGTTCCAGCGCCTGGGCGGCAAGATCCCCAAGGGCGCCCTGCTGATCGGCCCGCCCGGCACGGGTAAGACCCTGATCGCCCGCGCCGTCGCGGGTGAGGCGGGCGTGCCCTTCTTCACCATCTCCGGCTCGGACTTCGTCGAGATGTTCGTCGGCGTCGGCGCCAGCCGCGTGCGCGACATGTTCGAGCAGGCCAAGAAGAACGCGCCCTGCATCATCTTCATCGACGAAATCGACGCCGTCGGCCGCCATCGTGGCGCCGGTCTCGGCGGCGGCAACGACGAGCGCGAGCAGACGCTGAACCAGCTTCTGGTCGAGATGGACGGCTTCGAGGCGAACGAGGGGATCATCCTGATCGCCGCCACCAACCGTCCCGACGTGCTGGACCCGGCCCTGCTGCGTCCCGGCCGGTTCGACCGCCAGGTCGTGGTGCCGAACCCGGACATCAACGGCCGCGAGCGGATCCTGCGCGTGCACATGAAGAACGTGCCCCTGGCCGCCGACGTCGAGGTCAAGATCATCGCCCGCGGCACGCCCGGCTTCTCGGGCGCGGACCTCGCCAACCTGGTCAACGAAGCCGCCCTGATGGCCGCGCGAAAGAACCGCCGCATGGTGACCATGCGCGACTTCGAGGACGCCAAGGACAAGGTCATGATGGGCGCCGAGCGCCGGTCCATGGTCATGACCGAGGAGGAAAAGAAGCTCACCGCCTACCACGAAGGCGGCCACGCCCTCGTGGCCCTGAACGTTCCGGCCACCGACCCGGTGCACAAGGCGACCATCATCCCGCGGGGCCGCGCGCTCGGCATGGTGATGCAGCTGCCGGAACGCGACCGCTTCTCCATGTCCTTCGAGCAGATGACCTCGCGGATCGCCATCCTGTTCGGCGGCCGCGTCGCCGAGGAGATCATCTTCGGCAAGGAGAAGGTCACCTCGGGCGCCTCCTCGGACATCAGCCAGGCGACCAAGCTCGCCCGGGCGATGGTCACCAAGTGGGGCTTCTCGGACAAGCTGGGCTCGGTGGAGTACGGCGAGAACCAGGAGGAGGTCTTCCTGGGCCACTCCGTCGCCCGCAACCAGAACGTCTCGGAAGAGACCGCCAAGATCATCGACGAGGAGGTCAAGCGCCTCGTCACCGCCGGCGAGAACGAGGCGCGGCGGATCCTGACCGAAAAGCTCGAGGACCTGCACGTCCTGGCCAAGGCCCTGCTCGAGTACGAGACACTGACCGGCGACGAGATCGTCAATGCGCTGAAGGGCGTTCCCCCGAAGCGCGACGAGGCCGAGGCCAAGCGCCCGACCGGTCCGGCCGTGGCCGTGCCGATCTCGCCGCGCCCCGATCCCGAGCCGGCGTGAGCTGAGCCTCAGCTTCGAACGAACCAGGGCGGTCGCTGCCAAGCGGCCGCCCTTTTCCTTTCCCTCTCTCGCGGCGAAGCCGTGGGAGAGGGTAGGGTGAGGGCCGGCTGGGCTCCCTCCACCGCACCGGATGCGGGCCCTCGACATGGCTCGGCGGAACACCGTCGCCCGCACCCAACCTCTGTCGCAAGCGGACCCGCGGCGGCTCAGGCCCCGAAGATCCAGTCGCCGGTCAACGAGCTCATCTGCACGCCCACCAGCAGCATGCGGCCGCCACCCGGCATGTCGATGGCGACCCCGTCGCCGGTCTGGTTCACCACATAGGTCTGGCCGGGCAGCAGCTGCACCCGGTCGCCCTGGGCGCGGCTGAAGTCGGTCACCCGGTCGAGCCCGGCCTCGCCGAAGGTGTGGAAGGTGTCGGCCCCGGCGCCGCCCGAAACCGTGTCGTCGCCGCGGTCGCCGCTGATCCAGTCGTTCCCGTCCTGGCCCGTCAGCACGTCGTCCGCCTGGCCGCCGCGCATCAGGTCGGCGCCGGCGCCGCCCTCCAGGGTGTCGAAGCCCAGGTTGCCGTAGACGATGTCGTCGCCCTCGTCGCCCCAGAGCCGGTCGCTCCCCTGGCCCCCGACCACCCAGTCATTGCCCTGGCCGCCATGCACCGAGTCCTGGCCCGTGTTGCCGTGCACGTCGTCAAAGGCCAGGCCGCCATAGATCAGGTCGTCGCCGTCCTCGCCGCGGATGTAGTCCGAGGCGTCGCCGGCCCCGGCGCGCGGCGTCAGCCGGTGGATGTCGCCATCCAGGCCGACCACATAGAGCCGGCCGCGCCCGTCCACGGCGAAGGAGGCGATCTGGTCGAGGTCGCCGCCGCCGGACAGCACGATCTGCCCGTTGCGGTTCAGGAAGTCCTGCGCCGCGCCGCCGCGCGCGCTGACGCTCCAGATGTTGCCGCTGGCGAAGTCTCCGAACCAGTAGAGGCCCTGCCCGCCGCCCGGGCCGTGGTAGACGTAGCCGCCCGTCACCGCGACGCCGGAATAGAGCGGGGTGGTTCGGTCGTAGTCCAGCAAGGGCGGGGTGAGGCCGGCGGGCGCCGTCCCGCTGTAGGGCTGGTTTCCCTCCATGAACCGCCAGCCGAGGTTCAGCCCGCCCTGGCCCGCCGGGATCAGGTTCACCTCCTCGCGCTGGCCCTGGCCCACGTCGCCGATCCACAGGTCGCCGGTCGCGGAATCAAAACTGCCGCGCCACGGATTGCGCAGGCCGTAGAGCCACACCTCGTCGGCCCCCTGGACGGCGCCTGCGAACGGGTTGCCGGCCGGGATGGCGTAGTTGCGGCTGGCGTCCGCCGGGAAGGCGTCGCCGTCGACATCGATGCGCAGGACCTTGCCCAGCAGGCTGTCGCGGTTCTGGGCGTTATTGCCGGGATCCCCGGAGCCGCCGCCGTCGCCGGTGGCGACGTAGAGCATCCGGTCCGGCCCGAACGCCATCCAGCCGCCGTTGTGGTTGGTGGGCGGCGGGTGATCGATGGTCAGGACGAGCCGGCCGGACCCCGCGTCCGCGTGGTCGGCGTCGGCCCGGCGGTACTCGCGCAGCTCGATGTCGCCGGCGGGGTTGGTCAGGTAGACGTAGAACCGCCCGTTGCTGGCGTAGTCCGGGTGGAAGGCCAGGCCGAGGAGGCCCTGCTCGCCGCCGCCCGCCAGCGCATTGTCCGGCAGGTCGAGAAAGGCGTCGGCCTGGGTCTGGCCCGAGTTCAGGTCGAGGATGCGGATACGGCCGGTGTGCTGCTCCACCACGAACAGGCGGTCCGGCTCGCCCGGCGGAGACGCGGCGAACAGCGGCGAGGATAGGCCGGACGCCACGCGCACGGCGTCGATCTGGCCGTTCGCCGGGTCGGTGTCGGATGATCCCTGGCCATAGAGGATGTCGTCGCCCGCGCCGCCCATCAGGGTGTCGGCGCCGTCCCCGCCCGCCAGGACATCCGCTCCGCCCGTGCCAGTCAGGGTGTCGCGCGCGCTCGTGCCGGTGATCTCGGCCATGGCCTGCCCCTTTGGCGTGAAGCTCACAACCAGAACGCGCGGCGCAGGCGCGCGTTCAGCCTTCAGTCCTCAGAATCCGGATCGCCCGGCGCAGGACGGCGCGGCCCCAGCTCGTGACGTCGGCGCGCCGGAGCTTGGCGCGGGCGGCGGCCACCGCGTCGTCTCCGAAGCGACGGCGCAGGAACTGCGCCTCGTCGGCGGCCTCGCGGCGGAGGCGGCGGTATCGACGCCACATGCGCAGCGGGTTCACCCTCATCCACGTCCTCGCGAATGCTGGCGCTCTCCCCACCAGGGCCGCGCGCCTGCTAAGCAACACCCCGATCATGGCGACACATCCCCCATCCGGCTCCGACGCGTCAACGACCAGGATAACGGCGGTACGTGTAATGGGCGTGACGAACGTCACGCCCGACAGCTTCTCGGATGGCGGGCGCCACCCAGACCCTTCCACGGCCCTGGCTCACGCCCGGCGGCTGATCGCCGACGGAGCCGACATCCTGGACGTCGGCGGCGAGTCCACCCGGCCGGGCGCCGAGCCGGTGCCGGAGGCCGAGGAGATCGCCCGTGTCATCCCGCTGATCCGGGCCATTCGCGCCGAAAGCGCCGCGCCGATCTCCATCGACACCATGAAGCCGGCGGTGGCCCGCGCGGCGGTCGCCGCCGGCGCGACCATGTGGAACGACGTCGCCGCCCTGCGCTACGCGCCCGACGCGCTGGACACGGCGGCCGAGCTAGGCTGCGACGTGGTGCTGATGCACATGCAGGGCGAGCCTCGGACCATGCAGGCCGAGCCGCGCTACGAGGACGTGGTGGAGGAGGTCGCCGCCTTCCTGCTGGACCGGGCCGAAGCCGCCTTGGCGGCGGGCGTGCGTCGGGAGCGGATCTGGCTCGACCCCGGCATCGGCTTTGGCAAGCACATGATCCGCCACAACCTGCCGCTGCTCGCCCGCCTCGACCGGCTGGTCGGCCTGGGTTTCCCCGTGCTGCTGGGCGCAAGCCGCAAGAGCTTCATCGGCGCGGTGGACGGCGGGGGGCGCGGCCCGAGCGAGCGGCTGGGCGGCTCGCTCGCGGCGGCGCTCGCCGGCGCGGCCGCCGGCGTGGCGGCCGTTCGTGTGCACGACGTACGCGAGACGGTGCAGGCGCTGCGTGTCTGGGCGGCGATCCGCGCGGCGGCTAGGTGAGTGCGGCCCGCAGGAGGGGATGGTCGCGCCAGGCGGGCAGGGTGGCCACGCTGGCGCGGCGCCGGTCCTTCGTAAATCCCGATGCATTCGGCCGCCCGGCGCGGTATCGCCAGTCGATGCAGTCCCTCGGCCGAGTCCTGATCGTCGCCGGCTCCGATTCCGGAGGCGGGGCGGGCATCCAGGCGGACATCAAGACCGTCACCGCGCTCGGCGGCTATGCGGCCACGGCGGTGACCGCGATCACGGTCCAGAACACCCTCGGCGTCACCGGCGTGCATCCGATCCCGCTGGAGATCGTCGAAGCCCAGGCCCGGGCCGTGCTCGACGACATCGGCGCCGACGCCCTGAAGACAGGCATGCTCGGCGACACCGCCGCGGTGGAGGCTGTGGCGCGCATTCTCGACAGTGCGCCCCGCGTCCCCGCGGTGGTCGATCCCGTCATGATCGCGAAGGGCGGCGCCCCGCTGCTGGCCGCCGACGCCGTCGAGGCCGTGAAGCGGCTGATGGTCCCGCGCGCCGCCCTGCTGACGCCGAACGCCCCCGAGGCTGAAGCGCTGACCGGCCTGCCGGTTCGGTCGGCGGACGACCTGCGCCGTGCGGGCGCGGCGCTGCTCGCCATGGGGGCCCGGGCCGTGCTGATGAAGGGCGGCCACGTGCCCGCCGAGCGGGTGACCGACATCCTCATGACGTCAGCGGGCGAGACCCTGTTCGAGGCCGACCGGCAAGAGACCCGGCACACGCACGGGACCGGCTGCACCCTGGCGTCGGCGTGCGCTACGGGCCTGGCCCAGGGCCTGCCGCTCACCGACGCCGTCGCTCGCGCCTGGGCCTATGTGCAGGAGGCGATGCAACGCGCTCCGGGACTGGGTCGCGGGCATGGCCCCCTGGATCACGGCTGGACCCTGCGATGAGCCTGGAGGATCGCCTGGAGGGCATCGTCCGCGCGACGCCCGGCCTGATGCACGTGCTCGCCGTCGCCCGCGAACTCGACCTGCCGGACTGGCTGGTGTTCTCGGGCGCGGTCTACCAGCCGGTGCTGAACCACCTCACGGGGCGACCGCCGGAGTACGGCATCAAGGACTACGACCTCGGCTACTTCGACGCCTCCGACATCTCCTACGAGGCCGAGGACGTGGTGATCCGGCGCGTGGCGCAAGCCTTCCGGGCGCCCTTCGACGAGATGGTCGAGGTTCGAAACCAAGCTCGCGTGCACGTCTGGTTCGAGGGCAAGTTCGGCGAGGCCTATACGCCGCTCCCGGACACGCCCACGGCGCTCCGCCGCTTCGTCAGCCCGCTGTTCGCCGTCGGCGTGCGGCTGGAGGCCGACGACCGCCTGACGGTGGTCGCGCCGTTCGGGCTGGAGGACCTCTTCGCCCTGCGCCTGTGCCCGAACCCGGAGCGCCCGAACAACACCGGCTTCGCCCGCGCTTCGGCCTCGGCCAAGGCGCGCTGGCCCGAGCTCGAGATCCTCGCCTAGCCGGCCGGGGCCCGCAGCCCTATCTGAAGCTTCGCCTCAAGGAGATCCCACCGATGCGCCAGTGGACCGTCGACGCCTTCGCGCCCGAGCCCTTCAAGGGAAATCCGGCCTGCGTGGTGGAGCCGTTCGCCGCCTGGCCGGACGCGGGGTGGATGCAGCGGCTGGCGGCGGAGAACAACCAGGCAGAAACCGCCTTCCTGCTGAAGACGGACGACCCTGCGCGCTTCGGCCTGCGCTGGTTCACGCCGGCGCTGGAGGTGCCGCTCTGCGGTCATGCGACCCTGGCCTCGGCCCATGTGCTGTTCGCCGAGCTCGGCTTGGCCGCCGCAGAGGTGACCTTCGACACCCAGTCCGGCCCACTGGTGGTGCGACACACAGGCGACCTCTACGAGATGGACTTCCCGGCCCAGCCGCCGCGGCGCTGCGAGGTCGCTGGGCTTGCGGAAGCCCTCGGCGTGCAGCCGGTGGAGGTCTGGGCGTCCAACTATGTGATCGCGGTGTTGGCCGACGAGGCGGCGGTGCGCGCCTGCGCGCCGGACCTCGTCGCCCTGGAGAAGGTGGCTGGCGAGCACACCGGCAGCCGCGGCAACGTCGGGGTGGCGGCCCTGGCCGAGGGCAAGGCCTATGACGTGGTCGACCGCTTCTTCGCCCCCGGCTCGGGCATTCCGGAAGATCCGGCCACGGGCTCCCTGCACTGCATCCTGACGCCCCTGTTCGCGGACAAGCTCGGCCGGCCTCGGGTCACCTTCCACCAAGCCTACCCGGGCCGCGGCGGCGACCTGGACTGCGAGCATCGCGGCGAGCGCGTCCTCCTGCGCGGCCGCGCCACCACCGTGGTCGACGGCGCGCTCAGGATCCTCCCCTAGACGTGCGAACGCCGCCCCGCGGGGACGGGGCGGCGTCGCTGGCTTCGGGCCTGGCGCGTGGGGGCTCGTTAGCGCCGGTAGCCGTCGCCGTAGCCGTAGCCGTAGTCGCGGTCGCGCCGCTCCAGGCGGATCTCGGCGGCCAGCCGGTCGAAGCGCCGGTCGAGGTCGGCGCGCTCCCAGCGGGTCAGGCCGTTCACCCGGTACCGGGATTCCAGCCGCGACAGCTGGCGGAACTCCCGGTGCAGGCGGGTGGCCTCGGCGCGGGTCAGGTCGCCGCGTTGCACGCCGCGGTCGATCCGACGCTCCAACTGCGCCTGCCGCTGGTTGATCGACTGCCAGCCGTCATACGGCTGGGCCGAGGCGGCGGTGGCGGACACGGCCAGCGCGGCGGCCGCGCCGGTCAGGGTCAGGGTGACGAGCTTCTTCATGGTCGTGCTCCTTCGGTCTTCGGCTTGCGGGGAGGGATCAGCGGCGCCAGTCGCGGCGCTCGGCGTAGCCGTACTCATCGTCGCGGTCGTAGCGGCTGTAGCGTTGCGACCGCTCCAGGGCCCGCTCGATGCGGTTCATGGTGGTCAGCACCCGCTGCCGCTCCCAGCCGCTGGCGCGGCCGGTCTCCACGCGCCAGGCGAGAGGCTGGTTCGTGCGCCACATGTCGAGCAGTTCGCGCGCCTCGCCCCAGGACAGCCGGCGCTCGCGCGCGGCGCTGTTGATCTGCCATTCCAGGGCGTCGTAGCGGCCGGTGAACCGCTGGCCTTCGTAGCGGTCGCTGCGGTCGTAGTCGCCGCGCCAGGGCTGGGCGGCGGCGGGGACGGCGGCGGCGCCCAGGGCGGCGACGGCGGCCATCGAGAGCAGGATCTTCTTCATGGGGTCCTCCAGAACCATCCGTGGGGCCGGTCGCCCGGCCTTCGATGACTGGAGAAAACCACACCGCATCTGACGCCCGTCTGAGCCGGGCGTTGTGTTGCGTTCAGGTAGCTGAGCGGCGGTTCAGGCGGCCTGCGGCTGGCCCGCGGTTCCCAGGGTACCGCCGGTGGCGGCGGCGTTCAGCGCGGCGCTGATCGCCTCGTAGAGCTTGGCGATCTCGATGGGCTTGGCCACGTGTCCGTCCATGCCGGCGGCCATGTACTCGGCCACCTGGTGGCTCAGGGCGTTGGCGGTGAGCGCCACGATGGGGATCCGCGGCCGGCCCGCCGCCCGCTCCGCCGCCCGGATCGCCCGCGCCGCCTCGATGCCGTCCATCACCGGCATCTGGATGTCCATCAGGATCAGGTCGTAGCGGCCGAGCTTCCAAGCCTCCACGGCCTCCTTGCCGTCCGGCACGATGTCGATGTCGATGCCCAGCGAGTTCATCACCGCCGTCAGCACCTGGCGGTTGGTGGGGTTGTCCTCGGCGGCGAGCAGGCGGATGCCGGAATCGTGCGACGGCCCGACGGCGGCGCCCGGATCCGTCGCCTCGCCGTGCTCGAGCGGCAGTTCGACGGTGAACACCGACCCCTTGCCCTCGCGGCTCTCCACCACGATCGAGCCGCCCATCATCTGGGTCAGCTCGCGGCAGATGGCGAGGCCCAGCCCCGTCCCGCCGAACCGGCGGGTGGCGGAGTTGTCGGCCTGGGTGAACTTCTCGAACAGGCTGGGCAGCTTCTCCGGCGGGATGCCCACGCCAGTGTCGCGCACCACCATGCGTAGAGCGCCGCTGTCCGGGTTGACGTCGATGGCCGCCGCGACCTCGCCGGCCGGCGTGAACTTCACGGCGTTGGACAGCAGGTTGCCCAGGATCTGGCGCATGCGGTCGGCGTCGCCGCGCCACCAGCCGCTGGCGGCCGCGTCCACCTGCAGCGAGAACGCCAGCCCCTTGGCCTGGGCCTGAGCGGCGTAGCTGTCGCGCGTGGCGGCGAGCGCCGGCTCCAGCTCGAAGTCCTCGGTCACCAGGGTCAGCTTGCCGGCCTCGATCTTGGACAGGTCCAGCACGTCGTTGAGCACGGCCAGCAGCAGGGCGCCGGATTGGCGGATCACGTCCAGCCGCTCGCGCTGGCTCTTGGCCAGCTCGCCCATGGCCATCACCTCGGCCATGGCCAGCACGCCGTTCAGCGGCGTGCGGATCTCGTGGCTCATATTGGCCAGGAACTGGGTCTTCAGCACATTGGCGGCGTTGGCCGCGTCGCGCGCCTGCTCCAGCTCGCGCATGGCCCGCTTCAGGTCCTCCTCGCGCTCGCCGAGCTTGCCGAGCAGGTGGTTGAAGCTGTCGTTCAGGCTCTGGAACAGCTCGTCCTGCGCCGCCACCTCCACGGGCGCGAAGCTGCCGCCGGCCGCCACCTCGTGCATGGCGTCCGACAGGCTCTGAACGGGCGCGATCACCCGCTTGGCCAGGCTCCGGGCCAGAAACAGCGCCACGCCGATGCCGCCGAACAGCAGGGCGAAGGTGAGCGCGATGAACTGCGGCAGCATCGGCCTGAGCGACGGGGCTTCCACCGTGATCGAGAGTTCGCCCACGCGGCGCCCCTGGTGCACCACGTCGGCGCGGATCACCTCCCTCGCGGCCTCGGGCGCCCCCGGCGGCCGGCGATAGGCCGCCAGGGTGCGCCCCTGGGGGTCGACCAGGGTCGCGGAGACCACGCGCTGGCTGGCCGACAGCGCCGTCAGCGGGGCGCGCACGTCCGTGAGGTCGCCGTCAGCGACCGCGGCGGCGGCGGTCTGGGCGGTGATGTGCGCCAGGGACTGGTGGATCTGGTGCGACTGGGTCTTCGCCACCGCCCACTGCTGCAGCATGAAGGTCAGGCAGGCGGCGACCAGCACGACGAGGGTCGTGACAAGGCCGACGCTCGCCACGCGGGCGTGGAAGCTGGCGACGGGGGCCCGGTCGTTCTGGCCGGCGGCTTGGGTCATGGCGCTCGCTGGGGGCGTCAGGGGAGACCCTGCAATAGCCCGATAATCCTAACGGAACGCTTCCGAGGCGCGGTCGCACCCCTGAGTTGTTCGTCCTTCGGGGCGAAACGGCACACGCGGCGCGCGAAACTGTGCCTGCGGGGCCACGTCAGAACCACCGGACCGCGAAAAACATGGTCAATGAACCATGAAGCTGCTGGCCCAAGCTTCACCTTTGATTTACCCTGCTACCGTGGGTTTCCTCACTGGAGGGGTGTTATGGAAAAGGTGTTTGTGGCGCAGAAGGTGGCGAAGAAGCTCTTCGCGACCGAAGCCGCCGTCGACAGTGCGCTGTCGGAAGCTGCCGAGCTGATGAGCGTCATGCTCGCCGCGCGGAAGGACGTGAACACGTCGCTCGTGTTCGCCGACGACTGCCAGGTGAAGCTGATGGAAGCCATGAAGGCCCTCAGCGAAGCGCGCACGGCCATGGTCGGCGTGCACAACGAGCTGAACGAAGCCAAGCTGCGCCTTGGCGTCCGCATCAAGATGGAAGTCGAGAAGCCGGCGATCAGCCGCGTGGAGGCCGAGCAGGTCACCATGCGCAACGCGGGCTGACGCAAGGTTTCCGGACTTTAACTGTTGTTGCACCCCTTGGTCGCACTAAGGGGTGCAACACATGACCGCCTACGCGCTCGCCACACTCCTGCTCGTCTTCATCCTCGGGACCTGCCTCTTCGGGCTTGTGAAGGGCGGTGCGGCGGAGCGGCTCAGCGCGGCGATCATCCTGGCGAACCATCTCGTCGGCATGATCAACCAGGCTTACGGGCCAAACTCCATCGTCACGCTCGCCAACAATGGCGTCACCGCGCTGGTGCTGCTCGGCGTGGCGGTCCGCTTCGCCAGCCCCTGGCTTGGCGGGGTGATGCTGCTGTTCGGCCTGCAGTTCACGCTGCACGCCGCCTACATCGTGCTGCAGCGCGAACGTGACATGCTCTACGTCGCCCTCAGCAATATCAACATCTTCGCGATTAGCCTCTGCCTGCTGGCCGGCGTCCTCAGCGCCATGCGCGGCCGGCGCGCCGCCGCCGTCGCCTAGCCCCGCCGTCCGGCGAAGCTCGCCAGGCCGACGCCGCCCAGGATCAGCGCCAGGGCCACGAAGGCGCTCCAGCCCGGCCGCTCGCCCAGCACCAGCACCCCCAGCGCCGTCGCCCAGATCGGCGCGAGATAGATGCCCATGCTGGTGAACAGCGGCCCTCGGCGCTGGATCAGGAAGACGTAGCCGATGGTCGCCAGGCCCGTGGAGAACACGCCCAGCGCCGCCATGGCGACCAGCGCGTCGGCCGGCGCGGCTGGCGGGGGCCCGTTCATGGCGAAGGCGGCCGGCAGGGCGAACACCAGGGCGCACAGGCACATCATCAGCGCCCCCACCGCGGAGGGCACCGGCGGCGCCCGCTTGGTCACCACATTGGCCACCGCGTAGAGCACGGCCCCGAACAGGGCGGCGGCCAGGCCGGCGGTCTCCAGGGTGAACCCCTGCTGCAGGCGCGGGGCCACCAGGATCACCAGGCCGCTGAAGCCGGTCAGCACGCCAAGCCCCTTGCGCAGGGTGAGGCGGTCCGACGCCACGAAGGCGTGGGCCAGCAGGGCGGTGAAGATCGGCGAGGCCCCGTTGCAGATGGCGTTGACGGCGCTCGGCAGGCGCTGGGCGGCGAAGGCGTAGAGCGCGAAGGGCGCCGCCTGGCCGATGAAGCCGATGGCCAGGTAGAACCGCCAGGCCGGGTGCGACGCGGCCGGCAGGGCCTCGCGCCGGACCGCCAGCACCGGGGCGAGCGTCAGCGCGGCCACGGCCAGCCGCCCAGCCGTGTTCCACATGGGCGGGAT
Organism: Phenylobacterium sp.; assembly: GCF_036563385.1. Taxonomy (GTDB): domain Bacteria; phylum Pseudomonadota; class Alphaproteobacteria; order Caulobacterales; family Caulobacteraceae; genus Phenylobacterium. Next base: position 814,818 of record NZ_DATCML010000004.1, read on the forward strand.
GTGCGCCGTGGCGATCTTCAGGGCGGCGAAGGCCGAGCCCCAGCAGACCACCAGAAAGGCCATCACCAGCCAGTCGAACGCCTCGCCGCCCCGCTTCATGCCGCCCTTGGAGCACAGCCTGCGGCCCAGCGCCGCTGAAAACCCGTTTCAGAAAGTTTCTCTTGCGCCGGCGGGGGAACGCTGGCTTTTGGCCGGCGGGCCACGCCCTCCCAACGGGGCGCTGCCCATCTGCAAGGATGGGAGACATCGCAGTGACTACGACTCCGCCGAAGCCGGCCATGCGCCCGGCTCGTCCCGAATTTTCGTCCGGCCCGTGCGCCAAGCGCCCCGGATGGACCCCCGAAAACCTCTCCAGCGCGGTGCTGGGCCGGTCGCACCGGTCCAAGCTCGGCAAGGCGCGCCTGAAGGAAGCCATCGACCGCACCCGCGAGGTGCTGGAGGTGCCGGACGACTTCCTGATCGGCATCGTCCCCGGCTCCGACACCGGCGCCGTCGAGATGGCCATGTGGTCGATGCTGGGCGCCCGCCCGGTGCAGCTGCTGGCCTTCGAGGCCTTCGGCAAGGACTGGGTCACCGATGTCACCAAGCAGCTGAAGATCGAAGCCGAGGTGCTCTCGGCCGACTACGGCCAGCTGCCGGACCTGACCAAGGTGCGCAAGGACGCCGACCTGGTGTTCACCTGGAACGGCACCACCTCTGGCGTGCGCGTGCCGAACGCCGACTTCATCGCCGCCGACCGCGAAGGCATCGTGATCTGCGACGCCACCTCGGCGGCCTTCGCCCAGACGCTCGACTGGGCCAAGCTCGATGTGGTGACCTTCTCCTGGCAGAAGGCGCTGGGCGGCGAGGGCGCGCACGGCGTGCTGATCCTCGGCCCCCGCGCCGTGGCCCGGCTGGAAAGCTACAGCCCGCCCTGGCCGATGCCGAAGCTCTTCCGCATGACCAAGGGCGGCAAGGTGAACCTCGAGATCTTCGAGGGCTCCACCATCAACACGCCGTCCATGCTCTGCGTGGAGGACTACCTCGACGCCCTGAAGTGGGCGGCCAACATCGGCGGCCTTCCTGAGATGAAGCGCCGCGCCGACGCCAACCTCGCCGTGCTCGAGGCCTGGACCCAGCGCGCCCCCTGGGCCGCCTTCCTCGCCGAGGATCCGGAGACCCGGTCCAACACCTCGGTGTGCCTGAAGGTCATCGACCCGCGGGTCACCGCGCTTTCCGCCGACGCCCAGGCCGACTTCGCCAAGAAGCTGGCCTCGGCGCTGGAGAAGGAAGGCGTGGCCCTCGACGTCGGCGGCTACCGCGACGCCCCTCCGGGCCTGCGGATCTGGTGCGGCGCCACGGTGGACACGTCCGACCTGGACGCGCTCACCCCCTGGCTCGACTGGGCCTTCGCCACCGTCTCGGCCGACCTGCAGCCGGCCGCCTAGCTCTCACGGGCCTGCGCCCGGCCATCCCAACGACAGATCCTCCCGTGACCGCACGGGAGGACTCCCTCTCCTGAAGGAGATACCCAATGCCCCGCGTGCTCATCGCCGACAGCCTCTCGCCCGCCGCCGTCGCCATCTTCAAGGAGCGCGGCGTCGACGCCGACGTGAAGACCGGCCTGCCCAAGGACGAGCTCCTCAACATCATCGGCGACTACGATGGCCTCGCCGTCCGCTCGGCCACCAAGGCCGACAAGGACGTGATCGCCGCCGCCAAGAACCTCAAGGTCATCGGCCGCGCCGGCATCGGCGTGGACAACGTCGACATCCCTGCCGCCACGGCCGCCGGCGTGGTGGTCATGAACACCCCGTTCGGCAACTCCATCACCACGGCCGAGCACGCCATCGCCATGATGTTCGCGCTGGCCCGCCAGCTGCCCGCCGCCGACGCCTCCACCCAGGCCGGCAAGTGGGAGAAGAACCGCTTCATGGGCGTCGAGCTCTACGGCAAGACGCTGGGTCTGATCGGGGCGGGCAACATCGGCGGCATCGTCGCCGACCGCGCCAACGGCTTGAAGATGCACGTGGTCGCCTACGACCCGTTCCTCTCGCCCGAGCGGGCGATCGAGATCGGCGTCGAGAAGGTCGAGCTCGATGAGCTGCTGAAGCGCGCCGACATCATCACCCTGCACACCCCGCTCACCGAGAAGACCAAGAACATCCTCTCGGAAGAGAACCTGAGGAAGACCAAGAAGGGCGTGATGATCGTCAACTGCGCCCGCGGCGGCCTGGTGGACGAGGTCGCCCTGCGCAAGCTGCTGGACGAGGGCCATGTGGGCGGCGCCGCCTTCGACGTCTTCGTGCAGGAGCCGGCGAAGGAAAACCCGCTGTTCGGCGCGCCGAACTTCATCGCCACCCCGCACCTGGGCGCCTCGACCAACGAGGCCCAGGAGAACGTCGCCCTGCAGGTGGCCGAGCAGATGAGCGACTACCTGCTCACCGGCGCCGTCACCAACGCCCTGAACAGCCCCTCGGTCACCGCCGAGGAAGCCCCGCGCCTGAAGCCCTTCGTGGCCCTGGCCGAGAAGCTGGGCGCGCTGGCCGGCCAGATGGTCGACTACGGCATCAAGGGCATCGACATCGCCTACGAGGGCCAGGTCGCCAACCTCAACACCAAGCCGCTGACGGCCGCCGCCCTGGCGGGCGTCATGCGCCCGATGCTGGCCGAGGTGAACATGGTCTCGGCCCCGGCCATCGCCAAGGAACGCGGCATCTCGGTCTCGGAGTCCAAGCAGGAGGACAGCCCGATCTACGAGAGCCTGATGCGCATCGTGATCGAGACCGAGAAGGGCCGCCGCGGCTTCGCCGGCTCGGTGCTCGCCGGCGCCCCGCGCATCGTCGAGGTGAAGGGCATGGACCTGGATGCGCCGTTCTCGCCGCGCATGCTCTACGTCAACAACGCCGACAAGCCGGGCTTCATCGGCGCGCTGGGCAACCTGCTGGCCGAGGCTGGGGTGAACATCGCCACCTTCAACCTCGGCCGCGTGACGGTGGGCCAGGACGCCATCGCCATGGTCGGCGTCGACCAGGACGCCTCCCAGGACCTGCTCAAGAAGATCCAGGCTCTCCCCCACGTGAAGGAAGCCCGCCTGCTGAAGTTCTGACCCGCCAGAGCCCTCTCCCACGGCGCAGCCGTGGGAGAGGGTAGGGTGAGGGCCGGCTGGGTTCTGTCCGCCACTCCGGATGCGGAGCCGAGGGCCCTCGACCTCTCATCCAGCGGATGACGCCCTTACGAGCCGGCCCTCACCCTGCCTCTCCCGCAGGCGGGAGAGGGGGTGTCATCACCCCCCGCTCAGCGCCCCGAAGATCAGCAGCTCGTCGCGTTCGCCGAGCGGACGCCTGACGTCCCGCGTCTCCTCCATCCCGACGAACAGCCGCATGTGCTTGCGCACCCGGTCCTGCTCGTCGACGACCCGGAACTTGAGGCCCGGGAAGCGGCGGTCCACATCGTCCAACACCGCGTCCACGGTCGCGCCCGACGCCTCCAGCCGCGTCTCGCCGCCGGTATAGGCGGTCAGCTGCGAAGGGATCAGCACCCGGACCATCAGAGCGGCGCCGCCACGACCGAGTAGATCTCCGGCAGGTGGGCGGCGATCTGGCGCCAGCTCTCCCCCTCATCGCCGCTCATCCACAGCTCGCCGCCGGTGGTGCCGAGATAGAGCCCTTGCGGGTCGTGGCCGTCGGCGCAGAACGCCTGCCGCTTCACCGTGAACCAGCCCTGTTCGGCCGGGAAGCCGCGGTCCTGCCGCGTCCAGCTCGCCCCGCCGTCGCGGGTCCGGTACACCGCCGGCCGGCCGCCCGGGCTGACCCTGGGCCACACGTCCGTGCCGTCCATCGGGAACACCCAGGCGGTGTCGGCGCAGCGGGCGTGCGGCACGATGGAGAAGCCGATGTCGCCCACCTCCGGCGGCATGGCTCGGCCGATCCGCACCCACTCCTCCCCTGGCCGGTCGAGCCGGTAGATGCCGCAGTGGTTCTGCTGCCAGATGCGGTCGGGGTTGGTGGGCGCCAGCGCGATCTGGTGGCTGTCCTGGCCGTACTCGGGATAGGGGTCCGGCAGGAAGTTGGCTTCCACGTTCCGGTTTAGCGGGCGCCAGCTCGCCCCGTAGTCGGTGGTCTCCAGCACGCCCGCCGAGCAGGTGGCCAGGTACATGTGGCGGGCGTCGCGCGGATCGATGCAGATGCCGGCGACGATCGCCCCGTCGGGCGTCCCGCCGTCCGGGGGCAGCCAGTCCATGATCTTCGGGTGTTCGTTGAGCCCGGCGACGCTCTCCCAGGTCTCGCCGCCATCCTCGGAGCGGAACAGCGCCGGCGGAGAGGTGGCCGCCCACCACACCCCCGGCTCGTCGGCATGGCCGGGCTCCAGCCAGAAGGTGTGGTTCACCGAGCGGGCGTGCGGGTCGGTCTTCGGGAAGGCCGGCGGGCGGGCCGCCTCCGCCCAGGTCTCGCCCCCGTCCGTGGAGCGGAAGATGGTGGGTCCGAGGTGGCCCGTGGACGCCGCCATCAACAGGGTGCGGCCGTCCCGCGGGTCGAGCACCAGGTGGTGGACGATCGTGCCCAGGAACACCGGCCCCTGCGGCCGCCATGCGTCTCGTCCGGGGTCGCTGCGGTAGATCCAGGCGCCCTTGCGGGTGCCGATGAGCAGTTGGGTCGCTTGCGTCATGAGATGAACCTCCCGTCCCAGGACGTTCCAAGCTGCGCCCATCCGACACCCGCCGGCTCAGGATGTCACCCCCTGGGGCCGGGGGCGGGCGGATTGGCGTCCCACCAGGCGCGGATCTCGGCGCGCGGGTTGTTCACCAGCCGCGTTTCGGTGTCGAACACCATCACCGGGCGGGTGCGATCGTCGTAGGGCGTCCACCGCGGGATCTTCGGGTTGTTGGGGTCCCCGGTCTTGGCGAAGGCGACCCAGGCCGAGGCGAACTCGCCCGCCACCTTCCGGGCGGGGGCCATGCCCGCAAAGAAGCCGTCGCGCAGCGAGTGGAACGAGGCCGACACGTCGATGCCGTGCACTGCGCCGAACTTCCCGTCGTAGGCCGGCGTCCGCCAGTCCCACTGGTACATGTAGGCGGGGGCCCGCCCCTGGGCCGCCTTGCGCCGGGCCATCTCGTAGGCCGCCCGGCGGCCGCCCGCGTCGGTGAAGGCCTGGGCCTGCAGCAGGAAGGGCGAGGCCTTGGGATCGGCCTTGCGGTAGAGCGCCGCCAGCTCGGCGCCCTTGCCCGGCCAGCGCTGGTCCAGCACCCGCACCAGCCCCGCCTCGTCGAGGTTGAAATTGGTCAGCCCCAGCGCCGCGTCCTCCAGCGTCGTGGAGACGATGATCGGCACGTCCGCCGAAACCTCCGGTGCGGCCGGGTCGAAGGGGTGGTTCGGCAGGGCGTCGGCGCCGATGACCGGCGAGAAATTCCCGCCCACCGCCGTCTGCGCCTCGAGGATCTGCTGCCAGGGCAGCTTCTGGATGTCGGCGATGTTGGCCCGGGTGAGGCCCAGCTGGCGGACCAGCTTCTCGGCCTGGGCGGCGCCGGCCTCGGGCGTCATCAGCCTGAGCGCAGAGCCGGACTGCACCCCGGCGCGATGGAACAGCCCCTTGGCGCCGGGCATGGCCAGGACGGTGGACGTCTTCGCGCCGCCGCCCGACTGGCCGAAGATCATCACCCGGTTCGGATCGCCGCCGAAGGCCTCGATGTTCTCGCGCACCCACTGCAGCGACGCCACCATGTCCATGGCCCCGCAGACGCCCGCGTACTTGAACTCTTCCGGCGCGCCGGCCCCCACCAGGTTGGCGTAGCCGAAGCTCGCCAGCCGGTGGTTGATGGTCACCACCACCACGTCGCCGAACAAGGCTAGGTTCTTGCCGTCGAAGCCCGGCGCGTTCCCGGAGCCGGTGGCGAAGCCGCCGCCGTGGAAGGAGACCATCACCGCCTTCTTGGCGCTGCGGTCGGTGGAGGTCGTCCAGACATTGAGGACCAGGCAGTCCTCGCCCATGCCGCCCACCTGGCGATCCCACATGATCAGCTGGCCGTAGTCGCCCCGCAGGTCGGACTGGGTCTGCGGGTTCACTTGGCCGAAGGCGAAGCACTCGCGCACGCCCGTCCAGGCGGCGGGCCGCTTGGGCGGCATCCAGCGGTTCCGGCCGCCGGTGGGCGCGCCGTAAGGGATGCCCTTGAACTCCCACACCGGCCCGTTGGCGATGCCCTGCACCTTGCCGGTGCGGGTCTCGGTGACGGTGAAGATGCTGCGGGCGCCGGCGCCGGTCCCCAGCCCGGTCGGCGTCTGGGCGAAGGTCCGGGTGGCGCTCAGCGTCGCGCCGGCCGCGGCCGCGGTCAGCAGGGTGCGTCGCGCGACGCCGCGCTGGGTGTTGTCCATGGTCGCTCCTCCCGGCCCGCGCTGCGGCGGGTCCATACCGAAGCTTGGAATAGCCGGGCCTTGCCGTCAAACCTGACGGTTGTGCTGGCTGGCGTGCGGGAGAGCTGTCGCGGGGTCCGTCAGGCTGGGGTGCTGACCTGGGTCACCGGCTGGATGTTGGTGAACTTGGCCACGTCGGCGAACACCTCGCCGGCGCGGGGGCTGGTCATCGAGGCCTGCAGGGCGGCGGCGTCGGCGAAGGTCAGATGGGCCATCGCCACATAGGGCGCCTGGCTTCCGTCGGGGGCCGAGAGGCCCTTGAACACCTGGACGCCGGTCAGGCCGGTGGGGCCGAAGGCCTCCTTCACCAGCGGGATGTGGTGGCTGTCGTAGTACGCCTGGTCGAAGCTCTTCCCGTCCGCGGCGGGATAGAGGACGCTGAGGATCACGGCCATGACGGGCTCCCTTTTCGGCCGCCCGTCTGCCGGGGCGGCGTTCCGCGCGAGCTTAGCCCACGGCTCGCAGAGGGCTACGGCCGAGTGGGCCTGCGCTTCCGGGGCGTCATCCGTCGCAGGCTGTGGAACTTGACTCCGTTCTCCGTGCGTTCCAGAACAAAGCTGGAACGAAAGGAGTCCGCAAAGCCATGTCCGGATCTCGCTCAAGGGAGCTTGCGGCTCTCAAGGCGAAGGTCGCCGCTCTCGAGGCGGGCGGGCGGGCGGAGTCCGAGTCCCTGCCCTTCGGCGCGCCGGAGATCGACGCCTGCCTGCCCGGCGGCGGCCTGCCGCTGGCGCGCTGGCACGAACTGGTCTCCGACGGCATGGAGGCCGAGACCGCCGCCGCTCCGGCCGCCGTCGCCGCCCTGATGGCTATGCCCCTGGCCCGCCGGGGCGAGGCGGTCTGGATTGTCCGCCGCGACGACCTTTGGGCGCCGGGGCTCGTGGGCCTGGGCTTCCCGGCGGCGCGGCTGATCCAGGTCTGCGCCCGGGACGAGGCCGAGGCCCTGTCGATCATGGAAGACGCGCTGGCGACGGTGGGGGTCTCGGCCGTGTTCGGCGAGGTGGACGAGGTCGACCTCACCGCCGGCCGCCGCCTGCAGCTGGCCTGCGAGAGGATGGGCGCCACCGGCTTCCTGATCCGCCGCCGCCCCTATGGCGGCGGGCCCAGGCGCGAGGCTGCGGGTTCCGCCGCCGCCACCCGCTGGCGTGTGGCGTCTGCGCCGTCCGAGCCCGCGCCGGACGAGTTTGGCCTGGGGGCGCCGCGCTTCCGCCTGGCGCTGGAGCGCTGCCGCGGCGGCCGCACCGGCGCCTGGGTCGTCGAGGCCGCGGGGGCCTATTCTGAGGAGGCAGGAGATGTCGCGCATCCTCTGCGCCTGGTCGCCGACCTGGGCGATCTCGGCGTGGCGCCGGCGCCGTCCGAGCGCCGCGTCGCCGCCTGACCCGGCGGCGCCCGCCCCGCCCTTCGCCCTGCTGGAGAACGTCCGCGGCGCACGCCGCCTGGCCGCCGTCGACGAGGCGGGGCTGCGGCTCGGCCTGCGCCCCGGCCAGAAGGCCACCGACGCCATGGCCCTGGTCCCCGGGCTCGCCACCGCCGACGCGGAGCCCGAGGCCGACGCCGCCGCGCTCACCGCCCTCGTGGACTGGTGCGTCCGCTTCTCCCCGGCGGTGGCCCCCGACCGCCCCGACGGCCTGTTCGTCGACATCTCCGGCGTGGACCACCTGTGGGGCGGCGAGGCGGAGATGATGGCCGACTTCCAGGCCCGGCTCGCCGCCGGCGGCCTGCCGTTCCGCTGCGCCGTCGCCGACACGCCCGGGGCCGCCTGGGCGCTCGCCCACTACGCTGAGGACGGGGTGATCGCTCCGCCCGGCGGCCAGCGCGCCCTGCTCGCGCCGCTGCCGCCCGCCGCCCTTCGCCTGGAGGCCGAGGTCGCCGCCCAAATCGAGCGCCTGGGTCTGCGCAACCTGGGCCAGATGATGGACCTGCCCCGCGGCCCCTTCGCCCGCCGGTTCGGCCAGGCCGCCATGATGCGCCTGGACCAGGCGCTGGGCCGGACCAGGGAGGCGCTGCCGTTCCGTCGGCCGCCCAGCCCTTGGTTCGCCAGGCTGGCCTTCTTCGAGCCGATCAGCGCGCCCGAGGACATGGCCCGGGTGACCCAGGACGTGACCGCCCGGCTCTGCGCCCGCCTCGAGCAGGAGGGCCAGGGCGCCCGCCGGTTCGAGGTCTGCTTCCACCGCGTCGACGGCAAGGCCCTGCCGGTGGCCGTCGGCCTGTCGCTGCCCGGCCGCGACCCGGTCCGCATCGCCAAGCTGGTGGTCCCCAAGCTCGACACCGTCGACCCGGGCTTCGGCGTCGAGGTGGTGACCATCGCCGCCTGGGAGGTGGAGCCGGTCTCCGGCCGGCAGGTGAAGCTCGACGCCCGCCGCGACGCCGCCGTGGAGGACGGCCTGGGCCCGCTGGTCGACAGGCTGGTGAACCGCCTGGGCGAGGACCGCGTCTGGCGCCCGGCGCCGGTGGAGAGCCATGTGCCCGAGCTGTCGGCGGCCCGCGGCAAGCCCCTGGGCGCCCCCTCGCCGGCCCGCCCCTGGGACCCGGAGGCGCCCCGGCCGGTGCGCCTGTTCCGCCGCCCCGAGCCGCTGGACGGCGTCATCGCGCTCACCCCCGACGATCCGCCGAACCAGTTCCGCTGGCGCGGCCGCCTCCACCGCGTCCGCCGCGCCGAGGGCCCGGAACGGGTCGCCGAGGAGTGGTGGAAGCCGGACATCCTCGATGTCTCCAGCGACCACATTCGTGACTACTATCGCGTGGAAGACCAGGACGGCGCCCGCTTCTGGGTGTTTCGCGCCGGCCTCTACGCCCCCGGCCAGCCGGCGCAGTGGTGGATGCACGGGCTGTTCGGATGACCCGCTACGCCGAGCTGCAGGCCGCCACCAACTTCTCCTTCCTCCGCGGGGCGTCGCACCCGCACGAGCTGGTGGCGGGCGCCGACGCCCTGGGGATGGAGGCGGTCGGCGTCTGCGACCGCAACACCCTGGCCGGCGTGGTGCGGGCCTGGTCGGCCATGGAGAAGCTGCGGCAGGGCGGCTCGAAGATCCGCGCTCTCACCGGCTGCCGGCTCGACTTCGCCGACCAGACTCCCAGCCTGCTGGTCTATCCCTCCGACCGCGAGGCCTACGGCCGCCTGACCCGCCTGCTCACCGTCGGCCAGCGCCGGGCGGACAAGGGCGAGTGCGTCCTCGAGTGGGACGACTTCCTGCAGCACGCCGAGGGCCAGCTGGTGCTGGTGGTCCCGCCCGAGCGGCTGGACGGCCCCTTCGAGGCGGACCTGCGGCGCATCGCCGGCGAGCTGCCGGACGTCTGGCTGGCGGCGGCGCGGCGCTACGGCGCCCGGGACCTGAAGCGGCTCTCCCACCTGCAGGCCCTGGCTCGTCGGCACGGCGCGCCGATGGTCGCCACCAACGACGTCCTCTACCACGGCCCCGAGCGGCGGCCGCTGCAGGACGTGCTCACCTGCATCCGCGAAGGCTGCACCATCCAGGAGGCGGGGCTCCGGCTGGAGGCCAACGCCGAGCGCCACCTGAAGTGGCCCGACGAGATGGCCCGCCTGTTCGCCAAGTTTCCGGGCGCAGTGGAACGAAGCGTCGAGATCGCCGGCCGCATCAATTTCGACCTCTCGCAGCTGCGCTACGAGTACCCGGACGAGCCTGTGCCGCCGGGCAAGACCGCGATCCAGCACCTGCGCGACCTGACCTGGCAGGGCGCCGCCTGGCGGTTTCCGGACGGCGTGGCGGAGAAGGAGCGGAGGGTCATCGAGCACGAGCTCGAGCTGATCGAGAAGCTCGACTTCCCGAACTACTTCCTCACCGTGCACGACATCGTCCGCTGGGCCCGTGAGCAGGGCATCCTTTGCCAGGGCCGCGGTTCGGCGGCGAACTCCTGCGTCTGCTTCTGCCTGGGGATCACCGCGGTGGATCCGACCAAGCCCGACCAGGACCTGCTGTTCTCGCGCTTCATCTCGGAAAAGCGCGGCGAGCCGCCCGACATCGACGTCGACTTCGAGCACGAGCGGCGCGAGGAGGTGATGCAGTACGTCTACCACCGCTACGGCCGCGAGAAGGCGGCGATCGTCGCCACGGTCATCCACTACCGGCCGAGAATGGCGATCCGCCAGGTGGGCAAGGCGCTGGGGCTGACCGAGGACATCACCGCCGCGCTCGCCGGCACCGTCTGGGGCTCCTATGGCGACGGGGTGCCCGACGCCCACATCCGCCAGGCGGGGCTGGACCCCGACGCGCCCGAGATCCGCCGCGCCACGGCCCTGGCCCAGGCGCTGCTGGGTTTTCCCCGCCACCTGTCCCAGCACGTGGGCGGCTATGTGCTCACCAAGCGCCGGCTGGACGAGACCGTGCCCATCGGCAACGCCGCCATGGAGGACCGCACCTTCATCGAGTGGGACAAGGACGACATCGACGCCCTGGGCCTGATGAAGGTCGACGTGCTGGCGCTGGGCATGCTGACCGCGCTGAAGAAGAGCTTCGACCTGCTGCCGCCGCTTCCGGACGGCACGGTGATCTCCGACATCGCCCACATCCCGCAGGAGGAGCCTGGGGTTTACGAGATGCTCAGCCGCGCGGACTCGGTGGGCGTCTTCCAGGTCGAGAGCCGGGCGCAGATGTCCATGCTGCCGCGGATGAAGCCGCGGAAGTTCTATGACCTCGTGATCGAAGTGGCGATCGTCCGCCCCGGCCCGATCCAGGGGGACATGGTCCACCCCTACCTGCGCCGGCGGGAGGGCAAGGACCCGGTGTCCTACCCGGCCCCGGCCCCGGAGCACGGGCCGCCCGACGAGCTGGAGAACATCCTCAAGAAGACCCTGGGCGTGCCGCTCTTCCAAGAGCAGGCCATGCGCATCGCCATCGAGGCGGCGAAGTTCTCGGAGTCCGACGCCGACGGCCTGCGCAGGTCCATGGCCACCTTCCGCCACTACGGCAACGTCGGCGAATACGGGGTGAAGTTCGTCGAGGGCATGGTGTCCCGGGGCTACGACCCCGAGTTCGCCCAGCGCTGCTTCCACCAGATCGAGGGCTTCGGCTCCTACGGCTTCCCTGAGAGCCACGCCATCAGCTTCGCCCTGCTGGTCTATGCCTCTGCCTGGGTGAAGTGGAAGCACCCCGACGCGTTCTGCGCCGCCCTGCTGAACGCCCAGCCTATGGGCTTCTACCAGCCGGCCCAGCTGGTCCGCGACGCGCGCGAGCACGGGGTGGAGGTCCGCGCGCCAGACATCCTGTTCTCCGACTGGGACTGCACGCTGGAGGAGAAGGACGATCCGCGAACGCCTCATCGTCCGGTGCGGCTCGGCTTCCGCCAGATCAAGGGGCTGAAGAAGGAGGAGGCTGACCGCATCCCGCTGGCGCGGGCCGCCGGGGCGCGCACCCTGCAGGACTTCGCCCTGCGCGCCGGACTGTCCCGGCGAACGCTGGAGCTGCTCGCCGAGGCCGACGCCTTCCGCTCCCTGGGGATCGACCGGCGGGCGGCGCTCTGGGCCGTGAAAGGGCTGGCCGACGAGATCGGCGCGGAAGCCAACGCGCCCCTGCTGAAGACCGCCTCGCTGAAGGAGCAGCAGGTGCAGCTGCCCTTCATGACCCTGCCCAAGCAGGTGGCCGAGGACTACCGCACCACCAGCCTCTCCCTCCGCGCCCATCCGGTCGCCTTTTTCCGACCCGAACTGGACCAGTTGAGTGCGGTGCGTTGCCAGGCGCTCCAGACCATGCCCGACCGCCGTCGCACCGCCGTCGGCGGTCTGGTGCTGGTCCGCCAGCGGCCGGGCACGGCCAAGGGCGTGGTGTTCCTGACCCTCGAGGACGAGACCGGCATCGCCAACATCGTCGTCTGGAAGGACGCCTTCGAGGCCAACCGCCGCCTGGTGATGGGCGCCTCCTTCCTGCTGATCGAGGGCCAGCTGCAGAAGGAGGGCGGCGTCGTGCACCTGGTGGCGCACAGGTTCACCGACCTGTCGCACAAGCTCGGGGCCATGCGGGAGGACGAGGGACCGCCGCCCGAGGTGCGCAGCCGGGTCTCCGGTCGGCTGATCCGCAGCCGGGATTTCCATTGACCCTGGCCACCTGCCGCCGAATTCTCGGCCCGACCACAAGGGGAGGGACGCCCATGTTCCGGATCGCCGCAGCCTTCGCCGCCCTGCTGTTCGCCCAATCCGTCTACGCCCAGTCCGTCTACGCCCAGTCCGCCCACGCCCAGCCGGTGAAGGCCAAGGTCGAGACCGGGGTGCTCGTGGGCGAGGCGAACGACCGGGCCAACGTCTTCCGGAACATCCCTTTCGCCGCCCCGCCTGTGGGGCCGCTGCGCTGGGCGCCCCCCAGGCCCGCCGCCGCCTGGTCCGGCGAGCGGGACGCCGCCAAGCCTGGACCGTCGTGCCCGCAGCCGATGAACGCCGACGGGTCGCCCAACTCCGGCGGGGCCAACGGGCCCACGTCTGAAGACTGCCTGCAGCTGAACGTCTTCGCGCCCAAGGGCGCCAAGAAGGCCCCGGTGATGGTCTGGCTGCACGGCGGCGCCCACCGCACAGGCGCGGGCTGGATCTACGACGGCTCCAACTTCGCCCGCGACGGCGTGGTGCTGGTGTCCGTCAACTACCGCCTTGGCGCGCTGGGCTACTTCGCCCACCCGGCGCTCACCCGCGCCGCCGGCGCCGAGCCGGTGGGCAACTATGGCCTCATGGACCAGATCGCCGCCCTGCAGTGGGTGAAGCGCAACATCGCGGCGTTCGGCGGCGACCCCGACAACGTGACCGTCTTCGGGGAGAGCGCCGGGGGAATGTCCACGCTGGCCCTGCTCGCCACGCCCAAGGCCAAGGGCCTGTACCACAAGGCCATCGTGCAGTCGGGCCTGGGCTGGTTCGAGCCGACGACGCTCGCCAAGGAAGAGCAGAAGGGTCTTGAGGCGCTGCAGAAGGCCGGGGTCACTGCGGCCACGGCGGCCGAGCTTCGCGCCTTGCCGGCCGACAAGCTGGTGGCGGTGAACATGAGCTTCGCGCCCTTCCCCGACGGCCGGCTGATGACCGAGACCGCCACCCAGGCTCTGGCCGCGGGCCGTTTCGCCGACGTGCCGCTGATCATCGGCTCCAATTCCGGCGAGGACTCGCTGATGGGACCGGCGCCCTTGCCGGCGTCCCGCCTTGGCCAGATCCCGGCCGCCGCCCGCGCCATCTACCAGGAAGAGGCGGCGGCCGGGGACGAGCGGCTTGCCCGCGCCATCTTCACGGACCGTGTGTTCACCGCGCCGGCCCGCTGGGTGGCCGCCAAGGCTGCGCCGGGACGGCCCGCCTGGCTCTACCACTTCTCCTACGTCGCCACCCGGATGCGGCCGGCCGTGACCACAGCGGCCCACGCCGCCGAGATCCCCTACGTCTTCGAGTACTGGGGCCGGCGCACGCCCATGAGCATGGTGTCGGAGGAGGATCGCAGGATCGCAGCCCTGATGCACGCCTGCTGGGTGAGCTTCGCGAAGGCCGGCGCGCCCAGCTGCGGCGGCGGTTGGCCGGCCTACCAGCCCCAGTCCGACCAGCTGATGGAGTTCGGGGCGCAGAGCGGCGTCAGGACCAACTTCCGCAAGTCGCGGCTGGACGCCCAGCAGATGGTCGCCATCCCTACCTTGGGGCTCGGTGGACCGTCGCCGACGAACGGCACGAACTGATTCGCCCGGCGGCGCGTTCTCGGAATCTCGACCTTGGGGATGCGGAGACCGGCATGGCCACCCGACCGACTTGGCAGGGCTACCTGCGCCTTAGCCTCGTGAGCTGCCCGGTGGCGCTCTACACCGCCACCACGCGCACCGGCGAGGTGCACTTCAACATGCTGCACAAGGACACCCACAACCGGATCAAGATGATCCCGACCGACCCGGAGACCGGGCCCGTCGACCGCTCCGAGATCGTTAAGGGCTACGAGATCGAGAAGGGCCGTTACGTCGTCATCACCGACGAGGAGATCAAGGCGGTGCGGCTGTCCACGACGCGCACCCTGGATATCGAGCGGTTCGTCGGCGAGGACGAGATCGACCGGCTCTACTGGAACGACCCCTATTTCCTGGCGCCGGACGGCGACATGGCGGTGGAGGCCTTCGCCGTGATCCGCGAGGCGATGCGCAAGGAGGGCCGGGTGGCGCTGGGCCGGCTGGTCATGCACCAGCGCGAGCGGCTGATGGCGCTGGAGCCGCGCGACCGCGGCATCCTTGCCTACACCATCCGCAACAACCGCGAGGTGAAGGCGCCGGCGGACGTCTTCGGCTCAATCCCGGACGCCAAGCCGCCGGCGGCGATGATCGATATCGCCGCCAAGATCATCGACCAGCTGGAAGGGCCCTTCGACCCGAGCCAGTTCACCGACCGCTACGAGGACGCGCTTCGGGCCCTTATCAAGGAGAAGGAGAAGGGGGCCACGGTGTCGGCGCCGCAGCCGACCCAGGAGGCCGAGGTCATCGACCTCATGGAAGCCCTGCGCCGCAGCCTCGGCCAGACCGCCGGCGCGGGCGCAGGCGACCGCCGCAAGCCCGCGGCCAAGAGCTCCGCCGGCCGCACCGCGGCCAAGAAGACCGCCGCCAAGCCTGCGGCCAAGAAGGCGCCGGCCAAGAAGCGCGCCTGACCTGACCTCTGTCGAAACGGGAGATGCGAAGATGAGGAAGACCCTGTTCACCACCGCGGCCGCGCTCGTGCTGGCCGGCGCCCTGACGGCCTGCGATCGCTCGCCCCAGAACGCCGACGGAGCCACCGCGGCGGGTGACCCCGGCACGGCGGCTGCGCCTGGCACGGTTGGCGGCGCGGACACCGGTCGCGACACCGGCGCCGGCGGCGAGGCCGGTGGCGCCGGCGAGGTGGGGGTCGCCGCCGAGACCGGATCGCTTGGCCCCGGCTCCACCGGCGCGAACGCCAACGACGGGGCCGCCAGCGGCGCCGGGAACACCCAGAACGACACGCCGGCGGGCGCCGGGACGACCACCCAGCCCTAGGTCCCCTCGGGCTGGGCGCGGCGGTCGTGGATCCGGCCCAGGCGGAAGCCCAGGGCCGCCCAGGCCGCCGCGATCGCGGCTCCCAGCAGCGCCACAGCGGCGCCCGAGCCCACCGCGGCGACAGCGGTGTTCAGCCACGCGCTCAGCACGTCGCCGCCGCGGTAGACCACCGTGTCGATGGCGTTCTTGGCCTTGTACTTGGTCTCATTGTCGACGCTGGTGAACAGCATCTCCCGCCCGGGTCGCACCAGGGCGTACTCGCCGACCCGGCGCAGGATCATCACCCCTGCGAGAACCGGGAAGGCCGCGGCCGCCGCCAGCAGGCCGAAGCCGGCCACCATCAGCACCGGGACCAGGGTCAGGAGCACGGTGACGCCGAGCCTGCGGGTCAGGTGACCGGTCAGGAAGATCTGGATGAAGATGGTCAGGCTCTGCACCGCCACGTCTATGGCCGCGAAGACCTGGGTCTGGCGCGTCTCGTCAGGGAAGGTCGCCTCCACCAGCCGCGCCTGCTCGAAGTAGAGGAAGGTGGTCACCGAGGTCAGCAACA
Organism: Phenylobacterium sp.; assembly: GCF_036563385.1. Classification (GTDB taxonomy): domain Bacteria; phylum Pseudomonadota; class Alphaproteobacteria; order Caulobacterales; family Caulobacteraceae; genus Phenylobacterium. The sequence continues at coordinate 830,709 of NZ_DATCML010000004.1, forward strand.
GGACGAAGACGGACACGCCGATCAGGTAGGGCGAACGGGCGATCAAGGTGAGGCCGGCGAGGACCCCGCCGCCGATCGGTCTGGAGGCCGCCCGCGCTTCGCCTTCGGCCCGCGGTTGTCGCGCGCGCCACTGCAGGAGCAGGCGGACGGGGACGAGGCAGCCGATCAGCAGGGCGGCCGAGATCAGCAGCAGGCCCGCATGACCGACGTGCGCCACCAGCAGCCCGCTCACCAGCGGTCCGGCGAGGCCGCCCAGGCTGGCTCCCGCGGCCACCTGGCCGAAGAGCCGCTTGGCCTGGCCCGGCCGCATGACGTCGGCCATGAAGCTCCAGCCGATGGACACCACGAACAGGGTGAACATCGAAAGCCAGACGTAGAAGCCGCGCCCAAGCCACACGTCGTCCGCGGCGCGCCAGATGCCTAAGGCGAACGCCACGAAGCTGGCCGCGAAGAAGAGGTAGCAGACCGGCAGCAGCCGCTCGCGAGGGACGGCGCGGGCCACCCAGCCGTAGATCGGCGTCACCAGCAGAGTTACAACGAACGTTCCGGTGAACAGCCACTGCAGATTGTCCACGCCGCCCGCCACGCCCATGGTCTCGCGGACCGGGCGCAGCATGAAATAGCCGGTGAACAGCAGGAAGAAGAGCAGGAAGCCCGCCAGCACGGCGGGGACCTCCTCCGGCTCGGCCGCCACCAGGCGGGACAGCGCAGCGGGCAGGCCGCGGCGCGGCCGCGCCTCAGACGCCGTCAATGAACTGCTCCATCCGCTTGCGCAGCGCCGCGTCCGGCAGCCGCCCGCGAGCGGCGCCGAGGTTGTCATCCACATACTTCGCCTGGGCCATGCCGGGCACGGCGCAGGTCACCGCCGGGTGCGAGACCACGTACTTGAGGAAGACCTGGGCCCAGGTGGTGCAGTCGATCTCCTTCGCCCAGTCCGGCAGCGGCTTGCCCTGGGTGGCTTGGAAAAGACGCCCGCGCCCGAACGGCAGGTTCACCCAGACCGCCATCCCTCGGTCCCGCGCCAGCGGCAGGATCCGGTCGGCCGACCCGCGGTTGTCGAGGGCGTAGTCCACCTGCACCACGTCCAGCGTCTCGCGACGCATCCTGGCTTCGAAGTCGGCGTACTGGTTGTCGGACGAGGTGGTCGCCCCGACGTAGCGGATGCGTCCGGCCTGCTTCATGCCGCGAAGCGTCGCCAGCTGGTTGGTGATGTCCCGCAGGTTGTGGACGGCGATCAGGTCGATCCGCTCGGTCCGTAGCTTCTGGAAGGAGGCCTCGATCTGCGCGCGCCCGGCCTCCGGGCTGTCGGCGCCGACCTTGGTGGCCAGGAAGAGGCCCGGCCGGATCTTCAGCTCGGAAACCAGGTCGCCCACGACGGACTCGGCCTGGCCGTAGGAGGGGGCGGTGTCGATCACCTTGCCCCCCAGTTCGTGGAAGCGTTTCAGCGTCCCCCGCAGGGGCGCCTTCTCGGCCTCCGAGGGCGCGGCTTCATAGCGGCGCGCCGTGCCGATCCCGATAACCGGCAGCTGTTCGCCGCTTGATGGGATCGGCTTGGTGATAAGGCGCTCTTGGGCCGCGGCTGCGGCGGGCAGGGCGGCGGCCGCGAGGGCCCCTGCGACGAAACGGCGTCGATCGGTCTGCATGGCTCTGGCTCCAGGCTCGAGAGCTGGAGCATCGGCGACCGCGGCTCAGGCCGGCAAGCGCCGTTTCATGACTTTCGTTTAATGAAAGTCTGCACTGCCAGGACGCCCACCAGCACCACGACGGCCGCCCACGCGATCACCCGGATCGCGTCGATCAGGAATCCGGCCACCACGCAGGCGACAATGACCGCCAGCAGGAGTGCGATCCACTTGCCCATCAGCCCCTCAGCTTCCTGATCGCCGGCTCCAGCGGCCGCTCGCTGTCGAAATAGTCAGCCCAGGCTTTGGTCTTCTTCAAGAGGGCGGGGGCGGTGCGGATCGTCCACTTCTTCGGGTCCAGGCCTGGCTTGACCTGATCCCAGGTCAGCGGGAAGGACACCGGCGCGCCCGGGCGCCCGCGGGGGGAAAGCGGCGCCACGGCCGTGCTCATGCGGTCGTTACGCAGATAGTCGAGGAAGATCCGCCCGACCCGCTTGGCCTTGGCCATGTTGACCACGTACTTCTGCGGCTCTTCGGCAGCGAGGGCGAGGCAGACGTCCTGGGCGAACTTCTTTGCGGTGGGCCAGTCCATCTTGCCCTTCCCGTCCTGCAGCGGGGTGACCACGTGCAGGCCCTTGCCGCCGGTGGTCTTGCAGAAGGCCACGAGGCCGAGCTCTTCCAGCTTCTCCTTCACCCTCAGCGCGCCTTCGATCACCCGCGTGAAGGGGATGTCCTCGTCGGGATCGAGGTCGAAGACCAGGCGGCCCGGCGTCTCGGGGGAGAAGGGCTGATTGTTCCAGGGGTGGTATTCCACCGCCCCGATCTGGGCCATGGCGGCCAGCGCCTCGATGCGGTCCAGCTGGAGGTACGGCTTGTGGTCGCCGAACACCTGCACCTCGGTGATCAGGGCGGACGAGCCCTTGCCGGCGTGCCGCTGGAAGAAGCGCTGGTCGCCGTTGATCCCGTCCGGCATGCGGATGATCGAACACGGTCGACCCTTGATGTGCGGCATCATCCACGGGCCGACGGTCTCGAGGTAGCGAGCCAGGTCGAGCTTGGTCACCGGCTGGCCGTCGCCGCCGTCTGGCCACAGCGCCTTTTGCGGGTTGGACAGCAGGACGCCCATCACCACGGGGTCGGCCTTGGCCGCCGGCTTCGTGGCCGCCTTGGGCCGGGGGGCGGCCTTGGCTGGCCCCGGTTCAGGCAGTTCCGTGGTGAGCGGGGCGGGGGTCTCGGCCTCCACCTCCTGGGCGGGCTTGTCCTCCCGTAGGGCCTTGAAAGCGCCCTGACGGACCATGCCCCCGCCGGTGAAGCCGGCAAACTCGATCTCGGCGACCAGCTCGGGCCGGGCCCAGTGGACGTTGGGCTCCTTGCGCGGGGCGCCGGGGCTGGCGAAGGGGTTCTTGTCGCTTTCCACCGCCTGGAGGCGGGGCAGGACACGAGCGACCTTTTCCCGCCCGAAGCCGGTGCCGACCCGCCCCACATAGACCAGCTTGTCGTCGCGATAGACGCCGACCAGCAGGGAGCGGAGCTGGCCGGCTTCGCCTGTCCAGCCGCCGATCACCACCTCGTGGCCAGCCCGGCACTTGGACTTGACCCAGTCCTCGCCACGGCCGGACCGGTAGGGGCTATCGAGCTTCTTGGATACGATGCCTTCGAGGGACATCCGGCAGGCGGATTGGAGCACGGCGTCGCCGGCCGTCTCGAAGTGGTCCACATAGCGGAGACGCCGCTCCACCTTCTTGCCGGCCGCCTGCAGGGCTTGCTGGAGGCGGGCCTTGCGCTCGCGCAGGGGCAGGTTGCGGAGGTCCTGGCCGTCGAGGAACAGGGCGTCGAAGACGAAGTAGATCAGGTTGGCGGTCTTGCCGTCCGACAGTGCCGCCTGCAGGGCGGGGAAGTCGGGAGAGCCGTTGTGGTCGAGCGCGCAGGCCTCGCCGTCGTAGAGGCCATCCGGCAGGTGGGCGCCGTCGGATGCGATCTCCTTGAACTTGGCCGTCCAATCGAGCCCGGAGCGGGTCTTGAGCTGCGCCTTTCCGTTCTCCACGCGCAGCTGGAGGCGATATCCGTCGAACTTGATCTCATGGCCCCAGCCGGTGCCCGGCGGCGGGCGGTCGACGGACTTGGCCAGGACGGGCGCCACAAAGCCGGGCAGCGCGGCGGCCTTGAGCTTGGGCGGCGGCGCAGCCTTGAGAGCGGCGGCCTTCGCGGCAGGCTTGCCCGCAGGCGCCTTCGCGGCGTCCGTCTCGGCGCGGTTGGATTGCCAGACGTCCTTGGCCGACGCCCGCGCCCGCCCGGCTTTCATGAAGGGGGTGGGGCCCTTTCCCTTGCCAGCCGCGATCTCTTCCATGCTGCGGCCCGAGGCCACCGACGTCAGCTCGCTCTCCACCGGGCCCGCGGTGTCGCGCTCATGTTCGTCATGGTGCTTGATGAGGAGCCAGTTCTCCTTCTTCTCGAAGTCGCGCTTCTTCATCCGGACCAGGACGAAGCTGCCCTTCAGGCGCTCGCCTTCGAGGCGGAACTTGAAATCCCCCTTCTTGAGCATGGCGTGCGGGTCGCCCTCGGGCTCCCAGTAGCCGCGGTCGAACAGCATCACTGTACCGCCGCCGTACTGCCCCTTGGGGATGGTGCCCTCGAAGTCGCCGTAATCGAGGGGGTGGTCCTCCACCTCTACCGCCAGCCGCCGGTCGGCAGGGTTCAATGAGGGGCCCTTCGTCACGGCCCAGGACTTGAAGACGCCATCCAGCTCCAGCCGGAAGTCGAAGTGAAGGCGGGTGGCTGCGTGCTTCTGGATGACGAAGCGCAGGCGGTTCGAGGGTTTGACGGGGGTCTCCCCGCTGGGCTCCTCGGTCTTGGAGAAGTCCCGCATGGACTGGTAGCGGGCGAGCTTCTTGTCGGCCAACGGCGGCTCCTCAGCTGGCCAGCGCGGTCCGCCTGGGTTCCACTCCGGCAAGCTCGTTGACGAACGCGTCCCGCCAGGCGGTGACGTCCTCGCGCTGGACGTTCTCGAAAAGAGCGCGCCAGCGGCGGATTCGCTCCGGCTTCTCCATGGCCAAGGCGCGCTTCATGGCGTCGGCCAGCTCTTCCGGGCTGTTCGGATTGACCAGCAGGGCTTCCTTCAGCTGGCGCGCCGCGCCGGCGAAGCGCGACAGGATCAGCACCCCGGGGTCGTCCGGGTTCTGGGCGGCCACGAATTCCTTGGCCACCAGGTTCATGCCGTCGCGCAACGGGGTGACCAGGCCCACCTTTGCGGCCGAGTAGATGCCGGCCAGCTCGTCGCGGCGGTAGTTCTTGTTCACGTAGCGGAACGGCTGCCAGTCTACGTCGGCGAACTCGCCGTTGATGCGGCCCGACAGGGCGTCCAGTCGCCCGCGGATCTCCTGGTAGGCCTCGACGCCCTCGCGGCTTACGGGGGCGATCTGCAGCATCAGCACCTCACGGCGCAGGTCCGGATTGTCGGCCAGCAGCCGCTCGAAGCCGAGGAACCGCTCCTCCAGGCCTTTGGAGTAGTCCAGTCGGTCGACGCCCACGACGAGGCGGCGGAAGACGGTGCAGGCGGTCATGATGTCCCGCATGCGGCGGGCCTTCGGCGTGTCCAGCATCCGGCCGAAGTCGGCCGCGTCGATGCCGATCGGGAAGGAGCCGACCCGGAGCGTCCGCCCGAAGGCCTTGAGGCAGCCCGGGGCAACCTGCTCGCCGCCGGCCTCGGCCAGCACGTACTCCTCGAAGGCCTGTTGGTACTCGGCCACCTGGAAGCCGACGAGGTCGTAATCGAACATCGCCTGCACCAGCTGGCGGTGCCCGGGCAGGGTGGTGACCAGCTGGTGGGCCGGCCAGGGGATGTGCAGGAAGAAGCCCATCCGATTCTTAAGGCCGAGGCGTCGCAGTTCCCGGGCCAGCGGGATCAGGTGGTAGTCGTGGACCCAGATCAGGTCGTCCGGCTCCACCAGCGGCCGCAGGGTCTCTGCGAACCGGCAGTTCACCCGCTCATAGCCCTCGCCGTAGGCGCGGTCGTAGGCGGTCAGGTCGCTACGGTAGTGGAACAGCGGCCACAGGGTCTTGTTGGCGTAGCCGTTGTAGTACTCGTCGTAGTCGACCTCCTCGAGGTCGATGGTCGCCACGGTGACGCCGTCGATCTTCTGCATCGACAGCTGGCCGGTGAACTGGGGCGTCGTCTTGCCGCTCCAGCCGAACCACAGGCCGGAGTATTCCCGCAAGGCGGCCGCCAGGGCCATGGCCAGGCCGCCGACGCTCTCGTCGCCCTTGCCCGTGGGGGGCTGGACGCGGTTGGAGATGACGATCAGCCGGCTCACAGCGCGGCCTCGAGCCAGTCCAGGACCTCCTCGACGCCCAGCAGGCGGAAGGTGGCGGCGCTCTCGCGGGAAGCTCCCACCAGTACGCCCACCCCGCCGGCCTGCTGGACCGCCTGGAAACCGTGTTCGTCGGTGGCGTCGTCGCCGACGAACACCGGCTGGAAGCCGCGGAAGGGCGCCTGGCTGAGGAAGCTCATCACGCTGTCGCCCTTCGTGGGGCCGGGGGTGCGGAGCTCCTCGACCATGTCGCCGTGCTGCAGGGTAAGGCCCGTCTGCTCGGCGATCTCGTCGGCCAGCCGCCGTGCGGCGGCCGCGTGCGGCTTCGCCAGGCGGTAGTGCAGGGCGACGCTGAGGCCCTTCTCTTCGACGATGAAGCCGGAGTCGCGGGCCGCGAAATCTCGGAAGCGTTCGGCGGCCAGGGGCAGGTCTGGGTGCGGGGCCGACTCATGGACCGTGCCGTCCGGTTCGCGGCGCACGAGCCCGTGGACCGCCGCCACCGAAGTGACGCGGCCCTCGAGGATACGGTCCACGTCGGCCAGGGTCCGGCCGCTGACCACGGCGAGCCGGCCGTCCAACGCCGCGTTCAGCTGCTCCACCAGGCGGGTCCGCCGGGCGTCCGGGCGGACGTCCTGCGGGCGGGCGGCGATCGGGGCCAGGGTGCCGTCAAGGTCCAGGAACAGCGCTGCTTCGCTCAGCACGACGGGCTTGGGCGCAGGCAGTGCGATGGTGAGGTCCTCGAAGGTCATGAAAGCGGCCACCCCCGTTGGCCAAGAGAACGCGCGACGGCGCCGCCCGATCCGCCGGGGGCGCCACATCAACAAAGTTCAACTCCCGAGCGGCCTTGACGTTTCCTTCGTCTATCGACGCTATGCGCGCCGACGACGACTCCCTTCCCCTACGAGAGGTGATGCCGATGGCTGGAACGCCGCAGGCCGACGTGATCGTGCTGTTCGGCGGCGCGGGCGATCTCGCCCGGCGCATGCTCCTGCCCTCGCTCTATTTCCTCGATTCTGACGGCTTCCTCCCGGAGGGCTTCAAGGTTGTGGCCACGGCCCGCACCGAGATGACCCGGGACGGCTTCCTGGACATGGTGCGCGCTGACCTGGAGGCGAGGCCCGAGGGGCTGGACGCGGCGGTTTGGAAGCGGTTCGCCGGGCGCGTGGACTATGTGGCCGCCGACGCCACCACCGAACAGGGCGCGGCGCTGCTGAAGCCGCACATCGAGGGCGCGCAGGCGCCGATCTTCTACCTGGCCCTCTCGCCCAGCCTCTACGGCCGGGTCTGCGTGGCGCTCGCCGCCACGGGCCTCGCCACGGACGAGAGCCGGATCGTGCTGGAGAAGCCGATCGGCCGGGACCTGGACTCGTCGCGGATCATCAACGTCTCGGTGGGCGCGGTCTTCGACGAGCCCCGGATCTTCCGGATCGACCACTACCTGGGCAAGGAGACCGTCCAGAACCTCATCGCGCTCAGGTTCGCCAACACCCTCTTCGAACCCCTCTGGAACAACCTCACCGTCGACCACGTGCAGATCACGGTCGCTGAGACGGAAGGGGTGGGGGAGCGCTGGCCCTACTACGACGAATACGGGGCGCTGCGGGACATGCTGCAGAACCACATGCTGCAGCTGCTCTGCCTGGTGGCCATGGAGCCGCCCGCCGACCTGGACCCGGAGTCGGTGCGCAACGAGAAGGTGAAGGTGCTGCGCTCGCTGCGTCGGTTCACCCGCGCCGACGCCCAGGCCGCCTCGATCCGCGGCCAGTACACGCCGGGCGTGGTGGGCGGAAAGCAGGTCGGCGGATACGAACAGGAGCGCGGCGAGCCTTCCGACACCGAAACCTTTGTGGCGCTCCGGGCGGACATCGACAACTGGCGCTGGGCGGGGGTGCCGTTCTTCCTGCGGACGGGCAAGCGCCTGCCCGAGCGGCGCACCCAGATCGCCATCCAGTTCAAGGGCGTCCCGCACTCGATCTTCGGCGGGGCGGCGCGCGACGACCTCACCGCCAACCGGCTGATCATCGACCTGCAGCCCGATGAGGACATCGAACTGCTGCTGATGAACAAGGCGCCGGGCATCGACCAGGGCGGCATCCGCCTGCAGTCCCTGCCGCTGTCGCTGTCGCTGATGAGGGCCTACCAGGGCCCCGGCGCACGGCGGCGTATCGCCTACGAGCGCCTGCTGCTGGACGTCATCGGCGGCAATTCCACGCTGTTCGTCCGCCGCGACGAGGTCGAAGAGGCCTGGCGGTGGGTGGACGGCGTGGCCGACGCCTGGAAGGAGGCGGGGCTGACGCCGAAGCCGTACGCCGCCGGGTCCTGGGGTCCGGCCGGAGCCTTCGCGCTGATCGAGCGCGCCGGGCGGGCCTGGTACGACTAGGGCGTCTGTGCGGCGGGCTGGTCAGCCGGTGTTGTCTCCAGCCGCCACGGGGGTGGGGTCGCCGAAGCGGTGGGGGTCCTGGCCCAGAGCCATCCGCAGCTTGGTGATCTCCTGGGAGGTCTCCAGCATCTCGACGATCTCGTAGAAGGCCTCCTTCTCGTCGATCTCGCCGGTCTTCGACAGGTAGTCGGCGACGCGATCCTGGATGCGGCTGATCAGGGCGTCGGCGGCCTCGGCCGCCGCGCGCAGCTCCTCGGGGCTCCCGTGGCCCTTGGAATAGTCCTCGGTCATGCTTCAGTGGACGCGGAACGGGCGGCGAAGGTTCCCTACCGCACGCTGGTCCAGGGTCGGGAGAGCAGGGTGGCGCAGTTGATGAGGCCGACCAGGGAGTAGGTCTGCGGGTAGTTTCCCCAGAGCTCGTCGCCGGCGAAGGAAATGTCCTCCGAAAGGAGCCCGGCGGCGGTGCGGCGGCCGAGCATCTCCTCGAACAGTTCGCGCGCCTCATCCGAGCGGCCGGAGAGGTGCAGGGCCTCGATCAGCCAGAAGGTGCAGAAGTTGAAGGCGGTCTTCGGCTCGCCGAAGTCGTCCGGGATGGCGTAGCGCAGCATGAAGGGCCCGCGACGCAGGCCCGCCTCCACCGCCTGCATGGTGGCCTGCATCCGCGGGTCGTCCGGCGAGGTGAAGCGGACGTCGATCAGCTGCAGCAGGCTGGCGTCCAGCTCGTCGCCGCCGAAGGTGGCGGCGTAGCGGCCGAGCTCGGCGTTCCAGGCGCGGCTCTCGATGGTCGCCCGCACCTTGGCCGCGCATCCGTTCCAGTAGGCGGCGCGATCGGCCAGCCCGAGCTTCTCGGCGGCGTTCCCGAGGCGGTCGCAGGCGGCCCAGCACATCACGGACGAATAGGTGTGAACCGCCTCGCGCCCGCGAAACTCCCAGAGGCTCGCGTCCGGCTTGTCGTGCAGCTCGAAGGCGCGCTGGCCGATCGGCTCGAGCGCCTGGAAGTCCTCCACGGTCGCCGGCCGGAACAGGCGCTCGTCGAAGAAGGCCTGCACGGTCGACAGGATGATCTGGCCATAGACGTCGTGCTGCAGGTGTTCGTGCGCCTGGTTGCCGACGCGCACCGGTCCCATGCCGCGGTAGCCCGGCAGGTGCGGCGCGATCCATTCGGTCAGCACGGGCTCCAGCCCGACCCCATAGACCGGCTGCACGTGGCTGGCCTTGCTGGTGTCCGAGACCACGGCCGAGCCGAGGCCGCCCTGGCCCACCGCGCCATAGACCGGCGCCTGGTCGCCCTTGCGGGCCTGGTCCACCAAGTTGCGCAGGTAGACGAGGTAGTTCTCCAGCATGTCGGCGGCGCCCAGGCGGTTGAGGGCCTGGACCACGTAGTAGGCGTCGCGCAGCCAGCAGTAGCGGTAGTCCCAGTTCCGGGCCTTGCCGTCGTCGTCGGCGTGCTCGGGGATCGAGGTGGTCAGGGCCGCGACGATCGCGCCGGTCTCCTCATAGGCGCAGAGCTTCAGGGTGATGGCCGAGCGGATCACCACGTCCTGCCATTCCAGGGGCACGGAGAGCGTCCGCACCCAGGTCCGCCAGTAGTCGGTGGTCTCGCGCAGCATGCGCGCGGTGGTCGTGGCGACGTCGGAGTCGAAGCCCTCGTCGGGGCCCAGGAACATGGCGATCGGCTCTTCCAGCCGGAACGTCCGCTCCTCCTTGATGTGGCTGATGGGCGCGTCGGTGGTGAGCCGAAGCGTCGCCTCCGGGCCGATGAAGCGCATGTGGTTCGAGCCGACGGTGACCGGCGTGTCGTGCTCGCCGTAGTTGCCGGTGGGCCGAAGGCGAATCCGGATGCGCGGCGTGCCCCACAGCGGCCGCACCAGCCGGATAAAGGCGAGCGGACGGTAGACCCGGCCCATTTGCCGGTAGCGGGGACAGAAGTCGATGATCTCGAAACGGGCGCCCGAGCGATCGGACACCTCGGTGCGCAGGATGGGGGTGTTGCGCAGGTACCCCTGGCGCACCTCCGCCTGGTCTTCCGCCTGGATGTCCCAGACGCCGCGGGCGTTCTCGGCGTTGGGGTCGCGGCCGCCCAGCAGGGCCGAAAAGAACGGATCGCCGTCCACCCGGGGCACGCAGGCCCAGACGAAGCGGCCGGCGCGGTCGATCAGCGCGCTGGCGGTGCAGTTGCCGATCGGGAACAGGTCAAGGTTCTGGGCCAAGCCGTGAGGTCCCCTCTACTTCTCGTTGGTGCGCGTTTGGCGGGCGGAGCGCCCCGGTTTCCGCTCGACGCGGGCTAAACGTGCCTTGATAAGCTTGGCTCCGGAAGCTGTGCGAGTCGGTTGTGCGTTCTCGCCGGCAGATCCCAACGAGAGCAGACGGAAGAAGAGAGCCGGATGATCCGCGCCCGCCGAGCCCGCATCGTCGCGACCCTGGGTCCCGCCAGCCGAAACCGCATCGCCGAACTGGCCCGCGCCGGGGCCGACGTCTTCCGGGTGAACTTCAGCCACGGGGCCCACGCCGACCACGCCCGGACCATCGAGGCCGTCCGGCGGGCCGAGGCCGAAGTGGGGCGGCCCATCGCGGTGCTCGCCGACCTGCAGGGCCCGAAGCTCAGGCTGGGCAAGTTCGCGGACGGCGTGGTGCGGCTGAAGGTCGGGCAGGACTTCCGCCTGGACCTCGACAACGCGCCGGGGGACGCCAGCCGCGTGCAGGTCCCGCACCCCGAAATCTTCGCCGCGCTTCGCACAGGGGCCGCCGTGCTGCTGGACGACGGCAAGGTGCGGCTTCGGGTGACCAAGCACGGCCCGGACTTCGCCCAGACCACCGTCGAGGCCGGCGAGCAGCTGTCCGACAACAAGGGCCTGAACCTGCCGGGCTCGGCGATCCCGATCCCGGCGCTCACCGACAAGGACCGCCGCGACCTCGCCTTCGCCCTCGACCAGGGGGTGGACTGGGTGGCCCTGTCCTTCGTGCAGCGCGCCTCGGACATGGCCGAGCTGCGCCGTCTGGTGGACGGGCGGGCCTCGGTGCTCGCCAAGATCGAGAAGCCGGCGGCCTTGGACGTGCTGGACGAGATCCTCGACCTGTCGGAAGCCATCATGGTGGCCCGGGGCGACCTGGGCGTGGAGCTGAACCCGGAGGAGGTGCCGGTCGCCCAGAAGCGGCTGATCCGCGCCGCGCGGCTGCGCGGCCTGCCCGTCATCGTCGCCACCCAGATGCTGGAGAGCATGATCCACTCTCCGACGCCCACCCGCGCCGAGGCTTCGGACGTGGCCGGGGCGGTCTACGAGGGCGCCGACGCGGTGATGCTGTCGGCGGAGAGCGCGGTGGGCGACTACCCGCTGGAGGCCGTGTCGATCATGGACCGCATCATCACCCGGGTGGAGAACGATCCGCGCTGGCCGGAACTGATGCGCGCCGAGTATCCGGTGGACGACGCCGACGCCGACGCCCTGGTGGCGGCCGCGCGCCGCGCCGCCGAGGCGGCGTCGACCGCCTGCCTGGTGGCCTTCACGACCACCGGCCAGACGGCGCTAAGGCTGTCGCGGGAGCGGCCGCTGCAGCCGACCCTGGCTCTGACGCCGAAGCTCTCGACCGCACGCAAGCTGGCGCTGTCCTGGGGCGTCGAGAGCCGCGTGATCCCGGAGCTGTTCGACCCCGAGGACCTGGCGCGGGTGGCCACCACCCATGCCGCCGAAATGGAGCTCGCCCCCCCAGGCCACCGGGTGCTGATCCTTGCCGGCCTGCCCATGGGCTCGCCCGGGGCGGCGAACATCCTGCGGCTGGCGCACACGCCCAGGCGCTAGGCGAGACGCACACCCTCTCCCTGAGGGAGACGGAGTAGGTCACCGCCGCTTCACCCTGATGTCGACGTCGCGGGTGTCGGTCTTGACGGCCACCCGGCGGCCCTGGCGGTCGAATTGGAGGGTGATCTTCGAGGCGCCCACGGCAAGGTTGTCGATCCGCAGGTGGTCGATGCCCACTGGCAGGCGCGGGTCGCGGATCTTCACCTCCCGCGCGGCGGCGTCGATTGAAAGGCCGAGGCAGGCCTGCAGCAGCATGAAGACGGAGCCCGCCGCCCAGGCCTGCGGCATGCAGGCGACTGGGTAGGGCACCGGCGGCTCGCCGGCGCTGCGCGGGAAGCCGCAGAACAGCTCGGGCAGGCGCATGTCCATCTGCACGGCGGCTTCGAACAGGGCCGCGGTGACCCGGGCTGCGCCCTCCCGGTCCCCGTAGCGTGACAGGCCCATGGCGCAGAGCGCGGTGTCGTGCGGCCACACCGAGCCGTTGTGGTAGCTCATCGGGTTATAGCGGGCCTGGCCGGTGGCGAGCGTGCGGATCCCCCAGCCGGAGAAGAAGTCCGGCGACATCAGGCGCTGGGCGACGCGGCGGGCGCGGTCGGGCGCCGGCAGGCCGCTGAACAGCAGGTGGCCCGGGTTGGAGGCGCGGACCCGGCAGAGTTGGCCCTCGCCGTCGAGGGCGATGGCGTAGAAGCCCTCGTCCTCCATCCAGAACAGCTGCTCGACGGTGGCGCGGATCTTCTCCGCCCGGTACGTCCAGTGGTCGATCGCCTCGAGGTCGCGCCGCTCGGCGGCGAAGCCGGCCATGGCGCGGTAGGCGGCGTAGGCGTAGCCCTGCACCTCCACCAGGCTGATCGGCCCCTTCGGGAAACGGCCGTCGGCGTGGAAGACGCTGTCGCCGCTGTCCTTCCAGCCCTGGTTGGAGAGGCCGCTCTCGGCCCCGCGGGCGTAGTCCAGCAGGCCCCAGGGGTTCGCATCGGCGCAGCGCGCCACCCAGGCGGCGGCGCGCTCCAGGGCCGGCCAAAGGCTGCGGATCAGGTCGATATCGCCGGTGCGCTCGAAATAGGCTCCTGCCAGCGCCACGAACAGCGGGGTGGTGTCGACGCCGCCGTAGTAGCGGCCGAAGGGCACCTCGCCGAGGGCCGACATCTCGCCGCGGCGGGTCTCATGCATGATCTTGCCGGGCTGGCTGTCGCGGAAGGCCGAGACCGTCTCCGCCTGGTGGGTGGCCAAGTAGGTGAGCACGCCGCGGGCGAGCGAGGGGTCGAGCCACAGCGCCTGCCAGGCGGTGAGGATGCCGTCGCGGCCAAAGGCCGTCGAGAACCACGGGATCCCGGCGTACGGGTAGGGGCCGGTCTCCATCGGCGTGGTGAGGAGCGCCAGGTCGGCGCGGCTTTTGTCGATCCAGCTGTTGAACAGCCGCCCGGCGGTGCGCACGCGGGCGCCTCGGCGGCGGCGGGCGCGCATGGCGAAGCGAGCACGGGCGGCGGCGGCCCGGTACCGTTCGCGGCTCGGCGGCAGAGCGGGCGTGGCCCCGATCTCCAGATACAGCTCGATCCGGCCCTCGCCGCGCAGGGCGTACATGAACTCGGCCCGCCGTTCCGTCAGCCGGGCCGGCGGGTCGGAGAAGGCCACCACGCTGGTGCGCTCCACCCTGTCGAGGCCCTCGTAGCGGAAGCGGACCGAGCGCTCGCCCACCTCCGGCAGGTGGAAGCGCCCGCGCTTCGCCCGGCGTGCGCCGCGCACCTCGAACATGTCCCGGAAGTCGGCGTCGAACTCGAACACCAGCGGCAGGATCACCACCGACTGGCTGTAGTTGACCACGCTGACCCGCTCGTACAGCCGGTCCTCCCAGAGGAAGTGGCTGCGCTCGATGTGCAGCACGCCGGGCGGGCCGGCGGGGCCGGGCGCCGGCATGGCCTTGTTCAGGCCGTGGAAGGTGAAGACCACGTTGTCCTGCGTGATCGCCCCCGACAGCAGGGTCGGCGGCCGGGCGCCCAGGAGCAGCCGCCACAGCGAAAGGATACGGGTGTCGTCGTGGAACAGCCCGTCGCCGGAGCCCAGGATGTCGCCGTAGACATCGGCGACCAGGAAGGTGTCGCGATCTTTCAGCGGGAACAGCCGCTGCGGGACGCGGGGCTCCTCCACCTCGCCCCATTCCAACGGAGCTTCGAGGTCGGGCGCGAGATCGTCCGCCGACATCAGGCCATGGCCCCCACGACCGCCGGCGCAGGCGCCTTGGCCAGCAGCGTTGCGTAGAGGTCGAGATAGCGGCGGGCCATGGCGTGGGCCGAAAACCGCTGCTCGAAGCGGGCGCGAATGGCGGCGCGGTCCAACCCGCCGATGTAGCCCACCGCGTCGATGGCCTCGGCGTCGCTCTTGACGATGAAGCCTGTGAGACCGTCCTCCACCACCTCCCGCACCGAGCCGCAGTCGTAGGCGAGGACGGGCGTCCCGCAAGCCATGGCCTCGATCATCACCAGGCCGAAGGGCTCAGGCCAGTCGATGGGGAACAGCAGGGCCTCGGCGCCGCCGAGGAACCCGGATTTCTCCGCGTCGCCGATCTCGCCGACGAACTCCACCAGCGGGTGGTGCAGGAGGGGCTCGATCTTCTCGTCGAAATAGGCCTGGTCGACGCGGTCCACCTTGGCGGCGATCTTCAGCGGACGGCCGGCGGCGATGGCGATCTGGATCGCCCGGTCAGGCCGCTTCTCGGGCGAGATGCGGCCGAGGAATGCGAGGTAGCCGCGGCTCTTCCGGCTGAAGCGGTAGAGATCGGCTGTCAGGCCGTGATGGACCGTGGCCGCCCAGTTGGCGAACGGCAGCGGCCGCCGCTGAGCGTCGCTGATCGAGACCAGCGGGAACTGCGGCCAGCGGGCGTAGGCCTCGGGCAGGTCCTTAAGGTCGAGTCGGCCGTGCAGGGTGGTGACGGTTCGCGGCGCGACGTCCTCGAAGAACGGGAAGTGGACCATGTCCGTATGGAAGTGGATGACGTCGAACTCGGCGGCCCGGCGGCGGACCTCGGCCAGCTGCGACAGGTGCGCGGCGAGATCGGACTTCAGCGGCGCCGGATCGAGCCGGATCGCCTGGTCGCGCACGGGCGCCAGCCGGCCCTTGGTCTGCGCCTCGGCGCTGGCGAAGAGGGTGACCTCGTGGCCCAGTTCCACCAGGGCGTCGGTGAGATGGGCGACCACACGTTCCGTACCGCCATACAGGCGCGGCGGCACGGCCTCGTACAAGGGAGAGACCTGCGCAATCCTCATGACCCACACTGTCCAGTGCGCGCCGGTTTTGAGTCCGGCGTCGCGGGGCCCCGACCCGGACGCAGCGGCATAGGTGGCGCTTGTTCAGCAACCGGTCAATCCCGCTGACGGGCTCCGACGTAACCGTGATCGCCGAGGCTCGCGCGGTAGGGCTTGAGCGCGAGCCCCGCTCCGAGGTTTAACCCGGCATGATCGAGACCTACCCGACGTCAGCCGCGCTCGCCGAAGCCGCCGCCCACGGCGTGGAGGCCTGCCTGGCTCATGGCCTGAAGACCCGCGGCCGGGCGGGCCTGGTGGGCACCGGCGGTCGCTCCCCCGGCGAGACTTACGACCGCTTGCGCGCGGCGAAGGTCGACTGGGCGCGGGTGATCGTCACGCTGTCGGACGAGCGCTGCGTGGAGCCCGACGCTCCGGAGGCGAACGTGCGCCAGCTGCGCGAGCGTCTGCTGCACGGCGAGCCCGCCAAGGCGCACCTCGTCCCGCTGTGGCCGGAGCCGGAAGACGCCGTGCTCCGCGCCCTCCTGCCGTTCGACGCCGTGCTGCTGGGCATGGGCGAGGACGGTCACGTGGCTTCGCTGATCCCAGGCGACCCGGGACTGGCCGAGGGGATGAATCCGGCGGGCCAGCGCCTTACATTGGCTGTGCCGGCAGGCGTCGGGTCGCCGCCCGTGCCTCGGGTCACGCTCACCCTCCCGGCGCTCCTGCAGGCGCGCGCCATCTTCCTCTTGATCGCCGGGGAGGCTAAGCGCGAGGTGATCGCCCGCGCCCAGGCCGGAGCCGACCTGCCCGTGCGGGCCCTGCTCGCCCAGGACCAGGTCCCCGTCCGCGTCCTCTGGGCGCCGAGCTTCTGAGGTTCAGCATGCATCCCGTCACGGCCGAGGTCACCCAGCGCATCGTCGAGCGCAGCCGCGCGACGCGGGCCGACTACCTGGAGCGGATGAAGGCGGCCCGCTCCGCCGGCGTGGGCCGGGCCAAGCTCTCCTGCGCCAACTTCGCCCATGCCTTCGCGGCCGTCGGCGAGGGCGACAAGCAGCGGATGCGGGATCCGACCGCGCCCAACGTGGCGATCGTCTCCAGCTACAACGACATGCTGAGCGCCCATCAGCCGCTGGAGCGCTTCCCCGCGATCATCAAGCATGCGGCCCGCGAGGTGGGGGCGACGGCGCAGTTCGCCGGCGGGGTTCCCGCCATGTGCGACGGGGTCACCCAGGGCCGCCCGGGCATGGAGCTCAGCCTGTTCTCGCGGGACGTGATCGCAATGTCGACGGCGGTGGCTCTGACCCACGACGCCTTCGACGCGGCGCTGATGCTGGGGATTTGCGACAAGATCGTGCCAGGCCTGACCATGGGCGCGCTCGCCTTCGGGCACCTGCCGGTGATTTTCGTGCCCGGCGGGCCGATGACCTCGGGCATCTCGAACTCGGAAAAGGCCCGCGTGCGGGCGCTCTACGCCGAGGGGAAGGCGACCCGTGAGGAGCTGCTGGACTCAGAGATGAAGTCCTACCATGGCCCGGGGACCTGCACCTTCTACGGCACGGCCAACTCCAACCAGATGATGATGGAGATGACCGGCCTGCACCTGCCGAACTCCGCCTTCATCACCCCGAACACGCCGCTGCGCGACGCCTTGGTCGCCGCCGCCGCCCGCCGGGCTGTCGAGATCCGCGACGGGACCAATGACTACATTCCCATGGCGGCGGTGTTCGACGAGAAGAGCGTGGTCAACGCCCTGGCCGGCCTGTTGGCCACCGGCGGCTCGACCAACCACACCCTGCACCTGGTGGCCATGGCCATGGCCGCGGGCATCCGCATCACCTGGGAGGATTTCGACGACCTGTCCCGGGTCACGCCCTTGATCGCCCGGGTCTATCCGAACGGCAGCGAGGACGTGAACGCCTTCCACGCCGCGGGGGGCATGGCCTTCGTGATCCGGCAGCTGCTCGCCGCCGGCCTCGCCCACGACGACGTCATGACCGTGGCCGGGCCCGGCCTGCGCCGCTACACGGCCGAGCCGTTCCTCGACGGCGACAAGCTGGTCTGGCGCGAAGGCGCGGCGACGTCGCTCGATCGTGAGCTGCTGCGGCCGGTGGACGACGCGTTCCAGTCGGAAGGCGGCCTGCGCCTGCTGAAGGGCCCGCTTGGCCGGGCGGTCATCAAGACCTCGGCGGTGAAGCCTCAGCACCTCGTGATCGAGGCGCCGGCGCTGGTGTTCGACGACCAGGACCAGCTGCTGGCCGCCCACAAGCGGGGCGAGCTCAATCGCGACTTCGTCGCGGTGGTGCGATTCCAGGGGCCACGCGCCAATGGCATGCCCGAGTTGCACTCGCTCACGCCGGCTCTGGGCGTGCAGCTGGACAAGGGGTATCAGGTGGCGCTGGTCACCGACGGGCGCATGTCCGGGGCCTCGGGCAAGGTGCCGGCCGCCATCCACGTGACGCCGGAGGCCGCCGACGGCGGCCCATTGGCCTATGTGCGAGACGGGGACATCATCCGGCTGGACGCCGTGACGGGGGAGCTCGCCATCAAGGTGGGGACAAACGAACTGATGAGCCGTACGCCGGCCACGGCCCCGCCGTCGGGCTTCGGCTACGGACGCGAGATGTATGGCTGGATGCGCCGCGCCGCGGGTCCGGCCGACGCGGGCGCCTGCGCGCTCTTCGAGGCCGCCTAGGTGAAGCCGCAATACGTGGGCCTCGTGGGCGATGTGGGCGGCACCAACGCCCGCTTCGCCGTGGTCGACTCCCAGGGGCACGTCCGCAACCCGCGGATCTTCCCGGCCAAGAACTATTCCACCATCACCGAGGTGATCTCTGAATACCTGGAGACCACGGTCGGCCGGAAGCGGCCGCCGAGGGCGGTGATCGCGGTGGCGGGGCCGGTGGTCGATGGCGAGATCGAGTTCACCAACCTGGACTGGCAGATCTCCGAAGGCGAGCTGATCGCCGACTTCGGCTTCGAGGCGGTGAAGCTGCTGAATGACTTCGCGGCCCAGGCGCTGGCCTGCCCGAGGCTTGATCCCGAAGAGCTGCGCCCCCTGGGGCCGAAGCTGAAGGGCGGCTCGGACTGTCCCATGGTGGTGCTGGGCGCTGGAACCGGCTTCGGGGTGGCCGGCCTTGCCCGGGCCGACCGCGGCGATGTCTCGGTGGCCACCGAGGGCGGCCACGCCGCCTTCGCACCGCTCGACGAGGTGGAGGTTGAGGTCTGGCGCCGGCTCAACGCCCGCTACGGCCGCGTCTCGGTGGAGCGCATCCTCTCAGGGCCGGGCATGTTCGATCTCTACCGGGCCCTGGCCGACGTGCGGGGCAGCATCGCCCCGCTGGAGGACCAGCGGGCGGTCTACGAGGCCGCGGCCAGCGGTGACGCCCTGGCCGGCGAGACCCTCGACCGCTTCTGCGCCATCATGGGCTCGGTGGCCGGCGACCTGGCGCTCACCTTCGGCGCCCGCGGCGGGGTGTTCATCTCCGGCGGCATCGCGCCCAAGCTGGCGGATCGGCTCGCCTCCGGCGGCTTCCGCGCGCGGTTCGAGGACAAGGGCCGCCTGTCCGACTACGTGAAGCAGATCCCCACCTCGCTCGTGCTGCACCCCTACCCGGCGATCGTCGGCGCGGCGCGCGAGCTGGAGCAGATGGAGCGCCTATGAAGATCCAGGACATCCTCACCCGCGCGCCGGTGATCCCCGTCCTGATCATCGACGATGTGGCCGACGCCGTGCCGCTGGGCCGCGCCCTGGTGGAAGGCGGTCTGTCCGTCTTGGAAATCACCCTGCGCACGCCCGTGGCGATGGAGTGCATCCGGCGGATGGCCGGAGAGATCGAAGGCGCCGTGGTCGGCGCCGGCACCGCGCTCACGCCGGCCCTGCGCCAGGCCGCGGCGGACGCGGGCGCGCAGTTTGTGGTCAGTCCCGGCCTGATCGAAGGCGAGGGGCCGGACGGCGCCGCGCCCCTGCTGCCCGGCATCGCCACGGCCACGGAGCTGATGGCGGGCCTCGCTGCGGGCTTCGAGTGCTTCAAGCTGTTCCCAGCCAACATCGTCGGCGGCGCGGGCGCGCTGAAGGCCTACGCCAGCCCCTTTCCGCAGGCGAAGTTCTGTCCCACCGGCGGCGTCAGCGCCGCAAACGCCCCTGAGTACCTCGCGCTGCCCAACGTGCTCTGCGTCGGCGGCAGCTGGGTCGCGCCGACCGACGCCGTGAAGGCTGGCGATTGGGTGCGGATCACGGCGCTCGCCCGCGAAGCCGCGGCGCTGGGCCAGCGTGCCCCGGCGCCTGTCGAAGGCTGATGCCGAACTCCAACGAACAGCTGCGCTGGCTGGTGACCGCCCGGGCTAGGCCAGGTGACCCCGGCTCGGCCACGGTCAGCGTGCTCGCCCGGAACGCCATGGTGCCGGAGCTGGCCTTCGACATGATGGTCGACTGGCACCCCGGAGCCGAGGCCCCCGACGTCGAGGGGCGGGCGCTCGTCATCCTGTCGCTGCTGTTCAAGGAGCTCGCGGCGGAGTGCGAGCGCGTGGCCGGGAGCCGGTTCAGCGAGGGATAGGCGGCGGGCCGCTACCGGCCCGTGAAGTTCCCCGCGCGGCGCTCGTTCACGGCGCGGACGCCCTCGGCGAAATCCTCCGTAGCGCGCAGGATGGTCTGCTGTTCGTGCTCATGCGCCATCTGCGCGCGGGCCGCTTCCAGCAGGCCGCGGCGAGAGGTCTTGCGCGTCGCAATCACCGCCAGGGGCGCGTTCTCGGCGATCTCGCGGGCCAGGGCCAGGGCGGCGCCGCGAAGCTCGTCGGCGGCCACGACCTGATCCACGAGCCCCCAGTCCAGCGCCTCCTCCGCCTTGATCCGCCGCCCCGTGAGGAACATCAGGTGCGCTCGCTGCTCGCCGATCAGTCGGGGCAGGGTGTGGGTCAGGGCGAAGCCTGGATGGAAGCCAAGCTTCACGAAATTGGCGGCGAACCGCGCCTCGGGCGAGGCGATACGGAAGTCGCAGGCCACCGCCAGGCCGAGACCCGCGCCGACGGCTGCCCCCTGCACGGCGGCGATGATGGGCGTGTCCACCGCGAACAGCCGCGCCGCCTGCTGGTAGAGGGCCGAGACGCCGTCCATGCCGGACGCCACCCGGTCGTCCGGGCGCGCGAGGTCGGCCCCCGCGCAGAACGCCTTGCCCTCGGACTGCAAGACAACGCAGCGCACGTCTCGCTCGCCGTCCGCCGTTTCCAGTGCGTCGGCGAGGTCGTGGATCAGCTCCACGGAGACGAAGTTGGTGGGCGGTCGGTCGATGGTGACGACGGCCACGTGTCCGTCCATGGCCGCGCTGATGTGGTCGCCGTAGCCCGACTTCATTTCCTGGTCCCCAGAAGGTTGCGGGCCACCACCCACTTATGGATCTCGGTGGGGCCATCGTAGATGCGCATCGTGCGGAGCTTCGCCTGCATCAGCTGCAGCGGCAGCTCCTTGGTCATGCCCATGGCGCCGAAGGCCTGCATGGCCCGGTCAACCGTCTCATAGGCCATTTCGGTGGCGAACCACTTGATCATGCTGATCTCGTTGCGCACGTCGCGGCCCTGGTCGAGCTTCGCGGCGCAGTCGTAGGTCATCAGCCGCGTCGCGTGGATTTTGGTGGCGGCCTCGGCGATCCAGAACTGGATGGCCTGGCGTTCAGACAGCGCCGCGCCGAATGTCCGACGCTGGGGTGCGAACTCGATCATCATGTCGAGCGCCCGCTGGGCCATGCCCACCGACCAGGCGGCCATCTGGATCCGGCGGGTGCCGAGCCGCGTCTGCATGGGGGCGAAGCCCTGGCCTTCCTGGCCGAGCAGCTTCCACCCCTCCACGCGGCAGTCCTCCAGCGCGATCTCGTAAGTGTATTGGCCGCCCAGCATGGGTATGCGGCGGAGCACGTTGAAGCCGGGCGTCCCCTTGTCCACGAGGAAGGCGCTGATCCCGCCGCGCGCCTTCTTCTCGGGGTCCGTGACCGCCATCAGGATCGTGAAGTCGGCGTTCTCGGCCCGCGTGATCCAGATTTTTCGGCCGTTGATGATCCAGTCGTCGCCATCCCGCACGGCGCGGGTGGTCATGCCTTGCGGGTCCGACCCGGCGCCCGGCTCGGAGATGCCGATGGCCGAGACCGTCTTGCCGGCCACGTAGGGGGCCAGATAGGCCTCGCGCTGCCGCTCGTTCACCGTCTGCATCAGCATGCGCAGGTTCGGGCTGTCCGGCGGCAGGGTGTAGGGCGTGACGGTGCGGCCGATCTCCTCCTCAACGCCCACCATGGCGACCATGGGCAGGTCGGAGCCGCCCACGTCCTCCGGCGCGTCCAGGCCGAAGAGGCCGAGTTCGCCCGAGACCTTGTCGAGCCTCGCCTGCTCTTCCGCCGAGAGGTAGGCGCCCTTGCCTTCGGCCTCCCGCTGCATGACGGCGCCTTCCAGCGGCATCAGCTCGTCGCGGACGAAGCGGGACACCAGGTCCCGCAGCATGCGGTGCTCTTCGGAGAGTTCGAAGTCCACTGGCGTTCCCCCGCGTCGGTCTGTTCTTATCGCCGATCATAACCGGCAAAGACCGCGAGGGGAGACTGGACGTGGCGGAAACCAAGCAGCTGGAGAGCAAGGCGACCGGACCCTTGGCCGGGATCCGCGTGCTCGACCTGACCAGCGTGGTCAACGGCGCCTACGCCACCCAGATCCTGGCCGATCAGGGCGCGGACGTGATCAAGCTTGAGGATCCCGGCTCCGGCCGGGGCTCGGGCGGCGACATCATGCGCTGGGCCGGCCACGTGCCCGAAGGGGCGCCGCGGGACATGGGCCCCATCTTCCTGACCATCAACCGCAACAAGCGTTCGGTGGTGCTGGACCTGAAGCAGGAGAGCGCCAAGCGCGCCATCCGCCGCCTGATCAAGTCCTGCGACGTGTTCGCCGCCTCCGTACGCTACGACGGCCTCAAGCGCCTGGGCTTGGGCTACGAGGACGTGGCGGCGATCAAGCCCGACATCGTCTATGTCCACGCGGCAGGGTACGGTTCGGACGGCCCCTATGCCGGCGAGCCGGCGTACGACGACCTGATCCAGTCGGCGTCCGGCCTGGCCGACGTCCTGCCCCGTACAGATGGCAACCCGACCCCGCGCATCCTGCCGACCCTGGTCGCCGACAAGGTCTCCGGCCTGTTCATGGCCCAGGCGGTCACCGCGGCCCTGCTGCACAAGGCGCGCACCGGCGAGGGGCAGTTCGTCGAGGTGCCGATGCTGGAGTGCGTCACCAGCTTCCTTCTGGTGGAGCACCTCTACGACCACACCTGGGAGCCGCCGATCGGCCAATGGGGCTACCAGAGGGTGATCAACCCGTACCGCAAGCCGTTCGCCACCAAGGACGGCTACATCGGCCTGCTGCCCTACACCGACAAGCAGTGGGATCAGTTCTTCGACGCGGCCGGCTTCGGCGAGCAGATCAAGTCGGATCCGCGCTTCGCCGACTACGCCATGCGCGCCAAGCACACCCACGAACTCTACGCCCTGGTGGAAGAGGCGGCCGCCACCAAGACCACCCAGGAGTGGCTGGACCTGCTGAAGCCGCTGTCCATCCCCGTGGTGAAGACCAACAGGATGGACGACCTGCACGAGGAGCCGCACCTGCAGGCCGTGGGCTTCTTCCGCGAGTACGAGCACCCGGAGGCCGGCCGCTACCGGGCGATCAAGCCGCCCGTGAAGTTCTCGAAGACCCCCGCCAACATCCGCCGCCACCCGCCCAGGCTCGGCGAGCACACGGACGAGGTGCTGGCCGAGCTCGCCGAGGTTCAGGGGGCGTGAGGTGCGCATCTCGATCATCGGTTCGTCGGGATCGGGAAAGTCGACGCTGGGCCGGCGGCTGGCTCTGGAGCTCGGCCTGGAACGCGTCGAACTCGATGCGTTGAACTGGGAGCCGGGCTGGCGCGGCCTGCACCAGGCGGATCCGGACGCGTTCCTGGGGAAGATCAGGGCTGCGATCGCCCGTGAGCGCTGGGTCACCGACGGCAACTATGGCGTGGCCCAGGACGTCATCCTGCCCAAGGCCACCGACCTGGTCTGGCTCGACTATGAGCGGCCGCTGGTGATGCGCCGGGTGATCCGTCGCTCGTTTCTGCGCGCCGTGAGCAAGACGGAGCTGTGGCCGGGCACCGGCAACAAGGAGCTGTTCCGCCGCTGGATGGACAAGGAGCATCCAATCCGCTGGGCCTGGGACACGTTCCACCGCCGTCGGACCCAATACGAGGCGCTGTTCGCGGATCCGCGAACGGCGCACCTCAACAAGCACCGTCTGAGGCATCCGCGCGAGGCCGACGAGCTGGTCGTCACGCTCAAGGCGCGTGCTGCGCCATTGGCGGAGCCGGCCTGACTGGCCTATGCTCGCCGAACACCGGTCAAGAAGAACCGGTATGGGAGGATCAGATGGGCTCACGGGCTCTCGTGCTGGCGCTGCTCGCGTCGGCTCTCGCGCACGGCGCGGCCGCGCAGGCCTACAAGGCGCCCAGGACCGCCTTTGGTCAGCCGGACCTGCAGGGCATCTGGTCCAACGCCACCATCACCCCCCTGACCCGGGACGCGAAGTTCGGCACGCGCAATGTGCTGACCAAGGCCGAAGCCGAGGCCCTGGAGCAGGCGACCCGCGAGCAGGTGGCCCGGGCGGATGCGCCGACCCGGCCCGAGGCCACCGTGGCGGACCTGAAGAACGCCGACTGCGGACCCGACGGCATCTCCGGCTTCAACTGCGGCTACAACCAGGGCTGGAAGGACCCGGGCACCGAGGTCATCGACCTCGGAGGCGAGAAGCGGGCCTCGATCCTCACTTCGCCGGCCAACGGCCAGTTCCCCGCGCGCAAGGCGGCCGCCATGCGGCGGACGGGCGGCCGGACAGATAATCCCGAGAGCTTCAGCCTGGGCGAACGGTGCCTGCTGTCGTTCGGCTCGAGCGCCGGCCCGCCGATGCTGCCGCTGATGTACAACAACACGTACAGCATCATTCAGACGAAGGACGAAGTCGCCATCCAGGTGGAGATGGTCCACGACGTCCGTCACGTGCGGCTGGGCGGCAAGCACCCGCCGGCCCACATCAAGACCTGGATGGGCGACTCCATCGGCTGGTGGGAGGGCGACACCCTGGTGATCGAGACCACCAACTTCCGGCCCGAGCAGGGGCTGCGGGGCGGCAACGCCAACCAGAAGGTGATCGAGCGGCTGACCCGCATCGCGCCTGGCAAGATCGCCTACAAGTTCCGCATCGAGGATCCGGATCTCTATGCCGAGCCGATCGAGGGCGAGGTGGCGATGAACGCCACCAAGGGGCCGATCTACGAGTACGCCTGCCATGAGGGCAATTACGGCCTGGAGAACATGCTGGCCGGCGCCCGGGCCGAGGAGAAGGCCGCGCGCACGGCCGCCGCCGGCGGCGGGGCGAAGGACGGCGGGGGACGCTGAGGCGCTCCTCTCCCGCGTGCGGGAGAGGTCGGGTGAGGGCGGTGCAGGATGCTGGGCTGCTACTCCGGTGGGACCTGTGCACGCGGGTCCAACGCCTTGCGCGCTCGAGCCGCCGAGCCGCCCTCACCCTAGCCCTCTCCCGCGGGGCGGGAGAGGGAACGCGGCCGCCTAGACCGGCGCGAACACCGGGACCGGCGGGCCGCCTTCAGTGTCCTGGAAGCGCACCTTGACCCGCATGCCGATGGCCAGGTCGTCCGGCCCGACATCGACGAAGTTGGTCAGCACGGCCGGGCCCTCGTCCAGGGTGACATAGCCGATGGCGTAGGGGCCGCTCGGCGACTTTCGCATCACCGAGAAGGCGTAGATCACCCCTTCGCCGGGGCTCTCCTCCCACTTGGTCTCGCTGGAGAGGCAGAACGGGCAGACGGCGCGCGGGTACCAGTGGGCCTTGCCGCAGGGTTCACAGCGCTTGATCAGAAAGCGGCCTTCCTTGGCGGCTTCCCAGAACGGCTGGCTCTCGACGGTCACCGGCGGCGCCGGGATCGGGCGGGTCATGACGTTGGATGTCGTGTCTGGGGACATTCTCAGGCCTCCCGCTCGAGGATGACGGTGGCGGCGCCGTGGCGGATGCCGAGCGAGCCGCCGGTGCCGTGCGCGATCGCGAGGTCGCAGTTGGGGACCTGCACCTTCTCGTGCGCCTCGCCGCGCAGCTGGCGCACGGCTTCGATCACCTTGGTGATGCCGCCGCGGTTGGTGGGGTGGTTGTTGCAGAGGCCGCCGCCGTCGGTGTTGAACGGCAGCTTACCGACGCCCGAGATCAGGTTGCCGTCGGCGACGAACTTGCCGCCCTCGCCCTTCTTGCAGAAGCCCAGGTCCTCCAGCTGCATCAGGACCGTGATGGTGAAGCTGTCGTAGATCGAGGCGTACTTGATGTCGGCCGGAGTGACGCCGGCCTCCTCGAAGGCGCGCGGGCCCGACCAGACGGCGCCCGAGTGGGTGAGGTCGAGGTCGTGCCCGCCCATCAGCCCCTTGGGACTCTCGCCCGCGCCCAGCACGCGGACCCTGGGGCGGTTCAGGCTGCGGGCCACCTCGGGCGAGGTGACGATCAGGGCGCCGCCGCCGTCGGTGACCACGCAGCAGTCCAGCATGTGCAGCGGATCGGAGATCATCCTGGAGTTCACCACCTCTTCGACGGTGACCACCTTCTTCAGGTAGGCGTGCTCGTTCCACTGGGCGTGGTGGCTGGCGGCCACCTTGATCCAGGCCAGCTGTTCGGACGTGGTGCCGTACTCGTACATGTGGCGCATGGCGCACATGCCGTAGGTGTTGTGGGTCGAGCCGCCGTAGATCTGCTCGTAGCCCGCCTCCGGCGCCCCGTCGGTGAGGCCGCCGCCGGACGGACCGCCGCGCATCGAGGCGCCCGGGCGGTTGCCGCCGTTCCGCGGCCGGCCCGCGAGGGTGATCAGCGCCACCTGGCACTTGCCCGCCGCGATCGCCTGGGCGGCGTGGCCCACGTGGGCGATGTAGGACGAGCCGCCAAGCTCCGTGGAGTCCACGTGCCGGACGTTCCTGAGGCCCATGTAGTCGACCATGGAGAGCGGGCCGAAGCCCGGCGCGTCGCCGGCGCAGAAGTAGCCGTCCACGTCCTCAGGGCTGAGGCCGGCGTCCTTCAGGGCGCCGGCGGCCGACTCCGCATGCAGCTGCGGTGTCGACTTGTCCGGCGCATCGCGCGTGGGGTGCTCGTAGGCCCCCATGACGTAGGCCTTGCCCTTGATGCTCATCGACCCTCCCCAAACGACTGTTCGAATTTATGCAGGCCCGCTTAGCAGGCGTGACGTGGCGGCGGGAAGCCCCGCATCAATGGCCGTGAGCGCTGCCGTTAAGCCGGCTGGGCGGCCTTCTTCAGCCGGGCATCCCGCAGAGCGGAGCGGCGGACCTTGCCGGCATCGTCGCGCAGGGCCTCGTCGACGAACTCATAGCTGCGCGGCTGCTTGTAGGTGACCAGGCGGTCCTTCAGGTGGGCCCGCAGCTCGTCCTCGCGCACGGGGGCGCGGAGCTGGACGATGGCGTGGACCAGGTTGCCGAGGTCCTCGTCGGGCAGGCCGATCACCGCCACCGACTGCACGGCCGGATGCTCCTCCAGCGCCGCCTCGATCTCGGCCGGATAGACGTTGGAGCCGCCCACCAGGATCATGTCAGCCCGGCGGTCGGCCAGGTAGAGGTAGCCGTCGTCGTCGAACCAGCCGAGGTCGCCCAGGCTCTCCCAGCCGCCGGGGAGGGTCTTGGGCGTGGCGCCCAGGTATCTGTAGGTGGGCGGCGAGCCGGGCGGGCGGCGCATGTAGATCTCGCCGGTCTGGCCGGGGGGCAGCGGCTGGCCGTCCTCGCCGAAGATCGCCATCTCGCCCACGGTCACTCGGCCCACCGAGCCGCGGTGCTCCAGCCATTCCGAGCCGGTGATGATGGTCACCGCCTGCGCCTCGGTGCCGGCGTAGAGCTCCATCACCTCGCCGGGCGCGATCCAGTGGATGAAGGCCTCCTTCAGCCAGGCGGGGCAGGGCGCCGCCATGTGCCAGAGCGTCTCCACCGAGGAGAGGTCGTAGGCCGCGCGCACCGTCTCGGGCAGCCGCCAGATGCGGCTCATCATGGTCGGCACGAGGTAGACCCAGGTGGCGCGGCGCTTCTGGATCTCGGCCAGGGTCGCCTCGGGATCGAAGCGCGGCATGACCACCACGTGGGCGCCGAGCGCCGTGGCCTGCATCATCATGCCGAAGGGGGCGTTGTGATACATGGGCGCCGGGATCAGCGCCGTCTCCGACGGCCGCAGGCGGAAGCCGCCGGCCTCCGGCGTCTCGCGGGCCGTCAGCCCCGGCTGGCCGGAGAGGATCAGCTTAGGCCGTCCCGTGGAGCCCCCGCTGGTGGGCGCCTTGGAGATCGGCGGGATCGCGTCGGGCAGATCGCTGTCGTCGTCGCTGGCCGTCAGCAGGGCGTCGGCGTCGAGGATTGGGCGACCGATCTCATGTGTGAACTGGGCGATCACCAGCGGCGTCTCGGCCAGGTCGGCGATCGCCTTCAGCTCGCCCTGCGGCAGGCGGAACGAGATCGGCTGGGGCGTGGCGCCCAGTTTCCAGATGGCGTGCGCGGCGGCCACGAAGCCCACGCCGTTGGGCATGCCGAGGGTGACGAGGTCGCCCTGCTTGACGCCATGGGCCTGCAGGGCGCGGGCCATGCGGTTCGAGCGACGGTTCAGCTCGGCGTAGGTGATCGTCTCCTCGCCGCAGGTGACCGCCGGCTTGTCAGGCTGGGTGCGCGCATGCTGGCGCAGCTTCTCCCCGAAGGAGATCATGCCGTCGTCGGCCATTTGGGTCCTCCCGCCGGCGGTTCGTCCGCCCTGTGCTTGCCGATACTGAACCCGCCTGACGCAGCGTCCGCAAGGCGCTATGACGGCGGTTGAAACGATTGTTTGAGGGAGCGCCGCCCGATGCCCGCCGACCTGTCCGTCGAAGAGCTGCTGAGCCAGGATTTCGGCACGATCGCCGACGTGGTGAGGGCCCAGGCCCGCGGGCTCAAGGACAAGCCGGCCCTGGTCGACGCCCGGCGGGTGATCTCCTACGCGGAACTGGACGCCCTGATGGACCGCATCGCCGCGGCCCTGCAGCGGGACGGCGTGGGCAGGGCGGACGTGGCGGCGATCTGCGCCTCGTCGAGCGTCGAATATGGCGCGGCCTTCCTGGGCGTCCTGCGGGCGGCCGCCACCGTGGCGCCGCTGGCGCCCTCCTCGACGCCGGAGAGCCTGATCGTCCAGCTGAACGACAGCGGGGCGAAGGTCTTCTTCCTCGACAAGCAGCTGGCCGAGCACATGGCCGGCGTCATGGACCAGGTGACCGCCAAGCGCGTGAGCCTGGACGGCTCAGACGCCGGCACGCCCTTTGAGCAGTGGCTGGCGCCGGAAGGCGCGAAGCCCGAGCTGCACGAGGTCGACCCCGACCAGGGCTTCAACATCATCTATTCGTCCGGGACGACCGGGGCGCCGAAGGGGATCGTGCAGCCGCACCGCATGCGCTGGGGCCAGATCCGCCGGGGCGTCTACCCGGCCGACGCGGTGACCATGGTCTCCACGCCCCTCTATTCGAACACCACGCTGGTGTCGTTCCTGCCGACCATCTCCAATGGCGGCACCGCGGTGCTGATGCCGAAGTTCGACGTGAAGTCGTTCCTGGAGCTGTCCGAGAAGCACCGCGCCACCCACGCCATGCTGGTGCCGGTGCAGTACCGGCGGCTGATGGAGCATCCCGACTTCGACCGATACGACCTCTCCTCGTACCAGATGAAGTTCTCCACCTCGGCGCCCTTCTCGGCCGAGCTGAAGCGCCAGGTGCTGGACCGCTGGCCGGGCGGGCTCGTCGAGTACTACGGCATGACCGAGGGCGGCGGGTCCTGCGGCCTGCAGTGCCACGAGTTCCCCGACAAGCTGCACACTGTCGGCCGGCCGCTGCCGGGCCACGACATCCGCCTCATCGACGAGGACGGCAAGGAGGTCCCGCAGGGCGAGATCGGCGAGGTGGTCGGCCGCTCCGGGGCGATGATGGTCGGCTACCACAACCAGCCGGGCAAGACCTCGGAGGCCGAATGGTGGAGCCCGGAAGGGCTGCGCTACATCCGCACCGGCGACGTGGGCCGCTTCGACGAGGACGGCTTCCTCACGCTCATGGACCGCAAGAAGGACATGATCATCTCGGGCGGCTTCAACATCTACCCGAGCGACCTGGAGGCCGAGCTGGTCAAGCACGAGGCGGTGCTGGAGGCGGCCGTGGTCGGCGTGCCGTCCAAGGCCTGGGGGGAGACGCCGGTGGCCTATGTCGCGCTGAAGCCTGGCCAGGCCGTCGCGCCCGAGGCGCTCCGCCAGTGGCTGAACGAACGGGTCGGCAAGACCCAGCGGCTGGCCGACCTGCAGCTGGTGGACAGCCTGCCCCGCAGCCACATCGGCAAGATCCTGAAGCGCGAGCTGCGCGACGCCTACCAGGGGCCGGCCACCACGGCTTGACCTTGTCTTCCCTTGCGGCGCCTACCCACCTGCCAAGTTTCAGTCGGAGGGCATGAGCCATGATGGAAGGCAACCAGGCGGCGGCGTTCGCCGAGCGGCAGCAGGGGACGCTGCCCGGAAACCTGGCCATCGAATGGGAGGAGGTGGCCAACGGCTCGGCGCGCGGGCGCTTCAGGGTGGCCAAGGGGCACATGGCCCCGAACGGCTTCGTGCACGCCGCCTCCGTCGTGGCGCTGGCCGACTCGGCCTGTGGCTACGCCTGCGTGGCCTCCTTGCCGGAGGGGGCGAGCGGTTTCACCACCATCGAGCTGAAGTCCAACTTCCTCGGCACGGCGAAGATCGGCGAGGTGGTCGCCACCCGGGCCTGGCTGGTCCACGGGGGCCGTATGACCCAGGTCTGGGACGCCGAGGTGACCAACGAGACCACCGGCAAGCTGATGGCGACCTTCCGCTGCACCCAGATGGTCCTCTATCCGCGCTGACGGGGCCTTGCGCGACCGGGGGCGGATGAGTAGGTTCCGCGCCTTCGCTCAGCGGACCCCTTCGGGCGGTCCGGATCCGGCCTGGAGAGGTGGCTGAGTGGTTGAAAGCACCGCACTCGAAATGCGGCATACTCGCAAGGGTATCGAGGGTTCGAATCCCTCCCTCTCCGCCATGGCCCACGTGATCTGAGCGCGCTCCTGCGCTGGCGGGCGAAGGAACCACGGAAGACACGGACCACACGGAACGGCGCTGGCGCTGGCGCATGGCGCGATTGCCCCGCGGCTGTCATCCCGGTTTCGGCGAAGCCGAAGACCGGGACCTCTGTACGCGGCGGCCGGCGGTTGGGGCTGCGGCGGGTCGTTGGCGCAAAGGGTGGTGGACGCGGGCTGGAGGTCCCGGTCTTCGCGTCCCGCCAAACCGGGATGACAGTCGGGGGCGGCGGACGCGTGCGTCAGCGACGGCGGCGGCCGAGGTCGGATTCGGTGTGGCTGAGGCCGACAGTGAGGCTGCCGCACTTGCCCAGCGGCTGGGTGACCACGCCGCCGATGGAGCGGTAGCCGCGGGTGCCGACGCCGGCCCAGACCTCGCCGTGCGGCTTGCCGTCATGGGCGTGGCAGCGCGTGCGCTCGCCTGGCGACGGCGCCTCGGCCGAGGGCTGGCCCGCGAGGACCCGGTTGGCCCAGTCGCCGATAGCGCGGGCTTCCACGGCGTCACTATCCTGCGTCGCAAT
This sequence comes from Phenylobacterium sp., assembly GCF_036563385.1. GTDB lineage: Bacteria > Pseudomonadota > Alphaproteobacteria > Caulobacterales > Caulobacteraceae > Phenylobacterium. The sequence goes on from NZ_DATCML010000004.1 coordinate 861,751, forward strand.
CGGCGCGGGGGCTTCGGCGGCAGGCGGCGCGCCCGAGGCGCCGGCGGTGGCCATCGGCTCCTGGGCGCTCACGGGGGCGGCAAGGGCGAGGCAAAGGCCGACGCCAAGCAGGGGGATACGCATGGGGAACTCCGATCGGCAGGCAAGCTGAGCGCCAACCTCGGCCAGAACATGGCCGTTCCGGCTCGCCGTCGCCACCCGCCGGCCCGTCAGCGGCTTGGCGCCCGGGGCGCGGCCTGAGCGATACCTGCCCGGGCGCGGGCGAAAACCTCGTCCCAGGCGCCCGGGGCCGGCTGGCGCAGCAGGCGGACCGAGCGGTACCAGGGCAGGCTCTCCCCCGCCTCGCCGTAGCGCCACTCGGCGGCGTCGGGCAGCAGGGCGAGGCAGGGCGCGCCGAGCGCGCCGGCCAGGTGGACGTTGGTGTTCTGCACGGACACCACCAGGTCGAGGTTGGCGATCAGGGCGGCGAGGTCGGCGAGGTCGTGCGTCTCGGCGGGTTCGAAGCGGCGGATCGGGGGGTCGCCGCGGGCGTCGGCGGCCGCCAGTTCGTCGGCCACCGGGCCATGCTGCAGGCTGACGAGATCGCAGCCGTCGAGCCCGAGGCCGGCGACGAAGCGCTCGAGGGGAACGGAGCGGGCGTGGGCGTGGCTTTCGGCCACGCCGCCGCGCCAGGAGAGACCGATCCGGAGCCGCCCCTGCCGCGGTCCCAGCCGCTCCGCCCAGCGGGCGAGATCGGCGGCCGGCGGCCGCAGGTAGGCCTCGCCCGGGAAGTCCGTCACGTGCCGGCGCAGGGCCGCGCCCAGGCTGCCGGCCGCCACCAGCAGGTCGGCGTCGATCGCCAGGCCGCTGGGGTCGGGCACGGCCACCTCGGGGAAGGAGGCGCGGAACAGGCGCTGGAGCCGGGGATTGGCCACCAGGGTGACGTGGCTCGCCAGCCTGGCCAGGTCGGGGATCATGCTGGCGAACATGACCTCGTCGCCCACCGCCTGCTCGCCCACCACCAGCACCCGCCGGTCGGCCAGATCCGCACGGCTGGGGGCGGGATGCAGGTGCGGGACCATGGCCTCGGGCGCCATGCCGCGCGAGCCGCGCAGAAAGGCCGGCAGCCGCCAGCGCGCCTCGTAGTCCGCCCAGCCGGCGGCGAAGTCCTGCGCCGCAAGCCGCAGCAGGCCGCGCCGGTAGGTGGGCTCCGGCGCGCCCGGCGCCCGCCGGGCCGCCGCGTCGAAAGCCGCCAAGGCGCCTGGGCTGTCGCCGGCGGTGCGGCGGGCCTGGCCGAGCCGGAGCCAGGCCGCGGCGCACCAGTCCTCCGCCTCCGCCAGGCGGCCGTAGACCTCCAGGGCGGCGGCGACGTGCCCGTCGTTCAGATAGGCGTCGCCCTTCAGGAGCCGGGCGGCGACGTTGCGCGGATCGCGCGCAAGCGCCGCCTCCGCCAGAGCCAGCGCCTCGTCGTACCGGCCCTGAAGCTGGAGGATGGCGCCGAGAGTCTCCAGCGCCGTGGTGTGGGCGGGATCCCCTTCCAGCGCCCGCCGGGCGGCGACTTCCGCGTCGTGGTCGCGGCCGGCCTCGCGGTAGGCGGCCGCCAGGTCCGCCAGGGCTTGCAGGTCGCCCGGCGCGCGGGCGAGCCGCTGCTGCAGGGCGGCGAGTCGGCTCTGCTGGGGGTCCACGGGCGCGCTCCGATCGGGGTCCGCCGGCTATAGGACAGGGCTCCGCCCGCCGGCCAGGGCCAAGTGCGCCGGCGCCGGCGGTCAGCCGGGGCCGTCGAGCTCGGCATGGCTGCGGCCGCGGGTTTCCCGGGCCACCAGCGCGGCGAGAACGCTGATGGCGCCCGCCGCCGCCACGTAGATGGCCACCGGCGTGGCCGAGCCCGTCGCCTGGAGCAGGGCGACGGCGATGATCGGGGCGAGCGATCCCGCGAAGATCGAGGTCCCCTGATAGGCCAGGCTGACCGCCGAGTAGCGGATGCGGGTCGGGAAGAGCTCCGAGAGGAAGGCGGCTTGTGGGCCGTACATGGCCGCGTGGAAGACCAGGCCCACCACCACGGCGGTGACAATGGCCGGCGTCGCCCCCGTGTCCAGCAGGCGGAAGAAGGCGAAGGCCCACACCGCCGTGCCCGCCGCGCCGAGGGCGTAGACCGGCCGGCGGCCAACCCGGTCGGAGAGCGCGCCGAACAGCGGGATGCAGACGGCCTGGACCGCGGCCCCGATCATCAGGGCCTGAAGCGCCAGCTGCCGGCTCGCCCCCACCTCGGTGGTCAGGTAGGTGATGGAGAAGGTGGTGATCACATAGTAGCCGATGTTCTCGGCCACCCGCAGGCCGGCTCCGACCAGGAGCCCGCCGGGACGGGTGCGGATCGCCTCGAGAATCGGGGCCGAGGCGGCCGGCTGGCGGGCCTGGGCGTCGCGGAAGACGGGGCTCTCCTCCACGGTGCTGCGCACGTACCAGCCCACCCCGATCAGCACGACGGAGAGCAGGAAGGGCACGCGCCAGCCCCAGTCCAGGAACTCGGCCTCGCTGAGCGTTGCGGCCATGATCGCCAGAACCGCGGCGGCGGCCAGGTTGCCCAGCGCCACGCCGGCCTGCGGCCAGCTGGTCCAGAAGCCGCGCCGGCGGGCGTCGCCGTGCTCGGAAACGATCAGCACCGCGCCGCCCCACTCGCCGCCAACGGCGAAGCCCTGGACCAGGCGAAGCACGATGAGCAGGGCGGGCGCGAGGGCGCCCACCTGACCGTAGGTGGGCAGCAGGCCGATCAGCACGGTGGCCCCGCCCATCAGCATCAGGCTGAGCATGAGCAGCTTCTTGCGGCCGAGCCGGTCGCCGAAGTGACCGAAGACGAAGCCGCCGAGGGGGCGCGCCACGAAGCCCAGGGCATACGTGGCGAAGGCCAGCAGGGTGCCGGTGAGCGGATCGGCCTTGGGGAAGAACAGCTGGTTGAACACCAGGGCCGCGGCCGTGCCGTAGAGGAAGAAGTCGTACCACTCGATCGTCGTGCCGATCAGGCTGGCGACCACGACCTTGCGGAGCGCCGCGGGCGAGGTGGCGGGCTCCGCCATCTAACGACGGCCCGCCCAGGCCTTGGCCTGGTCGGAGGCGAGCTCGACAAGGCTGCCCATGGCGACCGGCACGTCCAGCGAGTGCAGACCCCAGTCGGGCTGGACCACGCCGTTGGCCAGGTGGTCGCCGGTGATCTCGTCGGTGCGCGGGTCGCGCGGATCGCCGTCGACGCGGATGGCCAGGTAGCTGCCGTTGCTGTCGGTCACGCACTGGCCGCTGATCAGGCCCGGGACCTTGACGAAGGTGGTGTCGACCGGACGCTCAGGCGTGACCCATGGCTTCGGCGGGGCGGCGGTGGGATGCATGCTCTTTGCGCCGAACACTGACGACAGGGTCGCGCGGCCGCCGCCCAGGGCCGCCGGGTTGGTGCAGGCCACCTGCATGCCCGGAGCGGTCGTGCGGCCGAAGCGGCTGTTGGCTGGCGGCGGGGCGCGCTCGCGGAATGTCACCCAGCTGACCACGCAGCCGGTCTGGGCTCGCGTGCGGCAGAGCGGCATGGACTTGAAGTCGCCGCCCACGTCCTTGCCCTTGGGCACGAGCACATTGGTCCCCGCGAGATAGGCGGCGACGATGCGCGCCTGAGCCGGCTTGCCCTCGATCTCCTCCTGGATCAGCCGCTTGAGCACGCCCGCGCCCTGGCTGTGGCCGAACAGGATCACGCCCCGGCCGCTGTTGTCGCGGGCGAGGTAGTCGCGCCAGGCGTCGCGCACGTCGCCATAGGCGAGGTCACGGTCGACCGCGACCTGCTCGCCAGCGGTCATCCGGCGCAGCGCCGGGATGGTGATCTGGCGGTAGAGGGGCGCAAAGATCCGGCAGACCTGGCCAAAGCGGGCGAGCTGGCGCGAGACCGTGGCGCGCTCCTCCGGGCCTGGCGACATGTCAGAGTTGGGCGTCGTGTCGGCAGACGCCGTCGGATAGACGTAGAAGCAGTCGACCGTGGGGGACGGGTTGCGGGTCCAGGCCTCGCGCCGGAACGTCCCGTTGGCTTCGATCACGGTGGCGGTCAGGTCGATGTCGCAGGCGTCGCCCGCCCGGCCGGGGCGGCAGAGCCAGGCGTCCTCGCGCGTGTAATCATTGGGGGCGGGCCTGGCCGTCGCCGGCTGCGTCCCCGCAGGCTGGGCGGGCTGGGCGGAAGCGGAGCCGGCGGCCAGCAGGCCAAGGGCCAGGCCGCCCGCGATCAGGGCGCTGCGCATCATCATTCGTCCTCCCCTGGCTCCTCGGCGGGAGCCTTGGCGGCATGGAGCACGCCGCGGCGCAGCTCCGCAAGGGCGGGGCTGGCCAGATGGCGCAAAGCGGCGTCTGCTGCGCTGAATAGACTGGCGAAACGGCGTCGCAATACGCTAGACACTTTTCGCAAGAACGGTATGGCGGCCGCGAGAAGACGGCCGTGTCGTCCTGGGGGGAGGGCCGAGGTTGATACGTGACTTCCTGGTCTGGCTGCAGACCGAGCTGGGCAAGGGGCCCGGCGAGTACCCGATGTCGTGGAGCGAGGCGCTCCTCGGCTCGCTCAACTTCTGGGGCCTGCTCGAGGGCACCCACCTGCTCGCCCTGATGCTGTTCGCCGGCACGATTTTCGTCGTGGACCTGCGGCTGCTGGGCGTCACCTTCAAGCGCACGCCGGTGTCGGTGCTGAGCGACAAGGTGCTGCCGCTGACCGTCTTCGGCTTCGTCATCGTCCTACTGACGGGCCTGGCGCTCTTCTACGCCAAGCCGTTGGTTTACTACCACAATATCTGGTTCCGCGCGAAGCTGGTGTTCATCGTCCTGGCGCTGCTGAACATCGTGATCTTCCACCGCCGGGTGCAGCGGAACATCAGCGACTGGGACGGGCTGGCGAAGCCTCCGGGCGCCGCGCGGGCCTCGGCGGCGATCTCCCTGGCCGCCTGGGTGATCGTGATCATGCTGGGCCGCTTTATCGCCTACGACTGGTTCGAGTGCGGCAAGCCGCTCCCCGACTGGGCCAACGCCCTGCAGGAGTGCGCCGCGTCGGAGAAGGGCGCCCAGACCCTCGCGGAGCTCGCCCAATGACCCCCGCCGACGTCTTCCCCGAACTCCGCCCCTGGGTGGAGAACCTGGTCAACGTCTGGCCGGCCTACATCATCAAGCCGCAGTTCGCGCAGTGGCAGGTGCTGCACATCCTGTCGATGGTGATCCTGGGCGGGACCAGCATCCTCATCAACCTGCGCCTGATCGGCGTCGGCGTGACCAACGAGAGCCCGTCGGAGGTCTATCGCAACCTCAGGGCCTGGCTGCACGTGGGCGTGGTCGGCATCGTGGTCTCGGGCGTGCTGATCGGCATGGCCAACGCCGAGCGCCTCTACGACTCCGCGGCCTTCACGGTGAAGATGCTGGCGCTGCTCGCGGGTGTGATCCTGACCTATGGCGCGAGCGCGCTCGCCGCCAAGGCGGATGGCCGGGTGGGCGGCGCGGCGAAGGTGTTCTTCCTGCTCGGCCTGGCGGTGTTCGCCGTGGCGCTGTGGGTGTTCAGCACCGGCGACCTCATCAATCCGGGCATGTTCCACGCCATCACGGCGGCGGCCCTGGTGGTGCTGTTCGTCACGCGCGGGCCGATCCGCTGGATCTACCTCGTCGGGCTGACCGCCCTTCTGGTGGCGCAGTACGTGGCCACGCACATCGTCATCAAGGCCGACGACTACGAGCGGCTGGACCCGGTGAACATCGCGTTCGCCTGGATCTTCGCGGCCTGGATCCTGGGCGTGGCGGCCTTCCAGACGGTGGTCGCCGGCCGCAGCGCGGAAGGCGGGCCCATAGCCAAGGCGATCGGCTACGCCACCATCCTGGTGTGGGTTGTGGCCTCGGCCGCCGGCCGCTGGATCGCCTTCGCCTGAGGCGGGCCGGCCGCAAGACGGCCGGGCTCAGCGCCTAGAGGATCGGCTTGCCCCCGGTCACGGCCACCGTGGCGCCTGAGACGTAGGAGGCCTCGTCCGAGGCCAGCATGACGTAGACCGGCGCGAGCTCCTTCGGCTGGCCGGGGCGCTGCATCGGCACCTGCTTGCCGAACTCCTTGACCTTCTCCATCGGCATGGTGGCCGGGATCAGCGGAGTCCAGATTGGCCCCGGGGCGACGCAGTTCACGCGGATCCCCTTCTCGGCCAGCATCTGGGCGAGGCCGGCGGTGAAGTTCTGGATGGCCCCCTTGGTGGTGGCGTAGGCGAGCAGGTTGGGCGAGGGCGTGTCCGCCTGGACCGACGTGGTGTTGATGATCGCCGCGCCCTTCGGCATGTGCGGGACCGCCGCCTTGGTCAGCCAGAACATCGCGTAGATGTTGGTCTTGAAGGTGTAGTCCCACTCCTCGTCCGAGAACTCGTCGATCTCGTCGAAGGTCATCTGGTGGGCGGCGTTGTTCACCAGGATGTCCACCTTCCCGAACGCCTGGACCGCCTGCTGGATGATGGCGCGGCAGTGCTCGGGCGCCGAGATGTCGCCCGCTACCACCACGGCCTTGCGGCCCGCCTGCTCCACCAGGCGGCGGGTCTCCTCCGCGTCCTCGTGCTCGTCGAGGTAGCTGATCAGCACGTCGGCGCCTTCGCGGGCGTAGGCGATGGCGACCGCGCGGCCGATGCCGGAGTCGGCGCCGGTGATGATCGCCGCCTTGCCCTCCAGCCGGCCGGATCCGCGATAGGTCTCCTCGCCATGGTCGGGGCGGGGGTTCATGTCGCGGGTGAGGCCCGGGGGGCGGGTCTCCTGCTGCTGCTCGAAGGGCGGCTCGGGGAAGCTCTTGTCGTCAGCCATCGTCGTCCTCGTCTTGGTCCTCGGCAGCGGTGAAGCGCTCGGCGTCCGGCTCGGCCTCGCCGTCGTGCGCGACGCGGGGACCATCGGTGGAGGAGCCCGTGCGGCGGCCGTCCGGGGTCACGCCAGGCGCGTCCCAGGATCGCGTGTTCTGCATCGCCTCGCCGCCGTGGGCGCGGTCGCCGCCGGATCCCAGCCCGCCTGCGCCATAGCCGGAGCCTAGCGCGGCGCCGTCGCCCGAAGCTTGGCGTGGCCCCTCGGGGTCCTGCGTCTTGCGGATGTCCTCGCCCATGGCGGTCTCCCTCTCCTCGGGAGGGCAACCGGTCAGACCGCGCGTGGTTCCGGGCGGCGTCATCACGAAAAAGGCCCCGTCCATCGGGCGGGGCCTTTCGCTCTCCTCAGGTCCGGCCGAAGCCGGCGGTGGGGCGCTACATCATCCGCCGACGGCCAGCGATGGCGTGGTAGATGAACAGCACGATCACCGCGCCGATGGTGGCGACGAGCAGCGAGTACAGGTTGAAGCCCGTCACGCCGGCCGCGCCGAAGCGGGTGAACAGGAAGCCGCCGACGAACGCGCCGACGACGCCCAGGACAAGGTCGAGCACGAGGTTGCCGCCGGACCGGTTCACCAGCTTGCTGGCGATGAACCCGGCGATCAGCCCCAGCACGATCCACGCGAGAATGGACATAGGGGTGTCTCCAAAGCGCCGGCTTTCAACGTGAGCCGCCGGCGAGCGCCGCGAAAAAGCCTGCAACAGGCCATCAGGTTCCCAGCGGGGCTGTTCGGGGGCGCGGGCAACCTCGAGCGTCGGTCGGGGTTATGCCCTCCGCGTGTCGCCGAAGGATTGAAGGAGAGACCGTTGCGCAACAAGCTTTTCGCCGCCGCCGTCATGGGTGCGTCGGCCCTTTCGCTGGCCGCCGTCCCCGTCACCGTGGAGGCCCAGAGCAAGCGCGTGCTCGTCTGCGACAAGAGCGTGAAGAAGAAGGCAAACAACGGCACCCTGGTGGGCGCCGTGGCCGGCGGCGTGCTGGGCAATGTGGTGGCCGGCAACGGCGCCAAGACCGAAGGCACGGTGCTGGGCGCCGGCGTGGGCGCCGTGGTGGGTCACCAAGTGGCCAAGAAGAACGCCAAGAAGAAGCAGAACTGCCACTACGAGTACGTGCGGCGCTGAGCGCCTAGCGTTTCACGCACATCCAGCGCGCCCGGTGGAAGTTGAGCGCGTTGTCCACGAAGCCCGTGACCCGGGGATTCACCAGGGCGCGGGTGACCTGGAAGAAGAGGGGCGCAGTCCCCTCTTCCGCCAGCATGAGCTGTTCGGCCCGTGACAGCAGGGCCGCCCGCTTCGCAAGGTCCGGCTCCTCGTCCGCCTGGGCGAGCAGGGCGTCATAGGCCGGGTTCTTGTAATCCCCATAGTTCTGCGCGCCGGTTGTCGACTGCATGAGCGCCAGGAAGCTGACCGGGTCGTTGTAGTCGGCGTACCAGCTCATCGAACCCACCTCGAAGTCGCGGTTGCGGTAGGCGGCGAAGGCGATCTGGCCCTCGTTTTGCTGCAGCCGCACGTTCACGCCGATGGCGCGCCAGTCCGCCTGGACCGCCTCCATCAGGAGCAGTGAGTCGGTGTTGTTGGCCGTCTTGATCTCGATCTTCAGCGGCCGCTCGGGCGTGTAGCCGGCCTGCGCCAGCAGCGCGCGGGCCTCGGCTTGACGCTCGGCGAGACTCCTGCCGGCCCAGACGGTCTTCGGTCCTGGTGCGTAGCCGGCGGTGATCGGCGGCACGAAGCCGTAGGCGGGCTGCTGGCCCGCGCGCAGCAGCTTCCTGGTGATGAACTCCCGGTCCACCGACATGGACAGCGCCCGGCGCACGCGAACGTCCTTGAGGGGCGCCACGTCGCGGGTGTTGAACGACAGGTAGGAGGTGGCTAGCGACACGTGGGTGCGAGCGTAGCCCGGCAGGGTGCGTTTCAGCCGCTCGTAGCGGTTGGACTGGAAGGTGGTGTTGAGGTCGAGCTCGCCGCGCTCGATGCGCCGTTCGGCGGCCACCGCATCCGGCGTCGGGTAGTAGTTGATGCGGTCGACGCAGACCTTGTCCGCCTCGAAGAAGTTTGGGTTCTTCACCACCTGGATGCGGTCGCCGAGCCGCCAGGAGACCAGCTTGTAGGGCCCGTTGGAGACGTAGTTGGCCGGCTGCACCCAGGCGTCGCCATGCCTTTCCACCACATGCTTCGGAGCCGGGTAGAAGCTCTGGTGCATCAGCAGCTGGGGCAGGTACGGGGCCGGATGCTCGAGCGTGAGCTCCAGGGTTTTCGGATCGAGCGCCCGGGCGCCCACGGCGGTGAGCGGCGCCTTGCCTTCGTTGGCCGGCTCGCCGTTCTTCAGGATGTAGACCAGGTAGGCGTAGATCGACGCCGTCTTCGGATCGAGGATCCGGCGGTACGCGTAGACGAAGTCGTCGGCGGTGACCGGCCGGCCGTCGGACCACTTCGCCTCGCGCAGGCGGAAGGTCCAGGTCAGGCCATCGGCCGACGTGGTCCAGCTCTGCGCCATGCCTGGCATGGGCTGGGCGTCGGGCGTCTCGGTGGTGAGGCCCATCATCAGGTCGCCCAGCACCCGGCTCTCGGAGACCAGGTTGGCCTTCTGCGGGTCGAGCGTCAGGGGCTCGATCTCGATGCCGTACTCCAGGCACGTCTGGCCGTGCGGGCAGGCGGGGCGCGTCGCCCCGCCCTGGCAGGCGGCCAGAGACAGCGCCGCGGCGGCGAGCAGCGCGGGGGCGAGCAGCGGGGCGGGCGATGGCCTCAAGCGGTCCTCCGGATCAGGAGGCCGCATCACGCATGCCGCGCCGGTCGTTGTCGAGCCGTCGGACCGCTGGGCGGGATCAGTGCAGCTTGAACTCGCCCGCGACGGCCTTCAGCTCGGCCGGCTTGATCAGCTTGCAGTGGCCGATGGTCACCTTGAACAGCGGCCCATCGAGCGTGCGCTCCCAGAAGTCGAGGAACTTCTTCAGCACCGGGAACTCCGGGAAGACGTCGTAGTCCTGCCAGATGTAGCTCTGCAGCAGAGCGGGGTGGTCGGGCATCCGGTAAAGGATCTCGGCCGTGGTCAGGCTGTAGCCTTCCAGCTGCTTGCGGAACTCCGGCGACGCCAACATGTGCAACCTCGTACCTGTGGGTCCAGGCGCGGCGGGCGCTGCGCGAGCGTCACCGCGCATGGAAGGCTACGCACGATTCGAAGAAATGTTCCGTAAAACCCGTACCTTAGCACTCGCCTGAGGCGGGTGCTGCCAAGCTGTTCAGAAGGGGTAGTGCTTCGGGTGCAGCCGGATCGGGATCGGCTCGGCGAATGGGCGCCAGCCGTGCTCGCGGATGACGTCGTTGCTCTCCTTCGCCTTGCGTCCCGCCCCCAGGGACCAGGTGATGTGGTAGGTGGAGCCGTCGGGCCGGTCGGTCGTGCCGCCGATGCGCACCACCATCGCCTGGACCCCCGCGCCGTCGTCGGCCTCGCCGACGATCTCGCCGGACCGCTCGGTGGGCAGCTTCACCTTGTCGGGCCGGAACTTGAGGGTGACGTGGTGGGCGACGGCCTCCGGATAGCGGGCGGGGAAGCGCACGAGCAGGCGCTCGCGGTCCTGCCGGTCCAGCTCCCAGCCGGTGAAGCCATTGGCCATCTCAGACCTCCACGTCGCGACGAACCTGGCCGACGACGCCGAAGACGCGCCGATAGCGCGCCACCTCGGCCGGGTCGCCTGTCGCCTTTTCGGGATTGTCGGAGAGCTTCACCGCGGGGCGGCCGCCCGCCTCCGTCACCTTGCAGACCAGCGAGATGGGGTGGAGGCCGGGCGCCTCGGCGCAGCCCTCCAGGTCGTTGGTCAGCTTGGTGCCCCAGCCGAAGCTGAAGCCGACCTTGCCTTGGAAGTGGCGGTGGATGTGCTCGATGGAGTCGATGTCGAGCGCGTCGGAGAAGACCAGGGTCTTGGAGCGCGGGTCCTGGCCGCGGCTCTTCCACCACGCGATCACGGCCTCGCCCCCTTCGATCGGCGGCGAGGAGTCGGGGCGAAGGGCGGGCCATTCCGCCACCCAGGCCGGCGCGTCACGGAGAAAGGCGGCCGTCCCGAAGGTGTCCGGCAGGATGACGCGCAGGCCGCCGTCGTAGAGATCCTGCCACTCCTGCAGGACTTGGTACTGGGCCTGCTTCAGCCCGGCGTCGTGGGTCGCCAGCGCGGCCAGGACCATGGGCAGTTCGTGACCGTTGGTGCCGACCGGCGGCAGGTCGAGCTCGCGGGCGAGCAGGAGGTTGCTGGTGCCGCGGAACGCGGGGCCGAGCCGGTCGCGCATGGTGCGGACGACCAGCCGCTGCCAGGGCAGGCTGTGGCGGCGCCGGGTCCCGAAGTCGGTGAGGGCGAGGCCGTCCAGCGCCTGCAGCCGGCGGGCCTTCTCCTCCAGGCGCCCGATGGCACAGCCGTAGAGGACGTCCCTCTCCTGGGCGCTCATGCTGGAGACCGCCCGGCGGGCGCGCAGCCCGGTGACGACGGTGAGCGCCGGGATCTCCCACAGGGTCACCTCCGCCCAGGGGCCGGAGAACTCGAGCTCCAGCTGGCCGGCGGCGAACGTCAGCCGGTAGGGCGGCAGGCGCAGGTCCTCCAGCCAGTCCAGGAACTCCGGCGCAAACCGCCCCGGCCGGCCATAGATGCTGGCGCTCTCTAGCCAGCGTCGCTCGTCGGGCTGCAGCCGCAAGGTCCGCACCTCGTCCAGGGCCGCGCGCAGGTCCGCCTCGGCGACCTCGTCGGCCAGCCGGACGGCCCTGGTGCGGTTCACCAGGCTGAAGGTCACCGGCGTGTCGCGATGCCGGCGCCAGATCAGCTGCAGCATCAGGAGCTTGTAGAGGTCGGTGTCCAGCAGGCTGGGGACCAGGGGCTCGCCGCGTCCGGAGTAGTCCAGGCTCATGCTGGGAACAGCTCCGGCCGGCGGACCCGGAGCGCCAGCACCAGGGCCAGGGTCTTGAGGTCCTCGATGCGGCGGCTCGTGACCCAGTCCCACACCTGGGCCAGGGGAGCCTCCATGACGGTGATGTTCTCCCGCTCGCCTTCGACCCCGCCGCCGGCTTCGATCCGGTCCGCGGCGCGGTACTCGGCCAGGAACAGGTCGATCCGCTCGCTGGACACGCCGGGGGTCGAGAAGGGCGAGCCCACATGATCGAGGCGGTCGAGGCGCACCCCCGCCTCCTCCAGCGCCTCTCGGCGTGCGGTGTCCTCGGGGTCCTCGTCCTCCACCATGCCCGCCGGGGCCTCGGCCAGCTCAGGCGGACCTCCGGCCCAGATCACCGGCGGCCGCGGGAGGGAGACCAGCAGGGCCACCTTTCGCTCCGGATCGTAGGGCAGCACCGCCACGGCGCGGCCGTGATGCTCGATCTCGCGCTGGAAGGTCTCGCCGTTGTCGTCGGCCAGCGTCGCCACCATCAGCGTCGCATAGCCCTGATAGACCGTCTCCACCTTCCGCAGCTCGACCGGCATCGATCCTCCTTCGCCTCACTCACCACAGGAACCGCTACCCCGCACCCCCGGTTCAGCCGGCAAGCAAAGGAGCAGGGCATGGCCTCCGAATGGCTGGGCGAGACGCCCCGACGCAAGGGCGGAACGCCGACCGCGCGCGAGGCGCGCACCTTCGACGAGACGCGCGAGATCGCCCGATTGGTGGCGGAGGCGGCGACGCCGCTGCCCGAGCTCGACGATCCCGCCTTCGGGCGCTGCTTCGACGGGTTCGCGGACGCCCGGGTGGTGCTGCTCGGCGAGGCGAGCCACGGAACGTCCGAGTTCTACCGGGCGCGTGCGGCCGTCACCCGCCACCTGATCGAGCACCATGGCTTCAACATCGTGGCGGTTGAGGCCGACTGGCCGGACGCCGCGGTGATCGACCGCCATGTGCGTTACCGCGGGAAGGCGAAGAACGCGCGCGAGGCGTTCAACCGCTTCCCCACCTGGATGTGGAAGAACCGCGAGGTCGAGCAGTTCACCGACTGGCTCCGCGACCACAACCGCTTCCGGGCCGACGGCGAGCGGGCCGGCTTCTACGGCCTGGACCTCTACAATCTCCAGGGCTCGATCCGGGCGGTGATCGACTACCTTGACCGGGTGGACCCGGAGGCCGCCAAGGTGGCGCGCGCCCGCTACGGCTGCATCCTGCCCTGGAGCGAGGAGCCGGCGGTCTATGGCCGCGTGGCCCTCACCCGCGGCTATGCGCCTTGCGAGGACGAGGTGGCGGCCATGCTGAAGGAGATGCTGGAACGCGACTTCGTCGGCCGGGACGGCGAGGACGACTTCGTGGACGCCGCCATGAACGCCCGCCTGGTGCAGGACGCCGAGGCCTACTACCGCGTGATGTACTACGGCTCGGAGGAGAGCTGGAATCTGCGTGACACCCACATGTTCGACACGCTGGAGGCGCTGCTCGAGGCGCGCGGGCCGGGGTCGAAGGCGGTGGTCTGGGCGCACAACTCGCACATCGGCGATGCGCGGGCCACGGACATGGGCAAGGCGCGTGGCGAGCTGAACCTGGGGCAGCTGTGCCGCCAGCGTTGGGGCGCAGACGCGCGGCTGATCGGCTTCGGCACGCACACGGGCGAGGTGGCCTGCGCGTCGGACTGGGACGAACCCATGGAGATCAAGCGGGTGCGGCCGTCCAGGCCCGACAGCTATGAGGCGATCGCCCACGAGGCCGGCGGCGCGCGCTGGCTGCTCGACCTGCGGGAGGGCGCGCACACGGAGCTGCGCGAGCGGCTGATGGCGCCGCGCCTGGAGCGGTTCATCGGGGTGATCTACCGGCCGGAGACCGAGCGCTGGAGCCACTACGTGGAATGCGTCCTGCCCGAGCAGTTCGACGGCTTCGTCTGGTTCGACGAGACGAGCGCCGTAACGCCGCTCGACGTCCGCCAGACAGGGGATCACGAGAGCGGGCGGGAGGAGACCTGGCCGTTCGGGTTATGATTGCGCAGGCCGCACCGGGCGTCGGCTCTTGATCGCGCAGGAGGGCAGACCATCTCTCGCGGCCATGTCTTCGCAGCTCGGTCTCTTCGAACAGCCGCCGCCGGCGCCGGACCTGCCGCCGGGGTTCGTCTATCGGCCCGACTTCCTGTCGGCGGCGGAGGAGGCGCAGATCGCCGCCGAGCTGGCCAAGCTGCCGTTCGAGCCCTTCCAGTTCCGCGGCTTCGAGGCCCGCCGGCGCGTGCATTCGTTCGGCTATCGCTACGACTTCGATCGCGGCCGGCTGGAGCATGCGGACCCGATACCGGACTGGCTTGAGGCGGCGCGCGCCCGGGCGGAGGCCTTCGCCGGCCTGCCGGAGGGCGGACTGCAGCAGCTGCTGATCAACGAGTACCTCCCGGGCGCGCCGATCGGTTGGCATCGGGACCGGCCGCAGTTCGAGAAGGTGGTGGGGATATCGGTCGGCGCCCCGTGCACGTTCCGCCTGCGCCGACGCGTCTCCGGAGGCTTCGAGCGCAAGTCCCTGACCTTGGCGCCGCGCTCGGCCTACCTCGTCGCCGGCGAGGCGCGGGAGGCGTGGGAGCACTCGATCCCGCCCGTGGCGGAGCACCGCTACTCGGTGACCTTCCGCAGCTTCCGGCAGGGCCGTGACCCTGGAACGCATGCTGCATAGAGCCGCCCTATATCGAACATAGGATAATCCGATTTGCCGCCGCGCCCCGGCCAGCGCACGGTGCCGGTCCGAGCGGAAGCTCGCCCCGAGCTCAAGGCCGCCGTCTTCACCGATGGCGGCCCTTTTTTTGGCCGCTGCAGCGGGCGGCGGCCGTTGCCTCATTGCTGAACAGCGTTCACCCTGCCGGAAACGGGGAGGAACGCGAAAGATGATCCGGCTTGCCCTTCTGGCCGCGGCGGCGCTTGCGGTGGCCGGCGCCGCCCAGGCCAAGACGCTCAAGGTGGCCGCTGGCGCTGACGCGCAAGAGCGCCTGCAGACCGCCCTGCTCGACGCCAAGCCGGGCGACGTCGTGGAGATCGCCGCCGGCCGCTTCGAGCTCGCCGACGGCCTGTCGCTCGACGTGGACGACGTGGTGGTGAAGGGCGCCGGCCCGGATCGAACCGTCCTGTCGTTCAAGGCGCAGGCCGGCGCCGGCGAGGGGCTGCTGATCACCTCCGACCGGGTGACGGTGCGCGACCTCGGCGTCGAGGACACCCGCGGCGACGGCATCAAGGCCAAGGGCGCCGACCAGATCAGCTTCATCAACCTGCGTGTCGAGTGGACCGGCGGGCCGAAGGAGACCAACGGCGCCTACGGGGTCTACCCCGTGAGCTCCACCAACGTGCTGATCGACAAGGTGGTGGTGAAGGGGGCCTCCGACGCCGGCATCTACGTCGGCCAGTCCAAGAACATCGTGGTCAAGCGAAGCCGCGCCGAGTTCAACGTGGCCGGGATCGAGATCGAGAACTCCTACAACGCCGACGTCTTCGACAATGTGGCGACCCGCAACACCGGCGGCATCCTGGTCTTCGACCTGCCGAACCTGCCGCAGATGGGCGGCCACTCGCACCGCATCTATCGCAACAAGATCGTCCGCAACGACACGCCCAACTTCGCACCGAAGGGCAACATCGTCGCCAACGTGCCGGTGGGCACGGGCGTCATGGTGATGGCCAACAAGAACGTGCACATCTTCGACAACGAGATCGACGGCAACCAGTCGACGGGCGTGACCCTGGTGAGCTTCACCCAGAAGTTCGACGACAAGACCTACAACCCGCTGCCGCGCGATGTGGTGGTGCGCAACAACCGCTTCGGCCGCAACGGCTTCGATCCGAAGTTCCCGGGCGCCGAGATCCTGGCCAAGGCCGCCGGCGGGACCATCCCGCCGGTGATGTGGGACGGGGTGACGGCGCATCCGCAGAACGCCGACGCGGTTCGGGTGCGGCTGGAGGATGGGCCGGTGCTGAACCTGCAGCTGGCCGGGCCGGGGCAGCTGATGACCGCCAAGCCAACGGTGACGCCGAAGGCCGGCGACGCGGCCATCGCCGAGCCGAAGCCGGTGGTGCTGCCGAAGCGACAGGCCGACCTTGCGACCTGACCGGCTCCTGGCGAGGCTGGCGGCGGCCGTCTGCGCCCTCGTCAGCGTCTCGGCCGCGCCGGCGCCCCAGGGGCCGGCCCTCGACGTCCTCCTGGCCGAGGCGCCCGCGCCGCGGCTCTCCGACTATCGGCTGTTCGCCGACGGAAGGCCGGACCCGTTGCTGACGCCCTATACGCTGAACACGCCCCTCTTCAGCGACTATGCCGGGAAGGACCGGTTCCTCTACCTGCCGCCCGGGACCAAGGCGCAGTACCGGGCGGACGGGGTCTTCGACTTCCCTGTGGGCGCGACGCTGGTGAAGACCTTCGCCTACCCCGCCGACCTGCGCCGGCCGACCGAGGATGTGCGCTGGATCGAGACCCGGCTGCTGATCCGCAAGGCGGGCGGCTGGACGGCGTTGGCCTATGTGTGGGACGCCGAGCGCAAGGACGCAGTCCTGAAGCGGGCGGGCGCCCGGGTCCCGGTGCGGTTCGTGGACGGCCAGGGCCGAGCGCGTGACCTGACCTACGCCGTGCCGAACCAGAACCAGTGCAAGGAGTGCCACCAGGTCGACAAGACGCTGGTCCCGGTGGGCCCCAAGGCGCGCAACCTGAACGGCGATTTCGCCTATGCGGACGGCCGCGAGAACCAGCTGGCGCGCTGGACGCGCATGGGCCTGCTGGCCGGCGCGCCGCCGCCGGCCCAAGCCCCCCGCACCGCTCGCTGGGACGACCCCGCCGAACCGCTGGAGGCCCGCGCCCGGGCGTATCTCGACGCCAACTGCGCCCACTGCCACGAGCCGCGGGCCATCGCGTCGAACTCCGGGCTCTACCTAAACCTGGAGGAGACCCGGCCGGCGCACCTGGGCGTGGGAAAGGGACCGGTGGCCGCGGGCCGGGGCTCGGGCGGCTTGGCGGTGTCCATCGAGCCCGGCCATCCCGAGCGCTCGATCCTGGTGCACCGGATGGCCTCTTCGGAGCCCGGGGTGATGATGCCGGAGCTGGGCCGCAGCCTGGTGCACGACGAGGGCGTGGCGCTGATACGGCAGTACGTGGCGGCGATGAAGCCCTAGTGGGCGGCCTGCGCCACCTCGACAGGCGGCGCGTAGCCCAGCTCGGCCAGCAGGGGCGCGTCGCGGCCATAGATGTCTTCGCGGCGGACGAGGCCGCCCGGCGCCGGCATAGCAGTGAAGTAGGTGATGTAGACCGGGATCGGGGTCTCGAGCTCCACCTGCTGTTCGATCGCCCCGCTGGCGGCGGTCGCCTCCGCGGTGTCGCCGAACAACTGGCCGGCCAGGGCCATGGCGTCCTCCAGGCGCACGCAGCCCGAACTGACGTAGCGGGCCTCCTCGCCGAACACCGCCTTGTTCGGGGTGTCGTGCAGGTAGATGCCGAGGGGATTGGGCAGCATCAGCTTGACCTTGCCCATCATGTTGCGCGGGCCGGGCTTCTGCCGGACCCGGACCTCGGTCTTCCCATCGTAGACCGCCTGCCAGTCGACCGTGGCCGGATCCAGTTCGGCGGCGCCCTCCTCGTAGCCGGCGTAGACCACCATGCCTTCCGCCTGCAGGTAGCCCAGGCCCTGGTCGAGCACGCTGCGGGCGACGGTGGTGCGGACAAGGTCCTCGGGGACGTTCCAGTAGGGGTTGAAGATGGCGTGCCTGACGAGGCCGGCCATCAGCGGGGTGGGCAGGCTGGGCTTGCCCACGGCCACCTTCATGGCGGCGCGGGGCTCGCCCTGCTCATAGAGCCAGAGCTGGCGCGCGGCGGCGTCCACCAGGATGAAGCGGTCGCCGAAGTCGGCGGGCAGGGCGCGGGCGCGCTCGAGGTTGGCGAGGATCAGGGCCTCGTCCGCCGGGTCGCCGCCGCGGGCCCGGTGGGCGACGAGAGCGCGGCGGAAGCCATCGTAGACGGGGTTCATCCGCAGGGCGGCGGAGAGGTCCGGCGCGTCGCCGCGGCCGGCGAGTTCGAGGATGGCGCGGGCGTCGGGAGGCTCCGCCTTCAGCCCCGGGTCGACAAAGGCCAGTCTGGCGGGGCCGCGCGCCTGGCGCAGGTCGCCGGCGAAACGGACCAGGGTGCGGGACAGCAGGAGGTCGGCCTCTGCGATCCGGGCCGGGTCGCCCGTGGCCGCCGCGTCCAGCGCCGCAGCCAGGTCTTCGGGGGCGTAGCCCTCGGGCCGCAGCCCGTCGGCGGCGGCGTCGCGGATCCGGTCAAGAAGATGGCCCGCCTCGGGCTTGAGCTGGCCGTCGAACCAGAGCGGCGCGTGGTCCCGGCGCGCGTAGAAGCCCGCGAGATCCGCCTCGGCGGACGTCGCGCCCAGCAGGCGGTAGCGGATCTCGGCGCGCAGCACGGTGTCGGCCGCCGCCGATCCGGACCAGGGGTCCGGCAGCAGCTGGGCCTGGGCCGGCGCGGCGGCGCCGGCGAAGCTGAGCGCCGCGAG
This sequence comes from Phenylobacterium sp., assembly GCF_036563385.1. Classification (GTDB taxonomy): domain Bacteria; phylum Pseudomonadota; class Alphaproteobacteria; order Caulobacterales; family Caulobacteraceae; genus Phenylobacterium. The sequence goes on from NZ_DATCML010000004.1 coordinate 880,033, forward strand.
ACATGTGGCGGCGAGAAGCGCGCCCGGCTTGCGGCCGGGCGCGCCTGACGAACGGGCTATGGCTTAGCCCCGCTCGCCGGTGCGGGTGTCGGGCGCGGGCGTGCTGGTGGTCGCGCCCGTGGTCGCGCCGGTGTCGGCCGGCATGGTCGACGCGCTGTCGGACGTGGTGGCGGAGACGGAGCTGGCCGTGCCGGTGTCGGCCGCCATCTCGTCATTGTTGCTGGCGCAGGCGGTCAGCAGGCCCGCCGCGGCGACCGCGCAAACGATGAAGCGCATGTTCTTCTCCTCTGTCGTGAAAGCGACGCCGACTAATTTTCCGCGGCCGGGCTTGGTTCCAGGCGGCGGTGAAATGAGGCGGCGCATCCCGCAGAGGTGATGGGGCCTACTCCGTATACGGCGCGCGGGTGGTCATGGGCGCGTCGGGATCGGTCGGCGGCGGCGTGGCCGGCCGGACCAGCGGCTCGGCCGGAGCGGCGACCGGCGGCGGCACAGCCAGGGGCGCCGGCGGCTCCACCGCGGGCGGCGCGGACTCGGCGGCTGCGGCCGGCGGCGGCGGCTCTGCAGCCGCGGCCGGGCGGGACGGCCGCCGTGGGCCGGCGGCGGCCGTGCGGAACGGGGGCGGCGAGGTCGGCGCGGCCGCCGGCGCCTGGGCCTCGGCAGGTCCGCGGAGACCGGCGGGGGCGGCGTCGAGCGCGGCCGTATCGGGGCCCGGCTGCGGCTGCGGCGCGGCTGCGGCCGCGACCTCGGGCGGGACGGCGGCCGGCGGAGCCGGGCGCAGCAGGACGGCCGCGGTGGCGGCGAGGCCGAGCGCGCCCACGGCCAGGCTGGCGGCGAGCGGCAGGCGGGACCCGCGCTTGCGCGCGGCGGGGCGGCGAACGGGCGGGGCCGCCATGGCGATCGGCTCAGGCTCAGGCGCACGCGCGACGGGTGCGGGCGCGAGCTCGGGCGCGGGCTGCATCTCGGGCGCGGGCGGGCGGGCGGCCTCGGCGGCCGGCGGCGGCGCGGCCGCGGCCTCCGGCGCCGGAGGCTCGGCGACGGAAGGCAGGGGCGCCGGCGCTGGCGCGGGGCGGGCCTGCGGCAGGCCCATGGGCACGGCCGAACCCGAGAAGATCGAGGTGCTGCGCGTCGGCGCCGGCGGCGCGGCCGTGCGGGCAGGCTGAGGCTGAGGCTGAGGCTGCGGGCGCGGCGGCGGGGCGGCGGCCGCCTTGGGCAGGGGACCGACGCGGAACGGCTCCTGCGGCATGGCGGGCCAGGCGCTCGGCCGGGCGTAGGGATTGGACGGGCGGTCCCGTTCGGACATTCGCGAACTCTCCAGCGCTGCCGCCACCTTGCCAAGGAGTTCGGCGCTTGTGTGACGCCATGTGAAAAGGGCCGCCCCGACTGGGACGGCCCTGATCGTTTACGCTGACGCGCGGTCTCTTAGAAGATTTCGAAGAGGCCGGCCGCGCCCATGCCGCCGCCGACGCACATGGTGACGACGCCGTACTTCGCGCCGCGGCGCTTGCCTTCGTACAGCAGGTGGGCGGTGCAGCGGGCGCCGGTCATGCCGTAGGGGTGGCCGATGGAGATCGAGCCGCCCGACACGTTCAGCTTCTCGTTGGGGATGCCCAGCGTGTCACGGCAGTAGAGCACCTGCGAGGCGAAGGCCTCGTTCAGCTCCCAGATGTCGATGTCGTCGATGGTCAGGCCGTTGCGCTCGAGCAGCTTGGGGATCGCGAACACCGGGCCGATGCCCATCTCCTCCGGGCCGCAGCCGGCCACGGCCATGCCGCGGTAGGCGCCCAGCGCCTCGAGGCCACGGCGCTCGGCCTCCTTGCGCTCCATCAGCACCACAGCCGCGGCGCCGTCCGACAGCTGCGAGGCGTTGCCGGCGGTGATGAACTTGCCCTCGGGGACGTAGCGGCCGCCCTTGAAGACCGGGCTCAGCTTCTTCAAGTCATCGATGGTGGTCTGCGGGCGGTTGCCCTCGTCGGCGGAGATGGTGATCTCCTTGTCCGCCGTCTCGCCCGTCTCCTTGTTGACCAGCACCTTCATGACGGTGGTGACCGAGACGATCTCGTTGTCGAAGCGGCCTTCCGACTGGGCCTGGGCGGTGCGCTGCTGGGACTGCAGGGCGTACTCGTCCTGCGCCTCGCGGCTGACGTTGTAGCGGTCGGCGACGATCTCGGCGGTCTCGATCATCGAGGTCTGCAGCTCGGGGACGTGGTCGCGCAGCCAGGGGTCGCCCGCCATGAAGCGGTTGATCTTGTCGTTCTGCACCAGGCTGATCGACTCGATGCCCGCGCCGATGGCGATCGGGGCGCCGTCGTTGATGATGTACTTGGCCGCCGTGGCGACGCCCATCAGGCCCGAGCTGCACTGGCGGTCGATGGTCATGCCGGAGACGGTGTTCGGCAGGCCGGCGCGCAGCGCCGCCTGACGGGCGATATTGTTGCCCGTGGTGCCCTGCTGCAGGGCCGAGCCCATGGCGACGTCGTCGATCTCGCCGGGGTCGACGCCCGCCTGCTCGACGGCGGCGCGGATGGCGGCGGCGCCGAGCGTCGCGCCGTAGGTGTTGTTGAACGCGCCGCGGTAGGCCTTGCCGATGGGGGTCCGCTTGGCGGCGACGATGACGGCTTCACGCATGAGTGGGGTCCTGACGTAACGGTAGGTCGGGGTTGTGAAAAACGGCGGCCGCCCAAGGGGCGACCGCCGTCGAGGGGTGGGGATTAGGCCTGCTTGAAGTCCGAGAACTTCTTGCCGTCGGCCACGAGCTTTTCGAGCAGGGCGGACGGCTTGAAGTCGTCGCCCATGGAGCCCTGGAATTCCTTCATCTTGGCCAGCACCTTGTCCGCGCCGACCTGGTCTCCGTAGTACATGGGGCCGCCGCGGTAGACCGGCCAGCCGTAGCCGTTGACCCAGACCACGTCGATGTCGCTGGAGCGGATGGCCTTGCCCTCCTCCAGGATCTTCGCGCCCTCGTTGATCATCGGATAGACGCAGCGCTCGAGGATCTCCTCGTCGCTGACCTTGCGCGGGTTGCGGCCGGACTTGGTGATGAAGTCGTTGATGATCTTCTCGGTGACCGGCGACGGCTTGGCCGTGCGGTTCTCGTCATAGTCGTAGTAGCCGGCGCCGGTCTTCTGGCCGCGGCGGTCCATCTCGCAGAGCACGTCGCGGATGGTCTCGCCCTTGGAGTTCTCCTTCACCCAGCCGATGTCGAGGCCGGCCAGGTCGCTCATGGCGAACGGGCCCATGGGGAAGCCGAAGTCGTAGAGCACGCGGTCGATGTCCCAGGGCATGGCCCCTTCCATCACCAGCTTCTGAGCTTCGCGCTGGCGCTGGCTCAGCATGCGGTTGCCGATGAAGCCCGGGCAGACGCCGGCCAGGACGGCGATCTTACCGATCTGCTTGGACAGCTTCATGGACGTTGCGATCACGTCCTTGGCGGTCTTCTCGCCGCGGATCACCTCCAGCAGCTTCATGACGTTGGCCGGCGAGAAGAAGTGCAGGCCGATCACGTCCTGCGGCCGGCTGGTGGCCGAGGCGATCTCGTCGACGTTCAGGTAGCTGGTGTTGGTAGCTAGGATGGCGCCTGGCTTGGCGATCTTGTCGAGGGAGGCGAAGACCTCCTTCTTGATGTCCATGCGCTCGAAGACGGCCTCGATGATCAGGTCGCAGTCGGCGAGGTCCTCGCGGCTCAGCGAGCCGGTCAGCATCGACATCCGCTTCTCGGTCTGCTCGGGCACGGCGCCGCGCGAGCGCTCGTAGTTCTTGCGGATCGTCGTCAGGCCACGGTCGAGGGCGTCCTGCTTCAGCTCGACGATGGTCACCGGGATGCCGACGTTGGCGAAGTTCATGGCGATGCCGCCGCCCATGGTGCCGGCGCCCAGGACGCCGACCTTCTTGATCGGGCGGGTCGCGGTGTCGTCCGGCACGTCCGGGATCTTTTGGGCCTGGCGCTCGGCGAAGAAGTAGTAGCGCTGGGCGGCCGACTGCGGGCCCATCATCAGTTCGCCGAACAGCTTGCGCTCCTCGGCGATGCCTTCGTCGAAGCTCTTGGCGCTCACCGCGGCCTCGACGGCCTTGATGTTGTTCTCAGGGGCCATGAAGCCGCGGAACTTGCGGGCGTTGGCCTTGCGGAACTCGGCGAAAACCTCGGGCTTGCCGCGGGCTTCCTCGAGCTTGGCGTTGTTCTCGCGGACCTTCACGAGCGGCTTGCCTTCGGAGACGCAGCGCTGGGCGAAGGCGATCGCGCCCTCGCGCAGCTTGCCCTCGTCGACGATCTCGTCGACCAACCCCATCTCCAGGGCCTGCTTGGCCGGCACGTGCTGGCCGGAGGTGACCATCTCCAGCGCCTTTTGCACGCCGACGATACGGGGCAGGCGCTGGGTGCCGCCGGCGCCCGGCAGCAGGCCGATGTTGACCTCGGGCAGGCCCACCTTCGCGGAGGGCACGGCCACGCGGTAGTGGGCGCAGAGCGCCACTTCCAGGCCGCCGCCGAGGGCTGTGCCGTGGATCGCGGCCACGACCGGCTTCGGCGCGTTCTCGATGGTGGCCTGCACGTCCTGCAGGGAGGGGCCCTTCATCTGGCCCCCGAACTCGGTGATGTCGGCGCCGGCGATGAAGGTGCGGCCGTCGCAGATCAGCACGATGGCCTTGGCGTCGCTCTCGATGGCCTGCTTGAAGCCGAGGTCCAGGCCTTCACGGACGTTGGCCGAAAGGGCGTTCACCGGCGGCGAGTTCAGCGTCAGGACGGCGACATCGCCTTCCTGCGTGAGCGTGGTCACCGAATTGATCTCGGTCATACAGCGTCCCCTCGAAATGGCTTGGCTGGCCGCCCCTTGGCGTCGGCGGCCGTGGAATTCAAACGCTTGTTATAGGCCCCGGCCGGCCGTACCAAGTCAACCGGCGCCCTGGGCACAACCCAGGCAATCACGGGAGGGAAACCATGGCCTCGGACCTGTTCTCGCTGGAGGGCCGCGTGGCCCTGGTGACCGGCGGCTCGCGCGGTATCGGCAAGATGATCGCCAAGGGCTTCCTCGAGGCCGGCTGCCGCAAGGTCTACATCACCGCCCGCAAGGCCGCGGCCTGCGACGCCACGGCGGAGGAGCTCGGTCCCAACTGCGTCTCGATCCCGGTGGACATCTCCACGGTGGAAGGCTGCCGCATGCTGGCCGAACGTTACCTCAGCCATGAGGACCGGCTGGACATCCTGCTGAACAACGCCGGCGCGGCCTGGCTGGCGGAGTTCGACCAGTTCCCGGAGAGCGGCTGGGACAAGGTGATGAACCTGAACCTGAAGTCGCCCTTCTTCCTGACCCAGGCCCTGCACGAGACGCTGAAGAAGAGCGCGACCGCCGAGCGGCCGGCGAAGGTGATCAACATCACCTCAATCGACGGCATCCGGCTGAACCCGCAGGAGACCTACTCCTACCACGCCTCCAAGGCCGGCCTGATCTACCTCACCCGCCGGATGGCGGCGCGGCTGATCCAGGACAACATCGTCATGAGCTCCATCGCGCCGGGCGCCTTCGCCTCGGACATGAACATCGTGGCGCGCGACCAGAGCGAGGAAGTGGCCCGGCGCATCCCCTCGGGGCGCATCGGTCGCGACGAGGACATGCAGGGCGTGGCCATCTACCTGGCCAGCCGTGCGGGGGACTATGTGGTCGGCGAGACCATCGCGGTGGATGGCGGCGTCGCTCTGGCCACGCCTGGGCTGTAGCCTCCCTCCTTTCATGGTCCCGTGCGTTATGAGGGGCGGGGACGCCACGAAGACCGCCTGACTTGACCGACGCCGCCGCTCCCAAGCCTCGCCGAACGCTGCGCCTCGCGCTGGCGGCGCTTGTCCTCGTGCTGCTGGCGGCCCTGGTCCTGCTCTACGGCACGCGCCGGATCATCGCGCGCGAGGCGCTGACCGGCTGGCTGCAGGCGCGCGGCATCGCGTCCGAGGCGGAGATCCAGGGCCTCGGCCTGACCGGCGCCACGGCCAGGCTGCGCATTGGCGACCCTCGCAACCCCGAGTTCACGGCCGAGCGGGCCGAGGTCAGGTACGCGCTCCGCGGCTTCTCGCTCGAGGTCTCGTCCGTGCGCCTCGTGCGGCCGGTGCTGCGCGCCAGCCTGCGCGGCGGGAAGTTGAGCGCCGGCAGCCTCGACCCGCTGATCGAGGAGTTCCGCCGCCAGCCGCCGAAGCCGGACGCGCGCAAGCCGCGTATCGAGGTGGACGACGGGGTCCTGCTGCTGGCGACCGACTTCGGTCCGCTCCGGCTGATGGCCGACGCCCTGGTGAACGACGGCCGGCTGGTGCGGCTGGCCGGCGGAGCCGCCCCGGCGCGGCTGGCGGGCCGCGACTTCGCCCTCGAGACCGCGCAGGCGGCGCTGGACGTGAGCAGCCGGCAGGACCGCGCCTTTGTGCGCCTCGACGCCCCGGTGGCGGCGGGGCGGTTCGGCGACGCCGCGATCGCCGGAGCGCGGCTGCGGCTGACCGCGGAGACACCCTACCCTGACCTGGAGAAGAAGCGTGGCGAAGGCGGTGTGGTGCTCCGCCTGGACCTCACGGGGCGTGAGCTGCGGCTGCCGGGACAGAGCCTTTCCGACGCCCACCTGGCCGGGGTGTTCACCGGCGAAACCCGCGGCTGGATCCCGGATCTGGCCGTGCGCGGCGGGGCCACCGCCACCCTGCGGGCCAGCGGGGCGAGCCTGGCGGCGGGACGATCGGGCGCCCTTCGCGCCAGCCTGGCGGCGACCGACGTCGCCTGGACACGCCGCGGCGGGGACGCGGTGGCGGCCCGGTTGCGGCTGAGCGGATCGGCCGACGACCTCGCCGCGTCCGAGCTGAAGATGACCCGGCTTGCCGTCCGCGCCGAGGGGCCGGTCGCCTGGCGCGGCGGGCGGACCAGCCTGCGGCTGGCCGGCGGCGTCGAGGGGCAGGGCGGCTGGAGCGGCCTGGGCGCGCCCGTGGCCGAGGACTCCCGGGAGATCGCGGCGGTGAAGCGCGGCCTGCGCAACTTCCGGGTCTCGGCGCCGGGACTGCAGCTCGCCAGCGAGGGCGGACCGCCGAGCTTGCGCCTGACGCAGGCCGCGCGCCTGGTCCCGGCCACCGGCGGCGAAGTGAGGCTGAGCCCGCAGGGCGGCGGCTGGCGGCTGGCGGTGGCCGGCGGCGGCCTCCCCAAGGTGGACGCCGACGTCGCCCGCGTACGGCTGGCGAACGGCGGCGCGGTGGCCGAGGGTCGGGTGCGGGCCGCCCTGTCCCTGGGGCCGCTGGAGCGCGGGTCCTACGATGCGGCCGGCCGGCTGGAGATGGCCGGCGGGGCCGTGCGGTTCGTCGCCGCCCGCTGCGCGGTCGTCCGCGTCGCCCACGTGGAACTCGGCGAAAACGACGTGAAGGACGTGGCCGGTCGGTTCTGCCCGACCGCGGGCCAGCCCCTGCTCAGCCTGTCCGCCGGCGACTGGCGGATCGCCGGCCACGCCCAGGGCGCCTCGGCCGCCGCGCCGTTCCTGCAGGCCCAGGTCAGCGACGCCTCGGCGAGGGTGGTGATGGGGCTGGCTCGCGGCCGGTTGCACGCCACGGCCGCGATTTCAGGCGCCACCGTCACGGACGCGGCGCCCGCCACCCGCTTCCATCCCCTGCGGATGACGGGCCGCGCCATCCTGGCTCGCGACGTCTGGACCTCGGACCTGGCCTTCGCCACCCCGGCGGGCCAGCCGGTGGCCGCCGCGCGCCTGCGCCACGACGTCCCCGCCGTCCGCGGCGGCGTGGAGATCGACACCGGCGAGCTGGTGTTCGCCGAGGGCGCCCTGCAGCCGGTGCAGCTGTCGCCCTTGGCCGAGGCGGTGGGCTCGCCCGCCACGGGCCGCGCGCGCTTCACCGGCCGGTTCGGCTGGACGGCGGAGGGGGCCACCAGCGCCGGAACGCTGCAGATCCCCAGCCTCGACTTCGTCAGCCCGGCGGGCCGGGTGAGCGGCCTGTCCGGCCATGTGGTGTTCACCAGCCTCGCCCCGCTGATCGCTGCGCCCGGGCAGCAACTGAGCGTGGCGGCGGTGGATGGGCCGTTCCCGCTGGCGGGCGTCACCGCCACCTTCGGCCTCGAGAAGACCGGCCTGGTGATCTCCGGCGGCGAGGCGGCGGTGGGCGGCGGGCGGGTCACCATCGAAGCCGTTCGCGTGCCGCTGACCGCGGACCAGCCCGTGCAGGGCGTGCTGAACCTCGAGGGCGTGCAGCTGCACGACATCGTCGAGGCCTCGCCGTTCGGCGACAAGGTGGAGTTCGACGCCAAGGTCAGCGGGCGGATGCCCTTCGAGGTCAGCGGCCAGCGGGTGCGAATCCTCGGGGGCTCGCTGCGCGCGATCCAGCCGGGCCGCATCTCCATCCAGCGCACGGCGATCACCGGGGTCGCGGCCTCGACCGAGGTCGCTGCGCCGCCCGGCGTCCCGGCCGCGCCGGAGGCCTCCACCGACACCTTCACCGACTTCGCCTACCAGGCCATGGAGAACCTGGCCTTCGACACCCTGGAGGCCACCGTCGCCAGCCGCGAGGACGGGCGCCTCGGCGTCCTCTTCCACATCGTCGGCCGGCACGATCCGCCGCAGCACCAGGAGATCCGGCTGGGGATCGTCGACCTGATCCGCCGCAACTTCATGAACCGCAAGCTGCCGCTGCCGTCCGGCACGGGGGTGAACCTGACGCTGGACACCACCCTGAACCTGGACGATCTCCTGCGAGACTACGGCGAGTACCAGCGGCTGCGCAGTTCACCCCCGGTTCAGCCGTGACCCGTCAGAAGGAGGCCAAGCACTTGGAGACGACCGCATGATCGGAAAGACGCGATCGCTGGCCGCCGCCGCAGGGGCGCTGGCCCTCGCGGGCCTCGGCGCCGCCGCCTGCACGCCCACCGTGAAGGTGCAGGTCGAGCCCATCACCATCTACGCCAAGCTGGACGCCGACGTCCGCTTGCGTCTGGACGAGGAGGTCAAGGCCTTGATCCAGAAGAACCCGAACCTCTTCTGACGAAGGGGGATTGGAGAACCATGCAGGGACGTGAACTCATCGGGATCGGCGCGGCCGTCATGGCCGCCCTGGTCCTCCCCCAGGCCGCGGCGGCGCAGTCCGCCCAGGCGAAGGCGACCGTGGACCGGGCCAAGGCCGCGGGCGTGGTCGGCGAGCAGGCCGACGGCTTCCTCGGCTTCGTGACCGAGCCCGCCGACCCGGCGATCCGCCAGGCGGTCGCCGAGATCAACGCCGGCCGCGCCCAGGTCTACCGCGAGGCCGCCGAGCGCACCGGCACGACGCCGGCCGCCGCCGGCGCCTCGGCCTACACCCAGGTGGTGCAGGGCCGGCTCAAGCCGGGCGAGTACTACAAGCCCGTGGGCGGCGGCTGGACGCGCAAGTAGCGCCCAGCCCGCCTCCTCCGGCGTCGGCGATCAGCCGCTGACGCCGGTCACCCGGTGCAGGTCGTCGTCGGTCTCGGGCAGGCGGCCGTCCGGGGTGATCTGGTTCACCGCATCGGGCAGCTCCCGCGAGAGCTCGGAGAGCAGCTGCTCGCGGGGCAGGCCGGTCTGCTGCTGCAGGTCCTCCAGGGTGTCGTCGCCCAGCGCATCGGCCAGGGCCTGCGGCTGGATCGGCTCGTTATGGCCCGTGCCGACCCACGACTGGGCGTGCTGGCCATAGCCCTTCTGCTGCATCTGGCGGATGAGCCCGCCAAGCGCGCCCGCGCCGCCCAGGCCGCCCAGGATGGCGCCGAGCCCGCCGCCGCCCATGCCGCCGAGCATGCCGCCCAGGCCGCCGCCGGTGGCCTGCGTCTGGGGCATGCCGTGGCCCTGCTGGTTGGGGTCGAAGGTGCGCGGCTCCGCGTTCCGCGCCGCCTGCTGCCTGGCCGCCTTGACCAGCAGCGCCAGGATCACGCCTGCCGCCACGGTCTGGCCCATGCCGGGCCGGCGTCCGCCGCCCCCCATGGCTCCGCCGAGCATGCCGCCGAGGCCGCCGCCGCCGAGGCCACCACCGAAGCCGCCGCCACCGAAGCCGCCGCCGCCGAAGCCGCCGCCCCCCATGCTGCCACGCATCGCGCCGCCGAGGATCTGGTCGAGAAGAGCCATGCCAGTCGCCTTCCTTGTGAAACTGAGGGCGACCAACACCCGAGGGCTCGGGCGGGTTCGACCTTCAGCACAAACCGGCAGCTCAAAACGCAAAACGGGGTGGGGAGCGGCGACGGCTCCCCACCCCTTCTCGCAAGCGATCCGCCCGTCCTCCCCTCGACGACGGGCGGGCCGCTTACAGAGCCCGGTAGGCCGGCAGGGTCAGGAACTCCTCGAAGGAGTCCGACAGGCTCATGTCGGTGAAGATCTTCACGGCCTCGGCGAAGCGGCCGCCGTCGAAGGCGCCGGCCGGCAGGGTCTGGCGCAGCGCCGCCATCTCCTCGTCCAGCAGCTGGCGGAACAGCTCGGGGGTGACCTCGCGGCCGTCGCCGAGCGTCGCCTTGTGGCGGATCCACTGCCAGATCTGGGCGCGGCTGATCTCGGCGGTCGCGGCGTCTTCCATCAGGTTGTAGAGCGGCACCGCGCCCTTACCGCGCAGCCAGGCCTCGATGTACTGCACGCCGACGCGGATGTTCTCGCGCAGGCCGTGTTCCGTGCGCTCGCCGGCGTGGACCTGCAGCAGGTCCTCGCGGGTGACGGTGACGTCCTCGCGCAGCTTGCCGAGCTGGTTCGCCGTCGGCATCACCCGGTCGAACACCTCCATGGCCACCGGCACGAGGTCCGGGTGGGCGACCCAGGTGCCGTCGTGGCCGTTGCCCGCCTCGCGCTCCTTGTCAGCGCGGACCTTGGCGAAGGCGGCCTCGTTGGCGGCCGGGTCGCCCTTCACCGGGATCTGCGCCGCCATGCCGCCCATGGCGAAGGCGCCCCGGCGGTGGCAGGTCTGGATGAGCTTCAGCGAGTAGGCGTTGAGGAAGGCGCTGCCCATGGTCATGACCGACCGGTCGGGGGTAAGGGCGTCGGGCTGGGCCTTCAGGCGCTTGATGAACGAGAAGATGTAGTCCCAGCGGCCGCAGTTCAGGCCGGCCATGTGGTCGCGCAGTTCGTAGAGGATCTCGTCCATCTCAAAGGCGGCCGGCAGGGTCTCGATCAGGACCGTGGCCTTGATGGTCCCGTTGGGCACGCCCACGGCCTTCTGGGCGTAGACGAACACCTCGTTCCAGAGCCGGGCCTCGAGGTGGCTCTCCATCTTCGGCAGGTAGAAGTAGGGGCCGGTCCCCTGGGCCAGCGTGGCCTGGGCGTTGTGGAAGAAGTAGAGGCCGAAGTCGAAGAGCGAGCCGCTCATCTCCTCGCCGTCCACCAGGGCGTGGGCCTCGGGCAGGTGCCAGCCGCGCGGGCGAACGATCAGGGTGGCGACCTGCTCCTTGAGGGCGTAGCTCTTGCCTGTGGCGGCGTCGGTGAAGCCGAGCTTGCCGGCCCAGCGGTCCTTCAGGTTCACCTGGCCGTCCAGCATGTTCTGCCAGGTGGGCGAGGAGGCGTCCTCGAAGTCGGCCATGAACACGCGCGCGCCGGAGTTCAGCGCGTTGATGATCATCTTGCGGTCGACCGGGCCGGTGATCTCCACGCGCCGGTCCTGCAGGTCGGCGGGGATCGGAGCGACCTTCCAGTCGCCGTCGCGGACCGCCTTGGTCTCGGGCAGGAAGTCGGGCTTCAGGCCGCTGTCGAAGCGGGTCTGACGCTCTTCGCGGAGCGCCAGCAGTTCGAGGCGGCGGTCGTTGAAGCGGCGGTGCAGCTCGGCCAGGAACGCCAGGGCCTCGGGGGTCAGCACCTCGGCGGCGCGGCCTTCAACAGGGCCCGTCAACTGGACGGCGGGGCGGGCGGCGACATCGACGGACATGGGGGGCTCCAGAGAGGGGGCTGGGGGCCGGAAATCAGGCGCTCGGCCCCGGCGGGGCCTTCGCGAAAAACAACCCCCCGCCAAGGGTCACGGAGAGAAACGCGGCGGGGGGCTTTCAGAGGTCGAGGGGCGGCGGCCGGAGCCCGGCCGCCGCGATCTCGCTTAGACGTTGGCGAACTGGTTCATCGTGTTGTGGACGCCGCCGGCCTTCAGGGCCGCTTCGCCCGCGAAGTATTCCTTGTGGTCGTCGCCGATGTCCGAGCCGGACATGTTCTGGTGCTTCACCGCCGGCAGGCCCTTGCGGATCTCCTGCCGCTGGACGCCCAGGACGTAGCCCAGCATGCCCGCCTCGCCGAAGTACTCCTTGGCCAGGTTGTCCGTGGACAGGGCTGCGGTGTGGTAGGTCGGCAGGGTGATCAGGTGGTGGAAGATGCCGGCCCGCTTGGCGCCGTCCGCCTGGAAGCTGCGGATCCGCTGATCCGCCTCGATCCCGAGCGGGCTCTCGTCGTAATCGGCGCTCATGAGCTTGGCCTTGTCGTAGGCCGACACGTCCTTGCCTTCCTTCTCCCAGGCCTCGAAGACCTGCTCGCGGAACTTCAGGGTCCAGTTGAAGGACGGGCTGTTGTTGTAGGCGAGCTTGGCGTTCGGGAAGACCTCGCGGATGCGGTCGACCATGCCGGCGATCTGCTCCACGTGCGGCTTCTCGGTCTCGATCCACAGCAGGTCAGCGCCGTTCTGCAGCGAGGTGATGCAGTCGAGGACGCAGCGGTCCTCGCCGGTGCCGGCGCGGAACTGGAACAGGTTGGACGGCAGGCGCTTCGGGCGCAGCAGCTTGCCGTTGCGGGTGATCACCACGTCGCCATTGCCGACCTGGCTGACGTCGATCTCCTCGCAGTCGAGGAAGCTGTTGTACTGGTCGCCGAGGTCGCCCGGCTCCTTGGAGAAGGCGATCTGCTTGGTCAGGCCCGCGCCCAGGCTGTCGGTGCGGGCGACGATGACGCCGTTGTCGACGCCCATTTCCAGGAAGGCGTAGCGGACGGCGCGCAGCTTCTGAATGAAGTCCTCGTGCGGAACGGTGACCTTGCCGTCCTGGTGGCCGCACTGCTTCTCGTCGGAGACCTGGTTCTCGATCTGGATGGCGCAGGCGCCCGCCTCGATCATCTTCTTGGCCAGCAGGTAGGTGGCCTCCGCGTTGCCGAAGCCCGCGTCGATGTCGGCGATGATCGGGACCACGTGGGTCTCGAAGTTGTCGATCTTGTCCTGGATCTGCTGCTCCTTCGCCGCGTCGCCCGCCTTGCGGGCGGCGTCGAGGTCGCGGAACAGGCCGCCGAGCTCACGGGCGTCGGCCTGCTTCAGGAAGGTGTAGATCTCTTCGATCAGCGCCGGCACCGAGGTCTTCTCGTGCATCGACTGATCCGGCAGCGGGCCGAACTCCGAGCGCAGGGCGGCGATCATCCAGCCCGACAGGTAGATGTAGCGGCGCTTGGTGGAGCCGAAGTGGCGCTTCACCGCGATCATCTTCTGCTGGGCGACGAAGCCGTGCCAGCAGCCCAGCGACTGGGTGTACTGCGAAGGATCGGCGTCGTAGGCCGCCATGTCCTTGCGCATGATGTCGGCCGTGTACTTGGCGATCTCCAGACCGGTCTTGAACCGGTTCTGCAGGCGCATGCGGGCCACGGCCTCAGGATCGATCCCGTCCCACGCGCCGTTCTTCGACTGGACGAGCTGGCTCATCTCGATGATGTGGTCCTGGTACGCCATGTGCCTCTTCCGATTGACAGTGCCTGCTGTGACAAGCGTTCACGCCACTTAACGCTTGAAATCTAAGGGGCGAAGCGGAGCCGTTGGGTCAGAAGGCGTGCTTGTCACAGCCGATCCTTGTCGATCTTGTAAATCTGTGACAAACACACAGGCATGGCGCTGCCCTCCACCGACCGAAAGCTATTCCTGGGCGCGCGCATGAAGCGCCTTCGGCGGGAGCTTGGGCTGACCCAGACCCGGATGGCCGAGGACCTGGGCGTCTCGCCGAGCTACCTGAACCTCCTGGAGCGCAACCAGCGGCCGGTGACCGCCCAGGTGCTGCTGCGCCTGGCGGAGGCTTATGACCTCGACCTGAAGACCCTGTCGTCGGATCCCGAGAGCGCCAGCGCCACCGGCCTGAGCGAAGTCTTCTCGGACCAGATGTTCCGCGACCTCTCGGTCGCCCGGCACGAGATCGCCGAGGTGGCCGACAGCGCGCCCGGCGTGTCTGAAGCCATCGTGCGCCTCTACCGGGCCTACCTGGACCAGCGGCGCATGGCCGACCTGGGCGGCGTCGGCCGGCCCGAGGACGGCACTCTCGTTCAGCCGGTGGTCACCCCGTCCGACTGGGTGCGCGACTACATCCAGGCCCAGAAGAACTATTTCGCCGACCTGGAGGACGCCGCCGACGCCCTCTCAGGCGAGCTGAAGGCCGAAGCCCAGGACTTCCCCGGCGCGGCCCGCGAGCGGCTCTTCAAGCGCTTCGGCGTGCAGGTCCGCGTGGTGCCCGTGGAGGTGCTGCCGGAGAGCGTCCGGCGCTTCGACCACCACAGGAAGCGGCTGTTCCTCTCGGAGGTGCTGACCGGCGCCGGCCGCAACTTCAGCCTCGCCTACCAGCTCGCCCTGCTGGAGCACCGGGACCTGCTGGAGAGCCTCGCCGACCGCGCGGGCCCGCCGGACCGGCCGACCCGCAACCTGCTGAAGGTCAGCCTGGCCAACTATCTCGCCGCGGCGGTCCTGATGCCTTACGGCGCCTTCTCCGAGGCCGCCGAGCGCACCGGCTACGACATCGAGCTGGTGCGCGCCCGCTTCGGCGTCTCGTTCGAGCAGGCCTGCCACCGGCTGACCACGCTGGCGCGGCCCGGTCAGCGCGGCGTCCCCTTCTTCATGGTGCGGGTGGACAGCGCCGGGAACATTTCCAAGCGGTTCGCCGGCTCCGCCTTCCCCTTTTCGCGCTTCGGCGGCGCCTGCCCGCGCTGGAACATTCACTCCAGCTTCCGGACGCCCGGGCGGATCATCACCCAGATCATCGAGACGCCGGACGGCCAGCGCTACTTCACCATCGCCCGCACCGTGGCGCGCGTGGCCCGGCCCTTCGCCTCCGACGAGTCCGACCTCGCCATCGGCATGGGCTGCGAGCTCAAATATGCGGAACGGCTGGTCTATTCCCGCGGCCTGGACCTGCGCGATCCGGTCGCCACGGGCATCGGGCCGGCCTGCCGGATCTGCGAGCGGCCCGCCTGCCCGCAGCGCGCCGCCGAGCCGATCAGCCGGACGCTGACGGTCGACGACTTCACCAAGTCGATCACGCCCTACCCGTTCGCCTCGACCTGACGCTGCGTACCCCCTGGCGCGCCCGTGTTTCACGTGCGCAAAATAGCGGCCTAGCAGGGAGAGCCCATGGTTCAGCGTAGCGCGGCCCGCGCGACCGACCGTTTCGAACGCAAGCGCGAGGCGATCCTCGACGCGGCCACGGAGATCTTGAACCGCAAGGGTGTGAAGGGGCTGACGCTGGGCGTCGCGGCCGCAGCGGTCGACCTGTCGACCACCAGCGTCACCTACTACTTCAAGCGCAAGGACGACCTCGCCGCCGCCTGCCTGATGCGGGGCATCGAGGCCCTGCAGTGGATGATCGAGCAGGCGCTCACCGAGCCCACCCGCGAGGCGCGGCTCAAGAAGCTGCTGACCCTGCACCTGGACCGCCTGCACATGACGGCCGTGGGCGAGGCGCCGCCCCTGCCGGTCCTGTCGGACGTCCGCGCCCTGAACGAGCCCCGCCGCAGCGAGGTCCGCAAGGCCTATGGCCGGATGTGGCGCAAGCTGCGCGAGATCTTCGAGACCCCCGACCTCGAGTGGCTGACCCGCGGCCGGCGCTCGGCCCGCGCCCACATGCTGCTCGAGCAGCTGCTCTGGGCCCCCGGCTGGATCGGCAAGTACGACGCGGAGGACTACGGCCGCGTCCGCGACCGGATGTACGACATCCTGGTGAACGGCCTGGCGGGAGGAACCTCGGGCTGGGGCCCGACGCCGATCCCGGTTTCGGAGCTCGCCCCGCGCGACCGGCAGGAGATGAGCCGTGAGACCTTCCTGCTGGCGGCCACCCGGCTGATCAACTCGCGGGGCTACAAGGGCGCTTCGGTCGACAAGATCTCGGCCGAGCTCAACGTCACCAAGGGCAGCTTCTACCATCACAACGACGCCAAGGACGACCTGGTGGTCGCCTGCTTCGAGCGCACCTTCGAAGTGATGACCCGGGTCCAGCGGTTGGCCATGGCGCTGCCAGGCGACCAGTGGACGCGGCTCTCCAGCGCGGCGGCGGCGCTCGCCGAGTTCCAGCTCTCCGAGCACGGGCCGCTGCTGCGCATCGCCGCGCTCACCGCCCTTCCAGAACCCATCCGGCGCGAGATGGTGCAGCACTCGAACCGGGTTTCGGACCGCTTCGCCTCGATGATCTCGGACGGGATCGCCGAGGGCTCGGTCCGGCCGGTGGACCCGTTCATCGCCGCCCAGATGCTGAACGCCACCCTGAACGCCGGCGCGGAGCTGGGCTACTGGGTGCCGGGCGTCAGCCAGAAGGCGGCGCCGGCCGTGTTCGCCCGGCCCCTGCTGATGGGGATCTTCGGCAAATAGGGTCCGCCGTCGCGCCGGCGCGCCTGCTGTGCCTAGGTGAGTTTGGCGCTGGAGGCGGCCGGCTCCCCCACCTCTGCGAGCTCGGTGGCGGCGGCAAGTTTCGCCAGGGATTCCTCGTGGCTGCGCCGGCTGATCCGATACCCGGCCAGGAAGGTCAGGGCGATCACGTACAGCGCCGCCATGACCGGCACGTAGATCGTCCCGAGTCTGTGCAGGATCTCCTGCGGGACGGCGCCGGGCTGGGCCCCCTGCGGGAACTTGGCCAGCCCGAGCAGCAGGCCGGCGGCGAAGATGCCGATGCCGCTCACCGCCTTCTGCACGAAGGCTGCGGCCGCGAAGAACAGGCCCTCCTGGCGGCGCCCGGTGCGCAGCTCGGAATCCTCCACCACGTCGGCAATCATCGAGTTCATCAGGATGGCGCCGGCCGTTCCCAGGGCGGTGGAGAGGATGTTCTGCACGAAGATCAGCGGGTAGAGGGCCGGCCAGTCGTTGCCCGGCAGCACCCCCAGCAGCCGCAGGGTGATCGGCGTGCCGCCGACCAGCAGGGAGGCGATGATCAGGGCGATGGCCGAGGGCCGCTTGTTGAAGCGCCGCGACACGGCGGGCGCCAGGATCGCCGCCAGGACGGCCGCGATCAGGCTCGAGAATGCGAAGAAGCCGATCTGCCTGGCGGAGAACTCCCAGAAGTAGGTCGACATGTAGGTGGCGATCGAGAAGATCAGCCCCACCGCCATGGAGAAGAACAGGTAGGCGCCGAGCAGGGCCAGGAACGAACGGTTGGCCAGGGTGCCGAACATCTCGCGGACCAGCTGGCCGAGGGTGAGCTCCCGGTGGGGCGCGCTGTGCAGGCGCGGGATCTCGCGGTGCGTGCCCAGGGAGGAGACCAGGATGGCCGCCGCCATGATGGCGGCCGCGACCATGCCATAGGTGTGGTAGCCGTCCGGATTGAGCTGGCCCACCGGGTGCTCAGGGGTCGGGCGCAGGAAGACGGTCCAGGCCGCGAAATAGATGACGAGGCCGCCGATCCAGGAGAACAGCATCCGCCAGCTGAGCAGGCGCGTGCGTTCGTCGTAGTCGGCGGTCAGCTCCGCGGCCAGCGCCTGGGACGGGATCTCGTAGCAGGTGATGAAGCTGCGGATGAGGATCGCCGTGACGATCAGATAGAGGAAGAGCGCGTCGTGGCCCCAGCCCGCCGGCGGGTTCCAGATCAGCAGGTAGCTCACCGCCACCGGAAGCGCCGCGGCGTACATGAACGGGTGCCGCCGCCCCCAGCGTGAGCGCCAGTTGTCGGAGACCTGGCCGACGATCGGGTCGATGAAGGCGTCGACCACCAGCGCGATCATGATCGCCAGCCCGACGGTCTGGGCCGGCAGCCCCATGACCTGGTTGTAGAAGATCAGCAGGAAGTAGTTGAAGCCGTTGTCCTTCACGCCGAAGGCCACGGTCCCCGAGCCGTAGAACAGCTGCGTCGGCAGGCTCAGGCGCCGTGCGATCGGCTTCGTCACCCTACGCCCCTCCTCCGCCGAGCCGTTCGGCTTCCTGCGGCTCACGGTGGGCGCGGCGGGCGGGACCGTCAATTTGCCGTGGGGTCAAGGCTTCACCGGCAAGGGGGCGTCCGGCGTCGCGGCGGGCGAGTCCGGCGCGTCGGCCGGCAGCGCCTCGGCGGCGCGCATGGCGTCCAGCTTGCGCAGGTTCTCCTCGTGGCGATGCCGGCCGATGTTGTAGGCCAGGAGGCACAGGATCGCCGTGCCGTAGAGCACGAGGAGCGTCGGGATATAGGCGAGCCCCAGGCTGCGCAGAGTCTCCGGCGCCACCTGCGTGCGTTCCGCCTTCTCCGGGAAATCGATGAAGGTCAGGACGCCCGTGGCGATGAACACGCCCAGGCCGGAGATCGCCTTGCGGAACAGGTTCTGCGCCGACATCAGCAGGCCTTCGGAGCGGCGGCCGGTCTTCACCTCCGCGTCCTCCACCACGTCGGCCAGGATGGCGAACAGCAGCACCCCGGTGGCGGCCGCCAGTGTCGCATTGATGATCTCCTCGCCGTAGAGCAGGGCCAGCAGCTCGGGCGTGCCGTTGGCCGGGGCGAGGCCGAGCAGGCGCAGCGACACCGGCGTGACGTGCACCAGCACGGCGGAGCCGAACACCGCGATGACACCCCACTTCTTGCCCATGGTGCGGCCGACCACCGGGGCCAGGAAGACGCCGAGGAAGCCGCCGATCACGCTGGTGGTGGCCAGCGTGGCGAGCTGGCCTTGGGTCAGCTGCCAGAAGTAGAGGCCGAAGTAGATCTCGAGGCCGTTGCGGGCGCCGACCGCCACCGCGATCAGCAGGGCGGCCACCGTCGAGACGATGAAGGCCCGGTTGTTGAGGGTGGCGCCCATCTCCCGGAGCATGGCGCCGATGGTGATCCGCCGTACCGGCGCCTGGTGGAGGTGCGGCACGCAGCGCAGGGTGCCAAGGGTCGAGATCAGGATGGTCGCCAGGATGATCAGGGCGCCGGTCGCCGAGTAGGCCAGGTATCCGTCGCGGGCCAGCACGCCGCCGGTGCCGTCCGGCCGCTCCCTGAGGAACACCTGGTAGGCCAGCACGGTCATGCCGAGGCCTCCGGCCACCATGAAGAAGTGGCGCATGGAGAGCAGGTTGGTGCGCTCGTCGTAGCCGCGGGCCAGCTCGGGCGCGAGCGCCTGGTGCGGCAGTTCGAAGAAGGTGTCGAACACCCGCACGGCGATCACGCAGACCGCCAGGTAGACCGCCAGCGCCCCTTCGTCCCAGCCGGAGGGCGGGTTCCAAAGGGCGAAGAAGGCCACCGCATAGGGCAGGGCCGAGGCCAGCATGAACGGGTGCCGTCGGCCCCAGCGTGAGCGGAAGTTGTCGGAGATCTGGCCGACGATCGGGTCCAGCACCGCGTCCACCACCAGGGCGATCATCAGGATGGCGCCGACGGTCTTCGGCGAGAGCCCGACCACCTGGTTGTAGAAGATCACCAGGAAGGTCGAGAGCGCGCGGACCTTCAGGTTGGTGGCGGCTGCGCCGACGGCGTAGGTGAGCTTGGTCCCCAGGCCAAGCCGCCGCCCTTCCGCGGCGCTCGCGGTTGCGGTCATCGGTTTCCTCCCGCCGCGGATGGCGCGGCAAATTCCCAGTGGGCGGCTCTGTTGGCGGCCCTGCAATGGCTCCACGGTGGGGTCGGCTTGCCGGAGCGTCAACGGCTAAGGGCTTTCAGCCCTGACATACGCGGAAAAGAAAAGGGCGCGCCCAGAGGCGCGCCCGAAGGAGAGGGTATCCGTCCCAGTCTCTAGAAGCGGTACTGCATCTCCACGCCGTAGGTCCGCGGCGCGATGAACGACAGGTTCTTGTTCACGCGGCCGAAGTTCGGGCCCGGATTGGTGAGGCGGGTGCCGCCCACCACGACCTGGCCCTTCACGTCGGTCAGGTTGCGGACGAAGCCGATCACCGTGAAGCGATCGTCCGCGTCGTTGAACAGCAGGCGGGCGTCGATCTGCTCGTAGGCCTTGCCCTTGTTGTAGTCGCGGTTGAACACCGAGAAGTAGGTGTCGTCGCGCCAGCTGTAATTCAGCGAGCCGGTGAGGCTGCCCAGGTCGCCGATGTCGTAGGTGTAGTTGACGTTCACCGCCACGCGATGCGGGGTGGAGCCGCTCAGCTTCTGACCCTTGAGGTCCTGGCCGACCGTGGTTGCGGTCCGCGTGGACGCGACCGGCGTGGCGCCGGGGGCGCCGCCCATCGGATCCTCGGGATCCACGAAGCAGCAGCCTTCCTTCACCTCGCCGTCGAGGTAGCTGTAGTTGGCGTTGATCTGAAGGTTGTTGATCGGCTGCCAGATGGTTTCCAGCTCGAAGCCCTTGATCGTGGCCTTCGGCAGGTTCGTGTATTCCGACACGTTGGCGCGCAGGAACTCGTCGTAGCGTTGGATGACCGCCTGGATGTCCTGGTAGTCATAGAGGAACGCCGAGGCGTTGACCTGCAGGTTGCCCATGAAGGTCTTCTTGGCGCCGATCTCGAAAGCGTCGATCACTTCCTTCTTGGTGGTCACCGAGGCCGACAGGGTCGTGGTGGCGGAGTTGAAGCCCCCAGCCTTATAGCCGCGGGTGTACTTGCCGTAGACCAGGGTGTCGGCGTCCGGCTTCCAGTCCAGGCCGAGGGTGGCGCCTTCGCCTTCCCACTTGTTCTGCAGGGTGCGGTAGCGGAAGCCGTTCGGGTCAAGGACGACCGGGGTGATCTGCGAACGGTCCGTATACTGGCCGGTGGCGGGGTTCACCGAGCCCACCCCGACGGCGGTGCCGACCGACGAGCTGGTGATGTCGATCACCGGGAAGTTGCGGAGCACCGCCGGCACCGAGCAGGTGGCGCTGAAGTAGCAGATCAGGCGCGCGCCCTCGACCGCCGTCTTCTTGTCCCAGGTGTAGCGGGCGCCGACGTGCAGGATGAACTGCTCGGCGAAGCTCCAGTCCACCTGGCCGAACATGGCGTAGGACTCGCTGCGGGTCTTCGACGTCGCCGTGGCGTAGAGGCGGGTCGGGTTGGCCGCCGCCCGGGCGCCGGCGGTGGTCGCCGGGGTTTCGAGGCGCGGGTCATCGGCGACGCGCGCGTCGGTCGGGGTGTAGTTGGCCTCCTCCCGGAACTGGTAGAGGCCGGCGAGCCACTGCACCGGACCGTCGTGGGTCGAGGCGAAGTTGATCTCGTTCGAGAACCAGAGGGGCTCTTCGTCGTAGAGGTTGTAGAGCCTCGGGTAGATGGTGGCGCCGGCGGTCGGGATGACCTGGGTGGCCGTTCCGGCCGGGCCGCCGGGCGCGCCCGGGGTGCAGCCCGTGGTCTGGCCGGCCGCGCACGGCGGGAAGAAGCGCAGCGGGGTGCTGTTGGCGGTGCCGTCCACGTCGGTCTGGAGCCGGTAGTGGTACCAGGTGCGGCCGCCGATGTAGCGGACATCAAAGTTGTCCGCATGGAAGCTCACCTGGGCGGTGATGTTCTGGCTGTCGATCTTGATGGTGTTCGGCGTATCGGACTCGAAGCAGTCGTCGCAGTCCGCCGAGGCCAGAGGCCGGGTGCGGTTGAAGTTGGCGATGGTCGAGCCGGGCGTGGTGCCGGGCTGCAGCGCCGTCGAGATGTTCGGGACGCCCACCGTGATGCCCTGGCGGCCGCCGGCGCCGCGGCCGAGCGCGGCGGTGCGCGACATCTCGTGCTTCACCCACCAGTCGAGCCGGTCAGTGATCTGGCCGTCCAGCTGGACTTCCGCGAACCAAACCTCGCCCCGGTTTCCTTCCGAGGGGCCGCCCGCGACGTTGGTGTAGTAGCCCTTGTGCTGGTTGTCGTACGAGCCGGCCACGCGGAAGCGCAGGTTGTCGCCGAAGATCGGCCCGGAGGTGGCGGCCTCAAGCGTCTGCCGGTCGTAGTTGGCGACGGTGCCGCGCACCTCGGCGTAGAAGTCGTTGGTCGGCCGCTTGGAAATGACGTTCATCGCCCCGCCGATAGCGTTGCGGCCGTAGAGCGTGCCCTGCGGGCCGCGCAGGATCTCGGTGCGGTCCACGAACAGCGACGACTTGGCGAAGGAGTAAACCGACGAGGTGTAGAGGCTGTCGTTGTAGAGCGCCACGCCCCCTTCCGAGGAGCGGTTGTTGGTCAGGCGGCCGATGCCGCGCATGGTCATCCGGTCGTTGCCGGTGTTGTAGTTCAGGCCCGGCGTGAAGTTGGTCAGGTCCTGGGCGGTGGACAGGCCGAGCACTTCGCGGCGTTCGTCGGTGAAGGCGGTGACGGCGACCGGCACGTCCTGCAGCGACTGCTCGCGCTTTTCGGCCGTGACGACCAGTTCCTCGATGACGTTGGTGTCCTGGGCGTAAGCCGCGGTGGCCAGGAACGACGCGCTCGCAAGCGCGCTCGCCGCCAGCAGGTGGCGTTTCAGTCGCATGGAAATCCTCCCCCGGAGAGACTGTGAACAGGCGCTATTGACTGCGCTCGGACATGACGTTGCTGCAGTGCAACGCCAGCGTCAACACGTTCTCGCCTTTTTTTCGTACCCGCTCTTCGAATGATTTCGCGGGCGGAGCGTCTCGGGAGGTGGATTCAGGAGGACGGTATGTCCGCGGGCGCTAGGGGACGGTCAGGACGATCTTGCCGACGTGGGCGCCGCCTTCGAGATAAGCGTGCGCCGCGGCCGCTTCCGTGAGCGGAAACGTGCGGTCGACGGGCGGGCGAACGTCGCCAGCCGCGATCCATGGCCAGACCACCCGCTCAACCTCGGCGGCGAGCCGCGCCTTTTCGTCCGGGTCGCGGGGCCGCAGGGTGGAGCCGGTGACCACCGCGCGCTTCTGCATCAGCCGGAAGATCGGCAGGCTCACCTCGCCGCCGCCCTGGCTGGCGATGAAGACGATGCGGCCGCCGGTGCGCAGGGCGTCCAGATCCTTCGCGAAATAGTCGCCGCCCACCATGTCGAGGATCACGTCGGCGCCGCCCTCACGCTTGGCGACCGCGGCGAAGTCCTCCGCGGTGGCGTCGACGGCGACGTCTGCGCCGAGTTCCAGCGCCCGCGCCGCCTTCTCGGCGCCGCGGGCGGTGGCGATCACCTTGGCGCCGGCCGCCTTGCCCATCTGGATGGCGGTGACGCCGATCCCGGACGTCGCGCCGTGCACCATCAGGGTCTCGCCCGGCTTCAGGCCCCCGTGTTCAAAAACATTGGCGTAGACGGTGAACACCGTCTCCGGCAGGCCCGCCGCCTGAACGTCGTCCACGCTGCCCGGGATAGGCAAGGCATGCCGGGCGTCGACGACCGCGTACTCGGCATATCCGCCCCCGCCCAGCAGGGCGCAGACCCGGTCTCCCGCCTTCCAGCGTCCGGATGGGGCGACCACTTCCCCCGCAACCTCCAGCCCGAGCGTATCGGGCGCGCCGGGCGGCGGCGGATAGGCGCCCAGGCGCTGAATGATGTCGGGCCGGTTCACGCCGGCGGCGCGCACGCGGATCAGGACCTGGCCCGGGCCGGGCGAGGGGCGGGGGATCTCGACCGGCCGAAGCGCCGCGGCTGGACCCTTGCCGCCCTCCACCGCGATGGCGGTCATGGTCTCGCCGTTCGATTGTGACATGGGTTTGTCTCCGCCGGTCTTGCGCGCGTACGCTACGCACGTTTGGATAGCGCCCGAGCGGGGGCCGGCAAAGGAGGCTCGCGAAAGACATGGAAGAACCGGCGGAAGTGCGGATCGGCCGCGGCCAGCGGCTCGCCGAGGCGGTCCGGGAAGACCTCGACCTGTACGGAACGGCGGAACTCGAGGAACGCATCGAGATCCTCCAGGCCGAGATCGCCCGCACGCGGGCCTTCATCGACCGCAAGCGGGCGGGCCGCGAGGCGGCGGATGCGCTCTTTTCGTCGCGTCCCGCTTGAGGCGCTTCTGCGGTAGGACGTCTGGCATAGCGGTTGCACGTCAGCCGCGGCGCTGCGGGAGGAGTCCTGCGGCAGGAAAGCTGAGGGCGATAAGAGACTGATGAACGCGACCACCGCCCCCTGGCGCGCAGACGTCATCCAGGACTTTGCGCGCTCCGAGCTGTTCGAGCGCACCTTCCAGGAAGGCATGGACCTGGTCGAGGAGACCGCCACCTATCTGGACGGTCCGGGGCGGCAGGAATCCAAGCTGCTGTCGCGTAACGCAGCCCTGGCCTACGCGTCGGAAAGCATGCGGCTGACCACCCGCCTCATGCAGGTGGCCTCGTGGCTGCTGGTCCAGCGCGCCGTGCGCGAGGGCGACATGGCGGCGGATGCAGCCTGCGAGGACCGCTATCGCCTGGCGGCCGAGGACGTCTGCCGGGGCGGCGAGGACGTGGCCAGCGACGACCTTCCGGCTGGCCTGCTGGTGCTGCTCGACCGCTCGGAACGCCTCTACGAGCGGGTCCGCCACCTGGACCGGCGGATGTACGTGGAGGCGCCCAGCGACCCCGCGCCGCACCCTGTGCTCTCGCAGCTTGACCGGCTGAAGACCGCCCTCGGCGCCTTCTAGGCGCCGGCGCTGTCCCAAAACAAAACGCCGCGGAGGGGGACCTCCGCGGCGTTCCTGTTTCTGCAACCTGGATCCCGGCCTGTGCTGGGACGGTCCGCCGTCGGCTACTTGCGGGTGAAGGCGCCGAACTTGGCGTTGAAGCGCGACACGCGGCCGCCGCGGTCGAGCATCTGGTGACCGCCGCCGGTCCACGCCGGGTGGGTCTTCGGGTCGATGTCGAGGTTCAGCGTCGCGCCTTCCTTCCCGTAGGTCGAACGGGTCTGGTAGGTCGTGCCGTCCGTCATCACCACGGTGACGAAGTGGTAGTCGGGGTGGATGTCTTGTTTCATCGCGCGGGCGCCTGACGTAAAGGAGCGGCCAAAGTGAACAGGCCGCCCGCGAAGGCGGCCTCGAAAACGAAGCCGGGCGTATACCCGAAAGCCCGGGCCGATTGCAAGGTGTGAGCGCGTATGAGCGGTGAGACGTCCGAGGCCCCGGTCGAGGGCCGGCCCAGCGTCGGCGCCGAACTGGTCCAGAGCCTCGCGACGGAGAGCGACAAGCGGCCGAAGAGCCGCGACGTTCGAGCGCTCAGGCGGCTGCTGCCCTTCGTCCAGGCGCACCTGCCCGACGCCCTCCTGGCCGGCGTCTTTCTCGTGTTCACCGCGGCGACGACCCTGGGCATTTCCGGCGCCCTGCGGCTGCTGATCGATCACCTGACGGCTCGGACGCCGACCCCGGCGTCGGTGACCCCCTGGTTCCTGCTGCTGGGCGCGGTCGCCGTCGCCTTGGCGCTCGGGAGCGCGCTTCGCTACTTCTTCGTCACCAAGCTCGGGGAGCGGGTGGTCGCCGACCTGCGCAAGGCGGTCTACGGCCACATCCTCACCCTCGATCCCGCCTTCTTCCTCCAGACCCGCACCGGCGAGGTGCTGTCGCGGCTGACCACGGACATCCAGATCGTGGAGAGCCTGCTCGGCACGTCGATCTCCTTCGCCCTGCGCAACCTGCTGACGCTCGTGGGGGCGCTGGTCCTCCTGGTGGTGGTTAGCCCGCAACTGACCGGCCTGGTGCTGCTGGTCTTCCCGGTGGTCCTGGCGCCGCTGTTCCTGTTCGGCCGTCGGGTGCGCAAGCTGACCACCTCGACCCAGGACAAGTTCGCCGCCGCCATCGGCTTCGCCGGCGAAAGCCTGGACGCGCTGGAGACGGTGCAGGCCTTCGGCCGCGAGCGGACCGCCGCCGAGCGGTTCGGGGCTGCGGTGGAGGACAGCTTCGCCACCTCCCTCGTGCGGATGCGGGCCAGAGCGCTGATGACGGCCCTGGTGATCGGCCTGATCTTCGGCGGCATCGTCTTCATCTTCTGGCTCGCGGTGCGGGCGGGCCTCCGCGGCGAGATGAGCTGGGGCCAGCTCTTCCAGTTCGCCTTCCTGGCGGTGACCGCAGGCAGCTCGGTGGGCGCCTTGGGCGAGGTCTGGGGCGAGGTGCAGAAGGCGGCGGGCGCCATGGAGCGGATCGCAGGCCTGCTGGACGCCCGACCGGGCATCGCGGCCCCGGCGCGGCCGGTCCCGCTGCCCCGGCCGCGTGGGGAGGTGGCCTTCGAGTCCGTGACCTTCGCCTATCCCGGCCGCCCTGACCTGCCAGCCTTGAAGGGCTTCTCGCTGCAGGTCCGCGCCGGCGAGCGGGTGGCCCTGGTGGGGCCTTCGGGCTCCGGCAAGAGCACGGTCTTCCGCCTGCTGTTGAGGTTCTACGATCCGCAGCAGGGCCGGGTGGTGCTGGACGGCGTGGACCTGCGGGACGCGGAGCCCGCCGCCGTCCGCGCGCGCCTGGCCCTGGTGGCGCAGGACTCGGCCCTGTTCTCCGGCTCGGCCGCCGACAACGTCCGCTACGGCCGCGAGGATGCGTCTCCGGAGGCGGTCCTGGCTGCCGTTCGCGCCGCCCAGGCGGAGAGCTTCCTCGAGGCGCTGCCGCAGGGCCTGGACACCCCCGTGGGCGAGCGCGCCCGCAGCCTGTCCGGCGGCCAGCGCCAGCGGCTGGCCATCGCCCGCGCCCTGGTCCGCGAAGCGCCCGTGCTGCTGCTCGACGAGGCCACCAGCGCCCTCGACGCCGAGAACGAGCGCCTGGTGCAGGAGGCGCTCGACCGCGCCATGGAGGGTCGCACGACCGTGGTGATCGCCCATCGCCTGGCCACGGTGCTCAAGGCCGACCGGATCGTGGTGATGGACGAAGGGCGGGTGGTCGAGGAGGGCAGCCATGCCGAGCTCGTGGCGCGCGGCGGCCTCTACGCCCGTCTGGCGGCCCTGCAGTTCGGCGACGCGGCCTAGCGGGCCTGGACGGCGAGCCCCGGGAAGTCGCTGAACACCCCATCCACCCCGGCGGCGTACAGCGCCTTCACGAGGGCCGTGGCGTCGCCGTGATCCGCGGGGCTGGCGCCCCGTTGCAGCGCCTTGGGCAGGAAGCGGTTCTCGGCCCGGACCGTCCAGGGGTGCACGGCGAGGCCCGCCGCGTGGGCGGCGCGGACCAGGCCGGTGGCGGGGCCGAGGGCGCCGTCCGCGACGGGCAGGACCAGCGGCCACTCCGGCCCGAGGCCGTCCGCAAAGGCGGCGATGGCTTTGAGGCCCGCTGCGCTCTTCACGTCCACCGGGGCCGGGCCGTTGCTGACCAGCATCACCCGGCGCGCCTTGGAGAGGGTACGGAAGCGCTTCAGCGGTTCGACTTCGAAGCACTGGACGAACACGGGCGCGGTGCGGCTGTCGAGGCCGTTCGACTTCAGGGCGCGCGCGAGGCGCTCCTCCAGCGGCAGGCCGAGCGTCCGGAAGTAGGTCGGGTGCTTCATCTCCGGATAGACACCGACTGTGCGGCCGGTCCGGCGGCTCTCGGCCTTGGCGAGGTCGACCACCTCCTGGAAGGTGGGAATCGCCTCCTGGCCGTCGAACTTCGCGCTCGCAGGCCGGAGCGCCGGCAGCCGTTCGCGGGCCCGCAGCGTCTTCAGCTCGGCCAGGGTGAAGTCCTCGGTGAACCAGCCGGTGACCGCCTGGCCGTCGATCGTCTTGGTCGCCTTGCGGGCGACGAACTCGGGCCGGCTCGCCACGTCCGTGGTGCCGGAGATCTCGTTCTCGTGGCGCGCGACGAGATGGCCGTCCTTGGTGGGAACCAGGTCCGGCTCGATGAAGTCAGCGCCTTGCGCCACGGCCAGGCGGTAGGCGGCGAGGGTGTGCTCCGGCCGTTCGCCGCTGGCGCCGCGATGGGCGATCACGATCGGCCGCGGCCTGGCCGTCGAGAGCGCGGGCGAGGCGACGAGGGCGGCGGAAGCGGCGAAGGCGCGGCGGGTCAGGCTCATGCCCGCCAGCTTACCCATTCGTGTGACGGTTTTCCTACTTGGCCGCGGCGGCCAGGCGGTCGAGCAGCAGCGGATGGATGTCGAGGTTGCCGCAGCAGATGGAGCCCGTCTGCAGCATCTCCTCCCCGCCGTCGGCGTCGGTCACCTTGCCGCCCGCCTCCGTGACCATGAGGATCCCCGCCGCGATATCCCACGGCTTCAGGTCGCGCTCCCAGTAGCCGTCGTAGCGCCCGGCCGCGACCCAGGCGAGGTCCAGGGCCGCGGAGCCGAAGCGGCGGACGCCCGCCACCCGCTGGCTGACCTGGTGCAGCTCCTTGAGGAACCTGGCGTGTTGTCCGTGACCGAGGAAGGGGATGCCCGTGGCCAGGACAGACTCGTCCAGCCGCTGGCGGGCCGCCACGCGCAGGCGCTTGTCGTTGACGAAGCAGCCCTTGCCCTTCTCGGCCCAGAACAGCTCGTTGGTCGCCGGATTGTAGGTCACGGCCGCAACCACCACGCCCTCGCGCTCCAGGGCGATGTTGATGGCGAAGTGCGGAATGGCGTGCAGGAAGTTGGTGGTGCCGTCGAGCGGGTCGACGATCCAGGTGTGGGTCTTGTCCGTGCCCTCGATCATCCCGCGCTCCTCGCCCAGGAAGCTGTAACCGGGACGGGCCTTGGTCAGAGCCTCGAACAGCGTCTGCTCGGCCCGCAGATCCGCCGCCGACACGAAGTCGGCCTGGGACTTCTTGGCCACCTGCAGCTCGGAGAGCTCGCCGAAGTCGCGGTTCAGGCCGCGGGCCGCCTTGCGCGCGGCGTCGCTCATGACCTTCAGGAGGGCCGATTGGGAAATCACGGTGTGAAAGATCTCGGAGGGATTAGAGGGCGCGGAACCTAGTGGCCCCACCCTCCTAAGGCAAGGCGCGCTCGGCCAGCCCAGCGGCGATCTCCGCGTTCAGGGCCTTCACCGCCGCGGCGGGGCCTTCCGCGTGGCCCCAGACACCCGCAGAGACCGCCAGGAAGTCGGCGCCGGCGGCGGCCAGCACGCGGGCGTTCTCCGGCTTGACCCCGCCGATGGCGACGCAGGGAGTCTCCATGGTTTCCTGCCAGATGGTCAGGATCTCCGGTTCCGGGCGGGCGGTCGTCTCCTTCGTCGTGGTCGGGAAGAAGGCGCCGAAGGCCACGTAGTCGGCGCCGGCCTCGGCCGCCTCCATGGCGAGGTGCCGGCTGTCGTGGCAGGTCACGCCCACCATGCGGTCCCGCCCCACCAGCCGCCGGGCCTCGCCGTAGGACGCATCTTCCTGGCCCACATGCACCCCGTCGCAGCCGAAGCGGGCAGCGAGATCCGGCCGGTCGTTGAGGATCACCGCCACGTCGCGGGCGTGCGCGATGGGCATCAGAACGTCGCAGGCGGCGCCGACCACGTCGTCGGGCGCATCCTTCAGGCGGATCTGCAGGGCGGCCACGTCGCCGCCGTCCAGGGCCTGGGCCAGCACGTGGCCGAAGGCGGCCAGGTCGTCCAGCCGGGGCGGGGTGATCAGGTAGAGGCGGCAAAGGGGCGGGGCCATGCGCCCTAAGACCCTATTTCAGCAGCGCCCTCAAGGCGTAGGCCGCCGCCAGCGTGGCCAGGGAGGCGGCCACGGCAAGGCCGAAGAACCAGGCCAGCCGCTTCCACAGCGGCGCCAGCGGCGCGCCAGGTTCCGGCGGCGGCTCAATGATAGCCGGCATCGGCCGAGACCTTGCCGCGGAACACCCAGTAGACCCAGGCGGTGTAGCCCAGGATCGCGGGCAGCAGGATAGCCACCCCCACCAGCATGAAGGCGAGCGCATTGTCGGCCGAAGCCGCCTGCTGGTAGCTCATGTCGTAGGGCACGATGTTGGGGAAGAAGCCGACGGCGAGGCCCAGGTAGCCCGACAGGAAGACCAGGAAGGCGCCGAGGAAGGGTGCGCCGTGGCGGCCCCGGGCCAGACCGAGCCCAAGCACCGCCAGGCCGGCGAGCCCCAGCAACGGGATGGGCGATAGCAGAAGGAGTCGTTCGAGATCGAATGACCCGCCTTCGAACCCCCATCGCAGCGCCACCCGCGGGTGGACCACCAGGGTCGCCACGCTGACGACCGCGAGCAGCGCGCCGGTGGCGACCGCCGCGATCCAGGCCCACCGCCGGGCGCGGCCGTGCAACTCGTCCTCGGTTTTCCAGATGAGCCAGCAGGCGCCCAGCAGGGCGTAGCCGGCCAGCAGGCCCGCCGTGACCAGCAAGGTGTAGGGCGTCAGCCAGTCGAACCGGCCGCCGGCGAAGCGCCCGTCCTTCAGGGTGATCCCCTGGATGAAGCCGCCGAGCACGAACCCCTGCGCCACCGTCGCCGTGATCGAGCCTGCGGCGAAGGCGCCGGTCCAGAACCGCTTGCCTCTGCGCCGGGCCCGCAGGCGGAACTCGAAAGCCACGCCGCGCAGGATCAGCGCCAGCAGCATCAGGAGGATGGGGATGTAGAGGGCCGGCATCAGGGCGGCGTAGGCGAAGGGGAAGGCGGCCAGCAGCCCGCCGCCGCCCAGCACCAGCCAGGTCTCGTTGCCGTCCCAGATGGGCGCAACCGAATCCATCATGATGTCCCGTTCCTGCGGTGAGCCCGCGAACGGGAAGAGGATCCCCACGCCCAGGTCGAAACCGTCGAGCAGCACGTACATCAGGACGGCCAGGGCGATGATCCCGGCCCAGATCAGCGGCAGGTCGAGGTTGCTCATGGCCGCTCCTTGGGATCGTCCGGCGCGGCGCCCAGGGCGTAGCCAGGCGGGCGCGGCTTCAGCGGCGGCTGGGTGTCCTGCTCGGGGACCGGCTTCGGGCCCTCGGCGATCAGCCGCAGGATGTAGAGGACGCCGACGCTGAACACGACGGCGTAGACGGCCATGAAGGCCAGCAGCGAGGCCGAGACCTCGCCCGCGCCCACCGGCGAGACGGCGTCGCGGGTGCGGAGCACGCCGTAGACCACCCACGGCTGGCGCCCCACCTCGGCGACGATCCAGCCGGCGATCACCGCCACGAAGCCGGCGGGGGACATCAGGACGGCTGCGCGGAGGAAGAGGGGATGGCGCTCGGGCCCGCCGCCCTTCCAGATCAGCCAGGCGCCCCACAGGCCCAGGCCGATCATGGCGAGGCCAAGACCGACCATGACCCGGAACGCCCAGAAGACGATGGCCACCGGCGGCCGGTCCTCGGGCGGGAACGACTTCAGGCCCTTGATCTCGGCGTCGGCGCGGCCGGCGACGATCCAGCTGCCCACCTTGGGGATGGAGATCTCGAAGTGGTTCTTCTCCGCCGCCCGGTCCGGCCAGGCGGCGATGTGGAAGGCCTGCTCGGTGCGGGTCTCCCAGAACGCCTCGATGGCGGCCAGCTTCGCGGGCTGCACCTCCAGCACCTCCTTGCCGGAGAGGTCGCCCACGACCACCTGCAGCGGGGCGACGATGGCGAACATGCCGATCGCCATCCGCAGCGCGATGCGGGATTCCCGGTCGTCCCCCTTCTTCAGCAGCCGCCAGGCGGAGGCGCCGCCGACCACCAGGGCCGTGGTCAGGAAGGCCGCCAGCAGCATGTGCGCCAGCCGCTCGGGGAAGGTGTCGGTGAAGACCACGTCCCAGTAGTTCAGCGCCCGCAGCGTGCCGTCGGGCAGCCGCGTGAAGCCCTCCGGATGCTGCATCCAGCTGTTGGCCGCGATGATCCAGAAGGCCGAGACCATCGTCCCGAAGGCGACCAGGGTGGTGGCGGCGAAGTGCAGGCGGGGGCCGACCTTCTTCCAGCCGAACAGCATCACGCCCAGGAAGCTCGCCTCCAGGAAGAAGGCGGTCAGCACCTCGAAGGCCAGCAGCGGCCCGATCACCGGCGAGGCGATCTCGGTGAACCGGCTCCAGTTGGTGCCGAACTGGTAGCTCATCACCACGCCGGACACGACGCCCATGCCGAAGCTGAGCGCGAAGATCTTGATCCAGAACAGGTAGAGCGTCTTGAACGCCGCGTCCTTCGTCGCAAGCCACAGCCCCTCGAGCACAGCGAGGTAGCTCGCCAGCCCGATGGTGAAGCTCGGAAAGATGATGTGGAACGCGATGGTGAACGCGAACTGCAGGCGCGACAGCAACAGGGCGTCGAAGTCCATGCCGACCTCATCCGGGCCGGCTCATGCCGGAGGCGACCCCGCTCACTATAGCAAATCACCAGGCGGTGAAAAATCGCCTTTGACGCGGCGCGGCGCTTTCGTCCGCCCAGCTTGGCCGGAACTAACTCCGTAGCACTACGTAGATGCGAATGACTTGCAAACGCGTTCGCAGTGGGCTTAATTCGCAAGCGTAGGGAGGAGCCGCCGGCCCCATGTACGTGTGCAACTGCAACGGCATCCGTGAGCGCGAGGTCCGCGCGGCGATTGACGCCGGCGCCACCCGGCCCGCCGACATCTTCAAGGCCTGCGACAGCCGACCCCAATGTGCGC
Organism: Phenylobacterium sp.; assembly: GCF_036563385.1. Classification (GTDB taxonomy): domain Bacteria; phylum Pseudomonadota; class Alphaproteobacteria; order Caulobacterales; family Caulobacteraceae; genus Phenylobacterium. The sequence continues at coordinate 912,284 of NZ_DATCML010000004.1, forward strand.
GCTGCGTCTGCGAGATGCGCGACATGATCGACGAGAGCCGAGAGACCCTGCGCTTCGCGGCGGAGTAGCCCTGCCGGCGCTTGCGAATACGAGCGCAAATCACTTGCAAACATAGGCTTTGACTTCGCCGCGGCCGGCGACGAGGTTCCGCCCGTTCACGACATTCGCGGAGGCTATCGTGCAGGGCGACAAGGCGATCATCCGGCTGCTCAACCAGGTGCTCACCAACGAGCTGACCGCGGTCAACCAGTACTTCCTGCACGCCCGGATCTACGAGAACTGGGGCCTGAAGCGGCTCGGGAAAGTGACGTACGACGAGTCGATCGGCGAGATGAAGCACGCCGACAAGCTCATCAAGCGCATCCTCTTCCTCGACGGCCTGCCCAACCTGCAGGATCTGCACAAGCTCAAGATCGGCGAGACGATCGGCGAGACCCTGGCGGCGGACCTCGCCGTCGAGGTGGGCGGCCGGACGCTGCTGGTCGATGGCGTGAAGCAGTGCGAGCTGGCGCAGGACTACGTCTCCCGCGAACTCCTGGTGGAGATCCTCGCCGACACTGAGGAGCACATCGACTTCCTCGAAACCCAGCTTGGCCTCTTGAAGGCCCTGGGTGAGCAGAACTACCTGCAGAGCGCCATGGGCGAGTTCGGGGAAAGCTGAGCCGGAACCAAGCCGCGGGGCTGCGGTTTGGACGCTCGGAACGTCAGGGAGGCCATCCAGCATGAGTCACGACGCCAGGGCCGAGCCCCGCCGGCCGTTCACGCACGACGTGCTGACCGGGCTGGCGATGACGGCCGGCGTGGTGGCGGTTTCTGCGGTCCTGGCGAAGGCCTTCGAGCCGCGGGAAGACGTGCCGGAGACGCATTCCGACTACGAAGATCCCAACGCCCTAGAGGCCGCGCCGCCGCCGCCCAAGCGCCTGTTCGCCATGCTGTGGCCGCCGCTGTTCCTGGCGCTGACCTTCTCCGGCCTGCGCATCTGGAACGGCCCGCGCGGCCGGGCCCGCACCCAGGCGCTGGCGCTCTGGGGCCTGGCCCAGGCGCTGAACACCGTCTGGATGGCCTTCGGACCCCAGCGGCTGGGCGGCCGCGTAGCCACCACCGTGGCCTCCGTCGGCACCGCGGGCGCCTACGCCTGGCGGGCGCGCCGCGCCCAGATCGCCAAGGTGATCCAGAACACTCTCCACTGAGCGCTCAGGCGCGGCCGGCGGCTGGCGGCTCCACCGGAAAGACGTCGCGCCTGACGACGTAGACGATGCAGTTGCGTGAGCACGCCCGGCCGGTCTGCACGGCATGCCGGCCTGAGCGCAGCCAGATCGCGCCCTTCTTCGGCCGCGGAAGGGCGAACCGGCCGTAGGCGCGGCGGATCTTGTAGCGTGGGTCGAGGCAGGCGTCCGGCAAGCGGCCGCGGAGCGCCGCCGCTTCACAGCCGGCAGGGCCGAGGTACTGGGCGGCGTAGAGGTACGGCGTGCTGACCTTGTCCGCCTCCGAGATCCGCCAGCCGATCGCGCCGACCCAGAGGGCGAAGCCGAACGGCCACAGCAGCACGAAGGCGACGAGCGCCTTGCTCGGCCTAGGCGGCGGACGAACGATCACGGGCCACATGCCGCTCAGCCTATCCGAGGTGCGTTAACCCGGGTTGTCAGACCTTTGCCGCCAAGCCTACCGTCGACCTAACAAGCAGGGGGCGGGAGGCGGTGCATGACGGCGAGCGTTGAGGCCGGGTCGGGCCAGGCGGACGTGTCCTCAGGCAGCCATCGGATGGTGATCGCCGGCGCCTCGGCCGGCACCGTCTTCGAGTGGTACGACTTCTACCTCTACGGTTCGCTGGCGGGCTTTATCACCCAGCACTTCTTCTCAGGGGTCAACGAGACCACCGGCTACATTCTGGCGCTCGCCGCCTTCGCGGCCGGCTTCGCGGTGCGGCCCTTCGGGGCGATCGTCTTCGGACGCCTGGGCGACCTCTGGGGCCGCAAGAACACCTTCCTGGTCACCATGGTGCTGATGGGGCTGTCCACCTTCGTGGTCGGCCTCCTGCCGGGGTACGCCCAGATAGGCGTCGCCGCGCCGATCCTGCTGGTCGCCATGCGGCTGATCCAGGGTTTGGCGCTGGGCGGCGAGTACGGCGGGGCGGCCACCTACGTCGCCGAGCATGCGCCCCCGGGCAAGCGCGGCCTCTACACCAGCTGGATCCAGACCACGGCGACGCTGGGCCTGTTCCTCAGCCTGATCGTCATCCTGGCGGTGCGCAGCGCCCAGGGCGAGGAGGTGTTCAAGGAATGGGGCTGGCGCATCCCGTTCCTGGCCTCGGCCCTGCTGCTGATGGTCTCGCTGTGGATCCGACTGCGCCTGGGCGAGAGCCCGGTGTTCCAGAAGATGGTGGCGGAGGGGAAGGGGACCACCCAGCCGCTGAAGGAGAGCTTCGGCCGCTGGCCCAACCTGAAGCTGGTGCTGCTGGCGCTGGTGGGCCTGACCGCCGGCCAGGCGGTGGTCTGGTACACCGGCCAGTTCTACGCCCTGTTCTACCTCGAGAAGATGCTGAAGGTGGATGGGCCGACCACGAACAGCCTGGTGGCCATCGCCCTCCTGCTCGGCACGCCCTTCTTCATCGTCTTCGGCTGGCTGTCGGACAAGGTCGGTCGCAAGCCGATCATCCTGGCCGGCTGCCTGCTGGCGGTGCTCACCTACTTCCCGATCTTCAAGGCCCTGACCGCCGCCGCCAACCCGCAGCTCGCCGCCGCCACTGCTCGCGCGCCGGTGACGGTGATCGCCGATCCGGCCGACTGCGCCCTGCAGTTCGACCCGGTGGGGAAGACCGCCTTCACCTCCTCCTGCGACGTGGCCAAGTCGGCGCTCGCCAACGCCGGGGTCTCGTACCGGAACGAGGCGGCGCCGGCTGGGAGCGTGGCGCGGGTCCGCGTGGGCGACACGGAGCTCGCCAGCTTCAACGGCGCCGGCCTGCCCAAGGCGGCGTTCGACGCCGGCAAGGCCTCCTGGACGAAGGAGCTGGGCGCGGCGCTTTCGGCGCATGGCTATCCAGCCAAGGCCGACCCTGCCCGGGTGAACAAGCCCCTGGTCGTCGCCCTGCTCTGGCTGCTGGTGCTGTACGTCACCATGGTCTACGGGCCGATCGCCGCGGCCCTGGTCGAGATGTTCCCGGCGCGGATCCGCTACACCTCGATGAGCCTGCCCTACCACGTGGGCAACGGCTGGTTCGGGGGCTTCCTGCCGACGACCGCCTTCGCCATGGTCGCGGCCACGGGGGATGTCTTCTACGGCCTCTGGTACCCGGTGGTCGTGGCGGCCGTGACCTTCGTGGTCGGCCTGCTGTTCATCAAGGAGATGCGCGGGGCGCCGATCGAAGCCTAGGCGGCTAGTAGTAGCCGTCGCTCCGATCGATCCTTTCGTCGTAGCCGTTGTTGGCGGAGTAGAAGGCCAGCCACATCAGGAAGCCGGCGAGGCCGCCAACGACGATCACCCCGCCCACCACATAGGGCCAGATGGGGCCGAGGCTGGCCCAGCCGCCGCCGACCTGCGCGCCTTCGTAGAACGCCCAGCCCGCGAACAGGGCGAAGGCGGCAAGGCCCAGGAAGGCCATTCCAAGGACGACGGCGTGCTTGCGCATGCCGAACCAATCGGCGGGCACCCGCGGTTGTTCCGCACAGGCGCCCGCGGCGAGCCCAGGCTACTCCGCGGCGACGCGGGTGAGGCCGATCTGCGGGGCGAGCTCGCCCGCGGCGTAGCGCTTGGCCATGGCCGACAGCGGCAGCGGCTTGATCTTCGAGGCGTGGCCGGCGGTGCCGAACTCCTCGAAGCGCTGGATGCAGACCTGACGCATCGCCTCCTTGGCGGGCTTCAGGTAGCTGCGCGGGTCGAACTCGCCCGGCTTCTCGGCGAACACCTTCCGGATCGCGCCGGTGATGGCCATGCGGTTGTCGGTGTCGATGTTGATCTTGCGCACGCCGTGCTTGATGCCGCGCTGGATCTCTTCGATCGGCACGCCCCAGGTCTGGGGCATCTCGCCGCCGTACTTGTTGATGATCTCCTGGAGTTCCTGCGGCACCGAGGAGGAGCCGTGCATCACCAAGTGGGTGTTGGGCAGGCGGCGGTGGATCTCTTCGATCACGTGCATCGCCAGCACGTCGCCGTCCGGCTTGCGGGTGAACTTGTAGGCGCCGTGGCTGGTGCCCATGGCGATGGCCAGGGCGTCGACCTCCGTGGCCTTCACGAACTCGACCGCCTGGTCCGGGTCGGTGAGCAGCTGATCGTGGCCGAGCTTGCCCTCGAAGCCGTGCCCGTCCTCCTTCTCGCCCATGCCGGTTTCCAGCGAACCGAGAACGCCGAGCTCGCCTTCCACCGAGGCGCCGACCCAGTGGGCCATGTCCACCACGGCGCGGGTGACCCGGACGTTGTAGTCGTAGTCAGCGGGCGTCTTGCCGTCGGCCTTCAGCGACCCGTCCATCATCACCGAGGTGAAGCCGTACTGGATCGCGGTGGCGCAGGTGGCTTCGTTGTTCCCGTGGTCCTGGTGCATGCAGATCGGGATGTCCGGGTACATCTCGGCCATCGCGTCGATCAGGTGCTTCAGCACGATGTCGTTCGCATAGGACCGGGCGCCGCGGGACGCCTGCATGATCACCGGCGAGTTGGTGGCCTCGGCGGCCTCCATGATCGCCAGCGCCTGTTCCATGTTGTTGATGTTGAAGGCAGGCACCCCGTAGCCGTGCTCGGCGGCGTGATCGAGGAGCTGTCGAAGGGTAATCCGGGCCATTCCAAATACGCCTTTGTTCCTATCGGGCCAGCGCCGCCACCCCGGGCAGCTCCTTGCCTTCCATCCATTCCAAGAACGCCCCACCGGCCGTGGAGACGAAGGTGAAATCGTCCGCCACGCCCGCGGCGTTGAGGGCTGCTACCGTATCACCCCCGCCGGCCACCGCCACCAGCTGGCCTGACATAGCCAGCCTGGCAGCTTCCAGCGCAGCTTGAACGGTCGACTTGTCAAAGGGTTGCACCTCGAACACGCCGAGCGGCCCGTTCCAGATCAGGGTCTTGGCCGCGGCCATCGCCTGCAGGATCAGGGCCAAGGTCTCCGGGCCGGCGTCGAAGATCTTCTTCGTGTCGCCGAGCGCGCGGCCCTTCTCCAGCTTCAGGGTTTCGGTGGCGACCCCCGGCTTCAGGTCCTCGGCCACGACCACGTCGACCGGCAGGATGATCCTGCAGCCCGACTGCTCGGCCTTCCCCAGGATCTCGCGGGCGGTGTCGGCCATGTCCTTCTCGCACAGCGAGCCGCCCACGTCGTAGCCCTGGGCGTACTGGAAGGTGTTGGCCATGCCGCCGCCGATGGCCAGGTAGTCCAGCTTGCCCACGAGGTTGTTCAGCAGGTCGAGCTTGGTGGAGACCTTGGCGCCCCCGACGATGCCCATCACAGGCCGGGTCGGAGTCCCGAGCGCCTTGTCCAGCGCCTCCAGCTCACGCCGCATCTGCTCGCCCGCATAGGCGGGCAGGAGCCGCGCCAGGCCTTCGGTGGACGCGTGCGCCCGGTGGGCGGCCGAGAAGGCGTCGTTCACGTAGAGGTCGCCGTTGGCGGCGAGCGCCTTGGCGAACTCCGGATCGTTCTTCTCCTCGCCGGCCTCGTAGCGGACGTTCTCGAGCAGGATCACGCCGCCCGGCTGCAGGGCGTCGATGGCCGCCCTGGCCGCCTCGCCCGAGCAGTCGTCGGCGAAGGCCACGGGGGCGCCGAGCAGCTTCGACAGCGGCTCGACCACCGGCTTCAGGCTCATCTCGGGGACGCGCTTGCCCTTGGGCCGGTCGAAGTGGGCCAGGAGGACGACCTTGGCGCCGCCCGTCCTGAGCTTCTCGATGGTCGGCAGGGCGGCGCGCAGGCGGGTGTCGTCGCTCACCCGCCCGTCGGCCATGGGCACGTTGAAGTCCACGCGGACCAGGGCGCGCCGGCCCTGGAGTTCGGCGTCGTCGAGGGTCCGAAAGGTCATATCTGGGCTCAGGCGATCAGCTTGCCCATGGCGACGGCGGTGTCGCTCATCCGGGTCGAGAAGCCCCACTCGTTGTCGTACCAGGAGAGCACGCGGCCGAGCTGGCCTTCGATCACCTGGGTCTGCGGCAGGGCCGCGCAGGACGAATAGGCCACGTGGTTGAAGTCCGAGGAGACCAGCGGCTCGTCCGTGACGCCCAAGACGCCCTTCAGCGGGCCGGCGGCGGCGGCGCGCAGCGCCTCGTTGATCTCGTCCTTCTTCACCTCGCGGGTGGGGACGAACTTCAGGTCGACCACCGACACGTTCGGGGTCGGCACCCGCACCGAGGAGCCGTCCAGCTTGCCGGTCAGCGCCGGGATCACCAGGCCGAGCGCCTTGGCCGCGCCGGTGGAGGTCGGGATCATCGACATGGCCGCGGCGCGGGCGCGGTAGAGGTCCTTGTGCATGGTGTCCAGGGTCGGCTGGTCACCGGTGTAGGAGTGGATCGTGGTCATGTAGCCGCGCTCGATGCCGCACAGCTCCATCAGGACCTTGGCCACCGGGGCCAGGCAGTTGGTGGTGCACGAGCCGTTGGAGACCACCAGGTCGTCCGCGGTCAGGGTGTCGTGGTTCACGCCGTAGACGATGGTCTTGTCGGCGTTGTCGGCCGGGGCGGAGACCAGCACGCGCTTGGCGCCGGCTTCCAGGTGGGCGGAGGCCTTGTCCTTGGCGGTGAAGAGGCCGGTGCACTCGAGCGCGATGTCGACGCCCAGTTCCTTGTGCGGCAGCTCCGCGGGGTTCCGGATGGCCGTGACCTTGATCTTGCCGCGGCCCACATCGATGGAGTCGCCGTCCACGGTCACCTGTTGCGGGAACCGGCCGTGCACGCTGTCGTAGCGCAGCAGGTGGGCGTTGGTCTCCACGGGACCCAGGTCGTTGATGGCCACGACCTCAATGTCCGTGCGCGCATGCTCGACGATCGAACGCAGGACCAGCCGGCCGATGCGACCGAAACCGTTGATGGCGACGCGAACGGGCATTCTGGAGATCTCCTTGTGACGACCTGACGCAGCTTTGCGGGGCGTTCTTCAGGGCGGGACCCCGCAAGTCAACCCCTGCAAAGCTCAAGTCTGGCAATGGATTGTGACGGGAAGGCTTGGCCTTGCCCGCCGCTCAGAGCCTCAATTCACGAGGTCGGGAGAAGTGCCCTGGCGCTCAGCCGCGGACCGGCCGGACCTTGCCGGCCGCCTCGCGGGCCCGTTCGCGGGCCTGCTCGACGTTCGCCCCGGCGGCCACGGCGACCCCCATGCGGCGGCGCTCGTAGCTCTCGGGCTTGCCGAACAGGCGAAGGTCCGCGCCGGGCGTGCTGAGCGCCTCCGCCACGCCCTCGAAGGCTATCCCCTTCGCCTCCAGGCCGCCGTAGATCACCGCGCTTGCGCCTGGCTCCTTCAGGCGCGGGTCCACCGGCAGGCCGAGGATCGCGCGGGCGTGCAGCTTGAACTCGCTCATGTGCTGGCTGACCAGGGTGACGAGGCCGGTGTCGTGCGGCCGGGGCGAGACCTCGCTGAACCACACGTCGTTGCCCTTCACGAACAGCTCCACGCCAAAGACGCCGAGGCCGCCCAGCGCGTCGGTGACCGCGCGCGAAATCTCGCGGGCCTTCTTCAGCGCTGGCGGGCTCATGCCCTGCGGCTGCCAGCTCTCGACGTAGTCGCCCTTCACCTGCCGGTGGCCGATGGGGTCGCAGAAGCTGGTGACCACCTCGCCGCGCACCAGGCTGCGGACGGTGAGCTGGGTGATCTCGAAGTCGAAGTCCACCCGACCCTCGACGATGACGCGGGGCTGCTCCACCCGTCCGCCCTCCAGGGCGTAGCGCCAGGCGGCGGCGATCTGGTCGGGGCTCTCCACATAGGACTGCCCCTTGCCCGAGGAGCTCATCACCGGCTTCACGAAGCAGGGGAAGTCGGTCACCTCCGCCGCCGCCCGGGTGAGCTCGTCCTCAGTGGAGGCGAAGGCGTAGGCGCTGGTCGGCAGGCCGAGCTCCTCCGCCGCGAGGCGGCGGATGCCCTCCCGGTTCATGGTCAGCTGGGCGGCGCGGGCCGTGGGGATCACCGTCGCCAGCCCTTCGGCCTCGATGCGGACCAGCTCGTCGGTGGCGATCGCCTCGATCTCGGGAACGATCAGGTGCGGACGCTCCTGCTCCACCAGGGCGCGGAGGGCCGCGCCGTCGGTCATGGCGATCACATGGCTGCGGGTCGCCACCTGCTGGGCGGGCGCGTTGGCGTAGCGGTCGACGGCGATCACCTCGCAGCCCAGCCGCTGCAGCTCGATGGCCACCTCCTTGCCGAGCTCGCCCGAGCCCAGCAGCATGACGCGCACCGCCGTGTCCGACATCGGCGTGCCCAGGCGGGCGGGAGCCTTCGGGCGGGTCATGTTCAGTCCAGCTTCGCCTTGGCCGCCTCCGCCACCGCCTCGGCGGTGATGCCGAAGTGCTGATAGAGCTTCTCGTACGGCCCGCTGGCGCCGAAGCCGTCGAGGCCCACGAAGATGCCGTCCGAGCCGATGAACCGGTCCCAGCCCATGCGAACGCCGGCTTCCACGGCCAGCCGGACCGGCGTCTCGCCAATCAGAGCCTCCTGGTAAACGCGCGGCTGGGCGGCGAAGAGCTCGAAGCAGGGGACGGACACCACGCGGGCGCCGACGCCTTGGGCCTCCAGCAGCTCGCGCGCCTTCAGCGCCACCGGGACCTCGGTGCCGGAGGCGAAGATCGTCACCTGGGCCGGGTGGCCGGCCGCCGCCAGCTGGTAGGCGCCGCGCGCCGAGAGGTTCTCGCCGGCCTGGTCGCGGACCGCCGCCGTCTTCTGCCGCGACAGGGCCATGACGGAGGGCGTGCGCCGGGCGTCCAGCGCCAGCTTCCAGCACTCCGCCGTCTCGATCAGGTCGGCGGGCCGGAAGACGTTGAGGTTGGGCATGGCCCGGAGCGCAGCCAGGTGCTCCACCGGCTGGTGGGTCGGGCCGTCTTCGCCCAGGCCGATGGAGTCGTGGGTGCCCACATGGATCACCCGCACCCCCATCAGCGCCGCCAGGCGGATCGCCGGTCGGCTGTAGTCGGTGAACACCAGGAAGGTGCCGCCGTAGGGGATCACCCCGCCGTGCAGCGCCATCCCGTTCATCGCCGCGGCCATGCCATGCTCGCGCACGCCGTAGTTCACGTAGCGGCCGGCGTAGTCGGGCGCATCGAGGATCGGGGTGTTCTTGACGAAGGTGTTGTTGGAGCCGGTGAGATCGGCCGAGCCGCCCACCAGCTCCGGGATCTCGCCGAAGATCGTCTCGAGCACAGCGCCCGAGTGCTGACGCGTGGCCGAAGCCGGCTTCGACGCGGCGGCCTCGGCCATCAGCTCGTCCAGGCGCGCAAAGGCGTGGGCCGGCAGCTCGCCGGCGACGGCGCGCTCGAATTCGGCGCGGTGCGGCGAGGCGGCCAGGCGGGCGTCCCAGGCCTTGGCGTCCTTGCGCCCGCGGCGGCCCGCGGCGCGCCAGGGCTTCAGCGCCTCGTCGGGGATCACGAACGGCTCGTGCGGCCAGCCGAGGTGGTCGCGGGTCTTCACCACCTCGTCCTTGCCCAGGGCCTTGCCGTGCACGTCGTGTGTGCCCTGGAAGGTGGGGGAGCCCTTGCCGATCACCGTCTTGCACGCGATCAGGGTGGGGCGGTCCTGCTTCGTCGCCCAGGCGAGCGCGCGGCGGATCTGGCCCGCGTCGTGGCCGTCGATCCGCTTCACCGCCCAGCCGGCGGCCTTGAACCGCGCCAGCTGGTCGGTGGCGTCGGAGAGGCCCACGTGACCGTCGATGGTGATGTCGTTGTCGTCCCAGAGCACCGTCAGCTTGGCGAGCTTCAGCCGGCCGGCGAGCGAGATAGCCTCGTGGCTGACGCCTTCCATCAGGCAGCCGTCGCCGGCCACCACCCAGGTGCGGTGGTCGACCAGGTCGTCGCCGAAGCGGGCGGCGAGCTTGCGCTCGGCCAGCGCCATGCCGACCGCGGTGGCGAGCCCCTGGCCGAGCGGCCCGGTGGTGGTCTCGACGCCCGGCGTGTGGCCCCACTCCGGGTGGCCAGGGGTATTGGAGCCGATCTGCCGGAAGTTCCTGATCTGGTCGAGGGTGACCGCCTTGACCCCCGTCAGGTGCAGCAGGCTGTAGAGCAGCATCGAGCCGTGGCCCGCCGACAGCACGAAGCGGTCCCGGTCCGGCCAGTCGGGGCGCGCGGCGTCGTACTTCAGGAACCGCGTCCACAGCACCGTGGCCACGTCGGCCATGCCCATGGGCATGCCGGGGTGACCGGAGTTGGCCTGCTCGACGGCGTCCATCGACAGGACGCGGATGGCGTCGGCCATGAGCTTGGTGGGCGCGGGCATCGGGATCCGGATTCGTTAACGGCGGGCGGGAATGGCGGGCGGGGTCGCACGCGCGGCGGCGAGGGTCAAGGCAGGGCCGCGTCCCGCCACGTTCCCGCCCGAAATCCTGTGGATTCACAAGGAACCCGACGCAGGTCTATAGATTGGACCGCCACACCTTCCCGGGAGACGTGGATGAACCCAGGCGAGAGCGCGCTCGACCTTGCCGCCCGGCGACTCGAGCGTGCGGTGGAGACGCTGGAGCAGCGCTTGGCCGGACGCGGCGAGGCCGACGGCGGCGGCGACCTGTTCGGCGACGATGAACGTGCGCGGCTGGCCGCCGAGCTCGAGCGCGCCCGTGCGCGCGAGCGCGAGCTGGAAGCGGCGGGGGCCGAGGCGTCCGCCGCCCTGGGCCGCGCTATCCGTGAGATCCGCACCGCGCTTGGGCGCGAAAGCCTCCCTCAGGAGCACTGACATGGCGCAGACCCAGATCGAGGTGAACGGCCGCCCCTACGCGGTCGGATGTGAAGACGGGCAGGAGGCGCACCTGCAGGAGCTGGCCAAGATGTTCGACCGTCAGGTCCGCCACGTCAGCGCCGACATGGGCCAGCTGGGCGACACCCGCCTGTTCCTGATGGGCGCCCTGCTGCTGGCCGACGAGCTGGCCGATGCGCGCGCGCGGCTGAATGGGCTGCAGGCCGAAGTCGCCCGACTGCAGGCGGAGCGGGCCCGCTTCGAGAGCCGCGCCGTCGCCGCCCTGGAAACCGCCGCCAAGAAGATCGAGAAGCTCGCCGAGAACGACCTGGCGGCCTAGGCGCAGGACCTGGCTAGCGCCCGCGCACCGGGCTGCGGATCAGGCGCGCCAGGGCGTCGGCCAGGTGCTTGCGGTCGACCGCGCGATAGTCGGCGCGGCCGGCCGCAACGAGCCGCCGGTGGGCCTCGGCCATGTTGTGGTACGGCAGCCTCGGCAAGAGGTGGTGCAGGGCGTGGTAGCGCAGGCCCACGGGAGCCCAGATGGCCGGAAGAAGCGCCGGCGGCGGCACGTTCACCGTGTCCAGGAACTGGCCCTCGAAGCTCATCTTCGACCCGTCGTTCTCCCAGGCGTGCGCCACCGCCGTGCGCAGCTGGTTCACGAAGGTCATCACTGCGAAGATCGCCGCCGCGATCAGCACGGCGCGCAGCGGGAAGACGCCGGCGGCGGTGAGGCCGATCAGCGTCCAGCTCCACAGCCAGCAGCCGATCTCCTGCGCCAGCCAGGCCGAGCTGTTCGCCCGCTCGAGGTCCTCGCGCGCGAACTTCGGGTTGATGGTCATGGCCGAGGTCTTCGCCACCGCGAAGCGCCGGACGGCCGGGACGAGGAAGCCCAGCGGCGCGAGCACGGCGAACCGGATGAGCGTGCCCACGGGCGCAAGGAGGGCGATCCCCAGGAAGCCCAGCAGGCTTCCGGCGGGCAGGCGCGCCAGCGGCAGGTATTCCGGGTCGCGCTCCGTCCCGTAGCGGTCCTTGGCGTGGTGGAGCATGTGCACGCCCTCATAGAGCAGCGAGGGCGTGAGGAATGGCACGCCGATCAGCAGGTTCCAGCCGGTGTGGAAGCCGGGGACCTCGCCAGGCCGCAGGTGGGTCAGCTCGTGGATGAAGCTGATCGCTCGGTAGAGCGCCAGCACGCACACCGCCGCCGCGGCCACGGCCGGCCAGCCTCGAAGGGCCAAGGCGGCGCCCAGGCTCACCCAGGTCAGGGCGGCGGTCAGCAGAAGGTCGGTCCAGTAGATTCGTGCATCCGCGCGCAGCAGGTCGCGGGCCAGGTCGTTGGCCTGGCGCGACAGGCTGACCTCGGCGCGGGTCTCAGGACGCAGGGCGGCGATATTGTTCACGACAGCAGACTTAGGCGCTCGGAGCCCCGGGCTGAACTCCGTTTGTCGCCGCAGGTCGTAAAAAGCCCCCGCCCGCAGGCTCGGCGCCGCTTGAGGCGGCAGGTCCGGGGCACTACCTTGGTGGCCGGCGGGTCTGCTGCGGCTCGCGTCGAAGGCGACATATCCCAGCGACCTTAATTCTCTCTAAGGGAGCTGTCCCTGCCCGGGATCGTGGTCTCGGGCACTACGGCGCCCACCTGGTGTATCCAGGTCGAGGGGATGAAACAGTCCTTCACGGCTCTCGCGGCGCCGCCACCCCATTCCCTGCTATAGGCGGGCGGGTGACCCAATCCCTCGACAAGACGGAGCTCCGCCGCGCCCTGCGGGCCACGCGCCGGCGGCTGGCCGAGGCGGCCCCGGACGCCGCCGCGCGTGCGGCCGCCCGCCTCCCGCTCAACCGGCTGCCGCCGTTCCGCGCCTTCAGCGGCTACCATCCCATGGGCTCGGAGATCGACCCCGGTCCGCTGATGCGCCGGCTCGCGGAGACCGGGGCGACACTCGCCCTGCCCGTGGCGGAGCATCGGGACGCGCCGCTGAGCTTCCGGGCGTGGACCCAGGACCAAGCGCTTGAGCCCGACGCCTTCGGCATCATGGCCCCGCCGTCCTCCGCCTCCGTAGTGACTCCTGACCTGGTGATCGCCCCGCTGCTGGCCTTCGACCGGCGAGGAAACCGGCTGGGGCAGGGCGCCGGCCATTACGACCGCACGCTGGCGAACCTTCGGGCCGCCAAGCCGGTTTTCGTCCTTGGCCTCGCCTACGCGGGCCAGGAAGTGGAGGAACTGCCCGCCGAACCCCACGACGAGCGGCTCGACGCGATCCTGACCGAGACGGACTACATCGAGGTCGGCTAAGGACGCGCCATGAAATTCGCCTTCTTCGGAGATGTGGTGGGACGTTCGGGCCGCGAAGGGCTCGCCGAGCACCTGCCGGCCCTGCGCCGCCGTCTCGACCTCGAGTTCGTCATCGTCAACGCCGAGAACGCCGCCGCCGGCTTCGGCGTCACCGAGGCCACCGCCCGCGAGCTGTTCGACGCCGGGGCCGACTGCCTGACGCTGGGCAACCACTCCTGGGACCAGAAGGAGGCGCTCACCTACATCGTGCGCGAGCCCCGCCTGATCCGGCCGCTGAACTACCCGCCCTTTGCGGAAGCGCCCGGCCGCGGCGCCCAGATGTTCGAGACCCACACCGGCCGACGCATCCTGGTGGTGAACCTGCTCGGGCGGGTGTTCATGGACGCCCTCGACGACCCCTTCGCCGCCGTCGATCGGGAGCTCGAAGCCTCGCCGCTGGGCGCGGTGGCCGACGCGGTGGTGGTGGACATGCACGCCGAGGCCACCTCCGAGAAGATGGCCATGGGCCACTTCTGCGACGGCCGCGCCACCCTGGTGGTGGGCACCCACAGCCACGTGCCCACCGCCGACGCCCAGATTCTGCCCGGCGGCACCGCCTATCAGACGGACGCGGGCGCCTGCGCCGACTACGACAGCGTGATCGGCAACCAGAAGGAAGAGCCGCTGCGGCGGTTCACCACCCGCATCTCCGGCGGCCGCTACAAGCCCGCCGAAGGCCCGGCGACGGTGTGCGGGGTCTATGTGGAGACGGATCCCGCCACCGGTCTCGCCACGCGGGTCGAGCCGATCCGCATCGGCGGTCGCCTGAAGGAGACGGTGCCGAGCGTCGAGCGCGTGACGGCCGGCTGAAACTCAGGCTAGCCTCACGGCCAAGCTGTTCGGAGGACGAACCGTCATGGCCAGGTTCATCGTGCGCGCCATCTTCGCGGCGCTCGGCCTGTGGCTCGCCTCGCGCGTCGTGCCGGGCGTGCGGGTGGACGACACCGGCAGCCTGATCCTCGCCGCCGTGCTGCTGGGGCTCGTCAACGCCGTCGTACGGCCGGTGGTCTTCCTGCTGACCTTCCCTGTGACCCTGCTGACGCTCGGCCTGTTCCTGCTGGTGGTGAACGCCGCGATGATCGGGCTTGTCGCCCTGCTGCTGTCGGGCTTCCACGTGGACGGCCTGCTGGCGGGGATCGTCGCGGCCATCATCACCGGCTTCACCAGCTGGGTCGCCGGCATGGTCATCGGCGACGCCAAGCGCGACTGAAACGCATCTCCAGCCCCAAAAGAAAAAGGGCGGGGCCTTGCGGCCCCGCCCTCGTTCTTGTCCCGGCTCGGCCTTCGCGGCTGCGCCGCTCCGTTGGCCGGGATGACAGCTTCTAAGGCGACTTAGAAGTCCATGTCGCCCATGCCGCCGGGCATGCCGCCCGGGGCGCCGCCGGCGCCGCCCTTCTTCGGGGCTTCGACAATCGCGGCTTCCGTGGTGATCAGCAGGCCGGCCACCGAGGCGGCGTCCTGCAGGGCCGTACGGACGACCTTCGCGGGGTCGATCACGCCGGCCTGCACCAGGTCGACGTACTCTTCCGTCTGGGCGTTGAAGCCGAAGGTGGCCGAGGCGTTCTCCAGCACCTTGCCGACCACGATCGAGCCTTCGACCCCGGCGTTTTCCGAGATCTGACGGATCGGGGCCTGCAGGGCGCGGCGCACGATGGCGATGCCGGCTTCCTGGTCGTCGTTGTCACCCTTGAAGCCGTCCAGGACCTTGGAGGCCTTCAGCAGGGCGACGCCGCCGCCGGGGACGATGCCTTCTTCCACGGCCGCGCGGGTCGCGTTCAGGGCATCGTCGACGCGGTCCTTCTTTTCCTTCACTTCCACTTCGGTGGCGCCGCCGACGCGGATCACCGCAACGCCGCCGGCGAGCTTCGCCAGACGTTCTTGCAGCTTTTCCTTGTCGTAGTCCGAGGTGGTGTCCTCGATCTGCTTCTTGATCTGGGCGACGCGGCCTTCGATGCCCGCCTTGTCACCCGAGCCGTCCACGATCGTGGTGTCGTCCTTGGTGATCGACACCTTCTTGGCGCGGCCGAGCATGTCGAGGCTGACGTTCTCGAGCTTGATGCCCAGGTCTTCGCTGATCAGCTGGCCGCCGGTCAGGATGGCGATGTCTTCCAGCATGGCCTTGCGGCGGTCGCCGAAGCCCGGAGCCTTCACCGCCGCGACGCGCAGGCCGCCGCGCAGCTTGTTGACCACCAGGGTGGCCAGCGCCTCGCCTTCCACGTCTTCCGCGATGATCAGCAGCGGACGGCCCGACTGGACCACGGCTTCCAGCACCGGCAGCAGGGGCTGCAGCGAGGAGAGCTTCTTTTCGAAGAGCAGGATCAGCGGCTCTTCGAGTTCGGCCTCCATCTTCTCCGCGTTCGTGATGAAGTACGGGGAGAGGTAGCCGCGGTCGAACTGCATGCCTTCGACCACGTCGAGCTCGGTCTCGGCGGTCTTGGCCTCTTCGACGGTGATGACGCCTTCGTTGCCGACCTTTTCCATGGCGCGGGCGATCATCTCGCCCACTTCGGTGTCGCCGTTGGCGGAGATGGTGCCGACCTGGGCGATCTCGCTGTTGGCCGAGACCTTCTTGGCGTTGGCCTTGATCTCTTCGATGACCTTGGCGACGGCCTTGTCGACGCCGCGCTTCAGGTCCATCGGGTTCATGCCGGCGGCGACCGACTTCAGGCCTTCCACGACGATGGCTTGCGCCAGCACGGTCGCGGTGGTGGTGCCGTCACCGGCCTTGTCGTTGGTCTTCGAGGCGACTTCGCGGATCAGCTGGGCGCCCAGGTTCTCGAACTTGTCGGACAGCTCGATTTCCTTGGCCACCGACACACCGTCCTTGGTCGAGCGCGGGGCGCCGAAGGACTTCTCGATGACGACGTTGCGGCCCTTGGGGCCGAGGGTCACCTTCACCGCGTTGGCGAGGGTGTTGACGCCGCGCAGCATGCGGTCGCGGGCGTCGGAGGCGAAATAGACGTCTTTGGCAGCCATTGTGCTGTCCCTTCTCTGATGACTGGAGTGCGAGCTGGCTTAGGCCGCGGCGCGCGCGGCTTCGGGCTCGAGCACGCCCAGGATGTCGCTTTCCTTCATGATCAGCAGGTCTTGGCCTTCGAGCTTCACCTCGGTGCCCGACCACTTGCCGAACAGGATGCGGTCGCCGGCCTTCACGTCGAGGGCCTGGACCTTGCCGTTCTCATCACGCGCGCCGGGGCCGACGGCGATCACTTCGCCTTCCTGCGGCTTCTCCTTCGCGGTGTCGGGGATGATGATCCCGCCCCGGGTCTTCTCTTCTTCCTCGACACGCCGGACGAGGACCCGGTCACCCAGAGGACGAAACGCCATGTGATTTTTCTCCGTTCGAGACGGTTGGAATTGCAGATGCCGAAAGCGCTGAAAGGTCGCTGTTAGCAGTCGCGACCCTTGAGTGCTAACGCAGCCGGGGAGGTAAGAAAATGGCCGTCCGGAGTCAAGACGGCGCCTAAAAATCCGACGCCTCGGCTGCCGCCTCGCCGAAAGCTGGATGACAAACAAGGGCGGGCGGTTAGGCTTCCGGCAGGGAAAGAAACGCCTGCCGGAGAGTACCCATGCGCCGCGTCCTCGCGCTCGCCGCCGTCATCGCCGTCGCCGCCACCAGCGCCGCGGCCGAGAAGTGGACCAAGTTCGCCGACGGGCCGAACGGCACCCAGTGGTCCTATGACTCCGACTACACCTACAAGGACAAGGCCTCGGGCCGGGTCGTGGTCATGCAGGCGGTCTCCAAGCCGGCCAGCAACCTGGGGCCGTCCGGGCCCGGCAAGCCCGACGGCGTGGGCTATGTCTACGCCATCGACTGCGCCAAGAAGAACCTGATCACCGTGGCGGCCTACAAGCCGTCGGTGGCCCTGGAGATCCCCGCCGCCTGGCGGGACACCGCGCCGAAGAAGGCCGGCGGGCCGGAGAACGAGGCCCTGCTGGCCGCGGTCTGCCCGCACGCGGAGCACGTGCCAGTCCGCTGAGACGCCCACGGACGGACCTGTCCAAAGCGTAACTGGAAAGCTTGGCCGTGCGTCCCTACCTGAGGGGCATGGGATGGTGGCTCAAGCTTCTTCCGGCCCTGCTGGCGCTCGGGTTGGCCGTGGCCCTCGTGGCGACCGCCAAGGCGCCGCCGCTCTACTCCTGACCTGAGCGCGGCGCCGGGGCGCCGGACGCGGCGGCTCGCCGGCCGTGGGGTTTCCGGGCCGGCGGCGCCGCCAGGCGTGAGGACCCACCGAGGCCGCTGTCTCAGCTGATCCGCGACCGGGGAACGGACCGCCTCGGCTTAAAACGCTTGTTTGATTTCCGCGCGAAGAGCCCGCATGGTGGGGGAAAGACAAGCTGTCTCCAAAACCCCTCAAAGACCGCTGGGAGCGACCAGGATGACCATGACCGCCGAACGGCCGCAGTCGAGCTTCAAGCTCAGCCCGCAGGACGAGCTGAACGACCTGCGCATGTCCGACAAGGCGCTGCCGCTGTACAACCGGGTGAAGGAGTTCATCCGCGAGGTGGTGGAGCCGGCGGCCGCTGAATTCCATCGCCTTGGCGAAGGCCGCCCCAACGTGTGGGACTATGCGCCCGGCCAGCTCGAGGTGCTCGAAGCCGCCAAGGACAAGGCCAAGTCCGCGGGTCTCTGGAACTTCTTCCTGCCCGACGCCCACACCGGCGAGGGTCTGTCGAACCTCGACTACGCCTATATCGCCGTCGAGCTGGGCAAGAACCGGCTGGCCTCGGAGATCATGAACTGCGCGGCCCCCGACACCGGCAACATGGAGGTGCTGGAGCGCGTCGGCACGCCGGAGCAGAAGGAGCAGTGGCTGAAGCCGCTGCTCGAGGGGAAGATCCGCTCGGCCTTCTGCATGACCGAGCTGAACACCGCCTCGTCGGACGCCAAGAACATCGACACCCGCGCCACGCGGGTGGGCGACGAGTACATCATCAACGGCGAGAAGCACTACATCTCCGGCGCCGGCGACCCGCGCTGCAAGGTGATGATCACCATGGTGCGCACGGGCGGCGAGAACGACCCGCCGCACCTGCAGCAGTCGCAGATCCTGGTGCCGCTGCCCACCGAGGGCGTTGAGATCGTCGGGGGCCAGCAGGTGTTCGGCGATTACGATGCGCCGCACGGCCACATGCACATCCGCTTCAACAACGCCCGCGTGCCGGCCTCCAACATCCTGCTGGGCGAGGGCCGTGGCTTCGAGATCAGCCAGCTGCGCCTCGGCCCCGGCCGGATCCACCACTGCATGCGCGCCATCGGCTCGGCCGAGAAGGCCCTGGACCTGATGGTCACCCGGGGCATGACCCGCGTCGCCTTCGGCAAGCCGATCATCCAGCTGGGCGGCAACATCGAGAAGGTCAGCCGCGCCCGCATTGAGATCGAGGCCATGCGCCTGATGGTGCTCAAGGCGGCCCGCGCCATGGACGTGCTCGGCAACCGCGAGGCCCGCGTGTGGATCCACATGGTCAAGGCCATGGTGCCCGAGCGGGTCTGCGAGATCATCGACCAGGCGATCCAGATGCACGGCGCGCTCGGCGTCTCGCAGCACACGCCGCTCGCCCGCATGTACGCCAACACCCGCACCCTGCGGATCGCCGACGGCCCCGATGAGGTGCACCACATGGTGGTGGGCCGCAACGAGCTGCAGCAGTTCCGCGAAGGCCCGCACGACAGCTCCATGTCGGCGGTGTTCCGCAACTAGGGTCCGCGTAAGCCGGATCGAGACGGCCCTCTCCCGGCGACGGGGGAGGGCTTTTTCGTGCCCGGCGGCCTGGCTTGGCCGTGGCGCCGATCGGGTGTAAGCCGACGCCGAACATCG
Source organism: Phenylobacterium sp. (assembly GCF_036563385.1). GTDB lineage: Bacteria > Pseudomonadota > Alphaproteobacteria > Caulobacterales > Caulobacteraceae > Phenylobacterium. The sequence continues at coordinate 931,257 of NZ_DATCML010000004.1, forward strand.
TTTCTCAAGGGCGCTCGCCGGACGGCTTGCAGCGCCTGGCATAGCTCCGCGCACGGTGCGCCGGAGGTCCGTCGCCCGGAGGAGCCTGTGCCTCCGCCGGGGGCGGGCTCCCTGTCCGGAGGACACGAACATGACCCTGCCCCTCGCCGCCTTCGTGGCGGCCGCGGCCTTTCTCACAGCCACACTTTCCGGCGTCTTCGGCATGGCCGGCGGCCTCGTGCTCATGGGCGCCCTGGCGCTCGTCCTGCCGGTCGGCGCCGCCTTCGTCACCCACGGCGTCCTGCAGCTGGTGGCCAACGGCTGGCGCGCGGTGCTGCACCGCCGCCATGTTCGCTGGGACATCGTCGGCTGGTACGCGCTCGCCTCGCTGATCGCCGGCGTGGCTGTGTCCCTGCTGTCGCTGACGCCCTCGAAGCCGGTGCTGTTCCTGCTCCTGGGCCTGGTGCCGGCGCTGACCTGGCTGCCGCAGAGGTGGATCAACCTCGACGCCGGGCGGCCGGCGCAGGCCTTCCTGTCGGGCCTCAGCGTCACCGGGCTCAACCTCACGGCCGGGGTGGCGGGCCCCCTGCTGGACATCTTCTTCGTCCGGACGGAGCTCACCCGGCACGCGATCGTGGCCACGAAGGCGGCGACCCAGGTGTTCGCCCACCTGGCCAAGATCGTGGTCTATGGCGCCCCGCTGCTGGGTGCGGGCGGCCACGGCGTGCCGCCCCTGTGGGTGTTCGCGCTCGCGATCCCGCTCTCGATGCTGGGCACGGTGGTCGGCGGGAAGATCCTCGACCGCATGAGCGATGTGAACTTCAAGCGCTGGACCCGCTGGATCGTCACTGCCGTGGGCGGGCTCTATCTGGTCCAGGCTGCACAGCTTCTCCTCGCCCGCTGAGCCGCAAAAAAACACCCGGGACCGCGAGGTCCCGGGTGGGGAAGTCATAGGGAGGAAACGCCCAGGATGGGCGACCCCTCATCTATGTTCGGGTTTCCGACATACAAGGGTGGCCGGCGAAAAATTTCGGAGGTGCGGATGGAAGTGGAATCGACGGTCCTTGAGGATGGTTTCGTGCGGCTGGAGCCGATGTCGGACGATCACCGCGAGGGGCTGCGCGCCGCCTGCGACGCCGATGCCGAGACCTGGGATCGGCTCTACCCCTTCAGCATGGCCGGCGAGCACTTCGATGGCGCATGGAGCCGCATGTTCGCCAAGCCCGCGCCGGGATGCCTGAACTTCGCCGTGGTGGTCGGCGGACGTTGCATGGGCATGTCCTGCTACCTCGGGATCGATCCACCCAACCAGGCGCTCGAGATTGGCGCCACCTTCTACCACCCGGAGGTCCGCGGCGGGCCTGTGAACCCGGCGGCCAAGCGGCTGCTGCTGGCGCACGCCTTCGACAGCGGCGCCCGGCGGGTGCAGTTCAAGGTGGACGCGATCAACGCCCGCTCGCGCGCCGCGGTGCTCAAGCTCGGCGCCGTGCAAGAGGGCATCCTCCGCCAGGACCGGGTCACCTGGACCGGCCGCATCCGCGACACGGTGGTGTTCTCGGTCTTGGCGGACGAGTGGCCCGCGGTGCGCGAGCGCCTGGACGCCCGCCTCGCGGCGTTCGCCTAGGCGGGCGCCAGCGCCTTCAGCCGGTGCACGTTCTCCGGCTCGGCGAAGAACACCTTGTCGGCCGCGGCCGCCACGTCCTGGGCGGTGTAGGGCCGCCCGGGCGAGAAGCCCTCGGTCTCCACCATCTTGATCTCGCGCACGCCGCGGGCCGAGACGCCCAGGATCTTGCCCGAATGCTCGGCGGCCAGGTCGCTGACCATGTAGAGCACCCCCGGCGCAACGTTCTCCGGCAGGCTCAGCGGGTCGGGCTCGCGGCCCTGCCGCCCGGGAAGGTCGGCGGTCATGCGGGTGTAGGCGCCGGGCGCCAGGCCCATGACCCGGATGTTGTACTTGCGGCCCTCGATGCTCATCACCCGCACCATGCCGTAGATGCCGGCCTTGGCGGCGCCGTAGTTGGTCTGGCCGAAGTTGCCGTAGAGGCCGGAGGTGGACGAGGTCAGCACCATCGTGCCGCCGCCATTCTCCTTCATCCACTTCCACACGGGCAGGGCGGTGCAGTAGGTCCCCTTGAGGTGGACCTTGATCACCGCGTCCCAGTCGTCTTCCGAGGTGTTGGCGAAGCTGCGGTCGCGCAGGATGCCGGTGTTGCACACCAGGATGTCCACCCGGCCGAAGGCGTCCAGCGCGGCGGCCAGGATGTTCTCGCCGCCCTCGACGGTGGAGACGTCGTCGCCGTTCGCCGCCGCCCGTCCGCCTTCGGCCTCGATGGCGTCCACCACCTTCTGCGCGGCGGATCGGTCGGCGCCCGTGCCGTCCCGCGCTCCGCCGAGGTCGTTGACCAGCACGCTTGCGCCTTCGCGTGCGAACAGCTTGGCGTAGGCCTCGCCCAGTCCGCCGCCCGCGCCCGTGACGATCGCCACCTTGCCGTCCAGCAATCCCATCACCGTTCCTCCCTGTGGTTTTGTTGGGAGGATGATTGGCCGTCCGGCGGCGGTTCGCAACCAACCCCCCTCCGCTCGTCCCGGCGAAAGCCGCGATCCACGCTGAGTCAGCCACGGAAGCGCGGCCGTGCGATCATCGGGATCAGCTTGGGCCCCGGCCCTCGCCGGGGTGAGCGGGCGGGAGGGCGGCTCAACGCTCCCGCTTGTAGCGCCAGTCCTGCGCTTGCAGCCGCCCGTTCACGGTCCCCTCGATCCGGGCGCAGAGGTCGTCGCCGCAGCGGCGGTAGATGATCCGCTGCGGAAAGTCGTGGGCCAGGTTCTCGAACACCGCCTCGCTATCGCTCGCCCGCTTCAGGACGAACGGGGTTGGCGGCTGTCCGTCGACCGCAGCGGTATAGGTCGCGGTGGTCGGCCCGGCGACGATCCGCACATGCTCGATGCTGGGCGCCCGCCCGGGACGGTTGGTCTGCGACGCGCCGGCCATGCCGCCGTCCAGCGGGGCCAGCCAAGTCTCCCGAGTGGTCACGGCGCCCCGGGTTTCCGTCCAGCTGCCGGCTATCCAGGCGAGCTTCGCGACCTCGTCCGCCGGCGTCGCGGCGGCGGAAGTCGCGACGCTGAGCGCCGCCGCAACGAAGATCCCACGCATTTCGTCCTCCTGTGCGCAGCGACATTGCCGCGCCCACCGCACGCCGGTCTTGTAGGATTGCGACGTCAGCTGCCGGCCGGCTCGACCAGGCTCGTGGCCAGCCCCTTCGCGCCGCGCAGGAAAGCGCTGGGCGTGCACCCGACGAAGCGCCGGAAGTCGCGCGCCATCTGGGGGTGGTCGAAGTAGCCAGCCGCTTGCGCCGCCGCCGACCAGGTTCTTGCGTCCCCCGCCTGCAGCGCGTCGAACAGCCGGCGCACCCGGATCACCGCGCGCAGCGTGCGAGGCGGGATCCCAACCTCGGCGGCGAAGGCCCGCTGCAGGGCCCTCGGCGCGCGCCCGGACGCTTCTGCGAGCGCGTCCAGCCCCGCACGGCCCTCACTCGCCCGCAGCAGCGCCACCGCGCGCACGACACCCGGGTCGGGCGGCCGCCCGCGAACCTCACGCCACACGTGCGCGGCGGCCGCCGCCAGCCGGGACGCCTCGTCCGGAGCCGCGGCGATGCCCGCCGCCAGCTCGGCGGCCCCGGGCTTCAGCTCGCAAAGGTCGACACGCTGGTCGGTCAGTCTCGAAAGCGGCGCCCCCGCGTAGGCGGCCGCGCCGGCCGTCCGGAACCGAACCCCCACCAGACCAGCCTGGGCGGCGGCTCGGATATGCAGCGGCCGCGTCAACTGGCCGGCGAAGAGCGCTGCGGGCTGCGAGCGGAGCCGTCCGTCCGCCGCGCGCTCGAGGTAGGGCGCCTTGTAGTGCACGATCAGCTCGCATCGGCCGTCGGGCACGATCCGCTGGTCCTCGGCCGCGTCGTCGCCCTCGAACGTCCAGAGGCAGGCGACGTGTTCGGCCAGTTCCGGAGGCGGGGCGTGCTCCGCGTAGCGGGCGCTCACCGCGCCGCCTTCCTGCGCGCCCGGAAGAAGGCCTTCAGCATGGCCGAGCTTTCGTCGGCCAGCACGCCGCCTTCGACCGCCGGTCGCCAGTGGCAGGTGGGCTGGTCGAAGAACCGCGGACCGTGCAGGACCGCGCCGCCCTTGGGGTCCTCCGCCCCGAACACCACCCGGCCGATGCGGGCGTGGCTGATGGCGCCGGCGCACATGGCGCAGGGCTCCAGGGTCACGACCATGGTGAGGCCGGTCAGGCGGTAGTTGCCCCGCCTGCGGGCCGCCTCGCGCAGGGCCACCACCTCGGCGTGGGCCGTCGGATCGTGGCCGCCGATAGGCTGGTTGGCGCCTGTGGCCACCACCTCGCCCGTGGCTGGGTCGACAACCACGGCGCCCACCGGGGTCTCGCCGGCGGCGGCGGCGGCTTGCGCGGCCTCGAGGGCGATGCGCATGTAGGGCAGGTCATGATCCACGATCCGCACCGAACCGGCGGCCGCCCTGCCGGTCAAGCCCGCACGTCCGCGCCCGGCGGCGAGCGCATCGCCAAGGCGCTGGCCCGCGCCGGCGTCGGCTCGCGCCGCGACGTGGAGCGCTACATCGCCGAGGGTCGCATCGCCCTGAACGGCCAGGTGCTGACCACGCCCGCCGTCAAGGTGGAGCCGGGCGACATCCTGACGGTGGACGGCCAGGTGGTGAGCGAGGCCGAGCCCACCCGCCTGTTCCGCTACCACAAGCCCGTGGGCCTGCTGACCAGCCACAAGGACCCGCAGGGCCGGCCGACGGTGTTCGGCGCCCTGCCGGAGGGCCTCCCGCGGCTGATCTCCGTCGGCCGCCTCGACATCAACTCCGAGGGGCTGCTGCTGCTGACCAACGACGGCGAGCTGGCCCGGGCGCTCGAGCTGCCGCAGGCCGGCGTGGTCCGCCGCTACCGGGCCCGCGCCCACGGCCGGATCACCCAGGACCGGCTGGACAAGCTGAAGGATGGCATCACCGTCGAGGGCGTCCGCTACGGCTCCATCGACGCCCGGCTCGACAAGGCCAAGGAGGGGCCGCAGGGCTCCAACCTGTGGATCACCGTCACCCTCTCTGAAGGCAAGAACCGTGAGGTCCGCCGGGTGCTGGAGGCGCTCGGGCTGAAGGTGAACCGGCTGATCCGCCTGGCCTATGGCCCGTTCGCCCTCGGGACCCTGGAGCTGGGAGAGATTGAGGAGGTGGGCCCGCGGGTGATCCGCGAGCAGCTTGCCGAGCACATCGCCCCCGAGAACATGCCCAAGGGCGACCGCCCGCAGTTCCAGAAGAGCGCCACGGCCACCCCGTCCCGCCGCCGCCAGGCGCCGCCGGAGGGCGCGACCCTGATCGAGCGCGGCCCGCGCCGCCGCGAGGCGCCGCGCCCGGCGCAGCCGGAGGCCCGCCGCGGCCGCGCCGGCCGCCCGCCTGGCAAGGCGGAGCGCCCGGCGGAGGCCAAGCGGCCAGCGCCCGCCCGGCCAGCTCGGGCCGGCCGGCCCGCCGCCGAAGGCGAGGGGCCGAAGAAGACCGCCTACAAGCCGGGCTGGGCCAAGCCGAAGCCCAAGGGCGGCCATCCGCCGAAGAAGCCCGGCGGGCCGAAGCGGCGCGGCTAGACCTCCCATGCGCATCGTTTCCGGCGACTTCCGCGGCAAGGCGCTGGCCACGCCGCCCGGCCAGGCCACGCGGCCCACCTCCGACCGCGCCCGGCAGGCCATCTTCAACATCCTGGAGCACGCGCCCTGGTCCAGCGGCCTGCGCGACCTGCGGGTCATCGACCTGTTCGCCGGCTCCGGGGCGCTGGGCTTCGAAGCCCTGTCCCGCGGGGCCGCCTTCTGCCTGTTCGTGGAGACCGGCGAGGAGGCGCGCGGCGCGATCCGCGAGAACGTCGACGCCATGCACCTGTTCGGACGGACCCGCGTCCATCGCCGCGACGCCACCCAGCTGGGGACCCGGCCAGGCGCGGACGGCCCGGCCTTCGACCTCGCCTTCCTGGACCCGCCCTACGCCAAGGGGCTGGGCGAGACGGCGCTCGCCAGGCTCGCCGAGGGCGGCTGGCTGGCCCCGGAGGCGACCGTCGTGTTCGAACGCGGCGTCGCCGAGCCGGACTTCACCGTCCCCGGCTTCGAGCCGCTCGACGCCCGCGACTACGGCGCGGCCCGGGTGCACTTCCTGCGGTACGGCGGGTGACGCTTCTCCCCTCTCCCGCTTGCGGGAGAGGGGAGGGTGAGGGCGGCGCCGGGCGCGCCGCCGTCGCTCCGGTTGGATCCGGGGTATCGGGTCCAACACCCTGCGAGGTCTTGGGCGGCGCCGCCCTCACCCAACCCTCCCCGGAGGGGGAGGGCTAAAGCGCCCTGATCACCACGCTGCTGGCTGAGCGTTCCGCCGGCCCGTGGAACACGGCCTCGATGTTGTTGCCGTGGGGGTCGAGAACGAAGGCGCCGTAGTAGCCCGGGTGGTAGTCCCGCTCGCCCGGCGCCCCATTGTCCTTGCCTCCGGCCGCCAGCGCCGCGGCGTAGGCGCGGTCGACGGTCTCCCGAAGCTCCGATTGCAGCTCTGACCCTAACGTGGCGTGAGCGCCGGCGGCTCCCGCTCGCCTCCCCTGCGAAGCGGGGGAGGGGGACCGTCCGCCGAGCGCAGCGAAGAGCGGATGGTGGAGGGGGCGAGCCCCACGCACTGCCGGCCGTTCGCCCCCTCCACCATCGGCTCTACGGCCTACGGCCTCCGCCGACGGTCCCCCTCCCCCGTTCGCTGCCGCTCACAGGGGAGGCAGAGAGGGAGCTATGCGCCTAGCGCCGGCCGAACAGCCGCTCGATGTCGGCGAGCTTCAGCTCCACGTAGGTGGGGCGGCCGTGGTTGCACTGGCCGGAGTGGGGGGTGGCCTCCATCTGGCGCAGCAGGGCGTTCATCTCCGGCGCGTTGAGCCGGCGGCCCGAGCGCACCGAGCCGTGGCAGGCCATGGTCCCGCAGACCTCCTCCAGCCGCTCCTTCAGCGCCAGCGCCTGGCCGTTCTCGGCCAGATCGTCGGCAATGTCGCGCACCAGGCCCTGGACGTCGGTCTGGCCGAGCAGGGCAGGGACCTCGCGGACCAGGACGGCGCCGGGGCCAAAGGCCTCCAGCACCAGGCCCATCTCGGCGAGCTCCTCCGTGCGCGCCGCGACGCGCTCGGCCTCGGCCGGATCCAGCTCTACGACCTCGGGCAGCAGCAGGGCCTGGCGGGCGACGCCGCCCTCAGCCATCTCCGCCTTCATGCGCTCGTAGACCAGCCGCTCATGGGCGGCGTGCTGGTCGACGATGACGATCCCGTCGCGGGTCTGGGCCACGATGTAGGTCTCGTGCACCTGGGCGCGAGCGGCGCCCAGCGGGTAGTCCACCGGATCGAACACCGGCGAGGGCTGCGGCGCCCCGGCCTCCTCGGCGACGGTGGGGTAGCTCGGCGCGGGCTCCCACATCGGCTCCGCGCGGGCCGAGACCTCGCTCAGCCCGGGGATCGCCTGCACCGCCGCCGCCAGGGGCGAGGCCGGCGTCCAGCCGCCCTGCCGCCAGGCCGAGAAGCCGCCGGCCGGCTGCGGCGGCGTCTCCTGTGGGCGGAAGCCGCCCAGCGCCGCCATGGAGACCGTGGTCGAGGCCCGGTGCCCGGCCGCGGCGAGCGCGTGGCGCAGGCCGCCGACGATCAGGCCGCGCACCAGGCCGGGGTCGCGGAACCTGACCTCGGCCTTGGCCGGGTGGACGTTGACGTCTACCTGGGTGGGGTCGAGTTCGACGTAGAGCGCCGCCAGCGGGTGCCGGTCCCGGGCCAGGAAGTCGGCGTAGGCGGCCCGCAGCGCGCCCTGCAGCAGCCGGTCGCGGACCGGCCGGCCGTTGACGAACAGGTACTGGTGGGCGGCGTTGCCGCGGTTGTAGGTCGGCAGGCCGGCATAGCCCGACAGCCGCACTCCCTCGCGGGCGTGGTCGATCAGCAGGGCGTTGTCCGAGAATTCCCGGCCCATGATGGCCGCGAGCCGTGTGAGCCGCCCCTCGTCCCCGGCAGCCTCCGCCGGCAGCCGCAGGGTGCGGCGGCCGTCCAGGTCCAGCGAGAACCCCACCGCCTCGTGGGCCATGGCCTGGCGCTTCAGCTCCTCGGTGATCGCCAGCGCCTCGGCGCGCTCCGACTTCATGAACTTCAGCCGCGCCGGGGTGGCGTAGAACAGGTCGCGCACCTCCACCCGGGCGCCGTGCGGTCCGGGGAAGGCGGCCGGCGAGACCGCGCCCACGGCGCCGGCCTCCACCTGGATGGCGTGGGCGTCGGCCGCCCCCTTCGCCCGGGAGCTGATCGACAGGCGGGCCACCGAGCCGATCGAGGGCAGGGCCTCGCCGCGGAACCCGAGGGTGAAGATCCGCAGCAGGTCGTAGTCGCCGTCCTCGCCCGGCGACAGCTTCGAGGTGGCGTGACGCTCCACCGCCAGCGGCAGCTCGTCCCGCGGGATGCCCTTGCCGTCGTCGGCGATCAGGATGCGGGTCAGGCCTCCGCCGTCGGCCTGCACCTCCACCCGGGTGGCGCCGGCGTCCAGCGCGTTCTCCACCAGCTCCTTGACCGCGCTGGCGGGGCGCTCCACCACCTCGCCGGCGGCGATGCGGTTGATGAGCTCGGGCGGAAGGCGGCGGATCGGCATGGCAGGGCTTTCGCGGACCTCCCAATATAGGGCGATTCCGGGCGAGGGGGGCCGCGTCCAAGGGTGTCAGCCATGCGCCTGAAGCCGATCCTCGCCGCCGCCTGCGCCCTGCTGCTGGCGACCGCCGCCGCCGCGCAAGCGCCGCCGCCGCTGACCGACCCCGACGCCGCCCTGGTGGAGGAGCTGGTGGTCACCGGCCGCCTGCCGGGGCCCGCCTGGTGGACCGTCTCGGACGCCGACACCACGGTCTATGTGCTCGGCGTGCCGAGCCTGGCGCCGAAGCGGATGCAGTGGGACCGGGCGATCTTCGAGAAGCGCCTTGCCGGGGCCAAAGCCGTGGTCCTGCCCTTCACCAACATCCGCGCCAAGGGCGTCGGCGCCCTGGGCGCCGGGCTGAACCTGTTGCGGCTCCGTTCCGGAGGGCCCTTCGAGGAGCGGCTGGAGCCGGCCGCCCGGGCCCGCTTCGTGGCGGTCCGCACCCGGCTGGGCCAGCCGGCCAAGCGTTACCCCACCGGCAACGCCCTGGCCGCCGGCGTGCAACTCGCCGCCGACTACCGCGAGCGCGCCGAGCTCACCACCACCGATCCCGCCAAGCTTGTGGAGCTGCTGGCCCGCCGCGCCGGCGTGCCGGTGGTGGAGAAGACCTACGACATCGGCCCGCTGCTGGGGGCCATCGTCCGCACGCCGCCGCAGACCGGCCGGCTGTGCTTCGACGAGGTGCTGGCGCAGGCCGAGGCCGGGCCCGGGATCACCCTGGCGGCGGCCCGCGCCTGGGCCGCGGGCGACGTGGCCGGCGCCCTGGAGAACGAGCGCACCTACGAACGCTGCCTCGCCGCCGTGCCCGGCGGCCGGGCCTTCGACGAGCGGATGAAGGCCGACACGGCGGCGGCCATCCGCGCGCAACTCGCCCGCCCAGGCCACGCCATCGCCCTCGTACCCCTGCGCCCCCTGCTCGCCGAACGCGGCGTGCTCGACCGCCTGCGCGCCGAGGGGCTCAGGGTGACCACCCCGGGCGAGGTCGACTGACCCTCTCCCGCAAGCGGGAGAGGCGCGCGCCGACAACGAAAAAGGGCCGCCCGTCGCCGGCCGGCCCTCCGATCGATCCCGGTTGCGTCCGGCCCTACAGCCCGGGCAGCTTGATCCGCCGCGCCTGGCCGCGCTCGATGACAATCGTCTTGCCGCCGGTCAGCGACTTCACGCGCTCCTCTTCCGACTGGGCGTCGACGGGGGCGGGGGTGTTGTCCTGGGCGGCGCCGGCCGGCGCCTTGGCCTTGTCGCTGCGCCAGAACATGACGCGGTCGGCGAAGCTCTTGTCCTTGTGGGCCACGTCGCCGAACTCGTCGTCGACCACGTAGCGGATCAGCGGGTCAGCCTTCTCGGCGCCGGCCTTGGCCACCAGCAGCTTCTCGCCGTCCGAGCGGACCTGGGCCTCGCGCTGGCCGAGCAGGGCCGTGCGGGCCGCGCTCTCGGGCTGCAGCTCCTGCGGCCGCGGCTCGCCGGGGGCCGGCGGGCGAAGAGCGTAGTCCGGCGGCACCACCAGCGGTGCCTTGGTGACCACGCGGAACTCGTCGGGGGTCACCTTGGCCATGCCCAGGGCCCGGGAGGTCGACTGGCAGCCGGCCAGGCCGGTCGCCGCGAGCAGGGCCGTCGCCACGATCACTCGGTTGACGCGCATCAGATCAGAAGCTCCTCGAGGCCGCCCCCGGCCGGTGGGGTTGGATAGCGCAAGACGCCGTTCGGCGCCAACGCGCTTTCAGGCCGCATCCTCGGTCGGTTTGGCGGACGTTTCCCGCTTTTCGCCCCGGATCATGTCGAGAAGAAGGAGGGCGATGCCGATGTTGATCGCCGCGTCCGCCACGTTGAACACCCAGGGGAAGAAGCCGATGGCCGAGACGTCGATGAAGTCCGCCACCGCGCCCCAGCGGATGCGGTCGATCACATTGCCGACCGCCCCGCCCATGATGAAGCCCAGCGCCCAGGCCAGCACCGGCCGGCCCGCCTTGCGCACCCAGACCGCCAGGACCACGGAGACGCCGATGGCGAACAGGGCGAGCGCCCACCGCATCAGGTCCTGGTCGGCGCGCAGCAGGCCGAAGCTGACCCCCTGGTTCCAGACCATGGTGAAGTTCAGCGGCCCGGCGACGGGGACCGAGCCGCGCGCGGGCAGCTCCAGGCCGTAGAGGATCCACGCCTTGGAGAGCTGGTCCAGGGCGACGGTGACGGCGGCGACGGCGTAGGCCAGCCAGCCGAGCCGGGTCACGCCCTTCATGCGTCCACCTTGCCGCGGGCGGCGTCCCACGCCGCCACGGCGTCGGCGTCGCGCAGCGTCAGGTCGGGATAGCGCGGATCGGTCCCCACCTCGGGCAGGATCTTCCAGGACCTGGCGCACTTGCGGCCGTCGGCGCGGATCGGCTCGACCGCGACGCCGGCCACATCCGGCAGGCGGAAGGCGCCCTCGGGGCCGTCACCGGCGACGAGCGTCGCCTGGCTGGTGCGGAACACCTCGGCAGGGTCCAGACCCTCGAAGGCGGACAACAGCCCGGCGTCGGCCACGTGCACGCGCGGCGCGGCCTCCAGCGCGGCGCCGAGCCGCTTTTCCCGGCGCTCCACTTCCAAGGCGCCGGTGACCACGGACGTCACCTGCTGGACCTTCGCCCAGCGGGCGGCCTCCGCGTCGTTGCGCCATTCGGCCGGGGTCTGCGGGATCACCCGGAAACTGTTGGCGTGGGCCTCCGGATAGCGGGTCGCCCAGGCCTCCTCCATGGTGAAGGGGATCAGCGGGGAGAGCCAGGCGGTCAGCCGCTCGAAAGCGGCGTCCATCACCGTGCGGGCCGCGCGGCGGCGGAGCGCGTCGGGGCGGTCGCAGTAGAGGCTGTCGCGGCGGATGTCGAAGAACAGGGCCGACAGCTCGTTCTGGCAGAAGTCGAGCACCGGCCGGATCACGTCCTGGAAGACGTAGGCCTCGTAGGCGGCGCGGACCTGGCCGTCGAGCTCCCACAGGCGGTGCAGGATGAAGCGCTCCAGCGGCGGCATCTGCTCGAGCTCCACCGCCTCGTCCGGGCCGTAGTCGGCCAGGGCGCCCAGCAGGTAGCGCACGGTGTTGCGCAGCTTGCGGTAGGCGTCGGAGGTGGTCTGCAGGATGGTCTTACCGATCCGGCTGTCGTCGGCGTAGTCGATCATCGCCGCCCACAGGCGGATGATCTCGGCCCCGTTCTGCTGGATCACCTGCTCGGGATCGACGGTGTTGCCCTTGGACTTGGACATCTTCTCGCCGTTCTCGTCCATGGTGAAGCCATGGGTCAGGATGGCGTCGTAGGGCGCCCGGCCGCGCGTCCCCGAACTCTCCAGCAAGGACGACTGGAACCAGCCGCGGTGCTGGTCCGAGCCTTCCAGGTAGAGGTCCGCCGGCCACTTGGTGTGCCCCCGGCCCTCGAGGGTGAAGGCGTGGGTCGAGCCGGAGTCGAACCAGACGTCGAGGATGTCCTCCACCTTCTCGTACCGGTCGGGATCGTGGCGGCCGAGGAAGTCGGAGACCGGGCGGTTGAACCAGGCGTCGGCGCCCTCGGCCTTGATGGCTTCGATGATCCGGGCGTCGACCTCGGGGTCGTGCAGCGGCTGGCCGGTCTCCTTGTCCACGAACATGGCGAGCGGCGAGCCCCAGGCGCGCTGGCGGCTGATCAGCCAGTCGGGCCGGCTTTCCACCATCGAGCGGATGCGGTTCTTGCCCTGCGCGGGGAAGAAGGCGGTGGCCTCGATGGCCTCCAGGGCGGCTTCCCGCAGGCTCCGCCCGCCGAGCGCCTCGGTCTGGATCGGCTCGTCCATGCGGATGAACCACTGCGGCGTGTTGCGGAAGATCACCGGCGCCTTGGAGCGCCAGGAGTGCGGATAGCTGTGCTCCACCCGGCCCCGGGCCAGCAGGCGGCCGGCCTCGATGAGCTTGGCGATCACCGCGTCGTTGGCCGGGCCGAACTTCCCGGCCTTCTTGCCTTCGGTCTCCAGCACCTTCAGCCCCGCGAACAGGGCCACGTGCGGATAGTAGGCGCCGTCCGGGTCGACGGTGTCGGGGATCTCGCGGTGCCCGTGGGCCAGCCAGACCAGGTAGTCGTCGACGCCATGGCCGGGCGCGGTGTGCACGAAGCCGGTGCCCGCGTCGTCGGTGACGTGGTCGCCGGCCAGCATCGGCACCTGGTAGCCATAGTGGCTGTCCAGCGCCGCCAGCGGGTGCGCCAGCACCATGCCCTGGCAGTCCACGGTCTCCACCCGGCGGAAGCTCGCGACCTTGGCCGCCTTCATGACCTCCTCGGCCAGGCGCTCGGCCAGGATCAGCCGGTCGCCGGCCTTGGCCCAGGGCTCGAAGGCCAGGCCCTCCTCCATCGCCTCCACCTCGTAGACGGCGTAGGCGATGTCCGGGTTGTAGCTCACCGCCCGGTTGGCTGGGATGGTCCAGGGCGTGGTGGTCCAGATCACCACATGGGCGTGCCGGGCGGCGTCCGAGCCCTCCAGCACCGGGAACTTCACCCAGATCGTCGGGCTGACGTGGTCGTGGTACTCCACCTCGGCGTCGGCCAGGGCGGTGCGCTCCACCGGGCTCCACATCACCGGCTTGGAGCCGCGATAGAGCTGGCCGGAAGCCACGAACTTGTGGAACTCGGCCACGATGGCGGCCTCGCTCGCATAGTCCATGGTGGCGTAGCGGTTCTCCCAGTCGCCCAGGACGCCGAGACGCTTGAAGCCCTGCTTCTGCACCTCGATCCAGTGGGCGGCGTACTCACGGCAGCGCTGGCGGAACTCGGCCTTGGAGACCTCGTCCTTGCGGCGGCCCTTGGCGCGCAGCTCCTCCTCGATCTTCCACTCGATCGGCAGGCCGTGGCAGTCCCAGCCCGGCACGAAATCCACGTCGTAGCCGAGCAGGAAACGCGAGCGGACCACGAAGTCCTTCAGGGTCTTCTGCAGGGCGTGGCCGATGTGGATCGCGCCGTTGGCGTAGGGCGGCCCGTCGTGCAGGACGAACAGCGGCGCGCCGGCGCGCTGCCGCTCCGCCCGGATCGCGTGGTAGAGGCCCTGCTCGTCCCACTTGGCCAGGATCTGCGGCTCCTTCTGCGGGAGCCCGGCGCGCATGGGGAAGGGCGTCTCGGGAAGGAAGACGGTCTCGCGGTAGTCGCGAGCAGGCTTTTCGGCGTCGTCGGCCATGGAACTCTTAAATCCAGCGGGTCCGGAGGTTGGAGGTGCGGGGTGAGGAACCCGGCGCGCGCTGGAGCTCGTCCGGCGGCGTCACGCCGGGCGGTTAATTCGCAGGCTCTTCCGGACCAAGGTCATCGGGCAGGGCTCTAACAGAGGTGGGCCGCGGATAGAAGCGGCTGATCCTCCTCTCCTGCGCCGAAGGCGTGGGAGAGGAGGAGGCTCATGCCCCCAGCAGCGCCCGGGCGTCGCGGGCGTCCTGCATCACCTGGGCGGTCATGACCTCGAGGCTCTCGAACTTCTCCTCGGGTCGCAGGAAGGCGATCAGGTCGGTCTCGATGACCTGGTCGTAGAGGTCCTCGTCGAAGTCGAACAGCCAGACCTCCAGCAGGGGCGCGGTCACGCCCTCCACCGTCGGGTTCACGCCGATGTTGGCCACGCCGGGCAGCCGACGGCCGTCCTGCAGCCGGGTGCGCGTGGCGTAGACGCCGAACCGCGGCACCACGTAGTCCTTCAGCGCCACATTGGCGGTGGGGAAGCCGAGCTTGCGGCCGAGCTGGCGGCCGCGCTGGACCACGCCCTCGATGGCGAACGGCCGGCCGAGGATCTCGGCGGCGACCTCCGGGCGGCCGTCCCGCAGGGCCTCGCGGATCGCCGTGGAGGAGAACTTCACGCCGCCGTGGTCGCCCACCGGCTCGGCCACCGAGACGCCGAAGCCGAGCGCCTCGCCATAGGCCCGCATGGTCTGCGGCGTGCCGGTGCGGCCCTTGCCGAAGGAGTTGTCGAAGCCGACGGCCACGTGCCGGGCGCCCAGGCCGTCGTGCAGCACGCGCTCGGCGAACTCGCGGTCGGTCATGTTGGCCAGTTCGCCGTCCCACGGCAGGACGTAGACCGTGTCCACGCCCAGCGCCTCCAGCGCCCGGGCCTGCTGGTCGAACCGCATCAGCCGGAAGGCGGGCTCCTCGGGGCGGAAGTAGGCGCGCGGGTGCGGGTCAAAGGTGATCACGCCGGTGGGGCAGCCCAGTTCGCCGGCCGCCTTGGCGGCGAGCGCGATGACCTCCTGGTGGCCCCGGTGCACGCCGTCGAAGCTGCCCATCGCCACCGCCGCGCCCTTGTCGCCCGGCGGCAGGTCCTTCCAGCCGCGGATCACCCGGACGCGGGTCATGCGCCGCGGCGGGCCACCATGACCACGGCCTCGCCGTCGATCACGGTCTTGCCGTCCACCTGGCAGACGGTCTCCAGGGTGACGTGGGCCCGCTTCTCGTCGATCGCCTTGACGCTCACCCGCGCGGTGACCGGATCGCCGATCTTCACCGGCCGGCGGAAGCGCAGCTGCTGCGACAGGTAGATGGCCCCCGGCCCCGGCAGCTTGGTGCCGAGCACCGCGGAAATGTAGGCCGCGCCCAGCATGCCGTGGGCGATGCGGCCGCCGAAGGTGGTGGTCTTCGCGTAGGCCTCGTCCAGGTGCACCGGATTGGTGTCGTGGCTGACCTCGGCGAAGGCCTCGATGTCGCCCGCGCCCACCACATGGGTCAGCTCGGCGCTCTGCCCCACGCTCAGCTCGTCCAGATAGAGACCCTGCACGCCCGCGCTCCCGTTCACCGCCAACCCTTAGCCGGGAAGGCCGCGCCTCACCAGACCAGGTCGGCCATGGCCCAGCGGGCGGAGAGGCCCTCCACCGCCAGCAGGTGCTCGACCACCTTCGGCTGGAGCCGGCCGTTCTGCACGCTCTCCTCGCCGTGGATGCCGTTGGCGATGAACAGGACGTCCAGCTTCTGGGCGTTGGCGCCGCGGATGTCGGTGCCCAGGCCGTCGCCGATGCAAAGCACCCGGCTGCGGTCCACCGGCCGCCCCAGCCGCTCGGCGGCGCGGGCCAGCGCCAGGTCGTAGATCGCCGGGTGCGGCTTGCCGGCCATCAGCACCCGGCCGTCTAGCGCCTCGTAGAGCTGGGCCAGCGCGCCGCCGCAGTAGATCAGCTTGTCGCCGCGCTGCACCACGATGTCCGGGTTGGCGCAGACCATTTCCAGGCCGCGCGCGATCGCCTTGCGGAAGTCGTCCCGGTAGTCCTCGGGCGTGTCGGCCTCGTCGTCGAACGGTCCGGTGCAGGAGATGAACTTCGCCGCGTCGAGCGGCGCCTCCTCCAGCCCCAGGCCCTCGTACAGCGGCCAGTCGCGGTCCGGGCCGATCTTCCAGGCGGGCCCCGGCGCGCGCTCCGCCAGCAGCACGCGGGTGGCGTCGCCCGAGGTGACCACCTCGGCGAAGGTTCCCTGGGGCACGGCGAACTGCTCGCCCAGCTGCTCGACCACCGGCCCGTTCGGGCGCGGCGCATTGGAGATCAGGATCACCGGCCCCCGCTCGCCGTTGAACCGGCCGAGGGCGTCCACGGCCCCCGGGAAAGCCTCGCGCCCGTTGTGGATCACCCCCCAGATATCGCTGAGGATCACGTCGTAGCGGTCGGCGATCTCGGAAAGCCCGGAGGCATAGGTCGGGGGAGCGGTCATGGCCGCCGGGCTAACCCATGGAGGATGCCGCGGGAAGCCCAATCTCCTCTCCCGCGCCGGAGGCGTGGGAGAGGGTAGGGTGAGGGCCGGTGCGTGCGGCGGTCTCGCGCCGGATGGGAGCTCAAGGGCCCTTGGTCCCAGATCCGGAGCTGGCCCAGCCGGCCCTCACCCTACCCTCTCCCGCAAGCGGGAGAGGAGGCTCAGCCTCTAGTACCGCCCGCCGATCACCCGCCGGGCCAGCGGGTGGCTCAGCTGCGGGCGGAGCGCCGGGGCGGGCGGCGTGGCCTCCGCCAGGACCGCGTCGCGGATGGCGCGCGGCTCGCCGAACAGGTGGCCCTGGCCATAGCGGATGTCGAGCTCCAGGATGTCCACCACCTGGCGCTCGCCCTCGACTTTCTCGGCGATGATCTCGACGCCGTAGCGGCGGTTCAGCGCCGCGTAGTCCTCGGCGGCGAGGTCGGGCAGGCTGCGCAGAACGAGCCGGCCGTCCACCTCGGTGAGTTCGTCCAGCAGCATCTGGGCGCCCACCTTGATGAACTTCACGTCCGAGCGGGCGAGGTCCTGCAGGTCCAGGTCGAGGTCGACCACCTTGTCCAGGCTGAAGCGGAAGCCCAGCTCGGCCAGCTTGGCCATGTTGCGCGCCTGTATGGCGCCGCGGCTGTCGAACGCCGCCTGGCCGATCTCGAAGATCAGGGCGTCGGCCAGGTCGCGGTTCTCCTTCAGCAGGTCGATGAACTGCGGGAAGAACACCTCGTCGCCCAGGCTGGCCATGGAGATGTTGCAGAAGATGCCCACGCGCCGGTCCTTCGCCGCCAGGCGCCGGACGATCTGCACGCAGCGGAACAGCAGCAGGTTGTCGATGGCGGTGACCAGGCCGCCGGGCTCGGCCACCGACAGGTATTCGGCCGGCATCAGCACCCGGCCGGTCTCGTCGCGCAGGCGCGAGAAGCTCTCGTAGAACACCGTCTTGCGCTGCGGCAGGCCGACGATCGGCTGCAGGTAGAGGTCGACGCGGTTCTCGGTCAGCGCCTCGCGCACCGTGTCCATCAGGAGCCCCGTGCTGCGGTGCGCCGAGTTGTGGCCAAGCCGCGCGGCGAGGCTCGAGGAACCGCCGGCGGGCGAGGCGGCGGCGGCCGCCGGCCGCTCCTCCAGCCGCTGCTGCAGGCGCTCCACCAGGCCCTCCAGCATGTGGACCTCGTCGGCGATCTCCTCGGACTTGTCATGGTCCTGGGCGGCGACAGCGGCGACCTCGGTCACCTTGGCGTCCAGCCGCTCCACCTGGTCGATGAGGATCTTGTGGGCCTCGCGCACCTGGTCGATCTCGGCGCGGATGGCGGCGTTCTCGATCAGCCGGGCGATGATCCCGTGCAGGGCCATGCACAGGCCGATGCTGGCGACGAAGGCCGACACGCCTGCGCCCCAGCCGCCGCCGTTGCGCCACAGCGACAGCCCGACGGTCAGCGAGATGCACAGGTAGCTGGCGCCGAGGAGGGCTGGGGTGAGCCGCCGCATGGTCCCTGTCCGAATCACACGGAAGTATCCGCTGCGTTCTCCGCAGGTGTCGAATGGATTAACCGTCGCAGTAGGATCGGGCGGCTGGCTGTCCCGGCCGAGATAAGTTATCGCTGTTCAGGTAAACCGCCGCGGCAGATGGCGGTCTGGGTGAGGATCACATGGCGACCGAGCATTTCGACGTGGTTGTGGTGGGTGCGGGCCTCTCCGGCGTCGGCGCCGGCTGGCACCTGCAGAACGAGGCGCCGGACCGCTCCTACGTGATCCTCGAGGGCCGCGACGCCATCGGCGGCACCTGGGACCTGTTCCGCTACCCGGGCATCCGCTCCGACAGCGACATGTACACCCTGGGCTACGCCTTCAAGCCGTGGAAGGAGGCCAAGGCGATCGCCGACGGCCCCTCCATCCTCAACTACGTGCGCGAGACCGCCCGTGAGCACGGCGTCGACCGCCACATCCGCTTCCGCCACAAGGTGACGAGCGCCAGCTGGTCCACCGAGGACGCGCTCTGGACCGTGCAGGCGCAGACCGAGGGGCGGACCGTCCGCTTCACCTGCAACTTCCTGTTCCTCTGCGGCGGCTACTATTCGTACGAGGGCGGCTACATGCCGGAGTTCCCCGGCGCGGAGCGCTTCGGCGGCCGCATCGTCCATCCGCAGCAGTGGCCGGAAGACCTCGACTACGCCGGCAAGAGGGTGGTGGTGATCGGCTCGGGCGCGACCGCTGTCACCCTGGTGCCGGAGATGGCCAAGACCGCCGCCCACGTGACCATGCTGCAGCGCTCGCCCACCTACGTCGTCAGCCGGCCGGCCGAGGACAAGGCGGCCAACTGGCTCCGTTCCAAACTGCCGGGGAAGCTCGCCTACGACATCATCCGTTGGCGCAACGTGCTGTTCGGCATGTACTTCTACCGGATCGCGCGCAACAAGCCCGAGGCGGTGAAGGCCCGCATCGTCGGCATGGTCCGCCAGCAGCTGGGCCCCGACTACGACGTCGAGACGCACTTCACGCCGCGCTACAATCCCTGGGACCAGCGGGTCTGCCTGGTGCCCGACGCCGACCTCTTTCAGGCGATCAAGGCCGGGACCGCCTCGGTCGTGACCGACCACATCGAGACCTTCGACGAAACCGGCATCCGGCTGAAGTCCGGCGAGCGCCTGGACGCCGACGTGATCGTCACGGCCACCGGCCTGAACCTGCAGGTGATGAACGGGCTCGAGCTCACCGTCGACGGCCGCAAGGTCGAGCCCGGAAAGACGCTGTCCTACAAGGGGATGATGTACGAGGGCGTGCCGAACCTGGCGTCGGCCTTCGGCTACACCAACGCGTCCTGGACGCTGAAGTGCGACCTGACGTGCGAGTACGTCACCCGCCTGCTGAACCACATGAAGAAGACCGGCATGCGCCAGGCGACGCCGCGCAACACGGAGGGCGAGATGGAGCTCCTGCCTTGGCTCGACTTCAATTCGGGCTACGTGCTCCGCGCCATGGACAAGTTCCCCAAGCAGGGCGCCCGCGCCCCCTGGAAACTGCACCAGAACTACGCCCGCGACCTGATGCTGCTCCGCTACGCCAAGCTCGAAGACGGCGCCATGCAGTTCTCCAATCCCGCGCCCGCCCGCACCGCCGCCGCCCCCGCCAAGCTCGCAGCGGAATGACCGCCCCCCTCTCCCGCGCCGGAGGCGTGGGAGAGGGCAGGGTGAGGGCCGGCTCGTACGCTCGGGCTCGCACCGGATGCGAACCCGAGGGCCCTTGGACTATCGGAGCTCGGTCCTCCGTGTCTCGTGCGGCAAGCTCGAGGGGCCTCGGGCTCGCATCCGGTGCGGCCGCTCTGCACGAGCCGGCCCTCACCCTACCCTCTCCCCTGCGGGGAGAGGCGAGCGGTGGCCTCGGCGATGGGGTCCCAGCCCGGGCGGTCTCCGCCAAGCGCGTCCAAAATCGTCGCGCAGACGCCATCCGTATTGGTGAGGGCTTCACTGTTCCAGAACCGCAGCACGCGAAGTCCCCGCCGCTCCAGGTAGACGGTCCGGCGCTGGTCGTAGTCCAGCTGCTCTGCGTGCTGTGCGCCGTCGAGTTCCACAACCAGGCGGCCTTCCGGGCAGAGGAAGTCCGCGATGTAGCGGCCGACAGGAACTTGCCGCCGCCACTTCCAGCCGCCGAGCTTGCGGTCGCGGAGCGATCTCCAGAGCCGGGCTTCGGCGTCGGTGTCTTCAAGCCTCAGGCGCTGCGCACGTCGGCGCGCGAGCCGCGCGCGCTGGTTTCGCACAATGCCCATTCTCAGAACATTGCGCGAACGACCTTCTCGATCAACTGCCCGGAGGCGGACGTCAGCGCGTCGGGACGGGCGTCTCGCCGCGGTAGTCGTAGAAGCCGCGGCCGGCCTTGCGGCCCAGCCAGCCGGCCTCGACGTACTTCACCAGCAGCGGGCAGGGCCGGTACTTGGAGTCGGCCAGGCCTTCGTGCAGGACGTTCATGATCGACAGCACCGTGTCGAGGCCGATGAAGTCGCCGAGCTCCAGCGGCCCCATGGGGTGGTTCGCGCCCAGCTTCATGGCCGTGTCGATGGCGTCCACCGTGCCCACGCCCTCGTAGAGGGTGTAGATCGCCTCGTTGATCATCGGCACCAGGATGCGGTTGACGATGAAGGCCGGGAAATCCTCGGCGTTGGAGGTGGTCTTGCCCAGCGACTTGGCGAAGTTCACCGCTGTCTCGTAGGTGTCCGGGCCCGTGGCGATGCCGCGGATGATCTCCACCAGCTTCATCAGCGGCACCGGGTTCATGAAGTGCAGGCCGATGAACCGCTCGGGCCGGTCGGTGGCCGAGGCCAGCCGGGTGATCGAGATCGAGGAGGTGTTGGAGGCCAGGATGGTGTCCTTGGCCAGGTGCGGCGACAGCGCCTTGAAGATGGTCTTCTTGACCTCTTCGTCCTCGGTGGCCGCCTCGATCGCGAGGTCCGTGCCGCCGATGGTCTGCAGCTCGTCGGCCGGCTTGATGCGCTTCAGCGCGTCTTCCATGGCCTCGGGGGTGATGATGCCCCGCGCCACCTGCCGGGTCATGTTCTTCTCGATGGCGCTGACGCCCGCCTTGATGCGGTCGCCGCTGACGTCGTGCAGCATGACGTCGTAGCCGCCGAGCGCGCAGACGTGGGCGATGCCGGAGCCCATCTGGCCGGCGCCGATCACGCCGACCGTCTTGATCTGAACCATAGAGTCTTGAGCCTCGAGTGGCGGGCGCAATCGTTCGCACCCGCGGTATGGGGCGGCTATTAACATCGGCTATTGCGGCGCAGACAAGGCCTTTGCTGCGGCGCAGCGTGAGCTTGGCCGTGCACTGTGGCGCCTAAGCCCGCTCCAGCTCCTGCTGGGGTTGCGCGCCCTGCGCCTCGGCTAGCAGCCAATCGCGCAGGGCGTGTATGCGGGGGAGCTTGCGGCTGTCCGCCCGCCAGACGACGAAAAAGCCGAGCTCTGAGGGCACGCTGACCTCGAAGGGCCGCACCAGCCGGCCGGTGGCGAGGTCCTGCTCGATCAGGCCGCTGCGGGCTAGCGCGACGCCCAGCCCCTGTGCGGCGGCCTCCAGCAGCATGGCCGAATCCTCGAACAGCAGGCCCTGCTGCGGCGGGGTCTCCAGGCCGAACTGGCCGAACCACAGGCTCCACGGCCGGTGGCCATGGTGCAGCAGCGGGGCCTCCAGCAGGTCCTCGGGACAGCACCAGCGGCGCTGCGCGGCGACCGCCGGGCTGCAGACCGGGAACAGGGTCTCGGAGAACAGCCGCGCCGCTTCCACGCCGTCCCACTGGCCGCTTCCGTAGCGGACGCCCACGTCCACGCCGTCGGTGACGAAGTTCGCCCGCCGCTCCTCCACCCGCAGTTCGACGTTCTTGCCGGCCGGCGCCTCCAGCAGGCGCGAGAGCCGGCTCGGCAGCCAGCGGTTGGCGAACTGCGGGTCGAGGCTGACCACCAGGGGATCGCGCTCGGCGGCGGCGGCGAAGGCGGCCACGGCGTTCTGCAGCACGCCGATCCCGCGGCCCACCTCCGCGGCCAGCCGCTCGGCCTCCGGCGTCGGGATCATGGCGTTGCCGCGGCGCTCGAACAGGCGCGCGCCGAGCTCCTCCTCCAGCTTGCGGATCTGCTGGCTCACCGCGCCGTGCGTCACCGACAGCTCGTCGGCGGCGCGGCTGTAGCTGCGGTGCCGGGCGGCGGCTTCGAGGGCGCGCAGGGCGAAGAAGGGCGGCAGGCGGGTCACGCCCAAGGTTGTTAGCTCAGGTAACAACCAAGCGCAAAATCTATCGTTCGCGGAAGGACCGGCCGCGGCCTAAATCATTCTCGACGGCGCCGAGACAAACCGAACCAAATCAAGGAACTGGAACGATGAAGACCAAGCTTCTCGTCTTGGGCGTCGGCGCCCTGCTGCTCGGGGTGGAAGGCGTCCGCGCCGCCCCGGCGGCCTATGCCCAGGCCTATGTGGCCAGCGTCTCGGCCCAGGCCGACGCCCGCCTCGCCAACGCCGGAGTCACCCCTCCCGCGCTGGTCAAGGTCCGCGGCGTGCTGAGCGGCGACCGGCTGCAGAACGCCCGGGTGGTGGAGACCAGCGGCGACCTCGCCGCCGACCGCGCCGTCGAGCAGGCGCTGCGCCGGCTGAAGGTGGCCCCCACGCCGCCCGAGCTTTCCGGGCGGGAGGTGGTGCTGACCGTGGGCGCCCCGCCCATCGTCCAGGCGCGCACGCCCTGACCCCCCGACCCGAACACCACGTCCGGGGCGGGCCCGGCGCGACCCCACCGCGCACGGTCCGCTCGAGGGCGAGGGGGCGGCTGTCCTGGAGCCGCCCCCTTTTTTCATGCCCGGCCGTATTCCGCAGCGAACCGCTGTAGGCTCCCGCCGATGAAGTCCCTGCTGATCGTCTGGCATTCCCGCACCGGCGGCGCGCAGCAGATGGCCGAGGCCGCCGCCAAGGGCGCGGGCGGCGAGCCCGGCGTCACCACCCGACTGCTGCCCGCCGAGGCGACCCAGGCGGCCGACGTGCTGGCCGCCGACGGCTACCTGTTCGCAGCCCCGGAGAACCTCGCCAGCCTCTCGGGCGAGATGAAGGCCTTCTTCGATCGCACCTACTACGACGTGCTCGACCAGATCGCGGGGCGGCCCTACGCCCTCCTGGTCTGCGCCGGCTCGGACGGCCAGGGCGTGGTGCGCCAGGTCGCCCGCATCGCGACCGGCTGGCGGCTGAAGCCGGCGGCCGAGCCGCTGGTGGTGATCACCGGCGCTCAGGACGGTCCGGCGATCTGGGCCCCGAAAACGATCGACGAGGCGGACCTCGCCCGTTGCGCGGAACTGGGCCAGGCGCTCGCCGCGGGCCTCGCCCTCGGGATCTTCTAGGGTGGCAGGCGGCGCGCGGCCGCGCTTCGTCTCAGGTCCCGATGGAGAACGGCGGCGACGCCGGCCGGGTGAGGGTGAGCACGGGGCGCGCGCCCGACCACACGGCGATCTGGTGCACGTCCGGGGTGCGCTGCATCAGGGCGCCGGCCGTTTGTAGGGCGAGGTCGTCCGAGGACAGCTGGTGCGCCTGGAAACCCACCGGCTCGCCGTCCTCCCCCGAGCAGTAGAAGGCGTAGAGCACGGTGGCGTGGAGCATGGCGGCGTCCTCTCGACCTCTGCAGGAATGCCGGCGGGGCGGCCCAGGTTGCAGCGGCCGTCGCGCAGCTCTGGCGGCCGTCGGAATTCGCGCTAGTTTGCCGGCATGCGCATTCTCCTGCTCGTCGCCGCCCTGACCGTCGCCACTGGCGCCGCCGCCCAGCCGCTACCGGCCGAGCCGCCGCTGCTGCGCGAGCTTCCGGCCCAGGTCTCGCCCGAGCGCCTGCGGGCCGACATCGCGCGGATGGTCTCCTTCGGCACCCGCCACACTCTGTCGGAGACCAGGTCCGACAAGCGGGGCATCGGCGCCGCCCGCCGCTGGGTCGCCGCCGAGTTCGCGAGCATCGGGAAGGACTGCGGAGGCTGCCTCACCGTCGCCACGCCCTCGGCCGTGGTGACCGCGCCGCCGCGGGTGCCCACGCCCACCGAGATCGTGGACGTGCTGGCCATCCAGCGCGGGACCACCGATCCGGACCGGGTGGTGATCATCTCCGGCCACCTGGATTCCCGCGTCACCGACGTCATGGACTTCAAGTCGGACGCGCCTGGCGCGAACGACGACGCCTCGGGCGTGGCCGCCGTGCTCGAAGCCGCCCGCGTGCTGTCGAAGCACAGGTTCGCGGCCACCATCGTCTACGCCGCGCTGTCGGGCGAGGAGCAGGGGCTGCACGGCGGCAAGATCCTGGCCGACTACGCCGCCCAGCAGGGCTGGCGCGTGGTGGCCAACCTCAACAACGACATCGTCGGCAACACCGAGGGCGTCGGCGGGGTGCGCGACAACACCCACGTGCGGGTCTTCTCGGAGGGCACCCGCGCCATCGAGACGCCGGAGGAGGCGAACCGCCGGCGCTACAACGGCGGCGAGGTGGACAGCCCCTCGCGTCAGGTCGCCCGCTACCTGGACGGCCTTGCCGACCGCTACCTGACCAACTTCGACGTTGTGATGGTCTACCGCACCGACCGCTTCGGCCGCGGCGGCGACCAGGTCCGCATGCTGGAGGCGGGCTATCCCGCGGTCCGCGTGACCGAGGCGACCGAGAACTACAACCGCCAGCACCAGGACCTGCGCACGGAGAAGGAGATCCGCTACGGCGACACCCTGGACGGGGTGGACTTCCCCTACCTCGCGCAGGTGACCCGGCTGAACATCCTGGGCCTGGCGGCGCTGGCCGCCGCCCCTGCGCCGCCCACCGGCGTCGACATCTCGGGCGCGGTCACCGCCGACACCACGGTGAAGTGGACGCCCGCGCCCGACGCGGCCGCCTATCGCGTCTGGTGGCGCGGCACGACCGACCCGACGTGGCGCTACAGCCGCGTCGTGCCGCCCACTGGCGAGGCGAAGCTGACCGGGGTCAATATCGACGACTGGTTCTTCGGCGTCAGCGCCGTGGGCCGCGACGGGCACGAAAGCCCGGTGGTGTTCCCGGGCGCCCCCGGCCGGTGGGCCCGCGAGGCGCCGGCGCCAGCGGCGCGATAGAAAAAATCCGCTCACCCCGGCGAAAGCCGGGGCCCAAGCTGGCTTAGGGTCGTTGCTCGCGCGGGAGCCGCTACTCGCGCGCGCCCACCTCCGTCTCGACCCAGGCGTCCTCGTGCTCCCAGAGGTGCTCGGTCTTGCAGGCTGGGCAGTGGTAGCGCTGGCGGGACAGCCGGATCAGCCGGAAGGTGCCGGCGTCCATGCTCAGGCGGGTGGGGACGACCTGGCCGGTCTCCGGGCATCGGGTGAGGACTCGGGGCACGCGCAACTCCGCAGGTGACGGGCGGGAGCGCGACTTGTCTCTCGGGCCGCCACAGGCCAGGTGAAGAGCGGCGGCTCCGGGAGCCTGCGCACAGACCGGCGGCGAACACAACGGCGGGCAGCGTCGCGGCTCGCGCAACCCGATCCGGGCTTCGCGGGTTCTGGTCCGCGGCGTCCGACGGCGCCGGGGGACCCAGAGGGACATGGCCGCGCCGCGAGGCGCGCAGACTGGACTGGACCATGCCTGCTGCTTCCCGAGATCTCCGCCGCCCCGCCCTGCTGATCGCCGCCAGCGCGCTCGCGCTCGGCCTGGCCGGCTGTCGCGTCGACAACCGCCCGCTCCTGGCCCGCGGCGAGCCGGACCCCGGTCCCGCTTACGCCGCCCAGCCCCTGGGCGGCGGCTACCCCTATGACCTTGGGCCGCTGGACCCGGCCGAGCCGGTCCGCGTCGTCCCCGTCAGCGAGGCCTACGACGGCTATGCTCTGGCGGAGCGGGCCTACGCCTATGACCGCGTCGCCTGGCAGGCGCCGCCGGACTACGGCTTCCGCTACGGGGACGAGGAGCCCTGGGCCTGGGAGACGGCCGGGGATGAGCTGATGTTCGCCGAGCCGCTCGATGACGGCTACCGCTTCTACTACTACGAGCCCGGCGAGGCTTACCCCTACTTCGTGCGCGACCCGCACTATGGCTACGCTTACGGCGACGATGGCGTGCTGTCGGCGGTGTTCAACGCCGCCGGCGCGCTCCTGGGGGCCGATCAGCTCTACGGTATGGCCGGTATCGCCGGCAGCTACCTGACCCGCGGGTATGACCTGCACCGCGTCTATTACGCCGAGCCCCGCTACGCGCTGGCGTCCGACCCGGTCTGGTACGACCGCTGGGAGGACCGCTACCCGGTGCTGCGGTCGTCCTGGGAGCCGTGGATGGCGGCGGCCGACCGGGTCGAGCCCTGGCGCGCGTACCGGATCTCCACCGGCGGGCGCGAGCTGCGCGCCTTCGAGCCCGAGCTCCATCGCCGGGAAAAGGCGCTCGCCAAGCTCGACCGCAAGCTCGCCAAGGCTGACGAGAAGGCCTTCCGCCGGGCGGTGGGCGAGGAGCGGCGCGAGCTTCGTGTGGCGCACGGGCCGCCAGCCCCCGCCCCGCGCTTCGAGGATCGCCACGGGCGCGACGACCACCGTGGCCGCGGGCGCGGTCACGACGCCGAGCGCCAGCCCGGGCGCGAGGCGCGGCCCATGGCCGTGGCGGAGAACCGGGCGTTCGCCCCCGATCGCGGCCCCGACGGCCGCGGGCGCGGCGGCGGCTGGAAGGCGGAGGACCGCGGCGGCGGCGGCCCCGGCGGTCATGGCGGTCACGGCGGCGGCCCCGGCAAGGGCCACGGCGGCGGCGGCCACGGCGGTGGCGACAAGGGTGGCGACCACGGCGGCGGCAAGGGCAAGGGGCGCGACTAGCCCCGGCTAGTCCTGCGCCGCGCCCGGCTGCGGCGTGATCCGAACGCGCCGCGGCCGCCGGCCCGTCACCGCGTGCGGGCCGTCCAGGAACATCCGCCCCCGCGCGTGGTCCAGGGCGACGCGGAAGCGCCGCAGAAGCCCCAGGCCCAGCAGGCCGTCGGGGATCGGTCCGCTGGCGGCCGGGGCGAAGACCTGCACCTCCACCTCATCGAAGGCGTGGCCGGCGAACCGCACGCGGCTGGCCTGCACCATGCGATCCTGGCTGACGCCGCCCAGGGTCACCGAACGCCCGCTCTGCACCTTGCGTCCGCTCAGCAGCCCGGCGGTGGTCGCCGCCTTCTCGGACAGCGCCAGCGCCCCGGTGGCGCCGGTGTCGACCATCACGTCCAGCGGCGGGGCGTCCTCCACCTGCACCTCGGCCATGATCGCGTGCGCCGGGCCGCGGCGCACGGTGGCGGCGCGCCACTGGCCGCCCGGCGCCCAGGTCTCGGACCGGCGGAAGGCCACACGTCCGCCGGGGAAGTCGATCTCGGCGACCACCGCGCGCAGCACGTCACGCCCCAGCAGCATGGAGAAGGGCCGCCGCGTCAGCCGCGACAGCGGATGCAGGTCGAGGGTGGCGGCCCGGAGACCCCGGAACGCCACCGCGCCGAGGTCGAGGTCCAGGGCCACGGCGCGGGTCAGGCTGGGCTGGCCGCTCACTCCGAAGGCCAGCATCGGGATCGGGCTCGCCAGCGGCAGCGCCAGGGCCCCGGCGAGGCTCGTGTCGATGGCCGAGTATTGGGCGCCCGAGTCCAGCACCACGCGGATGTGCCGGCCGCCCACGACGGCCGGCAGCTCGACGAGGCCGCCGGGCTCCGGCAGGGGGAGCCAGCCGGTGGTCTCCGACCCGCCGCGGAACGCCGCCTCCGGCACCGGCCAGGCCAGCCGCTCGCGAAGCAGCCAGACGCCGGCTCCGCCGGCTGCGAGCAGCCCCAGTTGGGAAAGGACCGCCCGTCGGTTCAAAGCGCCGCGACGAGGGCGACGGCGAGCGCCGCCGCCGCGCCGACGCCGGCCAGCGCCCAGAGCGCCAGGCTCTTCTGTCCGTCCAGCTTGGCGTTGGGCTGCAGGTCGGGCGTAGCCGCGTTGGGCGTAGCGTTCTGCGGCCGGCCGGCCTGTTCCTGCTCCCGGGCATGCGCCACCGTCTCGGGAGACGGCGGCGTGCCGGCCGCCTCGTCGTCGGTGCCGAGCGGGGAGGCGGCAAGGTCCAGCCCGCCCACCTTGTCGCCGGTGCGGCCGCTCTGGATGTCGTTCCGCAGCTGGGCGGTGGTGGCGCCGCGCCGTTCGGGGGCGCCGGGATCGATGTGGGTCATGGGGTCCGTCTCCTGCTTCCCCCGATGAACACCCGAGCGCCCGCCTAGCTCCTCAGCGACCGGGCGAGGATCTCCAGGGTCAGCCGCGCGGCCTGCTTGGTCTCGTCCTGCTCGCCCCGCTCGAAGGTGATCAGGCCGGCCTCGAACAGCTGGTCGATCTCCTCGGCGGTCAGCAGCCCCTTGCGCTTCAGCGTGGACAGCGTGCCGACGATGATCGCGTGCAGCGCCGCCAGCATGCCCGCCCGTTCGGCGTCGGCGGAAAGGGGGGTCTCGTCGCTCATGGGGCGTGCTCCGTGCGGGTTGCTCATCCCCTGTTCACCCGCGGGCGTCCACGAGTCCAGCCGCACTGTTGGAACCCGAGGGTGGTCCCGTTGTTGAACGCGGTCATGCGAGTCCGGAGCAAGGGCGAGAGAGCCCGCCTACTGATCAGGGTCGCCCTCGGAGGATGGGTCGCCTTTTCCGCCCTGAACGCCCAGGCGGGCAGCGTCGAGAACGTCGCCGCAGCGTTCGGCAACACCGTCCTGGCCACCTATCCCGACGGCCGCCACCAGCGCATCTGGCTGCATGAGGACGGCCGCTACGAGGCGATCGGGCGGCGCGGCAAGCCGTCCACCGGCAAGTGGAGCCTGAAGGGCGAGAAGGTCTGCCTGAAGCAGGCCAAGCCGTTCCCCGCGCCGATGTCCTACTGCACCCACTTCCCGCAGGCCGGCGACGTCGGGGCCACCTGGACCGGCAAGGACTTGGCCGGCGTGCCCATCCAGCTGAAGCTCGTGAAGGGCGTCCAGCGCCCGATGAACGGGCCGGGCAGCTAAGCCGCCGCTGCACCCCGCCGCCGAATCCGCCCACCCTGGCCGCTCCGGCCGGAGACGCGCTTGCCCATCTTCGTTGTGACCCTTGAAGGCCGCGAGCCTGGCGATCCGACGCCGCTCACCGTGCTCGCCTTCGTCCAGGCGGCCGACCAGCCGCGCGCCGACCAGACGGCGCTCGCCGCCCTGGCCGAGCGGAGCTGGAACGGCGTCGCCCACGTGCGCACCGGCGAGGTCACCGACGAGGCCGCCGTGCCGCCCGACTTCGCTCGGGCCATGGACAGCGCCCGGCGCTTCGGGCTCGGCCTGATCATCTACGAACAGCCGTAGAATCCGGCGGGCGCCCCGGGGGCTCGTCGGCCGGGACGCCCGCCTTCACGCGAGTTCAGGAACCGGAGAGGTCCGTCGCGCCGCAGACGGGGCCGTTTCGACCTCCATCGGCAGGCTTGCGCCTGCCGCCGACGCGCATCGCGCAGCGTCGGCCGCAATCGTGGCCGCCAAGTGGCGAATGGCGCCGCTTGCCGGTCGTCAGAGGACGCAGTCCGTGAGGCCCTCGCGGCGCACCGCCCGGGCGTTGCGGTTGATCGCGCCCGACCGTCGCTTGACGTAGGGCCCAGGCTTGGCCGCCTGCCAGGACAGAGGCTTGGGCACAATGGCCGCCAGCCGCGCCGCCTGGGCCGGCGTCAGCCGCTTGGCCGAGACGCCGAAGTTCTTCCGCGCCGCCGCCTCGGCGCCGTAGACGCCGGGACCCCATTCGATGGAGTTCAGATAGACCTCCATGATCCGGCGCTTGCCCCAGCCCACCTCGATCAGGACTGTGAAGTAGGCCTCCAGGCCTTTGCGCACCCAGTCGCGCCGCGGCCACAGGAAGACGTTCTTGGCGGTCTGCTGGCTGATGGTCGAGCCGCCGCGCACCTTCTTCCCCCGGGCGTTGTATTCCAGCGCCTTCTCGATGGCCTCCACGTCGAAGCCGCGGTGGCGGCAGAAGCGGGCGTCCTCGGCGGCGATCACCGCCCGCACCAGGGTCGGCGAGATGTCCTCCAGCGGGACCCAGGTGCGCCGGAAGCCCTGGCCCTCGAACACCCGCTGCACCATCAGGAAGGTCAGCGGCGGCGGCACGAACCGATAGAGCGCCACCGCGGCCACCGGGCCGATGAAGCCCAGCACGAGGACGACGATCAGCAGACCGCTCAGGAAACGCCGCACGGTTGAGGTCCTTGCCATGACGCTGGGTAGCCTGTGCTAGGAGGGAGGCTTCTGGGGCATGCTCGTCAAGCACGGTTAAGGAAGCCATGAACGTCTCCGAGGCGGTGGAAAAGCGCGTGTCGGTCCGGGCCTTCCGGCCAGATCCCGTGCCAGGGGCGCTGGTGCGCGAGATCCTCGAGCGCGCGGCCAAGGCGCCGTCGGGCGGCAACCTGCAGCCCTGGCGGGTCTATGCGCTCGCCGGCCAGCCCCTCGCCGAACTTAAGGCCAAGGTCGCCGCCAACCCGTTCGGCGAGCCGCCCGAATACGACGTCTATCCGCCGAACCTCTGGGACCCGTTCCGCACGCGCCGCTTCCAGAACGGCGAGGACCTCTACGCCACGATCGGCATTCCCCGCGAGGACAAGCCCGCCCGCCTGCGCCAGCTGGCCAAGAACGGCGAATTCTTCGGCGCCCCGGTGGGGATCTTCTTCTGCCTGGACCGCAAGCTCGGCCCGCCGCAATGGGCGGACCTCGGCATGTACATGCAGACGGTGATGCTGCTCGCCCTGGAGCGCGGCCTCGACACCTGCGCCCAGGAGTACTGGGCCCGCTACCCCCAGACGGTCGGCGAGGCGGTGGGCCTGCCCGCCGACCACATGCTCTTCTCCGGCATGGCGCTCGGCTACCGGGACGAGGCCCATCCGATCAACACCCTGAAGGCGGCGCGCGACCCGTTCGAGGCCTGGGGCGAACTGAGGGGCTTCGACTAGGGCGAGGCCCCGTCCGCGGGCCGGTGACACCGGTCACAGCCGGCCTTGGCGGCGGGCCCTAGGTTCCGCACAGACGGAAACGCCGAGGGCCAAGATGACCCCTGACCAGATCCAGCTCGTCCGCGCGACCTTCGCCGAGGTGGCGCCGATCCGCGCGCAGGCGGCGCGGCTGTTCTACGCCCGCCTGTTCGAGGTTGCGCCGGACGTCCGGCCGATGTTCAAGGCCGACCTGGCCGCCCAGGGTGCCAAGCTGATGGCCGCCATCGCCTTCGTCGTCGGCGCCCTCGACCAGCCCGAGGTGGTCGGACCGCAGGTGGAGGCGCTGGGCCGCCGGCACGGCGGCTATGGCGTGCAGGCGATCCACTACAAGGCGGTGGGCGACACCCTGATCTGGATGCTCGAGACCAGCCTCGGCGAGATTCTCACGCCGCCGGCCAAGCGCGCCTGGCTCGCCGCCTACGACCTGCTCTCCAGCGCCATGATCGCCGCCGCCTCCGAACCCGAGCCGGCCTGAGCGGACACCCTCTCCCGAGCGGAGCTTGGGAGAGGGCAGGGTGAGGGCCGGCTGGGACGCCTCCGCCGCTCCGGATGCGAGCCCGAGGGCCCTCGATCTCTCATCCGGCGCGAGCCTGCCGCACGAGCCGGCCCTCACCCTACCCTCTCCCGCTGCGCGGGAGAGGACGGGGGTAAGCCTACATCTCCCCCACGCCCGCCCCGCCGTCCTCGTCGCCCCAGGCGACCCGCTTGGCGTCGGCGCTGAGCGCCACGGCGGTGGCCGGCGGGCCCTTCTCGGCCTTGAGGTTGATCACCTTCTGCCCGACCAGGTCGCAGGCGCGCACCCGGCCGTCGTCCAGGCCCCAGGCCACCCAGTTGCCGTTCGGCTGGCCGGCCACCACGGTGGAGAGCGCGCTCTCCTCGTAGCCGATTTCCGCGGCCTGCTTGCCCATCGGCCCGGTGGAGCCGCTGAACGGCCAGACCACCACGCCGTTGGCGCCCGAGGTGGCCATCAGGTTTCCCTTGGCCATGAACGACAGGCTCTTCACCTTGGCGGGGTAGCCGCCCATCCGCATGTTCTTCTCGTCGGCCACGCGCCAGCCGTGCAGCTGGTTGTCCTGCATCGACGAGATCAGGAACTTGCCGTCCGGGCTCCAGGCGCAGGCCACGTGGCTGCCGGCCCACTTCAGGATCGACGGCTTCTGGTCGGCGATCCGCGCATACCACAGCCAGGCGCCGCCGTAGGTCGCCGCCGCGATCCGCCGCCCCTTGGGGTCGAAGGCGATCGCCGCGACGGTCTTCTCGTGGGCGAAGCTGCGGGCGAAGGCCGGGTCGGCCACGTCGCGCACATGCAGCTCGCGCCCGGCGGCGAAGGCGATCAGCTTGGACTCCGCGCTCGCCGCCACATGGTCGATCCACTTGCCCTTGAGGCTGGCCAGCTCGACGGCGCCGTCCGGCTTCGACCAGACCACCCGCCCGTCGTCGCCGCCCGTGACCACGCCCTCGCCGGACGGGTGCAGGCAGGCCGACAGCACCGCCCCGTCGTGGGCCTCTACGGTCTCGCCCGACTCGAACCGCACCGTGCCGTCGCCGAGGGCGAAGACGGCGTGGCCGGCCTTGTCGAACAGCGCGGCGGTCACATAGGCGTCGAAGGCGTAGGTCGTCATGCGCCCGCATTAGAGCGCCCGGCGCGCGCGGGGAAGGCGCCTCCCGCGCCGGAACCCCGTTCTCCCGCTTCGGGCTTTACAACTTCGTAAGGCCTTGCCAAAGGTCGGCGGACTCTAAGACGGGCGCGACCATGCGCCCCAGGGAAGGATAGAAACGCATGGGCGCAAAGCTCGGCGGCGGGGGCGGCAGCAGGTTCGACCTCGGCCAGAACGCCGACATCAACGTCACGCCGTTCGTGGACGTGATGCTGGTGCTCCTCATCATCTTCATGGTGTCGATCCCGGCCGCGACCGTGTCGATCAAGCTCGACCTGCCGCCTGCCATCCCGCCGCCGCCCGGCACGGTGGTGAAGGAGCCGGTGCTGGTGAACATCCAGCAGGGCGGCGCCCTCTACATCGGCGAGCGCGCCACCAGCCTCGACGGCCTGCCGTCGGACCTGTCGGCGATCCTCCGCGTCGAGGACCCCTCCACGGCCCCCACCGAACAGCGCGTCTACATCCGCGCCGACCGGACGGTCCGCTACGGCGACTTCATGGCGGTGATGAACACCCTGCAGGGCAACGGCTTCTACCAAGTCGCCCTGATCAACGAAGAAATCTAAGCCTCTTCGCCGAGGTTCAGCGAAAGCCCCGCCCGGGAAACCCGGCGGGGCTTTTTGCTGTCTGGGCCTCTCGCCGTGGGCCGATCAGCGACGGCGTAGTTTGTTGCGGGATGTGAGTTGCGTCCTCGCAACTTTCTTTCAGCACTGCAACATTTCCTCTTTACAGCCGTACGCGGCGGGTGTCCGCTCCGTATGCGGACACCAGATCCGCAAGGATGAGGAGACGTGCGATGGCTATGCGACTGGCCGCCTCGGGCGGCGCGTCCTACGGAGTCACCCAGAACAGCGATATTAACGTCACGCCGTTCGTGGACATCATGCTGGTGCTGCTGATCATCTTCATGGTCGCGATCCCGCCGGCCACGACGGCGATCAAGGTCGACCTTCCCCCGGCGGTGGCCTCCGAACAGCCTGCGGCGCCGCCGACCTATGTCAGCGTGCAGTCCGACGGCCGGCTGTTCGTCGGCGATCGCGAGAGCAGCCTGGCGGCGCTGCCGCAGGACCTCGCCGCCGCCATCGGCGGACCCGATCCGCGCAAGGAACGCGTCCACATCCGGGCCGACATGACCGTGCGCTACTCGGCCTTCATGGACGTCATCAACCAGCTCAAGGCCAACGGCTACGAGCGCGTCGGCCTGGTCGGCGAGGAGCTCTGAAGTCGGGCCCCGCTCCGCGTCACGGAGCGGCGGAGCCGAGCCCTCTCCCGCTCCGCGGGAGAGGGTTGGGTGAGGGCGGCTCGGCGTCGCGTCGGGCAGGGTGTTGGACCCCGGTCCAACGGGAGCGGCGGCGGCGCAGCCTGCGCCGCCCTCACCCGCCCTCTCCCGCAAGCGGGAGAGGCAGTTGAGCCCAAAACTACTTGCGTAAATCGCGCGGCGGAGGTCTCATCCCCACATCCCAGAGATCTCCGACCCCCGGAGAATGCGGGGCCGCCGGTCGTTGACCCGTACGGCGGCCCCGGCCTTTTCGTCAGGCGACGGTGCTCTCGAATCCCGCCCGCAGCGCCGCCTCGTCGAGATTGCGGCCGATGAACACCAGGCGCGAGTAGCGCGCCTCGCCGTCCCGCCACTCCCGCTGGAAGTCGCCCTCCAGGATCATGTGCACGGCCTGGAACACCAGGCGCCGGTTGTCGCCGGCCACGTCCAGGATCCCCTTGGCCCGCAGGATGTCCGGCCCCTGCGTCTGCAGGACGTTGTTCAGCCAGGCCGTGACCTTGGCTCCGTTCAGCGGACGGTCGCTGGTCAGCGAAATCCCCCGGATGCCGCTCTCGGCCACGTGGTCGTGGATGTGCTCGTGGCCGTGGCCGTGATCATGGTCGTGATGGTCATGGCCATGATGGTGATGGTCATGGCCGTGGTCGTGGTCGCAGTGCTCGTCGTGCACATGGCCCGGCTCGCCGTGCGCCGGATTGAGGAAGTCCGGCTCCAGTTCGGTGATCCGTTCGAGATCGAACGATCCCCGGCCCAGCACCTGCTCCAGCGGCACGTTCGAGCGCTGCGCCCGGTGGATCGGCGCCAGCGGGTTCAGCGTGCGGATCGCCTTCTCCACCTCGGCCAGCTCGCCCTCGGTCACCAGGTCGGTCTTGTTGAGGATGATCTGGTCGGCGAAGGCGATCTGCTCGGCCGCCTCCTTGCTGTCCTTCAGGCGCAGCGGCAGGTGCTTGGCGTCGACGACGGTGGTCACGCTGTCCAGCTGGGTCTTGGCGCGCACGTCCTCGTCCACGAAGAAGGTCTGGGCCACCGGGCCGGGATCGGCCAGGCCGGTGGTCTCGACGATGATCGCGTCGAAGCCGCCCTTCCGCTTCATCAGGCCCGAGACCACCCGGATCAGGTCGCCACGCACCGTGCAGCAGACGCAGCCGTTGTTCATCTCGAACACTTCCTCGTCGGCGCCGACGATGAGGTCGTTGTCGATGCCCACCTCGCCGAACTCGTTGACGATCACGGCGTACTTCTTGCCGTGCTCCTCGGAGAGGATGCGGTTCAGGAGCGTGGTCTTGCCGGCGCCGAGATAGCCGGTCAGCACGGTGACGGGGGTCTTGTCGGTCATGCCTGAGCATGTAGTCCGCCGGCGCTGCGATATGAAGTGGCGTTCTCCGATCCTGCTGTTATATCATAACACCAGATGACCGCCGCCGACCCCTCGCGCGCCCCCGCGGCGCTGGACGCCTTCCGGGAGGACCGCACCTACCTGGGCGCGGACCACGCGCGCAACGAGCGCCGAACCTGGCTGGTCACCGTGATCTGCGCCGTGACCTTGGCGGCCCAGCTGGCAGGCGGGATCGTCTTCCGCTCCATGGCCCTGACCGCCAGCGGCCTGCACATGGCCGCCCACGTGGCCGCCCTGCTGGTCGCGGCGGGCGCCTATGCGCTTGCCCGCCGGCATGCGGAGGATCCGCGCTTCGCCTTCGGCACGGGCAAGCTCGGCTACCTGGCCGGTTTCGCCAACGCCGTGGTGCTGGCCATCACCGCCGTGCTGATCGCGGTGGAGAGCGTCCACCGGCTGCTGAACCCCGAGGCGGTGCACTACGAGGGCGCCTTGCCCCTGGCCGCCGCCGGCCTGGCGGTCACCGTGCTCTGCATGCTGCTGCTGAAGCCGGGCCGGGCGCACGTGGCGCGCCACGATCCGGACGGCGACCTGAACATCGCCGCCGCCCACCTGCACCTGGTGGCGGACGCCGCGGTCTCCGTGGTCGCCCTGCTGGCCATGCTGCTCGGGCGCCAGCTCGGCTGGGACTTCGCCGACCCCCTGGCCGGCCTCGTCGGCGCGGGCCTCGTGGCCCACTTCGCCTGGCGGCTGCTGAACCGGGCCGGCGCGGCCCTGCTCGACGTCAATCCCAGCGCCGACCTCACCGCCGAGGTGCGGACCCGGCTCCAGGCCGGCGGCGCACGTGTCCTCGACCTGCACCTCTGGCGGCTGGGACCCGGGCACCACGCCGTGATCGCCGTGGTCGCCGGCCATGAGGACGCGCAGGCGCTGCGCGCTCGGCTGGCCGGCCTGCCGGGGGTCAGCCATGTGACCATCGAGACCCACGCCGACGCCGACCACGCCCATCACGGGCACGTGCACTGAGCGCTTACGGCCACGTTTGACGCCGGCGCGCGTTGGGACTCTGATGGCGCAGATGTTTCGTGAGCTTGCCGCCCGGCTTCGGGCCAAACCCCGGACCGGCGCGGTGCTGGGCCTGCTGATCCTGGCCGGCGCGGTGGCCGGCGGCTGGGCCGCCAGCGAGCGGGGTCACGGCCCCGACGCGGCGCTTGCCTCGGGCAAGGTGGCCTTCAACGTGCCGGCCCCGCCGCCGCCGCCGCCCCCTGCCGACCTGCAGGCCGACCTCGAGACCCTGGCCAGGGGCTTCAAGGAAGACGTCGGCATCGCCGTCACCGACGTGGCCACCGGCTGGACCGCCCAGGTGAACGGGGAGACCCCGTACCCGCAGCAGAGCGTGTCCAAGCTGTGGGTGGCGCTCGCCACCCTCGAGGCCGTGGACCGCGGCCAGTCGAACCTCGACCGGGTCGTCCAGCTCGGCCCCGACGACCGCTCGGTCTTCTATCAGCCGCTGGGCCGGCGGATTCGCAACTCCGGCGGGCCCGAGGTCTCCATCCGCGAGCTGCTGCGCTGGGCGATCACCGAAAGCGACAACTCGGCCAACGACAAGCTGATGCGAGAACTCGGCGGGGCCGAGGCGGTGAAGGCCATTCTCACCGAGAAGGGGCTGCAGGACCTGCGGGTGGGCGCCTACGAGCGCGACCTGCAGGCCAGCGTCGCCGGCATGACCTGGCGGCCGGAGTACGGGGTCGACTGGGCGTTCCAGCACGCCCGCGCCCAGCTGCCCGACTATGTCCGCGACAACGCCATGAACGCCTACCTGGCCGATCCCATGGACGGCGCCGCGCCGGCCGACATCACCCGCACGCTCGCCGCCCTGCACAAGGGCGAGCTGCTGTCGCCGGCGTCCACCCAGGTGTTCGTCGACCTGCTGCACCAGACACGCACGGGCCCCATGCGCCTGAAGTACGGCCTGCCGCCGGGCTGGCAGTGGGGCCACAAGACCGGCACCGGCCAGGACCTGCGCGGCTACAGCGTCGGCATCAACGACGTCGGCCTGGCCACCGCCCCCGACGGCCGCGTCTACGCCGTGGCGGTGATGATGCGGAAGACCGCCAAGCCGATCCCCGCCCGACAGGCCTTCTTCCACCAGGTCAGCAAGGCCGTCGCCCGCCATTGGCAGGCCAGCCGCACCCCGGGGGACCCGGCCCCGACGTTCGCCGCCGCCCCGCAGCCGGCCGGGGCCGGAGGGCAGTAGGGCAGGGGCCATGATCCGCGACCTGAACCCTGCGCCGGGCCACGTCCTGGTGATCATCGATCCGCAGGTGGACTTCTGCCCGGGCGGCGCCCTGGCGGTGCCCGGCGGCGACGAGGTCATGCCGCTGGTCAACGCCATCGCCCGGCGCTTCGACCATGTGGTGATCACCCAGGACTGGCACCCGCCGACCCAGGTCTCCTTCGCCACCAACCATCCTGGCGCCGAGCCCTACGGCCTGGCCAAGCTGGCCTATGGCGACCAGGTGCTGTGGCCCGACCACTGCGTACAGGGCACGCCGGGCGCCGCCTTCCACCCGGACCTCGACGTGCCCCACGCCGAGCTCGTCCTGCGCAAGGGCTACAATCCGCACGTCGACAGCTATTCGGCCTTCTACGAGAACGACAGGACCACGCCCACCGGCCTGGCCGGCTACCTGCGCGAGCGCGGCTTCCGCCGCTGCTGGTTCGTCGGCCTCGCCCTCGACTTCTGCGTCCGCTACTCGGCCGAGGACGCGGTGCGCGAGGGCTTCGCCGCCGTGGTGATCCCCGACGCCTGCCGCGCCATCGACCTGAACGGCTCCCTGGCCGACACCTGGCGCGCTTTCGAACGGCTCGGCGTCGTCGTGGTCGAGCCGCCCCTCGCCGCCTGATCCGGCCAAGCTGCCCTCGCCACGGCGGCCGACCCCTGCTAACCGGCTGAGGTCCAAAGCCCAGTGAGGCGCCGTCAGTTGCAGTCCCTGCGTCTCTACCTGGTCAGCATGGCGACCCTGCTGGTGCTCCTGCTCGGGCTCGCCACGGCCCTGGCGGTGCGCCAGGTCTACGACTTCGGCCGGGCGCAAACCGAGCGCCAGCTGCTGGACACCACCCGCGCCCTTTCGCTGGTCGTGGACGCCCAGCTGCGCAGCTACGAGGCCATGCTGCAGGGTCTGCGCACCGGCGGGGCGGTGCAGGACGAGGACTGGGCGGCTGTCGATCTCCAGGCCCGCCGTCTGCTCGCCGGCCGCGACGCCTGGATCGTGCTCTACGAGCGCCAGGGCCGGCAGCTGGTGAACACCCGCTTGCCGCCGGGCGCGCCCCTGCCTGCGGGGCAGCTCCCAGCGGAGGCCTGGGCGGTGCTCGACCAGGGCCGCAGCCGGGTCTGCAACCTCGCCAACGGGCTTGTGGAGCGGAACATCCTGTGCGTCGACGTGCCCGTCATGCGCGACGGGCGAGCGGCCTTCGGCGCCTCGGTCATCTTCAAGCCCCAGCTGCTCGACCGCGTGCTCACCGGCCCCATGCTCCGGGAAGGGCGCTTCGCCACCGTGGTCGAC
Organism: Phenylobacterium sp.; assembly: GCF_036563385.1. Lineage (GTDB taxonomy): Bacteria > Pseudomonadota > Alphaproteobacteria > Caulobacterales > Caulobacteraceae > Phenylobacterium. Next base: position 969,898 of record NZ_DATCML010000004.1, read on the forward strand.
CGCCAGGGCGCCGTCATCTGGCGCAACGTCGACCCCGACCGCTTCATAGGCCGCCCCGCCACCGCCGACGTGCGCGCCGCCATGCGCACAGGGGCGGAGGGGGTGATGGAGAGCGTCTCTCTGGAAGGCGTGCCGACGCTTGTCGCCTACAGCCGCTCCTCCGTGTCCGGCTGGACCTTCATGGTGGCCGTGCCGCGCAGCCAGATCGCCGCCCCGCGCGAGGATGCGCTCAAGTACGGCTTCGCCCTGGCCGCGGGCTTTCTCCTGCTGGGCGCGGGTGTGGGGCTGGCGGCCGGCGGGCGCCTCACCCGGGCCGTGGGGCACCTCAGCGCCGCCGCCGGACGGATCCGCGCCGGCGAGCGCGCCGCCTACCGCGACAGCGGTTTGCGCGAGATCGACGAGGCCGGCCGCGCCCTGGAAGCCGCCGTGGCCGAACGCGACGCCAGCCAGGAGCGCTTCCGCCTTGCCCAGGAGGTCGGCGGCATCGGCGCCTGGGAGTGGGGCGTCGACGGCCTTGGCCATGTCTCCGACAGCTACAAGGAGATGCACGGGCTGCCCAACAAGGCGGGTCCGATCCGGCTGTCGCAGGTCTACGGCGCCATCCACCCCGAGGACCTGCCCGGCTACCGGGCCAGGCTCGCCGAAGCCACCCGCCGCCGCGAGGCCTCCACCAATGAGTACCGTGTGGTCCGCCCGGACGGCTCGGTGCGGTGGATCTACGCCAAGGGACGGCCGGTCTTCGATGAGTCCGGCGCCATGACCGGCGCGATCGGCGTGGTCATCGACCTTACCGAGCGCAAGGCGACCGAGGAGCAGCTGCGCCTGCTGATGCGCGAGGTCGACCACCGGGCCAACAACCTCATGGCCGTGGTGCAGGGGGCCGTCAGCCTCAGCCGCGCCGGCGACGCCGAGTCGCTGCGCGAGATCATCCTCGGACGGGTCGCGGCCCTGGCCCGGGCGCACCAGCTGCTGGCCGAGTCGCGCTGGCGGGGCGCCGACCTGCGCCGGCTGGTGGAGGAGGAGCTGCGGCCCTACACCCTGGGCGACCGCGAGCGGGTCCGGATCAGCGGCGAGCCCCTGCCGCTCTCGCCGGCGGCCGCCCAAGGGGTGGCCATGGCGGTCCACGAGCTCGCCACCAACGCCGCCAAGCACGGGGCGCTCGGCGCGCCCGACGGGCGGGTCGACGTGGCCTGGGAGGTCCGCGGCGAGCGCGTGCACGTGGTCTGGCAGGAGACCGGCGGCCCCGCCGTCACGGCGCCGTCCCGCCGCGGGTTCGGGACCACCGTGCTGGAGCGCGCCCTGGGCGGCGCGGTCGGCGGAGAGACCCGGCTCGACTGGCGCGCCGTCGGCCTTCGCTGCGAGCTCGAGCTGCCGCTACTCTCCCCCAGCGAGGCTGCGGTGGAGATCTGAGGCGATCTCCGAAAGCACCGCGCCGGGCAGCAGCCGCCGCCTGAGCCCCGGCCCCCAGAGCTCGCCCGCCAGCCGCACGTCGTCCAGCCCCATGCCCGCCAGCAGGGTCGCGTAATAGGAATTGCTGTTGGCGCCCGCGAAGGCCGGCCAGGGGTAGCGCACCGCCCGGGCGTTCACCGCCGCCCGAACCGCCTCGGCGGCCTCGAGCCTGGCGGCGGCCTCGGCTTCGTCGCCCGCCCAGAGCACCCCTTGCGGAAAGCTCTCGTCGTAGAAGCCGCTGCGCCCGGACCAGCTCTCGCCCCACAGCACCTCGCGCCGGAACGGGACCACGCCGCCGAGGCTCGCCAGCTGCGTCCCGCCCGGCCCGCGCGCGATGCCATGCAGCTCGCGCAGCACCTGGCCGGCGCCGTCCGTCACCGCCAGGAAGGTGTGCGCGCCGAACCGCCGCTCGCGCCCGCCGCGCCGCCATCGCAGCGCCGGGGTCTGGACCTTCAGGAACCTCAGCTGCGCCATCCGCGCCTAGACCCGCGAGCCCGCCCGCGCGTTCCGAGAGGCGCAGCCCGTGCCCCGGCTTGCCTCCCGACCCCGCGACCGACAACCTGCATCGCCCACAGCGGAGCCCGAGCGGATGAGCAGCCACCGCATCTTCAAGACCAGCGTCGCCAGCGTCTACCCGCACTACGTCGCCAAGGCGGAGAAGAAGGGCCGCACCCGCGCCGAGGTCGACGAGATCATCCGCTGGCTCACCGGCTTCGGCCCGGACGAGCTCGCCGCCCACCTGGCCGCCGGGACCGACTTCGAGACGTTCTTCGCCCAGGGTCCGCGCCTCAATCCCGCCCGCGCCGAGATCAAGGGCGTGGTCTGCGGCGTGCGGGTCGAGGACGTCCCCGACCCGCTGATGCGCGAGATCCGCTACCTCGACAAGCTCGTGGACGAGCTCGCCCGCGGCAAGGCCATGGACAAGATCCTCCGCCGGTGACCAGGCGCGCCCGGGCCGACGATCAGCCCGCCTGCGCCTTCACGCGCGCGATCAGCGCCGCCGCCTCGGCGGTCGGGGGCCGCTCCACCCGCCGGTACTCCCGACCGTCGGGCGTGCGGGCCAGCAGGCCGGCGTTGCACAGGCTGCGGCGCAGGATGGCGTGGTCGCCGAACAGGTGGCCGGCGTTGATCGCCGCGTTGACCTCGCCTTCGCTCAGGGTCCGCCGCGCCGGCAGCCGCGCCCACAGCACCCACAGCCCGAGCTCCTGGTGGCGCGTCTTCCCCGGCCAGCGCACCATCCGCCCGGCGGAGTCGAAATGGCCCGCCACCCGGCTCACGGTGGCGAGGTCCATCGGCTCGGCCGGTGGGGCCGGCTCGCGAGTGGCCGGGGTCGGGGCGGCCGCTGCCGCCCCGCCCTGGGCGCGCAGGTGCTGGAAGTTGCGATGACCCGTCGCGCGGGCCAGCATGTTGAGCATCTCCACGTGGCTCGGGAGAGCCTTGCGGGTCATGAGCTGGCCGCGCAGCGAGCGGGCCAGCGCCGAGATGTCCGCCGCGGCGAACGGAATGGCTTCTCTGGACAAACCTCAGGTCTCCGAAGGCGCCTGTCCTCAGGATGTTGCCGGTCACCGTCTTGCAACCGGCGCCGGAGCGGGGTTGTCGGAAGACATCGTCGGGCAGGTTTAGCTCCCCTCGCGGGGCGGTGACGCCTGGGTGAACTGCAGACCCGTGGCGGCCAGCTTAGGGCTCCCGCGCCACGGCATCAACCGGTCCCCGCCCGCGCGCCCAACCCTCGTCGGACCAGGCCCTGCAGGCCGAGCCCCGCCGGCTAGCCGGCCCCGTGGCCGGGCTCCGGCGGGCAGGTGACCACCGCCCGCGGGTCGTCCACCCGCAGCCGCTCCTCGCCCTCCGCCCGCTTCTCGTAGGCGCGCGCCTGCTCCGGCGTCACCGGCAGCGACCAGGGGCCGCGGGTCGACCACACGGGCAGGCCGCTCACCGGGTCCGGCTCGGTGGCCACCACCCGCTGGGCGCCGTCCTCGCGCACCTGCAGCATGAAGGTGCGGATCACGAAGGTCTCGGTCTTCGGCCGCGCCTCCGCCTCCGCCGGCTTGGTGCGGAAGCGGTGCGGGTTCAGCACCCCGGCCGTCCAGCGCAGCTGCTCCAGCTTCACCCGGGTGGCGAACGCCGTCTCCGGCGTCACCCCCGAGGCGATGGCCCAGCCCAGGTCGCAGAACCGCTCCGCCTGCACCTCGCGGGCCTCGCGCATCATCTCCGCGAACTCCCCGTCCGTCCGCCGCCAGCGGTAGACGCTGGACAGCGTCGGCATGGCGGGGTGCCGGCAGATCTCGGCCAGGCTCTCGCCCTCCGCCAGCCGCTCGCAGATCTCGAACGCCACCGCCGGATCATAGCTCGACCGCTGGGCCGAGCGGCCGCTCCGGGCGCCCGCCGTCCGCGCCCTGGCCAGCATCTCGGCGAACCGCGGCTGCGCCTTCGCCCACCGGGCCAGGGTGGCCCGGTGCGGCATGTCCGCCTCGGCGCAGATCGCCGTCAGGCTCTCCCCGGCCGCCAGGCGGGCGCAGACCCGCCGCGCCAGCCGCGCGGAATAGACCTTCGGCCCCGGCCGCGGCGCCCGCCCGTCCGGGCGCAGGACCGGGCGCTCAGAGCGGCGCACAGGCGTGCGCGCCGCCTCCGCCCCCGCGGGCGGATCCGTCTCGTCGTCCATCTCGATGTCCCTGGAAAGGTCGCTGCGCCCAATGGGCCTTGCGCGCCGGGGCGAGCCCGCACGCACAACCTTGCTCGGCCGCCGGGCGCAGCTCTCAAGCCTGCCCGATCGTGCCGAAAAACCCGCGCGCTGTCAAGAACAAAAAGAGAACAAACCGCCGCCGCCTTGCGCTCACCCCACCGTCTGCTGCAGCCACGCCAGCAGGTCGGCGACCACCTCGGCCCGGTTGGTCTCGTTCAGCATCTCATGGCGTCCGCCCCGATAGACCTTCAGCGTCACGTCCAGCCCCGCCGCCCGGTAGGCGTCCACCAGCGGCGTCAGCCGAACCAGCTTCTCGTTGATCGGGTCCTCGTCGCCCACGAACACATAGACCGGCAGCCCGCGCCGCACCCCGGCCAGCGCCTGCGGCGTCAGCTCCCGCTCCCGCAGGCTCGCAAAGGAAGCCGCCGAGGCCTCGCTGAACCGGATGCCGCAGAACGGGTCGGCGATGTAGCGGTCCACCTCCGCCGGGTCCCGGCTCAGCCAGTCGTAGGGCGTCCGCGGATTGGCGTAGACGCTGTTCGGCCCGCCCTTCATCCGCGGCCCGGGCCCGGCCGTGCCCGACAGCACCAGGGCGTCGATCAGGCCCGAATGCTCCAGCAGGTAGGCCTGGGCGAACATCGCCCCCATGGAATGGCCCATCAGCACCAGCGGCAGGCCGGGGTTCTCGTCCCGGGCCAGCCGCGACAGCACCGCCATGTCGTCCACCGCCGCCGGCGCCCCGCCCGGGCCGAAGTCGCCCAGGTGGCTCATCCCCGACGTCAGGCCGTGGCCCCGATGGTCGGCCGCATAGATCCGGAACCCGGCCGCCGCCAGCGGCCCCAGCGGCTCGCGATATCGCCCGGAATGCTCGCCCGCCCCATGCGCCAGCTGCAGCACCGCCCGCGGCGCGGGCCGGTCCTCGCCGGCGGCGTCCCACCGGAACCCGGCCAGCGCCGTCCCGTCGGCCCCATGATAGCGGAAAGTGGTGCTGCGGATCGTCATGGCCGCGAGCTTACCCCACCCCCGGCCCGCCGCCAGCCCATCAGCCTGTCAGCCTTTGTCCTCCGCCAGAACGTGGGCGACGATGGCGTTGGCGTGCCCGTGGCCCATGCCGTGCTCGTCCTTCAGCATGGCCACCAGCTCCATGTGCTTGGCCGGCTGCCTGGCCCGCACCAGCGCCTTCCACTCGGCGATCGGCCGCCCGTAGGTCTTCTCGATCGTTGGAAAGTACGACGCCGGCCCCTTCACCTTCTCCTCAGCCACGAAAGCTCCTCCTCTGATCTCGTCATCGCGGCCTAGCGCCAGCTCCCCAAGGACGCGCCGCGCTGGGCCAGGCCGACACGCCGTCCGCCGCAGGAGCATTCCCCCCGGGAATGCCTCCGTCCCTTAAGGTCCACGGCAGATGCGAGCCTGCCCCTGAAGCTTGGTCAAGGACCGGCCTGCGGCCGGCCGCGCGGCGGCGCGCGCTGCGCGCGCGTCCTTGAGCAAGCATCAGGGGCAGGCAAACTGGCCGCCATGGCCTTAAGCGCCAGCCTGCGCCCAGCGCAGCCCGGCTAAAGCGTCTAGATGACCCCGCCGCTCAGCCCGCCGCTGCGGCCTCGCCGGCGCTGCCCGCCTCCGCCGCCAGCTCCGCCGCCCGCCGCCGCGCCCGCGCCTCGGCGCTGTTGGTCAGCGCCCACCGCATCCCCTGGCCCAGCGCCCGGATCCCGGCCCGCGCCGTCGCCCGCCGCGCGCCCGACAGCCGGAAACCGTGCATCTCCGCCGCCCAGGCCGGCAGCAGGTCCTTGGCCGCATCGAAGGTCAGCTTCATGGCCGGGGCCGCCGCCGGGCTCGGCGCCGGCTGGGCCAGCAGGGCGCTGGCCACCGCCTGCGACCGCACGTCGGACCGAAGCTTCGGCCGCACCGCCTCCAGGTAGGCCGCCACCTCGGCCCGGTTGCGCGGCACGTCGGGGGCGCCCAGCCGCCGGGCGATCTCGGCCACCTCGCCGTAGTAGCGGTCCTGCTCCGCCGCCGGGAAGCCGGGGTCCACATAGCGCAGGTAGGCCGCCAGGAACGAGCTCACCTCGGCCACATGCACATAGGTCAGGAGCTCGGGGTCGTCGGCGGCATAGGGCGTCCCGTCCGGCAGGGACCCGCGCACATGGCCGTGGATCGCCTTCACCCGCTCGATCAGCCCCTGCGCCTCGGCCCGGTCGCCATAGGTGGTCGCCGCGATGAACCGCGCCGTGCGCTGCAGCCGCCCCAGCATGTCGCGCCGGAAGTTGGAATGGTCCCACACCCCGGCCAGCGCGCCTGGGTGCAGCATCTGCAGGAACAGCGCCGCCGTCCCGCCGACCATCATGCTGGTGAAGTCGCCATGCACCTTCCAGCAGGCGCTCTCCGGCCCGAACAGCCCCACGTCCGCCCGGTTCCGCTCCACCGTATCGTCCCCCGTGCCCCCCACCAGCCGCCGCACCTGGCCGATCACGGCCTGGCGAAGCGGGGCGGCAGGGGAGGGGCGAGGCGGCATGGCGATTGAAGATAGGACGGCCGGCCCGCAGGGGAAGAGCGAAGGCGCCGCCCGCCGCCGCTCCCGCCACGTCTCCTCGCCATGGCCTTAAGCGCCAGCCCGCGCTCCGCGCCGACGCCCACCGCCGCGCCCCTCTCCCGGGCGCGTAGCGCCTGGGAGAGGCCGGGTGAGGGCGGCGCCGGCGCCACGACCCGCTCCACCGTTGGACCCGAACGGCGCCTGCGCCCACCCCCACCGCTCATCCCGGCGAAAGCCGGGACCCAAGCCGAGCTTCAGCCGCCCGCGACCGTCCGGAGAGGCAGATGGAGAGACCGAACGAAGCGTTTCGCCCGCAGGCCCGAGCCGCCCGCCCCAGGAGGCGCATTCCCACCCCCAACCGATCAGTCCCCGAACGCGGGATGAAACGAGACGTCGCCGCTCGCCGGCGGGCCGCCCAGGACGATCCGCTGGAAGTAGCGCGACCTGGCGCGCCGGTAGGTCAGCGCCGCGTCGCTCACAAAGCCGAACCGCCCATAGTAGGCCGGATCGCCGAGCAGCACGCACCCCGCCGCGCCCCTGAGCCGCAGGTCCTCGAGCGCGGCCCGCACCAGGGCCTGCCCGATGCCCCTGCGCTGACGCTCCGGCCGCACCGAGACCGGTCCAAGGCCATACCAGCCGGGCTGTTCGGGCTCGATGGTCACGGGCGAGCAGGCCACATGGCCGACGACCTCATGATCGGCGACAGCGACCAGCGAGGTCGTAAGGGCGCCCGCCTCCCTCAGCCGCTCGACGATCAGCGCCTCCGTGCCGCTGCCGTGCGCCGTCGTCTCGAAAGCCCGGGTCGTAAGATGGCTGATCGCGCCCGCGTCGGCGGGTCGCTCTGGTCTGATGTCCAATGTCTGAGTCCTCTGGAAGCCCAACAGGCGCGGCCCGCTCCGCGCGTGCGCGGAGGCCGCAGCATCCGCCTCAGGCGGAGACGATCAGAGGGCGATCACAGCCTCGAACATCCGGCGAAGCTAGGCCCCGTTGAGGCCCCGCGCAACCGGGGAGGAAGGCCGTCGCGGGGCGGGCTTCGCCGCTGAGACGACCGCCCGCGCCTAGTCGACCTCCCGGAGCATTCCCACCCGAGAATGCCTCCCCCCTTAAGGTCCACGGCAGATGCGAGCCTGCGGGCTCCGGTCAGTCAAGGACGCGCCCTCCGACCGCTCCTTGAGGTGAGGCGCGGTCGCGCGCCAGCGCGAGCGATCAGTCCAGTGGACTGATCGCAGCAACGAACGATCCCGCAGGCAAACTGCCCGCCATGGCCTTAAGCGCCAGCCTGCGTCTTGTAGCGCTTGCCTTTAGCCTCGTGCTCGACTCAGCGCAGGGTAAGGAGTTCGGCCTGAGCCTTGGCGATGTTCTCAGTAAGGCACTGCCTCATGTGCAGGCTCTTCTCCGTGAGCAGGCGCTTCTGATACTCGCCGAGATTTCGACCGAGTTCGGCCGCGCGCGACTGGCGCCGCTGCTCCGCCCGCTCAGCCCGGCGCTGTTCTTCCCGGCGGTCATCGCGAGCTCCGTCCAGATGCCGCTTCAGGACCTCGGCCTCGGAAGGCTCTCGCGGAGCAGCGGGGGCAGCGGCTTCCACGCTCATCAGGCCAGAACGGAACAGAATCCGAGCGATCTCTAAGAGGAGAGCGCGCTGCTGAGTAGGACTCAGAACCTTTTCGGAGCTGCCCATCCCTTCCAGGCTAACGTCGTACTGGCGCTTCAGAAAAGCCAGCGCGCTGTTCAGAGTGGGCGGGCTGCCCGTCAGGCCCCGGTGATAGGCCCAGTCGCGCGCAAGCTTGTTTTGGCCGGCCCAGAGGTGCACCTCCCCTCGTGCGGGTTCGCTTCCAAAAGCTGCCCGCGCCGCGCAGCACAGCTTGTTGAGGAACGGGTATTGGGGTGCATAAGCAACGCAAGCTACCGCAATGGCTGCCAGCCCGGCGAGCATCAGCCAGCCCTCCAGGGCGTCGCTTGGGAGGCCGACCAGGGCCGCTAGGAAGCCGATCGCTCGGACCGCTAGAGACGTGGCGAAAAGCCCCCCTAACACCAACCCGCTAAGAGCCACTTCTCAACTGCCGTCAAGGACTGACCTAGATAAGCGAACACGCCTTCCCCCCTGTCCGAGCGAGTAGGTTTAGGGAAGAGAGGTTTACACAGGCCTACAGTACCGGTTCACCACCCTGGTAGACGACGGGCCGGCGTCCGCAGGGCTGAGCGGAAGCGGAGGTGGAACTGCCACTCTCCACCCGAGCGTCGAGCCCGCCGATGCTTCACGATCGACGAAGCTGAGCGCCCGTTGATGATCGCCATCGCGCGGTAGCGACGTAGTCATCCCGCAGGCATCCTCCAGCCATAACGATCAACACGAGCCTGCGCTCTCGCGCAGCCACTCGCCCCGCGCCCCTCTCGCAGGCGCGCAGCGCGCTGGGACGAGGCAGGAAGGTCCGCTCGCGAGCAATCGCTTACGAGCCGCGATGGGAGCGGTTCGGGCGTTAGATGGACGGCCCTGCACGAGCCGTGCGAGGCTGAGCCATGACGGCGCACACGATCACTAGTGAGAACTACGGTGAGGCGCAGGATGCGATCAGAGACATCCTACTGCTCTACGTGGACATGGCAGAGTCGTACTCGGGCTTCGGGCACGCCACAGACGTGAACGTACGGTTCGACCCTCTCAAGTTCGTAGACGCGGAGCTGATAACTCCGACTGGCTACGCACCACTCGTGGACATCACCCTCCTGCGAACCGGGTCTGCGATCGCAATTCTCTGCGCGCTCTACGATGAGTGGTGCGAGTTCGAAGCGGTTGTCGGTCGTCGCTTTAAGGAGGCGATCCAGTCCGGACGATTGGGCTTGGTTCCAGACGTTGATCTCGTGGCGCGAGAGGCGCTCCAGCGCGGCGAGATGCGCCTGGAAGACATGTGGTTCGATGAGGCTGTGGAGCCGATCTACCAGCGCCACGTGGTTGGCTACTTCGAGAGGCTCTCCAAGATGCACCGACAGAAGGGTGGCGACGGATTCATCGCCAAGTAGGCCGTATCCACAGCTGAGTTCCGAACGTCAGCTTCCCGACCCGCAGCGAAGTTCCGCTTCCCACCCATAGCGGACGTTGAGAATGTCCGCTCCGCGGCCACAAGCCCGAAGGTCCGGTTTTCGGACGCGGGCCAACGTCGGCTAACGACCCACCTCAGACCTTGTGAGCGCCCACGCCTCCCACCCATAGCTGACGTTTCCCTGGCCAAGCTTTGCGTCTGCCCCGAAAGCGGACGTTCCCATGGCCAGCTAAGAGTCAGTAGCCGACCTCCCGCGCCCCCACCCCACCTCACCTCCCTTGACTCCGCACGCTCCTCCCCCCAAACCGCGCCGAAGCTGCAAAAACACGCCCCGAGGGAGGCTCTTATGCGCGTCGGTGTGCCCCGCGAGATCAAGCCTGACGAATACCGTGTCGGGCTGACGCCCACCGCGGTCCGCGAATACGTCTCCCACGGCCACGAGGTGGTGGTGGAGCTGGGGGCCGGGGCCGGCGCCGGCTACGCGGACGAGGCCTATGTGCGGGCCGGCGCCCGCCTGCTGCCGAACGCCGACGAGGTGTTCGCGCAGGCCCAGATGATCGTGAAGGTGAAGGAGCCGCAGCCTGTCGAGTGGGCGCGCCTGACCGACAAGCACATCCTCTTCACCTACCTGCACCTGGCGCCCGACCCCGCCCAGGCCGAGGGCCTGCTCAATTCGGGCTGCGCCGGCATCGCCTACGAGACGGTGACCGATCCGCAGGGCGGGCTGCCGCTGCTGGCGCCCATGTCCGAGGTGGCCGGCCGCATCGCCGTCTTCTCGGCTGGCGAGACCCTGCTGAAGCACAACGGCGGCATGGGCCTGCTGATCGGCGGGGTGCCCGGCGTGCCGCCGGCCCGGGTGGCGGTGCTGGGCGGCGGCGTGGTCGGCATGAACGCCGCGCGCATGGCCGCGGGCCTGGGGGCCGAGGTGGTGGTGCTGGAGCGCTCGATCCCGCGCATGCGCCAGCTGGACGACATGTTCCAGGGCCGGGTGCTGACCCGCTACTCCACCCAGGACGCGGTGGAGGAAGAGGTGCTGAAGGCCGACGTGGTGATCGGCGCGGTGCTGAGCGCCGGGGCCAGCGCGCCCAAGCTGGTGCGCCGCGAGCACCTGTCCCGCATGAAGCCGGGCTCGGTGCTGGTGGACGTCTCCATCGACCAGGGCGGCTGCTTCGAGACCAGCCGGCCGACCACCCACAACAATCCCACCTACACCGTCGACGGGGTGGTCCACTACTGCGTGGCCAACATGCCGGGGGCTGCGCCGCGCACCTCGTCCGAGGCTCTGGTGCACGCGACCCTGCCGTTCGGCCTGCAGCTGGCCGACCAGGGGCTGGACGCCCTGAAGAAGAACGTCCACCTGGCCAAGGGCCTGAACGTGCTCGCCGGCCACGTCGCCCACCCGGCGGTGGCCGAGGCGCTGGGCAAGGGCTTCAAGGACGCCTACGGCGCCTGGAAATAGCAGCGGCCTGAGGTGCGAAGATGCGGGGCGGCGGAGCGATCCGCCGCCCTTTGTTTGACCACGAACCACACGAACCACACGAACGGTCGGTGCGGCGGAGATCGAGCGCCCGATGGAGTCTCGCGCGCCGCAGGCGCGCAACCCGCCGCCTGGCCCGGCGCCTGCTCGCCCATGTTCGTGTGGTTCGTGTGGTTCGTGTGGTTCGTGGACAATCTTTGCGGCGCCGCCGCCCGCGCCGCCGCCGATGGTCTTGGCGCTCGACATACCCCAGCAACATTGGTCACGGTCTCTTCCGACAAACTCTTGGGAGGAGCCGCCATGTGTGACGACGACATTCACCCCGGCCTGGTGCAGGACCCCACCGTGTCGCGCCGCGGCCTGGGGCTGTGGACCGTGGCCGCCGCCGGCGTGGCCGCCGCGACCGCGGCCGGGGCGCAGGCCAAGGTGGTGGAGAAGGACGTCCAGGTGAAGACGCCGGACGGCGTCTCGGACTCGGTCCTGTTCTATCCGGAGGGCAAGGGGACCTGGCCCGGCGTGCTGCTGTGGCCCGACATCATGGGCCTGCGGCCCGTGAAGCGGGAGATGGGCCGCCGGCTGGCGTCGGCGGGCTATGTGGTGCTGGTGGTGAACCCCTTCTACCGGTCGGCCAAGGCGCCGGTGCTGCCGGGGAACATCAACTTCTCGGACCCGGCCACGCGGGCGACCCTGATGGGCTATCGCCAGGCGATGACCAACGAGGGGATCGACAAGGACGCGGTGGCCTATGTGGCCTTCCTGGACGCCCAGCCGCAGACCAAGAAAAAGGCCCGCGTGGGCGTGCAGGGCTACTGCATGGGCGGGCCGCTGTCGTTCCGCACCGCTGGGGCGGTTCCGGGCCGGATCGGCGCGGTGGGCTCGTTCCACGGCGGCGGCCTGGTGACCAAGGAGGCGTCGAGCCCGCACCTGCTGATCCCCAAGACCAAGGCCGAGTACCTGGTAGCCGTGGCGCGCAACGACGACGCCCGGGCGCCGGACGATAAGGAGGTGCTGAAGAAGGCCTTCGCCGACGCCGGCAAGCGGGCGGTGGTGGAGGTCTATACGGCCGACCACGGCTGGTGCGTGCCGGGCAGCCAGGTCTACGACCAGGCCCAGGCCGAGCGCGCCTGGTCCGAGCTCCTGGCCATGTACAAGCGCGCCCTGGTTTGACGCGCTGGCCCGACCTGGGCCATTACCCGCATTGTGAGGCGGTCCCCCGTGATCCGGGGGCCAAGAGGGAACAGGGGTGCAGCGGCCTGATCTGAGGCCGCCAATCCCCGGCTGTGCCCGCAACTGTGAGCGGCGAGGGCCGCGTCCGATGTCCTCCGTATGCGGAGGAACGCCACTGGGAAACCGGGAAGGCGAGGGCGCGACACCCGGTGACCCGCAAGCCAGGAGACCTGCCGCCTCCGTCGCTCGTCCGTGGCCCGGGTCCAGGCCATCGGCGCGGGACGGCGCATGGTGCGCCCTCCGTCGCAGCGACGCCGCTGAAACGACGGAGGCGCGACATGCGCAAGACGACCCTGTTCCTCACCGCCGCGGCCCTGGCCGCTGCGTCCACCCCCGCCCTGGCCGCCGAAGCCGCCGACGCCGCCGCCCTGGACGAGGTGGTGGTCACCGCCACCCGCCTGCCGAGCGACCCTGACCTGGTGACCGGCGCGCGGGTGATCGGCCGGGCTGAGCTGGAGGCCCGCCAGACCCCCTTCGCCACCGACGTCCTCTCCACCCTGCCCGGCGTGGCCGTGGCCCGCACCGGCGCCTATGGCGGCGTGGGCGCGATCCGCATCCGCGGCGCGGGGCCCGACAAGACCCTGGTGCTGATCGACGGCGTGCCGGCCGGCGACCCGGCCGATCCCGGCGGCGCCTTCGACCCCGCCTCGCTGCAGACGATGGACCTGGAACGCATCGAGCTGCTGTCCGGGCCGCAGAGCTCGCTGTGGGGTTCCGAGGCGATCGGCGGCGTCGTGGCCCTGACCACCCGCGAGCTGGACGGCTGGCGCCTGGACCTGGAGGGCGGCCAACGCGACACCGCCCGTGGCTTCCTCGGCGTCGGACGCGCCTCGGACAGCGGCGCGCTGTCGGCCACCATCACGGGGTTCCGCACCGACGGGATATCCAAGGCCGCAGGCGGCGCCGAGGCCGACGGCTTCGAGACCGTGACCGCCAACCTCTCCGGCCGCCTCTCCCTCTCGGCTACTGCGAGCCTGGAGGCGAAGCTCCGCTACACAGACAGCGAGGTGGAGATCGACGGCTTTCCGGCGCCGGCCTTTGAGCTGGCTGACACCGAGGACCGCAACACCTCCCGTGCTTGGTCCGGCTTGATCCGGGGCCGGTTCGAGGCCCTTGGCTTCAGCCAAGCGGTGAGCCTGTCAGCGTACGACCTGGATCGAAAGAACATCTCCGACTTCCCGTCCCGCTTCTCCGCCGACCGGCAGGTTCTGCGCTGGACCGCCGAGCGTGACGGCCTGGTGCTGGGCGCCGAGCGGCAGGAAACCGAGGCCAACCTGTCCGGGCGGGTGGAGCAGGACCTCTCCGTGACCTCGGCGTTCGGCGTCGTGCGCCGCGAAGTGGACGTGCTCACCGTCACCGCGAGCCTGCGGTATGACGACCCCGACCAGTTTAAGGGGCGCGCGACGGGCCGGGTTTCGGCCGCGGCGCGCCTGCCGGCGGGCTTCACGCTCACCGGATCCGCCGGCACGGGCTTCAAGATCCCCACCATCAGCCAGTTCGCCTGCGATTTCTGCTTCGCGCCGCCCTTGGCTCTCAAACCGGAGAAGGCGGAGGGCTACGACCTGCGCTTGGGCTGGCGCGGCGAGCGGGTGCGAGCAGCTTTCACCGCCTATCGGCTCGATGTGAAGGACCAGATCACCTACCAGGGCCTCCGCTACATCAACATCGCCCGTACCCGCTCGGAAGGCCTGGAGGCCGAGGCGGACGCCGACATGACCGATAACCTCACCCTGCGGCTGGCCTACGCCCGCACGGATGCGGTGGACCGTTCGACCGACGCCAGCCTCATCCGGGTTCCGGATCACATGGGCGCCGCCACCTTCACTTGGACCGGCAAGCGTCTGACAGGCGCGCTCACGGTGCGAGCCGAATCCAGCCAGACGGACACCGCGCGCGACGGGTTCACCCGCGTCACCCGCAAGGGCTTCGTAACGGCCGACCTCGCCGCCGCCTTCGCCCTCAACGACCGGGTCAGCCTTACCGGCCGCGTCGAGAACCTGACCGACGAGGGCTACTCGGAGAGCTTCGGCTACGCCGAGCCTGGCCGGACAGTCTTCCTTGGCGTCCGCCTGCGGAACTAGACTGCCGGCGAAGCAGGAGGGCGGGCGATGGGCGGTGTCGGGGGATCGAGCGCAGAGCGGGAACTTGCCGAGCTTGCGCCCTGGCCGAGCCCGGCCCCGCCCATTGGCCGCCAGGAGCGGGAGGCCCGGCTTGCGAAGGCGCAGGGCCTGACGGCGGGCGTCGGTGCGGACGCACTGGTCGTCGGCGCGGGCGCCTCGTTGCGCTACTTCGCCGGCGTCGGCTGGAACGCCACCGAACGGCTGGTGGCCATGGTCCTGCCCCGCTCGGGCGAGCCGGTGATGATCTGCCCCGCGTTCGAGGAGGGCTCCTTGCGCGCGGCCTTGGGTATCGAGGCGGGCCTGCGGCTGTGGGAGGAGCACGAGAGCCCCTACGACCTCGCGGCCGCGGTTCTGGCCGAGCTCGGGGTCCGGAGCCTGGCCGTCGACCCGGCCTTAGCCTTCTTCATGTACGACGGCCTGCGCACAGCGGCGCCCCACCTGGAGACCACCAACGGCGCCGGAGTGATCGACGGCTGCCGCATGATCAAGTCGCCGGCCGAGCTGGCGCTGATGGCCCAGGCGAAGGCTATGACGCTGGAGGTCCACCGGCGGACGGCGCGCATCTTGCGCGAGGGGATCACCACGACTGAGGTGCGCCGGTTCATCGACCAGGCGCACCGAACGCTGGGGGCGGACGATGGCTCCTCGTTCTGTGCGGTGCAGTTCGGCGAGGCCACGGCCTACCCGCATGGCCTGCCTGGCGAGCAGCAGCTGAAGCGTGGCGACGTGGTGCTGATCGATACGGGCTGCCGGGTGCAGGGCTACAACTCGGACATCACCCGCACCTACGTCTTCGGCGAGCCTAGTCCCGAGCTGGTTCGGATCTGGGAGATCGAGAAGCGCGCCCAGGCGGCGGCGTTCGCCGCCGTTCGTCCCGGCGTGCCGTGCGAGGAGATCGACGCGGTCGCGCGCCGGGTGCTCGAGGCCGAAGGCCTTGGCCCGGACTACCGGCTGCCTGGCCTGCCGCACCGCACGGGCCATGGCATCGGTCTGTCCATCCACGAGGCGCCTTACCTGGTGAAGGGCGATCGCACGCCCCTGCACCCGGGAATGTGCTTCTCAAACGAACCGATGATCGTCCTGCCGGGCGCCTTCGGGGTGCGCCTGGAGGACCATTTCCACGTGACGGAAGACGGCGCCGCCTGGTTCACCGAGCCGCAACCGAGCCTGGAGCAACCGTTCGGCTGACGCCTAGGCGGCGGCCCAGGCTCGCTCGTCCAGCGCCATGGGGTCGTCGATCGCCATTTCGTCCCAGTCGAGATCCGGCGGGGGGCTCATGGCGGCAGCGACGACGGCGCTCATCTCGGCCGCCGAGGCGACACCCACCAGCACCGTTGAGGCTTCCGGCCGCGACAGGGCGAAGCCGAGGGCCGCCTGCAGCGGGTCGGAGCGACCTTCGGCGATCAGGCGGCGCGCCCGGCTGATGCGGCCGGCGGCGGCTTTCAGGTGGCTGGGGGCGCGGTCGGGCGGCAGGAACAGCAGGCCGTTCAGGAAAATGGAGCGCAACTGCACCTCGACACCCATCTCGGCGAGTGCGGCCAGGGTTCCGTCCACCAGCAGCCGCTGGTCGAGCAGCGATGCCGGCGCCTGGACCACGTCTGGCTTGAACCGGCGGGTCAGGCCGATCGGGTCGTCCGACGCGTAGACCGAAACCCCGATCTTGCGACACAGGCCGCTGTCGCGCAGCGCCCTCAGGCGGTCCCACACGATTGGCCCGTTCGTGGAGAACAGGTCCGTGGCCGAGGGGGCGAGGATGGTGTCCACACGGTCCACGCTCAGGCGCTGCAATTGCGCGCGCACCTCGGCCTCCACCAGGTCGGGCCCACGATCCGGGCGCACGGTGGTGATGGTCATGCGGAACGGGTTCGGCTTCGGCGTGATCTGGCCGAGCGTCGTCTCGACGGTGGCAGGGCAGCGGCTGACCTCCAGCGCTCCGATGCCGGAGCGGGCGGCGATCGCCAGGATGTCACGGGCTTCCGCGTCACGCGGGCGTCCGCGGAATGCCGGCTGGTCGAGGCCGAACTGGCCCGAGCCGAGGCCGAGCTTGGTGATCGGAGACGTCATGGAGGCGTAAGGTCTGGTAAGGTCCCTATGAGCCGCCACATTCCCTTAAGATGCTTACGAACCCGTCTACACAACCTTGCCTGAGGGTTAAGGCTTGATCGTCCACCCCCTGCCCGAGTGGCCCACCTTTGGGCTGACCGATGATGTCCGTCCGGCTCTCCGGGCAGCGCGCGACGCCGGCCTGCCCATGGTGCTGGCCACTCTGGTGCGGGTGGACGGCGGCGGACCGCGACCGCCGGGGACCCAGATGGCCTTCGCCGATGGGATCGTTGCGGGCTACTTCTCCGGCGGATGCGTCGAGGGCGACGTGGCGGGCCATGCGGCGGATACGCTGGCGGACGGGCGCCCGCGCAGCCTGGTGTATGGCGAGGGCAGCCCCTGGCCGGACATCCGCCTGTTGTGCGGAGCCCGGATCGAGATCGTGCTGGAGCGTGTGGCCGCCGACGATGCAGCGCTTGCGGAACTGCTGTCGGCCGAACGCGAGCGACGGGCGGTCGTCTGGGTCAGCGACGGCGAGGCGCGGGCCTGCGCGCCTGACCTGGAGCCGCGACCCGACGCCACCGTCGTACGGATCTACGACCCCGTGCCGCGGCTGGTCGTGGTGGGCGGCGATCCCACCGCCCTGGCGATCGCCGAGCTCGGCGTCCGGTCCGGCTTCGAGACGACTCTGGTCCGGCCGAAGGGCCCAGCCGCGCCGCCGCCCATCTACGGGCTCGCCTATCGGCGCGAGGAGCCGGCGGAGGCGCTGGCGGCGCTCGGGCTCGACCCTTGGACGGCGGTCGCCGTCGCTACGCACGACCTGGAAACGGACCAGGACGCACTGCGCGCCGCCCTGACGTCGCGGGCCGGGTATGTCGGCCTGCTCGGTGCGCGCGCCCGCCTGCCGGAGCGCCTGGCCCGGCTGCGCGCCACCGGGGTGTCGGAGAGCGCCATCGCCCGGCTGCACGCCCCTATCGGCCTCGATATCGGGGGCAAGGCGCCCTTTGAAGTGGCCGTTTCGGTGGTCGGCGAGATCATGGCGCTCCGCTACGCGCGTTCCAACGGCAACGCCTCCACCACGTCGCCCGCCGCCACCGCCGGCGCCCCCGCCTGACGGCGTAACAGGGCGTCCGAGACGGCGAACACGCTGACCAGAGAAGAGTCCTGTTCCCGGTAGGGACGGACGCCGACCATGCCATCCGCATAGCTTAGCTTGGCGCGCATCCAGTGCTCACGGGCGCCGTTGGCGGGGAGGTCCTGCTCCAGCCGTGCGGTGATCGTCGAAGGCGCGGTGGCTGCGCCCTGAAAGGCCATGATGATCGGCCGCAGGAACATCTCCGCGCAAACGAAGGCCGAGGCGGGATTGCCGGGCAGGCCCAGCATCCGGCGCCCGTCGCCCAGCACCCCGAAGAAGGTGGGCTTGCCGGGCCGTACCGCCACGCTCTCCACGCGGAAAGAAAGGCCGAGCGCCAGCCCCGCGTCGCGCACTAGGTCGTGGTCGCCCACGGACGCGCCGCCAAGCGTGACCACCAGGTCCGCGTCCGCATCGCGCAGGGCAGCGATCACCGCGTAGAGCTCGTCGGCCAAGGGCTTGGCGCGCACGACCTCGGCGCCCCAGCCGGTCATCATCGCCGCGAGAGCGGGCGCGCCGGAATCGTAGATCTGGAAAGGGCCGGGCTCGGCCGGCGCCTCGACGATCTCCTCGCCCGTGGAGAGCAGGGCGACCCGCGGCCGTCGCACAACCGACAGCTCCGCCCGGCCCGCCGAGGCCGCCAGCGACAGCCGCCACGGATCGATGCGCACCCCGCGCTGGAGCAACACCTGACCCTGCCGGAAGTCGCCGCCCGCTGGCCGCACGTGGTGGCCGTGAGACGCGGCCGGTGCATGAACCACGTCGCCCTCTCGCCGGCAGTCCTCTTGGATCACCACGGCGTCGCAGCCGACGGGAACCGCGGCGCCGGTGAAGATGCGCACGGCCTCGCCCGCCCCGACCGCGCCTTCGTACCCGTGCCCCGCGGCGCTCTCGCCCACGATCCGCAGAGCGCCGGGACAGTCCGCGGCGCGCACGGCGTACCCGTCCATGGCCGAGGCGGGGAAGGGCGGCTGGTCACGGCGCGCTTCGACGTCCTCCGCCAGCACCCGGCCGGTGGCGCGCGCTAAGGGCGCGGTCTCGGCCGGCAGCGCGGCGACCTCGGCCAACATCCGTGCGCGCGCGTCATCAACCGGAAGCAGCTTCATGGCTCGCCCTCAGCCGTCCGCGCGCCAGCCGCCGGACTTCCCGCCGGTCTTCTCCACCAGCCGCACCGCCTCGATGACCATGCCCTTCTCCGCCGCTTTCAGCATGTCGTAGAGGGTGAGCAGGGCGACCGAGGCGGCGGTCAGGGCCTCCATCTCGACGCCGGTCTGACCGGTCGTCTTCACCCGCGCGCTGACGGCAAGCCCGCCGTCGGCCGGCTCCACCCGAACCTCGACCTTGGACAGCGCCAGCGGGTGGCACATGGGGATCAGGTCCGCGGTGCGCTTGGCGGCCATCACCCCTGCGATTTCGGCGACCGCGCGGACGTCCCCCTTCTTCCCGGAGCCCGAAAGCGCCAGCTCGAGCGTGGCCTGCCGCATACGCAGGAAACCTTCGGCCAGCGCCTCCCGAGGGGTGACCGCCTTCTCGGAGACGTCGACCATCCGCGCCCGGCCAGTCTCATCGATGTGGGTGAGCTTGCTCACTGCTCGAGCAGCCGCGGCATCAGCTCCACCATGTTGCAGGGCCCGTGCCGGCTGTCGAGCTGGGCCGCGATCACCTTGTCCCAGCCGTCCTTCACCGCGCCATTAGACCCCGGCAGGCAGAACACGAAGCAGCCCTTCACGATGCCGGCGAGCGCCCGCGACTGCAGGGTGGAGAGCCCGACCGACTGATAGCTGATCAGGTGGAAGATCACCGAGAAGCCGTCGATCTCCTTGTCGAACAGCGGGCGGATGGCCTCCGGCGTCACGTCTCTCCCGGTGATGCCGGTTCCACCGGTGGTGACGATAGCTTCCACCCCCTGTTCGACCCAGGCGAGGACCTGCGCGCGGATGGCCTCCACTTCGTCCGGGACGATGCCCTTCGCGACCAGTTCGTGGCCGGCTGCCCTCACCCGTTCGGCCAGCAGGTGGCCGGAGGTGTCGCTCTCCTCGTCCCGGGTGTCGGAAACGGTCAGGACCGCAACCCGCACCGCCTTGATCGGCTTGGAGGTGTCGATGCGGCCGCCGGGGGTTAGCACAGGCGCGTTCATGGGCATGGCTCCTCTGTCACGCCGTTCTATCCCGCCGCAGGCCGCTCTGGGTAGGGCGCCGCGGGAGATCAGGCGCAACCTCCCGCTCCGCCGCCCGTTGATCTAACAGCGTTACGTCGGGGCGCGCTGAAACAGACCCCTCTCAGGGAGATCTTGATGTCCGCCACGCCGCGGGAGCATCTGCTGGCGCGCATCCGGGAAGGCTATCCGGCGATCGCCTCCGACCTGCTCCAGCCCCTGCTGCGGTTCATGACCGTCGGACGGGGGAACCTGGGCGGGGACACCGATAAGATCCTGGTCATGCTGGTCATTGCGGTGCGCACCACCCAGCACCCCGAGTTCCGTGACTACACGGTCGACGAACTCATGGATGGGGAGGTGGCGGTGTTGCCCTCCCTGGGCATCAACATCCGCTCGATCGCGGACTCGACCGGCATGCCCAAGGAGACCGTCCGGCGAAAGGTGGGCGAGCTGGTGGACGCAGGCTGGCTGATCCGAGACGCCCACAACCTGCGCTACACGGCCGAGGGTTTTGCCGCGGTGAGCCCTGCCCGGGAGGCCATCGAGGACATGGCCGCCCGATACTTCGAGGTGGTCAGGCGCCTTCCCGACGGGCAGCCGGACTGAGGCTCGGATCCCAACGGGCCACGTCGGCGTGATCCTCGGGCCGGGGCTCGATCCACCGCGCGCCGTCCGGCCCATGCTCCTTCTTCCAGAACGGGGCCTTGGATTTCAGGTAGTCCATCAGGAAGTCGCAGGCCTCGAACGCCGCGCGACGGTGCCTCGCCGCAGTGGCGACGAAGACGATGGGCTCGCCCGGCGCGATGCGTCCGACGCGGTGCAGGATTCTCAGGTCGGCGATCCCGAACCGCCTCTGGGCCTCGTCGGCGATCCGGCCGATCTCGGCTTCGGTGAAGCCGGGATAGGCCTCTAGCTCGAGCACCGTGGTTGAGCCCGCCTCCGCCCGGGCTATGCCCGTGAAGGTGGTCACCGCCCCAACTTCGGTGCGCCCGGCGGTGAAGTCCGACAGCAAGGCGCCGGGATCGAACGGCGTTTCAGAGAGGGTGATCATCCGCCGCTCATCGGCGGGAGAAACGCGACTTCCGCCCCAGCCGACAGCGGGCGGTCGCCGCGTACGATGGCTTGGTCCAACGCTATCTGCACGCCCGGGGCGGCCAACGCTTCTCCCAGTCGGGCGTCCTCGGCCGTCAGTAGCGCTGTCAACGCCTGGATGGACGCGGCGTCCACCTCCCGCTCACGCCAGCCGGCGAGATCGCGGAGCGGTCCGAACAACAGCACCTTGGCCACTGCTCAGCCCCCCGTCGTAGACATGTGGCGAGCGACGGCAGGGCCAGCGCTCCGTTCGATGCGGAAATCGTGGCCTTTCGGCTTGCCGTCCACAGCCAGCCGGATCGCGTCGACGAGGTCGTCGTCGGAGCCACCGGCGCGGATCACCGCCCGCAGGTCCGAGGCGTCCTCCTGGCCGAGGCAGGTGTGCAGCGTGCCGGTGCAGGTCAGCCGGACGCGGTTGCAAGCCTCGCAGAAGTTGTGGCTGAGCGGGGTGATGAAACCGAGGCGTCCCCCGGTCTCCGCCACCGCGACGTAGCGGGCGGGCCCGCCGGTAGAGAGCGGCAGGTCCGAGAGCGTCCAGAAGCTCTCCAGTTCGGCGCGCACGGTCTCCAGCGACAGGTACTGATCCGTGCGATCAGTCTCGACCTCGCCCAGCGGCATGGTCTCGATCAGCGTCATGTCGCAGCCGCGCCCGTGCGCCCAGCGGATCAGCTCCGGCAGCTCGGCCGCGTTGTCGTCCTTGAGTGCGACAGCGTTGATCTTCACCTTCAGGCCCGCCGCCTGGGCGGCCTCGATCCCGGCGACAACCTTGGCGACATCGCCCCCACGGGTCAGTCGCCGGAAAAGCTCGGGCTTCAGCGTGTCCAGCGAGACGTTCACCCGGCGCACCCCAGCCTCGGCCAACTCGCCGGCGAACTGAGCAAGTCGGGTGCCATTGGTGGTGAGCGTCAGTTCCTCGAGCGCTCCGCTCCGCAGGTGTCGGCCGAGCTCGCGGATTAGCCCCATGACGCCCTTGCGCACGAGCGGCTCACCGCCCGTTATCCGCAGCTTCTTGACGCCCAAAGCCACGAACGCCGAGGCGATCCGGTCGAGCTCCTCCAGGGTGAGCACCTCGGCCTTCGGCAGGAAGGTCATGTGCTCGGCCATGCAGTAGACGCATCGCAGGTCGCAGCGGTCGGTCACCGACACGCGCAGATAGCTGACCGTGCGGCCAAAACCGTCCGTCAGCCCTGTGGGGCCTTGCCCCGATATGGCGTCGTAGGGCGTCATATGGCGACCAAGATAGAGAGGATCGGCGGTTGGCGACAGAGGCGGGTGGGCCGCAATGCTTCGAAGCCGTGGTTCTGGCCGCGGGCGCTGGCTCCCGTTTCGGCGGCGGCAAGCTGCTCGCGCCCTATATGGCGGGCGTCCTGCTGGACGGCGCCCTGGCCGCCGCCTTCGCAGCCCCGGCGCGGAGCGTCACGGTGGTCACAGGCGCGCAGGAGCAGGCGGTGGCGCAGGCCGCCATCCGTCTGGCCGACCGTCTGGGGGTGCACGCGCGCCTGCGGATGGTGCACGCGGCCGATTACGCCCTGGGCATGGCTCATTCGCTGCGGATGGGGATCGCGAGCCTTCCCGCCGAGACGGAGGCGGCCTTCGTGTTCCTGGGCGACATGCCCCGCGTGCCGCGCGAGATCCTCCGGCCTATGGCCGAAGCGGTCGACGCGGGCGCGCCGGCCGCCGCGCCCGTCTTCCAGGGCCGGCGAGGCAATCCCGTGCTGTTGTCCGCGGCCCTGTTCCCGCAGGTGCTGGCGCTCAGCGGCGACGCCGGCGCCCGCGCCGTGCTGGAGGGCCTCGGCGAGCGGCTGGCCCTCGTGACGGCCCCGGACGACGGCGTGCTCTACGACGTCGACCGGGCTGAGGACCTGCCGCGCTAGGCCTTGACGAACGGGAGGCTGGTGGTCGGCTGGCCGCCCATCGCCAGCAGGGCGTTGGCCACCGCAGGGGCAATCACGGGCGTGCCCGGCTCCCCCACGCCGCTCGGCGGGTTCGGCGACGAGACGATGTAGGTTTCCACCCTGGGCGCCTCGGAATTCCGCAGCACCCGATAGGTGTCGAAGTTCTGCTGGTCGACCTTGCCGTCCGTGAGAGTGATCGCGCCGTAGAGCGCGGCCGAGAGGCCGTAGCAGGTGCCCCCCTCCATTTGGGCCGCGACCTGGTTGGGCGAGATGGCGATGCCGCAGTCGATGGCGGTGACCACCCGGCCGACCTTCGGCTGGCCGTCCACCAGCTGCACTTCCGCGATCTGCGCCACCACCGAGCCGAAGCTCTCGTGCACCGCCACGCCGCGCGTCCAGCCCGCAGGGGCCGGCGTTGTCCAGCCCGCCTTCTCGGCGGCCAGGTTCAGCGCCGCCAGGTGCCGGTTGGCTCCGGCCTTCACATAGAGTGCGCGGCGGTAGTCCACCGGATCCTTGCCGGCCTTGCGCGCCAGCTGGTCGATGGTGTGCTCCATGACGAAGGCGGTGTGGGTCGCGCCCACAGAACGCCACCACAGCACCGGCACCCCGATGTCCGGCGTGATCACCTGGGCGTCCACCACCGGCGTGGCCTTCAGATAGGGCGAGCCCTTGGCGCCCTCCACCGCGGTGTCGTCCAGCTTGGGCGTGCCCATGGGCGAGCCCTTCATGATCGACTGCGTGACGATCCGATGGCGCCAGGTGGCCGGGAAGCCGTCCGCATCGGTGGTGACGCGGACCGCATGGTGCACGATCGGACGGTAGTAGCCCGCCTGCATGTCGTCTTCACGGGTCCAGACCAGCTTCACCGGCCGGCCCTTGCCGACCTTCTTGGCGATGTGCACGCATTCGACCACGTAGTCGGACTGGAAGGTCGCGCGGCGCCCGAACGAGCCGCCGGCGAACAGGGTCTCGACCTCGATGGCGCCCGGCGCGTTGATCACGACCTTCGCGGCGTTCATCTGGTCCATGGTCGGGATCTGCGAGCCATGGATCAGCTTGCAGCGGTTGCCGTCGACGATGGCCACGCAGTCCAGCGGCTCCATGGACGCGTGCGCCAGGTACGGGAAGTCGTAGGCGGTCTCGAGCGCCGCGGTCCCGCCCGCCGCCTGAGCGGCGTCGCCCTTGCTGTCGAAGGCGACCCACTCGGTCTTGTCGGGCGTGGTTTTCCCCGTGGCGATGTCGCGATAGAGGGCGGTGATCTCCGCCGAGCCGCGCTTTTCCGCCTTGCTCTCGTCCCACACGACCTTCAGGGCGTCCCGGCCCTGCCGCGCCGCCCAGGTGTTCTCGGCCACCACGGCCACGCCGCTCGGGATCTGGAAGACGTCGACCACGCCCGCGATCTGGCGGGCCGGAGCGGCGTCGAAGCTCTTCACCTTGGCGCCGAAGCGCGGCGGGTGGGCCACCATGGCCACCAGCATGTTCGGCAGCCGCACGTCCTGGGTGAACCTGGCCTGGCCCGTGCTCTTGGCCACCGAGTCCTTGCGGCGGACCCGGTCAGTGCCGATCAGGGTGAAGGTCTTCGGATCCTTCAGGGTCGGGGATTGCGGCGGGGTCACCTTGGCCGCGTCCTCCAGCAGCTCGCCGAAGCCCGCCTGGCGGTTCGACCCGGCGTGGCGCACCACGCCGTCCTGCACGGTCACCTCGCCGGCCGGCACGTTCCACCGGGCGGCGGCGGCCTGCACCAGCATGGCGCGGGCCGAAGCGCCGGCGGTGCGCAGCTGTTGCCAGGAGTTGGCGATGGCGGTCGAGCCGCCCGTGCCCTGCACGCCCATCAGTGTGTTGGCGTAGACCTTGGCGTTGCCCGGGGCCTGCTCGACGCGGACCTTGGCCCAATCGGCGCCGAGCTCCTCGGCCACGATGGCCGCGAGCCCGGCATGGTTCCCCTGGCCGAACTCGATGTGCTTGGAGAGCACCGTCACCCAGCCATCGGGGCTGATGCGCAGGAAGGGCCCGAAAGCGCCGAAGTCCTTCTTCGCCCCGATGCTCATGATGTCGGCGGGCGAGCAGCCCACCAGCAGGGCGCCGCCGGCCAGGGTGGCGCCGACCGCCAGGGCTTCGCGGCGCGTGGCGCCCTGGCTCAGGTCCTTGAGGAGCTTCTTCATCGCAGGTCTCCTCAGGCCTTCGGCGGCGGAACGGGCAGCGGCTGCGGATTGACGGCGATGGGCGGCGGCTGGGCGGGCGCCAGGCCGGCGGCGTCCTTGATGGCCGCCCGGATCCGCTGGTAGGTCCCGCAGCGGCAGATGTTGCCATCCATGGCCGCCGAGATCGCCTCATCGGTGGGCGCGGGCGTGGTGTTCAGCAGGGCGACGGCGCTCATGATCTGGCCCGACTGGCAGTAGCCGCACTGCGGCACGTCGTGCTTCACCCAGGCCTGCTGCAGCGGGTGGTTGCCCCCAAGGCCCTCGATGGTGGCGATCTTCATGGTCCCCACAGCCGAGATCGGGGTGGAGCAGGAGCGGATCGGCTGGCCATCGGCGAGCACGGTGCACGCGCCGCACTGGGCGACGCCGCAGCCATATTTGGTCCCGGTCAGCCCCAGTTCATCTCGCAACACCCAGAGAAGCGGGGTGTCCGGCCCGGCCTGCACCTGCAGCGGCTTGCCGTTCACATCGAGCGTTGTGGCCATAATCAAATCCCCGGGAACGCCTGTCCGTTGGTCATCCTAGCTGCGTTCAGATCGTCGGGTAAGCCGGGCAGCCTTGCGCCCGGCCGATGATGCGATAGCAATGCTCCGCGACACGCGCGCCATACCCATTCTTCAAGGAGAGCCGATTTGTTTCGTTCGATTTTCGCTGTCGCAGCCCTGAGCCTTGCCGCCAGCCCGGCGCTCGCCGCCGACGGCGGCCAGCTGTTCAACATGCAGTGCAAGATGTGCCACACGGGCGGCCCGATGGGGCCCTCGCTGACCGGCGTGGCGGGCGCGAAGATCGCCTCGAAGGAGTTCAACTACTCGCCGGCCCTGAAGGGCAAGAGCGGGACCTGGACCGACGCCAACCTGGACGCCTTCCTCAAGGCCCCGGCTCAGTTCGCGCCCGGCACCCGCATGATGGTCTCCGTGCCGTCCGAGGAGAACCGCGCCGCCATTATCGCCTACCTCAAGACGCTGAAGTAGGATCGGGCGCATGGACGCCTTCCCCGCCTTTTTCCCGCTCGCTGGCCGTACGGTCGTCATCGCGGGGGAAGGGGAGGGCGCCGAGGCCAAGGCGCGGCTGTTCGACGGCTCCCCCGCCGATGTGCGTCGGCTCAGCGGGGCCGACGCTCTCAGCCCGGTCTCATATCAGGGGGCGGCCCTGGCCTTCGTGGCCAGCCCGGACGACGCGTTCGCCACGGCAGCCGCGGCTGCGGCCCGCAAGGCGCACGTGCCGGTGAACGTCGTCGACCGGCCGCAGCTCTGCGACTTCACCACCCCGGCGGTTATCGACCGCGGCGAGGTGGTGGCGGCGGTGGGCACGGCGGGCGCCTCGCCCATGCTGGCCACCCTTCTACGCCACGACATCGAGGCCCGCGTGCCGGAGGGCGCCGGCCGCGTGGCCGCCCTGTTCCGCAGCCTGCAGGACGAGGTCCGCCGGGCCCTGCCCGAGCCGCATCGCCGCCGCGCCTTCCTGCGGGCGGCGCTCACCGGCCCAGCCGCCCAGGCGGCCATGTCGGGCGACATGCAGGCCGCCGCCGACCGGCTGCGCCAGGCGCTGGCCGACGATGCGCCCGGGCTCGGCGTCATCCAGGTGCTGGACGCCCGCGGCCCCGCCGACAACCTCAGCCTCAGGGCGAGCCGGGCCCTGGCCGCGGCCGACGTGCTGGTGTGCGATCCGGGCGTCGACCCGAACGTGATCTCCCTGGCCCGCCGGGACGCGGAACGGCTGGCGCCCCAAGATCTATCGCCCGAGCGCCTGCGGCGGCTGGTGGAGGACGGCATGCGGGTTGTCCGTCTGCACGATGGCCACGTGCCGACGGAGGACTTCGCCGCCGCCGGCGTGACCATCGAGGTGCTCCCGGTGGTGGAAGCTTGAATTATACCCGGATGATATTGCCGGTGGGTTTTTACCCGGGTAGATAGCGCGCTCCCTCTGGAGTGCGCTATGCTTGACCCTGTTCCTTCCGAGCGGCGCGCCCAGGTGGCGGCCGCGCTGCTTTCCGCCTTTGGCGTGACCGCTCCCGACGCCCCGCCCGCGCAGATCAGTGGCGGCATGTCCGGCGCCGCCCTGTTCCGCATCCGGGTCGGCGGCATCGCCTACATCCTGCGGCTGGAGCCGCCGGCCTCGCCCCCGTTCGGGGATCCCGTCCGCGCTCACGCCTGCATGCAGTCGGCCGCCGACGCCTGCTTGGCTCCCTCCGTGCGGTTCGCCGATCCGGCGACGGGCGTGGTGATCATGGACCTGGTCCCCGAGCAGCCGCTCGCCGACTATCGCGCCGGCCGCCAGGCCATGGTCGTGGAGCTCGCCCAGGCGGTGCGCCTGCTACACGCCACGCCCGCCTTCCCGCCGGCCGTGGATTACCTGACGGGGATGGACGAGATCGTGCGCTGGTTCCGCGGGGCTGGCCTGTCCTCTCCCGAGGCTGAGGAGCTGGTCGCCCGGTTCGAGCGCTTCCGCGAAACCTACCGCACGCCGCCGGCCGACCTAGTCTCGAGTCACAACGACCTGAACGCCCGCAACGTCCTCTACGATGGTCGGCGGCTGTGGCTCATCGACTGGGACGCCGCCTTCCTGGCCGACCGGTATGTGGACCTGGCGGCCGCCGCCAACTGGTTCTGCCGCGGGCCGGCGGAGGAGGATCTCCTCCTGCGCACCTACTTCCTCGCCGAGCCGACGGAGGCGAGGCGTTCGCGCCTCTTCGTCATGCGCCAGGTGAACTACCTGTTCTACGGCCTGATGTTCGCCTTGAGCGGCGCCGCGGCCGCCACGCCGGGCGCGGCGGATCCGTCGCGGGCGCAGCCGCATGCCGTCCTTCGGGACGAACTTGCGGCCGGCCGCCTGGACCTCTGGCAGGCTGCCAACCGGCTGGCTTATGGCGCGGCGCTGCTGCGGGAAGCCCTCGCCGGCTTCCGCAGCACGGACTTCGCCGATCGGCTCGCCGCTGCGGCCTAAGAATCCAGTGAGCGGCCCTTCGTCTCCGGCAGGAGGAACAGGCAGGTCAGGACGCTGATCAGCGTGAAGGCGAAGGGGTACCAGAGGCCCGAGTAGATGTCGCCGACGGCGGTCACGATGGCGAAGGCGGTGAAGGGGACGAAGCCGCCCACCCAGCCGGTGCCCACGTGGTAGGGCAGGCTGAGCGCCGTGTAGCGGATCCGCGTCGGGAACAGCTCGACCAGGCAGGCTGCGATCGGACCGTAAAGGGCGGTGGCGGCGACCACGAACACCAGCAGCACGCCGAAGGCGCCGATCAGGTTCATGCGGGCGGGATCGGCCTTCTCCGGGTAGCGGGCCACGGCCAGGCCCTGCTTGATCTGGCGTTCGACGGAAGCCTTCAGGGCCTTGGTCACCTCCGGCGGATGCCCGCTGGCGTCCACGGAGTTGATGATGGCGCCGCCGATGCGGACCTGCGCCGGGGCGCCAGGGACGCCGGGCTGGGTGGTGTAGGACACGCCCGCATTGGCCAAGGTGCTCTTGGCGATGTCGCAGGAGGTGACAAACTGCGCCCTGCCCACCGGGTCGAACTGCAGCGAGCAGTCGGCGGGGTCGGCCACGACCACCACCGGCGTCCGCGCCTCCGCCTCGGCCAGCGCCGGGTTCAAGGTCTGCGACAGCAGGTGAAAGCCCGGGAAGTACGCCGCCAGCATCAGGGTCATGCCGAACAGCATCACGGCTTTGCGGCCGAGTTTGTCGGAGAGCCAGCCGAAGAAGACATAGAGCGGCGCGCTGGCTGCAGTGGCCGACAGCATCAGGATGTTGATGGTTGCGGGCGGCGCCTTCAGGAAGCGCTCCATGAAGGTCTGCACGTAGAAGAAGGCGGTGTACCAGACGGCGCCCTGGGCGAACATGATGGCCGCAAGCGCGATCAGCACCAGCTTCAGGTTCGGCCAGGTTCCGAAGGCCTCCTTGAAGGGGGCCTTCGAGTGGGAGCCCTCTTCCTTCATCTTGGCGAACGCCGGACTCTCCGAGAGCTTCAGCCGCATCCAGACCGACACGGCCAGCAGCAGGGCGGAAACCAGGAAGGGGATCCGCCACCCCCAGGCGTCGAAGGCTTCAGGGCCGGCCAGCTCGCCCACCACGACCCGTGTGACGAGGATCACCATCAGCGCGCCGAAGAGGCCGATGGCGGCGGAGGTTTGCACCCAGCTCGTGGCGCGGCCGCGGGCGCCGGGCGGGGCGTGCTCAGCCACATAGATCGCGGCGCCGCCATACTCGCCGCCGAGCGCGATGCCCTGCACGATGCGCATCAGGACCAGCAGCGCCGGCGCGATCAAGCCGGCTTGGGCGTAGCTGGGCAGCAGGCCGATGGCGAAGGTGGCGCCGCCCATCATCAGGACGGTGGCCATGAAGGCCCCCTTGCGGCCGGCGCGGTCGCCGATGCGGCCGAAGATCAGCGCGCCAAGCGGTCGGAACAGGAAGCCCGCTCCGAACATGGCCAGGGCGGCGATATAGCCCGCCGTCTCGGGCAGGCCCGAGAAGAAGGTGCGGGAGATGACCTGGATCAGGCTTCCGAAGACGAAGAAGTCGTACCACTCGAAGGCTGTGCCGGCTGCCGACGCGGCCACGACCGTGGTCAGCGAGGTCTCCTTCTTCTGCGCCCCAGCCTGATCTGCGGTGATCTCCGCCATACGTTTCTCCCCGGACTTGACGGCAAGCTGTAGCACCGCTCTGCGAAGCGTTGGAAGGCGGTGGCGGAGAATGGACAGCGGCGGGCGAACCGCCCAAGGCTGCGCCCGTTCTGGACGGGCAGCTGGAGAACGCGCTTTGCAGGACATGAGGGACTATCCGGAAGGGCGGCTGGAGTATGTGGCCGCGCCGGCCGGTGTGGGTGCAGCTCCGCCGCCGGCCGAGCCGCCGCCGCCGGAGGCGCGCGTCTCCGTCTGGCGCCGGCGGCCGGTTCAGATTGCGCTCGCCGCCGCCGCCGCTCTGGTCCTGCTGTTCCTCTGGCTGAGCTGGGCCCTGCCGGTGGGCCGCGCGCTGGAGCCGCTGGAGAGCCCGACGCTGGTGCTGGTCACCGCCGACGGCAAGCCCTTCGCTCGGCGAGGGTCGTACAAGGAGGCGCCGGTGGAGGTGGAGCGGCTGCCCGAGCATGTGGCCGGAGCCTTCATCGCCATCGAGGACCGGCGATTCTACCGGCACTTCGGGCTCGACTTCCGCAGCATCGCTCGGGCCGCGGTGACCAATGCAGAGGAGGGGGAAGTCCGCCAGGGCGGCTCGACCATCACCCAGCAGCTGGCCAAGAACGCCTTCCTCACCAACCGGCAGACGCTGCGGCGCAAGGCGCAGGAAGCGCTGATCGCCCTCTATCTCGAGGCGCGGCTGTCCAAGGAAGAGATCCTCTCCAGGTACCTGTCTTCCGTCTATTTCGGCGACGGGGTGTTCGGACTGCGCGCGGCCGCCCGGCACTACTTCAACAAGGCCGCTGAGCAGCTCACCGCCGGAGAGGCCGCCATGCTGGCCGGCGTGGTGAAGGCCCCTTCGAGGTTGGCCCCCACGGAGGATTTCCAGGCCGCTCAGCGCCGCCAGCGCGTGGTGCTGGCGGCCATGGTCGAGCAGGGGATGCTGACTCCGCAGCAGGCGCGACAGGCGCGCCGCGTCCGCCTGCGCGAAGGCCGCGCCGTGCTGCCGGTGGGTTCCTACTTCGCCGACTGGATCTCGGCTGACACCAAGCGGGTGTTCGACCGCGCCTACGGCGAGGTGCGGGTGCAGACCACTCTGGACTCGGTGCTGCAGGCCCAGGCGCAGCGGGCGATCCGCCGCGCCGTCGGCAGCGCCCGAGGCCAGCGCGCCACCCAGGCCGCGCTCGTGGCCATGCGCACCGACGGCCGGGTGGTCGCCATGGTTGGCGGCCTCGATTACCAGAAGAGCCAGTTCAATCGCGCGACGCAGGCGCAGCGGCAGCCGGGCTCGGCCTTCAAGCTGTTCGTCTACCTGGCGGCGCTGCGCCGCGGCTACACCCCCGACAGCGCCATCCTGGACGCGCCCCTGCGCCTCGGCGACTGGACCCCGCAGAACCACGAGGGCGAATACGCCGGCCGGCCGGTGCCGCTGCGCGACGCCTTCGCCCGGTCCAGCAACGTGGCGGCCGTGCGCCTGTCCGAGCAGGTGGGCCGCCAGAACGTCATCAGTGCGGCGCGCGATCTGGGCGTCCGCTCGGATATCCCCAACGATCCGACCATCGCGCTCGGCACGTCCCAGATGTCCTTGCTGGAGCTGACCTCGGCCTATGCCGCGGTCGCGGCCGGCCAGGCGCCGGTGCGTCCCCGCGGCCTGCTGGTGGAGCCGGCCTACGGTCCGTTCGGCGGCCCGCCGCGGCCTCGCGCTCTGAACCGCCGCGAGCGGGACGGCCTCTTGGTCCTGCTGCGCGACGTGGTCACCCGCGGCACGGGCGCCGGCGCCAACCTCGGCGTCCCGGTCTACGGCAAGACCGGCACCAGCCAGGATTATCGCGACGCCTGGTTCATCGGCTTCACCGGGGACCTGGTTGTCGGCGTCTGGGTCGGCAACGACGACAACACGCCGATGAACCGGGTGACGGGCGGCAGCATCCCCGCCCGGGTCTTCCGCGAATTCACCAGCTTCGCCGCCTCGCGGCAGGACTTCCGCCAGCCCGCGGCCGTCGCGGACGAGGCCGAGACCCTGGACCTGGAGGCTATCGCCCCCGAGCCCCTGGAGCTGCCGCCCTTCGAGGGCGCGCCCACCGACGAGGCGCCGCTGGACCTGCCGCCCGGCGCAGAAGCGCCCCCGCCGGTGGCCGTGCGTCCGGACGAGTTGGCCGTGCCGCCGCCCGAGGTCGACGAGCCTGCGCCCGACGACGAGCCCGCGGAAGCGCCAACGCCATAGGGCGGCGGGGCGCGCGCCGCCAGCCGCCTACTTCCCGTAGGCGTAGGCGCTCACCAGGTCGAACAGGTAGTCGCGGCCCTCGTAGACCGAGCTGACGCGCAGCCGTTCGTTGAGGCCGTGAGCTCCGTTGCCGTCCGGATCGCCGAACACGCCGGGCGCGCCATAGACCGGGATCTTCGCCGGCCCGAAGTAGCGGCCGTCGGTCGCGCCAGCCAGCATGGACGGGATCAGCGGCACGCCCGGGAAGTGCTTGGCCGCCACCGCCTTCATCGGGCCGATGACCTTGGGGTCGAGAGGCGGCTGGGTGGCGATCGGGCGGACCGGCTGCACCGTCTCGATGCTCACCCGCGGATCGGCCACCACCTTGACCAGGGTCTCGCGGGTGCCTTCCACGGTCTCCCCGGGAAAGATCCGGCAGTTCACGATCGCGGTCGCCCGCTGCGGCAAGGCGTTGCTGGCGTGGCCGGCGTCGAGCCGCGTGGCGACGCAGTTGGTGTGCAGGATGGCGTTGACGTTCGCGTCGGTCGCGGCCACGCGGGCGGCCTCCGCGTCGGCGGGGTTGGCCAGCAGCTTCTTCAGCGCCTCGCCGACCGCGTCACCCGCTTGTGCGCGAAGGCCGAAGCCCACCCGCGTCGTGTCGTTCAGCCGGGTTGGGAAGACATAGCTGCGGATCTTCAGCAGGGCGTCGGCCAGCTCGTAGATGGCGTTGTCCGGCCGCGGCCGCGACGAGTGTCCGCCCGGATTGGTGACGGTGAGCAGATAGCTCTGGGCGGTCTTTTCGCCCACCTGGACGCCCATCCGCTCCTTGCGGCCCTCGGCGTTCAGCTGGCCGCCGCCGCCCTCGTTCAGGGCGAACTCGGCACTGATCAGCTCAGGGCGGTTGCGCACCAGCCAGTCGGCGCCGTTGAAGGCCTCGGCCGTCTCCTCGCCGCAGGTCAGCGCCATCTTCACAGTGCGGCGGGGCGGCTTGGCCGCCGTCTTCATGCGGATCAGGGTGTCGACCCAGATCGCGTCCATGGCCTTCATGTCGGCCGTGCCGCGACCGTAGAAGTAGCCGTTCTCCTCGATCAGGGTGAACGGGTCGCTGGTCCAGTCCTCGCGCCTGGCCTCCACCACGTCGAGGTGGCCAAGCAGCAGGATCGGCTTGGCCTTTGCGTCCGAGCCCTTCAGCACGGCGTCGATCGAGCCTTCCTTCGGGTGCGACGGCTCGGTCAGCAGGTGGATGTCGCCTTCGGCGAACCCGGCCTTGCGCAGCCGGGCGCCCATCTTGGCGGCCGCCTCGGTGCAGCTGCCGGAGGAGAGGGTGGTGTTGGTCTCCACCAGCTCTTCGTAGATCTCACGGAAGGCCTGCTGGTCCGGCCGCGGCCCCTGGGCCTGCGCGTCCGCCGCGCCGGCCAGCATGGTGGAGCCGATCAAGGCCGCCAGGATCTTCCGCATACGCACCCCCGCTGTTCGGGGGCCAATCAAGCACGGGGGCGCCGGCGCCGGAAGAGGTCAGGCGACAGCGATCTCCAGCTGCGTCGGCTCGGCACGCGCAGGCGCGCTGATGCGGGCGATCTCGGCGATCAGGGCCGCTGGGGAGATCGGCTTGCCGACAACCCCGTCCATGCCCGCGTCGAGGTAGGACTGGCGCTGGTGCGAGAGCACGTTGGCGGTGAGCGCGATCACCGGGGTCGCGGCTACGGGGCCGGGCAGGGCGCGGATGCGGCGTACGGCTTCAAGCCCGTCAATGCCGGGCATCTGCACGTCCATCAGCACCAGGTCGAAGCCGCCACGGCCGGCGGCCTCCACGCCGAGGTAGCCGTCTGCCGCCGTCTCCACCGAGGCGCCCAGCTGCTCCAGCATCTTGGTGGCGATCATCCGGTTGGTGGCGTTGTCCTCGACCACCAGCACCCGCACGCCGTCCAGGATGGCCTCGGAGCTTTCCTCCTGCGGCGCGGCGGCTTCGGCCGGCTCGGCGGCCACCTCCAGCCAGAAGGTGGAGCCTTCGCCTTCCACCGAGCTGAAGCCCACGTCGCCGCCCATCATCTCGGCCAGCCGCTTGGTGATGGCGAGCCCAAGGCCCGTGCCGCCGAACTTGCGGGTCGTCGAGGCGTCGCCCTGGTCGAAGCGCTGGAAGATGCGCGGCTGGGCCGCCGCCGGGATGCCGACGCCGGTGTCCTGCACCTCGAACCGCAGGCGGCCCTCTGCGGGCGACGAGCACCGGATGGTGACGTGCCCCCGCTCCGTGAACTTCACCGCATTGCCGACCAGGTTGAAGAGCGCCTGGCGCAGGCGCACGGGGTCTGAGCGCACCCAGCCCAGCGCGGGGTCCGCGTCGAGACGAAGCTCCAGGCCTTTGCCTTGAGCCTGCGGCCCCAGCAGGCGCACGACGCCATCGGCCAGCAGGGCCGGGTCGATCGGCTCGCAGGCCAGCTCCAGGCGGCCCGCCTCGATCTTCGAGAAGTCCAGGACGTCGTTGAGCAGCTCGGCCAGCATGTGGCCGCAGTTGAGCGCCTCCTCCAGCATGGCGCGGCCCTCGCCAGAGAGGCTTTCCTTGCGGAGCAGTTGCAGCACGCCCATCACGCCGTTCAAGGGCGTGCGGATCTCGTGGCTCATGTTGGCCAGGAAGGCGGCCTTGGCCTCGCCGGCCGCTTCCGCGGCGCGTTGCGCCTCGATCAGCGCCAGTTCCTGCCGCTTGTGGGCGTCGAAATCGTGGATCAGGCCCACGGCTTTCAGCCAGCGGCCGTTCCGGCCGACCTTCAGGTGGTGGACGACCCGGACCCAGCGCTCTTCGCCGTCCTCGCGCACGATGCGGGCCTCGAAGGCCTCGCCCGAGTCCTTGTCGCCCGCATGGAGGGCGCGGAAGGAGGCGCGCACATGCTCCAGGTCGTCGGGATGGAAGCCGGGGTAGCGGAGCTGGGTGGCCTCTTCGTAGGTGCTGCGCCGGCCCTTTCCGGTCAGCTTCTTGAACTCCGGCGAGCACCAGAAGCTCTTGTTGACGTGGTCGATCTCGTAGACGCCGGCGCCGGCGGCCTCGAGGGCGAGCTTCAGGCGCTTCGCGTTCTCCAGCGCCTCGCGGCGGGCCAGCCGCATGCGGGCCTCGCCCTCGCGGGCGGCGTCGCGAGCCTCCACGAGCTCGGTGATGTCCTGCGAAAGGCCCTTCAGCGCGTACACGCCGCCTTCGCGGGGCTCCGCGTGGAAAGTCGCGCGCACGGTGATCCAGCGACCATCCTTGCGCCGGATCCGGTGCTCCAGCTGAGCAGAGCCGCCCTCCAGCGTGCCCTTGCGGAGGGCGGCGAAGACCATCGCCCCCTCGGCGGGATCCAGCTGGGCCATGAACTTCTCGGGGGTGTCGACGTCCTCGGCCTCGAAGCCGGTGAGGGCCAGGAGTTCGTCGGACCAGTAGATGCTATGGCCGCCCGGCTCGAACGACCAGATCCCGACCCCCGAGGCGGCGCCCAGCAGCTTGCGCTCGCGCCGGGCGTCGTCGATCTCGGCCTCGCGGGCCATCTCCTCGCTGGCGTCGCGCATGGTCACGATCAGCGACTGGTCGGGCATCTTCTTGCTGCGGGCCGACACCCACAGCCACTCGCCGTTCTTCTGCAGGAGCCGGATCCGGCTCTGGCGGACGTCGCCCTCGGCCATCTCCCGGACCCGCTGCTGCACGCTCGGCAGGTCGTCGGGGTGGATCAGCTCGCGTATGGAGCGGCCGATGAGCTCGGCCTCGGGCCAGCCGCTCACGCGCACCCAGGCGGGGTTCACCAGCTTCAGCACGCCGCCTGGTCCGGCCACATGCATGAGGTCGCCGCTGTTTTCGAACAGCCAGCGGATCATCTCGTCCTTGCAGGCGGCGCCGGATTTGCGCGTTCGGCCCATGCGTTCCCCTCAACCGGGGAAGGCTAACATTAGCCTGGTAAACGTAAGGTTCTGATCGCCAGCGACTGTTTTAGAAGGCGTTCTCGCCCGTGATCGCCCGGCCCAGGATCAGGGCGTGGACGTCGTGGGCGCCCTCGTAGGTGTTCACCGTCTCCAGGTTCGAGGCGTGGCGCATCACGTGGTACTCGCCCGAGATGCCGTTGCCGCCGTGCATGTCGCGGGCGACCCGCGCGATGTCCAGGGCCTTGCCGCAGTTGTTCCGCTTCAGCATCGAGATCGCCTCGGGCACCCAGGCGCCTTCGTCGATCAGCCGGCCGAGCGCCAGCGCGCCTTCGAAGCCCAGCGCGATCTCCGTGGACATGTCGGCCAGCTTCTTCTGCACGAGCTGGCGCGACGCCAGGCTGCGGCCGAACAGCGAGCGGCTGGAGGTGTAGTCCCGCGCCGCGTGGAAGCAGAACTCCGCCGCCCCCATGGCGCCCCAGGCGATGCCGTAGCGGGCCTTGTTGAGGCACGAGAACGGCCCCCGCAGGCCCTTCACGCCCGGCAGCATCATGTCTTCCGGCACGAACACGTCCGCCAGGGCGATCTCGCCGGTCACCGAGGCGCGCAGCGACAGCTTGTTCTGGATCTTGGGGGTCTCGAAGCCCTTGGCCCCCCGCTCCACGAGGAAACCTCGGATGGTGTCATCCAGCTTCGCCCAGACGAGCGCCACGTCGCTGATCGGGGAGTTGGTGATCCACATCTTCGCACCGTTCAGCACGTAACCCCCGTCCACCTTCTTCGCGACGGTGCGCATGGAGGCGGGATCGGAGCCGCCATCGGGCTCGGTGAGGCCGAAGCAGCCGATGATCTCGCCCTTCGCCATCCCGGGCAGGAACTTGCGCTTCTGCTCTTCCGAGCCGAACGCGTAGATCGGGTACATGACCAGAGAGGACTGCACGCTCATGGCCGAGCGGTAGCCGCTGTCGATCGCCTCGATCTCGCGGGCGATCAGGCCGTAGGCCACGTGGTTGACGCCGGCGCAGCCGTACTCTTCCGGAATGGTCGGCCCGAGGAAGCCGAGCTCGCCCATCTCGGTCATGATCTCGCGGTCGAACCGCTCCTCGGCGTAGGCCGAGACCACGCGGGGCAGCAGCTTTTCCCGGGCGTAGGCGCGGGCCGCCTCCCAGACCATCCGCTCGTCCTCGGACAGACGCGCCGCGAGGTCCAGGGGGTCGTCCCAGCGATAGGTCTTCTGGCTGGCGCCGGTGTCGAGCGGCATGGGAGTCCTCCAAGTCTGGTCGCCGGCCTTATGGCCCCATTTCGCGGCGGCGGGTAGGCCCCGCCATACCTAGACTTCGGACCACATCCTGAGAAGGTTGTGATAGGAGCCCGTCAAGGAGACCAGCTCCGGTTCGCCCGCGCCCACCCGGGCAGCGAGCTGCTGGATGGCGACGTCCATCTGGAACAGCAGGGCGCGGCGCTCGTCGCTGCGCACCATGCTCTGGATCCAGAAGAAGCTCGAGACCCGCTCGCCCCGCGTCACTGGCGTCACCTCGTGCAGGCTGGAGGCCGGGTAGAGGACCATGTCGCCGGCCGGCAGCTTCACCGAATGCACGCCGAACGTGTCCTCCACCTGCAGCTCGCCGCCGTCGTAGGCTTCGGGGTCGGTGAGGAAGAGGGTGGCCGAGAGATCGCTGCGGATGCGCGTCCTGCCGTCGCGCGTCTGGCGAATGGCGTTGTCCACGTGCACGCCGAAGCCATGGCCCCCGCCATAGCGGTTGAACAGCGGCGGGAAGACCGTCTGCGGCAGGGCGGCGGCCACAAACATCGGGGTGCGTTCCAGGGCGTCCAGCACCCGCGCGCCGGCGGCCCGCGCCGCGTCGCTGCCTTCGGCTAGCTGCAGGTTGCGCTTGGCCAGCGCCGACTGACGCCCCGACGTCGCGTTGCCGTCGACCCATTCAGCGGAGTCGATCAGGGCCCGGAGCTCGGCGACCTGGTCGGGGCTCAGCACCTGGGGGATGTGCAGCATCATGGACTACCGTCTCCGGCTTGCGCGAAGACGCCCCGCCGGCGGCGGCCGACGGGGCGTCACGAGCCTGATCCCTCAGGGGGAGGAGGATCAGAACTCGAGATTGGCGGTCAAGAGCGCCGAACGGCCGGCGGCGATCTGGACCATATGGGTCTGGAACGGGCGCTCCACGTAGCGCTCGTCGGTGATGTTGTTGAGGTTCAGCTGCAGGCGCACGTTGCGGGTGACCTGCCAGCTGGCCACCGCGTCCAGTCGCCAGTAGCTGTCCACCTTGCGCAGGTTGGCGGGGTCGGCGAACCGCTCGCTCATATAGACGGCGCCTCCGCCGAGGCTGATCGCCGGGTTCACCGCATAGGTGCTCCAGACGGTCAGCGAATGCTCGGGGGTGTTGGGGAAGCGGTTGCCCTCGTTGGTGCGCAGCGGGCCGCCGTCGACGATCTTGGAATCCAGCCAGGTATAGCCGCCGAACACGCTCCAGCGGTCGTTGATCCGGCCGTTGGCGGACAGCTCGACGCCGTCCACCCGCTGCTCGCCCACCAGCAGGATGGTCCCGAGGGAATCTGTCACCCGGGCGTTGGTCTTCTCAGTGCGGAAGATGGCCGCGGTCGCCAGCAGCCGCTCGCCGAACAGCTGCCACTTCGTGCCGAGCTCGTAGGAGACGTTCTCCTCCGGATCCAGGTTGGCGTTGGCTAGGCTGAGGCTGGAGAAGTCGCCCGTCCCTTCGCCCGAGGGGTTCGAGGACGTGCCCACCGACGCATAGATCGAGCCGTTCGGGGCCGGCTGGTACACGACGCCCAGCTGGTAGTTCAGGAAGTCCGACTTGTTGGAAAGCGAGACCGGCGTCGTCGTGTAGTAGGGCGCCGTCGCGGCGACCGCCGCCGTAATCCCTGAGAGCTTGGTGCGGAAGTCATCCCATCGCAGGGCGAAGTTGACCGACCACTGGTCCGACAGGGTCACCGTGTCGAACAGGTAGAGGGCCGTCGTCTGGGTGGTGCTGTCGTTGAAGGCGATCGCCCGGCTGATGGTGCCGATCCAGGGATCCCTGGCGTTCGGGTTGTCTAGAGTCGTGCAGTTGTAGCCGAAGGCGGGACCGAGCCGCGTCGGCGATGAGCAGCCCAGGTTGGTCGCCGTCACCGCCTGATCCACGCGCGTGGCGGCGGCGACGGGCGGGAAGCCGGGCTGCTGTGGCAGGCCGGGCCCGGTGACGTAGTAACCCCGATTGTGGGTCTTCTCCTCCGACAGCTCCAGGCCGGCGGTGAAGCTGTGCGAAAACCCGGCGAAGTCGGCCGTGCCGCTCAGGTTCGTGACGCTGGCGAGCGTCCTCGTCGTCACGTTCCGGTTCTTGGACGAACGGAAGAGATAGCCGTTACGCACATTGCCCCGGCTGTCGTCCGGATTGGTCACCACATAGGCGTTGTTCGAGCGGCCGTAGCGCGTGGTGCTGGTTAGCCGCAGGTTGTCGGCGATGTCATATTCCAGCTTCACCGTGCCGATGTCGGACTTGGTGGTGTGGAAGTCCCGCGACAGCAGGCCGTAGAAGTCGTCGTCGTGGCCCTTGATCGGCCGGAGCGTCGCCGGATCGTAGGGAATGCCGTAGTCGGGCACGTCGTCGGTCTCGAGGTGAGAGTAGCTCAGCACCGCCCGGAGCGGCCCGTCGAGGCCAAGCGCCAGCGACGGCGCGACACCCCAGCGGCTGACGCTCACGTGGTCGCGGCCGGCGACATCCGCCTCGTGGGCCATGGCGTTCAGTCGGACCGCCACACCGGGGGTGAGCATCTGGTTCAGGTCGATGGTGGCGCGGCGGGTTTCATCCGTTCCCAGCGCCAGTGTGCCGCCCTGGAATGACTCGGGTTTGGGACTTTTGGTCACCAGGTTGACCGAGCCGCCAGTCGACCCGCGGCCGGAGAACACCGAGCCCGGCCCCTTGGTCACCTCAACCTGCTCCAGATTGAAGACCTCGCGCGACTGGACGCCGGCGTCGCGCACCCCGTCGACAAACACGTCGTTGGTCGACTCCACGCCGCGGATGAACGGCCGGTCGCCCATGGAGGTCCCGCCTTCGCCGGAGCCGAGGGTCAGGCCGGGCACGGTGCGCATCAGGTCCGACAGCGTCGTGGCCGCCGTGGTGCGGATCAGCTCCTGGCTGATCACCTGAATGCTCTTGGGCGTCTCGAGGATGGTGGCGGTGAGCTTCTCGGAGGTGGGGTCGCCCGCCGGCCGGGCGGTCACCACCAGGCTATCCACCGTGGGGGCGTCCGCCGCATCGTCCGCCGCAAATGCGGGCGGCGCCAGGGTAAGCCCCGCGATGCTGGCGAAGGCGGCCGGCGCCAGCGATCGGCGCGCGCGACTGCGGATACCCATGGTGTGGCTGGTCAACGCGTCCCCCGTCCAATTGAGACTGAAAGTGAGAAGCGTTCTTAGTTAGCCGCCTTGGCCTTGGCAATGCGAATCATTCTCAACTTGCCGAGCGGCCCAGGGGACGTCCGCAACCAAGCTCCGGGTTCCGTGTTCCGAACATGAGGGGCAGCGGTTGCCCGGGGAATTCCGCCCATGCCGACGAGCGGCGCTTTCGAGATCGCGAAGCCCTTCTTGTGGATGGCGTTCGTCGCCTTCCTGGTCGGCTTCTTCAGCTACTTCCTGTTCAACGACCCGGCGCAGCCCTTTGGCGCCCAGCCCGAGGCGTGGTCCGCCGCGGTGTCGGGTCCCTCGTCCGACGAGTGGAACGTCCTTAAGCACATCTGACGGCGCTCAGCCGCCGCGCGCCACGAACCAGCCGTTTCGGAAGCCTTCTGACGCCTTGCCGTACCCGAACGGCTGACCGTCCGTGGTGAGCACCGAGCCGCCCGCGGCCTCCAGGACCGCGTGGCCGGCCGCCACGTCCCACTCCATCGTCGGCCCGTGCCGCGGATAGATGTCGGCCGCGCCCTCGGCGATCCGACAGAACTTGATGGAGGAGTCCATCGGCTCCTTGCGGTCGAAGCCGTACTCGGCCGCGAGCTTCCCGATGGTCTCTTCCTTCATGGTGTGGCTGATCAGGGCCGTCGCCTCGCCCTGCGGCCAGGAGCGCACCCGCACCGCCGCGGCCGCGCCGCCGTTGACGCGCTTCCAGGCCCCGCCGCCGGCCGTCCACCAGGTCTCGCCGGTGGGCGGCGCCGACACCGCCCCGGCCACGGGGCGGCCGTTTTCGATCAGGCCGATGTTGACGGTGAAATTGGGGTCGCCGCGGACGAAGGCCTTCGTTCCATCCAGCGGGTCAACCAGGAAGAAGCGCGGCCCGATGGCGTCGGGGGTGCCGAACTCGCTCGCGTCCTCCTCCGAGATCACCGGCACGCCCGGGAACCGCCGCGCCAAGTGCTCGAGGATCAGGGTCTCACCCCGCCGGTCGGCCTCGGTGACCGGGCTCTCGTCCGCCTTTTGGAGCACCTGGAGGCCCGAGCGCCAGAGGGGCAGGATCAGCTCCGCCGCCGCCTCGCAGATCTCGGCCAGGGCCGCACCGATGTCGTTGTCAGTGTCGCTCAACTCAAGCCCTCGGATCGTCGCCCACGAACTCCAGCCTCACCACCGCGGCGTCAATCACCTGCTTGCCGGCATGCTCGAAGTTCACCGTCACCCGCCGCCCGGCCACCGACTGCACCTGACCCAACCCCCAGTCCGCCTCGACAGGGTGTCGCACCAGGACGCCGGGCTCCAGAAATGGGTCGGAAAACGGCTCCATGTCCCGTCCTCATATGGGGCCGCGACCGTTTTCCAAAGGCTCAAATCACCTCAAGGTCCGCCGCCATGAGCGACATTCCGAGTTCCCCCGCGCCCGCGGTGCGCACCGCCGAGCTGACGGCCTACATCGCCGCACGGATGTGCCACGACTTCATCAGCCCGGCGTCGGCGATTGTCTCGGGCCTGGACCTGCTGGACGATCCCTCCGCCCAGGACATGCGCGAAGAGGCCATGGGCCTGATCGCCACCTCCGCCCGCAAGCTGGCCGACCTGCTGGCCTTCACCCGTGTGGCGTTCGGCGCTTCAGCCTCCGCCGAGACCTTTGACGCCCGTGAACTCGAGAAGCTGGCGCAGGGCGTCTTTGGTCACATGCGCGCCGAGCTTGCGTGGACGGTGGAGACGCCGGCGGTGAACAAGCCTGCCGCCCGGGCGCTGTTGAACCTGGCCCAACTGGCCGGAGCCGCGCTCCCCACCGGGGGCACCGCCCGGGTGCGGGCGGTGCAGGAGGGCGCCTCGATAGCCATCGCCGTGGAGGCGACGGGCCCCCGGGCCCGCCTGCGCCCGGAGGTCCTGGCCGGCCTTCAGGGGCAGCCGATGGCCGAGGGGCTGCACGGCCACTGGGCCCAGGCCTACTATGTGCACCTGTTCCTGGCCGACGCCGGCGGCCGGGTGTTCGCCGACGTGACGGAGGAGAAGGTGACCTTCGCGGCCACGGTTCCAGCCTGACTTCCACCGCTCCTTAACCCTGACGCGCGACAACCCTTCTGAAGGAAGGGTACCGCGTCTTGAAGACCTGTCTCGTCGTCGACGACAGCCGCGTCATCCGCAAGGTGGCGCGCCGAATCCTCGAGGAGCTCGGCTTCGAGGTGGCCGAGGCTGCCGACGGCGCTGAGGCGCTGGCCTGGTGCCGGGTGGTGATGCCCGACGCGATTCTGCTGGACTGGCAGATGCCCGTCATGGGCGGCCTCGACTTCCTGCGCCGCCTGCGGCTGGAGCCCGGCGGCCAGACGCCGAAGGTGATCTTCTGTTCCGTGGAGAACGACCTCGACCGTATCCGCGCGGCGTTGGACGGCGGGGCCGACGAATACATCATGAAGCCGTTCGACGGCGAGATCATGGCTTACAAGCTGGCGGCCGCCGGAGTGACGGCGTGACGCCGGGCGAGCGCGCCTTCGTGGCCTGGCTTTGCGCAGAGCGGGCCGGCCTCCTTGTCGATCCAGACAAAGAGTATCTGATCGAAAGCCGGCTCGCTCCCGTGGCCCGGCGCGAGGGCTTCGGCTCGGCGGCCGAGCTGCTGCAGGCGCTGCGGGACCGGGAGGAGGAACGGCTGGTCTCCGCTGTGGTGGAGGCCCTGGCCCAGCGCGACGCAAGCTTCTTCCGTGAGCCTGAGGTCTTCGCCCTGCTTCGCGACCAGGTGCTGCCGAGGCTGGCGCGCCGGCGCGAGGGAGAGGCCATACGCGTCTGGTCGGCAGCGTGCGGTCCCGGCCAGGAGGTCTATTCCCTGGCCATGATGCTGGCCGATGCGCCCCTCGCTGGGGCGCGAGTGGAGCTCTTCGCCTCCAATCTCAGCGAGCGCCAGCTGGAGAAGGCGCGAAGCGGGGTTTACACCCAGTTCGAGGTCCAGAGGGGCCTCCCGGCCCGCATGCTGGTCCGCCACTTCGAGCGCCGCGACGAGGCCTTCGAGCTCTCGCCGCGCCTGCGCCAGATGGTGCGCTGGCGGCGCGTGAACCTGCTGGATGATCTCTCCCGGCTCGGTCGCTTCGATGTCGTCCTTTGCCGGCAGGTGCTCCCGGCGATGACGGAGGCGGGCCGCGCTCGGGCGCTCGCCGGCCTCACGGCCGCCGTGGACGGCGGGGGCGTCCTAGTGCTGGGGCGCCAGGACCTGGTCTCGCCGCCGCTTGGCTTTCGGCCGCTCGGGCTGGCGGGGATGTTCGTCGCCGACGCCGAACTCCAGGCGGTGGCCTGAGCCCGAAAAGGCGAAAGCCCCGCCGCGGGGCGACGGGGCTTCCGTTGGTCGGCCGGTGTAGGCCTTAGTTCTTGGCGTCTTGGGCCGTTTCCGTGACGGCCGAGCCGGCGGCTTGGACGTCCTTGCCGGCGCCGGCGACCGTGTTGCAGGCCGCGACGAACATGCTGGCGGTCAGAGCCGCCATCACAACAATCTTGCGCATTCCAAATTCTCCCGGGGAGTCGCTACTCAGCGCCGCCTGAACGGATCACGCTGCAGCTTGGTTCCCTGCGCTGGCCGGAGATGGCGTCTCGGCCCCCAGGGTGGGGAAGGTCAGCCGCGCGGTGATGCCGCCGTCCGGGTTGCGCGCCAGTTCGGCGCGACCGCGCAGCTGGCGGGCGAAGGCGGTCATCAAGGTGCGGCCGACCCCCGAGGCCACGAGCGCGTCGTCCGGCGCCTCGCCGTCGTCCGAGATCTCCAGCACCGCTTCCTGCCCGTGCACCGAGAAGCGCAGCGTCAGGGTGCCGCCGCGCTCGGCGAACGCGTGCTTCTGGGCGTTGGTGATCGCCTCCACGGCGAACAGGGCCAGAGGCGCCAGCCGGTCTGGATCGATCACCAGCGCCTCGACCTGCAGGTCCGTGCGCACGGGCGGCCCGTGCAGCATCTCGCCCGCCACCAGCTGGGCGGTCAGCTCTTCCAGGAACGGGCGCAGGTCCACGCGCTTGAGGTCGGGGCCTTGGTACAGCGCGCGG
Source organism: Phenylobacterium sp. (assembly GCF_036563385.1). Classification (GTDB taxonomy): domain Bacteria; phylum Pseudomonadota; class Alphaproteobacteria; order Caulobacterales; family Caulobacteraceae; genus Phenylobacterium. The sequence goes on from NZ_DATCML010000004.1 coordinate 1,014,048, forward strand.
TAGATCAGGGCGAGCGCGGTGATCCGCTGGCGGGTGTCGCTCATCGCAGCCCGCGCCGCCGGGTCGGCCAGGGCTCGCTGCTGCATGTTCAGCAGGCTGGATATGACCTGCAGGTTGTTCTTCACCCGGTGGTGGATTTCGCGCATCAGCGCGTCCTTCTGGGCGAGGCTGTCGCGCAGCGAGGCGTCGCGCCCGACGATGGCGTCGGCCATGTCTTCCAGGGTCTCGGCCAGCTCGCGGATCTCGGGCGGCATCTGCTCCGCCTGCACCGGCCGCACGCTCAGGCGACCGCGGGCGTAGAGGGAGGCGATCCGCTGCAGATATGCGATCCAGCGCACGACCACGCGTTCGGTCACGGCGGTGACGGCGGTCAGGGCCAGCAGGAAGGTCAGCAGCGGGAAGAGGATGCCCGTCAGCGGATTCAGCCTGGCCCAGGACAGCAGGCCCGGAGACTCCGCCGACAGCACCACGAACACCTCGTCCCCGACCACAGGCGCGGCCGAATAGGCGCGTCGCTCGCCGAGCGCGTCCTTGGCGTACCAGACCGCAGAGCCTTGCTCCTTGGCCTCCTTCACCCAGTCCTGCGGCAGGCCGGAGAGCGCCTGCGGGTTCGTGGCGCCGATCGTGCGTCCCGCCCGATCGATCAGCGCCACCTCGGCGCCCCGAGGCAGGGCTGGGTCCTCGGCGTTCGGCTGCAAGCTCGACAGGGCTATCACCGCGGCGAACGCGCCGTCGAACCGGCCGTCCGGGGTGTTGGCGCGCACGGCGGCCAGCACCGCCGGCGCCTTGGCGTAGGCGGTCCCCGCGGCCTGGGTGATCACCAACGGGTCACCGGCGGCCAGCCGCTGGAACCAAGCTCGGGATGCACGTTGCGGATCAGCCGGCACGTCCCGCGCGGCGCACGCCACGTCGCCGCTCGCGCCGAAGCGGATCAGGTTCAGGTAGCCGGGCAAACGGCGCGTCGCCTGTTCGAGCCGCTGCGCGCACTGGGCGCCCACCGCGCCGGGCGCCAGCGTCTGGAGCAGGATGTCGCCCCCCTCTACGCGCGTCCGCGCGGCGGCGGCGCTCCGCTGGGCCGCGAAGCCCAGGGAATCGCGCAGCTCCATCCCTTCGCGTCGGTAGGCGATGGCGGCCTGGATCACGCCAAGCAGGAGAACGGGCAGCAGAGCGGCGGCCAGGGCCGCCGTCAGGCGGACCCGGATCGTGCTCAGCGATCCCAGCGGCGGGGCCTTCATGGCCGTCTTCCCGTCCTCAACGGACGGTGCTTAGCCGCTCCGCGTCGGCCAGGATAGACCGCATGGCGTCACCGGCGGCCGCGCCGTCGCGCTCATAATTGCCCTCGTCCAGAATGGCGTGCAGGGCGCGGCGCGCGCGACTGACGCGGCTCTTCACCGTGCCCACAGCGCAGTTGCAGATCTCGGCGGCCTCTTCGTAGGCGAAGCCCCCGGCGCCCACCAGGATCAGCGCCTCGCGTTGCTCCGGCGGCAGCATGGCCAATCCCTGCCGCAGTTCGTCGAGCGCCACCGGCGCCTCGGGATCGTCCACGGCCACGAGCGTCCGCTCGGCCGCTTCCTGGTCGAGCTGGCTCTGCCGCCACGAGCGGCGCTTTTCCGAATAGAACTGGTTGCGCAGGATCATGAAGGTCCAGGCCTTCATGTTCGTGCCCATCTGGAAGCTGGCGCGCGCGTCCCACGCCTTCATCATGGCGTCCTGCGCCAGGTCGTCGGCGGCCGCGGGATCGCCGCACAGGGTGCGCGCGAAGGCCCGCAGGTGCGGGATCAGCTGCACAAGCTCACGCTTGAAGGCGTTGTCGTCCGTTGCGCCCCGCGACGGGCGGGTGTCGGTCCCGTCCGCCATCAGCGGCTCTCCGACCGGCTGTCAGCGCGGCGCAGGATCTCCAGGAATTCCTCGGGCACGTCTTCGTTGACGATCTCGTCGAACATTTGACGCAGACGCACGCCGATGGCCTGCTGGCGCAGGCGGGCTTCGTCGAGCGCGGCGGACGACTTGCGCCGTTCCTCGGATGGACGTTGTTCGATCATGGCATCGGCGCTCCGCTCGCGCGGCGGCCGCCCCCTCTTTGCATCCTCGTCGCCGCTCAACGCCCGACTCCGTCCCAGGTTCCCGGTTCGCTGCGAACAAGATGCGGAAAACCCCGAGCCTTGGGAACCGGTTCCCAAGCGTGGCGTTCTTGTCCCATGATGGCGGTGCGGTCGGGGATTGGCCCTCGTCCGTTGCTGCCGCGCTCCGATGTCTACACTACGGGAGGGGTTCCCTTTGAGTCTTCTAGCCCGTCTGGCGCCGCATCTTCCCTACGTGCGCCGTTATGCCCGCGCCCTGACCGGCGATCAAACGACGGGCGATCACTATGTGCGCGTGGCGCTCGAGGCGCTGGCGGCTGGCGAGCGCGTGCTCGAGGCCAACCTGACGCCCCGCGTGGCGCTGTATCACGTGTTTCACGCCATCTGGTGCACCTCCGGCGCCCAACTCGAGGGACCGGCCGAGGACGATGGCGTCGGGGCTGACGACACCACCCGGCGGCTGATGCGGATCGCTCCGCGCTCTCGGCAGGCCTTCCTGCTGACCGCGCTCGAGGGGTTCACCCCGTCCGAAGCCGCCCAGATCCTGGGCACCGACTTCCCGGAGGTCGAGAAGCTGATCGCCGAGGCGCAGGCCGAGATCGACGCCGAACTCGCCACTGACGTCCTGATCATCGAGGACGAGCCGGTGATCGCCGCCGACATCGAGGCCCTGGTGCGCGAACTCGGCCATACGGTCGTCGACATCGCCGCCACCCGCACCGAGGCGGTGGACGCGGTCACCCGGAAGACTCCGGGCCTGGTGCTTGCCGATATCCAGCTGGCCGACGGCTCTTCCGGCATCGACGCGGTGAAGGACATCCTTGCCCGTTACGACGTACCGGTCATCTTCATCACCGCCTTCCCTGAGCGGCTGCTGACCGGCGAGCGGCCGGAGCCCACCTTCCTGATCACCAAGCCGTTCCAGCCGGAGACGGTGAAGGCGGCGATCGGGCAGGCCCTCTTCTTCCACCCGCGCAAGGCCTCCAAGCAGGCCGCCTGACGCGGGACCGAAAATCATTCTGGTGGGGTGAGGGCGCTGCGGCTTGCTGCAGCGCCCTTCCTTTTTGCGGCGCACCTCTGACGCCGCGCGCGCATAAAGAAAACGGCCGCCTCGAGGGCGGCCGCTTCGTTGGTTTCGACGGTTGGCGTCTATTGACCAGCGGGGACGGGCGGAACCTCGCCCTGGGCGCTGCCGGGCTGGGTGATCTGGGGGGGCTTGCCGTTCACCGGCGCCGGCTCCGGCGCGTTGAAGGCTTGGGCGTCAGCCGCCTCGCGAGCGTTGTTCGGCTCGGTGGACGCCAGGTCGCCCGACTTCCAGGTGAAAGCGGCGAAGAAGCCCAGCACCACCAGCGCGATGCCGAACACCAGCACCCAAAGTACGTGCCGGCCGAGACGGCCCTGGCGGGCGCGGGTGGCGCCCACCGCTGGGCGTTGAGGTGCGCGCGAAAGCGCCATGGCGGAGCTCCTTACTCAGAAGGGAAATAGCTGGATGGGCCGAAGTAGGGCCGGCCCGGGTCGAAGGCCTGTGGTCGCGCGGTCAGCGAGCCGATCACGCCGCTCACCATGGCCAGGCCCATCACCGCGGCGGCCACGAAGAACCGGCGGCGCGCCACCTGCTGTCGGTAGCTTGGCGTCTTCGTCAGTATGAAGCCGCCGCGCGACGCGAACGAATTGCGCATGGTCGAGCGTTCCTTCGCGGACCCAGCGGGCCCGTGTCGCCCGCCAAGGTCCTAACGCGCCGGTGAAGCCGCCGTTCCCTTGGGCGGCCGACCCGCGCCGTCCCGGAAAGACTTGCAAAATCAAAGGCTGTGGATAAGATGGCCACAGTGTCGTCGGCTCGAGCGAGGCTCGTCGGCGGTCGCGATTCTTTCCGATCTTTTTTTTGCGGCGGCCGGAACGCCTTTTGGCCAAGTGCATTTCTAGGTGTGCGGAGGCGGCGACGCCCCCCCCGACTTGAGACTGGTGATCATGCCAGTCTGCCGTCTCCGCACCCCTTTTCTCGATGATGCACACTCCGGCGGGCCCCAAGGGGCCCGCCTCTTCTTTGTGCGCACGTCGGCGGGACCGCCGGTCCGACCGGCGATCCCGAGCCGATCAGTCGGGCCGGCTCATGCGCAGCACCACGTCCACCCTGCGCCGCAGCGGTGCGGCGCGCCCGTCGGCCGTGGCGGCCCCGCTGGCGCCCACGGCCCCGACGCTGAATTCCGCCGCCGGCAGGCCTGCGGACGCGAGCGCGGCCGTTACCGACTGCGCCCGGCGTTTAGAGAGCTCCAGGTTGGCGTCTGGCGCGCCGGCCGCGTCGGCGAGGCCGATCACCTCCACCCGGCCCACCTTGCAACCCCGGGCGTCCGCGGCCGCCTGGCGGATCACGGCCCGTCCCTCGTCGGTCACGTCGGCGGCGCTGGGCTCGAAATAGATCTGCACTGTCTGGTCGGCGCAGCGGTTCGGGATTCGTACGATCCGCTCCCGCGCCTGCTCGACCGTGGCGCAGGCGGAAAGCCCGATCACCAGCGCGGCGGTGGCCGCGGTCCTCGCCAAGTCCATCTCAGTCCCCTCCCGTGCGTGACAAAGGCGTGCATGACAAAGGGCGGCCGGAAGTCCGACCGCCCTTGCCGTTCCCTAGGCGGCGTCGCCGCTTAGTAGCGCGGCGTGCCGTCGGACCAATAGTAACGGCCCGTGGCCGGGTCGTAGTAGTAGTAGCGGCCCGCGCGCTCGTCATAATACTGCTGGCGATTGGCCGGAGCCGCGCCGCAGCCGCCGTCCTCGCGGCAGCCCTTCACGGCGCCCGCAACCGCGCCGACGCCTGCGCCCACCGCGGCGCCGGTGCCCACGCCGACATCGCCGGACACAGCGCCGATGGCGGCGCCCGCGAGCGCGCCCAGCGCCGCGCCGCCGGCGGCGTTACCTTCCACGTTGCCGGTCGTCGAGCAGGCGGCGGCCAGAACGCTGGCCCCGGCGAGGGCGATCAATGGCTTGAGCATGTGTTTGGCTCTCCTTGCTTGTCCCCTGCGGCCCCTAACGCGGGTGCAAGCTTAACAGTTCCGCCGGAACCCATCGCCGCCGCCCTCGTTAGGCGCGCAACACACATGACCAGGAGCCCGCCCATGGTTGGCGACCGCCGAGACGCGCATGCCGACGACCTCAAGGCCGACCTGCGCGAAGCCTACGAGCGGGGCCGGAAAGACGAGCGCGCCACGCGCAAGCGTCATCCGGTCCTGATGACGTTCACCGTGATCGCCGCCGCCGTCGGCCTCGCGTTGATGGCTCTTGCGGCCTTCAACGGCTCGTTCGGCGGCGCGGGCCGGGTGGTGGACAAGAACCTCGCCGTGGCCGCGGACAAGGCCGAGCCAGCGGTGCGCGGCGCCGCGGCCGACGCCGGCGAGACCCTTCGCGAGGCCGGTCAGCCCCAACAGCCTGCGGCCGCCCAGACCGCCGACGCAGCCAGCTGACATCCAATGGTCAACGAGGGGGGCGCGACGCGCATCCGGCGCGTCGAGGCGATCGCTAACGTCGCCTCCGGCAGCGTCAGCGCGGATGCGCCGGCGCAGATCGAGAAGATCTTCGCGGACTATGGCGTCGACGCCCATGTCTGCGCGCCGGCCAAGGAGGACATCGGAACCTGCCTGCGCGCCGCCGTGGACGCTGCGCCCGACCTGCTCGTCGTCCTGGCCGGCGACGGCACCGCGCGCGCCGCAGCAGAGCTTTGCGGGCCAACGGGTCCGATTGTGGCGCCCCTCCCGGGCGGCACCATGAACATGCTGCCCCACGCCATCTACGGGCCGCGGCCCTGGCAGGACGCCCTGACCATCGCCCTGGCGCAGGGCGAGGAGCGCATGCTGGGCGGGGGCGAGGTGGAGGGCCATCAGTTCCTGGTGGCGGGCATCTTCGGCGCCCCGGCGCTTTGGGCGCCCGCCAGGGAGGCGGCGCGCTACGGCAAGCCCAAGCTCGCCTTCCTCCGCGCCCGCCGGGCCGCGCGCCATGCGTTCACCGGCCGCCTCCGATACGTGCTGGACCAGGGCGACCGCGATAAGGCCGAGGCGCTCACCTTCATGTGCCCGCTCGCTTCGCGGGCGCTGGCCGAGGACGAACATGTGCTCGAGGCGGCGGCCCTCGACCTGAACGGCGCGCTGGACGCCTTCCGCCTGGGCTTCCACGCGCTCACCGGCGACTGGCGCGACGATCCCAACGTGCTGGTCCAGAAGTGCAAGGTTGCGCGGATCTGGGCCGCCAACGGCATCCCGGCCCTGCTGGACGGCGAATCCGTCCGCCTGAAGTCGCTGGCCGAGGTGCGCTATCGTCCGGACGTCGTGCGCGTGCTCTCGATACCCAAGGACGTCTGACGTGATCCGCTTCGCGCACCTCTCGGATATCCACTTCGGAGGCGAGAACGAAGCGGCGGTGGCGGCGGCCGCGGACTACGTCAACGGCGGTGGTTTCGACCTGACGGTGGTCTCGGGCGACCTCACCCGGTTCGGCGAGAAGGTCGAGTTCGCCGCCGCGGCGGAATGGCTGGCCAGCCTCAAGGGGCCGCAGCTGGTCACGCCCGGCAACCATGACGCCCCCTATATCGCCGTGGCGGAGCGGGTGATCGCACCGTTCCGCCGCTTCGAGCGGGCGATCGGCCCAGCCTGGGCGCAAAGCTACCTGGGCGGCGGCTTCGCAGTGCGAGGGATCAACACCGCGCGCGGTCCGCAGCCCCGCCTGAACTGGTCCAAAGGTCAGATCGCCACGCGCCATGTGCGTGAGGCCACCCGCTTCTTCGACCAGTCGCCGCGCGCCTGCTTCCGCATCCTGGTCTGCCACCATCCGCTGATGGAGATGATCGGCGGCCCGATGACCGCCAAGGTGTGGGGCGGCGAGGCGGCGGCGGCGGCCTTCGCGGAGGCCAAGGTCGACCTCGTTCTGTCGGGGCACATCCATGCGCCCTTCACCTGGCCCTATCCGTTCGGCGACGGGAAGACCTATGCGGTCGGTGCGGGGACGCTTTCGGTGCGCGAGCGCGGCGTGCCGCCGGGCTTCAATGTGGTGGAAATAGAAGGGGCGGCGATCCGCGTCGCCGCCCTCTGTTGGGGGGGCTCGAAGTTCGAGCCCTATAGGACCTGGTCCTTGGACCGTCGTCCTATCTGAGCGGGGTCAAGGAACTCCTCGTCCTCGTACGAAGTGCATGACGATGGAAACCAGGAACAGCGCCAGGAAGACGAAGAACAGGATCTTGGCGATGCCCATCGCGGCGCCCGCGATCGTGGTGAAACCAAGAACCGCGGCGATCAGGGCGACCACCAGGAAAGTCAGAGCCCAACCCAGCATTGGCGTTCTCCTTTCTCGCCCATGGGGCGAGTCGATCGAGTACTGAGCAACATAGCTCACCCGATCAACGCGGCTGGAAGCGGAGCTGTTCCCGAGGGCGCCGTTAGCGGCGCCGTTCGGGGGGCTTGGCGGCGGCGCGGCCGGCGATGGCGGCGCTCAGGATCGTGGTGACGATCTTCGGGTTGCGGGCCAGGACGATGGCCCCCGCCACCGCCGCCCCGGCGGCCAGGACCGGCCGCTCGCGGGCGAGCTCGATCAGCCGCCCGGCCATGCCCTGCTCTTCGGGCGGGACGGGCTTGGGCCGCCCCTTCGCGTTGAGGGTCAGCGCCACCACCACCGCAAACAGGGCGAAGACGCCGGCGACGATGGCGGCGGCCCAGGCCGGGCCCACCAGCGGGCGGAACGCGGCGTAGACGGCGAACGACGCCGCGACGACGACGACGGCCGCCGCAGCCGCAATGGCGGCGGCGGCGGCCAGCAGTCTCACGATCTTCTGGAGGTTCAACGGCGTCCGGAGGAGAGCAGCAGGCCGATCAGCACGCCGACGCCCAGGGCGGCGCCGGTGGCCGCCAGCGGCCGTTCCTTCACGCGCTCGCTGACGTACTGCTGGGCGACGTCGAGTTGTTGGCCGGCGGTGTCGGCGTAGGTGCGGCTGTGGGCCCGGAGCTGCTCCAGGCCTTCCTGCACCACCTGTTCGATCTTCGCGCGCGCCTCGATGAAGGTGCGCTGCGCCTCGGCGGCCAGGCGCTTGCTGTCGCTGCCGGTCACGTCGGTATCGTTGGCCTGGTCAACGGCGTTCGCGGGCATGTCGATGTCTCCGAAGAAGGAACCCGGCCGACGCCGGGAAGCGCGAGCTTGAACGCCGGACATGCTAACCGGTTCCGCCTTGCGAGCAAAGGCGGAGCTTCTTCCATCCCCGGCAGGCCAAACGCTGTGGGCAACGCACGGTTCCTGTCGCAAGGTGCGTCATGTAGCCCTATGTTCGCGCGTCAGGGGCGCGCCAAGGGGTGACCGTTTAAGTGAACCACAAGCGTCTGGAACTCGCGATCGAAGCCGCCGGCCTGGGGGGATTCGAGTGGGACCTTGCTCGCGACGTCTTCGTGGTGTCCGAGCGGATGGCGGCGATCACCGGCCTGACGCCGGGCGAGATGCCGGCCGACGGGGGCACGGCGCTCGATCGCTATGTCCACCCCGAGGACCTGCCGGCCTACCAGGCGCGCCGCGAGCGCGACCTGGGCGCGGCGGGCGCTTATGAGGCCGAGTTCCGCCAGCTGCGCGCCGACGACGGCCGGACCATCTGGGTGCGAGTGGCCGGCGTGGTCAGCCGTGACGGGGGCGGGCGGGCTACGAACGTCACCGGCATCGTCCAGGACATCACCGAGCGCAAGGTCGAGGAGGACCACCGTCAGACCCTGATGGCGGAGCTGGATCACCGGGTTAAGAACGTGCTGGCCACCGTTCAGGCGCTCGCCCAGCAGACCGCTAAGCGGACGACCTCGCTCGAAAGCTTCCTCAGCAACTTCGGCGGCCGGCTGAAGGCCATGGGCTCTGCGAACGAGCTGCTCACCGCGGCGCGCTGGCGCGGCGCGGCGGTCGACCACCTGGTGGCGGCCGAGCTTGGGGCGATCGTGCCTGGCCAGACCAGCTGGGGCGGGCCCGAGCTGTTCCTGACTCCGCGCGCCGCCAACGCGCTCTCGCTGGCCTTGCACGAGCTCGCCACCAACGCCGTGAAGTTCGGCGCCCTGTCCGTGGAAAGCGGCCACGTGGACGTACGCTGGACCCGGACCGGCGACGGCGGCTTCGAGCTGGCCTGGACCGAGAGCGGCGGTCCTCGGGTGATGCCCCCCGCCCGCCAGGGGTTCGGCTCGACCCTGCTGGAGCAGGTCACGGGCCGGGAACTGAACGGCCAGACCGCGGTCGAATACCGCCCCGGCGGCGTCTACGCCCGTCTGCGCGCAGGCGCACCGGCCGTGGCCCCCCGGCCCGAGACGGTGCCCGAGGCCCCCACCGCGCGCGCGGCCGAGACCATCGTCGCGTCCAGTGGCCCAGCCGATCTCAGGGGCTCGCGCGTCTTGATCGTCGAGGACGCCGTCCTGCTGGCGCTGGAGCTGGAGACCAGCCTGTCTGAGGCTGGCGCCGAGGTGATCGGTCCGGCCTACGAGCTGGAGGAGGCCATGGCGCTTCTCGACCGTCAGATCGACGCCGCTGTGCTCGACGCCAATCTCAACGGCCGCTCGGTGACACCGGTGGCGGAAGCCCTGGCGCGGCGGCAGGTGCCCTTCGTGTTCGCCACCGGATATGGCGAGGCGGGGGGCGCGCCCGGCGGCTTCGACGCGCCGGTGATCCGCAAGCCGTACGACGTCACTCAGGTGGCCGCCGCCGTCGCCGAGCTGCTGCGGCCAAGCTGACGCACCCCCTGAGACAAGGCGCCGCCTCGCCGCCGCCAAAGCTACGCTGTAAATGGACGGGCATGGGGGACCTGCGGCAGCCGCAGGGGCCGGACCGGCGGCCCAGGGATATCGCCCGGAAGCAAGCGACCCGACCCTCAGACGCGCGTCAGATGACGCCCGCCGCCTTCAGGGCCTGAAGCCGCTCTTCGGAGCAGCCGGCCCGCGCGCGCAGCACCTCCGCCGTATGCTCCCCCAGCGCCGGCCCTGGCCAGCGTACCCGTCCGGGCGTGGCGGAGAGCTTGGGGAAGGCGTTCTGCATCCGGATCGGGCCGAACACCGGATGGTCGGTGGTGACGATCGCCTCGCGCGCCGTGAATTGCGGGTCCTCCAGCATGTCGGGGGCGCGGAACACCCGGCTCGCCGGCACGCCCTTGTCTTCGAGTAGTTTCAGCAGGTCGGCCAAGGCCCAGCCGCTGGTCCATTCCGCAATGATGTCGTCCAGCTCGCCCTGGTGACGGCCGCGGGCGGCGTGGTCCACAAACTTCGGATCGGCCTTCAGCTCCGGCCGGCCCATGGCATCCACCAGCCTCGCAAACACAGTATCGCCGTTGCCGCCGATCAGGATCAGCTCGCCGCCGGCGCACGGATAGGCGTTCGACGGCGCGATGCCCGGCAGGATCGAGCCGGAGCGCTCGCGCACATAGCCGGTCAGGTCGTACTCGGTGACCAGGTTCTCCATCACCGCTAGTACGCTTTCGTAGAGCGCCGCGTCGATGACCTGGCCGCGCCCGGTCCGCTCCCGGTGATGCAGGGCCATCAGGATGCCCATGACCGAGTGCATGGCCGCCAGGCTGTCGCCGATGGAGATTCCGGCCCGCGCCGGCGGCCGGTCCGGCTCGCCGGTGACGTAGCGGAGCCCGCCCATGGCCTCCCCGATCAGGCCGTAGCCCGCCCGCTGGGCGTAGGGCCCGGTCTGTCCGAACCCCGACACCCGGGCCATGATCAGCCGCGGGTTCTCGGCGGCCAGGTCCTCATAGGACAGGCCCCACTTCTCCATGGCCCCGGGGCGGAAGTTCTCGATCACCACGTCCGCCTGGCGGATCAGGGCGCGGGCGATCTCCTGGCCATCCCGGGTCCGCAGGTCCAGGCCGACCGACTTCTTGTTGCGCCCGATCACCGGCCACCAGGGCGATAGCCCCTTCGGTAGGCTTCGGCCCCACTGCCGCATGGGGTCGCCGGTCTTCGGATCCTCGATCTTGATCACCTCCGCGCCGAAGTCGCCCAGGATCTGGCCGCAGAACGGGCCGGCGATCAGGGTGCCCATCTCGACGACCACGAGGTCAGACAGCGGGCCGGGCGGCGAAGTTTCGGACATGGGCTCTCGGAACAGCTGGAGAAAGCAGGGATCGAACTGGCGGAGGCAAGGTGGAGCCGGCCCGCCATGCCTCTGTCAATGATCACCCTGCGTCGCCCCAGGCCCGACCCGGCCGCCGGCCTGGTCGCCCACCACCTGGCGCAGGCGGCCCCGGCCTGCAGGCGCAGCTCCCGAGGCCGGCTTCCCAAGCGCCCGGCGCGGGTCTAAGCCCTGCGGTCATGACCGCCTTCGTCGTCGACGCGCCCGCCACGCCCGCTGTCCCCGTGGACGGTGAGGGCGCCGCCTTCCCGGTCCGCCGCATCCTCTGCGTGGGCCGCAACTACGCCGCCCATCGTCGCGAGATGGGCGGCGACGACCGCGACCCTCCGTTCTTCTTCGCCAAGCCCGCCGACGCCATCGTGCCGCCCGGCGGGGACCCGGCCTATCCCCCTCGCACCGCCAATCTTCACCACGAGATCGAACTGGTGGTGGCGCTGAAGGCAGGCGGGCTGGACGTCCCGGTGGATCGGGCCCTGGATCTCGTCTTCGGCTACGCCGTCGGCGTCGACCTCACTCGCCGGGACCTCCAGGCCGCCGCCAAGGACAAGGGGCAGCCCTGGGACAGCGCCAAGGGCTTCGACGGCTCGGCTCCGATCTCGGCCATCCGGCGCTGGGACGGCGCACCGCCCCAGGGACGGATTTGGCTGTCGGTGAACGGCCAGGTCCGGCAGGACGCCAGCGTCGCCGACATGATCTGGAACCTCCCCGAGATCGTGTCCGAGGCCTCGAAGCTGTGGCGGCTCGCGCCCGGCGACCTGATCTTCACGGGAACGCCGGAAGGCGTCGGCGCTCTGCAGCGCGGAGACCGGGTGGAGGGCGGCGTCGAGGGCGTGGGCGAGCTCGCCTTCCGGATCGTCTGATGACGCTCGTCCTGCACAGCTACTGGCGGGCGACGGCGCCCTACCGGGTCCGCATCGGCCTGAACCTCAAGGGTGTCGCGTACGACTACGCGCCCGTCCACCTGGTGAAGGGCGTTCAGCACTCCGACGACTACAAGGCGCTGAACCGGCAGGAGCTGGTGCCGTCCATCGTCACGGAAGAGGGGCGGGTGATCACCCAGAGCCTGGCCATTCTCGAGTGGCTGGAGGAGACCCATCCGCAGCCGCCGCTGCTGCCGGCCGACCCTGCCGACCGGGCGGTGGTGCGCGCCATGGCCGATATCGTCGCCTGCGACATCCACCCGTTGAACAACCTTCGCGTCCAGCAGCAACTCACGGCGCTGGGCATCGATGACACCGGCCGCGACCTGTGGTCGAAGCGCTGGATCGACGACGGCTTCCGGGCGCTGGAGCCGATGGTCGCCCGCCACGGCGCGGGTTTTGCCTTCGGCGACGCGCCGACGCTGGCCGACTGCTGCCTGATCCCGCAGGTCTATTCGGCGCATCGGTACGGCGTGGCCCTCGATCCCTATCCAGCGATCGCGGCCGTCGCGGCGCGCGCCGCGGGCCATCCGGCCTTCGCCGCCGCCCATCCGGACCGGCAGCCCGACGCCACGCCAGGCTGATCAGACAGGCGCCTCACGCGGCGGAGACTTGCCACCCGCCGCGGCTTCGGCTTAGAGGCCGGCCATGCTCGAGGACCTGAAAGCCAACAACAAGCGCTGGGCGGAACGCAAGATTTCGGCGGACCCCGGCTTTTTCAAGCGGCTCGAGGGGCAGCAGGCCCCCGAGTACCTGTGGATCGGCTGCTCCGACAGCCGCGTGCCCGCCAACGAGATCGTCGACCTCGATCCCGGCGAGCTGTTCGTCCACCGCAACGTGGCGAACCTCGCCCCGCCGCAGGACGCCAACTACCTCTCAGTCCTGCAGTTCGCCGTCGACGTGCTGAAGGTGAAGCACATCCTGGTCGTCGGCCACTACGGCTGCGGCGGCGTGGCTGCGGCCGTGGACGGCAAGCGGCGGGGGCTCGTGGACCACTGGCTGCATCCGATCCGCGAGGTGCATCACGAACACAAGCACGAACTCGACGCCATCCCGGACGACCAGAAGCGCTGGGACCGGCTGGTCGAGCTGAATGTCATCCGCCAGGTCCGCAACGTCGCCTCGGACGTTTTCGTGCAGGACGCCTGGGCGCGCGGCCAATCGCTGTGCGTGCACGGCTGGGTCTATTCCATCGCCAACGGCCTGGTGACCGACCTCGATGTGGCTGTGTCCGGCCTCGAAGGGCTCGAACGCCTGGGCTGACCCTTGACGTGAGGCGGCGCGGAGGCTTCCCATCCGCGCCACCTGCGGCGCCCGCCAGAGGCGCCGGAAACGCTCAAGGAATACCGATGAAATCCAAGCTGTTGGCGGCCAGCGCGGTCGCCCTCCTTCTTGGCTCCGCCCCTGCTATGGCGCAGCGGGCCCCGGCCGGCGCCCAGCCGACCGCTGCCGAGGCCAAGGCCTTCGTCCAGAACGCCGAGGCTCAGCTCGAGAAGGTCAACGCGGTGGCCGCGCGGGCCTCGTGGGTGCGCGCCAACTTCATCACCGCCGACACCCAGTGGCTGGAGGCCAAGGCCTCGGCTGAGCAGAACGAGACGGCCACCCGCCTCGCCATGGAAGCGGCGCGCTTCAACGGCGTGAAGACCGACCCGGTCACCGCCCGCAAGCTGCAACTCCTCAAGCTGTACCTCGTCTCCCCGGCGCCGAACCGCCCCGGCGCCGCCGACGAGCTGTCGTCGCTGCTCACCAAGCTCGACTCCACCTACTCGACGGGAAAGTTCGACTTCCAGGGCAAGCAGATCACCCTGAACGACGCCGAGGACGTGCTCGCCAAGTCGCGCAACCCCGCCGAGCTGAAGGCGGCCTGGGAGGGCTGGCACTCGATCTCGCCGGTGATGAAGCCGGACTACGCCCGCTTCGTCGCGCTCTCGAACGAGGGCGCCGTCGGCCTCGGCTACAAGGACACCGGCGCGCTCTGGCGCGCCAACTACGACATGGAGCCGGACGCCTTCGCCGCCGAGACCGATCGTCTCTGGAAGCAGGTGGAGCCGTTCTACAAGAACCTGCACTGCTACGTGCGCGGCCGGCTGAACGCTCAGTACGGCGACGCCGTCCAGCCGCGCACCGGCCCGATCCGCGCCGACCTGCTCGGCAACATGTGGGCCCAGCAGTGGGGCAACATCTACGACGTCGTCCAGCCGAAGGGCGTCACCTCCAGCTACAACCTGGACGACCTGCTGGTGACCAAGGGCTACGACCCGGTGAAGATGGTCCGCACCGGCGAGAACTTCTACTCCTCGCTGGGCTTCGCGCCCCTGCCGCAGACCTTCTGGGAGCGCTCGCTGATCACCCGGCCGCAGGACCGGGAAGTCGTCTGCCACGCCTCGGCCTGGGACATCGACGACAAGGACGATATCCGCATCAAGATGTGCACCAAGGTGAACGCCGAGGACTTCACCACCATCCACCACGAGCTGGGGCACAACTACTATCAGCGGGCCTACAAGGATCAGCCCGTTCTCTTCCGCAACTCCGCGAACGACGGCTTCCACGAGGCCATCGGCGACTTCGCGGCGCTGTCGGCCACCACGCCCACCTACCTCCAGCAGATCGGCCTGCTCCAGAAGGCGCCCGGCGCGGAGGAGGACATCCCGTTCCTCCTGAAGATGGCGCTCGACAAGATCGCCTTCCTGCCCTTCGGCCTTCTGGTCGACCGCTGGCGCTGGCAGGTGTTCTCCGGCGAGGTGACGCCGGATCGCTACAACGACGCCTGGTGGAAGCTGCGTCTGCAATATCAGGGGCTGACCGCGCCGGGGCCGCGCCCGGCCGACGCCTTCGATCCGGGCGCCAAGTACCACGTGCCTGGCAACACGCCGTACACGCGCTACTTCCTGGCCCACATCTACCAGTTCCAGTTCCACCGCGCCGCCTGCAAGCAGGCCGGCTGGAAGGGGCCGCTGCACCGGTGCTCCGTGTATGGCCAGAAGGAGGTCGGCGAGCGGCTGAACACCATGCTGGCGCTGGGCCAGTCGCAGCCGTGGCCCGAGACGCTGAAGACCTTCACCGGCGAGACCCGCACGGACGCCAGCGCCGTGGCGGAATACTTCCAGCCGCTGAACGCCTGGCTGACCAAGCAGAACCGCGGCCAAAAGTGCGGCTGGTAGCCTGACCTGAGGTCGGGGAGGGCGGCGGCTCGTCCTCCCCGCACCGGTTAACCGTCAGCAGGCAGTTAACCGTCCCTCTTGCCCCGATTTTTACAGCGTTCGTCCGATCTGATGGCCGAACTCTGTCGAAAGGATCGGGGCCCCCGATGCAGACCAAGTCTGGGAACCGCCTGGCCGGCGTGCTGGCCCGACTGAAGTCCGGCGCCCGTGACGAACAGGGCGTGGCGGCGGTGATCTTCGCCCTGGGCCTGTCCGTACTCACGCCCATGGCCCTGGGCGTGTTCGACGTCTACATGGCCAGCCAGCAGCGCGGGAAGCTGCAGGACGCCCTGGACGCCGCCGCCCTCTATGCGGCGCGGTCCAACGCCCAGGACACCGACGAGATCGATGCCATCGGCGACCGCGCCTTCGCGGCCAACCTCGAGCTGATCCGCGGCGCGACGCTCGAGAACTCCACCTTCGCCCTGCAGGGCACCAAGGTCGTCGCCTCGGCCTCCGTCCGGCTGCAGGCCTTCGCCCCCACCTTCTGGGAGCACGATCCGGTGCAGGTGAGCGCGCAGGTGCAGCGGGCCGTCGACCGGCTCGAGATCGCCCTGGTGCTCGACAACACCGGCTCCATGGTCCTGAACAACAGCCCCAAGCTGTCGATCCTGAAGACCGAGGCGGCCAGGCTCGTCGACAAGCTCGCGCTCGCCGCCTCGCTCAGCACCGAGCCCGAGCCGATCAAGATCGCGCTCGTGCCGTTCTCCAACACCGTGCGCGTGCAGGGCCAGACGGCGCTGACGACCTACAACGCCACCACCCATACCGGTCCGGGCATCCCCTCGTGGATCGACCCGCGCGGCCAGGCGCACTGGAATGCTGCCAACAACAACATCTTCGAGCCGGCCGACACCGATCGCTTCCTGCTGATGCGCAACATCGGCCAGCAATGGGCCGGCTGCGTGGAGGCCCGCCGCCAGCCATTCGACATCAGCGAGGATCCGCCGGCGGCCAACGACGTGGCCTCGCAGTTCACGCCCTACTTCTGGCCGGATGAGCTCGACGTCAGCAACGGGACGATCCGGGTCAACGACTACCTGACCGACGGGGGCGCGAACAGCCTGACGACCCGTCAGAAGCTGCGCCGCACGGCGAAGTACGCCAACAACGCCACCTGGCGGCGGACCGGCAACTTCACCACCTCGCTCGGCCTGACCTACGCCCACGGCCCGAACGCCGGCTGCACCCTCCAGCCGATCCGCCGGCTGACCACGGACCTGCAGCAGGTCAAGACCGACATCGCCGCCATGACCGCCACGGGCGAGACCAACATCCCGCTCGGCCTCGTCTGGGGCTGGCACACGCTCACGCCGAACGCGCCGTTCTCGGACGGCCGCGCCTACAACACGCCGCACCTGCGCAAGATCGTCATCCTGATGACCGACGGCGACAACACCATGTATGACTCGGGCACCGACAACGCCTCCTACTACGGCGGCCTGGGCTTCATCTGGCAGAACATGCTGCCCGGCCTGGGGACCAGCTCGACCCTGGCCCAGCGGCAGACGGCGATGAACGGGCGGCTCTCGGCGCTTTGCACAGCGATGAAGGCGCGGCGGATCGAGATCTACACCGTTCGCGTCGAGGTCTCGGGCGGCTCGTCCACCCTACTGCAGAACTGCGCCTCGTCCCCGGACAAGTTCTTCGAGGTCAGCCAGGCCAGCCAGCTGGGCGCCGCCTTCGACGCCATCGCCGCGGCCATCACCAACCTGCGGATCATCAAGTAGCGGAGATCCCCCGGACCCCTCCGGGGGATGGCCTCGCCGGCGAGTGCTGTCGGTGGGGCCGGGGGCCGCGCGTCACCTCCCCAGTCTCGCGCGGCCCCCACCAGTCCCTACTTCAGCTTGATCTCCGCCAGCCGCTCCTGGAGGTAACCGTCGGCGGTGATCGGCTCGGGGTAGCGGTCGGGATGCTCGGCATCCACGCAATCCGGCAGCGTCTTGATCAGGTAGTCCGAGTTGAAGTGCAGGAAGAACGGCGTCGAGTAGCGCGGGAAGCCGCGGCGCTCAGGCGCCGGATTGACCACCCGGTGCGTCGTCGACGGCAGGCGGTGGTTGGTCAGCCGCTGCAGCATGTCGCCGATGTTGCAAACCAGGGCGCCGGGCGGCGGGTTGATGGCGATCCAGCGGCCGTCGTGGTCCTTCACCTCCAGGCCGGCCTCCTCGGCGCCGAGCAGCAGGGTGATGACGTTGATGTCCTCGTGGGCGCCGGCGCGGATGTGCGGCCCGTCCTGCGGCACCGGCGGATAGTGCAGCAGGCGCAGGATCGAATTGCCCACGTCCACCTTGTCCACGAAGAAGTGGCGGTCGAGGCCCAGGTAGACGCTGATCGCCTCCAGCACCTTCAGCCCCATGGCGTCCAGCGCGTCGTACAGCCACTGCACCTTCTCGCGGAACTGCGGCAGCTCGGCGTCCGGCCAGACGTTGTCGGGCATGTGGTCGCGGAAGGGATGGCCGGCCGGCAGGGTGCGGCCCACGTGCCAGAATTCCTTCAGGTCGTAGTGCTGGTGGCCCTTGGCGGTCTCGACGCCGAACGGGGTGTAGCCGCGCTGGCCGGCCACCGGCAGCTTGTACTTCAGCTTCACCGCCTCGGGCAGGGCGAAGAAGGCCTTCATCTGCTCCAGGGCCGCGTCGATGCGGTCCTGCGGCAGGCCATGGTCGGAAATCACCGCAAAGCCCCAGCGGGCGTAGCTGCCGCCCAGCGTCTGGGCGAAGGCGTCGAAGTCCTGGGCGAAGAGGTCGAAGGAGACCGGCTCGATGCGGTCCTGGAGGGCGAGGGCTTGGCTCATGCGGAGCGTTCTACACCCGCCGTCCGCCCGCCTCCACCCGGCGCGGCGTTTCGCCGGCTCCGCCGCCGCCCTCCACATCGTTGTCCGCCTCTTCGGCCTCCTCGCGCGCCACCCGCTCCATCTCGGCGCGCAGCAGCCGCTCCATGGTCTCCCGGCTGGCGCGGCTCGCCATGACATAGCCGTCGTCGTCCACCGCCGCCGGCTGCAGCTTGCGGAACAGCGTGTCGTCGTGCTCGCGGAACAGCACCGCGGCCTTCAGCGCCCGGCGCTCGCTGACCCCCAGCCGGACCAGCGCCTTGCGGCCGAAGTTGAGCGCGCTCTCGTAGGTCTCGCGCTCCACGTCGTGGGCGCCTGCCTCCAGCAGCTCATAGGCGTGGCGGCGGTCGAAGGCGCGGGCGATCACCGTCAGGTGCGGGAAGCTCTCGCGGGCCAGCTCGACCATCTCCTTGGCCTTGTCGCGGTCGTCGATGGCGACGATCAGCAGCTTGGCCTTGTCGGCGCCCGCCGTGCGCAGGAGGTCGAGCCGGCTCGCGTCGCCATAGTGCACCCGCCAGCCGAAGCGGCGGATCAGGTCGATCTGCTCGATGGACGAGTCCAGCAGCACCACCTTGAAGTCGCTGGCCATCAGCAGGCGGGTGGCGATCTGGCCGAAGCGGCCGAAACCGGCGACGATCGCGTCCGGCGGGCCCTCGTCGAACGGCAGGCGCTCGGGCTCGTCCAGCGTCTCGGTGCGGTTCAGCGCCAGCCGTTCGAAGGCGGCGAACACCAGCGGCGTCGCGGCCATGGAGACCGCGATCACGGCGGTCAGCAGGCGCGACAGCTCCGCGTCCAGCACCGCAGCGCCGACCGCGAAGCCCAGCAGGACGAAGGCGAACTCGCCGCCCTGGGCCAGCGCGACGGCCGTGGTCGCCGCTGTCCGCGGCGGGGTGCGGAACACCCGCGCCACCACGTACATCGCCAGGGCCTTGCCGGCGATCAGCCCCGCCATCAGGCCGAACAGCTCCAGCGGCCGGCCGGCCACCATGCCCAGGTCAAGGCCCGCCCCGACGGTGATGAAGAACAGGCCCAGCAGGAGGCCACGGAACGGCTCGATGTCGGTCTCCAGCTCGCGCCGGAACTCGCTCTCGGCCAGCACCACCCCCGCCAGGAAGGCGCCCAGCGCCGGCGACAGGCCGACCAGCTCCATCAGCGCGGCCACGCCCACCACCAGCAGCAGGGCCGAGGCGGTGAACATCTCGCGCAGCTGCGCCTGGGCGATGAACCGGAACACCGGCCGGGTCAGGTACCGTCCGCCGACCACCACCGCCGCCACCGCGGCGATCACCGCCAGCGGCCGGACCCAGGCCGGCAGGCCCGCCAGCAGCAGGGCGCCCCCGTGCCCCGCCGTCTCCGCGTGTCCCGCCTCCACGGGCGCGCCGCCGGCCAGCGCCAGCAGCGGCAGGAGCGCGAACAACGGGATCACCGCCAGGTCCTGGAACAGCAGCACCCCGAAAGTGGCTTCGCCTACCGCCCCCTGGCGCAGGCCCTTTTCCTCCAGGTTCTGCAGCACGATGGCGGTGGACGACATGGCCAGGATCAGCCCGGCCGCCAGCGCCGTGCGCCACTCCAGGCCGAGCGCCACGCCCGCGCCGCCCAGCACGGCGGCGGTGGCCAGCATCTGGCCCGCGCCGAGGCCGAAGATCGCCGTCCTCATCCGCCACAGCAGGGCTGGGCGCACCTCGAGCCCGATCAGGAACAGCAGGATCACCACCCCGAACTCGGCGAAGCGCATCACGTCGCCGGCCTCGCCCACCAGGTCGAGGGCGAAGGGCCCAACCGCCACACCGGCCAGCAGGTAGCCCAGCACCGAGCCCAGCCCCAGCCGCTTGGCGATGGGCACCGAGATCACCCCGGCCGCCAGATAGACCAGGGCCTGGGTGAGCAGGGTCTGGCCGTTCATTCGCAGGGTCCTTCGAGGGGGGCTCTCATCCGCGGGACATGACCCCGCCTCGCGCCGCCATGCACGTGCTTTTTGTGGCCATCCGCCTCGGCCGTGTGACTTGCATTCATCGGTCGATGAATTTTTCAGCGCCCTGGTTCTCAACCGCGCGCAGGCAGCGTAAAGGGCGGGGCATGGCGAACAAGGTTCAGAACGCCGCCGCAGACGCCCTGGCCGGGCTGCTGTTCGACGGCATGACCATCATGGCGGGCGGCTTCGGCCTCTGCGGGATCCCCGAAAACCTGATCGCGGCGATCCGCGACAGTGGCGTGAAGGACCTGACCGTCGTTTCCAACAATTGCGGCGTGGACGACTTCGGCCTCGGCGTGCTGCTCGCCGGCGGGCAGATCCGGAAGATGATCTCCTCCTACGTGGGCGAGAACAAGCTGTTCGCCGAACTGTACCTCTCCGGGAAGCTGGAGCTGGAGTTCAACCCGCAGGGCACGCTGGCCGAGCGCATCCGCGCCGGCGGCGCCGGCATCCCCGCCTTCTTCACCAAGACCGGCGTGGGCACCCTCGTGGCCGAGGGCAAGGAGACCCGGGTCTTCGACGGCGAGGAATACGTCATGGAGCGGGGCCTTACCGCCGACCTCTCCATCGTCAAGGCGTGGAAGGGCGACGCCGAGGGCAACCTCGTCTACCGGCGCACGGCGCGGAACTTCAATCCGATGATGGCCACGGCCGGCAAGGTCACCGTCGCCGAGGTCGAGGAGCTGGTGGACGTGGGTCAGATCGATCCCGACCACATCCACACCCCGGGCATCTACGTCGACCGGATCCTCAAGGGTCCGGCCTACGAGAAGCGCATCGAGCAGCTCACGGTCCGCAAGCGCGAGACGCACGCCGCCCCCGCCGCGGCCGGAGAGGAAGTCTGATCATGGCCTGGACCCGCGACCAGATGGCGGCGCGCGCCGCCCAGGAGCTGCGCGACGGCTTCTACGTCAACCTCGGCATCGGCATCCCGACCCTGGTGGCCAACTACATCCCGGCCGGCATGAGCGTCACCCTGCAGTCCGAGAACGGCATGCTCGGCATGGGCCCGTTCCCGTACGAAGGTGAGGCCGACCCGGATCTGATCAACGCCGGCAAGCAGACCATCACGGCCCTGCCGACCTCGTCCTACTTCAGCTCGGCCGACAGCTTCGCCATGATCCGCGGCGGCCACATCGATCTGTCCATCCTGGGCGCCATGCAGGTCGCGGCGAACGGCGACCTGGCCAACTGGATGGTGCCCGGCAAGATGGTGAAGGGCATGGGCGGCGCCATGGACCTGGTGGCCGGCGTCAAGCGCGTGGTGGTGGTCATGGAGCACGTGGAGAAGTCCGGCGCGCCCAAGCTGGTGGACGCTTGCTCCCTGCCGCTCACCGGCAAGGGCGTCGTCGACCTGGTGGTCACCGACCTTGGCGTCTTCGACGTGGCCCGCGGCAAGCGTCCGCTCCGCCTCGTCGAGCTCGCCCCGGGCGTCAGCCTCGATGAGGTCCGCGCCAAGACCGAGGCGGCCTTTGAGGTCGCGGACGCCGCGGCCGCCTAGGGATCGAGCAGTCCATCCTGGGCGGCGCGTTCCAGCATCAGCGGCTTCCGGCCACCCTTGTAGTGCGAGATGTAGGGCGCCGGGCCCTTGCCTTCGTGCTCTGGCAGGCAGGCGTAGAGGCTTTCCGGGAGGTGATGGACCTCGTAAGCACCGGACTCGACGATGTTCCGGAGGGCTTCCTGGTCGCCGTACCAGTTGAAGAACTTGGGCGGCAGAGCCTCCATGTTCCGCAGGCAGCGGGCCCAGAAGTCCGTCTGGTGAAGGCGAGTGGCGCAGCCCACGTAGGGATAGACCGCGCCTAGGGTCCGTCCTGCGTGTTCGCTCAGGTCCATCCCATTGAAGCGGTGGTTGAAGATCTGCTTGCGATTGAATTCGCGCAGGCAGACGGCGACCTGCGGCGCGCCATCCACCGCCAGCGGCCGGTGGCAGATCATGTCCGTGTCCAGGAACCACGTCGGCTGGTCGGTCGGCAGCTGCGCGAAGCACTGCATCCGGAACAGCATGACGTTCGCGTGCGTCCTCGGATGCCGGATGACCTCGTCCACCTCCTCGAGCCCAGGCGACGTGGTGTCGGAGATCTGAAGGATCCGCGTGCCGGGGTTATGGCGTCGGATCGATCGGGCGAGAATCTTGGCCATCTGCAGGTCGGGCCCGATCTGCAGGAACGCGACCGTCTGTGAATGGGCGGCGGTCAAGGTTCAGCCGAGATGGCGGCGGATGATGATCAGGCTGTTGTCGTCCAGGTGGGTGTTCGGACGCAGCAGATTCAGATCTCGATGTTGAGATCCTTCCCCTGGAAATAGTCGCGGAATTTCACCAGGGCGTCCGGCTTGATGTCTTCGATGATGTAGACGCCCTCGGGCGCGACCTTGTGGAACGAGTTTTCGAAGAGGCAGAGGCCCGCCTCGAAGGTGTGCAGCCCGTCGTCCAGCATGAGGTCGAACGTCTGGTCGGGAAGCTGCGCCCAAAGCCTGGCTATGGAGGCGGGGTCCGTCTGGTCCACGTGGTAGGTGCGGATCCGCTCTTCCTCGAAGAGGATGTCGGCGTCCACGTCGGCGCCGATGATCTGCGCGTTCGGGAAATAGTCGCGCCACGCCCGGAGGCTCGCGCCGGGACGGCCCCGCGCGCCCATGTGGGAGGGCAGGCTGATGTTGTTCGTGCCGATCCCGCACTCGAAGACGGTCCGCACGTAATGCCGGCAATGGTCGTAGAGCCGGCCATAGACGTCCGTGTAGGTGTGCGAGGGCCAGCGGTAGGGATGGCCGTGCGGCGATACTTCGCCCTTGTCCGAGCCATACTTGTCGCACAGGGAGGCCAGGAGCGACTTGGTGTTCTTGGCGTAGTGTGAGACCGCCCGGTAACCAAGCGGCTGGTTGAACCAGTCCAGGAAGTCTCGGACGGTCATGGTCTGCATGGCGTGGAGAGTCCCTGCGCTCAGTCGGTGAAGGCGGACGCTATAGCGTTCGCGTCCATGGCGGAAAAGCGGCTCGCCGTTGATGGCCGGCCCTCAAAACACCGCACCTGGATGGCTATATGTGGAAGGGCGCGTAGAGGAGCCTCTGAGGAGACCCGCCGGATGCGACCTGCCCTTTCCGCCGCCATCGTGGCCGCTTCCGCCCTGGCTGTGGCCTCCGCCGCGCCCGCCCAGTCCAACCTGCGCACCGCGGTGTTCGCCGGCGGCTGCTTCTGGTCGGTGGAGAAGTTCTTCGAGTCCGCGCCGGGGGTGGTGAACGCCGTCTCCGGCTATTCGGGCGGGGCCCGGCGCAACCCCACCTACGAGAACCACCACGGCCACCTGGAGGCCGTGAAGGTCACCTACGACCCGGCGAAGATCAGCTACGCCAAGCTGGTGGACTACTTCTTCCACCACATCGATCCCACCGATCCCAACGGCCAGATCTGCGACAAGGGCCCGGCCTACCGCACCGCCGTCTTCGTCTCGAGCCCGCAGGAGCGACAGGCCGCCGAGGCGGTCCGCGCCCAGGTGCAGAAGGCGCTCAACACCCGCATCGCCACCGAGGTGCGGCCGGCGGCGACCTTCTGGACGGCCGAGGGCTACCACCAGGATTTCGCCAAGAAGAACCCCGCCCGCTACGAGGCCTACCGCATCGGCTGCGGCCGCGACCGCCACCTCAAGGTGATCTGGGGCGGCCGGTAAGCGGGTCGCGCGGCTTGGGGGCGAAGCCCTCGCCGACGAACATCTCCACCCTCCGCTTGCGCTTGCGGTCCAGCCTCACGCTGGCGATCTCTTCGCCCGACACGCCACGGAAGTCGCCGGCCATCTCCGCCCGCCAGTGGCCTTCCAGCGCCACCGCCAGCACACGCGCCCCTTCGGCCGCCGTCAGCGGCGCGCTGGTTTCGGCCTGGTTCTGCGGCCCCTCCGCCAGCAGCCAGGCGCGGAGCGGCGGCGCGGCCGGGTCGGCGAACCAGTCCCGGCCGTAGTAGCGCATGGCGTAGTAGAGGAAGCGGCTGTTCACCGCGATGGCGGTGAGGCCGGCCGGCTCCTCCGCCGCGGCGCGCCGCAGCACCGCCTCGGTGGTGTCCTCCCAGCCCTTTGCCCGCTTGAAGCTGTTCGCGGCGCCCAGCTGCTCGGCGAACGCGGGCGAGATGGTGAAGGCCAGGAACAGCGCCGCCACCGCGGCCTGCAGGCCCAGCGCCGCATAGAGCCAGCCGCGCGCCCGCCAGCGCAGCAGCCAGGCGGCCACGACGATCGCGCCCGGCAGGTAGGCGGCGCCTGACCAATTGGCGTTGGCCCGGCTGATGAACGCCTGTCCGGTGACGATCAGCAGCGGCGGCAGGGTGAAGCAGAGCAGCAGCAGGTCGCGGGGATCCAGCCGTCGCCGCCGGACCGCCAGCCCGACGCCGACGAGCAGGACCGCGAAGGGGATGGGGCCGAACACCCCGAACTGGGTCAGCAGGAATTCGCCGAGCTCGCTCACATTGAACAGCTGGCGCCCGCCCCAGGCGGCGTTGGCGGCGGTGTGCTGCAGGGTGGCGAAGCCGTGGGCGGCGTTCCAAGCCAGGTTGGGGGCCAGCACGGCGCCGAAGGCGCCGAGCGCCAGGGCGATGCGGGCCGGCGTCCACGCGCGGCGCGCGTCGGGCGCCAGCGTCAGGTGGAGGGCGAGGCCGACCACGCCATAGAGGGCGGCGTATTTCGACAGGAAGGCCAGCCCCAGCGCCGCGCCGACCGCCGCCGCCAGCAGGCCGCGCCGCCGCTCCGCCTGCTGCAAGGCCACATAGGCCAGCAGGGTCAGGCCCAGGAAGAACAGCAGCGGCGCGTCCGTGGCGATCACCGCCGCCGACAGCTGGATGGCCGGCGCGAGCGCGTAGAGGGCCGCGCCCGCAAGGCCCACCCGGGCGTCGTAGAGCCTGCGCCCGATGGCGAACACCAGCAGCGCCGCGCCGGCCTGGAACAGCGGCGCGCCCAGCCGCACCCAGGCTTCGGCGTCGCCCCAAAGGGCGGTCGTCGCCCAGATGGTCCAGGCGATCATCGGCGGCTTGGAGTAGTAGCCGAAGTCGAGGGTGCGGGACCAAAGCCAGTACTGGGCTTCGTCCGGATAGAGCTCCAGCGGGGTGGCGAAGAGCGCGACCAGGCGCGCGGCCGTCAGGCCGGCGACCAGCAGCACGGCGGCCCGCCAATCCCGGTCCGGCGCCCGCGGCGTCACAGTTTCGCCCATCAACGACCTCGTGCTCGGCCCCGCCCGCCGCTCGGGAAAGGGCACGGTTGTATAGCGTGGGCGCCACGTTTCGGTGCGATTCGTGCGACCCGTCGTCACCGTTACAAAAGCGTCACCCACAAATACGGATTTCGAGGTATAGGGCGCCGCAAGACACGTGGACTCGTCGTGGGGCGACGGTTCGACGGTTGGGAAAAGGGGATATTTCCATGAACATCACTCAACGGCTCGCCTGTGGCGCGGCGGTGATTGCGCTCGCGTCGGCGGCCTCCTCGGCCGTGTACGCCCAGGCGACCACGGGGGCCCTGCGCGGCCAGATCACCGACGAGAACAGCGCTGGCGTCGCCAACGCGACCGTCACCATCACCCACGTGCCGACCGGCTCGACCTCCACCTCGGTCACGGACGCCAACGGCTTCTACTCGGTGCGCGGCCTGCGCCCGGGTGGCCCCTACCGCGTCAGCGTCACGGCTGCGAACTTCGACACCGGCACGGCCAATGTGGCCGCCATTGGGGTGGGTGAGCCCGCCAACGTCGACGTCCTGCTCTACGCCCGCGGCAACCAGGTCTCCGAGCTGGTCGTGACCGCGGCCGCTGCGGTGTCGAACCAGGGCGGCCCCAGCTCGAACTTCACCGCGGGCGACATCGAGAACCTCCCCTCGATTAGCCGCGACCTGAAGGACATCGCCCGGATCGACCCGTTCGCCTCGATCGACCCGACCAACCAGGACGCCCTGTCGTTCGCGGGCCAGAACACCCGCTTCAACCAGCTGACCGTCGACGGCGTGCGCCAGAACGACGACTTCGGCCTGAACAACAACGGCTACCCGACGCAGCGCTCGCCGATCTCGCTCGACGCCATCGCGGCGGTGAACGTGTCGGTCGCTCCCTACAGCGTGATCAACAACGGCTTCTCCGGCGGCCAGATCAACGCCGTCACCAAGTCGGGCGGCAACACCTTCTCGGGCACCGCCTTCTACGAGTACACCGACCAGGATCTGCGCGGTGACTCCATCGAGGGCGTCCGCGCTGGCGCGGCCTTCGAAGAGAAGGTCTACGGCGCCACCCTCGGCGGCCCGATCATCAAGGATCGCCTGTTCTTCTTCGGCTCCTACGAGAAGTTCGAAGGCCTGCTCGGCTTCGACGACGGCCCGATCGACTCCGGCGCCTCCATCCTGATCCCGCGGATCACCACCGCCGCCGTCGAGCAGTTCCGCGCCGACACCCAGCGGGTCTACGGCTACGATCCGGGCGGCGTGGTCGAAGGCCCGTTCCCGGTCGAGGACGAGAAGTGGCTCGCCAAGATCGACTGGAACATCACCGACAACCACCGCGCCTCGTTCACCTACCAGAACACCAAGGGCAACTCGTTCAACGGCTCGGTGTCCGACACCTTCGCCCAGGGCAACAGCACGACCCAGCCGGCCATCGGCCTGCTGTCGCGCCAGTACGTGAAGAACGAAGAGCTCACCGCCTACACTGTGCAGGTGAACTCGGACTGGACCGACGACTTCTCCACCGAGCTGCGCTGGTCCTCGAAGGAAACCGACACCACCCAGATCCCGCAGGGCGGCCTGACGGTCGGTGAAACCTTCGTCCGCGTCGCCGACCTGCCGGGCGTGCTGCCCGGGGCCGGCACCCCGGAAATCCGCTTCGGGGCGGACATCAACCGCCACGACAACTACCTGAACGTGAAGCTGGACACGCTGGAAGCCATCGCCCGCTACCGGGTCGGCGCCCACGACCTGCTGCTCGGCGCCCGCACCGAGAAGGACGAGATCTACAACGTCTTCGTCGCCCGCTCGCTCGGCGCCTACACCTTCAACAGCTACGCGGACTACCTGGCCCGCCGCGCCTCGGCCTTCTCGCTGACCGGCGGCATCGACCCGAGCTCCGGCCAGATCCCGGCCACGCTCGGCACCGCCCGCCGCGGCGCCGCGGACTTCGGCTTCCGCCTGTCGAGCCTCTACGCCGAAGACCGGCTGCAGATCACCGACAACCTCGACATCACGGCCGGCTTCCGCTTCGACTGGTACTCCACCAACGACGCGCCGATCCTGAACACGGCCTTCGTCTCCCGCCAGGGCTTCGCCAACACGAAGAGCCTGGACGGCGAGTCGGTGTTCCTGCCGCGCGTGTCGTTCAACTACGAGCCGATCGCCAACCTGAACATCACGGGCGGCTTCGGCCGGTTCTCGGCCACCGGCCTGAACGTGTGGATCTCGAACTCCTTCTCGAACACCGGCGTCAGCCAGACCAACGCGGTCTGCCCGGCGGGGCCGTACAACAACGTGAACCTGACCCAGGCCCCCGCGGGCTGCACCTTCACGCCCCGCGGCGGTGACGTGAATGCGCTCTCGCCGGCGTTCCAGATCCCGACGACCTGGAAGGCCAACCTGTCGGTGGGCTACGAGTTCGACTTCTCGGGCTTCGGCCTGGGCGACGCCTGGCTCCTGCAGGTCGACTATCTGAAGTCGATCAACGAGAACGCGCTCTACTGGTACGACGCCCGCGCCAACCAGATCGGCGTGGCGCCCGACGGCCGGCCGGTCTACGGCCGCACCACCACGGGCGACCTGACCGGCAACCAGGGCGACTTCATCCTGCGCAACATCGACAAGGGTGGGTCGGACTCTGTGGCGTTCACGGCGGCCAAGGACTGGCGCGACGGCCTGCTGGACGGCTTCGGCTTCCGCTACACCTACACCTACACCGAGGCGGAAGACGCCAACCCGATGACCAGCTCGATCGCGTCTTCGAGCTTCACCCGGTTCGCCAGCTCCGACCCGCAGCGTCCGCCGGCGGCGACCTCCGACTACGAGGTCCGTCACCGTCACGCGCTGAACCTGTCGTATGCGCGCAAGTTCCTGGGCGACAACGAGACGGCCTTCACCGTCTTCGCCCAGCACCGTTCGGGCCTGCCGTTCAGCTACACCTTCGCCAACAGCCGGACCGGCAACTTCGACAACGACTTCGGCTACTACACCTCGTCGTACTCGGGCCGCCAGGCGACCTCCAACGCGCTGCTCTACGTGCCGACCGCCAACGACCCGCGGGTCGTCTACGGGCCGGGCTTCGACGTGGCGCGCTTCCAGACCTTCCTGGAGAACTCGGGCCTGTCGAAGTACGCGGGCGGCATCGCCCCGCGGAACGCCTTCCGTCAGGCGGACGTGACCACCATCGACCTGCGCATCAGCCAGGAGCTGCCGGCCTTCTTCCCGAACGGGGCGAAGCTCGAGGTCTTCATGGACATCGAGAACCTCGGCAACCTGCTGAACGACGACTGGGGCGTGCTCGAGCAGTACGACTTCTCGCGCATGGTGCCGGTGATCGACGTCAGCTGCATCAACGCGGCTGGTGGCGCCGCGCCCACCTGCGCTGCTCCGGGCGCCCGCTACCTGTACCGCGGCACGGGCGTCAACGGCGCCTTCCAGGAGCCGGTCAAGGCCTACCGCCGCGACCAGTCCCTGTGGCAGATCAAGTTCGGCGCGAAGTACAAGTTCTAAGCCTCAGGGCCAGAACGGAAATCAGGGCGGCCGCAGCGATGCGGCCGCCCTTCTTCTTTGGGCGCGATGTCGCGCATGCTTGACGCAGGGGTCCCCCGGGGCCATCTGCGCCCGGCTTTTGTCGCGAGGGGGCCGATGACGACCTTCACCATCCCTGCCGAGTGGGCGCCCCACCGGGCCATGTGGCTGGGTTTCCCCAGCCATGCCGACCTGTGGGAGACCGACCTCGAGGCGGCCCAGCAGGAGGTCGCCGCGCTCGCCCGCGCCCTGGCCGGGCCGGGCGGTGAGACCGTGCGCCTGATGACCGGGCACGACGACGGCGAGGCCGCCGCGCGTCGGATGCTCGGCGATGTCGCGGGCGTCGAGATCGTCCCCGGCCGCTTCGGCGACATCTGGCTGCGCGACACCGGCCCGATCTTCGACAGCCTCGGCCGGGCGCGCGGCTTCCGCTTCAACGGCTGGGGCGGCAAGTACGCGCTGGAGCACGACGACACCGTCGCCGCCCAGATCGCCGAGGCCTCGACCGCCGAGCTCGTGCCCCACGACTTCATCCTCGAAGGCGGCGCCGTCGACCATGACGGCGAGGGCACGCTACTGACCACCGGTCAGTGCGTCCTCAACCCGAACCGCAACGCCGGCTGGCGTGAGTCCGACGCCGAGTCCGCCTTCGCCTCGGCGCTGGGCGCCCGCAAGGTCATCTGGCTGGGCGAGGGCCTCCAGAACGACCACACCGACGGCCACGTCGACAACCTGGCCCGCTTCGTCGCCCCCGGCGTCGTCGCCGTCCCGGTCGCCTGGGGCCGCGGCGATCCCAACCAGCACGCCTATGACGACGCCGCCCGCCGCCTGGCCTCCGAGACCGACGCCGCCGGCCGGAAGCTGAAGGTGGTGCGCATCCCCTCGCCGGGTTTCGTCGAGGGCGACGAGGGCCGCGCCGTCCCGGCCAGCCACATGAACTTCCTGATCGCCAACAAGGCGGTGATCGTCCCAATCTACGAGGCGCGTCCCGGCGAGCTCGCCGTCCAGGCGCTGGAGACACTGTTCCCCGACCGCCAGGTGATCGGCCTGCCTTCGATCGCCATCCTCACCGGCGGCGGATCCTTCCACTGCATCACCCAGCAGGAGCCCGCCCGATGACGCGCACCCTGACCGTCGCCGCCATCCAGACCTCCTACGGCGAGGACCTGCAGGCCAACATCAAGAAGACCGCCGACTTCATCCGCCAGGCCGCCGACCAGGGCGCGCAGGTGATCCTGCCGTCCGAGCTGTTCCAGGGCCCCTACTTCTGCGTCACCCAGGAAGAGCGCTGGTTCGCCACCGCCGCCCCCTGGCGCGAGCACCCCTGCGTGACCGAACTCGCGCCGCTGGCGCAGGAGCTGGGCGTCGTCCTGCCCATCTCGATCTACGAGCGGGAAGGGCCGCACTACTTCAACAGCCTCGTTATGGCCGACGCCGACGGGAGCCTGCTCGGGGTCTATCGGAAGAGCCATATCCCCGACGGCCCGGGCTACATGGAGAAGTACTACTTCCGGCCCGGCGACACCGGCTTCAAGGTTTGGGACACCCGCTTCGGCAAGGTGGGCGTCGGCATCTGCTGGGACCAGTGGTACCCGGAGGCCGCCCGCGCCATGACCCTGATGGGCGCCGAGGTGCTGCTCTATCCGACCGCCATCGGCTCGGAGCCCCACGACGCCACCCTCGACACCGCAGCGCCGTGGCGCCGCGCCATGCAGGGCCACGCCGTGTCGAACGTCATCCCGGTGGTGGGCGCGAACCGCACCGGCTTCGAGCCCTGGGACAACTACCCCAACGGCGGCCAGCTGTTCTACGGCTCGAGCTTCATCTCCGATCACCGGGGCGACCTGGTGGCCGCCTTCGGCCGTGAGGACGAAGGCGCCCTGACCGCGACCTTCGACCTGGACTTCCTGCAGACCCACCGCGCCGCCTGGGGCTTCTTCCGCGACCGGCGGACGGACCTCTACGCGGCGCTCGCGGGCGCGCGGCCGGCGTGATCGAGACCGAGCGGCTCATCCTGCGCCCCTGGCGCGACGCCGATCGCGAGGCCTTCGCGGCGATCAATGGCGATCCGCGGGTGGGTGACTGGCTGGGCGGGCCGATCGACCGCGCCCAGTCGGATGCCCTCGTCGACCGCCTGATGGCGCACCAGGCGCAGCACGGCTTCTGCTTCTTCGCCGCCGAGCGGAAGGCGGACACCCGGCTGGTCGGCATGATCGGCGCCAAGCGGATGGACGACGACCTGCCGGAGCCCGGCGCCGTCGAGCTCGGCTGGCGGCTGCATCCGGATGCCCAGGGGCAGGGGCTGGCGACGGAGGGCGCCGCGGCGGTCCGCGACTGGTCGTTCGCCCGCTTGGACGCCGATCAGGTGCTGGCGATCACCGCCGCCTCCAACCTGCCGTCCCAGGCCGTCATGCGCCGCATCGGCCTGGCGCACGACCCGGCCGCCGACTTCGACCACCCGCGCCTCGCGGCGGACCATCCGCTCCGCCGCCACGTGCTCTATCGCCGGAGGCGCTAGGCCGCCGGGCAGCTCGCGACCGGGGCGGCCGCGAGCTCGCGCCGGGCCTTGGCCATGTCAGCGCGGAAGGCGGGCTCGGCGTGCAGCCGCGCCACCATGGCGGACGCCAGCGTGCGGCCTGCCTCGATGTCGCTCATGAAGTGCACGCCGCAGATCGCGCGGCTCTCGCCCATCTCGCGGCCGGCCACCAGCAGGCGGTCGGCGCGCTCGGGGGCGAGCTCGGTCAGCAGCAACCCCCACGTCCAGCCCACCATGGCGTGGCCGGAGGGGTAGGACGCGTTGGTCTTCATCCAATCGGCCCGGGGGATGCAGATCGGCTTGTCGTTGCCGATCGCCGGCCGGACGCGGGCGTAGTGGTCCTTGGCCGGCGTGCCCACGTCGCGCACATCAAGCTCGATGCGGTGCAGGATGCGCCAGGTATTTGGGGTCCGCGCCTCGCTGATCTCGCGGCCCAGCGCACACGAAAATCGCCTCAGTGCGCCGCCCTGCCAGATCTCGTTGTCCTCGATGGCCTGCGTCCAGCGGGGCGTGCCCTCCAGTGCACGGCTTTCCTCGTAGGCGGCGCGCTCGGCGCGGCCCAGAGCGGAGTCCGGCGCCGCCGGCGGCGGCAGCACAGCCTTGCCGTCGAGCGCTCCCTTGGGGAGGTAGCCCGTCAGCTTGGTCGGGACCGGCCCGGCCCGGGCCGCGTCCACCGCCGCGGCCCTTGGCTCAGGGGCGTCGGTGGCGCATGCGGACAGCGCCGCAGCGGCCATAGCGGCGAGAAGGGTGAAGCGGATCAAGCGAAGCCCCCGGACGCTAGGAACGCAGCACCGTCTTGCCGTTCTTGATGACGGTGGCGCCACGGTCCTTAACCCGCGCCTCGAACGAAATCACGTTCCCGTCGCGCCACAGGTCCACCGTGATCACGTCGCCGGGAAACACGGGGGCCGAGAACCGGGCCTGGTGGCTGAGGATCTGGTTCGGGTCGTAGTCGGTGATCGCCTGCAACACGGCGCGGCAGGTGATGCCGTAGGTGCACAGCCCGTGGAGGATCGGCCGCGGAAAGCCGGCGCGCTTGGCCACCTCGGGGTCGGAGTGCAGCGGATTGCGGTCGCCGTTCAGCCGATAGAGCAGGGCCTGGTCGGGTCGGGTGTCGAAGTCCACCGACAGGTCCGGCGTGCGCTCGGGCGTCGGGTGGGGCTCGGGGGCGCCCTCCGTCGGGCCGCCGAAGCCGCCGTCGCCCCGGGCGAAGGTGGAGCCGGTGAGGGTGGCCACCTTCTCGCCGTTCTCATCGCGCCAGACCGTCTCGTTGACGATCACGGCGCCCTTGTCCTTGCCCTTGTCGTAGGCGCCCACCGTGCGGCTTTCGGCCGTGAAGGTGCCCGACACCGGCAGCGGCTGGTGCAGCTCCACCTTCTGCTCGCCGTGCACCACCATCAGGAAGTTGATCTCGCTGACGCGTCGGCCTTCCGGCACCTGCGGCGGCGCGCGGCCCTGGCGACCGCCGGCGGCGGCCAGCACGGTGGCGGCGGTGGGCACCACCTTGAGGTTCTTCTCGTAGACGAAGTCGAGCTCCCGCGGGTCCATGGGGTCGCGGCCGATGCCGATGCCGAGCGCGTAGAGCATCACGTCCTTGTCGCCGTACGTGAAGGTGCGCGGCGCGGTCTTCTGCTCGAGAATGTCGGGGTAATAGATCGGCATCTGAAATCCTCCCAATTCTTATGGCCAGGATTGAAGACCCGCCGCGGTCCCCTTCGCAAGCGCTCGCCGCGGATTTGCGGGCGTAGCGGCGATAGGCTAGAAGCGGCGACCTCGCGCGCGGGGACCGCTGCGCCCAGACTTCTCGAAGGCTTCCATGACCACGACGACCCAGCCCGGCCTCGGCCAGATCACCGGCAACGTGCTCTTCTACTCGCAACCCGAGCCGCTCACGCCCGAACTGCACGGCAAGCTCGGCGTCAAGCGCATGGACGGGCCGTTCAAGTTCGCCAAGACCGGCCACGCCATCCCGTTGACGGTCGGCGAGTTCCCGCTGGCCGCGGTCACTGGGCCGATCATCTTCGTGGGCGAAGAGAAGCTGCCGATCGCGGTGATGGGCCTCAACGCCGGCGAGAACATGTTTGTGCGTGACGACGGCGTCTTCGAGGCCGGCGTCTACATCCCCGCCTACGTGCGTCGCTATCCGTTCGTGTTCGCCAACGACTCCAGCGCCAACCAGATGGTGCTGTGCATCGATCGCAAGGCCGAGTTCATCGTCGAGGGCGGCGACATGGCCTTCTTCGAGAACGGCCAGCCCAGCGAGTACACCAAGAACTGCATCGAGTTCTGCAACAATTTCGAGATCGAGCGGCAGCGCACGATGTCCTTCGTGCAGATCCTGAAGGACCTCGACCTGTTCGAGACCAAGACCGCCAACTTCACGCCGCTGAACCCCGACGGCACCGCCGGCCAGCCGCAGAAGATCGCCGACTACTTCGGCGTGTCCGAAGAGAAGCTGAACCAGCTGCCCGCCGAGAAGGTCATGGAGCTGCGCGACAACGGCGCGCTTGGCCAGATCTACGCCCACCTGCTGTCGCTCGTCGGCTGGGACCGGCTGATCGCCGTCGCCATGGCCCGCGCGCCGCAGGAGCCCGCCGCGGCGAACGCCTAGGCCCGTCCCGCCCCAGGCCGGGGCGGGGACCACGCGTGGTGGAGGGGCTTCCGCTCAGACGGCGGAGGCGCCCCCTCCGTCTCCGCGCCTTAGCGTGCGAACACGCTCCGCGTCAGGCACGAGAAGACCAGCCGGCCGGCCTCGTCGAGCAGGTCGTGCTGGCAGATGACGATGCCTTTGCCGTCGCCGACCGGGTCCTTGGCCATCACCGTCATGCGGCCGCGCAGCAACTCGCCGGGCGGCGGGTTGCGCACCCAGCGCAGCGCGTCCACGCCGAGCCGCTTCGTCTGCGGCCAGTCGGTGTGCGCCACGGCGTCGAGCTTCGCCCAGATCGCGTAGAGCATGGCGTCGGGGCAGCCGCGGTCCACCGTCCAGCCCGGGGTGAAGGCGCCGCAGAAGGCCTCGAGCGCGGCAGGGTCGACCGCAGCGGCGCCCAGCGGCACCACCTGGCCGATCTCAATCTCGTCGAAGGATGCTGGCACGGACGACTCCGGGTTGGCGGGCGCTGTTGCGGCTGATGTGCCGCTGGCGGCCGCACGTGTCGAGGGCGCTTTGCGTCACGCCTGCCGCCGGGCCATATAACGCCCTGGTTACGCGAACGGATTAGGGCGGATGATGCGCTTCTTGGCGGGGCTTCTGATGGCGCTGGCGACAGCCGGCGCAGCCCTCGCGCAGCCGGTGAACACCGGGCATCTCGAGACCGAGCTGGTCGCCGAGGCGCGCGGCGTGGCGCCGGGCCAGACCATCCACGCCGCGCTTCGCCAGAAGATCCAGAAGGGCTGGCACACCTATTGGCGCAACGCCGGCGACTCCGGCGAGCCCAGCAAGATCGAGTGGACGCCGCCGCCCGCGGGCTGGACCACGGGCGCGTTCGTCTGGCCGACGCCGCATCGCCTCCCTGTGGGGCCGCTGGTCAACTACGGCTATGAGGGCGAGGTCCTGCTGCCGTTCGCCGTCACCGCCCCGGCCACCGCAAGGCCGGGCGAAACGGTCACGCTCTCGGGAACGGCCTACTTCCTGGTCTGCGAGGAGATCTGCATTCCGGAACAGGGGGTGGTGAAGCTTTCCCTGCCGGTGACGGCCGGTCCCGCCCCCGCGGATCCGAAGTGGGGGCCGGCGATCCGCGCCGCGCTGGCGGCCGCCCCGAAGCGGGCCGGCCTGGCCGCGGCCTTCGAGAAGCGCGGCGAACGGCTGGCGCTGGCCGTCACCGGCCCGGCCTTGAAGGGCGCTGACCTGGCCGAGGCCTACTTCTTCCCGTTCGAGCCGGGCCTCATTGATCACGCCGCGCCGCAGGCGATCGAGCGCGGCCCCGAGGGGCTCACGCTGACCCTGGCTCCCGGAGACGAGTTCCAGGTTCAGCCAGGGCCCCGAGCGCTTGCCGGCGTGCTGTCCCTGGGCGGGGCGGCCTACGAGGTCGCCGCGCCAATGGGGCCCCTGCCGTCGGGCGCCGGCGGACTTGGCCCGCCGCCGGCGAAGTCGGCGCTAGGGGCAGGCTCGGCCGGCCTTGGTTTGCCCATGGCGGCCCTGTTCGCGCTGCTGGGCGGGCTGATCCTCAACCTGATGCCCTGCGTTTTCCCGATCCTGGCCATGAAGGCCGCGTCCCTGGCCGGGCATGCGCACGAGGGGGCGACGGCGCGCAAGCAGGGCCTGGCGTTCGGCGCCGGGGTGGTGGCGAGCTTCCTCGTCCTCGCCGGCGCGCTGATCGCCCTGCAGGCGGCCGGCGCGGCGGTCGGTTGGGGGTTCCAGCTGCAGTCGCCGCCCGTGGTGGCGGGCCTGGCCCTGCTGATGCTGGCGGTCGCCCTCAACCTGTCGGGCGTCTTCGAGGTGGGTCTGTCGCTGCAGAACACCGGATCCGGCTTGGCGGGGCGAGGCGGCGTCGCCGGCGCCTTCTTCACCGGCGTCCTGGCCGTTGTGGTCGCCGCACCGTGCACCGCGCCCTTCATGGCCCCGGCCCTGGGCTGGGCCCTGACCCAGACGCCGGCCGCGGCGCTCTCGGTCTTCCTGGCCCTGGGCGTGGGCTTCGCCCTCCCGTTCGTGGCGGTGGCCTTTGCGCCCGGCCTGCTGGCGCGACTGCCCAAGCCCGGCCCGTGGATGGACGCCTTCAAGAAGGCCCTGGCCTTCCCGATGTACGGTGCGGCGGCCTGGCTGGTGTGGGTCCTGACCCAGCAGGCCGGCGCCGACGGCCTGGCCCGGATCCTCGCCGCCGCCGTGGTCTTGGCGGCCGCGCTGTGGCTCGCCGGCGCCGCCCAGCGCCGGCGACTGGCGGGCGGCCGTTCCCTGCCCCTGGCCGCCGCGGCGGGCGCGTTGGCCTTGGTGGCCTTGGTCGCGGCCATCGTGCCCCGCTACGCGCTGGCGACCCCGGGCGCGGCCCCATCCGGCGCGACCGCCGCCGTCCCCTACGAGCCGTGGAGCCCCGAGCGGGTGGCCGCGCTCCAGGCGGAGGGCCGACCGGTGTTCGTCAACTTCACGGCCGCCTGGTGCGTCAGCTGCCAGGTGAACGACCGGGTGGCGATCTCCCGCGACGGCGTCGCCAAGGCCATGGCCGCGCAGAACATCGCCTACCTGAAGGCCGACTGGACCCAGAAGGACGCGGTGATCGCCGCCGAACTCGCCCGCCACGGGCGGGCCGGGGTGCCGCTCTATCTCGTGTATGGCGCCCAGGGCGGCGCGCCGCGTATCCTGCCGAACATCCTGACCGAGGGGACGGTGATCAAGGCCCTCGAGGCCGCCGCCCGAAGCTGACGAGACGGAGACTGGCGATGATCCCGCGCAGAGCCCTCCTGGCCTTTGGCCTCCTCGCCATGGCGGCGGCGTCGCCGGCCGGCGCCAAGCCGCACGTCGGACAGCCCGCCCCGGCCTTCCAGGCCGTGGACGCCGACGGGCGCACCCGCACGCTGGCCGAGTTCCAGGGGCGCGTCGTGGTGCTGGAATGGACGAACAACGGCTGTCCCTACGTGGGCAAGCACTACAGCTCGGGCAACATGCAGCGGCTGCAGCGGCAAGCCGTCAAAGACGGCGTGGTCTGGTTGACGGTGGTCTCGTCGGCTCCTGGCATGCAGGGTCACCTCACCGCGCCGCAGGCGAAGGCCTGGAAGGCGAAGACGAAGGCGGCCTCCACCGCCGTGCTTCTGGACCCCACCGGTCGGGCCGGACGGGCCTACGACGCCCGGGTCACGCCGCACATGTTCGTCGTCGATCGCAACGGCCGGCTCGTCTACATGGGCGGCATCGATGACAAGGCCTCCTCCGAGCCGGAGAGCCTGAAGGGCGCCACGAACTACGTCACGGCGGCGCTTTCCGACCTGAAGGCCGGACGCCCTGTCGCCACGCCGGTGACCCGACCGTACGGCTGCGGCGTTAAGTACGGGTCGGCCGACTGACGGCCGGGGGAAAGACCTCAACAAGGGGCTAGAGAGCTTGTCGGAAGTCGACGCCGCCTGGGCGGCCCTGCACGCCGCCGCGGAGCGCGCCCGTGCGCGCCGGATCGTGAGCCTGTTCGCCGAGGAGCCGGACCGGCTCCAGCGCCTGACGATGTCGGCCGCCGGCCTGACGCTGGATCTCTCGAAACAGCCGTGGTCCCTCGCCGAGCTGGGGGCCGCCCTGGACCTGGCGCGGGCGAGCGGGGTCGAAGCTGCGTGCGAGCGGCTGTTCGCCGGCGAGACGGTGAACGCTTCCGAAGGCCGGGCCGCCCTGCACATGGCGTTGCGCGCGCCCCGGGGCGCGCAGTTCAAGGCTCAGGGCCAGGCGGTCTCCGGCGAGGTGGAGGGCGTGCTGGACGCCATGCGCGCGTTCGCCGGCCAGATCCGCTCGGGGGCTCGCCGCGGCGCGACCGGCAAGCCGTTCCGGGCCATCCTGCACATCGGCATCGGCGGCTCGGACTTCGGCCCGCGCCTGGTGTGGGAGGCGCTGAGGCCGCTGGCGCCGCAGATCGAGCTGCGCTTCGCCGCCAACGTCGATCCGGCCGAGATCCAGCAGGCGCTGGTCGGGCTGGATCCCGCGGAGACGCTCGTGGTGGTGGTCTCCAAGACCTTCACCACCCAGGAGACCATGACCAACGCCGAGACGGCGCGCGCCTGGCTGCGTGAAGCGCTCGGCGACGGCGCCGACGCCCATCTGGTCGCGGTCTCCACCGCCCTGGACAAGACCCGCGCCTTCGGCGTGCGCGACGACCAGGTGTTCGGCTTCTGGGACTGGGTGGGCGGCCGCTACTCGGTTTGGTCGGCGGTGGGCCTGTCGTGCCTGATCGCGCTCGGGCCCGAAGTCTTCGACCGGCTGCTGGCCGGCGGCGCCGCCCTGGACGACCACTTCCGGCAGGCGCCGCTGGAGGCCAACGCCCCGGTGCTGCTGGCCCTGGCGCATGTCTTCAACCGCAACGGCCTGGGCCGGCCGGTCCGCTCCGTCGTGCCCTACGCCCAGCGCCTGCGCCTGCTGCCCAACTTCCTCCAGCAGCTCGAGATGGAGTCCAATGGCAAGCGGGTGACGGCGGACGGGCGCCCCGTGCCGCACGCCACCGCCGCGGCGGTGTTCGGCGACGCCGGCTCCAACGTGCAGCACGCCTTCTTCCAGATGCTGCACCAGGGGACCGACGTCATCCCGCTCGACATCATCGCCGTGGGGGAGGGCTCGGAGGGCGATCCCGCCGCCCAGAAGAAGCTGCTGGCCAACGCCATCGCCCAGGCCGAGGCCCTGCTGGTCGGACGCAGCGAAGCCGAGGTGCGTGAGGAGCTCTCCCAGCGCGGACTGGCGGCCGCGGAGATCGACGTGCTGGCGCCGCAGCGGACCTTCCCGGGCGACCGGCCGTCGAGCTTCATCCTGTTGGACCGGCTGACCCCCGAGACCCTGGGGGCGCTGATCGCCCTCTACGAGCACAAGACCTTCGTCGAGGGCGTGCTCTGGGGGATCAACAGCTTCGACCAGTGGGGCGTCGAGTTGGGCAAGACGCTCGCCACCCGGGTGCTCGGCGAGCTCGAGGGCGGAGCCCCCGGCGAGCACGACCCCTCCACATCGGCGCTGATTGCACGGCTGAAGAGCTAGGGCGCTGTCCTGCCTCCCCTGCGAAGCGGGGGAGGGGGACCGTCCGCCGAGGTCAGCGCCAGCTGACCGGAGAGCGGATGGTGGAGGGGGCGAACGGCCGGCAATGCGTGGGGCTCGCCCCCTCCACCATCGGCTCTTCGCCTGTGGCTCGGCCGACGGTCCCCCTCCCCCGCTCGCTGCCGCTCACAGGGGAGGCAGATGGCCTAAGTCGCCGGCGTGAACTCCACCGGCATCGAGCGGATGGCGTAGACGAAGTTGTTCGGCGCCACGTCCTTCGGGCCGGCCTGGCGGATGTCGGGGAAGCGGGCCAGCAGCTGGCGATAGACTGCCTCCAGCTGCAGGCGGGCGACCTGCTTGCCGATGCAGGTGTGCGGGCCGTAGCCGAAGGCGATGTGCTTCTCGGCGTTCGGCCGTTCGATGTCGAATCGATCGGCGTCCGGGAACACCGTCTCGTCGCGATTGGCCGAGCAGTAGTACATGATCACCTTCTCGCCCTCGGCGATCTGCTGGCCGGCGACCTCCACGTCCTTGGTGGCCGTTCGGCGCATGTAGAGCACCGGGCTGACCATGCGGATGATCTCGTTCACCGCGCCGCCCATCAGCTCGGGTTTGGCCAGCAGCTTGGCCTTCTGGTCGGGGAAGCGGGTGAACAGCTCCATCGCCCCCGAGATGGTGTTCCGCGTGGTGTCGTTGCCGGCGAAGACGATCAGCAGCCAGGAGCCGTCGAGGTACTCGTCGGCGAGGAACTCGCCCTCCACCTGGGCGCGGGCGATGGCGCTCATCAGGTCCGGCTGCGGATCGGCGCGCCGCCGGTGCAGCATGTCGCGGCCGTACTCGAACATCTCTTGTACGGCGGCGGTGAAGGCGTCGAGGAACATCTTGGCCTCGGGCGGCAGCTCGGCGGCCAGGGCCTCGACGTTGCCGCCGACCTGGGCGGCGCGCTCGGCGGCGAAGGAGTTCGCCATCTCGAGGAAGTGCATCCAGTGCAGGAACTTCGGCCGGTCCTCCTGCGGCACGCCGAGGATCTCGCACAGGGTGAAGAGCGGCAGCTGGGCCGAGAGCATCGGCACCAGGTCGCACTTGCCCAGCGGCGCCATGGCGTCGAGCAGCCGGGTGACTTCCGCCTCCACCTTCGACTGCAGGCCCCGCAGGTAGGCCGGGGTGAAGTAGGGCATGTGCTCGCGGCGCAGCTGCATGTGCAGCGGGGCGTCGAGGGTGATCATGGCGTCCAGCGAGGCGCGGGCCAGCTGCATCTCCGACTTCTGGTGATGCATCAGGATGCCGCCGCGCTGGGACGAGAAGGTCTCGTAGTCGCTGTTCACCCGCATGACGTCGTCGTACCGGGCGACGGACCAGAAGCCCGGCCGGTCGCCCGGCTCCTCGTTCCAGGCCACCGGCGCCTCGCGGCGCAGGCGCGCCAGGTCGTCGAGCGGCGGGCCTTGGGTGAAGCGCTCGGGATTCCAGAGCTCGGCGGCGCTTGCCGGATAGACGGCCGGATAGGCGTGCCCTTTCCGGCTGACGGTCTCGATGGTGTCGCTGACCAGCTGCATGCGTCGTTCCTCCCGCTTTCCGTAAACGTAAGCTGGCTTCCGTTGCGAAATCCAAGCGGGATGACAGCGCTCTTGGGCTCGGCTATAGGCCGCCGCGATGACCCGCGTCGCGCACCATCACGGCCACCACCACCATCCGACCCGCGAGGGCTCGGTTCGGGATCGTCTGGCCTGACGCGACCGCACCTGCAGCCCCGCCGCACCGGACGGGGCTGACGCCGACTTCAGCTCCGTCCTCGCCGAACCTTCGAGGACCCGAGCATGCGCCTTCCTTCCTTGAGCCCTTCGCCCGCAGAGGCTAAGCGCGCGCCATGACCGACACCGTCCGCCCCGAGGCGCGCGTCCCGCGCGGCTTCGTCGACCGCCGCGCCCGCGACCTGGCCGCCGAGCGCGCCATCCTGGATGCGGTCTCCGCCATCTATGAGCGCTACGGCTTCGAGCGGCTGGACACCGGCGCGTTCGAATATGCCGACGCCCTGGGCAAGTTCCTGCCGGACGCGGACCGGCCGAACGAGGGCGTCTTCGCCCTGCAGGACGACGACGAGCAGTGGATGGCGCTGCGTTACGACCTGACGGCGCCCCTGGCCCGCTTCGCCGCCCAGAACTGGGAGACCCTGCCCAAGCCGTTCCGCCGGTACGCCTTCGGCCCCGTGTGGCGCAACGAGAAGCCCGGCCCCGGGCGCTTCCGCGAGTTCACCCAGTGCGACGCCGACACGGTGGGCTCCGCCCGCCCCGAGGCCGACGCCGAGATCATCGCCATGGCGGTGCAGGGCCTGGAAGCCGCGGGCCTGCCGGCCGGCTCCGCTGTCCTGAAGATCAACAACCGCAAGCTGCTCAACGGGCTGATGGCGGCCGCGGGCGTGGCCGACGACAACCAGAAGCTGGCGGTGCTGCGCGCCGTGGACAAGCTCGACCGGCTGGGGCCCGACGGCGTGCGCCTGCTTCTGGGGGAGGGGCGGTTGGACGAGTCCGGCGCCTTCACCAAGGGCGCCGGCCTGAATGCGGCGGCGGCCGAACGGGTGCTGGCCTTCACCGCGGCGGGCGTGGGCGGCCGGCGCGAAACCCTGGACGCGCTCGCCAACGTGGTCGGCGGCTCGGCGGAGGGCGACGAGGGGCTGGCGGAACTGGCGGCGATCGACGCGGCTCTGACGGGTCTCGGCGTCGGGCCCGAGCGCGCGCTGATCGACCCCTCTGTGGTGCGCGGCCTGGAGTACTACACCGGGCCGGTGTTCGAGGCTGAACTCCTGCTCTCCACGACCGACGAGAAGGGCCAGCCCATGCGCTTCGGCTCGGTCGGCGGGGGCGGGCGCTACGACGACCTGGTGGCCCGGTTCACCGGCGAGCGGACGCCCGCCACCGGCTTCTCGTTCGGAGTCTCCCGCCTGGCGGCGGCGCTGCGCGCCGCCGGCCGCGACCTTACCGCCCAGGTGCGCGGGCCGGTGGTGGTGATCGCCTTCGACCAGAGCCGGATGGCCGACTACTTCGCCGTGGCCGGCGAACTCAGGGCCGCCGGCGTCCCCGCCGAGGTCTACCTCGGCCAGTCCGGCATGAAGGCCCAGATGAAGTATGCCGACCGGCGGCTCTCGCCCGCCGCCGTGATCGTCGGCGAGGACGAGCTGGCGGCCGGGACGGTGACCATCAAGGACCTGGATCTCGGCCGCGCGCTCTCCAGCAAGGTGACCGACAACGCCGCCTGGCGCGAGCAGCGCCCGGGGCAGCAGACCGTCCCGCGGGCGGAGCTCATCGAAGCCGTCCGCAAGATCCTGGACCAGGCGTCGTGAGGACCGAGCCCGCCGTGCCGGCCGAGGCGCTCGCCGCCATCCGCGCCCCGCTGGCGGGCGCCGGCGCCGAGCGCGTGGACGCGCCCCTGCTGCAGCCGCTCGGCCTGTTGCTCGACCTGGCAGGCGAGGCCATGCGGGCGCGGCTGTTCGTGGTGCAGTCGGAAGGCGGCGGCGAGCAGTGCCTGCGCCCCGATTTCACGGTGGCCATTGCACGGCGGCACATCGATGAGGGGGCCGCCGCCGGGCGCTACTTCTATGAGGGGCCAGCCTATCGCGCCTCGCCCGACGCGGACCGGCCAGAAGAGTTCGTGCAGGTCGGCCTGGAGCTGTTCGCCCCGGCCGGCACCCCCAGCCTCGAGGCCGACGTTGAAGCCGCGACGCTCGCCTGGGCCGCCGCCTCCGCCGGCGGGCGGGGCGACCTGTCGCTCTGGCTCGGCGACGTCGGCCTGTTCTCAGCCTTCATCGAGAGCCTGTCGCTTCCGGCCGGCGTGGCCGCGCGGCTGAAGCGTGTCGCAGGCCGGCCGCGCCTCCTGCAGGCGGAGCTGGCCCGCACGGGCGGGGCGCCCGCCTCCGGCGAGGGCTCGCAGCTGGCCGGCATGCTGTCGGGGCTCTCCGAGCCCCAGGCGGCGACCCTGCTGCAGGAGGTCTGGGCCCTGGCCGGCGTGGAGCCGGTGGGCGGCCGGGGTCCGGCCGAGATCGCCGCGCGCCTGGTCCGCAAGGCCGAGGCCGCCGCGGCGCCCGCCCTGACCGAGGCGCAGGCCTCGGCGATCCGCGAGTTCATGGCCATCTCCGATGCGGCGGCCGCCGGCCTGGCGCGGGTGCGGGCGCTGGCCGGCCGTCAGGCGGCGGGCCTGGACGCGGCGCTGGCGGAATGGGACGCGCGGCTGCCGCGGCTAGAAGCGGCGGCGCCGGCCGAGCGCCTGCGCTTCGCCCCGGCGCTGGGCCACGCCTTTGAATACTACGACGGCCTCACCTTCGAGGTGCGCAGCGAGGCGCTCGGCGCGGACCGGCCGGTGGCGGTCGGCGGCCGCTACGATTCGCTGCTGGCCCGGCTGGGCGGCGCGGCGGAGGCCCGGGCCGTGGGCTGCATGGTGCGGCCGTGGCGCGCGTTCGCGGGAGGCGAGGCATGAGCGGGCCCCTGATCGTCGCGGTCCCCTCCAAGGGCCGTCTCAAGGAGCAGGTGGAGGCTTGGCTCGCCGACTCCGGCCTGACGTTGCAGGTCAGCGGCGGGGCGCGCGGCTACATGGCCGAGCTGAAGGGCCTGGCCGGCGCGCAGATCCGGTTGCTGTCGGCCGGCGACATCGCCGAGGCCCTGGACGCCGGCGAGGTCCACCTGGGCGTCAC
This sequence comes from Phenylobacterium sp., assembly GCF_036563385.1. GTDB lineage: Bacteria > Pseudomonadota > Alphaproteobacteria > Caulobacterales > Caulobacteraceae > Phenylobacterium. The sequence continues at coordinate 1,057,720 of NZ_DATCML010000004.1, forward strand.
GGGCGAGGACCTGCTGCGCGAGCACGGCGAGCTGGACGGCCGGGTCCTGCTGCTGCGGGCGCTCGGCTTTGGCCGCGCCGACCTGGTGGTCGCCGCGCCCAAGAGCTGGCTCGACGTGGAGACCATGGCCGACCTCGAGGAGGTGGCCCACGACTACTTGGCCCGCACCGGCCGGCGGATGCGGGTGGCCACCAAGTACCTGGTGCAGACGCGCGCCTTCTTCGCCCGCCACGGGGTGGCCGACTACCGCATCGTCGAGTCCGGCGGCGCCACCGAGGGCGCGCCCGCCTCGGGCGCGGCCGAGCTGGTGGTGGACATCACCACCACCGGGGCGACCCTGCAGGCCAATGGACTGAAGACGCTCGCCGACGGGGTGATCCTGAAGAGCCAGGCGCAGCTGGCCGCCAGCCTGCGCGCCGCGTGGAACGGGGACCAGCTCGCCGCGGCCGAGCGGCTGCTGCGGATCGTGGAGGCCCGCGCCAGCGCGCTCAAGAGCGCCACCTTGATCTGGCCTGCGGCCGGGGACGCCGCGGAGGCCGCCGTGGTCGACCAGCTCGTCGCGGCCGGCGCATCCCGGCGTCCTAACGGCCTGCTCGTGGAGGCCCAGGCGATTCCCGCCGCCGCTACCGCACTGACGGGCGCCGGCCTCGGCCCGGTCACGGTGGCCAAGCCCGACTTCGTCTTCGACGTGGCCTGCGCCTCATTCGAGAAGCTGGCCAATGCTGTTTCTGGCGCAGCCGTCAAAAAGACAGTGTAAAATTCCGCCGGATCGCGAAATTCTGATCAGCCTGTGCTGGGAACCGGTGCAGGACCCGTTGACTCGGGCAGGAAATTGCCGTTCTGTCATGTGGCGAGAGACAAGACGGCATTAGTCCTGAAGTCTCCGGCGTTTCGGGGAGGAAACGCCCGCTCATTCGAGCGACTGCTCAAAGATGGCCCGCCAGGATTATCCCCCCTGGCGGGCCAAACTTTTCTCGGTGCCGGCACTTTTTGACGCCGGCGTCAGAAACGGCGGAGCCCGCCGTCGCCCGCGCCGACCCGGACGCCGCGGCTGCGCGGCGCCCCGTCGGGCCAGCCTCACCAGATCCGCACACGCATCTCGGGCGCGACATACATCGGGTCGCCCGGCTTGACGCCGAACGCGGCGTAGAACGCGTCGATGTTGCGCACGGGCAGGTCCACGCGGCTCTGCGGCGGCGCGTGCGGGTCCGAGACCAGCACCTGGCGCATCCGGTCGTCCCGGTACTTGCCCCGCCAGACCTGCGCCCAGCCCAGGAACACCCGCTGGTCGCCGGTCAGGCCGTCGATCACCGGCGCCGGCTGGCCCTTCAGCGACAGGTGGTAGGCGTCGAGCGCCAGCAGCAGGCCGCCCAGGTCGGCGATGTTCTCGCCCATGGTCAGGTCGCCGTTGATGAAGGCGCCGGGCAGGATCTCCACCGCCGCGTACTGCTTGCCGAGCTTCTTGGCCTCCGCGTCGAACCGCGCCGCGTCCTCGGCGGTCCACCAGTCGCTCAGCCGGCCATCGCCGTCCGACTTGCGGCCCTGGTCGTCGAAGCCATGGGTGATCTCGTGGCCGATCACCGCGCCGATGCCGCCGTAGTTGATCGCCGGGTCGCCCTCGGGGTCGAAGAACGGCGGCTGCAGGATGGCGGCGGGGAAGACGATCTCGTTCTTGGTCGAGGAGTAGTAGGCGTTGATGGTCGGCGGGGTCATGCCCCACTCGGCGCGATCCACCGGCTGGTCGATGCGTCGGGCCCGGTAGGCCCAATCGAAGGCGACCGCCCGCTTGACGTTGCCGTAGAGGTCGTCGTCGCGAAGGCTCAGCGCCGAATAGTCCCGCCACTGGTCGGGATAGCCGATCTTCACCGTGAACTTCGCGAGCTTCTCCAGCGCCTTGGCCTTGGTGGCCGGCCCCATCCAGGCGAGCTTCTCGATCCGGCCCCTCATGGCGGTTTTGATGTCGGCCACCAGGGCGTCCATCTTGGCCTTGCTCTCCGGCGGGAAGTAGGCGTCGACGTAGAGCTTGCCCAGCGCCTCGCCCACCTGGTTGTCCACCAGGTTCACGCCGCGCTTCCACCGGGGCTCCTGCTGCGGGGTGCCCGACAGGGTCTTGGCGCGGAACTCGAAGTTCGCCTGGTCGAAGGCCTTGGACAGGTACGGCGCGGCGTTGTCGGCCAGGTGGAACGCCATCCAGGCCTTCAGCGTGTCCACCGGCGTCTTGCCATAGATGGCGGCGATCTTCGGGAAGGCGGTGTTTTCGCTCACCACCACCTGCTTGCGGGAGGGCAGGTCCATGCCGGCCATGAAGGCGGCCCAGTCGAAGCCGGGCGCGTCGGCCGTCAGCTTCGTCAGGTCGTAGGGATTGTAGGTCTTGTCGTCGTCGCGCCGCTCGGCGCGCGTCCAGGAGACCCGTGCGATCTCGGTCTCCAGGGCGACGATGGCTTTGGCGTTGGCCGCGGGGCTGGGCCAGCCGGCGAGGCCGAGCATCTTGGCCACATAGGCCTCGTACGCCTGCTTCTGGGGCGCGAACCGCTCCACCAGGTAATAGTCGCGGTCCGGCAGGCCGAGGCCCGCCTGGCCGAGGTAGACCGTATACTTCAGCGGGTCCTTGGCGTCGTCGTAGATGGCCGCGGAGAAGAACGAGCCGCCGAAGTCCCTCTGCGACTCGCCCATCAGGCGCGCCAGGTCCGAGCGGGTCCTGGCGGCGCGGATCTGGCCCAGGTCGGACGCCAGCGGGGTCGCCCCCAGCGCCTCCACCCGGGCCTCGTCCATGAAGCTGCGATAGAGCGCGCCCACCTTGGCGGACGGGCCGGCGGCGGCGCCATCGGCGGCGGCCTTTTCGGTGACGGCGCGCATGCGTTCGCGGGACAGCTCGTCCAGCACGTTGAAGGCCCCGTAGGTGGAGCGGTCGGCGGGGATCTCCAGCCGGTCCATGTAGCCGCCGTTCGCCCAGCGGAAGAGGCTGTGGCCCGGCGTGGTGCTCGTGTCCCGGCCGGCGAGGTCGAAGCCCCAGGGACCCATGCGAGGCGCCTTGGAAAGGTCGCGGGCGGCGGGGCTGGCGGTCTGGGCGGAGGCGGTCTGGGCCAGGGCGGGGGCGGCGGCGAGCAGCGCGGACGCCGCGGCGGCGGCGAGCCAGAGGGTCTTGGTCACGAATGGGCTCTCGAAGGGTTCCAGCCCGCCGACCATGACCCGGTCTCAGCCCGTCACACCCGTTACATTTTGGACAGGATCGGCGGTGAGAGGCGCCGGCTCAGTGGTGGTGGTGCGCGCTGTCCGCGGCGGGCGCCAGGCCTGTGCCGACCTTCAGGTCCACCTTGGCTCGCGCGCCGCTGGCGAAGCTCAGGGTCACCGGCACGCTGTCGCCCGGCGCCAGGGCCTTCTTCAGGCCGATGAGCATCAGGTGGTAGCCGCCCGGCGCGAACGTGGCCCGGCCGCCGGCGCCGGGGATCGGCACGCGCGCCTGGCGGCTCATCCGCATCACCCCGCCTTCCAGGCTGGAGCGGTGGATCTCCACCTTCTGGGCTAGGGGGCTTTGCGCGCCTACAAGGGCGTCGGCCGCCTTCGCCCCGTTGGTGATCGTGAAGAAGCCGGCCCCCGTGGTCCCGGCCGCCGCGGGCCGGCTCCAGGCGTTGGTGACGGTCAGCATGTGACCCTGAGCGGCGGCCGGCGCCGCGACGGCCAGCGGGGCGGCCGCCACCAGGGCGGCGAAGGCGAGCTTCGTGATCATGGCCGCCTGTTACGCCACGTGGCGGATTTCTCAACCCGGCCCCGTACGCCATAGTCCCGCGAATCGCGAACCTGGAGACCGGATGGAAGGGCACGTCGAGGCCGCCGCCTACAAGGATGTGGTGTTGTTCCTGGCGACCGCCGGCATCGTCGTGCCGCTGTTCCGCCGCTGGAAGATCAGCCCGATCCTCGGTTTCCTCGGCGCGGGCGTGCTGCTCGGCCCCTTCGGGCTCGGTGGTCTGGCGGACGAGTTCGGCTGGATCGGCAATCTGACCATCGACAACCCCGACGAGGTGGCCCAGCTCGCCGAGTTCGGCGTGGTCTTCCTGCTTTTCATGATCGGCCTGGAACTGTCGTGGGAGCGTCTGCGCCTCATGCGCCGCTTCGTCTTCGGCCTCGGCGCCGCCCAGGTGACGCTGTGCCTCAGCGCCATCGGCGGCGTGGCCTGGCTGGCCGGCGCCTCGCCAGGAGCGGCGATCGCCATCGGCGCCGCCTTGGCGCTGTCGTCCACGGCCATCGTCATGCCGATCCTCACCGAGCAGAAGCGCCAGCATGCGCAGGCCGGCCGCACCGTCTTCTCCGTCCTGCTGTTCCAGGACTTGGCGGTGGCGCCCATTCTCGTCACCCTGGCCCTGTTCGGGCGGCGCGAGGACGGGGGCGGGGCGGCCAACCTGCTGATCTCCTTCGCCAGCGCCGCGCTGGGCGTGGTCATCCTGTTCGTCGTTGGCCGCCTGCTGCTGCGACCCATGCTGCGCTCGGTCGCCAAGGCGCGCAGCGAGGAGCTGTTCGTCGCCGCCTGCCTGCTTGTGGTGATCGGCGCCGGTCTGGTGAGCGCGCTCACCGGGCTTTCCATGGCGCTGGGCGCCTTCATCGCCGGCCTGCTCCTGGCGGAAACCGAGTACCGCCACGAGGTCGAGGTGGTGATCGAGCCCTTCAAAGGCCTTCTGCTCGGCCTCTTCTTCCTGTCCGTGGGCATCGGGCTGAACCTGCCCCTTCTGCTCGCCCGCCCGCTGCCCATCGTCGGCGCGGCCGCGGGCCTGATCCTGGTCAACGGCTTGGTGACGTTCGGCCTGGCCCGCCTCTTCGGCCTGGGAACGCGGCGGGCCGCCGAGACCGCCCTGCTGCTGGCGGCGGGCGGCGAGTTCGCCTTCGTGATCCTGGGTCAGGCCATGCAGACGGACATCGTGCCCCGCCAGCTGGGGGAGAGCGTGCTGGTGGCGGTGACGCTCTCCATGTTCGCCGTGCCGTTCTTGGCCCAGCTGGGGGTGCGGATCGGCGGGCGGCAGGTGGCGCCGTCCGAGTTGCCGCCCGAGGCCGCCGGCGAGCGGGAGCTCCAGCCACGCGTGCTGATCGCCGGCTACGGCCGGGTCGGCCGACTCGTCGGCGAGATGCTCCACAACCACGACATCCCCTGGGTCGCCGCCGAGTCGGACGCTCGCATCGTCGAGCAGGCGCGCCGGGCTGGGGAGACCATCTACTTCGGCGACGCCGCGCGGCCGGAATTCCTGCAACGCTGCGGGCTTCCAGACGCCCCGGCCCTCGTGGTCACCATGGACAATCCGGAGGGCGCGGAGGCCATCGTCGCCACCGCCCGGGCGTTGCGTCCCGACCTGACCATCGTCGCTCGCGCCCGGGATGCGCGCCACGCCAAGCGGCTCTACGAACTCGGCGCCACCGATGCGGTGCCCGAAACCGTGGAGGCGAGCCTGCAGCTATCCGAGGCCCTGCTGGTGGAGATCGGCGTTCCGATGGGCCTGGTGATCGCCTCGATCCACGAGCGGCGCGACGCCTTCCGGTCCGAGCTGAACAGGCCGGAAGCCCTGGGCGGCCGCACGCGCGCGCGGCGTCGACGCGACGGCGCCTGATCGGCGCCGGAAAAGCGGCGAAAAGGAATCGCAGCTCAACTGCACCACGGCCGGAACCAAGCGCAGCCATGGACGTTGAGGGGTCGGCGCCGCAGGGGTGCGGCCCGCCAGTGCGAGTCGGGGATGCTTTCGCCTTTGTCCGTGGTCCGATCGGTTGCCGCGCCGCGCGGGGATGATCGTCGCCCGGGCCCAGAGTGCGGCATTTCGGCAACTATACAAGGTATTCCAAGGACTTCGCGCATCCTTGCGGGCGCTCGTCGCTTAAGTGCTCAAGCAGGCGTGAGGTGCAGAAGACAGGTTTCGGCCTACGGGAGATCGCCAGGCCTTCCGGATGGTCGTAGATCGGAGGCGTTTCGCCTCCGCCCGCCGTTGATCGCGGAGGGTTTCGTCGTATAGCGTCCTGGCTTAGGTTCGCGCGGCTGGGGAAATTGCGGTCTGAGTGTGGCTCTGGCGACACTTACGCAACCATCCGGCCTTGATATAACGATGCTGGGTCAATTGGCCGCAGCACATCGGGCAACGAGAGGGCTCTGATTATGAAGTTGAAACTCCTTGCAGGGGCTGCTCTGGCTGCGGTGTTCACCGCGACCGGGGCCGCAGCGCAAGTCGGCTGGTATGGTGCCGTCGACCTCGGCTACCACTGGCCGGAAAGCCTCGAGGCGACCTCGTCCGCCAACGCTCCGAACGGTGCGCCCTATGCCTGGGACTTCAACCAGGAAGACGATTGGGCGGGCTTCGCGCGTCTCGGCTACCAGCTGAACGACAACTGGCGCGTCGAGCTCGAGCTCGGCTATCGCGGCGGCGACCTCGAGTCGGTCCGTGGCAATGGCGACGCCGGCACGATCGTCGGCCTCTGCACGCCGGGCATCGTCCGCACCGCCGCGTCCCCGGCCTGTAACGCGCCGGACGGCGACGTGACGTCGTGGACCGTGATGGGCAACATCCTCTACGACTTCGCCCCGGGCTCGGCGATCAATCCCTTCGTGGGCGCCGGCCTCGGCGTGAACCACGTGGAGATGGAGACCCTCGGCCAGTTCTCGAACGTGCCGGGCGCCTTCACCGCCGCCAATCCGGCGATCCAGAACCTGGCGATCGACGACGACGACACCGCCTTCGCCTGGCAGCTGATCGCCGGCCTGGCGTGGCGCGCCACCGACCGCCTGAATGTCGACCTGACCTACCGCTACCTCGGCGGCTCGGACCTCGACTTCGCCTCCACCGGCACCAACAGCCTGCAACCCGGCGTGTTCAGCGGCGAATACCGCGACCAGTCGGTGACGCTGGGTCTGCGGTACTCGTTCGCGGCTCCGCCGCCGCCGCCGCCCCCGCCGCCGCCGCCCCCGCCGCCCCCGCCGCCGCCTCCCCCGCCGCCGCCCCCGGCTCCGGCGTTCGAAGCCCGGCAGTTCATCGTCTACTTCCCGTTCGATCAGTACATCCTGACGCCGGAAGCCCAGACGGTGGTGACGGAAGCCGCCAACTACGCCCGCAGCGGCAACGCCACGCGCGTCGTGGTGGTCGGCCACGCCGACACCTCCGGCTCGCAGGCCTACAACGTCCGCCTGTCGGAACGCCGTGCGAAGGCCGTGGCCGACGCGCTGGTCTCCGCCGGCATCAACCAGACCTCGCTCTCCGTCGACTGGAAGGGTGAGACCATGCCTGCGGTCGCCACCGGCGACGGCGTGAAGGAACCGCTGAACCGTCGTTCCACGATCGACATCAATCCCTGATCTCGATCGCCGACGGTAAAGTCGGAACGCTAGCGGGAGCCCGGCCGAAAGGCCGGGCTCCTTGCGTTTGAGTGGCTGTCGCGCCCTGCCTCCCAGGTGAGCGGCAGCGAACGGTGGAGGGGGCGAGCCCCACGCCCTGCCGGCCGTTCGCCCCCTCCACCGTCCGCTCTTCGGTCAGCTGGCGCTGACCTAGGCGAACCGTCCCCCTCCCCCGCTGCGCAGGGGAGGCTGAGCGCACCTCACACCGGCAGCTGGGTCGTCGACTTCACCTCTTCCAGCACCGCATAGGTCCGGGTCTCCCGCACGCCGGGGATGCGCACCAGGACGTCCTCCAGAAAGGCGCGCCAGGCGGCGAGGTCCTTCACCCGGCTCTTGATCAGATAGTCGAAGCCGCCTGCCACCATGTGGCACTCCAGCACGTCGGGCGAGCGCCGGGCGGCGGCGGCGAAGGTGTCGAACACCTCGGGCGTGGTGCGGTCCAGCACCACCTCCACGAAGATCAGCACGCCGCGGTCGATCTTCTCCGGGTCCAGCAGGGCGGCGAAGCCCTTGATGTAGCCCGCCTCGCGCAGCCGCCGCACCCGGTCGGAGCAGGCTGACGGCGAGAGATTGCACCGCTCCGCCAGCTCGGCGTTGCTGATCCGGCCATCGGCCTGCAGCGCGCGCAGCAGCCGGCGGTCTGTGTCGTCCAGCCGTAGGTTGTTCGCCATTTCGCCCCCTCCGCCGCAGGTCTCCGGCGTTCCGGTCCCAGAGACGTAGCACATTCGGCAGGTAGAGCGTTATGCCGGAGGAACTTGCGCAGGAGGCCGCCGTGCCGTTTGATCATCTGGACGATCAGAAGTTCCTCGACGAGCGCGCCGCGGTCGCCGCCGCTCTGGAGACCAAGCCCCTGAGCTTCGAGGAGCGCGGCCAGGTTCGCGACGAGGCCGAGGCGCTGGTGCGCGCCGCCCGGCGCGCCGCCAACCGCCAGGGGGTGGTGGAGAGCTTCCTCCAGGAGTTCAGCCTCTCCACCCGCGAGGGGCTGGCGCTGATGTGCCTCGCCGAGGCCCTGCTGCGTACGCCCGACGAGGAGACCCGTGACCGACTGATCGCCGAAAAGATCTCCTCTGCGGATTGGGCCAGCCACGCCGGCCGGTCGGACTCGTTCCTGGTCAACGCCTCCACCTGGAGCCTCATGCTCACCGGCCGCCTGATCGAGCCGGACGACGAGGCCCGCCGAAACCTGCCCGGCTTCATCAAGCGGCTGGCCGGCCGCCTGGGAGAACCGGTGATCCGTCGCGCCGTCGGCGCTGCGGTCCGCATCATGGGCGAGCAGTTCGTGCTCGGCGCCACCATCGACAAGGCGATCCGCCGCGCCGCGCAGGAGGGGTTCACCTGCTCGTTCGACATGCTGGGCGAGGGGGCTCGCACCGACGCCGACGCCGACCGCTACGAGGCGGCCTACGCCAACGCCATCGCCGTCGTCGGCGCCCAGGCGAAGGGGCAGGGGCCGGAGGCGGGGCACGGCATTTCCGTCAAGCTCTCCGCGCTGTCCCCGCGCTACGACGCGCGGCAGCCCGAGCGGGTGTGGAACGACCTCTACCCGCGCGTCTTGCGGCTCGCCGCCCAGGCGTCGGCCGCCGACATCAACTTCACCCTCGACGCCGAGGAAGCCGATCGCTTGGTGATCTCGCTTGAGATCCTGGAGCGGCTAGCCAATGCGCCGGAGCTCGGCGGCTGGAAAGGCCTGGGCCTCGCCGTCCAGGCCTACGCCAAGCGGAGCCCGCAGGTGATCGCCGCCGTCGCCGATATCGCGCGGGCGAGCGGTCGGCGGCTGATGGTGCGGCTGGTGAAGGGCGCCTACTGGGATTCCGAGATCAAGCGCGCCCAGGTGGCCGGCCTGCCCAACTACCCGGTCTATACGACCAAGGCGGCCACCGACCTTTCCTACCTGGCCTGCGCCCGCGCCTTGCTCGGCGCCGCCCCGCACCTCTACGGCCAGTTCGCCACCCACAACGCCCACACCCTGGCCGCCGTCCGACTGATGGCGCGGCAGGCGGGTCTGGCCTGCGAGTTCCAGCGTCTGCACGGCATGGGCGAGGCGCTCTACGCCGCCGCCCAGGAGCGTTACGGAGACTTCCCCCTCCGGGTCTACGCGCCGGTCGGCAGCCACGAGGACCTGCTGCCCTACCTCGTCCGCCGGCTGCTGGAGAACGGCGCCAACACCTCCTTTGTCCACGCCCTGCTGGACGAGCGCACGCCGGTGGCGAAGGTCGTGTCGGATCCCGTCGGCCTTGTGGAGGCCACTGGCGGCGCACCCCATCCGCGCATTCCCCTGCCGGTCGACCTCTACGGGCCCAGCCGCCGCAACTCCGTGGGCCTCGACCTCTCCACCGCCGCCGATCGGCTGCGCCTCTCGGCCGCGCTCGCCGCCCTGGAACCGCTGCAAGGCGGACCCATCGTCAGCGGCCGCCTGCTGCCCGGTCAGGCCAGTGAACCGCGCGTGTCGCCCGCGGACGTCGCTCTGGAAGTGGGCCGCGCGTCCAGCGCCACACCGGCGGACGTGGATGCGGCCTACGCCGCGGCGCGCAAGGCGCAGCCGGCCTGGGACGCGCTCGGCGGCGAACGCCGCGCCAAGGTCCTACGCGCCATGGGCGACGCGCTGGAGACCCACCGTGACCGCCTGATCGCCATCTGCGCGCGGGAGGCGGGCAAGACTCTGCAGGACGGCATCGCCGAGGTGCGCGAGGCTGCCGACTTCTGCCGCTACTATGCAAGCCTCGCCGAGAAGCAGTTCGCCCACGCCGAGACGCTAAAGGGACCCGTCGGCGAGACCAACCGCCTCTATCTGCGCGGCCGGGGCGTGTTCGCCTGCATCAGCCCGTGGAACTTCCCCCTGGCCATCTTCACCGGCCAGATCGCCGCCGCCCTGGCGGCCGGCAACGCCGTGCTCGCCAAGCCGGCCGAGCAGACGCCGCTGATCGCCTGCGAGGCGGTGCGCCTGTTCCACCAGGCGGGCCTCGACCCCGACCTTCTGCACCTGCTGCCAGGCGACGGGGCCACCATCGGCCAGGCCATGGTGGCTCACGAGGGCTGCGACGGGGTCGCGTTCACCGGCGGCACCGACACTGCCTGGGCGATCAACCGCACCCTGGCCGCCCGCCAGGGCCCGATCGTGCCGTTCATCGCCGAGACCGGCGGGCTGAACGCCATGTTCGTGGACACCACGGCCCTGCGCGAACAGGTGCTGGATGACGTCCTGCTCTCCGGCTACGGCTCGGCCGGCCAGCGCTGCTCGGCGCTGCGCCTGCTGTTCCTGCCGCACGAGACCGCCGACCACCTGATCGAAGGGCTCGTCGCCGCCATGGACACCCTGGAGGTGGGCGATCCGGCCGATCCGCGCACCGATGTGGGCCCGGTGATCGACGCCGAGGCCCGCGGCATGCTCGAGGCTCACGTCCAGCGGCTGGAGGCGGACGCGAAGGTGCTGCACCGGATCGCCGCTCCGGCCTCGGGCCACTTCTTCGCGCCCACCCTGGCCGAGATCCCGGACGCCAGCTTCCTCGGCAAAGAGGTGTTCGGCCCGATCCTGCATGTGGTCCGCTACGACCCCGCCGACCTGGGGACGGCCGCCCTGCCGGTGAAGGCGGCGCGCTACGGCCTGACGCTCGGCGTGCACAGCCGGCTGGAGTCGTTCGCCGAGCAGGTCCAGGAGGCTGTGCCGGCCGGCAACGTCTATGTGAACCGCTCGATGATCGGGGCAGTCGTCGGGGTCCAGCCGTTCGGCGGCGAGGGCCTCTCCGGCACAGGGCCCAAGGCCGGCGGTCCGCACGCCCTGCTGCGCTACGCCGTGGAGCGCGCGGTCAGCGTCAACATCGCCGCCCAGGGCGGCGATCCCGCCCTGCTCAACCTCGAGGTCTGAAACCAGCGATCAATCGATTGGCGCCGGCGGCCATGGGCGGCGGTCGGCGCCACTCGCATGCTGGGGTGGTCCTGAAGACCTGGAGCGCCCCGTGCCCCGCATTGCCATCGCCGTCCTCGCGCTCGCCCTCGCCGCCGCGTCGGCCGCCGAGGCCGCCGGCTACAAGGCGCCGCGCACCGCCTTTGGCCATCCCGACCTGCAAGGCCTGTGGACCAACACCGCGGTCACCTTCCTGCAGCGGCCGCCGAACTTCAAAAACCTGATCCTCACCGAGGCCGAGGCCGAGCAGCTCGCCGCCGGCTTCCGCAAGATGGTCGAGCCGCTGATCAGCGAGGCGCCCATCGACCCGAACCTGCCCGCGCCGCCCGAGGTGGAGGAGGTGCAGAACGCCGATTTCATCGAGATGCAGCTCGCCGCGGGCCGCATCGACGGCAAGCCGCGCTCCTCCTGGATCGTCGACCCGGCGGACGGCCGGCTGCCGCTCAGCGACGCGGGCCGCCAGCTCGGCCGGGAGCTCACCCGCTACCGCTACGACAGCTACGAGTACCGGCCCAAGGACGAGCGCTGCCTCACCGCCATCGGCTCACCCGAAGGCCCGCCGATGATGAACTCGGGCTTCAACGGCCACTATCAGGTCGTCCAGACCCGGGACCATGTGGCGATCCTGGTGGAGATGAACCACGACGTCCGCATCGTGCGCCTCACCGACCGCAAACGTCCCGCCGATCCCGTCCGCTCGTGGCTGGGCGATTCCATCGGCTGGTGGGAGGGCGACACCCTGGTGGTCGAGACCACCAACCTGCGGCCGAACACCTTTATCGGCAGCCTCGGCGGCGGCTTCGCCTACGGCCCGCGGGCCAGGCTGACCGAGCGCTTCACCCGCACCGGTCCCGGCGACATCCTCTACCAGTTCGAGGTGGAGGACCCGGACGTCTTCACCCGTGTCTGGCGCGCCGAGATGCCCTGGCGCGCCGCCAAGGGCCCGATCTACGAATACGCCTGCCACGAGGGCAACTACTCGCTGGAGAACATCCTGGCCGGCGCCCGGGCGCAGGACCGCGAAGCTACGGGGAAACCTGCGACGCCGCCGCCTCCAGCTGCGGCGCCCGCGCCCGCGGCCGGCCAACCCTGAGCAGGGCCGCCAGCATCGGCTTTTCCACCCACCGGTGCAGCGCCAGCCCTGCCCCGATCGAGAGTACGACGCCGAGGCCCACGACCGTCAGGAACTGAAGCCAGCCCTCCAGCGCCATCGTCTTGCACCGCCAGGACACGACCGCCAGCACCAAGGTGTGGAACAGGTAGATGGCGTAACTCGCGTCCCCAAGCGCCAGCAGCGGCTTGCTCGGTCGCTGCGCCCACCGCGGCTCCAGCGCCATCACGCCGGCGACCAGGGCGGCGCTGGCCGCGATCAGCCCGAGCTTCGGCAGATGGGCCCAGGGGCTGAAGTGGGCCGCCAAGAGGCCCGCGCCGAGGGCTCCGAGCCCCCAGGCGCTGGCGAACCCCGCCCACCGCTCGCGCAGCCAGGCGATGGCCAGGCCCGAGAAGAAGGCGAGCAGCAGCGGGCTGGTGTAGGTCTTCAGCACCGGATCGGCCGGCGTCAGCAGCAGCCCGCCGGCGACCAGCAGGAGCAGGGCCGCCGAGGTGAAGACCATCACCCGCTTCATCGCCAGGCCGACGGCGAACAGGCCGTAGAAGAACATCTCACAGTTCAGCGTCCAGCCCGGCACCAGCACTGGCCAGACCATGCCGCGATGCAGGCTGCCCTCGTGAGGAATCATCGCAAGCGAGAGGATGAGGTCGCGGCCGGTGGGCGGCTCCAGATCCCGGTAGGCGAGCCAGGCCACGAACGCCAGGGTGGCGACCCAGTAGAGCGGGACCACCCGCAGAACCCGCCGCCGCATGAACTCCAGCGGCTGCGCCTCGCGCGCGGTCACGAACATGATCACGCCACTGATCACGAAGAAGATTTCGACCCCCGCCGTGAAATCCCAACCAGCGAGGGGATTGAACAGCCAGGGGCGTGGATTGCGGGCGTGCGCCAGCAGCACGAGCAGCGCTGCGGCTGCGCGCAGGTACTGGATGCCCAGCAGCGTCGAGCGTTGTGGCGTCACCCCCATCCGCGCCCTCCTATCACGGAATGGTGATGGGGAAAGTCGCCGTGGCCTGCGACCAGACGGCTGGCGATGGATCGGCCACCCTGAGGGAAGCCGAAACAGAGTCTTGCGCGTTGGTGCCGCGGACGCCGGGGAGCCGGCGCGAGGGACGTGCATGACGCTTCAGCAGGGTCTGGCCTTTGGCCTGATCGGGATCACGATCGCCGCCTTCATTTGGGGACGCTGGCGCTATGACGTTGTCGCCCTGACGGCCCTGGTGCTCGGCGTCGCCATCGGCGTCGTGCCGGCGGAGGACGCCTTCTCAGGGTTCGCGAACGACGTGACGGTGATCATCGCCTGCGCCCTGGTGGTGAGCGCCGCTTTCGCCCGGTCTGGCATCGTGGAGACGGTGTTGCGACCCGTGTTGCCGCACCTGACCAGCGCGCGAACCCAGGTGCCGCTTTTCACGGCCGCGGTGACCCTCCTGTCCATGGTCACCAAGAACGTGGGCGCCCTGGCGATCATGATGCCCATCGCCCTGCAGGTGGCCAAGCGGACGAACACCGCGCCCTCATGCCTCTTGATGCCCATGGCGTTCGGCTCGCTGATCGGCGGCACCGTGACCCTGGTGGGGACCTCTCCGAACATCCTGGTCTCAGAGGTGCGCGAGCAACTGCTGGGCCAGCCGTTCGGCATGTATGACTACGCGCCGGTGGGCCTCGGCATCACAGCCCTGGGGCTGGTGTTCCTGTCGTTCGGGTACCGGCTGCTGCCGCTGGGCCGGGTGACGGCCGAGACCATGGACGCGGCGCTGGAAAGCGCGCCCTACTTCACCGAAGTGGAGGTCCCGGAGGACTGGAGTCTGGAGCGGCGCACGGTGCGCCACCTGCAGGCCCTTGGCCAGAACGAGGTGACGGTCATGGCTCTGCTGCGCGCCGGGAAGCGGCGCTCGGCCCCGCATCCCAACACTCGCCTTCAACCCGGCGACGTGCTGCTGCTGGAGGGCGAGCAGCAGGCGTTGGACGCCCTGATCCAGCGCGCCAAGCTGAAGCTGACGCGTTCCGATCGGCCGGTGGCCATGGAGGAGCCGACCGACGAGGTGCGCGTCGTCGAAGCGGTGATCGGCGCTGACTCGAGCCTAGTGGGCCGCTCAGCCCAGCAGGAGGATCTCTACGGCCAGCACGGCGTGAACCTGCTCGCCGTCAGCCGCGCGGGCTACCGCACGACCCGCGAGCTGCGGACCGTTCGCTTGCGACAGGGGGACATCATCGTGTTGCAGGGGGGCGAGCGAACCCTCCCGGGCGCGCTCAAGACCTTGGGCCTGCTCCCACTTGCTGAGCGGGAGGTGCGACTGGGCGGCATTCGCCACCGCGTGGCGCCGGCGCTCATCCTGCTGACCGCCATGGTGCTCGTGGCTTTCCGCATCACGCCCGTGGCCATGGCGTTCTTCGCCGCCGCCCTCGCCATGGTCTTGGTGGGGGCGATCCGGATGCGCGAGGCTTATTCAGCCCTGGACGGCCCGGTGCTGGTGCTGATCGCCGCGCTGATCCCGGTTTCCGACGCGATCCGCGCGACAGGCGGGGCGGACCTCGTAGCTGCGGGGCTCGCCGACGCCTTTCGCGGTCAGCCGCCGGTCTTGGCCGTCGGCGCCGTCATGTTGGTTGCGATGGCGGCGACCCCGTTTCTGAACAACGCTGCGACGGTGTTGATCGTCGCACCGATTGGGGGCGCGCTGGCGAAGCTGCTGGGGCTCAATCCGGACCCCTTCCTGATGGCGGTCGCCCTTGGCGCGGCGTGCGACTTCCTCACCCCCATTGGTCACCAGTGCAACACGCTGGTCATGGCTCCCGGCGGCTACAAGTTCACCGACTATCCCCGATTGGGCGCCCCGCTCAGTGTGCTCGTCCTGGTTGCGGGCACCATCCTCATTTCGTGGGTGTGGCCGCTGGCGGGTTGAGCGGCCACTTCACAGTCGCGTGAACTGGCGCTGCGACCATCCGCCCATAGCTCAATCCACCGAGGGGGCCGTTAGCCAATTAACCTCTGCTTTACGAAAAAAGCCTGGGGGCGGACGGCTCGCCTCATTGACGACTCCTTAGCCAACGTGTCCCCATATGTGGGCAGGTTGGGTGCTGGGACACACAACATGTAGGGGCAGCTGGGAACCGCGGCGAAGGCGCCGGGTTCCTCTTAGGGGACGGGTCCAGGACGATGAGTGAAGCGGCGAAGGTTGGGATCGTCGAGCAGGCTGGCCGCGCGGAGACCCGCGCCGACCGCCCGCAGCTGCAGCTTGTCCGCAAGGTCGAGGTCGACCGGTCGCGTGACGCCCTGCTGACGGATTTCGGAAAGACGACGCTGGAGGACCGCTACCTGCTGCCTGGCGAGTCGTACCAGGACATGTTCGCCCGCGTGGCCACGGCTTTCGCCGACGACGCCGACCACGCCCAGCGCATCTACGACTACATTTCGAACCTCTGGTTCATGCCGGCGACGCCCGTCCTGTCGAACGGCGGCGCCGACCGTGGCCTGCCGATCTCATGCTTCCTGAATGCGGTGCCCGACAATCTCGATGGCATCGTCAGCGTCTGGAACGAGAACGTCGCCCTGGCCTCGAACGGCGGTGGCATCGGCACATACTGGGGTGGTGTCCGCTCCATCGGCGAAAAGGTGAAGGGCGCCGGCCAGACCAGCGGCATCATCCCCTTCATCCGGGTCATGGACTCGCTGACCCTCGCCATCTCCCAGGGCTCGCTGCGCCGTGGCTCGGCGGCGGTCTACCTGGACATCCACCACCCGGAGATCGAGGAATTCCTGGAAATCCGGAAGCCGTCCGGCGACTTCAACCGCAAGAGCCTGAACCTCCACCACGGGCTGTCGATCACCGACGAGTTCATGGAAGCCGTGCGCGACGGCGCGATGTTCGGCCTGCGCTCGCCGAAGACGGGCGAGGTGATCCGCGAGGTGGACGCCCGCTCGCTCTGGCAGAAGATCCTCGAGGTCCGCCTGCAGACCGGCGAGCCCTACCTGATCTTCTCGGACACCGTGAACCGCGCCATGCCGCAGCATCAGCGCGAGCTCGGCCTGTCGGTGCGGCAGTCGAACCTCTGCTCCGAGATCATGCTGCACACCGGCAAGGACCACTTGGGCCAGGAGCGGACCGCGGTCTGCTGCCTGTCCTCGGTCAATGCCGAGAAGTTCCTGGAGTGGCGCGACCACCCGACGTTCATCGAAGACGTGATGCGCTTCCTCGACAACGTGCTCGAGGACTTCATCAGCCGGGCGCCCCCGGAAATGAAGAACGCCGTCTACGCCGCGCAGCGTGAGCGTTCGGTGGGCCTGGGCCTGATGGGCTTCCACTCCTTCCTGCAGGCCCAGAACGTTCCGTTCGAGAGCGCGCTGGCCAAGAGCTGGAACATGCGGCTCTTCAAGACGCTGCGCCGCGGCTGCGACGCGGCTTCGCGCAAGCTCGCCGCCGAGCGCGGCCCGTGCCCGGACGCGGCCGATCGTGGCGTCATGGAGCGCTTCAGCCACAAGATCGCCATCGCGCCGACCGCGTCGATCTCGATCATCTGCGGCGGCACCAGCGCCGGCATCGAGCCGATCCCGGCCAACATCTATACCCACAAGACCCTGTCGGGCTCGTTCGCGGTGAAGAACCCCTACCTGGAGCGCCTGCTCGAGGAGAAGGGGCAGAATACATCAGCTGTGTGGGACTCCATTCTCGAGAACGAGGGCTCGGTTCAGCACCTCGATTTCCTGGCGCAGGACGAGAAGGACGTGTATAAGACTGCGTTCGAGATCGATCAGCGCTGGGTGGTTGAGTTGGCTGCTGACCGTACACCTGACATCTGTCAGTCGCAGTCAGTAAACCTCTTCCTTCCCGGGGATATCGACAAGTGGGATCTACACATGCTCCACTGGTCTGCTTGGGAGCGTGGTTGTAAGTCTCTTTATTACCTGCGGTCGAAGTCCGTGCAGCGGGCGGCGCATGCGGGGGGCGAGGGGCTGGCGGCGGTCGAAATGACTACCGAGGGCAAGACCGATTACGAGGAGTGCCTCGCCTGCCAATAGTGGCGCCGTTAAGGTTAGCTTGAGCATAGTGAAGAGGCCGCAGCGATCCTGCGGCCTTTTTGCCGCGCAGTATTCCCTTGCCAGCCGACGAAATGCGGGCGAGCGTCCCCAGGTCAGGAACAAGTTTGCGGTTTGCGGCTTAGCTTGTTCGTGGGACAGTGCAGCTTGAACCACGCGTCATGACGTGGGCTGGGAGATAGACAGGATGCGGCGAGTGGCTCTTGCAGCCATCGTGCTTTCCGTGGGCGGCGCAGGCGCTGCGTCCGCCCAATCCTTCGTTCCCCATTCCGCCACCCAGGCCCTGCATGCCGCCGCCTTCGCCGAGCGCGACGCGGTGCTGGACGGCCAGCGGGCGAAGTTCGCGGTCAGCGAGGCGCCGCTCTCCAGCCGCGCCCACGGATCGGTGGACTCGGTGCGCCTGAGCGTCGCCGGCGTCCTGGACGCCCCCGGAGGGCCGCTGGCCTTCGACCGCGCCGAGTTCCAGCCGCGCGACGTGGACGTCAGCCTGATCCGCACCTGGCCCAAGGCGCTCAGCTTCGAGGCCGGCAAGTTCGACGTCGACCTGTCGCCGCACGCCGGCGTGGGCGTCGGCAACCGCGGCGGCTCGGCCGAGGCGGGCGCCGAGGTGCGTCTGTCGGCCCCGAAGACCCGCGAGGAGCGCGCCGTCGAGCAGCTGAAGGACATGGGCGTGGGCGACGGCGCCAGCTTCGGCGACCGCGGCCGCTGGTACCTGTTCGCCGCCGCCAGCGGCCGGGCCGTGGGCCTGAACATGCTGCGCAGCGAAGGCGACTGGGACCGCGCCGGCTGGACCACCGACCCCACGTCCGAGCTGGTGGGCGACGCCCAGGTGGGCGTGGGCTGGCGCAAGGGCGCGATGCAGACGTCGTTCGGCGTCGTCCACCGCGAGGTGCGCGGCGAGAAGATGATCTTCGGCCAGATGACCCGGGACGACACCGTGGCCGCCTTCAGCTTCGCCATCCGCCCCGGCCAGTAGGCGAACCTTCCCGAGTCACAACCGCAGCTAGGCGCCCGCCGGCGTTATGCCTAAGCTTCGCTCCGGGACGGAGGGGCGGCGATGGCCTTGCGGGCGTACAACCAGGCGGACCTGGAGGTCCACTTTCCGGCGACGCGATCGGCGGAGGACAAGACCCGGTTCGAGATCGCGCTCGCCTGCACGGGCGGCACCTCCACCGGCGCCTACATCGCCGGCGTCCTGGACTTCATCCTGGAAGCGCTCGAGTGCTGGGGCGAGGCCCGCGACGCCGGCCAGGCGCCGGACCACGACGTGCGCCTGACCACCCTCGTCGGGACCTCCGCCGGAGGCCTCGGCGTCTCGCTGGCCGCCCTGATGAGCGTCCGGCGCTTTCCACACGTCTACGACCCGCAGATCTGGGCGCAGATCGGCGACGGGAGGCCGCAGGAGAAGGACAGGAACCCGCTCTGGCGCGCCTGGGTGAAGGAGATCAGCCTCGACAAGCTGCTGGCCCATCCTGACGACGCCGAGGCCGGCGAGCCGTCGTTGTTCTACGCCGCGCCGCGCGACGTGCGCGATACGGTGTTCAAGCTGGTCGCGGAGGCGCCCTTCGCCTCAGGCCGCGACTGGCTGGCCGACCCGCTCGACCTGCGGGTCGTGGTGGGCGACCTGCGCGGCGTGCCCTACGCGCTCGACTTCAACAACCTGGCGCCGACCACCAACGTCAACCAGCGGCTGCACATGCACCGCGATCACGTCGCCTTTGCGGTGCAGACGGACGTCGCCGGCGGCCGCCGCTTCGGTAAGGCGGATGCGCCCGACGCCCACCTGCTCAAGGCCGGCGAGTTCGACCAGGGTCCCGCCTGGGCGCTGTTCGGCGAAACGGCGGTGGCCAGCGCCGCCATCCCCCTGGTCTTCCGCACGGTGCGCATCGCCCAGGACCCGCGGGCCTACGACTGGCGCGCAGCCTGCTGGGACGAGGCGCTCGGCCGGGCCATTGTCGACCTGCCGGCCTGGCGCGAGCGGCCCACCCCCGACTTCAGCTTCACCGCCACGGACGGCGGCCTCTTCGACGACGCGCCGTTCGACCTGGCGCGCCGCCGGCTCGCCGGCGAGCGCGGCCGCAATCCCCGCGCCCCGCTGGAGGCCTGCCGCGCGGTGGTCCTGGTGGATCCGCTGGTGGACGAGACCGCCGGCGTGCCCGGCGACCCGGGCGCCGAGCGCGAGTCCGACGGCAAGCCCGTGACCCCGCGGACGCGGCTGGGCCGGCTGCTGTCGGCGCTGGTCTTCGCACCGATCAGCCAGGCGCGGCTCAGCACCTTCGACCTCGCCCTGATCAAGGACGAGGACAGCCGCAGCCGTTTCATGATCGCGCCCTCCCGCTGCAGCCCGAACAATCCGAAGGAGGGATGGGGCCCCGGCCTGTCGCTGATGACCTCGCCCATGAAGGCCGTGCTGGGTTTCGCCGACGAGGCCTATCGCGAGCACGACTTCCTGCTCGGCCGGCGCAACGCCCAAGCCTTCCTCAGGCGGCACTTCCACCTGCCGAAAGGCCACGCCCTGTTCCACGGCAGGACGGGCTGGACGGCCCGGGAAGAGCGTGAAGACGAGTACCCGATCATCCCCCTGCGCGGGACGGCGGACGTGGAGTGTTCAAACGATCCGGAGTGGTCGTGGCAGGCCCTCGACAAGGGCGACATCGACCGTCTCACCACGGCCTTCGGCAAGCGGGCGGACGGCCTGCGCAAGAACCTGCTGAAGACCCTGGGCGCCAACTGGCTGCTGCGGACGGGGTTCGCCGCCTACTGGAAACTGTTCGGCGGGCGCAAGGCGGTGGAGAAGATGTTCCGGGACGCGCTGACCACGGCGCGGGACGGCCTGAACCCTGCCGACCGCCGCCGCTCCGACCGCGGCTACTGACGGCCGGCGGCTAGCCCTCCCAGCCGTCGTCGAACGGAAACCGCTCGGCCCAGAGCCCGGCCAGGCGCGGCTCGGCGTCGACGCGACGCACCACCTCCGCCATCTTCGGCGCGACCGCGTAGAAGCGCCGGCGCCTGGGGGTCCAGCGGGAGACCACGGTGACGTAGAGGTCGAGCACGCTCAGCCGGTCGCCCAGGATGTAGCGGCCCGGCGAGACCTGCTGGTCCATCATGCGCCAGCAGTCGGCGATCCGCTCGGCGGTGCGGGCCAGGATCACCTGCTCGGCCGCCTCGCCCTCGGCCAGGCGCGAGGGAATGTCGCGCACCCAGTACATCGGATAGATCTGGCCGGGGATGTAGGCCATCCAGCGCAGGAACTGCGCCCGGGCGGGATCGCCGGGCAGCGGCGCGAGCCCGGCCTCGGCGTGCTGCTCCGTAAGCCACAGCAGGATGGCGGCGCTCTCGGTGAGCAGCTCACCGGAGGGCAGCACCAGCGCCGGCACCTGGGCCAGCGGGTTCACCCGGGTCAGCCGTTCGTCCTCATGCGCGAAGACGCCTTCCTTCAGGTCCACGCGCGCGTAGGGCTCGCCCATGAGGGTCAGGGTGGCCTCGACGATGGTCGAGCCCCAGCCGGGGGAGCCGTAGAGGCGATAGGTCGGGTCCATGGTTTCCATCCCCAGGTTCTTCACAACATGTTGGGCGCCTGCGCCAACTTGGCGCTAGATGTTGTCGGAAATCGGCGCCACCTTGAGTCCCATCAAGCTCACGATCCGCGCGCAGGGGAAGCCGCCAGTGACCGTCCAGACGCCGTCCGCCGCCACGTCCTCCCGCCCGCTGCCGGGCCTGCTCACCCCGTCCTACGCCTACAAGCCGTTCCGCTACCCGTGGGCCTACGACTTCTGGAAGAAGCAGCAGCAGGTCCACTGGATGCCGGAAGAGGTGCCGCTGGGCGAGGACCTCAAGGACTGGGCGTCCAAGCTCAACGACCGCGAGCGCAACCTGCTCACCCAGATCTTCCGGTTCTTCACCCAATCGGACGTCGAGGTGAACGACAACTACATGGAGCGCTACAGCCGCGTCTTCAAACCCACCGAGGTGAAGATGATGCTGGCCTCGTTCTCCAACATGGAGACGATCCACATCGCGGCCTACGCCCTGCTGCTCGAAACGATCGGCATGCCCGATTCCGAGTTCACCGCCTTCCTCGACTACAAGGCGCTGCGCGACAAGCACGACTACATGCAGACCTTCGGGGTCGACACCGACGCCGACATCTGCCGGACGCTGGCGATGTTCGGGGGCTTCACCGAGGGGCTGCAGCTGTTCGCCAGCTTCGCCATGCTGATGAACTTCCCCCGCCACAACAAGATGAAGGGCATGGGCCAGATCGTCAGCTGGTCGGTGCGCGACGAGAGCCTCCATTGCGAAGGCATCATCAAGCTCTACCACGCCTTCAACAAGGAGACCGGCGCGGTCACCAAGGCGGTGGCCGACGACATCGTCGACTGCTGCAAGACCGTGGTGGGCCTGGAGGACAAGTTCATCGACCTGGCCTTCGAGGCCGGCGAGGTCCAGGGCATGACCCCGGACGATATCAAGAAGTACATCCGCTTCATCGCGAACTGGCGCCTGCGCCAACTGGATCTGCCGCAGGTCTACGACGTCACCAACGAGAACCCGCTGCCCTGGCTGCAGTCCCTGCTCTCGGGCGTCGAGCACGCCAACTTCTTCGAGGCGCGCAGCACCGAGTACTCCAAGGCCGCCACCAAGGGCTCGTGGCACGGCAACGAGGGCGTCTGGGCGAGCTTCGACGCCCTGATGGCCAAGCGCAAGGAGAGCGGGGAGCTGGTGGCGGGGGAGTGATCCCCGACACAGATCCGCGGTGATCACGGTCCGGGCGCAGCCAAGGGCCGGATCGATGAACACGGCGCCGCCGGCCAGGAGCTGGCGGCGCCGTTTTCATTCGCTTCGGAGGCCCTCTACCTCCCCCGTTGCGGCAGCAACGGCGGGAGGGGGACCGCCGGCCGAGCGCGCAGCGCGGAGAGCCTGTGGTGGAGGGGGCGAGCCTCAGGCGCGGCGGAAAGACGGGCGCTGGCGGCCCGGTGCGTGGGGCTCGCCCCCTCCACCCCCCGCTCTTCCGCCCGCGGGCGGAAGAGCGGGGGAGGTAGGGGCGGCGCCCGCGGAATAGCTGCCGAGGGTGATGAAGAGGCCTGCTCGCCGCATCCCCCCACTGTCATCCCGGTTTCCGCGGAACGCGGAAGACGGGGACCTCTCATCGCTTGGGGCGGAGGAGGAGACGGGGCCGCAGGCCCGCGCGCGGTCGAGTCGGCGCGGAGATGGAGGTCCCGGTCGTCGGCTTCCGCGGAAACCGGGATGACAGTTGGGGGCGGTGCTGCGTGGGGCTTGCCCCCTCCACCTCCCGCTCTTCCGCCCGCGGGGGCGGGCGTCGGCGGGCGGTCCCCCTCCCGCCGCTTCGCGGGGGAGGTAGGTGGTGAAGAGGCCTGATGGTCGCCTCCCCCACTGTCATCCCGGTTTCCGCGGAAGCGGAAGACCGGGACCTCTCAGCGCCTGTGGGAGAAGGGGAGGCGCGGCGGCAGGGCTCGTGCGGGCTCGGTCGGCGCGGAGATGGAGGTCCCGGTCTTCGGCTGCGCCGAAACCGGGATGACAGTTGGGGGCCCGCAGCTTCGCGGGGGAGCTAGGGCGCGGGGGTTTGGCTAGGCGGGCGGCGGCTTGCCTTCGGGCCAGGGGGCGTCGAGGGGTTCGTGCCAGCTCATGTCGGGGGCGCGGCCGAGGAACTGGGCGGCGCCGGGGCAGGCGACGCGCTTGCAGCGGGCGCGGCGGTTCCAGAGGCTGAACGCCGGGCCGCGGATGCGCGCCACGTGGCGGAGGTTGACGCGGGTGGTGAGGCCGCAGGCCTGGCATTTCGCCAGCACGTCCCAGCCGCGGGCCTCCATCTCCGTCACGGTCTCGCACTTGCGGCGGCGCATGGAGACGGGCACGCGATCCGGGTTCGGCGGGACCAAGCGGGGTACTCGTACTGGGCGGCGGAGACACGACAGGATACGAACGTAACGAGAACACCCGTCGCGCGCCAGCGATCCCAAGTTGCGGGCGGCGGGTCAGGCGATCAGCGCCTCGCCGTGGTCCTGGCTCCGCTGGTCCGGCTCATGTTGGCCGGGCTCTCGTGGCGAGCGGCATCGCGAGATGCCTGCTGCGCCATGGATCTCACGGTAGATGCGAGCCGGCCGGGCTCGGCAAGTCAAGGACGACGCCCGAGGCGTCGCCGCGGAGCGGCCGGCCGCAGGCCGGTCCTTGAGTTGCCGATCCCGGCCGGCAGGATGGCCGCCATGAGATCAATGACGGGGTGCGTCCGGAGGACGGTCCATTAGGCCTTGGGACCGCCTGCGACCGGAGCTGTCGTAGCGGCGTGCGACGGTGGGCGGCATGACCTACCGGTTTGCGTTCAAGACGCATGTGAAGGATGCGATCAATCGCAGGGCTGGCGGCCGGCGAAACGCTGAAGGCGGTGTGCGAGGACCCGCAGATGCCCTCCACGGTCCTGGTGCACAGCTGGGCCCGCAAGGACGCCGCCTTCGCCGCGGCAATCGCCGAAGCGCGGGCGCTGGCCAAGGCCCGGGCCGGCGTCGTGGTCGACCCGGCCAAGCTGGCCGAGATCTGGCGGCGGCTGGGCGAGGGCGAGCAACTGCACAAAATCCTGCAGAGTTCGCCGCACCTGCCGAGCCGCGCGGTGTTCAAGCTCTGGCGGCAGCAGGACCACCTGTTCGATGGCGAGCTGCGCGCCTACTGGCGGCGCAGCCGCGAGGGCAAGCCGCGCAAGCCCAGCCGCGCCTTCGACCGGCAGATCGCCGACCGCATCCTGGTCCGCTGCGGTCGCGGCGACCGCCTGAGGGACATCCTGCGCTCGGACAAGGCCTTCCCCTGCCTCAAGGTGCTGGAGCGGTGGCGGCGGGAGACGCCCGGGTTCGACCACGAGCTGCGGGTCTGCATGCGGTTCGGCAAGGCGGCGCGCACGCGGGCGAAGGTCGAGGACCTGACGCCGGAGATCGTCGAGGCGATGATGCAGGGGGCGTCGCTCCGCAGCCTGGCGCAGGCCTGGGCGGCGGCAGGGCGCAGCGACCGGCCGAAGCTCAAGACGCTCTACAGCTGGGTCGCCACGCGACCGGAGTTCGCCTCGGACCTGCAGCTGGCCTGCCAGATCCGCGAGGAGGACTTCATGGAGCGGGAGTACGAGATCGCCATGGCCGCCACCCCGTCGAACCTGAGGGCGACGAAGGCCGCGCTGCGGGAGCTGAACGGGCGGCGCGGGCGGCTGAAGCGCGGCCTCGGCCGGCGGTGGCTGCCCGACGAGGGGGTGGAGGAGTAGGGGGCGGAGCGTGGGCTTGGCCGCAGCGTCAGGCGCGGCTTTCCGGTTCGCCCTTCCGCGTAGGCGCTCCACCCCGGGCTACCCCCGCCGTCCAGGTGAAGCAGGCATCGCAGATGCCTGCTGCGCCATGGATCTCACGGCAGATGCAAGCGGACCGGGCTCGGCAAGTCAAGGACGGCCCGGAGGGCCGCCGCGGGGCGGCCGGCCGGAGGCCGGTCCTTGAGTAGCCGATCCCGGTCCGCAAACTGGCCGCCATGAGATCAATGACAGGGTCCGTCCGAGGGACGGGCTTCTAGGCCTGACGCGGCTGACTTACTCTCCGGTCTAGCTGCGCCGGGGGCGGGGAGGCCATCAGCCGCGGACCCGATGCGCACGCGGGCGCGAGCCGCTACATAGGCGGCGACATGCTGAGGATCTCGGAACTGAAGCTGCCGCTGGACCACGCGGCGGAAGACCTGCCGACGGCGATCGCGGCGCGGCTGGGGCTGCGCGACGGCGAGCTCCTGCGCTGGTCGGTGTGGAAGCGGGCGCACGACGCGCGCCGGAAGACCGCGATCCTGAAGGTCTATATCGTCGACGCGGAGGTGAAGGACGAGGCCGCCGTGCTGCGGCGGCTGGCCGCCGACCCCCACGTGCGCCCGACGCCGGACACGGCCTACCGCCACGTGGCGACGGCGCCGCCGGGCGTGGGCGCGCCCGGGACCGGGCGGCTGCGGCCGGTGGTGGTGGGGGCGGGGCCCTGCGGCCTGTTCGCGGGGCTGATCCTGGCGGAGATGGGCTTCCGGCCGATCATCCTGGACCGGGGCAAGGTGGTGCGCGAGCGGACCAAGGACACCTGGGGCCTGTGGCGGCGCAGCGAGCTGAACCCGGAGTCCAACGTGCAGTTCGGCGAGGGGGGCGCGGGCACCTTCTCGGACGGCAAGCTCTACAGCCAGATCAAGGACCCGCGGTTCCTGGGCCGCAAGGTGCTGACCGAGTTCGTGGCGGCCGGGGCGCCGCCGGAGATCCTGACCGAGGCGCACCCGCACATCGGCACCTTCCGGCTGGTGACCATGGTGGAGAGCCTGCGGGCCAAGATCGAGAGCCTGGGCGGGGAGTACCGCTGGACGCAGCGGGTGACGGACGTGGAACTGGACCGCGGACCAGACGGGGGACGGCGCGTCCGCGGCCTGCACCTGCACACGGGCGAGTTCCTGGAGGCGGACCAGGTGGTGCTGGCGGTGGGCCATTCCTCGCGCGACACTTTCGAGATGCTGCACGGGCGGGGCGTGTACATGGAGGCCAAGCCGTTCTCCATCGGCTTCCGCATCGAGCACCCGCAGTCGTGGATCGACCGGGCGCTGTTCGGGCCTTGCGCCGGGCATCCGGACCTGGGGGCGGCGGCCTATTCCCTGTCGCACCACTGCCGCAACGGCCGGACGGTCTATTCCTTCTGCATGTGCCCGGGCGGCACCGTGGTGGCGGCGACCTCGGAGCCGAACCGCGTGGTCACCAACGGGATGAGCCAGTATTCGCGCAACGAGCGGAACGCCAATTCCGGGTTCGTGGTGGGGATCTCGCCCGCCGACTATCCGGGCGAGGGCCCGCTGGCCGGCGTCGCCCTGCAGCGCGAGCTGGAGAGCCGGGCGTTCGTGGCGGGCGGCAGCGACTATTTCGCGCCCGGCCAGCTGGTGGGCGACTTCCTGGCGGGGCGGGCCTCCACGGCGCTGGGCGGCGTGGTCCCCAGCTACAAGCCGGGCGTGCGGCCCACCGACCTGGCGGCGATCATGCCCGACTATGTGGTGGAGGCCATGCGCGAAGCCCTGCCGGTGTTCGGGCGCAGGATCCCCCGCTACGACGACCCCGAAGCGGTGCTGACCGGGGTGGAGACGCGGACCTCATCGCCGGTGCGGATCACCCGCGGGGCCGACTTCCAGAGCCTGAACGTGCGCGGCCTGTTCCCGGCCGGCGAGGGGGCGGGCTACGCCGGCGGCATCCTCTCGGCGGCGGTGGACGGCATCAAGGTCGCCGAGGCGGTGGCCCGCGCGGTGGCCGGAGAGGCCGCCGCCTGAGGCGCCCCCC
>NZ_DATCML010000006.1:0-12957 GCF_036563385.1 Phenylobacterium sp.
CGGGCGGAGCTTGATCTCCTTGATCTCCACCACCTTCTGCCGCTTGCGCGCCTCGTTCTTCTTCTTCTGCTCCTGGAACTTGAACTTGCCGTAGTCCAGGATCTTGCAAACGGGCGGATCCGCGTTCGGGACGATCTCCACCAGGTCGAGGCCGGCCTCTTCGGCGGCTTCCAGGGCGGCGGAGGTCGGCATCACGCCCTGCTTCTCACCGTTCTGGTCGATGAGGAGGACGCGGGGAACACGGATTTCATCATTGATGCGCGGACCGTCTTTGACGGGCGGCGCCTGCATGGGGCGGCGAATAGGCGAGGCTCCGAGTGTTGTTTCAACGCAAAACGCCGGCGCGCCTCGAGCGCTCCGGTCGCTGGGTAAAGTATATGCGTGAGGGTTGGCGCGGTATCAACCCGCGCCGGCGGTCGCAGGCACGAGAGACACCGCAGCCTGTGCCACCTTGGCCACAGGAAGTTCGGAAAGTTTTTCGGCGCGCAGCACGGCCACCTTCCCGCGGGGAGCCGACAGGGCCGGGTCTGAGGCGCCCGAGAACAGCACCACGGTGGGCGCCCCGGCCGCCGCGGCAAGGTGCAGCGGTCCAGTGTCGTTGCCCACGGCCAGCGCCGCCTTGGCGCCCAGGACGGCGATGCGCGCGAAGTCCGTACGGCCAGTCAGGTCCCGGGCGCGCGGCACGCTGCGTTGGATCGCATGGGCCAGCGCCGTCTCCTGAGGGCCGCCGATGATGACGACGTCGAAGCCCCGCCCGTAGAGGATGCGGGCGAGCTCCGCGTAGCGCTCCACGGGCCAGCGCTTCTCCGGCCGGTGGGCCGAGCCGCCGGGCACGAACATCACATACGGCCTGGGCTTCACCGCGCCTGGCACCGGGCGGTCGGCCGGCTGGTGCTTCCAGATCCACGAGAGGTCCGGCGGCGGCGCCTCGCCCGGTGCGGTCGGCGCGTCCGGCCAGATGCCGGCGTACATCAGCTGGTCGGCCTGGCGCTCCAGCGTGTGCATGTGGTCGCGCAGCTTGTTCCTGTGCGGCAACGAGCAGCCGAGCGCCACGCCCGACCACGCCGGCGGCTTCGGGCGCAGCAGCTGGAAGATGCGGTTGGAGGCCGACGAGGTCTGCAGGTCGTAGACCCGATCGTAGTTCGCGGCCTTGAGACGCTTCCTGAGCGCCATCCACTGGGCGAAGGTCTCCGGCCGGCCGTCAGTCTCGACGGCGTTGAAGTAGGGGCACGACTTCGCCAGCGCCTCGAAGGGCGGGGTGGTCAGCAGGGTGATGTGATCCTTCCGGTGCGCCTCGCGGATCTTCTTCATCGCCGCCAGCGCCAGGACAAAGTCGCCGAGCGCGCCCAGCTTGATGACCAGGATCTTCTGCACGCTCCGGGCCATCAGCGGCGGGCCTCCAGCACCCGTTCGTAGGCGGCCAGCGTGGCCGCGCACATGGCGTCCGTGCGATAGAGCTGGCGGGCTCTGCCCATGGCGAGTTGGCCCATCTCCGCGCGTCCGGCAGGGCCGAGGTCGGCGGCGGCCTTCAGCGCTTCCGCCCATGCCGAGGCTTCGCCCGGCGGCACCAGCCAGCCGGTCACCCCGTCGAGCACGGTCTCCACCGTGCCGCCGTGCGCCGAGGCGATCACCGGCCGGCCCATGGCCTGCGGCTCGACAGCCGCGCGGCCGAAGCTCTCGGGCACGGTGGTGGGCAGGATGGCGACGTCGCTGAGCAGGCAGGCCGCGGGCATGTCGTCACAATGGCCGACGATCTTTACCATGTCCTGAACACCGGCGGTTGAGATCGCCTCGAAAAGCTCCTCACGGTAGTCCGTGCGGCCCTGGTCGTCGCCGGCGAACAGGACCAGCAGGTCGGTGCGCCCCTCCGCTTTCAGGCGGGAGACCGCCTCGATGATGGTCAGGTGCCCCTTGATGCGCGTCAGGCGCCCGGCAAGCAGGACCTTGGTGCGCCGGTCGTCGTCGGCGACGCCCCAGGCGGCGCGCAGCCGCTCGATCCGCTCGGGCGCCACCGCGGCCGGATCGAACCGGTCCAGGTCCACGCCCCGCGGGATCGCCACCACCTTCTCGGGCGGCAGCCCGTGCTCGGCCAGGACGTGGGCGCGGGTGTAGTCGGAGTTGGCGATCACCAGGTCGCCCCGCGTCATCACCGCATTGTACCAGCGCTTGAGGCGCGACCTGGCCTTGTAGATCCCGTGGTAGGTGGCCACGAACGGCGTGCCCGTGGCGCGCGCCGCCCAAAGGGCCGAGAAGGCGGGAGCCCGGCTGCGGGCGTGGACCAGGCTCACCTTCTCGCGCCGAATGAGGTTGGCGAGCCGCCGCCCGTTTGACGCGATGGTCAGCGGATTCTTGGAGTCGGCGGGCAAGGCCACCAGCCTGCCGCCGTCGGCTTCCAACCTGGCCGCCAATCGGCCGCCGCGGCTGGCCACCAGGGCCCGGCCGCCGGCCTGCACCACAGCCCGCGCCACCTCGATGGCCGACAGCTCGGCGCCGCCGGTCTCGAGCTCCGGGACGACCTGCAGGAGGGTGAAGCCAGGGGGGAGGGGCACGCGCCTCCCATAGCCTGAAACGCCGTCTCGTAAACACCGCGCCGGCGGCTTATGACCCGACCATGAGCGAAGAGAGCGGACACCTCGAACGTGGCGGGTATCGCCTCGCCTGGAAGCGTGTGGCGGGGCAGGGGCCGACCGTCGTCTGGCTCGGCGGCTTCATGTCGGACATGGCGGGGACCAAGGCCCAGGCGCTGGCGGATTGGGCGCAGGCGGCCGGCCGCGCCTATGTGCGCTTCGACTACTTCGGCCATGGGGTCTCGGACGGCGAGTTCCGAGAGGGGACGATCAGCCGCTGGCGCGAGGACGCCCTGGCGGTGCTCGACCAGCTCACGGATGGCGAGACCGTGCTGGTCGGCTCCTCCATGGGCGGCTGGATCGCCTGCCTCGTGGCCATGGCGCGCCCCGAACGGATCAAGGCCCTCGCGCTGATCGCGCCCGCCCCCGACTTCACCGAGAAGCTGATGCGCCCCGAGATCCCGCCGGAGGGCCTTGCCGACCTCTCCCGTGACGGCGTTTGGATGCGGCCGTCCGCCTACGGCGAGCCCTATCCGATCACCCGCGACTTGCTGGAAGACGGCGCCCGCTGGTCGATCCTCGAGGCGCAGGAGATCCCGGTGGAGGCGCCCGTCCGCATCCTGCAGGGCGGCGTGGATCCGGATGTGCCCTGGTCGCACGCCCTCCAGCTCGCCAACGGCCTCAAGGCGGCCGACGTGGTCTTCACCCTCATCAAGGACGGCGACCACCGGCTGTCGCGGCCGCAGGACCTCGCCCGGCTGATCCAGGCGGTGGAGGAGCTGTCCTGAAGGCCGTCCATCCGTGGCGGGCTGCGCCCCTGCTTCTGTCCGCCACCATCCTGTTCTGGGCCGGTAATTCCATCGCGGGACGCGCCATGGTCGGCGTGGTCCCGCCCATGGCGCTGGTCTTCTGGCGCTGGGTGCTGGCCCTGGCCATCGTCACCGCGGTGGCCTGGCGGCAGGTGCGCGACGACCGGGCCGAGCTCGTCCGCCGCTGGCGCACGGTGCTGGCCCTCGCCGCCACCGGGGTGGCGAGCTTCGGGGCCCTCCTCTACGTGGGGCTCCAGCGGACCACCGCCCTCAACAGCCTGGTGGTGCAGGCCGCCATTCCGCCCTTGATCATGCTTTTCGCCTGGCTCGGGCTTCGCGAGCGCACCGGTCGCTGGCAGATCGCCGGCATGGTCCTGTCGCTGCTCGGCGTTCTGGTCGTGCTCTCGCGCGGCCGGCCTTGGGACCTGCTGCATCTCGGCCTGAACGGTGGCGACGCCGTGATCCTGGTGGGGGTGGTGCTCTACGCGGTCTATTCGCTGATCTTGCGCCGGCGTCCCGCCGTGCACCCGATGAGCCTGCTGTGGGCCACCTTCGCGGCGGCCGTGGTGCTGCTGGCGCCCTTCTACGTCGCCGAGCTGGCGGCCGGCGCGCGTATGGCGCTCACGCTGCCGGCGCTGCTGGGCGTCGGCTACGTGGCGGTCTTCCCGTCCTTCCTCGCCTACCTGTTCTTCAACCGGGGCGTCGAGCTGGTCGGCTCGGCCCGGGCGGCCCAGTACCTCCACCTGCAGCCCGTCTTCGGCGCAGTGCTGGCCGTGCTGCTGCTGGGCGAGGCCTTCCACCTGTTTCATGCCGCCGGCCTGGTCCTGATCGGCGCCGGGATCGTGGTTGCGGCTCGGGGGGAGAAGGCGGCCTAGCCGCCGGCGGCCAGGATCTCGGCCAGGCCTTCGCGATAGGTCGGCAGCCGTGGGCGCCAGCCGAGTTCCGCCTTGGCCCGGGCGTTCGAAACCCGCTTGCTCTCCGCGTAGAAGCGTATCGCCTGCGGCGACAGGCCGGCCTCGGCCAGTGGGACTTCCGGCGGCGGCTCCCGGCCCAGCAGGCGGGCGGCGTGGGCGATCACGTCAGGGTTGGGCGCTGGCTCGTCGTCGCAAAGATTGTAGATCCCGCCAGCGCGGGGGCGGGCGATGGAAGCGGCGAGTCCCGCCGACAGGTCGTCCACGTGGATGCGCGAGAAGACCTGGCCCGGCGCCACGATCCGGCGAGCCTGACCGGCGCGCAGCCGATCCAGGGCAGAGCGGCCAGGGCCGTAGATCCCCGGCAGCCGGAAGACGGTGACCGTCAGCCCCATTCCGCGGCCGACCTCCAGCCAGTCCCGCTCGGCGGCGACCCGCCGGGCGCCCTCGACGGACTGCGCAGCCAGACGGCTGGTCTCGAACACCCAGCCCCCCTTGCGGTCGCCATAGACCCCCGTCGTGGAAAGATAGCCTGCCCAGTCGGGAAAAGCCCCGGCCGTGGCGAGCGCCGGGACCAGCACGGGGAGCGCCGGGCAGCCCTGCGGCCCGGGCGGGGCGGTGATCAGCAAGGCCTGGGTCCGCGCCAGGGCGCGGGCGATACCCTCCCCATCCGTCAGCAGGTGCGCCGTGACGCCCTCGCCAGCCAGCCTCTCCACATCCTCGGACCGCCGCACGGTGGCGTGCACCGTCCAACCCTGTGGCCGCAGCCGATCGGCCAGGGCGCGGGCGGAGAAGCCGTAGCCGAAGACGAACAGCCGCAAACGCTACTCCGCCGCCACCGCGCCAGCGCTCGTCGCCGCCGTGGCCGCCGCCCGCTCCACGTTCCAGTTGGAGACGCACGGAATCTTCGAAAGGTCGGCCCTGTGCGCGAACGCCCGTGCGATCTCGGCCACCTCCAGGAGCAATCCCTCCTGCAGGGTGATGGGGTCGAGGCCGTACGACAGCAGTCGCCGGTTCTCCACCGCCAGTTCGTTCTCGTCCGCCTCCTGCCGCGGGTTGGGCAAATGCGCCACCGGCGCGCCGGTCAGACGGGCGACCATCTGGGCGAGGTCGCGCACGCGCCAGCACTCGGTCATCTGGTTCATCACCTTCACCCGCTCGCCGCGCTCGGGCGGGTGCAGCAGGGCGAGTTCGACGCAGCGCACCGTATCCTGGATGTTGATGAAGGCCCGCGTCTGGCCGCCTGGTCCGTGGACGGTGAGGGGATGGCCCACCGCCGCCTGCATCAGGAACCGGTTTAACACGGTGCCGTAGTCGCCATCGTAATCGAAACGGTTGATCAGCCGTGGGTCGAGGCGGGTCTCGGCCGTCTGCGTGCCCCAGACGATGCCCTGGTGCAGGTCGGTAATCCGCAGCCGGTCGTTGCGCGCATAGAACTGGAAAAGCAGGGCGTCCTGCGTCTTGGTGAGGTGATAGATCGAACCCGGGTTGGCCGGATAGAGGATCTCGCGCGGGACCCAGCCCTCAGGCGTCTCCACCTTCACCGTCAGATAGCCTTCCGGGATCGCCATGCCGGCGTCGCCGTAGCCGTACACCCCCATGGTGCCGAGGTGGGCCAGATGGATGTCGAGGCCGCTCTCGACGATGGCCGCCAGGACGTCGTTGGTGGCGTTGAGGTTGTTGTCGACGGTGTAGCGCTTGTGGCGCGCCGACTTCATCGAATAGGGGGCCGCCCGCTGCTCGGCGAAGTGGACCACCGCGTCGGGCCGCCAGCTGGTCAGCAGGGCCAGCAGCTCGTCGTAGTCCTTGCCCACCGTCAGCCGATGGAAGCCGATGCTGCGGCCCGACACGTCGCGCCACGCAGCCAGCCGGGTCTCGATATCGACGATCGGGGTGAGCGACCAGGCGCCGAGCTCGTCGTCGATGGCCCGCCGCGACAGGTTGTCGGCGATCGCCACGTCGTGGCCGCGGGCCGACAGGTGCAGCGCCGTCGGCCACCCGCAGAAGCCGTCGCCGCCGAGGATCAGTACGCGCACGGGCCCGCTCCTGTTCTCCCCCAATGAAAGGGCTAGCGCAGAGCGGGCCCCTGCGGAAGGGCGTCTAGAGCAGTTCCCGGATCGCCGTTCGCGCCGCCTCGGCGAGCTCCGGCCGCCGCAAGGCGAAGGCGACGTTGGCCCGCAGGAGGCCGATCTTGTCGCCGCAGTCGTAGGTGGTCCCCTCGTACTCCAGGGCGTGGAAGTCCTGGCGCTTCATCAGGTGGGCCATGCCGTCAGTCAGTTGGATCTCGCCGCCGGCCCCGCGCTCCTGGGTCTCCAGGATCTGGAAGATCTCCGGCTGCAGGATGTAGCGGCCGGAGATGAACAGGTTCGAGGGCTCGGTGCCTGGCGCGGGCTTCTCCACCATGCCGGTCATCCGGTTCAGCCGGCCGTCCTGTCCGTCCAGGGCGACGATGCCGTACTTGTGGGCCTCCCCCTCCGGCGCGGGCTCCACCACCACGATGTTGCCGCCCACCTTTTCGTAGGCGCCGATCGCCTGAGCCAGCGCGCCCGGCTCCGCCGCCATCAGCATGTCGGGCAGCATCACCGCGAACGGCTCGTCGCCGATCACGTCGCGGGCGCACCACACTGCGTGGCCGAGCCCCAGCGGAGCCATCTGGCGCACGAAGCTCATCTGGCCGGGCTGCGGCAGGTCGCGGCGGACCTCCTCCAGGATCGCCGTCTTGCCCTTGGCCTCCAGCGCCTGCTCGATTTCGGGCGAGGCGTCGAAGTAGTCCTCGATCGCGCCCTGCCCACGGCCGACAATGAAGACGAAGTGCTCGATACCGGCGGCGCGGGCCTCCTCTACGATGTAGGAGAGGATCGGGCGGTCCACCACGTTCAGCAGGTTCTTGGGGGTCGTCTTGGCTCCGGGCAGCACACGGGTCCCCAGCCCCGCCACCGGCAGGACCGCCTTACGCACACGCTTCGTCATCGACTCCCCTCTCGACCCTGGCCCCAAGCTTCGCCTTGCGGCGCACACCCAACGCCTGGAAACGCCGAGCGATCCCTGCGCGGTTAGAGGAGGGGGCGCCCCAGGTCCACAGGCCGGTGCGACAAAAATGCGCGTCGTTAGCCTGTTCACGATTTCGGGAGAACACGAAGGCGTGTAAGCTCACCTCAGAAGTCGGGGGAAAACAGTCCTCCAGGGGAAACACCATGAAGCTCCGTATCCTCACCTCGGTCGCCGCCGCCGCCGTCCTCGCCGCCAGCCTGTCCGCCTGCGGCCAGAAGACGGAAGAAGCCCCGGCCACCGGCACCGCCGCTGACGCCTCGGCCACCGCACCGGCCGCCGACACCTCGGCCATGGGCGCGGCCGCCACCACCACCGATCCGGCCGCCGCCGGCGCCATGGGCACGACGACGACCGATCCGGCCGCCGCGGGCGCTACCGGCACGACCGGCGCGACCGGCGCTGCCGGCGCGACCGGGACCACCGGCACGACCGGCGCCACCACGGGCACGACCGGCGCCGCTGGCGCGACCGGCACGACGGGCGGCACGACGAACCCGTAAGATATTCCAGCCTCAGGGCTGGAAGCGGAGCGGCCGCCCCTCGCGGGGCGGCCGTTTTCGTGTGCGCTATTCGACGGTGACCGACTTCGCCAGGTTGCGCGGCTGGTCCACGTCGGCGCCCTTGGTGACCGCCACGTGGTAGGCCAGCAGCTGCACCGGCGCCGACAGCACCAGCGGTGCGATCAGCGGGTCGCAGCGCGGAGCCGTCACTACGACACGAGCCCCCTTCGGCGCATGGCGCTCGCCCTCGGGGTCAGTGATGAAGATCACCTGCCCGCCACGGGCCATCACCTCCTGCATGTTGGAGGCGGATTTCTCGAAATAGCTGTCGAACGGCGCAAGGATGACGATCGGCGTCTGCTCGTCGACGAGCGCAATCGGGCCGTGTTTCAGCTCGCCTGCGGCGTAGCCTTCGGCGTGGATGTAGCTGATCTCCTTCAGCTTCAGCGCGCCTTCCAGGGCCAGGGGGTACATGGGGCCGCGGCCGAGGTAGAGCACGTCCCGGGCCTTGGCGACCTCCTGGGCGATGCTGCGGACCGCGTCCTCCAGCTTGATGGACTCGGCGATCAGCCGCGGCGCCTCCAGCAGCACGCGCACCAGACGCTGCTCCTCGGCCTCGTCGATGCGGCCGCGGGCGCGCGCGGCGGCCACCGCCACGGCGGTCAGCACGCTCACCTGGGCGGTGAAGGCCTTGGTGGAGGCCACGCCGATCTCGGGCCCGCAGTGGATCGGCCAGACCACGTCCACCTCGCGGGCCATGGTGCTCTCGGTGGCGTTCACCACCGCGGCGGTGGTCATCCCCTTGCCGGCGCAGAAGCGCAGGGCCGCCAGGGTGTCGGCCGTCTCGCCGGACTGCGACATGGCGATGGCCAGGGCTTCCTTGCGCAGGGCCGGCTGGCGGTAGCGGAACTCCGAGGCGATCTCCACGTCCACCGGCAGGTCGGCCAGTTGCTCGATCAGGTACTTGCCCATCACGCCTGCGATGTAGGACGTGCCGCAGGCGACGATCTGCACCCGCTCCAGGTTCTTCCAATCGATGTCGCCGGGCACCGCCGTCTTGCCCGCCAGGGTGTCCACATAGGCCGCGATGGTGTGCTGGCACCCCTCGGGCTGGTCGTGGATCTCCTTTTCCATGAAGTGGCGGTAGTTGCCCTTCTCCACCAGGGCGGCCGAAGCGGCCACCTGCCGGATCCCACGTTCCACCGGCTGGCCGGTCTCGTCGAAGATGTGCGCGCCCTTGTGGTCGATGGCGACGTAGTCGCCCTCGTCCAGGTAGCAGATGCGGTTGGTGAACGGCCCGACGGCCAGGGCGTCGGAACCCAGGAACATCTCGCCGTCCCCATAGCCCACCACCAGCGGGCTGCCGCGGCGGGCGCCCATCACCAGAGCGTCCTCGCCCTCCACCAGCACGCCCAGCGCATAGGCGCCGGTCAGCTGGTCCAGAGCGGCCTTCAGCGCGTCCAGCGGCGGCTTGCGCTCGAGTTCGCAGTCAAGGAGGTGGGCGATCACCTCGGTATCGGTCTCGCTCTCGAAGGTCCGGCCTTTGGCCTTCAGCGCCTCGCGCAGCTCGGCGTAGTTCTCGATGATCCCGTTGTGCACCAGGGTGACCCGGCCCGCCTTGTGCGGGTGGGCGTTGCGCTCGGCGGGCGCGCCGTGGGTGGCCCAGCGGGTGTGGCCGATGCCGACGGTGGCCTGCAGCGGCTCGTCGGCCAGCCGCTCCTCCAGAGCACGGATCTTGCCCTGCGCTCGCCGGCGCTCGACCTTGCCGCCGACGACACCGGCCACGCCCGCAGAGTCATAGCCGCGGTACTCGAGGCGCTTGAGGCTTTCGATCAGACGGTCCTGCACCGGACGCGTGCCGACGATGCCGATGATGCCGCACATGAGGCCTTTGTTCCTTTGTGGTAGAGCGCGATGCTTGCGCACACGCCTGTAACGCTGCGGCTTTAGCATCGGCTAAGCTGTCAGCCACTAAATCTCAGTTTCCGATCGTTTCGAGAGCATCCGATGAGCAAGCGCGCCTACTTCGGCACCGACGGCATCCGCGGCCAGGCCAACCGCCACCCCATGACCGCAGAAGTGGCCCTGCGGGTCGGCATGGCCGCGGGCAAGCTGTTCATGTCGAAGGACGACCGTCGCCACTTGGTGGTGATCGGCAAGGACACCCGGCTGTCGGGCTACATGATCGAGCCGGCGCTGGTGGCCGGCTTCACGAGCGTCGGCATGGACGTGCGCCTGTTCGGGCCGCTGCCGACGCCTGGCGTGGCCATGATGACCCGCTCGTTGCGCGCCGACCTGGGCGTGATGATCTCGGCCTCGCACAACCACTTCGCCGACAACGGCATCAAGCTGTTCGGGCCCGACGGCTACAAGCTGTCGGACGACCGCGAGCTGGAGATCGAGGCCCTGATGGACCAGGGCCTGCAGGAGGGCCTGGCTACGCCCAATGGCCTTGGCCGCGTGCAGCGGATCGACGACTGCCAGGCCCGCTACGTCGAGATCGCCAAGGCCTCCTTCCCGCGTCGCCTCAGCCTCTCGGGCATGCGCGTGGTCATCGATTGCGCCAACGGCGCCTCGTACAAGGTCGCCCCGGAAGCGCTCTACGAACTGGGCGCCGAGGTGATCCGGATCGGGGTCACGCCGGACGGCTTCAACATCAACGACGAGTGCGGCTCGACCGCCCCGGCCGCCATGCAGCGCGCCGTGAAGGAATACCGCGCCGACATCGGCATCGGGCTCGACGGCGACGCCGACCGCCTGGTGATCTGCGACGAGAAGGGCCAGATCGTCGACGGTGACCAGATCATGGCGCTGATCGCCGACCATTGGGCCCGCAGCGATCGGCTGACCGGCGGCGGCGTGGTCGCCACCGTCATGTCCAACCTGGGCCTTGAGCGCTACCTGGCGGCGCGCAAGCTGAAGCTCGAGCGCACCCAGGTGGGCGACCGCTACGTCATGGCCCGCATGCGCGAAGGCGGCTTCAACCTTGGCGGCGAGCAGTCAGGCCACATCATCCTCTCCGACATCTCCACCACCGGCGACGGCCTCATCGCCGCCCTCCAGGTGCTGGCGGTTCTGAAGGAGAGCGACAAGCCGATGAGCGCGCTCGCCCGTCAGTTCGAGCCCGCGCCCCAGAAGCTGGAGAACGTGCGCTTCTCCGGCGGCAAGCCGCTGGAGGACGCCCACGTGAAGAAGGCCATCGCCGAGGCCGAGCAGCGGCTCACCGGCATCGGTCGCCTGGTCATCCGCCCCTCCGGCACCGAGCCCCTGATCCGGGTCATGGCCGAGGGCGACGACGAAAAGCTCGTCAGCCAGGTGGTCAAGGAGATCGTCGGCGCGGTGAAGAAGGCCGCGGCCTAGCCTCCGTTCACACGGGGTGGGAAGGGAACCGACAGCTCTGCAGCTTTGCAGAACAGTCCTGCGCTCCCGGCGATTGTTCCGTCTGACGGCGTAGCTTAGGACCCCCGCTCCGCGAACGGAGGTCGTCGAAGCCTCTGGGCGTCCATCGGGAGCACAGGGTTTCCATGAAGCGTCTTCTCCGCTGGGCCGGCCTCGGGCTGGCCAGCCTGGTCACGGTCGTGCTCTGCGCGACGCTCGGCGCCTTCGCGGCCAGCGAGCTGATGATCCGCCGCTCCTATCCCAAGGCGCAGGTGAGGATCGTGGCCGCCGCCGAGCCGCAGGCGGTGGCCCGCGGCCGTCGCCTGGCGGTGCTGAACGGCTGCCACGACTGCCACGGGGAAGCCTTCGAGGGCCGTCTCTTCCACGACGAGATGCCCCTGCTGCGGGCCTGGGGCCCGAACCTGACCCTAGCCGCCGCCGAGCAGACCGACGCCGACCTCGACCGGGCGATCCGCAAGGGCGTGGCCGCCGACGGCCATACGCTCTGGGTCATGCCCTCCGAGGCCTTCGCGAGGCTCACAGATGCCGAGGCGGCCGACCTGCTGGCCTACATCCGAAGCTTCCCAGTCACCGGCGAGCGCCAGCCGCGCCTGCAGGTCGGGCCCATGGGTCGCGTCGGCGTCCTGCTCGGCAAGTTCGATTCCGCGCCGGCCATGCTGAAGAAGGAGGGCGCCGTCCAACTGCCCTTTGTCGGCCCCGAGCACGAGGCGGGCCGCGACGTGGCGCGTACCTGCATCGAGTGCCACGGGCCTGCGCTGGAAGGCCGTGAGATCCTCAAAGCGCCGGACCTCGCCATCGCCGCCAGCTACGACCTCGCCGACTTCGAGACCCTGATGCGCACCGGCGTCGCGGCGGGTGGTCGAGAGGTGGGGCTGATGAGCGGCGCCTCACGCACCCGCTTCCATGCGCTCAGCGCCGCCGAAGTGAAGGCGCTGCACGACTATCTCCGGGCCCGCGCCGACAAGGTGTTGTGAGCTGCCGCTGCGGCAACCCTACCCAGGTGTGAAGACTTGTGTCAGCATCGACACATGGCTGCGTCGCTCGATCGACGTGCGCCAACAAAAAGAATGGGTTGGAGGAAACATGCGGCCTGACCTCGCCTTCGGCGGGGCGGCGCGGCCCATGGTCGGCAAGGGCGTCAGCTCCATTGCCTGCCTGGCGTTCGTGGTCGTCCTGGCGCTCGCCTTCTGGACCGGAGCCGTCTGGCTCGGCCAATTGCTCTTCAACCTCACGTCGAGCGGCATCTGATCCCGAGGCGCGGCGCGCCTCCCGAGGATCCTACGGCCGCCCCACGCTCGTGTAGGCGAAGCCGCGCGCCTGCATGTCGTCGGGCTTGTAGATGTTGCGAAGGTCGACCAGCACCGGGCGGTTCATCAGCAGCTTGATGCGGTCGAGGTCCAGCGCGCGGAACTGGTCCCACTCGGTGATGATGACGAGCGCGTCGGTCCCCTCCGCCACCGCATAGGGATCCGACTTGAACTCAACGTCCTTCAGCATGTGCTGCGCCTCGTGCATCCCCGCCGGATCGAAGGCCTGCACCCGCGCCCCGCGCGCCTGCAGCGCCGGCACGATGTCGAGGCTCGGCGCATCGCGCATGTCGTCGGTGTTCGGCTTGAAGGTCAGCCCCAGCACCCCGATGGTCTTGCCGGCCAGGTCCTCGCCGTCCACGGCGCCGGCCACCTTGTCGGCCATCGCCTTCTTGCGGGCGTCGTTGACCTTC
>NZ_DATCML010000014.1:0-234461 GCF_036563385.1 Phenylobacterium sp.
GCAGCTGCTGGCGATCACCACCACCAACCTCGGTGAGCTGACGACGACCCAACTGGGCGGCCTCTCCTCGACGCAGGTCGGCGGCCTGACCAACACGGCGCTGTCGGCGCTTGCCACGACTCAGCTCGGCGGCCTGACGACGACGCAGGTGGGCGGCCTGACGGCGGCCCAGCTGAAGAACCTGGACGCCACCGACTTCGGCAAGCTGACCTCCACCCAGATCGACGCGCTGAACTCGACCCAGCTGGGCGCGCTCTCGACCACCAACCTCTCGGCGCTCGACAGCACCCAGGTGCAGGGCCTCGACACCACCCAGCTGAAGGGCCTCACGGCCACCCAGCTCGGCGGGCTCTCCACCACCGACATGGGCGAGTTCACCTCGACCCAGATCGGCGGCCTGACGGCGACCCAGGTTGCTGGTTTGGGCGCCGCCAACCTCTCCGCCCTGGATAGCACCCAGCAGAAGGCGCTGGACGCGACCCAGATGAAGGCGCTGACCACGACCCAGCTGGCGGGCCTCAGCACGACCGACATCGACGACCTGACCACCACCCAGCTGCAGGCGCTCAGCGCCACCCAGCTGGCGGGCATGGGCTCGACGAACTTCAGCCAACTGAGCTCGACCCAGGTCCAGTCGCTGACGACCACCCAGGTGAAGGGGCTGACGAACACCCAGCTCGGCAGCCTGTCGACCACCGACATGGGCGACTTCTCCTCGACGCAGGTCGAGGCGCTGTCCTCCACCCAGGTGGCCGCCCTGGGCGCCGCCAACCTCTCGGCGCTCGACAGCACCCAGATGGGCGCGCTGACGACGACGCAGGTGAAGGGCATCACCACGGCGCAGCTGGCGGGCCTCTCCACCACCGACATGGGCGAGCTTACCTCGACCCAGCTCGGCGCGATGGCGGCCACGCAGCTGCTGGCGATCACCACCACCAACCTTGGTGAGCTGACGACCACCCAGCTGGGCGGTCTCTCCTCCACCCAGGTCGGGGGGCTGACCAACACCGCGCTGTCGGCTCTGGCGACCACGCAGCTCGGCGGCCTGACGACCACTCAGGTGGGCGGCCTGACGGCGACCCAGCTGAAGAACCTGGACGCCACCGACTTCGGGAAGCTGGCGACCACCCAGATCGACGCGCTGAACTCGACCCAGCTGGGCGCGCTCTCGACCACCAACCTCTCGGCGCTCGACAGCACCCAGGTGCAGGGCCTCGACACCACCCAGCTGAAGGGCCTCACGGCCACCCAGCTCGGCGGCCTGTCGACCACCGACATGGGCGAGTTCACCTCGACCCAGATCGGCGGCCTGACGGCGACCCAGGTCGCCGGCCTCGGCGCCGTCAACCTCTCCGCCCTGGATAGCACCCAGCAGAAGGCGCTGGACGCGACCCAGATGAAGGCCCTGACCAACACCCAGCTGGCCGGCCTCAGCACGACGGACATCGACGACCTGACCACCACCCAGCTGCAGGCGCTCAGCGCCACCCAGCTGGCCGGGCTGGGCTCGACGAACTTCGCCCAGCTGAGCTCGACCCAGGTCCAGTCGCTCACCACCACCCAGGTGAAGGGCCTCACGACGACGCAGATCGGCTCGCTGGGTCTGACGGACTTCGCCGACTTCGCGCCGACCCAGCTGGAGGCCCTCGGGAGCCAGCAGATCGCCGCGCTGTCGACGACCATCATCGATGGGCTGACGACCACCCAGATCGACTCGCTCACCACGAGCCAGATCGCGGCCCTCTCCACGACGCAGCTGGACCACCTGTCCTCGACCAACATCCTGTCGATGACCACCACGCAGGCCAACGCCTTCACCGTGGCGCAGGTCCAGAGCTTCAACGACGATCAGGTGGACGCCTACATCCAGGCGACCTGATCGGGCGGCCCGTCCCTCTCTCCCGGTCGGGGGAGGGGGCACGGGCGGGGTGCGGCTTGATGGCGCGACAGCCCCCAATCGGGCGGCCGCCGATTGTCCGGTCCGAACAGCGTGCGATGATTTCCTGAGCCGAATCGACGCGTGATTCCGCCCCGAAGGGGACGGGGCGCGGGTGAAACCCGGGAAAGTAATGTCCGAGAACGTTTTCCTCGCCGCCATGCAGAAGATCACCGCCGGCGCCTGCGGGATCGGCGAACTGATCGACGCCGCCACACAGCTCAACGCGGCGGGCCGTACCGACGAGGCCCAGCAGCTCTACCAGGTGTGGGTGCGGTTCAACGCCGAGCATCCCCAGCGGCAGGTGGCGCACTTCAACTGCGCGGTGCTGCAGAGCGACGCCGGCAACCTGTCAGGCGCCGCCCGTTCGCTGCAGGAGGCGATCGCCGCCGACCCGGACTTCGCGCCCGCCTACATCAACCTCGGCGGCGTGTTCGAGCGGGGCGGACAGCCCGACCAGGGCCTGGAGATCTGGCGCAACCTCGCCCAGAAGTCCGCCCCGGTCACCGGCAAGAGCGTCGGCTTCGTGGTCACCGCCCTGAAGCAGATCGGTCGCCTGAGCTCGGACCTGCAACGGCAGGAGTACGCCGAGGCCGCCCTGAAGGCGGCGCTCGAGATTAATCCCGACCAGCGCGACGTCATGGAGCAGTACGTCGCCCTGCGGCTGAGCCAGCTGGAATGGCCGGTCGTGCAGCCGTGGGACAATGTCGAGCGCAAGGCCATCATGGGGAACATCAATCCCCTCTCCATGGCCGCCTACACCGACGATCCGCTGCTGCAGCTCGCCAACGCCGCGCGCTTCGTGGAGGCCGCCGTCCCCGAGCCCGCCGAGAACCCGCACGACCGGCGCGACGCCGACATTGACCTCACCGGGCGGCGCCTGCGCGTCGGCTACGTGTCATCGGACCTGCGCGACCACGCCATCGGCTACCTCATGGCCGAGCTCTTCGAGCTGCACGACCGTGAGAAGGTGGAGGTGTTCGCCTACTATTGCGGCGTGCCCCCGTCCGGCGCGCTGCACGAGCGCATCAAGGCCGCGGTCGAGCACTACGTCGACATCCGCGGGATGAACGACGACCAGGCCGCCGCGCGCATCGCGGCGGACGGCATCGACATCCTGGTGGACGTCAACGGACACACGCGCGACGCCCGCAGCGCGGTGTTCGCCCGTCGTCCCGCCCCCGTGCTCGTCAACTGGCTGGGCTACCCCGGCACGATGGGCTCGCCCTACCACCAGTACGTGATCGCGGACGACTTCATCATCCCGCCGGACGCCGAGCTCTACTACTCGGAGAAGGTCCTGCGGCTGCCCTGCTACCAACCGAACGATCGCCGCCGCCGCGTCGACGACCAGCGGCCCGCCCGCGCCGAGTTTGGCCTGCCGGACGACGCCTTCGTCTTCTGCTGCTTCAACGGCGTGCAGAAGTTCACCCGTTTCACCGTCCTGCGCTGGATGGAGATCCTCAGGCAGGTCCCCAATGGGGTGCTCTGGCTGCTGGAATCCTCCGCCTCGACGCAGCAGCGCCTCCGCGACTTCGCCGAAGCCAACGGGATCTCGGCCTCGCGCCTGATCTTCGCGCCGAAGATGCACAACCACCAGCACCTGGCGCGTTACCCGCTGGCCGACCTCTTCCTCGACACCACGCCCTACGGCGCCCACACGACCGCGTCCGATGCGCTCTGGATGGGCGTCCCGGTGCTCACCCTGCCCGGCCGCAGCTTCGCCTCCCGGGTCTGCGGCAGCCTGGTGCGGGCCGCCGGTCTGCCCGAGCTGATCTGCGCCACGCCCGAGGAGTACGTGGAGCGCGCCGTCGAGCTGGCCGGCGATCCGGCCCAACTCGCGGCCCTCCGGGTCCGGCTGGAGTCCGGGCGCGACAGCTGCACGCTCTTCGACATGGATACGCTGACGGCCAATCTCGAGGATCTCTACAGGCAGATGTGCGCCGACCATGCGCGTGGCGTGCGCCCGAGGCCCGACCTCGCCGGTTTGAAGCCCTATCTCGCCGTCGGCACGAGCCTCGATCATGAGGCGGTCGAGATGCAGACGCTCGACGACTACCACGGCTTCTACCTCGAGCGGCTCGCCAAGGCGCACCGCAACCGGCCGTTCCCCGCCGACACGCGCCTGTGGACGGAGGCGCACGCCGCCTCTGAAGACGGTGTTCCGCAACCCGCCCAGAGCCCGCGCGCCAAGCGTGCGGCCGCCGCCTGACCTGAAGGATGCCTCCCATGAAGAACGCCACGGCTGAGGTTATCGCCTTCAGC
The DNA here is from genome assembly GCF_036563385.1 of Phenylobacterium sp. Lineage (GTDB taxonomy): Bacteria > Pseudomonadota > Alphaproteobacteria > Caulobacterales > Caulobacteraceae > Phenylobacterium. The sequence continues at coordinate 4,202 of NZ_DATCML010000014.1, forward strand.
GAGCCCACCATCTCTGTCGCCCCTGGTCTGTCGCTGGTCGACGCCGTCGCCAAAGCCTTCGACGAGGCGCGCGAGGAGAAGGGCAAGCTCGTCGACTACGTGCTCGACATCCAGGGCATGTCAGGCCGCAAGTTCCGCTACTTCCTGAACAACGTGATCGGCTACGTCAGCAACCCGCGCTATCTGGAGATCGGCTCCTGGGCGGGCTCGACCTTCTGCTCGGCGATCTTCGGCAACACGCTGAAGGCCACCGCCATCGACAACTGGTCGCTGTTCGGCGGCCCGGTGCAGCACTTCTTCATGAACCTCGCCAACTGCGGCGGCCTCAACGCCCGCACCAGCGTGCTGTTCGAGGACTTCCGCAAGGTCGACTACAAGGCGCTCGGCAAGTTCAACGTCTACCTCTTCGACGGGCCCCACGAGTACCAGGACCAGTACGACGCGCTCACCTACGCCTGGGAGTCCCTGACCGACGAGTTCGTGTTCATCGTCGACGACTGGAACTGGGAGGCCGTGCGCAACGGCACCATGGACGCGATCCGCGACCTTGGCCTGGAAGTCATGCACCAGATTGAGGTGCGCACCACGCTCGACAACAGCCATCCGGCGGTCGGCGGCAAGGAGAGCGACTGGCACAACGGCTACTTCATCTCCGTGCTCCGCAAGAACGGCGCGAGCGGCAAGGCCTGAGCCGTACCGCAGAGAGCCTGGTCATGAAGCGTATCCTGGTCACCGGCGGCGCCGGCTTCATCGGCTCGCACCTGTGCGAACGCCTGCTGGCGCAGGGGCACGAAGTGCTCTGTGTCGACAACTTCTACACCGGGGCCCGTCGCAACGTGGGGCACCTGCTCTCGAACCCCGGGTTCGAGCTGCTGCGCCACGACGTGACCTTCCCGCTCTTCGTGGAGGTGGACGAGATCTACAACCTCGCCTGCCCGGCGAGCCCGATCCACTACCAGTATGACCCGGTGCAGACGACGAAGACCAGCGTCCACGGGGCGATCAACATGTTGGGCCTGGCCAAGCGACGGAAGGCGAAGATCTTCCAGGCCTCCACCAGCGAAGTCTACGGCGACCCCACCGTCCACCCTCAGCCGGAGGAGTACTGGGGCAACGTCAATCCGATCGGCTTCCGCTCCTGCTATGACGAGGGCAAGCGCTGCGCCGAGACGCTGTTCTTCGACTACCGGCGCCAGCACAACCTGCGCATCAAGGTGGCGCGGATCTTCAACACCTACGGCCCGCGGATGCACCCTAACGACGGGCGCGTGGTTTCCAACTTCGTGGTCCAGGCCCTGAAGGGGCAGCCGATCACCCTCTATGGCGACGGGCTGCAGACCCGCTCGTTCTGCTACGTGGACGACCTGGTGGAAGGCTTCCTGCGCCTGATGGCCACCGGCGACGAGATCACCGGGCCCATCAACCTGGGCAATCCCGGGGAGTTCACCATGCGCCAGCTGGCGGACCTTGTCGTTGAGATCACCGGTTCGAAGTCGCAGATCGAGCACCGGCCGCTGCCGCAGGACGATCCGAAGCAGCGTCAGCCGAACATCGCCAAGGCCAAGGAGATCCTGGACTGGGAGCCGACGATCCCGCTGCGCCAGGGCCTGGAGAAGACGGTCGCCTACTTCGACGGCCTGCTGAAGAGCGACGCGGAGCTGGCGAAGGCCTAGGTTCCGGGCTGCACGTAGGGGACCTTGGCGAAGAGCTCCCGCTCTTCGCCGCGCGGGTCGTCCACGAGCCGCGTCTCCACGTCGAACACCATCGTCGGCCGCCTGGGCAGGCTGTATGGCGACCAGCGGGGCAGGGCGCGGTGGTTCGGATCGCCGGTCCTGGCCAAGGCCAGGAAGGCCTCGCTCATCAGGGTCGCAACCCGGCGAGCCTCCGGCCCGTCGCCGGTGCGCGCCCCTGGCGCCGCCGTGTTGTCGAAGACGAGCGGGATATCCAGCGTGTGGAAGGCCTTCAGCCGCCCGCCTTCGGCCGGCGAGGGGAAGTCCAGCTGGTAGGCCCAGGTCGGCGCCCCCTGCTGCGCCCGGAGCTCCGCCTCGATAACCGCCCCGCGCCAGGAGCGGGAGGCTGTGGTGGCCGAGAACAGCACGTCGCTTGGGCTGTAGTGCGGATAGAGCTCCCGATAGCGGGCGATCACCAGCTCGGGCGAGATGTCGACGCGCATGTTCGGCCCGAGCTTCGCGGCCAGCCCGTCCCAGCCCACGGTGAAGTTGCTTTCGTCACCGCCGAGGAAGGCGCGGGTCTCGTCGTGGGTGTTGCCAAGGATCATCGGGATGGCCGCGCTCTGCGCCGGCGCGTCCGGATAGAAGGGGTGGCGCCGCAGGGTCCGCTCGTCGAGGACCGGGCCGAAGTAGATGGCGCCGAAGGGCAGGACGGGGTCGCGGGCGCCCAACGCATCGACCAGGCGCTCGACGGGCAGGGTGCGCAGCTCGTCGGTCTGGTCCGGGCGCAGCTTCAGCGCGTCCAGCCAGGCCAGCGTCCGCTGCGTAGCGTTCAGAGGGCCTGAGGCGGTGACCTGCTGGCCGCTCATGGTGGCGGCGCGGTGGAACAGTCCGGCCGCCGCCGGGGTCGCCATCAAGGTGGCGATCTTGGCGCCTCCGCCCGACTGGCCGAACACCATCACCCGGGTCGGGTCGCCGCCGAACTCGGCGATGTTGTCCCGCACCCAACGCAAGGCGAGCAGCAGGTCGATCTGGCCCACATTGCCGCTGTCCGCGAGGTCGGAGGCGCCCAGCCGGGCCAGGTAGGCGTAGCCGAAGGCGTTCAGGCGATGGTTCACCGTCACCACCACCACATCGCCGCGTCGCGCCAGCCGGACGCCGTCGTAGAGCGGGCTCGAGCCCGATCCGGTCGAGTAGGCGCCGCCGTGGAAGTAGACCATCACCGGCCGGCGCGCCCCGTCGCGCAGGCCCGGCGTCCAGACGTTCAGGAAGAGGCAGTCCTCCGACTGGTTGGGCTCCGGCCCAGGCTGTGGAGACGCGGGGCCATAGTCATACGCCTCCAGCACGCCCGGCCACGGCCTCGGCGGCGATGGCGGGAGGAAGCGTCTTGGCTTCGTGTCCGCGCCGTAGCGGACGCCCTTGAACACCTTGACCGGACCCTCGGTGTAGCCGCGCACTCGGCCGGCCTTGGTGCGGGCCACGGGGTGCTCCGCGCCCCGGGCGACGCCGGCAGGCGCCAGGAGGCCGGAAGAGACGGCGAGCACGGCTCGGCGGGTGACGAAGGTCATCGGGCAACTCCCTTCCGGTGAGGCTATGACACCGGTAGCATCGCGCCAAGGAGAAGCCATGGACCTCGATCGCCGCAGCCTGATCACCGCTGCCCTGGCCGCCGCCCCGGCGCTCGCCTCGGCGCAGCCTGATCCGGCGGAGGTCATTCCCCTCTGGCCGGCCGGACCGCCGGGCGGGGGCGGACAGGGGCTGCGGGAGGAGATGGTCGAGCGGGCAAAACCCGGCCAGCCCGCCGACCGGGCGGTTACGGCCGTGGTGCGGCCCAAGCTCACCGTCTTCCGACCCGAGCGGCCGAACGGCCATGCCTGCCTCATCGCGCCGGGCGGCGGCTATGTGCGCGTCGTGGTGGACAAGGAGGGCTTCGAATTCGCCCGCTTCCTAGCCGCCCGGGGCGTCACCGCCTACGTGCTGCTCTACCGCCTGCCAAGCGACGGCTGGGCGGGCGGGCGGGACGCGCCGCTCCAGGACGTCCAGCGGGCGATCAGGCTGGTTCGCGCGGCGACTCCAGCGACCAGCAGCGTTTCGGCGCTGGGCTTTTCCGCCGGCGGCCATCTGACGGCACAGCTGATCACTCGCTTCACGGAACGGACCTATGCGCCCGTGGACGGAGCCGACCGACTGTCCGCCCGGCCTGACGTCGCCGGCCTGATCTATCCGGTGATCTCCATGCGGCCGGAGACGGCGCACGCCGGCTCGCGCCGGCAACTGCTGGGCGAGACCCCTTCGGCCGCGGACACGGCGGCCTATTCCATGGACACGCGCGTCACCGCGGCCGCGCCGCCCACCTTCCTCGTCCACGCCGCCGACGACGCCAGCGTGCCGATCGAGAACAGCCTGGGCATGTACGCCGCCCTGCGCCGCGCGAGGGTCGCGACCGAGGCCCATTGGTTCGAGGAGGGCGGCCATGGCTTCGGCAGGCGTGGGGCGGCGGGCAAGCCGGCGGCCGCCACGCCCGAACTGTTCCACGCCTGGTGGATGCGCCAGGTCGCCCGTACACAGGCGCAGGGGGAACCTTGACCGCGAAGCTTCGTTGAAGCTCTTCGCCGGGAGCTGCGGCCGGCGGGGATTCGCAGCCTGTGAACATGGGGACGTCAAATGGCGGTGACGCTCGAGCAATACCTGTCCGGCGGCGCGGTCGAGCCGGGTCTGGCTCAGCTGCTCGCCACCGTGGCCGAGGCTTGCGCCGGGATCAGCGGCCTGGTGCGCCGCGGCGCGGCCGGCGAGATCCTGGGTGCGCTCGAGAGCGAGAACGTCCAGGGGGAGGTCCAGAAGAAGCTCGACGTGGTCTCCAACGACCTGCTGATCGCCGCCTGTGCGAAGGCCCCGGCGCTGGCCGCCATGGCCTCTGAGGAAATGGACACCATCCACCCGGTGCGTCCGGTCTCCGCAGACGCCCGCTACCTCCTGCTGTTCGACCCGCTGGATGGCTCGAGCAACATCGACGTCAATGTCTCTATCGGCACCATCTTCTCGGTCCTGCCGGTGAAGGCCGACACGCCCCGGGACGCCACGGAAGCCGACTTCCTGCAGCCCGGTCGCAACCAGGCCGCGGCGGGCTACGTGGTGTACGGCCCGCAGACCACCCTGGTGTTCACCACCGGCCAGGGCGTCGCTGCGTTCACCCTCGACCCACAAACGGACCATTGGCTGCAGGTCTCGGATCGGATCGCCATCCCTCGCGAGACGAAGGAGTTCGCCATCAACGCCTCGAACATGCGCCACTGGGCTCCGCCCGTGCGCCGCTACATCGAGGACTGCCTAGCGGGCGAGACCGGTCCCTGCGGCAAGAACTTCAACATGCGGTGGGTGGCCTCGATGGTGGCCGACGTCCACCGCATCGTCATGCGTGGCGGCGTCTTTCTCTATCCGTGGGACGCCCGCGAGCCGAACCGCGCGGGCAAGCTGCGCCTGATGTACGAAGCCAACCCCATGGCCCTGGTGGTCGAACAGGCCGGCGGCGCCTCCTACGACGGCTTTGGCCCGACCCTCGACGCCAAGCCCACCGGCCTGCACCAGCGCGTCTCCGTGATGCTGGGCTCCGCCGCCGAGGTGGAGCGCCTTCAGACGCTGCACGCAGAGGCGCTGCAGCCCGCCTGAGGCCCTCAGCGTAACGTTCGGTGGAGCCGCCCGGCGGGCGCCGCGCCGAGAGGCAGCTACCGTTCAGCGATGTCGGAGGAAGTGGTGGGTGTACAAGGATTCGAACCTTGGACCCGCTGATTAAGAGTCAGCTGCTCTACCAACTGAGCTATACACCCGTCCCGGCTCCGGAGCCCGAAGGCGGCCGGCGGCGAGGGCGCGGAAAATACGCGAAAACGCGGCGTTGGCAAGGCGTGTGGGGAGAGTTGTTGCGTGACGGTGGAAAGTCAGGCGCAAGTTGTTGATTTTGCTTACCTTGAGGGCTTCGCGGCCGGCGACCGTCAGGTGGTTGGCGAGGTGCTCGCCCTGTTCTGCCAGCAAGCCGAGGCCTGGGCGGCGGGGCTGAACGACTCGAATCCAGACTGGCGGGCCCTGGTCCACACCATCAAGGGCGCGGCGCGCGGGATCGGGGCGCGCGCCCTGGGGGATGTCTGCGAAACCGCCGAGTTCGGCGCGCCTGACGACCTGCCGCCGGTGCGCGCCGCCCTGGCCGCCGCCGTGCAGGAGATCGAGGCCTACCGCGCAAGGGGCTGAGCCCGGTCAGGCCGTCTGGCGCAGGCGGTCCCAGGCGGCGAGCTCATGCGCGATGCAGCGCTCGATCAGCAGCCGCCAGACGGGCTCGGCGATCTCTTCCGAAAGCCCGGCCTCCCGGGCCGCCGCCTTCACCTTCGACACCACGTCTTCGATGCGGGCCTCGTCACGCACGATGTTGCGGTCGGGCTTGATGCGGGCGGCGGCGTCCATGTAGCGCTGGCGCTCCGCCAGCAGCAGAACGAGCGCCCGGTCCAGGGCGTCCACGCCCTGTCGGACCTCGGCCATGGTGGTGCAGTCAGCCGGCGCCGGCCGCTCGTCGATCGTCACGGTGGTGGTGGTCACTAAACTCTCGTTCGTCAGATGCCGGCGCCGTGGTCGATGGCCGCCAGGGCCGCCTCGTGCGCCTGGGCCTCCGCCTCGATCCAGCTGATGAAGGCCTTCACCTGCGGCAGCCGGCCCTTGGCCTTGGGATGGACGAGGTAATAGGCGAAATCGACCGCGGTGGCGATCTGCAGCGGGGCCACGAGGCGTCCGGCGTCCAGGTCCGCCTGGGCCAGCGTCCGTTTGGCGAGCGCCACGCCGCGGCCGTTTGCGGCCGCCTCGATCACCAGGCTCGACTGGTTGAAGCGCGGCCCCCGATGCCCGTCGATCCCCTTCAGGCCGCGGGCCGCCAGCCACATGGGCCAGTCGGGGCAGCTGTCGTCGATCTCGGGCGAGCCGTCGTGCAGGAGGGTGTGGTTCTTGAGGTCTTCCGGGGTCGCCAGCGGGATCTCCTGGAGCAGCGCGGGGCTGATCACCGGGATCACGGTCTCGCTGACCAGGCGGGCGACCTCCAGCCCGGGGTAGCGGCCAGCGCCGTAGCGGATGGCCAGGTCCACTTCGCCGGCGGTGAGGTCCACCAGCTCCATGCCCGCGGAGAGCCAGACGTCCACCTGCGGGTGGGCGCGTTCAAAGGCCCCCAGCCGCGGCACCAGCCACTTGGCGGCGAAGGAGGGCGGGGCGGTGATGGTCAGCCGGCGGCCGTCCACGGCGGCGGTCAGCAGGCTGGCGGCCTCGGCCAGCCGATCGAAGGCTTCGCGCAGCGCGGGCAGGGCGGTCTGCGCCGCGTCTGTCAGCAGGAGGCCTTTGGGCGTGCGCTTGAACAGCGCCGCCCCCACGTAGTCCTCCAGGTTCTGGATCTGCTGGGAGACCGCCCCGGGGGTCACCGACAGTTCGTCGGCGGCCCGACTGAAGTTCAGGTGGCGCGCCGCGGCCTCGAACGCGCGCAGCGCGTTCAGAGGCGGCAGACGCCGGCGCTCGTGCGGACGTTCCATAAGAATCTCTGACAGCCCCGACAGAAGTCTTTCGGTTGCGAATTGGCCCCTGCGACACCTATTTGCAAGCGTCCGCCGGTGTATCGGCCCTTTTCACCGGCGGGCGTCCTGGCGGGACGGGCCCCGGTCCGTCCCGTCCTGATTCCGGGCCGTGTATGTTTAGAGAAGCTAATTTCATGCGGCACCCCTCCGACAGTCAAAGACGCGCCGACCGATTGGTCGTGCTCGGCGGCAAGCCGCCGCGCGCGCCGGGCGCCGTGTGGCTGGTGGGCGCCGGACCCGGCGACCCGGAGCTGCTGACGATCAAGGCGCTGAAGGCCCTGCAGGGCGCCCAGGTGGTGGTCCACGACGGCCTGGTGTCGGACGAGATCCTGGACCTTGCGCCCGCCGGCGCGCGTCGCATCTCGGTGGCAAAGCGCAAGTCGCGGCACACCTACAGCCAGGGCGAGATCAACCGCATGCTCGTGGCCTTCGCGCTGGAGGGCCTCAACGTGGTGCGCCTGAAGGGCGGGGACCCGTTCATCTTCGGCCGAGGCGGCGAGGAGCTGGAGGCCTGCCGCGAGGCCGGCGTGGCCTGCCATGTGGTGCCGGGCGTCACCGCCGCCCTGGCCGCGAGCGCGTCGGCCGGCGCGCCGCTGACCCACCGCGGCTCGGCCCAGGCGGTCACCTTCGTCACCGGCCATGCGGCTAAGGGCGCCGAGCCCGACCTTGACTGGACGAGCCTCGCCCGCCCCAACCACACGGTCGTCATCTACATGGGCCTGTCCATGGCCGCCCCGATCGCCGCCCGGCTGATGGCGGCCGGCCGCGACCCGGCCACCCCGGCTATGATCGTCGAGAACGCCTCGCGAGCGGACGAGCGTCGGGTCGTGACCACCGTGGCGGGGCTTGCCGAGGCCGCCGCGGCGCTGGGCGGGCCGGCCCTGCTTGTGATCGGCGAAGCGATGGCCCTCGCCCGTGAAGGCGAAGCCGAGAACGAAACCCTGCTGAAGGAGGCGCGGGCATGAGGGCCCTGACCGCAAACCGCCTGGCCGACGGCGAGGTGGTGTTCTGGAGCGCGGGCCAGTGGGTCGAGCGCTTCGCCGAGGCCCAGCTGTTCCAGGACGGGGATCCGGAGGCCGAGGCCGCCGAGGCGCACGGCAAGAACCAGCCCACCGTCGTGGTGGAGCCCTACCTCATCGACCTGATGGAGGCCGAGGGCATCTGGGCTCCCGTCAGCTACCGCGAGCGCATCCGCGCGCTCGGCCCCACGAACCTCGCCCACGGCAAGCAGGAGGAGGGCGGCGCCTTCGTCGAAGCCCTGCTCGCCACCCAAGGCGCGGCCCGTTCGTCGGGCCGGGTCAACCTGATCAAGCGCAAGTAGAGGCGCGCCCATGTACCAGTACGACGCCATCGACAAGGACATGCTGGCGGACCGCACCGCGGAATTCCGCGAGCAGGTCGGCCGCCGCCTCGCCGGCGAACTCACCGAGGACCAGTTCAAGCCCCTGCGGCTGCGCAACGGCCTCTATCTGCAGCTGCACGCCTACATGCTGCGGGTCGCGATCCCTTACGGCTCGCTGAACCCCACCCAGCTGCGCAAGCTGGCGTGGATCGCGCGGACCTACGACAAGGGCTACGGCCACTTCACCACGCGCACCAACCTGCAGTTCCACTGGATCAAGCTGAAGGACGCGCCGGACATCATGGACCACCTGGCGCAGGTGGACATGCACGCCATCCAGACCAGCGGGAACTGCGTCCGCAACGTCACCGCCGACCCCTACGCCGGCGCGACGGCCGAGGAGATCGACGACCCGCGTGTCTGGGCGGAAGCCATCCGCCAGTGGTCGACGGTGCACCCCGAGTTCAACTGGCTGCCGCGCAAGTTCAAGATCGCCATCACCGCCGCGCCGAAGGATCGTACGGCGGCCAAGACCCATGACATCGGCCTGGTGCTGAAGCGCGCCCGCGACGGCGCACTGGGCTTCGAAGTGATGGTCGGCGGCGGCCTTGGCCGGCTGCCGCACATCGCGCCCACCATCCGCGAGTTCCTGCCGGCCAACCGGCTGTTCTCGTACCTGGAGGCGATCCTTCGGGTCTACAATCGCCACGGTCGGCGCGACAACATCCACAAGGCGCGGATCAAGATCTTGGTGGCCTCGCTTGGCCGCGAGGAGTTTGCGCGCCAGGTGGAAGCCGAGTGGGAAAAGATCGGCCCGGCGGTGGATCTGCCGGACACCGAACTCGCCCGCATCCGCGGGGCGTTCGCGCCGAAGTCCTTCGACACCTTCCCCAACCGCTCCGAGCGGTTCGAGGAAGCCAAGGCAGGCGACCCGGCCTTCGCGCGGTTCGTGCGCAACAACCTGAAGCCCCACAAGATCCCCGGCTACGGCATCGTCGAGATCTCCCTGAAGGCCATTGGCCAGACGCCGGGCGACGCGACCGCCGAGCAGATGGAGGTCGTGGCCGACCTTGCCGAGCGCTACGGCCAGAACGACATCCGGGTGACCCACGAGCAGAACCTGGTCCTGCCGCACGTGCGGCTGGACGACGTTCCGACCGTCTGGGCCGAGCTCGCCAAGGCCGGGCTCGCCACGCCCAACATCAACCTGGTCAGCGACATCATCGCTTGCCCGGGCCTGGACTACTGCGCGCTCGCCAACGCCCGGGCGATCCCCGTGGCCCAGGACATCGCCAGGAAGTTCGCCGACCAGGATCGGGCCGAACTGGTGGGCGAGCTGAAGATCAAGATCAGCGGCTGCATCAACGCCTGCGGCCACCACCACGTGGGCCACATCGGGATTCTGGGCGTCGATAAGAAGGGCGAGGAGTTCTACCAGCTCACGCTGGGGGGCTCGGGGGCGGAGGACGCCACCACCGGCCAGATCCTCGGCCCGGCGCTGCCCTACGACCGGGTCGCCGGGGCCGTGGACACCCTCGTGGACGTCTACCTGCGCGAGCGGGCGGACGGCGAGCGGTTCCTCGACACCTTCCGCCGCACCGGCGTCGCGCCCTTCAAGGAGGCTGTCTATGCCGACGCGAATTAAGCTCTCCGCCGACGGAGCCTTCACCCTCGTAGAGGACCCGTACACCACAGTCACCGATGACTGGGCGATCCCCAAAGGCGACGTGATCATCTCGCTCACCCGCTTCCAGGCGGAAGGCGACCGGCTGCTGTCCGAAGGCCGCAAGGTGGGCGTGAAGCTGGAAGCCGCCGAGGAGGTCGAGGCGCTGGCCTATGACCTGCCGCGGATCGCGGTGGTGGCCCTGAACTTCCCGAAGTTCGGGGACGGCCGCGCCTACACCAACGCCCGCCTGCTGCGGGAGCGGTATGGTTTCAAGGGCGAGATCCGGGCAGTGGGCGACGTCCTGCGCGAGCAGGCGGGCCACATGGTCCGCTGCGGCTTCGACGCCTTCGAGCCGGCCGACGGTTCAACGCCGGAGGTGTGGCAGCGGGCGACCCGTCGCTTCCGTCACGTGTACCAGCGCGCCGCCGACACGCGGGCGCCCGCCTATGTGGAGCGGGGAGGGTGAGTGTGGCCTACGACAATGTCACCGCCAGGGAGCCCTCCATGGCCGAGCGTCTGGACGCCGAGCTTCGTGACGCCCATCCGATCGAGATCCTGAGGGCGGCGGTGGCCCACTACGGCGGCCGCCTGGCCCTGGTTTCCTCCTTCGGAGCGGAATCGGCCGTTCTGCTGCACATGCTCTCACAGGTGCAGCCCGACACGCCGGTCCTGTTCCTCGACACCGGCCACCTGTTCGGCCAGACGCTGGACTACCGCAAGCAGCTGGCGGCCCACCTCGGCCTCACGAACGTGCGCGACATCCGCCCCCTCTACCAGGACCTCGCCACCGCGGATCCGCAGGCCAAGCTGTGGCAGACCGACACCGACGCCTGCTGCCGCATCCGCAAGGTCGAGCCGCTGGACCGGGCGCTGGGCGACTTTGCGGCGTGGATCACCGGGCGCAAGCGCTTCCACGGCGGAGACCGGCTGCGCCTGCGGGTGGTCGAGGAAGCCGACGGCAAGGTGAAGTTCAACCCGCTGGCCAACTGGGGGAAGGCCGAGCTCGACGCCTATGCGGCCGAGCACGAGCTGCCCGCTCACCCGCTGGTGGCGCAGGGCTTCCCCTCGATTGGCTGCTGGCCCTGCACCCAGCCGGTGGCCGAAGGCGAGGATGTCCGCGCCGGCCGCTGGAAAGGGTTGGACAAGACCGAATGCGGGATACATGTGGCCCGCGCCCCCGGGGCCGTCACCGACATGGGCGGCGACATCTAGGCCGCCCGCGAGAGAGCTTCGAATGAACGACGTGACCGCAGCCGCGCCGCCGGCGCTGAAGGCCTCTGGCGCCTTCTATGTGGAGACCGTGACCTGGGTCCAGCACTGGACCGAGAGCCTGTTCTCCTTCCGCACCACCCGCGATCCGGGCCTGCGCTTCTCCAGCGGCCAGTTCGTCATGGTCGGGCTGATGAAGGAGGACGGCAAGCCGCTGGTGCGCGCCTATTCGGTCGCCTCGCCGTCCTGGCACGAGGAGCTGGAGTTTTATTCGATCAAGGTGCCGGACGGGCCGCTGACCTCGCGCCTGCAGAACATCAAGGTCGGCGACCAGGTGCTGATCGGGCGCAAGCCGACGGGCACCCTTGTGCTCGACGGCCTGAAGCCCGGCAAGCGGCTCTACATGCTTGGCACCGGCACCGGCCTTGCGCCCTGGCTGTCGCTGGCCCGCGAGCCCGAGGTCTACGAGCGTTTCGACGAGGTGATCGTCACCCATACCGTGCGCCAGGTGAAGGACCTCAACTACCGCGAGCTCTTCGAGGAGGAGCTGGCGAACGACGAGGTGCTCTCCGAGCTGATCGGCGACAAGCTCAAGTACTATCCCACCGTCACCCGGGAAGACTTCCGCACCAAGGGCCGGATCACCGACCTGATCGAGAGCGGCCAGATCTTCCGCGATCTGGGGACCCCGCCGCTCGACCCTGCGGTGGACCGCGTCATGATGTGCGGCGGGCCGTCCGTCCTGGTCGACCTCAAGCAGCAGCTCCTAGACCGCGGCTTCGTCGAAGGCTCCATCGCCAACCCCGGCGACTTCGTCCTCGAGAAAGCCTTCGTGGAGACCTGAGGCGGGGCGGGCGCGCCATTCCACCGCTCGTCCCGGCGAAAGCCGGGACCCAAGCTGAGCCAGCTGTCGCGCCCCGACGGGCCGCGATGCTGTGGCGCTGTGGGCCGGACGGCTCCTTGTCTGCTCTGACTCAGCTTGGATCCCGGCTTTCGCCGGGACGAGCGGAGGAGAGGGAGGCCATGAGGGCCAGCACGAAGTCCGCCCGATCCTCCACCGGCGCGCGCGGCAGCTCCACCAGCCTGTAGCCGGCATCCTCGTACGCGCGGGCGCAGAGCTCGAAGCTGGCCACCGCCTCATGCCAGGTCTGGTCTCGCTCGGCGTCCTGCACATAGATCTCGCGCCAGGGCGGGGCGATGAGGGCCCGGGGGTTGTAGCGGTGCGTACGGACCAGCCGCTCGCCCTCCGCCGTCCGGTACGTGCCCCAGGCGTCCACCAGGGACCGGTCCAGCAGCGCCGGCCCCTCCGCCGCGTGGAAGTGCGCCAGGTCACGATCAAACATCAGCGCCGCGAAGCGGGGCAGGGGCGGACGACCGCCGTGCTCGCGGATGATCGCCCGCGCGCTCTCGGCAACGCAGGTCAGCCCGCGCGCCTGCAGCGCGCGCACGAGCGTGGTCTTGCCGGCGCCGGGGCCGCCGGTCAGGGCAAACAGATCGGGTTTGTGGATCAGGCGTCGCTCCGCGGCGCCCGCAAGGTCACGCCGGCGGGCAGCCCTTGAATTCGCCGACCTTCACGGCCGACAGCGTGGCGAGGTTCAGGCTCTTGATCGGGCTCATCGAGGCCGAGCCGCGGCCCGTGTAGAGGTCAATCCGCTGGCCCTTGATGGCGCCGCCCACGTCCGAGGCGTACCAGTAGCCGTCGTGCAGCTTGCCGTCGGGCATCTTCAGGCCGACGGTTTCCTTGATGAACAGGACGCTGCGGCGCGGGATCACGTTCTTGTCGACGGCGACGGTCCGCATGGCGACGACCTTGCAGCCGAGGGAGTCGAGGGCGCCAACGCCCTTGGCGCCGGCATGGTAGAGGGTGGCCTTCACGTTCCAGCCCGGCGCGGTGGGCATGGAGCCGGTGATCACCGACATGATCAGATCGCCGAGCGGATCTTTGGGCGCGGCTTGCGCGTTAGAGGCCACAGCAATCAGGGAGAATGCGGCCAGGGCGGCGAGGCGGCGTCGCATGACGGCGTCTCCTTCGTCGTTGAACTGGTGGCCGGAGTCGTACCCGGACTCCGCCTGCGGGGCAACCCGCAGCGGGTGCGGCCATGTTGTCTGTTAGAGACGCTAACAGCGTCCGTGAGACAGGATGGCTTGCTTTCCTTAAGAAATTCTCGCCTCTGGCTCTGCTGAAGCTCGGGGGCTGAGACCATGAAAATTTACGGCGATTCCATCTCCGGCAACTGCCTGAAGGTCAAATGGACCGCGGATTTCCTGGGGATTCCCTACGAGTGGGTCGAGACCGACGTGCTCAAGGCGGAGACGCGGACACCCGAGTTCCTGGCCCTCAATCCGGCGGGCCAGGTGCCCGCGGTGGTGCTGGAGGACGGTCGGCCGCTCGCCCAGTCGAACGCCATCATCCTGCACCTGGCGGAGGGTTCGCAGCTCGTCCCGCAGGAGGCCTATGACCGCGCCCGCATGCTCGAGTGGCTGTTCTGGGAGCAGTACAGCCACGAGCCCTACGTGGCCGTCGCCCGCTTCCAGGTGAAGTACCTCGGGAAGGCTCCGGCGGAGCTGGAGCCGCGGCTGGTGGAGCGGGGCAAGGCGGCGCTGCAGCGCCTCGAGGACGGATTGGCGGGGTCTGCCTTCCTGGTCACCGATCGGCTGACGCTCGCGGACGTGGCGCTGGTGGCCTACACGCGGTTCGCCGAGGAGGGCGGCTTCCGGCTGGCGGACTATCCGAAGGTGAAGGCCTGGGTCTCCCGCGTGGAGCAGGCGCTTGGCATCGCCGCGGTGGAGCCCGCCTGAGACTTGCCTTCGGATCGGGGAGCCCGCAAAGGGGCGCACATGCAGCGCGCCCTTTCCGCCCTCGTCCTGGCCGCCCTGGTGGCGGCTCCCACCCACGTGCTCGCCTGGGGCTCTAGCGGCCACCGCATGGTCGGCGAGGCGGCCGCGCGCGCCCTGCCGACGGAAGTCCCTGGCTTCCTGCGGAGCCAGGCCGCCGTGGCCGAGATCGGCGAGCTGTCCCGCGAGCCGGACCGCTCCAAGGGAGCCGGCAAGGTCCACGACCATGACCGGGACGCGGCGCACTTCGTGGACCTCGACGAGGCGGGCAAGGTGCTGGGCGGGCCGGCCTTCCTGCCGTTCCAGGCGACCAAGGCCGACTATGAGACCGCGTTGCGCGCCGCCGGGCTGGACATGTGGAAGGCCGGCTACCTGCAGTTCTCGATCATCGATCGGCGCCAGCAGCTGACCAGCGATTTCGCCTACTGGCGGGTTCTCAAGGCGGCGGAAGCCAATCCCAAATGGAAGGCGCACCGCGCCTGGTTCAAGACCGACCGGCTCCGTCGCGAGGGCCTGATCCTGCGCACCATTGGAGAGCTGTCGCACTTCGTGGGCGACGGCAGCCAGCCCTTGCACGTCAGCGTCCACTTCAATGGCTGGGGCGACTACCCGAACCCGAACGGCTACTCGACGGCGCGCCTGCACGGACCGTTCGAGAGCGACCTGGTGAAGACCCGGGTCCGCGCCGCCGACGTCCACGCCAAGGTCGCCCCGCTGCGGGTGTGCGGCTGCAGCCTGGAGAAGCGTACGGCTGACTACCTCCTGGCCACGGGCCAGTTGGTCATCCCCTTCTACGAGCTGGAGAAGGCCGGCGGCCTCGCGCCCAACGACCCGCGCGGACCCGCCTTCGCCACCCAGCAGCTGGCCGTGGGGGCGTCCGAGCTTCGCGATGTGATTGTCGAGAGCTGGCGGGCCAGCCTCGACAGCAAGGTCGGCTGGCGGCCGGTGGCCGTGCGGGACGTGCTCGCCGGGACAGTGGACCCCTATCCGAACCTCTACGGCATCGACTGATGCGGGCCGTCCCGCAGTTCGGCGAACGTGAGCCGGGCCGCGACTATCCCGACCGGCCCGCCGCCTTCGCCCTCATCCTGCAGGACGGGATGATCGCCGTGGTGCAGGTGGAGAGCCGTCGCCGGGGGCGGGTGATCGACCTGCCCGGGGGCGGCGTCGATCCGGGCGAGAGCGCCGCTCAGGCCGTGATGCGCGAATGCGGCGAGGAGGCCGGGCTGGTCGTGGAGGTGGGGGCGGAGCCGTTCGCCCGGGCCGACCTCTACTTCGTCAACGACGACGGCTGGGCGCACAACTCCCGCGGACAGTTCTTCGTAGCCTCGGTCGCGGCCGAGGACCCGTCGCTGAAGGTGGAGGACGACCACACCCTCCTCTGGATCAGCCCGCAGGCGGCGCTCACGGCCCTGGACCGCGACGCCCACGCCTGGGCCGTGGCCGCCTGGATGCGGAGCCTTGAGCGGGCGCGCTCGAACGGCTAGTGCGGGGCCTTCTCCGGGAGGGGCCATGTCCGAGCCAGCGGCCAAGATCATCGACGGCAAGATCTACGCCGAGCGGGTGCGGGCCCGCGTCGCCGAGGAGGTGGCGGTCCTGCGCGCCGAGCACGGGCTGCAGCCGGGTCTGGCGGTGGTGCTGGTGGGCGACGACCCGGCCAGCCAGATCTATGTCCGCTCCAAGGGCGAGCATTCCCTGGCGGTGGGCATGCACTCCGTCACCCACCGGCTCCCCGCCGACGCCAGCCAGCATGAGCTGCTTCGGCTGGTGGGCGAGCTGAACGCCGACCCCGCCATCCACGGCATCCTCGTCCAGCTGCCGCTGCCCAAGCACCTGGACGAGCAGGCGGTGATCGCCGCCATCAGCCCCGACAAGGACGTGGACGGCCTCCACGTGGTCAACGCAGGTCGCTTGGCCAACGGCGTGCCGGCCCTGACGCCCTGCACCCCGCTCGGCTCGATGATCCTGCTCCGCGAAACGGTGGGCGACCTGGCCGGCAAGCGCGCGGTGGTGGTCGGCCGTTCGGTTCTGGTCGGCCGCCCCATGGCCCAGCTGCTGCTGCAGGCCGACTGCACGGTCACCATCGCCCACTCGCGCACCCAGGACCTGCCGGCCATCTGCCGTGAGGCCGACATCCTGGTGGCCGCCGTCGGCCGGCCGCGGATGATCCGCGGCGACTGGATCAAGCCCGGGGCGGCGGTTATCGACGTGGGGATCAACCGGGTGCCGTTCGACGATCCGGTGAAGGCCGCCGCCGGCCGCACCAAGGTGGTGGGCGACGTCCACTTCAAGGAAGCCGCCCAGGTGGCCGGCTGGATCACGCCCGCGCCGGGCGGCGTCGGCCTGATGACCGTCGCCGTCCTGCTTCAGAATACGCTGACGGCCGCCAAGCGGATCGCCGGCCTCGCCTAGCGCCCCGCGGCCGCCTCGGCCTCGAGCCAGCTGACCAGCTCGGCCAGCACCTGGCCGGTGGCCTTGTCGTAGGCCGGCACGATCAGGCTCACGCGGTTGCCGGCGGCCGGCACGCGCGCCTCAAAGATCCGCTCCCGGGCGAAGTCGCGGTCGCGCGGGCGGGTGAGGGCGGCGCGCACCCGCACCAGCACCGTCGGCGCCGCCTTCTCGCCGTTCTCGTAGCGCGCCTCGAAGTTGCGGACGTCCAGCCGCAGGACGTAGTCGGCCCGGGCGAGTTCGCCACGGGACACCAGCCGCACGCGGCCGGGCGCCGTGTCGAACGCCGCCAGCACCGCCTGGTCCCAGAGCACGGAGGCGGGGGCGACCCAGCGGCTCTCGGCGATGTAGCGGGTCTCCTCGCCGGTCACCGCCAGCAGCCGGTCCCCGGCCGTCTCGCCCTGGAAGGTCCCGTTGGCCCGGAACACCGCCACCGTCCCGGCCGCCGGCGCGGCCTGCGCCTGGGCCACGGGAGACTGGCCGAACCGGTAGAGCTGGGCCGGCTTGCCGCCGCCCAGCAGGCCGCCCATGCAGCCGGTGAGACTGACGCCGAGCGCGGCCACGAGCGCGGTGCGGAGGAGGGCGGTCGGGCGGATCACGGCTGCACCTCCAGTTCCTTCGATTTCGGCTTCAGCACCGCGCGGGCGCCGCCGGTCTGCACCTCGTTGACCAGCCGCTCCAGGCTCTCCGCGGCGCTCTGCAGCTGGATCACCGCCGAGGTGATCTGCGGCAGGCCGTTGGTGGCGAAGTCGGTGGTCGGCGCCTGCAGGGCGCTGATCATGCTGCGCGCGTCGCGGGCCGCGGCCTTGGCCTCCTCGGCCGCGTCGGCGACGTTGGCCAGCGTGCGGCGGCCGTCGCCGTTCACCAGGGTCCGGCTGTCCTGCAGCAGGAGGGTCAGCTCGGCGCCGGCCTCGTCGATCCGCTGCAGGGCGCTCTGGGCGTCGGCGATGATCGCCTTGCGCTCGCGAAGCTCCGCGGTCACGGCCTGGGCGTCGGACACGGCGGCGGAGAAGTTCTTGATGTTCTGGTCCGACAGCACCCGGTTGACCCGGTCCAGGGCCTCGATGGTGCGGGTCAGCACCGTGCCGCCGCCCTCCAGCAGATCCGACAGCGTGCTGCGCTGGCTGCGCAGGATCGGGATCTTGTCGTCCGGCACCGTGTCCTTCAGTAGCGGCTTGGACGGCGTGCCGGCGGTGATCTGGATGTAGTTCACCCCGGTGATGCCCTGCGGCTCCAGGGTCGCGTAGCTGTCCACCCGGATGGGCACGTCCGACGTCACCCGGGCGCGCGCGATCACCCGGCTGGGGTTGGTGCGGTCCAGCGCGATACGCGTGACCTCGCCCACCTTGATGCCGTTGAAGTGGACCTCGCCCCCCTGGTTCAGGCCGCGCACCGGGCCCTGGAAGAGGATGTCGTAGAGGTCGTTCTCCTGCCGGAACTGCCAGCGGGCGAGCCAGACCACGAAGATCACGAGTCCGATCGACAGGATCAGGGCCGAGAGCCCCACCATGGCGTAGTTGGCGTTCTTCTCCATCAGGCCTCCGTCCTCGCCCGGGCCACGGCCGCCTTGGCGGCGCGCCCCCGGGGGCCGAGGAAATATTCGCGGATCCAGGGGTGGTCGGAGCGCTCCAGCTCCTGCACGGGCGCGCAGGCCACCACCTTCTTGTCCGCAAGGACCGCCACGCGGTCGGTGATCTCATACAGCGTATCGAGATCGTGGGTGATCATGAACACGGTCAGGTCGAGGCTGTCGGACAGATCCTTGATCAGCTCGTCGAAGGCCGCCGCCCCGATGGGATCCAGGCCGGCGGTGGGCTCGTCCAGGAACAGCAGCTCCGGGTCCAGCGCCAGCGCCCGCGCCAGGCCCGCCCGCTTGCGCATGCCCCCCGACAGCTCCGCCGGCTTCAGCGCCCCGGCGTCCGCCCGCAGACCCACGAGCGCGATCTTCAGCTCGGCCAGCTCGTAGATCTCCGCCCGGCTGAGGCTGGTGTGCTCGAACATCGGCGCCGCCACGTTCTCCTTCACCGTCAGGTTCGAAAACAGCGCCCCGGACTGGAACAGCACGCCCCAGCTGCGGTTGATCGCGTCCCAGCGCCGCTGGGACGCTGTCTCGATGTCGTTGCCGAACACCCGGATGTCGCCGCCCTGCGGGGCCCGCAGGCCAATGATGGAGTTGAGCAGCACCGACTTGCCGGCCCCAGAGCCGCCCACCACGCCCAACACCTCGCCGCGCTTCACGGTCAGGTCCAGCCGGTCGTGCACCACGTGGTCGCCGAAGGCGTTGACCAGTCCGCGCACCTCCACCGCCGGGCCTTCCTGGTCCAGCAGCTCCTCGTCGGTCAGGTCGCGCTCGTCGCTCACAGGTCCAGCTCCATGTAGAGCAGGGCGAAGGCGGCATCGATCATGATGATCGCGAAGATCGCGTGCACCACGGCCGCCGTGACCCGGCGGCCCAGCGATTCCACGTCGCCGCCCACGAGCAGCCCCTGGCGGCAGCCGATGCCGGCGATCACCGCCGCCATCACCGGCGCCTTGGACAGGCCGATCCAGAACTGGCTGACCCCGACGTTGTCGACGATCCGCTGCAGGAAGAAGGCGGGCCCGAGGTCCAGCGCCGCCCAGGTCACCACCATGCCGCCGAACAGGCCGGCCAGCGTCGCCACGAAGGTCAGGAGCGGGATGGTCAGCAACAGGGCGGCGAACCTCGGCAGGACGAGCGCGTCGAAAGGATCAACGCCCAGCACCCGCATGGCGTCCACTTCCTGGTTCATCTTCATCGAGCCGATTTCGGCGGCGAACGACGAGGCGGAACGGCCGGCCAGCAGCAGGGCGGTGATGATGATGTTGAATTCGCGCAGCACGGCGATGCCGATCAGCTCGACGGCGAACACCTCGGCTCCGAATTGCTGGAGCATGGTGGCTCCCAGAAGGCCCACCACCGCGCCGATGAAGAAGGCGGTCACCGAGATGATCGGGATGGCGTCCAACCCGGCGCGCTCCATCAGCGAGACGATCGCCGCCCAGCGGATCTTGCGCGGCGCGACCACCAGGTTGACCAGGGTGCGGGCCAGCACCACCAGCAGGTGGCCGAGGAAGCCCATGGTCTCGAGGAACTCGTGACCCAGGTCCATCACGCCCTTGCCGATGCGGATGGTCAGGTCGTGGAAGCCGCGGGGCTCTCGCCGGACGGTCGGCTGGCGGGAGGCGGCCTCGGCCACCAGGGCCACCAGTCGGCGGGTCTCGGGCCGCGCCTGCAACTGCTGCGGGTCGAACCCCGGGCCCGCGGCGCGGACGACGGCGTACGCTCCGGCGGTGTCCAGGCGGCGCACGCGGCGCAGGTCGAGGACGACGTCGCTGCGGCCGCTCAGCGCCTGCGCCAGCCCGCGGCCGGCCTCGCCCAGCTGGTTCGCTGTCCAGTCGCCGGTCAGGCAGACAGTGGGGCGATCCGCCGCGGGCTTGAGGCTGAAGTCGGCGGGTCTCTCCATCCGGTGGTGGTCTCGAAAGCTCCCTGGCGTCCCCTGCGCAGCGGGCCGAGCCCGAGTCGCGATGGCGCGCGCGCCGACCCTAGCAGAGCGCGCCCAAGGGCTGGAACGCCTTATGGCCCAGCCCGTTCCGCCTCCTTAAGGCCAAGCCGCGGCCCATTTTCGCCCCAGTCGGGCCGGTAATCGTGGCCATGCGGGCTCGCCCTGGCGTGAGTCCCGCGACCTCGACCGAAGGCTGGAGAGTGCGTTGACCCGCCAGATCGAACTCGCCGGGAAGTCCGGCGCCCGCTACCGCTACACCCCGCTGGAGGAGGACCGGTTCATCACGCCGGCCGGGGCGAACTATGTCATCGCCGAGCTCACGGCGGAGGGCGCCCGCGTGGTCTACGCTGGCGAGACCGACAACCTCGCCAATCAGACCTGGCGCGCGGCGCTCGAGGCCGCCCGCCAGCAGTACGCCGAGGCCAAGGTGCTCACCCGCCTGAACGTGACCCGCGCCGTGCGCGAGGCCGAGCGCGCCGACCTGATCGAGCAGTACCATCCGCCGCTCAACGAGGGCCGCGGCGCCTGAGGCGGCTGGCGCGTCGGTCCGGCTGCGGCCAATCTGCGCCCGTGAAGAGTCCCGCCGCCATTGTGATCTTCGGCGCCGCCGTGCGCGCCGATGGCCGCGCCTCGCCGGCCTTGGCCCGGCGCATCGGCTATGGCCTGCAGGCCGCCCTGGCGGATCCGCAGGCCCTGGTCCTCTGCTCCGGCGCGGTCGGACGTCACCCGCCGTCGGAGGCCGCCGTCATGGCCGCCGCGCTGCGGGCCCGCGGCGTGCCGGACGCCCGGCTCGTGCTGGACGAGGCGAGCCGCGACACGCTCCAGAGCGTGCTCGCCGCCGCCCGATTCCTGCAGGCGAGGGGACTGTCCCGCTGCGTCGTCTGCAGCGACCGCTACCACATCCTGCGCATACGCCTGCTGCTGGCGGCGCTGGGGGTCCGCGCGGAGGTCGGCCCGCTGCTGCCCGGCCGCGGCGGCGCCCGCTTCGCCCACTGGTGGAAGATGCGCCTGCGCGAGGTGCTGGCCATCCCCTACGACCTGGCCATCGTGCTCTGGCGCCGCCGCAGCCTGCTGGCGGCGATCCACGCATGAGCCGCATCCGCATCGGCACAGCCGGCTGGGCCGTCCCGCGCACCCTGCGCGACCGGTTCCCCGAGGGGCCGAGCGGCCTTGCCCGCTACGCGGGCTGCTTCGACGCGGCGGAGGTGAACTCCAGCTTCTACCGTTCGCACCGCGAGAGCACCTGGCGCCGCTGGGCCGCAGAAACGCCGGAGGGTTTTCGCTTCGCCGTAAAGGCCCCGCGTACGGCCACCCACGAGCGCAAGCTGGTCGACACGGGCGCCCTGATCGACCCCTTCCTGGCCGAGGCGCGCCTGCTCGGCGACCGGCTCGGCCCCATTCTGGTGCAGCTGCCGCCCAGCCTCGCCTTCGATCCGGGCGTCGCGGAATGCTTCCTCGCCGAGCTGCGCGCCCGGTTCGACGGGCCCGTCGCCTGCGAGCCCCGCCACCCCACCTGGTTCGAGCCTGAGGCGGACGCGCTGCTGCGGCGCCACCGGGTCGCCCGGGTCGCGGCCGATCCGCTTCGCCATCCCGCCGCCGGCGCGCCCGGCGGCTGGCCGGCGTTTGCCTACTGGCGCCTGCACGGCTCCCCGCGGATGTACTACTCGGCCTACGAGGAGCCGTACCTGCGGGCGCTGGCCGCCGCCCTGCGCGCCTCGCCCGCCGACGAGGTCTGGTGCGTGTTCGACAACACCACGTCCGGAGCGGCGGCCGAGAACGCCCTGAGCCTGCGCGAGCTGGTGGACGATTGACAGTGGGTGTTACGGGCGTAATCTGCCGGTGAACTACAAACATAAACCGGGAGAGACGCCGTGATCCGACCGCTGACCTGGAGCGCCGCGGCGCTCAGCTTCCTGATCGGCGCCAACGCCGCCGCCCAAACCGCCCCACCGGCCGTAGCCCCGGCGGACCCGCCGTTCGCCCTTGTCGCCGCCGAAGACCGCCTGACGCTCGGCGGCGTCTTCGCCGACGCCGACATCGTCATGCAACTGGTGATGGCGGGCCTTCTGATCGCCACGGTGCTTTCGGCCGTCGTCTGGATCAGCCATGCGGTCCGGAGGCAGCCGGGCAGGGGGCTCGCCGGCGGCCTTACCCTGCTCTCCGCAGTCTCTGCGGCCGGGCCGCTGATCGGCCTCTTCGGCAGCGCCTACTGCATGCTGATGAGCTTCATCGGCGCCTCCAACGTGCGCCCGGCGCCCTCGCTGAGCATCCTCGCCCCGGGCTTCGCCGAGGCCACCATGTCCGCCATGCTGGGGCTGCTGGCCGCCGCCATCGCCACCGTGGGCCATCGCCACCTCAAGGGGAAGGTGTTCGGCTTCGACACGGCGGACGACATCGCCCGCGAGCCGGTGCAAACTGCGCCTCGCCAGGCGCGCGCAACGGCTTAGACTAGGGGCCCATGAGCAAGATCTCGGCTGCGGAAAGCCACATCATGGAAGCGCTGTGGGCGGGTGAGCCGCTCGGCGCCGACGAGATCGTGGCTCAGGTGGGCCCCGCCCAGAACTGGGGCGAGGCCACGGTGAAGACGCTGATCAACCGCCTCCTCAAGAAGAAGGCGCTGGTCTCCGAACGAGCGGGCGGTCGCACGCGCTATCGCCCGCTGGTCAGCCGGGCCGAGTATCTCACAGGCGAGAGCCAGGGCCTGCTGGACCGCCTGTTCGGCGGCGAGCTTGCCCCCCTGGTCGCCCACTACGCCCGCCACCGAGCGCTCAAGCCCGAAGAGGTCACCCGCCTGAAGCGGCTGATCGAGGAGCTGGAAGACGAGGGCGACGATGAGTGACAGCCTCGCCCTGATCCTTGGAGAGGACCCGCTGGCGGGCCTCGCCACCGTCCTCCTCTACGTCAATCTGGCCGCCGCCTTGGCGGTCCTGGCCATTCTGCCGTTGCGGGCCCCGCTGCGGCGGCTGATCGGGCCCGCCGGCGCCTACCAGCTCTGGTGGCTGCCGGTGATCGCCGCCGCCCTGGCGGGCGTGCTCTTCCTTACCATCGAGCCGGAGTACCGGCTCACGGCGCCCGCGCCGGGGCCGGCGCTGCTCTGGACGTGGGCGGCCGGCGCCGCCCTGATGGCGAGCGCCTTCGGCCTCGCGCAGGCGCGGTTCGGGCGCGAGCTGCGGCAGGGGCTCTCCGGGCCCGCCGTGGTCGGCCTCATCTCGCCGCGCATCGTCATGCCGGCGGACGACGGCCGCTACAGCGAGGTGGAGCGCGAGCTGATCCGCGCCCACGAGCGCCAGCACATCGCCCGCAAGGACACCCGGGCGGTGGCCTTCCTGGCGCTCGTCCGCTGCCTCTTCTGGTTCAACCCCCTGCTGCACCTGGCGGCCGGCTTCCTGCGCCTCGACCAGGAAATCGCCTGCGATGCGGCGGTGGTGAACGCCCGCCCGGCGGCTCGCGCCCTCTACGCCCGGGCTCTGCTCAAGACTCAGCTCGCCGCCACGCCGCTGCCCCTCGGCTGCTACTGGCCCGCCCGCGGCGCCCACCCCCTGGAGATCCGACTCGGCCTTCTGAAGCGCGGCCGTCTCGCGATTTCCGGCCGCGCCCAGGGCTCGCTCGCCGGCCCCGTGGACGCCATCCGGCCGTGACCCGCTCGAGCTACTGCGGACGCGGGGGCTCGGGCCTTTCGGCGGGCGGCCGGTGCGCGTCGTCGCGGTCCCAGCTCTCCACCCGCTGCACCACCTGACGGTCGCGGGGCAGCGCCCAGGGGTGCTCGGCCTGCAGCCAGGCGATCAGCTTCTCGCGCACCTCGCAACGCAGGTCGAAGAGCGGCCCTGAGGCCTCCGCGCTCACGAGGCACCGAATCTCCATGGTGCGCTCCCGGAGGTCCGTCACCTGCACGGCGGCCACTCGCCCGTCCCAGTGCGCTGAGGCGCGCACGATCTCCTCCAGCTTCCGGCGCACCGGCTCCACCGGCATGGCGTAGTCAACGTACAGCATCGCCGTTCCCAGGAGCTGGGACGACTCCCGCGTCCAATTCTGGAAGGGCTTCTGCAGGAAGTGGGTGAGGGGGACCACCATGCGCCGCTCATCCCATAGCCGGACGACGACGTAGGTCGTGGTGATCTCCTCGATGTTGCCGAACTCGTTCTCGACGATCACCGCGTCGTCGATGCGGATCGGCTGGGTCACCGCCACCTGGATGCCGGCGAACAGGTTGGACAGCAGGGGCTGCAGCGCCAGTCCGACCAGCAGCGACGCCGCGCCGCCCGCAGCCAGCAGGCTCACGCCCCACTGCCGTACTCCGCTGATGGTCATCAGGGCCAGGCCGGCGCTGACCAGCACCACCAACACCGTCACCGCGCGCCGCAGGATCCGCACCTGGGTCAGGTGCTTGCGAGCCGTCAGGTTGTCGGCCACGTCGATCCGGTAGCGCCGCATGTAGAGCGCAGCTGCGATGTCGAGGGCCGTCAGCGTCACCCAGCCCATCACCAGGATGAAGGCGATCAGCAGGAGGTGCTGCACGACGCCGGCCGCCCCTGCCCGCAGCGGTGCGGCGGGCAGGGCCACGCCCAGTGCGATGATCACGGTCAGCACGCGACCAGGGCGGCGGGTGCGCACCAGCAGGGCCCGCCAGAACTCGTCCCGCCGCGTCAGCGCTCGGCGCACGAGACGCACGATCGCTTCGTGTGCGGTGAGCGCGAAGGCCAGCGCGGCGCCGAAGATGATCAGGCTCGCCAGCCACGGGGGCGCCCAGGCCGTGCTCTCGCGCAGCCAGGCGACGAGCGTCAGCGGCGGCATCGGCGGGACAGTGACCTCAGCGGCCGTCGCGCTTCACCGCGCCGGAGTCCTGGCCCGCGGTCTGGCCGCCGCCGGTCCCCAGACTGCCCTGGGATGCGCCGGGACCGCCGCCTGGAATGGTGCCGCCTGGCTGCAGGGATGTGGACAGGCCGCTCGGCGGGGCGCTGGGCGCGTCGGGCGTCGGTCCAGCCGGGGCCGGAGTCCTGTTGTGGTCTTCGCTCATGGCAAGCTCCCTTGGCGCAAGGCTAACCGGGCAGCGTCGGGACTGTTCCGCCGCGTCGTCTATTCGGCGCAAGGCCGTCAGGGTTGACGGTGCGGCGCCCGGCGGCCGATCCTTGGGCCAACGGGACGCGCACGATCCCGCGGGGAGGACTGCCATGCCGGGTGTCGAACTCAATCGCCGATGGGTGCTGGCCGGCGGCCTGTGGCTGGCGTCCAGCCGGGCCTTAGCCCAGGGAGACGCCCCGGTCGTGGAGACCACCTCCGGTCGGGTGCGCGGCGCCGCGGCCGGTGGCGTCCTGACCTTCAAGGGCATCCCCTACGGCGAGCCCACCGGCGGCGCCAACCGCTTCATGCCGCCGAAGCCGCGCGCGGCCTGGGCGGGCGTCCGCGACGCGCTCGCCTACGGCGCCTCAGCCCCGCAGCGTGGCTCGGCCCCCAGCCGTCCGCCGCCCCCGTCCGGGGCGCCTGCGCCGCATCCGTCGCCGATCAGCAGCCCTGTCCCGCAGCCGGCCGAGAGCGAGGACTGCCTGTTCCTCAACGTTTGGACGCCTTCCACCACCGGCAAACGGGCGGTCATGTTCTGGATGCACGGCGGCGGCTTCTCCACCGGCTCCGGATCCTCGGCCTGGTACGATGGGACCAACATCGCCCGGAAGCAGGACGTGGTGATCGTCACGATCAACCACCGCCTGAACGTCATGGGCTACGCCGACCTCTCGGCCTACGGGCCGCAGTACGCCGCCAGCGGCAACGTGGGCATGCTGGACTGCGTGCTGGCGCTTCAGTGGGTGCGGGACAACATCGCGCGGTTCGGCGGCGATCCCGACCGGGTGATGATCCACGGCGAGTCCGGCGGCGGCCGCAAGACCAGCATGATGATGGCCTTCAACCCGGCCAAGGGCCTGTTCCACCGGGCGGCGGTGCAGAGCGGCTCGGCCCTGCGCATGGATGGCCAGGCCTTGGCCCGCGAGAAGTCGCGTCGGCTGCTGGACGCCCTGGGGATCGCTCCCGCCGACATCGGCAAGATCCACGATGTGCCGTTGGCCGACCTGCAGCGGGCGGGGGCCCGGGCCAGCGCAGGCCTTGGCCAATGGCGGCCCGTTGTCGACGGCAAGCTGCTGCCGCGGCATCCCTTCGAGCCCGACGCTTCGCCCCTGAACCGTGACGTGCCGATGATGATCGGCACGAACCGCACCGAGGCCTCGGCCTTCATGGGGACCAGCCGGGAGATGGACACCCTCACCGATGCGGGGCTCCTGGCCGAGATCGGGAAGCTCGTTCCGGCGGGACGGGCAGGGGAGGTGCTCGCCACCTACCGGCGGCTGTTCCCGAACAGCAGTCGTGCGGAGATCGCCTACATGGTCTCCACCGACCGCAGCTACTTCCTGGACTCGACCCTCCAGGCCGAGCGCAAGGCCGCCCAGGGCGGCGCGCCGGCCTTCTACTACGGGTTCTACCGGCCGACGCCGGTGCAGGGCGGGCGCTACTTCGTCCCGCACGCCGAGGAGATCCCGTTCGTCTTCGACACCCTGGCGCTGGCCGACCGGATGGTCGGGCCCGTCACCCCCGCCGCCCAGGCCCTGGCCGACCAGCTGAGCGCCGCCTGGGCCAACTTCGCCAAGACCGGCCGCCCTTCGGCGCCCGGCCTGCCGGCCTGGCCCGCCTACGAGGCGCGCACCCGCCCGACCATGATCTTCGACGAGCCCGCCTGCCGCGTCGAGAACGACCCCCGGGGCGTCCAGCGCCGCCTGATGGCCAGTTTCGGCTCCCAGCAGGACACCCAGAGCGAGATCCCCGCCGCCGGCCGCGCCGGCGGCGACACCCCGGGCTAGCGGCCTTCCTTTCAGGCCCCATAGCGAGGAAGCCTAAGCCCTCCTCCTCGATGGAGGAGGGTTGGGTGGTGGTGTGCGCACCGAGCTGCGGCATAGGGCGCAGGTGGGCTCTGTTTTCAATCGCGCCCGCCCTTCACCTCACTGCAGTGGCTTTCGCACGCCGCGAGGTACGGCTCAGCTCCGCCCGGCCGCCTTGTCCTTGTTCGCCTGGCTGACGACGTAGTGCCAGATGGTCTCGGATTCGCCCGGGGCCAGCAGGCTCTTGAACGAGGCCATGCCCTTCTCCGCCCGCGCGCCGTCCACCACGATCGCGTTCCAGGCCGGCAGGTTGTTCAGGCTGGTGGAATAGCGCAGGTCGGGGATCGACTTGTCCGCCACGGCGCCGGCCCCATGGCAACCCGAGCAGAGCCGCGCGTAGGACGCCTGGCCGTCGATCACCTGCTCGTTGGTGCCGGTGAGCAGCGGGGGATTGAGGGTCCGCTGCGTCGTGGATGCGCCATTGGTCCGGAACTCCGCCGTGGGCAGGCCCGTCGCGCCGCCGAGCTTGTAGACCAGCAGGCGCGAGTTGTTGGCGCTGGCCGGGCTGGTGCGGACCTGGTCGCCGGGCAGCCCGCGCGCGCCCGCCAGCACCGCCACGTACTGCTCGCCGCCGATCTCATAGGTCATCGGCGCGGCGACGATCTTCGCCTGGGTGAAGTGCGACCACAGTTTGCGCCCGGTCCGGGCGTCATAGGCGGCCAGTTCCCCGGCATGATTGCCTGAGAACACCAGGTCGCCGGCCGTGGCCAGCGTCCCGCTCGCGCCGTAGACCCCGTTGTCCGCCCGCCAGGCCTCCTTGCGGGCCGAGGGATCCCAGGCCTGCAGGTAGCTCTTCACCGGCCCACGTGGGGGCGCGCCGGGCTGGTTGTAGAGGCTCATGGCCGAGGCGGCGTTGACGCCGGTGTTGTACGCCCGCGCGTTCACCACCAGCTCGGCCATGTTGTCGTAGCCGGCGTTGTTCTCGGTGACGGGCAGGTACACGAGCCCGGTGCGCGGGCTGTACGACCACGGGTGCCAGTTGTGCGCCCCCAGTGGACCCGGCGAGACGATCACCGGCTTGCCGGTCAGGTCGTAGCGCGCCGCAGCCCGCTCCACGGGCCGGCCGGTCTTCAGGTCCACCCGGTCGGCCCAGTCCACCGGGGCGAACTTGTCGGCCGAGAGCAGCTTCCCGCTGCGCGCGTCCAGGACGTAGAAGAAGCCGTTCTTCGGCGCCTGCATCACCACGCGCCGCAGCCGGCCGGCCACCGGCACGGTGGCCACCATCAGCGGCTGGGTGGCGGTGTAGTCCCAAGTCTCGCCCGGCGTCGTCTGGTAGTGCCAGCGGTAGCGGCCGGTGTCCGGGTCGAGCGCCACGATGGAGGACAGGAACAGGTTGTCGCCGCCGCCCGGGCTGCGGAACTTCTGGTTCCACGGCGTGCCGTTTCCGACGCCGATGTAGAGCAGGCCGCTCTCCGTGTCGTAGGCCATGCCGTCCCACACCGTGCCGCCGCCGCCCAGCGCCCACCACTGGCCCTTCCAGGTGGCGGCCGCCTTGCGCAGTTCGGGCGTCTCGAACCCCTTCGCCGGATCGCCGGGCACGGTGTAGAACCGCCACAGCTGCTTGCCGCTCTCGGCGTCATAGGCCGTGACGAAGCCCCGGGCGTCGTATTCGGCCCCGCCGTTGCCGATGATCACCTTGCCCCGGATGATCCGCGGCACGCCGGTGATGGTGTAGGGCTTGGCGGCGTCGGTGGTCTGCACCGACCAGGCTTCGCGGCCCGTCTTGGCGTCCAGGGCGATCAGCCGGCCGTCCAGGGCGCCCAGGTAGATCCGGCCGTTCCAGGCGGCGACGCCGCGGTTGACCACGTCGCAGCAGGCGATCTGGCCCACCGCCTTGTCCACCTTGGGATCGTAGTCCCAAAGCTTCTCGCCCGTGCGGGCGTCGAACGCCTTCACCATGCTCCAGGCGGTGGTCACGTAGAGCACGCCGTCCACGACGATCGGGGTGGCTTCCTGGCCGCGCTCGGTGTCGAGGTCGCCGTACCAGGCCAGTCCCAGTTGGCCGATGCTCTGCGGGTTGACCCGCGCGAGCGGGCTGTAGCGCTGCTCCGAATAGGTGCGGCCCGCGGCGATCCATTCGGCGTTCCGGTCGGCGGCGCGCAGCCTGGCGTCGTTCACCGCCGTCTGGACCGGCGCGGCCCCCGCCAGCCACACTGAACAGAGCGCCGCCATCAGGCGGGCGCGCCGTGAGCCCTTACGCATACAGACTTCCCCCCGGGGCGGCTGCGGACGCGCCGCAGCCGCTGTTCTTCTATCAAGGCCGCGGGTTGTTGCGCACGATGAAGGCCGCCAGCTCGTCGATGTAGAGCTGCGGAACGAAGCCTTCCATCACCGCCGACAGGTGCCCGCCGTCCTTGAGCACCACGTTATGGAAGTTCGGCAGCTCGCGCCACAGGCGGTGCGTCTTGCGGTAGGGCGCGTCGTATTCCCCGTTCACCGCCAGCACCGGGAAGGTGATGGTCCTCAGGTCGATGGCGGGCGGCTGCGGCATGGGCCGGGGCGCGGCGGCGGCCGGCGCGGCCGGGGAGGGGGCCGCTGCGCCCGCCCGGCGCGGTGCGGCGTTGCCGATGGCGTTCGCGGCCGCCTGCCGCTCCGCCTGGATCTTGTAGTAGGCGGCCCGGGCCTTTTCCTCCTCCGGGGCGACGCCGGTCTTGTCGGCCGGGACCTTGTCGGCCCACTCGGCCGTCTCGCCGATGCCGGAGCCGCCGAAGTGGGCGGTGATGAACCGCTCCGGCGCCCGCGCCATCAGCCGGGCGGTGATCGCCCCGCCCATGGAGTAGCCGCCGATGTGCGCCTTGCGGATGCCCTGGGCGTCCATGAAGTCCAGCACGTCCTTGGCCATGTCGCCCGTGCGGTCGCCGCGCTGGCCCTGCGGATTGGTGGTCAGGCCGTGGCCGCGCATGTCGATGCCGATCACCCGGTTGGTCTTGGCCAGGCTCTGAGCGAAGCCGTTCGAGAACCAGTTGCCGAGCGCGCTGCCGCCCGAACCGTGGATCAGGATCACCGGCGGGCCCTTGCCCTGTTCGGCCCAGTGGAAGGTGGTCCCGTCCGGCCCCTTCCACATGTGCGTCTTCCAGCCGCTCGCCACCGGCTTGGCCCTGGGCAGGGCCTGGGCGCTGGCCAGGGCTGGGGCGCTCGCCAGCAGGCTCGCCGCGGCGATCCCGATCAGGATGCGGTTCATGCTTTCCTCCCGTAGCGTCGTCTTGCTTGCCTTCCGTTCTAGCCCAGCCAAAGGAAACCGTCACGCCGTACGGTTTGTGCCGGAACCCCCTTTGTGCTGAGTACGACGCCGAGTCCACAGCAGGCCCCGAGTGACCGAGAAGCCGCCCCGCCGCCGCAACGCCGACCGCAGCGCCGCGACCCGCCAGAAGATCCTGGAGGCCACCGTCCAGTGCCTCCACGACCTGGGCTACCACCAGACCACCACCGTGGTGGTCACCGAGCGCGCCGGGGTCAGCCGCGGGGCCATGCTCCACCACTTCCCCTCCAAGGCCGACCTGATGGTCGCCACCATCGAGTACGTCCGCCGCCAGATGGGCCTCGCCCACCAGGAGAAGCTCGCCCCGATCGCCGACCCGCGCGCCCGCTTCGCCGCGCTGGTCGACATCCTCTGGGCGCAGTTCAGCCAGCCGATCGGCGTCGCCCGCATCGAGCTGATCCTGGCCTCCCGCAGCGACCCGCTCTTCGCAAAGCTCACCGTCGAGCTCGACCGGCGCCACAAGGACGTGGTCTGGCCGCTGGCCAAGGCGCTCGGCTTCAGGGACCGAGCCCGGGTCGACGCCGTCGTTCAGCTCTACGCCGCCGCGGTCCGGGGCCTGGCCATGGACGCCTTGCAGCCCGCCTTGCGCCCCGGGGCCCAGGCGGCTGTCCAGCTCCTTCGGGAGACCATGCTGGCGTGGGCCGACCAGCAGGCCAGCGACGAGTCGGACGACAGGAGTGAGGAGATGGTGGATGCGACAGGGATTGAACCTGTGACCCCCTCGGTGTGAACGAGGTGCTCTCCCGCTGAGCTACGCATCCAACTCAAGAGCGCGTCCGCACGGGCGCGCCGGGAAGGAGCGGGCGTATAGCCTGAGGCCTTACGCGCCGCAAGGGCCGAGAAGCCGCAAACAAGCCCCAGGCAGTTCGTCGAAGTGGTCGATCAGGACGTCGGGCGAAAGTTCCGCCGCCGGCGTCTCGGTGTAGCCGAACGAGACGAGGATCAGGCCGGCCCCTGCGGCGCGCGCGGCCCCCGCGTCCGTCGCCGCATCGCCCACCAGGATAGCGCGCCCGATCTCGCCGCCGGCGGCGGCGACGGCCGCCGTCAGATGCCGCGGGTCCGGCTTGGCGGCCGGCGCGGCGTCGGCGCCCACCACCGCCTCGAAGTGGCGGGCGAGGTCCAGCGCCTCGAGAAGCGACACCGAGAGGCCGGTGAGCTTGTTCGTGCAGACCGCCAGCCGCGCCCCGTCCGCCTTCAGCGCCTCAAGGGCGGCCACGAGGCCGGGGTAGGGGCGGCTCTCGTCGGCGATGTGAGCGTGGTAGCGGTCGATGAACCGCTCGAAGAGCTCGGGCAGGCGCTCGGGCGGCAGCGGCGCGTCGGCGGCGGCGAATCCCCGCTGGATCAGCCACCGGGCGCCCTTTCCGATGAACGGCCGGGCCTCGTCCAGCGGCAGGGGCGCTAGCCCTTCCTCCTTCAGCAGCCAGTTCAGCGTGCCGATCAGATCGGGCGCGGTGTCCACCAGCGTGCCGTCAAGGTCGAAGGCGATGGTCGCGCCGGCCAGGGCCGATCGGTCGGACGGGGTCACGCTGGGCTGCTCTCCGGGGCTCTGCAGCCGGCAGGCTTACCCGCTTCTCGCGCCGGCCGCCAAGGCTTGCTAAGGCTCGCCGGCGAACCCATTGAGTCAGCCCCCGGAGAGCCTGTCGATGACCGCCCGCGCCGCCGTGATCCTGGCAGCTGGCCAGGGGACCCGCATGAAGTCGCCGATCCCCAAGGTGCTGCACAAGGTGGGCGGGCGCAGCCACCTCGACCGCATGATCGACACGGTGCAGGCCGCCGGCTGCGAGCGGATCGTCGTCGTCGTCGGCACGCACAGTCCAGCCGTGCGCGAGCTGGTGGAGAAGCGGCTGGGAACCCAGGCCGTGGCCGTGCAGACCGAGCCGCTCGGCACCGCGCATGCGGTGCTCGCCGCAAGCGAGGCGCTCGCAGACTTCTCGGGCGACGTGCTGATCACCTACGCCGACGCGCCGCTGCTCACCGCGCAGGATCTGGAGCCGCTGTTCACCCTGCGCACGCAGGGCGTCGACCTGGCGATGCTGACCTTCGAGCCCGCCGACCCGCTGCTCTATGGCCGGGTGATCAAGGGCGCGGACGGCCATGTGATGCGCATCGTCGAGGCCCGCGACGCCACGCCCGAGGAAAGGGCGGTGAAGTGCTGCAACGCCGGCATGATGTGCGCCGACCGCGCCCGCCTGTTCGGCTGGCTCTCGCGGGTCGGCAACGCCAACGCCAAGGGCGAGTACTATCTCACCGACATCGTCGGCATCGCGGTGGCTGAGGAGGCCCTGGTCCGCGGCCATTCTGCTCCCGAATCCTCGGTGATGGGCTGCGACACGCCCGCCCAACTCGCCCAGGCCGAGGCCGTCTTCCAGCAGCGCCAGCGCCAGCGGTTCCTCGCCGACGGCGTGGCCATGCTGGCCCCGGAGACGGTGCACTTCTCGTGGGACACGCAGATCGCCCCCGGCGCCGTGATCGAGCAGTTCGTGGTCTTCGGGACCGGCGTCACGGTGGAGGCGGGCGCGCAGATCCGCGCCTTCAGCCACCTGGAGGGCGCGATCGTGCGATCCGGCGCCCTGATCGGCCCCTACGCCCGGCTGCGGCCTGGCGCGGACATTGGCCGCGACGCGCACATCGGCAACTTCGTGGAGGTCAAGAACGTCACGGTGGGCGAGGGGGCCAAGGCCAACCACCTCAGCTACCTGGGCGACGGCTCGGTGGGGGCGAAGGCCAACATCGGGGCCGGCACCATCTTCTGCAACTACGACGGCTTCTTCAAATACCAGACCCACGTGGGCGCCGGCGCCTTCATCGGCTCGAACACAGCCCTGGTGGCGCCGGTCAGCGTCGGCGACGGGGGGATGACCGGCTCGGGCTCGGTGATCACCCAGGACGTGCCGGGCGACGCGCTCGCCCTGGAGCGCGGCGGCCAGACGAACCGTCCCGGCTGGGCCGCCGAGTTCCGCGCCCGCAAGGCGGCGGAAAAGGCCGCCAAGGGCAAGGCATGAGCGACGCCGACGCCCAGAAGCAGGCCGTCGGCGAGGCCGCCGCCCGGCTCGTGGAGAGCGGCATGGTGGTTGGGCTGGGCACTGGCTCCACAGCGGCCTGGTTCGTGCGCCAGCTGGCGGAGCGGAAGCTCGACGTCACCTGCGTGGCGACCTCGGTGCAGACGGAGCAACTCGCCGCCGAACTCGGTCTCAAACTCGCTCAGTTGGGCGACACGCGCGAAATCGACCTGACCGTCGACGGAGCGGATGAGATCGGTCCCGGCCTGTCGTTGATCAAAGGCGGCGGCGCCGCCCTGCTGCGCGAGAAGCTGGTGTGGGAGGCCTCACGCCGCTGCGTGGTCATCGGCGACGCCGCCAAGGTCGTCCCGGCGCTCGGAAAGTACCCGCTCCCGATCGAGGTCGTCGCCTTCGGCCACAAGACGACGTCGGCGCGCATCTGCGACGTGCTGGCTGAGTTCGAGATCGGCATGGTCCCACGCCTGCGGATGAAGGACGGCCACCCCGTGAGAACCGACGGCGGCAACCTTATTTACGATGCAGCCTGCGGGCGCATTGAGGAGCCGGCGGCGCTCGCCGCCGCGCTGAAGAGCCTGACCGGGGTCGTCGACCACGGCCTGTTCCTCGACCTCGCCGAGCTGGCGCTGATCGGCGGGCCGGACGGCGTGTCGACCCTGGAGCCGTAAGAAGGAGCCGCCTCTTGGCCAAGTACGACTACGACCTCTTCGTCATCGGCGCGGGCTCCGGCGGCGTGCGCGCGGCCCGACTGGCCGCGATGTCCGGCGCCAAGGTGGCGGTGGCGGAGGAGCACCGGGTGGGCGGCACCTGCGTGATCCGGGGCTGCGTGCCGAAGAAGTTCATGGTCTACGCGTCGGAGTTCGCCCACCACTTCAAGACCGCCGAGGGCTACGGCTGGACCGTCGAGGGGGCGACCTTCGACTGGGCGAGGTTCATCGCGGAAAAGGACAAGGAGATCGCCCGGCTGTCCGGCATCTACGTCCGCAACCTGCAGAACGCGGGCGCCGAGCTCGTCCATACCCGCGCCACGATCGTCGACGCGCACACGGTGGAGAGCCAGGAGAAGGGCCGCGCTACGGCGGAAAGGATTCTGATCGCCACCGGCGGCCGCCCTTGGATGCCCGCCGACCTGCCGGGGGCCGAGCACGCGATAACGTCGAACGAGGCGTTTCACCTGCCGAAGCTGCCGAAGAGCATTGTGATCGCCGGGGGCGGCTACATCGCCATCGAGTTCGCCGGCATCTTCCATGGCCTGGGCGTGGAGACGACGATCGTCCACCGCGGGCCGAACCTCCTGCGCGGCTTCGACGACGACGTGCGCGCCCACATCGCGGAGGAGATGGAGAAGCGCGGCATCAAGGTGATCCTGGGGGCCCAGCACAAGGCCATCGAGAAGCTGGGCGATGGGCGATTCGTCAGCCACTTCACGAACGGCCACCAATGCGAGAGCGAGGTGGTGATGTTCGCGCTCGGCCGGGTGCCCTACACCGACAACCTCGGCCTTGAGAACGCGGGCGTCGCGCTCGCCGAAAACGGTGCGGTCAAGGTCGACGCCTACTCGAAGACGAATGTCGACTCCATCTGGGCGGTGGGCGACGTCACCGACCGCATCAACCTGACGCCCGTCGCGATTCGCGAGGGTCAGGCCTTCGCCGAGACGGAGTTCTATGGCCGGCCCACCACCTTCGATCACGAAATGGTCGCCTCGGCGGTCTTCTCCCAGCCGCCGATCGGCTCGGTGGGGCTGTCGGAGGCCGAGGCCCGGCACAAGTATGGGAAGGTGGACGTCTACCTGACCCGCTTCCGGCCTATGAAGTACGCCTTCATGCACGGCGATGAGCGCTGCCTCATGAAGCTGGTGGTGGAAGCCGCCACCGACCGGGTGGTCGGCTGCCATGTGGTCGCGCCCGACGGCCCCGAGATGATCCAGATGGCGGCCATCGCCATGAAGATGGGTTCTACCAAGGCCCAGTGGGACGCCACCTGCGCGGTTCATCCCACCCTGGCGGAGGAACTGGTCACCCTGCGCGAGAAGTACGTGCCGCCGGGGCTGGGCCAGGCCGCATGACCATCCTCTCCCGGGGCTCCGCTGCGGCGAGCCCCCCAGGCTCTGGAGCGGGCGAGGGCGGAGCGCTAGGCGTCTGGTGCGGAGGGGTGCTGGTGTTCGGCGCCGTGCTCACCCCGCTGATCGGCTGGCTCGCCCCGTTGGGCTTCGCTGCGCTCCTGGCGTTGCTGGGCCTGCTCAGTCTTCCCGCCGTCCGGGTCGGGCCCAACGATCGGCCGGTGCTCGTGGCCCTGCTCGTCGCCCTGCTCTGGGCCGCTGTGTCGAGCACGTGGAGTCCACACCCCGTGGACGCGCTCGAGGACAGCACCGCGCTCAAGCTCGGTCTGCAGCTGCCGCTCTACTGGGCCGCGGTCTGCGGCGCCCGTCGCGCCTCGGCGGCGCTGCGCACCGCGGCGCTCCAGGCGCTCGCATGGGGCCTCGCGGCGCTCGGCGTCATGCTCATCGTGGAGGCCTTCACGGGCGCCTCCATCTATCGCGCTCTGCATGAGCAGTTCTACGAACCGATCCGGCCCGATCTCGCCGCCCGCAACCTCAGCCGCTCAACCTTCGTACTCGCCGTCCTTTGGCCGGTCGCGGCGGTAGGCGCCATGCGGGTGAAAGGGATGGGCTGGCTCTCCGTGCCCATGGCGGCGGGGACGGTGGTCGGAGCGGTGGCCTTCAACGCCGACGCGCCGGCAATGGCCGTGTTCCTGGCGGGCGCGGTGGTGCTGGCGACGCTCCGCTGGCCGGCCGACGCGCCCCGAGCCTTGGGCAGCCTCGCGGCCGTCGCCTACATCGTAATGCCGGCGGTGGTGATCGCCGGGCGCGCCGCGGCCCAGGCGCTGCATCTTTCCCCGACCCTGCCGCTCTCCTGGGCCATGCGCCTGGGTTACTGGACCCACGCCGCCGACTGGATCGGCGACCACCCGGTGCGCGGCTGGGGGCTGGAGGCCTCCCGCGAGTTCGGACCCGGCATCGTCCTCCATCCGCACAACGGACCCCTGCAGGTCTGGCTGGAACTCGGCGCGGTCGGGGCCTTGATGGCTGCGGCGGTGTGGTGGCTGGCGCTCAGCAAGCTCACCCGCGAAAAGCCGGACCTCGTGGCGGCGGCGGCTACCGCCTCTGCGGCCGTCTACCTGCTGTTCGGCGGAGTGAACTTCGGCCTTTGGCAGGAGTGGTGGCTCGCCCTCGCGGCGCTGGCGGCCGCCGTGGCCGCCGCAGCAAAAGGGCAAAATGTTCTTCGGCCATCGACCGCGCACCCTATTTGAGGGTAGAACCCGCCCCTTCCGCTCCCTCGGGGGGAGCAAACCTTCGCTTATAAGTACAAGACCATGACCGAGCACTGGACGCCTGCTTCCTGGAGATCGAAGCCCGCCAAGCACATGCCGACGGACTATCCGGACCTCGGCGAGGTGACGAAGGTGGAGCAGACCCTGCGTGGGATGCCGCCGCTGGTGTTCGCCGGCGAGGCCCGCCGCCTGAAGTCGCTGCTGGCCGACGTCTCGGAAGGACGCGCCTTCCTGCTGCAGGGCGGCGACTGCGCCGAGAGCTTCAAGGAGTTCCACGCGGACAATATCCGCGACACCTTCCGCCTGATCCTCCAGATGGCGGTGGTGCTGACCTTCGCCGGCGGCAAGCCGGTGGTGAAGGTCGGCCGCATGGCCGGCCAGTTCGCGAAGCCGCGCTCCGCGCCGATCGAGACCCAGGGCGAGGTGACCTTGCCGTCCTACCGGGGCGACAACATCAACGCCATGGAGTTCACCCCCGAGGGCCGGCGGCCCGACCCCCAGAGGTTGGTGCAAGCCTACTCCCAGTCGGCGGCGACCCTGAACCTGCTGCG
This sequence comes from Phenylobacterium sp., assembly GCF_036563385.1. Lineage (GTDB taxonomy): Bacteria > Pseudomonadota > Alphaproteobacteria > Caulobacterales > Caulobacteraceae > Phenylobacterium. Next base: position 41,573 of record NZ_DATCML010000014.1, read on the forward strand.
CGCCTTCGCCGGCGGCGGCTACGCGGACCTGCACAACATCCACCGCTGGACGCTCGGTTTCGTCGCCGACAGCCCGCAGGGCGCCCGCTACCGGGAACTGGCCGACAAGATCAGCGACAGCCTGGCCTTCATGGAGGCGATCGGCGTGACGCCCGAGAGCCACGCCTCGCTCCACCAGGTGGAGTTCTTCACCAGCCACGAAGCCCTCCTGCTCGGCTACGAGGAGGCGATGACGCGCGTGGATAGCACCTCGGGGCAGTGGTACGACACCTCCGCCCACCTGGTGTGGATCGGGGAGCGCACCCGTGAGCCGGACGGCGCCCACGTGGAATTCTTCCGCGGCATCAAGAACCCGATCGGCCTGAAGTGCGGCCCGACCATGGAGGGTGACGACCTCCTGCGCCTCATCGACATCCTCAACCCGAACAACGAGCCTGGGCGTCTGACGCTTTACGGCCGCTTCGGCCACGACAAGGTGGAGGATCGCCTGCCGCGCCTGCTGCGCGCGACCAAGGCCTCGGGCCGCAGCGTGGTCTGGGCGATCGATCCGATGCACGGCAACACGCTGACCGCCGCCAACGGCTACAAGACGAGGCCGTTCGACCGGATCCTCTCGGAGGTGAAGTCCTTCGTGGAGATCTGCAAGTCCGAGGGCGTCCACCCGGGCGGCGTCCACCTGGAGATGACCGGCCAGAACGTCACCGAGTGCCTCGGCGGGGCGCGGGCGCTGTCGGAAGGCGACCTCGCCGACCGTTACCACACCCACTGCGACCCGCGGCTGAACGGCGAGCAGGCCCTGGAACTCGCCTTCCTGGTCGCCGAGAAGCTCAAGGAAGACCGAGTCGACCTGCAGCGTCGGGCCGTCGCGGCCCGATAAACCTCCGCTTGCGCAGGGCTTTGCTGCCTCTAAGCTCTGCCTGGGCAAGTGGGGGGCAGATCATGCGGATCCGAAGCGCCGTGGTCGCGGCGGCTGTCGCGCTGAGCGCGCCGGCGGCCGCTCACGCGGGTGTCTATGGCGATGACCTAGCAAAGTGCGTCGTGTCTTCGGCGTCGCCGCAGGATCAGACAACCTTCGTAGCCTGGTTCTACGCGGCCATGAGCTCGCACCCGGACGTGGCGCAGTATTCCCGTCTGGCCGAGGACCAGCGCAAGGCGATGGCCGTCAAAGCGGGCGCGCTCATGCAGCGACTGATCACCCAGGATTGCCGCAAGCAGGCGGTGACGGCCCTCAAGTACGAAGGCGCACCGGCCGTTGACGCCGCCTTCCGGTTGTTCGGCGAGGTCGCCGGCCGCAGCTTGATGACCCATCCCTCGACCCAGAGCGGGCTGGCCTATCTGGAGGCGGGCGTCGATCCAAAGGCCTTCGAGGCGCTGGCCGCCGAGGCCGGCCTGCCGCCGCCGAAGAAGCCCTGAACCTTCTCAGCGGGTCTGGCCGCCGTCCACCGGCACGATCGCGCCGGTCACGAAGCTCGCCAGCGGGCTCAGCAGGAAGGCGGCCACCGCGCCGATCTCCTCGGGCCGGCCGAACCGCTTCAGCGGCACCTCGCGGTTGATCCAGCGCGCCCAGGCCTCGCCCCGTGCGCCCTGCGACCGCTCTTCCCACTCGCCGCCGGGAAAGATGATGTTGCCGGGGGCGATGGCGTTGACCCGCACGTTGCTCGCGCCCGCGATGCGCGCCAGCTCCTTGGTCAGGTGGTTCATGCCGGCCTTGGCCGTACCGTAGGTGAGGGGCGTGCCGAGCGCGCCGAGCCCGGCGATCGAGCTGATCAGCAGCACCGAACCCTCGCCGCGCAGCGTCATCCGGCGCAGGGCCGCGCGCGAGAGCCGCCAGGCGGAGTCCAGGTTCTGGGTAAAGCCGGCGTCCCAGGTGTCGTCGTCCACCTCCAGACCCGGCGGGCAGGGATGCAGGCCCACGTTGGCCACGGCGCCGAAGATTGGGCCGAAGCTGTCTTCCGCCCGCGCCACCGCGTCTTCGATCACCTGCGTCTGTCGCATGTCGCCGGAGATGGCCAGCAGTCGGTCCTCGCCGTATTCCCCCGCAAACCTGGCGCGCGTCGCCTCGAGCGCCTCCGCGCCGCGCGCGGTGATCACCAAGCGCGCACCTTCCGCCAGGCAGGCCTCGACGATGCCGAGGCCGATGCCGCGGCTGGCGCCCGCTACGAAGATGACTTTGCCGTCCAGTCCAAGCTGCATGTCGTCATTCCCGTCCGTGGAGGATCGCCAGGGCCTGCTCAGCCAGCGCCGGGCAGCCGTTGACCGCCTCGCGCTCGCTGGCGGCCACGCCCGCCAGCACCCGCCGGTAGACGCCTTGGGAGATCGAGGCGAGCCGGAAGATCGAGAACGCCATCAGGAACGGCCAGTCCTCGATCCCGGAGCGACCGGTCCGTTCGCAGTAGCGGGCGACGTACTCCGCCTCGGTCGGGATGCCGCTCGCGCCGAAATCCACCCCGTCCAGGCTGCCCCAGGACGCGCCGTGCGAGCGCCACAGGAAGGCGTTGTAGGCGATATCGGCCAGGGGATGGCCGATCGTGGAGAGCTCCCAGTCGAGCACCGCGATGATCCGCGGCTCAGTGGGGTGGAACATCACGTTCTCGAGGCGGTAGTCGCCGTGCGCGATGGACACCGACTGGTCCGCGGGGATCCGGGCGGGCAGCTCCTCGATCAGGGCGTCCATGGCCGGGATGGTCTCGGTGGCCGCGTCCCGGTACTGCCGCGTCCAGCGCGCCACCTGCCGGTCGAAGTAGTTGCCCGGCCGCCCGTAGTCGCCCAGTCCCGCCGCCTCGTAGTCGACCTGGTGCAGTCGGGCGAGCGTGGCGTTCAGGTCGTCGTAGATCGCCGCGCGCTCGGCCGGCGCAAGGCCGGGGAGGGTGGCGTCTCGGAATATCCGGCCCTCCAGGTAGTCCATGACGTAAAAGGGCGTGCCGATCACGGCGGGGTCTTCGCACAGGGCGCGCATGCGGGGGACGGGGAGGTGGCCCTCCAGCGCCTTCATCACCCGATGCTCGCGCTCGACTTGGTGGGCGCTGGCCAGCAGCTGACCCGGCGGCTTCTTGCGCAGCACGTAGCGGCGGCCTTCGCCGCTGGTCAGCAGGAAGGTGGGGTTGGAGGCGCCGCCCTGGAACTGCTGCACCGTCAGGCGGTCGCCGACCTCTGGGAGCTCAGCGCCCAGCCAGGCGTGCAGCTGCGCCTCGTCGAAGCGGTGGGCCGGAACCACGCCCCGCACCGGCGGGCCGCCGCCTTCGCCGCTGTCGGCGACATGGGGAGAGGTTGCTTGATCGATGGGCATTGGCGCTCGCTCAGCCTGAACGGCGCGATTTCAGCGCACTGCCGCAGGGGGAGGCGAGTCCTCCTTCGCGCCCAAGATCAACGCGGGTCGGCGCGCGCCGACCCGTCCGGCGTCTCGCTCCGGGTGAGCACGCGCAGGACCCGGCCGTTCTCGCGCAGTTCCACCGAACTCTGGTGCGGAGCATCCGCAAGGTTCTGCCTGGCGAGTTCGACCGCGCGCTCCTCCGTCTCCACCAGCAGCCAAGTCGTCTGCCGCACGGTGTAGCGGTCATCGGTGATCCAGCACTCGAACGAACGCATCCCCACCCGCCCCCTCCAGACGGCTAGAAACGGTAGGGCACGCGCAGGACCACCCGCATGTCGGGCGCTTCGCTCGTCACCCCGAACTCGAAGCTGTTGTTGAGCGTGATCCTCTCGTTCAGTCGGAAGGACCAGCCCATCAGCATGCTGCCCACCACCAGCGGTCGGGACTTCTCGTTCTCACCGTTGATCTCGGTCTCAGTCGGGAAGATGTAGTTGTGGCTGTAGCCCAGCGAGACGGAGAAGCGCGGGTTCAGCGACAGCCCGAAGCCGACCTGGGCTCCGATCGAGTCGCCGGGGTCCACGCGCCCCACCTGCGCGCCGCCGATCTCCTTGTTCACGTCGTCGGCGAAGTTGTGCAGGTAGGTGAGGCCGCCGAAGATGATCGCGGGCTCGCTCGGATAGATCATCGTCAGCCCGCTCTCGAGGCTCCAGAAGCCGGAGCCGGTGGCGAGATCCAGGGCGACGCCGGCGTCGTCGAACGGCACGTCATAGGGGCTGATCCCGGTCGGCGGCTTGACGCGCGTGTTGGCCACGAAGATCGGCCAACCTCCGCGACCCGTGTTCAACTGGTACCTGGCCGCCACTTCGATGTCGCCGAGCGCGTCCTCCCGGAGTTCCTGCGGGATCGGGTCGAATTCCGGGGTGGCCCGGGCAGGGATGTCCAGCCGGTCGTGCCGATAGACATAGGGCACGCGCGCTTCCACCTCGAGCCGGTCGGTCAGCCCGTAGCGCGCGGCCAGGGTGGCCACGGCCGTATCGCGCGCCACATCGCTGGCCTCGATCAGGCCAAGTTGTACGCCCGCGACGATCTCCACCCCGCGGAAGACGAGCCGGTTGTTGCTCGTCCGGACATATTCCAGCGACGGGTCCAGGATCAGCTGCCCCTTCGGGCTCAGCACGTTCATGGCCGAAGGTATGGCGGTGACCGGCGGCGCCGGCGCGGTCTGCGGCGCCTGGCCGACCGGGCCCGCCGGCAGCTCGGTGACCGCCGTCGGCGGCTGCTCGGCGGCGGCGAGGGTGCGGACACCGCGCATCGGCGCCGCCCCGAGCCCGGCGCCTCGGGCCTCCGCCAGGAAAGCCTCGCGCTCGGCTTCGAGAGCCTCGATCTTCGCCTGCTGGGCCTGCAGGCGCGCGTCCTGTTCGGCCAAACGCTTCGACTGCTCGGCGAGCCGCGCTTCGATCCTGGCAAGCGCCGCGTCGCTCGGCTGGGCGGCCAGGGCGGGTGCGCCGGCCGCAAGGGCGGCGGCCATGGCTGCGGCCGCCAGGAGCAGCGCTTTCGGCCGGGGGCGAGCTCGCATGATGGGGCGTCCTCTTCGTAGGGTCAGTTGCCTAGCCCCGAGGCTTGCGGCGACAAGGCCTGCAGGGCCTGGGTCACCCGCTCGGCGGCGATGCGTTGCTGGAGGTCCGGCAACTGCGGCAGGTGGAGCGTGATGTCGGTGTCCTGCCGGATCGACCGATCGTTGCCGGTGTTCAGCACCACGCTGGCGATCCGGTTCGCCCCGACGTCGTGGATGACGCTCACGCCCGGCGCCACGACGACTGGCGCGCCTGACGCAACATCGGCCGGCAGCGAGCGCGCCGCATCGCTTTCGAAGACGCGCTCCATCCGTGCGCCCTCCGGCGCCCAGGTCAGCCGGGTTTCCAGGGCGAGCGACCCGTCGACGTAGGTGCGGACGGAGGCGCCGAAGCCGATCTCCAGGCCCATGGCGGTGGCGATCCCGCCCCGCTGGTCCGCGAGCGCCTCTTCGGACAGGCTTCCCGCGGCCTCCGGCGCGGCGGCGCTCGTAGCTTCCTGCGCGCCCGCCACGGAGGCGGCGAGCCAGATCGCGGCGGCGGCAAGGATCGGGCGCAGGCTCATCGGACCGATCCTCCGCCACGCGTCAGGCCGACGATCTGGAAGATCGGCGGCAGCTCGCGCGTGAAGCTCGAGAGGGTGGAGTCGTCCAGCGCGGGGACGGGGCCGAGGCCAAGGTGGGCCCACTCCTCGGCGCGATCGTAGGCGCCCTGAGGGCCGGCCTTGGCGTTCACCAGGAAGACGACTCCATTCCAGACCTGCCCGAAGGCCTTGAGCGGGTAGAGCTTCAGCCCCTGGGCGGGGTCGCCGACCATGACCTTGCCGTGCCGGACGCCCTTGATGATGACGAAGTGGCGGTAGGCGCCGACGTTGATCAGCGCGATCGCCGGCGCCTGAGCCTTCGCTAAGTCGGCGAGCGTCCAGCGATATCCGTCCGCCTTCAGGCCCTGGGTTTCCAGGTAACGCTTCATGTCCAGCAGCGAGAAGCCGACCTTGCGGATCTTCTCCTGGTCTCCGGACCGGTACATCGCCTCGAAGATCGCCGCCTCGGCGGTCGGGCGGCCGTAGTGGTGCGTCAGCAGGGTCGCCACGGCGGCCGAGCCACAGCTGTAGTCGTATTGCTGACGCACCACCGTGCGGAACGGCATGTCCCGCAGGCTGGTCACCCGGACAGATGCGCTGTCGCCGGCGACGTTGAACATCGCCTGGCCGGCGACCGGCCAGGCGGGCGCCGCGAACGCGACCAGCACCGCGGCGCGCGCCATCAGGCCCCTGAGAGCTTCGCCCCTCATGGCGCTAGCTCGGGGGCGTCGTGACGACGCTGATGTTGATGGCGCCCTGCAAGGTGTTGTTGGCGCCGGTGTTGATGACGAAGTTGCCGATCCCATTGAAGCCATCCAGCGCCTCGGCGCCGAAGCTCACGTCGCCCGACGTGAGGGTTCCTGCGTTGACCGTGTTGCCGCTCGTGGTCCCGCTCAGCTGCTGGCGGGTGAGCACCTCCACCGAGACTCCCTGGCCGCCGCTGGCGCCCTCCATTTCAGCCAAGCTCAGCGCACGCTCGGCGGGCGCGCTGGGCCCTGTCGCCTCCGGCGACGGATGGTCGGGTTCGGCGAGGGCCGGGCCGGCAAGGGCCGCGGCGGAAAGAAAGGCGGTAAGGCTGGCGATGCGGCGCATGAGGGTCCCTCGTGGTGGTCCGCCCTGTTCCAGGCGGAGGTCCGCGCCAGGCCGTCGGGGCCTGGCGCGGTTCGCATCCGCTTAAGGGGCAGTGCCGCCGAAGCTGATGTTCGCGTTCGCCGACAGCGAGGTCGCGGCTTGGTTCAGCCCGCCGACCCCGGTGTTGAAGCTCGCCGTTTGCACGCCCGCGAAGGCCGCGCCGTTGGCGTTCACCGCACCCGTGGTGAGGACACCCGCCTGGTCGCCGCCGTCGGTGGGGGCGCCGTAGGACACGTTGATCCCCGTCACGGTGCCGTCGAGGTCCTGACTGGACATCGAGGTGGTGGTGGTCGTCGTGTGGGTCGAGTTGTCCGAGTTGTCGTTGTTGGAGTCCGCCCAGCGCATCGAATTGTCGGAGCTGTCGTTGTTCGAATTCCGGGTGGAATTGTCCGAACGGTCAGAGTTGTCCGACCGGTCGGAATTGTCGGAATTGTCGTTGTTGGAATTCGCCCAGCGCATCGAGTTGTCGGAGCGGTCGGAATTGTCCGAACGGTCCGAGAAATCGTTGTTGGAGTCGTTGGTCGAGCGGTTCGAGTTGTCCGAGTTGTCGTTGTTCGAGTCGGCCCAACGCATCGAGTTGTCGGTGCTGGTGCTGGTCCGAGTCACGGTGCGGGTGTTTCCCGAGTCCGAAGTATTGGTCGAGTTGTTGGAAGCGTCGTGCGTGTTGGTGGAATTGTTCGACGAGTCGCTCGTCGACGTGTTCCCCGAGTTGGACGTGTTGGTGGAGTTGTTGGACGAGTCGCTCGTGGAGGTGCTCGTCGAGGTGTTCCCGGTGTCCGACGTGTTCGTCGAGTTGTTCGAATTGTCGGTCGTGCTCGTGGACGTCGTGGTGGTCGAGCCCGGGGTGACCGCCTGCGCCATTGCTGTGGTCGACAGGACGGCGCTCAGCGCAAAGGCCGAGGCCGAAGCCAGGAATTTCAAGGTCATCTACAGTGCCCTCCAGAGCCGTGTGTGGAGGCCGTTCCTCCGGGCCGCTGAACCGGGCCTGCGACAAAAATGTTCGGCGCACGGTTCCGTGATCGGATCGTTTCGCCGCATCGGGCAGGTGCCAAGCGCCAGGCGCGTGGCGGCGGTCCGCGGCGCGCCGCGGACAGTGGCTTCAAGGAGTCTGGGCGTAGGGGGCGGGGCCCGCCCTAGATGGCGAGGACCACCGCGGGCAGCTTGGCCGGCAGCCGGTCGAGGTCGATGTACTTCGCGAGGGCGTCGCGGGCGCGGTTCACGCGGCTCTTGATGGTGCCAATGGGACAGCCGCAGACCTGGGCGGCTTGCTCGTAGGTGAAGCCGGCGCCGACGGTCAGCAGCAGGGCCTCCCGTGTGTCCTCAGAGAGGGAGGCCAGGCCGCCCATCAGCTCCTTGTAGCGAAGGTTGAGTTCCTGCTCTGGCGCCGACACCAGCTGGGCGGCGAGCTTGCCATCAGGGTCCTCCGTCATCCGGCCGGCGTTCTGAACCTTGTTCAGGAATTCGTTGCGCAGGATTCGGAAGAGCCAGGCCTTTACGTTGGTGCCCGGCGTGTATCCCGAGCGATAGCGCCACGCACGCAGCAGGGCGTCCTGAACCAGGTCGTCGGCGTCGGTGACGGAGCGGGTGAGCACAATCGCATAAGCGCGAAGCTTGGGGATCAGCGGCTTTATTTCATCGAGCAACCCGTCGGACACCGCGATCTCCCTGGGGTCAAGCTAGCTTTCGCTGCTTGTTCCTGATCATTTGCTGGGATCCATATCACGGGCCCGGCGGGCGGCGCCTGCTCGTTTGTTTGTTTTCTATCGGTAGTGCATCACGAATTGTACGGCCAAGCGTGGCTATACAGACAGGGCCGTGCTGAACAACCTGTGCGCCCCGGATGTGGCGAGCCGCCCCTTGGTGGCGATCAGGCAGGCGCAGGGGCCTTCCGGCGAGACGGTGACCGTGTGACTGGAGCCGCCGGGACTCTCGACGAAATCGCCGGCGGCGTAGCGTTCGTCAGCCTCGAACGCCCCGGTGAGCACGCAGACGAGTTCGGGCCCGCGGTGACTGTGGCCGGGCAGCTTCCGCCCGGCCGGCGCGTGCAGAAGGTAGATCCGCCAGCCTTCGCGGCGGGGTGCGTCGACGTGGGCGACCCAGAGGTCCGGTCGCAGCCAGCGCCGCGGACGGAAGGCGACGTGGCGCAACGAAGCGGGCAGGGGAACGTCGCCCAGGGTCGTGCTGGCCACCGGCTCGGGCTCCGCCGCCGTCTCCGCCAGCTTCGCGAGCAACGCGTTCAGCGCGTCCGGCGCCATCGGCGCTTCGGGCAGGCTTTCCACGAACGTCGCCTCTGCGGTCTCAAGCTCGGCGAGGTCCTGGCCGCACTGAGCGCACGTCTCCAGGTGGGTGCGCACACAAAGATCGGCGGCCCAGGGAATCCAGCCCGACGCGTACGCCGACAGCAGCTCGCGCGATGGGTGGGCGAGTGGCCGATGCACGATCAAGGTCCGTTGTCTCCAGGTTGAGCCGAGGGAGCCTACAGTCGATCCGAGGCGAACTGATGGCCGTCAGGGTGGCTAATCTCCGAACCTCACGTACGGTTCGCCCGCCCGCGCCGCGCGGCTCCAGTTTGTGCCTTCATGGCCACGGTTGCACGGTAAGGGTAATGCCGGCGAAGCACGGCCTTGCCTTTTAGAGCACGGGCGCCAGTGTCGGCGCCTTCTTTGACAATCAGGTGTTCCATGGAGCCCGTCCAGGCTCAGGCGCCCGCGTCCGCCGCGGCGCGCGCCCATCCCGTTCGCGACGAGCTGCCCCAGCTGCTGAAGCTGTCGGGGCCAGTGGTGATGTCGCGCCTGGGGATCATGGCGATGGGCCTGACCGATGCGGTGGTGGTCGGCCGTTATTCGGCGACGGAGCTCGGCTACCATGCGCTGGGCTGGGCCCCGACGAGCGTGGTGCTGACCGCTCTGGTGGGCCTGCTTGTCGGCGTCCAGGTGATGACCGCCCGCGCCATCGGTGAGGGTCGTCGCGAGGCCACGGGCGCGGTGCTGCGCCGGGGCCTGGTCTATGCCTTCTGGATCGGTCTTGCCTCGACCGCCGCGCTGGCGGCCGTCGGCCCGCCGTTCCTGCACATGATCGGGCTCGAACGGGACCTCGCGGACGGGGCCAGCCGCGCGCTGCTCGTCTTCTCGCTGTCGCTTACCGGCTACTCGATCAGCGTCGCTTGCAGCTTCTGGCTGGAGGGCCTGTCGCGGCCGGGTCCGGCGGCGGTCGCCATGTGGGCGGCCAATGTGGTCAACCTCGGCCTGGTCTTGCTCTTCGTCCCCGGGACCTTGGGCCTGCCCGCCTGGGGGGCCGTGGGGGCCGCGTGGGCGACCTTCGGCGCCCGCACCTTCCTGGCCCTGGCCATGCTCGCCTTTATCGCGACCATGCCCGAGGCGAGGGCGCTGGGCGTCTTCGCGAAGCCGCCGCTCGATCGTGCTGGGGCGACGGAACAGCGGCGGATCGGCTACGGGGCGGGCATCTCCAACTTCCTGGAGGTTGCGGCCTTCGCCAGCATGAACGTCATCGCCGGCTGGCTCGGCGGGCTGGCGGTCGCCGCCTGGGCCATCGTGCTGAATGTCGCAGCCATCGTCTTCATGGTGCCCCTTGGCCTCGCCACCGGCGCGGCGGTGCTGGTGGGCAAGGCCTATGGCGCGCGCGATCCAGCCGGCGTGAACCGTGCGGGGGCCGTATCGTTCGGCGTGACGGCGGTGTTCGGCGTGGTGGTGACCCTCGTGGTCTGGCCGGCGGCCGAGCTGATTTCCCGGGGCTACACCACCGATGTGAAGACCATCGCGCTCGCTGCGCCCGCCCTGGCGCTCGCCACCCTGATGTTCCTGCCGGACTGCCTGCAGGTCGTGGCCGCCCAGGCGCTGCGCGCCCGCGGCGACGTGTGGCTGCCCACGGGCACGCACCTGACCAGCTACATCCTGGTGATGATGCCCCTGGCCTACGTCCTGGCCATCCCCATGGGTCTGCACCTGACGGGAATCGTCTGGGCGGTGATCATCGCCAGCGTCGTGTCGGCGGTGCTGCTGCTGGCGCGCTTCTGGCTGTTGAGCCGCCAGCGTCTCTAGGCGCCGGCTCCCAGGATCCAGCCTTCCTCGCGCTCGGCGTCCAGCACCACGTCCGGGGCCGTGCCCGCCGGCGGCGCGAAGAGAGCGCCCAGCTTGTTCTGCTCGTCCAGGCGCGCGAAGTGCTCCGCCACCGCGCGCACCTGGGCCAGGTCCTTCACCTCGCCCGGGCCGGGCGTCACCTTCAGCAGCGACGGGTAGACCTCGGCCAGCACAACGTCGACGCCTTCCAGATCGGCCTCGGTCAGGGCCTTGAAGCCGGTCTCGAACGGCCAGGCTTTCGCAGCCTCGCCGCGGGCGAGCTTCAGCCGCCGCGCGGCCGGGATCCCGAGGATGGCCTGACCACCCACCGACCCGTTGTAGTAGAGCTTCCAAATCGAGGCGGCGCCCTTGGCCGCCAAGTCGGCGTGCCGGAACTCCGGCAGGTCGCCCGGCCCATGGTTGCGGGTGCGCTTCGGCTGCAGCGTTGTGAGCGCGTCCTTCGGCGGGCAGCCCCAGAACGGGAAGGGGCCGCCGGTCAGCCGCCGGTTGATCTCCGAGCCGACCGAGAAGCGGTTGTTGGTGTTGTCGGCCTTGTCCTTGGCCATCTTGTCGATCTGGTCCCAGGCGGCCCGCCAGGGCTGGTCGCCCGGCAGGTTCAGCGCCGCGGCGAAACCACGGGGGAAGCCCAGCGGGAAGTCGAAGCCGACCAGCGCCCGCTCAGAGCGCTTCTTGAAGTCGTCGAGGATGGCGTTCAGCCGCTTCTCGGCCTCCGCCCGGGTCGGCGGATTGTGGCTCTCGAACGCCAGCCGGAAGCGCACGTCGCGCTTCAGTACGCCGATCCAGACCGAGTCCGCCCCCGTGGTCGGCTTCGACGCGGCGCTCCAGTCGACGATCACATAGGCGCTGAACAGGCGCGGCACGTTGGCGGCTCCGTTTGACGAGGAACGGTGGCTTCTAGCCCCTCAGCAAGAACGGGCCAACGGCCGCGTCGTTCACGTCAGCCGAGCTTCACCAGCATCTTGCCGAGGTTCTCCCCGGTGAACAGCCCGAGGAAGGCGTCGGGCGCCTTCTCGATGCCCTCGAACACCGTCTCCTTCCAGGTGACCTTGCCGGCCCGCACCCAGCCCGACAGATCCTCGATGTACTTCGGCATCAGGTCGAAATGGTGGGAGACGATGAAGCCTTCCATGCGGATGTTCTTGCCGATCAGCTGGGCCAGGTTGCGCGGCCCGGGGGGCGGCTCCGTGGCGTTGTAGATCGAGATCATCCCGCAGATGGCGAAGCGGGCGAACAGCCGCGCGGAGTTCAGGGCCGCCTCCAGATGCGCCCCGCCGACGTTGTCGAAATAGACGTCGATTCCCTCCGGCGCGCCCGCGGCGAGCGCCGCGTTCAGGTCCTTCTCCGCCTTGTAGTCGATGACATGGTCGACCCCAATCGAGCGCAGGAACTCGGCCTTCTCCGCGCCGCCCGCCGAGCCGATCACCCGATGTCCCTTGGCCTTGGCGATCTGGCAGACCACCGAGCCCACCGCGCCCGCCGCGCCCGAGACGAACACCACGTCGTCGGCCTTCAGCGCCGCAACGCGCAGCAAGCCGGCGTAGGCCGTGAGACCAGGCATGCCGGCCACGCCCAGGAAGGCCTGGGGCGGCAGGCCGCGCGAGTCGAGTTTCTGCAGGCCCGCGGCGGGCGCCGTGAAGCCCTCGCGCCAGCCGAGCTGGGACAGCACCAGGTCCCCGGCCTGGAAGCCCGGATCGTTGGACGCGGTGACCTGGCCCACGGCCCCGCCGTGCATGGCCTCGCCGAGGGCATACGGCGGCGCGTAGCTCTTCACGTCGTTCATGCGGCCGCGCATGTAGGGATCGACCGTCATCCAGAGGTCCTTGACCTGGACCTCGCCGGGACCCGGATCGCGCAGCGTCACCGAGGCGATCTCGAAGTTTTCGTGGGTCGGCATGCCCACCGGTCGGCTCTTCAGGCGGACTTCGCGCACCTCAGCCATCGTCGTTCTCCCGCTGCTCTGGTTCAAACAGCTGTTTAGCTCGCCCGCCGCGGTGGCGTCGAGGGCGGCCGTCTGCTAGGCGCTCGCCCCGAACTGGAGCTTCCCATGGGTGAGTCCCTCCGCGGCGGGGTCATCGGCGCCGGCGTCTTCGGCGGCTACCACGCCCGCCAGTACGCGCGCCTGGACGGCGCAGTGCTTTCCGCTGTCTTCGACCGCCACCCGGACCGCGCCGCCGCCGTCGCCATGCCGCTGGGCGGCCGCGCCTTTACCGACCTCGCCGAGTTCCTCGACGCGGTGGACGTGGTCACCGTCGCCTCTCCGGCCACCTGCCATGCCGAGCATGCGCTGGCCGCCCTGAAGGCGGGCAAGCCCGTCTATGTGGAAAAGCCGATCGCCGTCAGCCTAGCCGACGCGGAGAAGGTGAGGGCCGCCGCCGCCGCCCGGGGCCTGGCGCTGGCCTGCGGCCACCAGGAACGGGTGGTGTTCCGCGCCATGGGCCTGCTCGACATCCCCGAACAGCCCCTGTTCCTGGAGGCCCTGCGGCACGGACCGCCCTCCGAGCGCAGCCGCGACGTCTCCGCGGTGCTCGACCTGATGGTCCACGACCTCGACCTGGCCTTGGCCATGTCCTCCGCAGAGCCGGTCACCGCCGAGAGTGAGGGCGAGCGCGGCGCGGGCGGAGTCTGGGACGTGATCCGCTCCGAAGTCACCTTCGAGGACGGCTTCACCGCGCGCTTCGACGTCTCGCGCCGGGCGCCGGAGCGTCGCCGGCGCATGAAGGTCGTCTATCCCTCGGGCGAGGTGGAGATCGACTTCGTGACCCGGGAATTCCGCAACACCACCCCGTTCGCCCTGAACCGTGACTTCGCCGACACGCCTGCGGCGCGGGACCCCCTGGGCGCCAGCGTGCAGGGCTTCCTGCAGGCGGTGCGGGGCGAGGCGCCGCGCCCGGTGGTCACGGCTGAGGAGGCGATCCGCGCGCTCGACCTGGCGCTGGCCGTCGAACAGGCGTTGGAAGACGCGGCGTAACGGGTCTAGCGTCGCGCGCAAGCACACCCGGAGGCCCCGCCATGACGTCCAGCGCCCACGAGTTCGCCTTCACCCGCATCGACGGCCAGCCGCTCCCGCTGACCACCTTCCGCGACAAGGCCGTGCTGGTGGTCAACACCGCCTCCCAGTGCGGCCTCACCCCGCAGTACGACGGCCTGGAGCAGCTGTACCGCGAGTACCGCGACAAGGGCCTGGTGGTGCTGGGCGTGCCCTGCAACCAGTTCGCCGGCCAGGAGCCGGGGACCGAGGCCGAGATCAAGGACTTCTGCGAGACCCGCTTCTCCGTCGACTTCCCCCTCACCGCCAAGGTGGACGTGAAGGGCGACAACGCCCACCCGTTCTACCGCTGGGCCGAGCAGCAGCTGGGCGAGCCGGCCGTCCCGGTCTGGAACTTCCACAAGATCCTGATCGGGAAGAACGGGGAGGCGATCCGCGCCTTCGGGCCGCGCACCGACCCGCTGGACAGCGAGGTCACCGAAGCCGTCGAGAAGGTCCTCTGAGCCCCGACCTCGTCGCCGAGTCGCTGGAGCGCCTGGCCGAGCGCGTGGGCGACCCGGCGCCGGCGATCTACGCCCGCCTGTTCGCCGAACAGCCCGAGACCGAGGCCCTTTTCGTGCGCGACGCCTCCGGCGCCGTGCGCGGCGAGATGCTGGCGGTCGCCTTCCAGTGCCTGCTCGACCTCGACGGCGCGTACGGCGCGAACTTCATCGCCGCGGAGCGGGTGAACCACGACGCCTTCGGGGTGTCGGCCGAGGCCTTCGCCCGCTTCTTCCCCATCGTCCGGGACGTCTGCCGCGAACTGCTGGGCGACGACTGGACGCCAGCCTTCGACGGCGCCTGGGCCGAGCGGCTGGCGCGTGTGGGACTGCTGACCCGGGCTGAGGCATAAAATCCCAGGCCGGCCCCTTTCCCGCCGCGGATCGCGCCTCTAAGACGGCCCCGCCAAGTCGGAGGCGCAACAAATGCATCGCAAGCCGGACGGATCCTGGGACAAGTCCAAGCTGCCCAGCCGCCACGTGACCGAGGGGCCGGCGCGCGCGCCGCATCGCTCCTACTACTATGCCATGGGCCTCGGCAGCCGCGAGATCGCCCAGCCGCTGGTGGGCGTGGCCTCCTGCTGGAACGAGGCGGCGCCCTGCAACACCGCCCTGATGCGCCAGGCCAACGCCGCCGCCGAGGGCGTGAAGGCGGCCGGCGCCACGCCCCGCGAGTTCTGCACCATCACCGTCACCGACGGCATCGCTATGGGCCACGAGGGTATGCGCGCCTCACTGGCCAGCCGCGAGGTGATCGCCGACTCCGTCGAGCTGACCATGCGCGGCCACAGCTATGATGCGCTCGTGGGCGTCGCCGGCTGCGACAAGAGCCTGCCCGGCATGATGATGGCCATGCTTCGCCTCAACGTGCCGTCGGTCTTCCTCTACGGCGGCTCCATCCTGCCCGGCCGGCTGGACGGCCAGGACCTCACCGTCCAGGACGTCTTCGAGGCGGTGGGCCAGTTCTCGGCCGGCACGATCACCGAGGAGCGCCTCTGCCAGGTGGAGCAGCACGCCTGCCCCGGCGAAGGCGCCTGCGGCGGCCAGTTCACCGCCAACACCATGGCCATGGTCTCCGAGGCCATCGGCCTCGCTTTGCCGCTGTCGTCGGCCCTGCCGGCCGCCTACCTCGACCGCGACCAGTACGCCCGCGCTTCGGGCGAGGCGGTGGTGCGGCTGATCGAGAAGAACATCCGCGCGCGCGACATCTGCACCCGCAAGGCCTTCGAGAACGCCGCCGTGGTGATCGCGGCCAGCGGCGGCTCGACCAACGGGGGCCTGCACCTGCCGGCCATGGCGCACGAGTGCGGCATCGAGTTCACCCTGCGCGACTTCGCCGAGATCTGCGCCCGCACCCCCTACATCGCCGACCTGAAGCCCGGCGGCCGGTTCGTGGCCAAGGACATGGGCGAGGCGGGCGGCACGCCGATGCTGCTGAAGACCCTGCTGGAGGGCGGCTACCTGCACGGCGACGTCATGACCGTCACCGGCAAGACGCTGGCGGAGAACGTCGCCGACGTGAAGTGGCGCGACGACCAGGAGGTGATCCGGCCGGTCTCCAACCCGCTGTCGCCGACCGGCGGGGTGGTGGGCCTCTGGGGCTCGCTGGCCCCGGACGGCTGCATCACCAAGGTGGCTGGCCTGAAGCACACCAAGCACCGCGGTCCGGCGCGGGTGTTCGACGGCGAGGAGGCCTGCTTCGCGGCGGTCGAGCAGCGCGACTACAAGGAAGGCGACGTCCTGGTGATCCGCTACGAGGGTCCCAAGGGCGGCCCGGGCATGCGCGAGATGCTGGCCACTACCGCGGCCCTCTACGGCCAGGGCGTGGAGAACATCGCTCTGATCACCGACGGCCGCTTCTCCGGCGCCACCCGCGGCCTGTGCATCGGCCACGTGGGGCCTGAGGCCGCCGCCGGCGGACCGATCGCGCTGGTGAAGGACGGCGACATCATCTCCATCGACGCCGACGCCGGCACGATCGAGCTGGAGGTCGACCCCATCGAGCTGGAGCACCGCGCCCACCAGCTCGCCCAGGATCCCCCGCGCCGCACCAACTACGCCTCCGGGGCCATCTGGAAGTTCGCCCAGAGCGTCGGCCCCGCCCACCTGGGCGCGGTGACCCACCCCGGCGCCCGGGTCGAGACCCACGTCTACGCGGACATCTGAGGTGCGCACGCTGGGCCTCATCGGCGGCATCAGCGCCGAGAGCACGGTCGTCTACTACCAGCTGCTCAACCGCCTGGTGCGCGAGCGGCTGGGCGGCCTGCACTCGGCCAAGCTGATCCTCTGGTCGGTGGACTTCGCGCCGGTCGCCGAGCTGCAGGCGGCCGGCGACTGGGACGAGACCGGCCGCCAGTTCGCCGAGGCCGCCCGCCGGCTGGTGTCCGCCGGCGCCGAGGCCTTGGTCATCTGCGCCAACACCATGCACATCAACGCTCCGCAGGTGGCGGAAGCCGGGGGCGTGCCGGTGATCCACATCGCCGACGCCACGGCGCAGGCGCTGAAGGCGAGGGGCGTCACCCGGCCGCTCCTGCTGGCGACTCGCTTCACCATGGAGAAGCCGTTCTACCTCGACCGCCTGCGTGGGCAGGGGCTGGACGGCTTCGCGCCCGGCGAGGCGGATCGCGAACGCCTGCACGCCATCATCTACGATGAGCTCTGCCAGGGCGTGATCCGCGAGGAGTCCAAGGCCGCCGTGCTGGAGATCATCGCCCGCGGCCAGGCCGCCGGGGCTGACGGCGTCATCTTCGGATGCACCGAAATCGGCCTGCTGCTCGACCCGGCTGAGATGGTCCTGCCGACCGTGGACAGCGCCGTCGCCCACTGCGAGGCGGCGGTGGCCTTCGCCCTCGATCAGTAGAGAACGCCGACCCCGAACAGGTAGGGGTGAGCCAGGATCAGGCCGACCCAGACCGCCACAGCCGCCAGGATCCGCCAGGCGCCGATCTCCTGCAGCGCCAGCCGCTGCCGCCCCTGCAGGATCGCCAGGAACGGGATGTTCGAGGTCTGCACCGCAAACAGGTCCCACTTTGCGCCGAGCGCGCGCTTGCGCTTGGCGTCGATGCTCGCGGTGCCGAACAGGGCGAGCGCCAGCATCGAGCCGAACAGGATCAGGCTGCCGGCGTCGCCGTTCACCAGCAGGTGGCCGATCGCCCACAGCGCCACGCCCCAAAGGAACGGATGGCGGGTGATCCGCAGCATGCCCCGCACGGGTTCGGGGCGGTCAAGCACCGCCTCCTGGCGCACGCTGGTGGGGTTGGGAGTGGTGAGACCCACCACGATGAACAGCACGGCGACCAGCTGCAGCAGGAACTGCAGGCCATGCGTCGCGGCCGACATGCCCCACATTGGCAGCGCCTCGTCGGTGGCGCGCGTGCCGGCGAACGCCCAGCCCAGCCAGACGATGCCGCCCAGCGAGAGCAGCGAGAACAGCCCCAT
Source organism: Phenylobacterium sp. (assembly GCF_036563385.1). Classification (GTDB taxonomy): domain Bacteria; phylum Pseudomonadota; class Alphaproteobacteria; order Caulobacterales; family Caulobacteraceae; genus Phenylobacterium. The sequence goes on from NZ_DATCML010000014.1 coordinate 59,228, forward strand.
GTAAGGGCCGGCGCCGATCCGGGCGACCAGCACGTCACGCACCCGCGTCCCCGAAATCGCCAGGTGGATCAGGACGAAGAAGGCCGCGGCGGCGACAAGGTTCAGCATGGGAACGCTCCTGCGCAGCCCAATCTGGGGCTATCGATTTACGCTGTCAACTTTAGCTTCCTGATCGGCAGGGTCGTCCTCCCAGGGCGGCACGTCGCGGGCGGCGAACAGCGGCAGGTCGCTAGGCGCTGCGGGCCTGACCGACGGCGGCAGGGGCCCAGGATCCAGCTCAAGCTCCGCTTCCAGCTTCGCAGCCGCCGTCGGGGTTGGGGTCGCCGGCCTGGCGCCCGGACGTTCCGGGGTCGCCTCTTCCACCGGGTCCGATGCGGCAGGCGCGGCCGCGGCGGTCTGCGCCGGCTCGGCGGCGGTTGGCGCCGAAGCCGCCTCGCGGCGCGGCGGCAGCGGCTTCCGCACGACGGCCTCGGTGCGGGCGATCCAGCGGTTAGCCTCCTGCACCGCCTCCGGCGCGGTGAGGGCGCCCTTGCGGCCTTCGTCCTCCGGAAGCCAGAGGTCCAGGGTGAAGTCGGGATGGCGAACGTCGTCGAACACCAGGCGCAGGCGCACCAGCTTATCGGCGCCCGTCAGCAGCTCCAGGGCCTTGCGCGGCTCGCCCCGATGCGCCCGGGCGACCACCTGGCCGTCGATGACCAGTTCCGCCCCGAGCAATTCGTCCACCTCGTAGATCAGGCACCAGGCCCCGGCGTCCCAGGCCACCGCCATCATGTTGGAGCCGAAGTTGAAGCCGACCCCGCGGCCGCGCCGCCGCGCCACCAGCAAGGCGTGCGGGTCGGCCTTCAGCACCTTCTTCAGGCTGCGGCGGATCCGCCGTTCTTCGTCGGACAGCCGGATGGCGATGGTCCCCAGCACCGTGAGGGCCGCGCCCGCAACCGCGAGCAGCACGATCAGTCGCGCAAGCTCGTCCATGCGCTGAGGCTAAGCCTGTTTTGTGAGTCCCCGGAAGGGGGCGCGCTCAGGCGTCCAGCTCGACCACCAGCGGCACATGGTCCGAGGGCTTGTCCCAGGTGCGCACGTCCCGGTGGATCGAGACGCCCAGCAACAGGTCGGCGGCCTGGGGAGAGAGCAGGGCGTGGTCGATGCGGATGCCGTTGTTCCGCTGCCAGGCGCCGGCCTGGTAGTCCCAGAAGGTGTAGGCCCCAGGCGCGCCGTCCGCCTCCAGGTAGGCGTCCGACAGCCCCAGCCACTTGAGCGCGCGGAACGCCTCGCGGCTCTCCGTCTGGAAGAGGGCGTCGTCCGACCAGTTGTTCGGGTACTCCGCGTCCCGGGGTTCAGGGATCACGTTGTAGTCGCCGGCCAGCACCAGCGGCTCTTCATAGGCCATCAGCGTCCGGGCGTGGGCGTTCAGCCGTTCCATCCAGCGCAGCTTGTAGGCGAACTTCTCGGTGCCGATGGGATTGCCGTTCGGCAGGTAGATCGAGGCGACGCGGACCGGCCGGGGGCCGGAGATCACAGCCTCCACGTAACGCGCCTGTTCGTCGGTCTCGTCCCCATGTTCCGGAAGGAAGGGCAGGCCACGGCGGACGTCCTCCAGAGGCGCCTTCGAGAGGATGGCGACCCCGTTGTAGGTCTTCTGTCCATGGACGGCGAGATTATAGCCAAGCCGCTCAAAGGGTTCGGCGGGAAACTTCTCGTCCATGCACTTCAGCTCCTGCAGGCACGCCACGTCGGGCTTCGCCTCCTCGAACCAGCGCAGCACCGTCTCCAGGCGGGCGTTGACCGAGTTCACGTTCCAGGTGGCGATGCGCATGCGGGGCTCCGGCAGGGACGGCGCGGAAGCTAGAGGGCCACGGCCCGGCGCTCAATGGCTTGCAGCGCCGGGACCGCGCTGATACTTAAGTCATAACTTAAGTGAGGCGCGCCCATGACCCTGGTCCTCCACCAGCATCCGCTGTCGTCGTTCTGCTGGAAGGCGAAGATCGCGCTCTACGAGATGGAGGTCCCGTTCCAGCTGGGCGCGGTGAACCTGCAGGACGAGGCGTCCCGCGCCGCCTTCTACGCGCTGTGGCCCATGGGCAAGATGCCCGTGCTGGAGGACACCGCCGCCGGGCGGGCCATTCCCGAGACCAGCATCATCGTCGAGTACGTCCAGGCCCGCTACGCACCGTCGGCCGGCCTCATCCCAGCCGACGTGGACGCCGCTTTGCGCGTACGGCTGCTGGACCGCGTGTTCGACCAGTACGTGATGGAGCCCACCTCGCGCATCGTGGCCGAGAACTTCCGAGGCGGCGAGGATCCGGTGGGGGTGGCCATGGCCGACGCCCTGCTGGCCCGCAGCTACGACTATCTGGAGGCGGAGCTCGCCGGCCGCAGCTGGGCCGCTGGCGACGCCTTCACCCTGGCGGACTGCGCCGCGGCGCCGTCGCTGTTCTACGCCGACAAGGTCCTGCCGTTCCGCGGCAGCCACCCGGTGCTTGGCGCCTATCTCGGCAGGCTGGAGGCCCGCCCCTCCTTCGCCCGCACGCTGCGCGAGGCCGAACCGGTCATGCACATGTTCCCGGGTCGGAAGGCGGCGTGACCGCCGACCTCGACGGTCTGTTCCAGGCGCTCGCCGACCCCACCCGCCGGGCGATCGTCGAGCGGCTGAGCCGGGGGCCCGCCTCGGTGAGCGACCTGGCCCGGCCGTTCCGCATAAGCTTGCCGGCGGTCGTGCAGCACCTTGCCGTCCTCGAGACGGCGGGCGTGGTCCGTTCCGAGAAGATCGGGCGTGTTCGCACCTGCCACCTCGACGCCGCCGCGCTCAGCCGCGCCGAACAGTGGATCCACGACCGCCGGACGGCTTGGTCGCACCGCCTCGACCGCCTGGGCGACTACCTCGCCGCCGATCCCAACGGTCCCAAGGACCCCGCATGACCGATCGCAACGTCGTTCACGCCACCTTCTGTCTGGAGCGGATCTATCCGGTTCCGCCGGCCCGCGCCTTTGCAGCCTGGGCCACCGCCGAGGCCAAGGCCGCCTGGTTCGACGGCCCGGAGGGGACGGAAATCTACGAGCGTTCGCTCGACTTCCGCTCCGGCGGCGCCGAGCGTCTGTGGGGCAGGCACGCCGGCGGCAAGGTCTCCGACTTCCAGGCCCGCTACTTTGAGGTGATCCCCGACAGCCGGATCATCTATGGCTACGACATGTACGTGGATGGGCTGAAGCTCTCCGTCTCCCTCGCCACCATCGAGTTCCACGCCCAGGGGCAGGGGACCCGCCTCGTCATGACCGAACAGGGCGCCTTCCTCGACGGCTACGACGACGCCGGCAGCCGCGAACACGGCACGTCGTGGCTCCTCGACAAGCTCGGCGCGGTCCTGACGCGCTGACCCCCTTTGTTTCGCACGAGGTGGGAGGGGGGACCGCCGGCCGAGGCGAAGCCGGAGAGCCGGTGGTGGAGAGGGCAGGCCGTAGGCGCGCTCCCGACTTCTCAAGCCCTCCTCCTCGATGGAGGAAGGTTGGGTGGTGGTGTTCGCGTCGAACGGCCGTAGACGGCGCAAGTGGGCGCCGAGCCCGCCCGCGCCTAGCCTTCATCTCACTGCGCACACCACCATCCCCAGCCCTTCCTCCATCGAGGAGGAAGGGGGCGGAGGGTTATGATCCTAGATCGAGAAACTGACCCCGCAGCCGCAGCTGCTCTTCGCGTTCGGGTTCCGGATCCGGAACTCCGCCCCGGCCAGCTCGTCCACGAAGTCGATCACCGAGCCCTTCAGGAAGGGCAGGGAGACCTCGTCCACCAGGGCTGCGGCCCCGTCGCGCTCCACCCGCAGGTCGTCGTCCTGCGCCGCCTCCACCAGGTCGAACTGGTATTGGAAGCCGGAGCAGCCGCCGCCCTCCACCGCCACGCGCAGCATCACGGGCCGGCCCTCGACGGCGCTCAGGGCGTGCAGCCGGCGCGCGGCGCTCTCGGAGAGCGACACGTCGGCGGTGGCGGGGGCGCTGAGTTGGGTCGTGGTCATCGGTGTTAAAGGTTTGTCCGGCTTAGCCTATATGAGGTCCACTGCGGCTTCGACCAAGAGGCCAGTATCTGAAATGGTTTGATGGCCGCCACGCTCCCGACCCGCGCCCCCTTCGCCGAGAACCCCGCCGCCAGCCGCGGCCGCAAGGTCCGCGAAGACGAGAGCCGCACCCGCACGCCCTTTGCCCGGGACCGCGACCGCATCATTCACGCCACAGCCTTCCGTCGCCTGAAGGAGAAGACCCAGGTCTTCGTGGCGCACGAGGGCGACCACTTCCGCACCCGCCTGACCCACAGCCTGGAAGTGGCGCAGATCGCCCGCAGCCTGGCCACCGCCATGGGGCTCGACCCCGACCTCGCCGAGACCATCGCGCTGGCCCACGATCTCGGGCACCCGCCTTTCGGCCACGCCGGCGAGGACGAGCTGCAGGTCCAGATGCAGGGCTACGGCGGCTTCGACCACAACGTGCAGACCTTCCGGGTGGTCACCAAGCTGGAGCGCCGCTACCCGCGCTTCGAGGGGCTCAACCTCACCTGGGAGACCCTGGAAGGCGTCATCAAGCACAACGGACCGGTGGTCGATAAGCTCGAGAAGCCCTCGTGGAGCGCCATCGCCGAGTTCGACGCCGAGTACGACCTCAAGCTCTCCGGCTGGGCCTCGGCCGAGGCCCAGGTGGCGGCGCTCGCCGACGACATCGCCTACAACAACCACGACGTGGACGACGGGGTGGAGGCCGGTCTCTTCTTCCTGAAAGAGCTGCTGGACGTGCCGCTGATCGGTCCGCACGTGCGCTCCGCCATGACGGAGTTCCCCGACTGTGACCAGCGGATCATCCGCCTGGAGGCTGTCCGCCGGATGATCGGCGCCATGGTCGACGACGTCATGGCCGAGACCAGCCGCCGGGCCGAGGGCCTGAGGTCGGCCGAGGACGTCCGCAACCTTGATCACGCGGTCGTCGCCTTCTCACGCGACATGGTCGAGGACCTGTCCGCCCTGCGCGCCTTCCTGATGGAGCGCATGTACCGGCACTGGAAGGTCAACCGCACTCGCAGCCAGGCCCGGCGAATCCTGGCCGAGATGTTCCAGTTGTTTATGCACGAGCCGGACGTGCTCCCCGCCGATTGGGGGGAGCGCGCCAAGGCGCGCGACGAGGCTGGCCGCGCCCGGGTGGTCTGCGACTACATCGCCGGGATGACCGACCGTTTCGCGATCGAGGAGCATCGCAAGCTCTTCCACCTGGACGTCCTGGCCTGAGGCAGGCCGGCGAGGCGCCGCAATTCCGCCTGCGGCCGCCCACAGGAATTGCGCCTGCGCCGCAGTCACCCTCCGGTAAGGGTTGGCTAGACTGAGGCCTGACGCGTGATTCGCCCTGCGGCGGGTCCCGCCCTGTGATCCTCGGAGCCCTCGATGTCCGACCACGACCGTGGCGCTTACACGCCCCCAACCACCGACGCGCCGCTGTCCTTCGACGCGCGCCAGCCGGTGCGAGGCGCGCGCCCGATCCCCTTCACCCTGATCATCTCGGCCTTGGTGCTGGTCGCCCTCGTCGTCGCGATCGTCATCTTCTACCGCTCCGGCGTCCGGGAGGCGGGCCAGCCGCCGCAGACCGTCGGCGCCCCGGTCACCGAGATGAAGGCCGCGGCCCCCGCCGAGGAGCAGCCGCAGGATCCGGCCGCCGGCCTGCAGATCTACCGCTCCGAAGCGGGGCAGCCCCCGGAAGCCGTGCCGCCCACCTTCACGCCTCCGCCGGAACAGCCGCAGCCCCGCCCGGCGCCGGCTCCCGTGGTCGTCGCTCCGCCGGCCGCCGCGCCGACGCAGCCGGTGACCACCGCCTCGCCGTTGCGTCCGGCCCTGCCCGCGGCCCAGGCCCCGGCCCCGAAGGCGGCGCAGCCCGCCCCCGCCGCCCCTGCGCCGGCTCCCAAGGCGGCGCCGGCGCCGGCTCCCACACCCAAGGCGGCGGCCGCCGGCGGCGCCGCGGTGCAGATCGGCGCCGTCTCCTCGCAGGCGCTCGCCGACAAGGCCTGGAACGAGGCGGTCGCCGCCGCCCCCGGCCTGGGCGCCGGCAAGGGCAAGAGCGTCGAGCGCATTGAGCGCGATGGTTCAGTGCTCTTCCGCACGGCGGTGACCGGCTTCGCGGATCGGGCCCAGGCCGTCGCCTTCTGCAACCGCCTCAAGGCGGCTGGGAAGAGCTGCTTCGTCCGGTGAGCGCCTGTGCAGCCATCCTGGGCTGCTCGGGCCCCGCGCTGACGCCGGAGGAGGCCGCCTTCTTCCGCGAGGTCCAGCCGTGGGGCTTCATCGTCTTCGGGCGCAATATCCAGGCCCCGGACCAGCTGCGCCGGCTCACCGACGACCTGCGCGCGACCGTCGGCCGTGAGGACGCGCCGGTCCTGATCGATCAGGAGGGCGGCCGGGTGGCCCGCCTGAAGCCGCCGCACTGGCCGAGCTATCCGGCCGCCCGCACCTACGGACGGCTGCCGGCGGACAAGCGCGCGCCGACCGCCCGCCTGGGCGCCCGGCTCATCGCCCATGACCTCGCGGCCGTGGGCGTCAGCGTCGACTGCCTGCCGGTCCTCGACCTCCCGGAGGCGGGCTCGCACGAGGTGATCGGCGATCGCGCCTACGCCGAGACCCCGGGGGAGGTCGCCGCGCTGGGGCGCGCCGCCGCCGAGGGTCTCCTGGAGGGCGGTGTCCTGCCGGTGCTCAAGCACATGCCGGGCCACGGTCGCGCCCGCGCCGACAGCCATCGCCAGCTGCCCGTGGTGGACGCCGGCCGCGAGGAGCTCGCCGCCCGCGACTTCGCGCCGTTCCGGGAGCTCGCCGACCTGCCGATGGCGATGACGGCGCACGTGGTCTACGCCAGCATCGATCCTGAGCGGCCGGCGACCACTTCGCGCAGGTGTTTCGACGAGGTGATCCGCGGCGCCATTGGGTTCGAGGGGCTCGTGATGAGCGACGACCTCGCCATGGAGGCGCTGTCCGGCCCGCTCTCCGGCCGCGCCGACGCCGCGTTCGAGGCCGGCTGTGACGTCGTCCTCCACGGCACGGGTCGGATGAGCGAGGTGCGCGAGCTCGCCCATGGCCTGCGCCCGCTCTCCGGCCGCGCTGCGGAACGGGCCGAGGCCGCGCTGGCCCGCCTGCGCCTGCCCCAGCCGTTCGAGGCCGCCGCGGCCCGCGCGTCCTTCGAGGCGGCCTTACAGGGAGCCCTGGCATGAGCGGCGGCTTCCAGCCCAGCCTCGACTTCGCCGCCGCCGCTACGGCGGCCGAGGACGGCGAGGCCCTGGTCATCGACATCGAGGGCTACGAAGGCCCGCTGCACGTCCTCCTCGCGCTCGCCCGCAGCCAGAAGGTGGACCTGCTCCAGCTCTCCATCCTGAAGCTGGCCGAGCAGTACCTGATCTTCGTTCAGCAGGCCCGGCGGCTGCGCTTCTCGCTCGCCGCCGACTACCTCGTCATGGCGGCCTGGCTGGCCTACCTGAAGTCCCGTTTGCTGCTCCCCCGGCCGGAGAAGGCCAAGCCAGAGGAGGCGCCCGCCGAGGAGATCGCCGCCCGCCTGGCCTTCCGCCTCGCCAAGCTCGACGCTATGCGCAAGGCCGGGGAGGCGCTGAAGGAACGGCCCCAGCTCGGCCGCGATATCTTCGGCCGCGGCGACCCGGAAGCCATCAAGGTGATCCCCTCCACCAAGGTCGAAGGCGATCTCTACGGTCTGATGAGCGCCTACATCGAGCAGCGGCGGAAGGAGACCAGCCGCCACTACACGCCGCGTCCGCCGGCCGCCTATCCGCTGGAAGACGCTCGCGACCGGCTGCGCAAGCTGCTGCCCGACCTTGATCGCTGGACCCCGCTCACCGGCGTCGCGCCCCTGGGCTCGGGCGGGCAGGGGCCCAGTCGCGCCTCCTTCGTGGCCTCGACGCTGTCGGCCAGCCTGGAGCTGGTCAAGGAAGGCGCGCTCGAGGCTCGCCAACTGGAAGCCTTCGCCGACATCTACCTCAAGCGCCGCGCGGAGCTGCGCCCGTGAGCCTCGACCCCGCCCAGACCGAGCGGGAGGTGGAGGCCCTGCTGTTCGCCGCCGCCGGTCCGCTGAGCGACCAGGATCTCGCCCGGCGGCTGCCGGAGGGCGCCGACGTGGCCGCCGCCATCGCCGCCCTGCAGGCCCGCTACGCCGGGCGGGGCGTGGAGCTGGTCGCCGTCGCCGGCCGCTGGCGCTTCCAGACCGCCCAGGACCTCGGCTGGCTGATGACCGAGGAGCGCGACGAGCCTCGCCGCCTCTCCAAGGCCGCCCAGGAGACCCTGGCCATCATCGCCTACCACCAGCCAGTCACCCGCGCCGAGATCGAGGCGGTGCGTGGCGTCCAGGCCAGCAAGGGCACCCTCGACGTCCTGCTGGAGCTTGGCCTGGTGCGCATGCGCGGCCGCCGCCGCACGCCTGGCCGGCCGGTCACCTACGGCACCACCGACGCCTTCCTGGAGCACTATGGCTTGGCCAGCCTCGGCGACTTGCCCGGCATGGCCGAGATGAAGGCGGCCGGCCTGCTCGCCATGGACCTCCCCCCCGACTTCACCGTCCCCAACCCGGACGCCCCGTCACCCGACGAGGATCCGCTGGAGTTGGAAGGCGAGGCCCCGCAGTTCCACATCGACTTCCTCGCGGACGACGAGCCGGGTCGCTAGGCCACACGCGTGGCCGTGGCGCGCCTGAAGCGGACGGACTATATAGCGCAAGAAGCAGGTCCCGCCGGGGGCGGGCCTACCAAGGAGTTGGCCGATCATGGGCTCTTTTTCCATTTGGCACTGGCTGATCGTGCTGGTCGTCGTGGCGCTGCTGTTCGGCGGCCGCGGCAAGCTTTCCGGCCTGATGGGCGACGCCGCCAAGGGCATCAAGGCGTTCCGCGAAGGCCTGAAGGACGGCGACGACACGCACCACGCCGACGCCAAGCCGCTCCCCAAGGAGCGCGAGACGGACACCACGCGCGGCTGACCGGCCACGCGCTTTGCTGAACTTCGGACGCCGGCGCGCTTGATCGCGGCCGGCGTTCCCGTCTAGGCCTCCGGCATGCTCCCTGACGTCGGCGTCACCGAATACCTCGTCATCGCCATCGTGGCGCTGATCGTGGTCGGCCCCAAGGACCTGCCGGTCCTGCTCCGCAAGCTTGGCCAGTTCGTGGCCAAGCTGCGCGGCATGGCGAGCGAGTTCCGCGCCAGCTTCGACGAGATGGCCCGCCAGTCCGAGCTCGACGAGCTGCGCAAGGAGGTGGAAGCCATGCGCCGCGGCCAGTTCGCCGGCGCCCCCACCGCTGACGTCAACCAGGCGTTCGACGACATCAACGCCAGCCTCAACGATGTCGGCGTCCAGCTGCACCCGCCCATGAGCCACCAGTGGGAGCCGCCGCCGACCGCGCCGGAGTCCGAGCCGGCGGTCGCCCCGGTTCCGGAGGCTGCACCGGCTCGCAAGCCTCGGGCCCGCAAGGCGCCCGCCGCAGGCGCCGAGGCTGCCGCGCCGGCCAAGGCCCGCAAGCCGCGGGCGAAGAAGGCGGCGGAAGGCGGCGCCCCGTGAGCGACCTTCATCCCGACGAGGCCGAGATCGAGGCCAGCCGCGCGCCCCTGCTCGACCACCTGGTGGAGCTGCGCAAGCGGCTGATCATCTGCGTCGCCGCCGTGGTCCTGGCCTTCGGCGTCTGCTTCTTCTTCGCCAAGCAGATATTCCAGATCCTGCTCCACCCGTTCGAGACGGCGGCCCGGCTGTTTGCCGCCCAGCACGCTGGCCAGCATCCGGGTCCGTTCGACCTGCTGCTGGTGATGATCGGGGTGAAGCCGGTGCCGACCGCCAATAGCGAGGACCTCGGCCTCATCTTCACCGCCCCGCTGGAGTTCTTCTTCACCCAGCTGAAGCTCGCCGGCTTCGGGGCGGTGGTCCTGGCGTTCCCGGTGCTCGCCTGGCAGGTCTACGCGTTCGTTGCGCCGGGGCTATACAAGCGCGAGCGCAAGGCCTTCATCCCGTTCCTCCTCGCCGCGCCTGTGCTGTTCGCCCTGGGCGGCGCGCTCGTCTACTTCGTCATCCTGCCGTTCGTTCTGTCGTTCTCGCTGAACCAGCAGATGGTCGGCGCGGGCGGCATCGCCGTGCAGATGCTGCCCAAGGTGTCGGACTACCTGACCCTCGTCACCACCCTGTTGCTGGCGTTCGGGCTCTGCTTCCAGCTCCCCGTGGTGCTGACCCTGCTCGGCGCCGCAGGCTTGGTCACCTCGAAGATGCTGCGGGCCGGCTGGCGCTACGCCGTGGTGGCGGTTTTTGTGGTCGCCGCCATCGTCACCCCGCCGGATCCGATCAGCCAGACCATGCTCGCGGTGCCGATCATCCTGCTGTACGAGCTCTCGATCTGGTGCGTCCGGCTGATCGAAGGCCGCCGTCGGCGCGATGAGGCGGGCCGGGACGTGGTGGCCGTCTAGGGCCTTGGCCCGCCCGCCGACGCGCACTAGGAAGACCGCCTACTCCCTTCAAGCGGCCGCCATGCACGACATCCGAGCCATTCGCGAGAACCCCGAGCTCTACCGCAAGGCGTGGGCGTCGAAGGGGCTGTCCGGCGACGAGCTTGTGGGCCGGATCCTCGACCTGGACGGGCGCCTGCGCGCCGCCCAGACCAGCCTGCAGGCCGCCCAGGCCGAACGGAACGAGACCTCCAAGAAGATCGGCCAGGCGAAGGCCCAGAAGAACGAGGACGAAGCCACGCGCCTGATGGCGCACGTGGAGACGCTGAAACGCACCCTTGAAGAGCAGGCGGAAGTCGAGCGCACGGTCGGCGAGGATCTCCGCGGCGTGCTCGAGACCCTGCCGAACATCCCTGCGCCGGACGTGCCCGTCGGAGCCGATGAGGACGAGAACGTCGAGGTCCGCCGCTGGGGCGAGCCCTTCGCGATCTCCTCGCCCAAGGATCACGTGGATCTGGGCGAGGGGCTGGGCCTGCTCGACTTCGAGGCCGCCGCCCGCATGAGCGGCGCCCGCTTCAGCGTGCTGAAGGGCCAGCTCGCCCGGCTGGAGCGTGCGCTTGGCCAGTTCATGCTCGACCTGCAGACGCAGGAGCATGGCTACCTGGAGGTCTCGCCGCCGCTCATGGTCAATGACGCGGCCGCCTACGGCACGGACAAGCTGCCGAAGTTCGCCGAGGACCTCTTCCAGACGACCGACGGCCGCTGGCTCATCCCCACCGCGGAGGTGCCGCTCACCAGCCTGGTGATGGGGCAGATCGTCGCCGAGGAGGAGCTGCCACTCCGTTTCACGGCGCTGACCCCCTGTTTCCGCTCCGAGGCGGGCGCTTCGGGGCGCGACACCCGCGGCATGATCCGCCAGCACCAGTTCTACAAGGTGGAGCTCGTCTCCGTGACTGCGCCAGATCAGTCCGAGGCGGAGCACGAGCGGATGGTGGGCTGCGCCGAGGCCGTGCTGAAGCGCCTGGAGCTGCCGTTCCGCACCATGCTGCTGTGCACCGGCGACATGGGTTTCGGGGCTCGCAAGACCTATGACCTCGAGGTCTGGCTGCCCAGCCAGGGCAAGTACCGCGAGATCAGCTCCTGCTCGAACACCGGGGATTTCCAGGCCCGCCGAATGGACGCCCGCGCCAAGAAGGCGGGCGAGAAGGGCACGCGCTTTGTCCACACCCTCAACGGCTCCGGCCTCGCCGTAGGCCGCACCCTGGTGGCGATCATGGAGAACTACCAGGACGAGGGCGGCCGCATCGCCCTCCCGCAGGCCCTGCACCGCTACCTGCCGGGGCTCACCCATATCGGCGGTGAGGCCTGACCTTTGCGGATCCTCCTCACCAACGACGATGGCATCCACGCCCCCGGCCTGGTGGCGCTGGAGAAGATCGCCCGCGCGATCTCTGACGATGTGTGGATTTGCGCGCCCGAGTACGAGCAGTCGGGCGCGAGCCGCGCCCTCACGCTCGCCGATCCGATCCGCGTGCGCCAACTTGACGAGCGGCGGTTCTCCACCACCGGCACACCCACGGACTGCGTCATGCTTGGCATCCATGAGCTGGTGCAGGGCGCGAAGCCCGACCTTGTGCTGTCGGGGGTGAACCGCGGCGCAAACCTCGCGGAGGACGTCACCATGTCGGGCACGGTGGCCGGCGCCATCGAGGCCATGGCGCTCGGCGTGCCGGGCATCGCGCTCTCGCAGATGGGCGGCTACGACGCGCGGGACGAGTTCTTCGAGCCGGCCGAGGTGTTCGGCCCCGGGATCGTGAAGCGCCTGGTGGAGCTGGGCTGGCCGGACGACGTCGTCATGAACGTGAACTTCCCGAACCTGCCGCCGGATCAGGTCGGAGAGGTCGAGGTCACGCGCCAGGGCTTTCGCGACGTGCACGTCCGTCATGCCGAGAAGCGCATGGACCTGCGCGGGCGCGAGTACTACTGGGTCGGCTTCCGGCAGACCCCATCCAAGCCCGCCCAGGGCACCGATCTCAGGGCCCTCTACGAAGGCCGCATCTCGGTGACCCCGCTGCATATCGACCTGTCGCACATGGCTACGGTGAACGCCCTGAAGAGCCGCCTCGGCGGCCCACCGCCCAGGGCCTGACCATGGCCAAGCCCGAAACCCCCGCCGACATCCGCATGGCGACCCTGGTCCTGGCGTTGAAGCAGCAGGGGGTGAATGACGCCAAGGTGCTCAACGCAATCGAGAAGACGCCGCGCGAAATCTTCACGCCCGAGCTGTTCCGCGAGCGGGCCTTCGAGGACTCCGCCCTGCCGATCGCCTGCGGCCAGACGATCAGCCAGCCCTTCATCGTCGGCCTGATGACCCAGGCCCTGCAGATCGAACGGCGCGACCGCGTGCTCGAGATCGGCACCGGCTCCGGCTACCAGACGGCGGTGCTCTCCAAAGTCGCCCGGCTGGTCTACACCATCGAGCGATACCGGACGCTGATGAAGGAGGCCGAGGGCCGCTTCAAGCAGCTGGGACTGACCAACATCATCACCAAGTTCGGGGACGGCGGAGAAGGCTGGCCCGAACAGGCGCCGTTCGACCGCATTATGGTCACGGCGGCGGCGCCGGGAGAGCCCAAGGCTCTGCTGGCGCAACTCAAGCCGACGGGGATTCTTGTGGCGCCGATCGGCCGCGGGCCGGTCCAGACCCTGCGCCGCTACACCGGCGACGGGGAGGGCGGCTTCCAGGTCGAGGACCTGTTGGACGTCCGCTTCGTGCCCCTGCTCGACGGCGTCGCCAAGGAGCTGTGAGTCTGCGGCGGTTTGCGGGTTGGCCGTGGCGTCCGGCCCACTCCACTATCCCTCGGCGCCCCGAAACTGATTCTGCTTAAACGACACCGGAGCGGCGATGACGCTTTCCCTGCAGCGAACGGTCCTGGCCCTGTTGGCCACCAGCGCGCTCGGCGCCTGCGCCACCCAGCCGGCCGAGCCCCTGCGCCCGAATTTCCCCACCCGCACGGCCGAGCTCCCGCCGGCCGCACCGCCCTTCCAGCCGGCGCCGCCAGCGGTCGAGGACGCCCCGCTCCCGCAAACCCGGCCTGCGCCGGTGGAGCAGCGGCCGCTGGAACAACTGCCGCCCGCCGCGCCCGCGCCCGCGCCCCGCGCCGAGCCCACGTACCGCACGGTCACAACCCGCAGCGTCGCTGGCCGCGTTGTCGACGTGGAGGGCCGGGCGACCACCTACGAGGTGAAGAAGGGCGACAGCCTAATCGGCATCGCGCGAAAGCTCGACACCACGGTCGAACAACTGCGTGACGACAACGGCATCAAGGGCTCGAACATCCGCCCCGGCCAGACGCTGAAGGGGCCTAGCACCGAGGCCAAGGCCTACGTGGTGGGGCAGGGAGACACCCTCTACGGGATCGCCCGCCGCTTCGGTGTCACGCCTGCCGCGCTGTCGGAAGAGAACGACCTGCCGCGCAATCCGGCCCTCAAGGTCGGCCAGCGCCTGCGCCTTCCCGAGGGCTTCCGCGACAACGGCCCGACGGTGACCACCACCCGGGTCGCCGTTGACGATCCGTCGACGACCCCGCCTTCGCGGGGAACGGCGGCTCCGACTACGCCCGTCCAGCGGCCGGCAGCGGCGCCGCCCGCCGCCGCGTCTCGGCCCCCGGCCGTCTCCGAGCCTGCCCCGGCCACCCGCACCGTCACGACCCGCAGCGTCACCGGCCGGGTGATCGACGTGGAAGGCAAGCCGGTGGTCTACACGGTGAAGAAGGGGGACAACCTCACCGAGATCGCGCGCAAGCTGGACACCACGGTCGAGCAGCTCCGCAAGGACAACAAGCTGAAGGGCTCGAACATCCAGCCCGGCGACGATCTGAAGGGGCCGGCGAGCACCCAGAAAGCCTATGTGGCGGGCTCGGGTGACACGATCGACCTGATCGCGCGCAGGTTCTCGGTGACCGCGGCGGCACTGCGATCCGAGAACGGCCTGCCGCGCAACGGCACGATCAAGTCCGGCCAGCGGCTCCGCCTTCCCGAGGGCTACCGCGACCGCGGTCCGATCACCTCCACGACGCGGGTTCCGGTCGAGCGCCCCGCGCCGGTCGAGGAGACGCCGCGGGCGATCCCGCCCGCACCTGCGCCCAGCGTGTCGCCGAGCCTTCCGCCCGTCCGCACCACGCCCCCGGAGGCGGTCCCGCCACTGCCATCGCGCCCGCAGCCCTACAGCCCGCCCCCCGGGAGCCGGCCCGTGACCCCGCCGCCGCAGCGCCCTGCGCCGGCGCCTCGGCCGGCGCCGTCCACGCCATCGCGTCCGCAGCCCTACACCTCGCCTAGCGCGCCGCCGGTCGCCGGCCCAACGATAACGGGGCCCGTCAGCGACGCCCAAATCTCGCAGCTCGGGCGCGGGCGGTTCATCTGGCCGCTGCAGGGCGACGTGGTCTCTGGGTTCGGGCCCAAGCCGGGCAACCAGCGCAACGACGGCCTGAACATCAGAGCCCGAACGGGCGACCCGGTGCGGGCCTCCGCCGCCGGCGACGTGGTCTATGCCGGCGACCAGGTGCCGGGCTTCGGCAACCTCGTGCTGATCAAGCACGCCGATGGCTGGGTGACGGCCTACGGCCACCTGTCACGGGTGGACGTGAAGATGACGCAGAAGGTCACCCAGGGTCAGCAGATTGGGCTGGCCGGCTCCTCCGGCGGCGTGCCCGAGCCGCAGCTGCACTTCGAGGTCCGCTTCGCCCCGTCGCCGCTCGACCGCGCCCGTCCCATTGATCCCCAGCTGGTGCTGCCCCAGTAGGGCCGCCTAGAGGGGGAGGGGCTTGCCCAACTCCCCGGCCAGGTCGCGGATGAACTGCCAGGCGACGCGGCCAGAACGGCCGCCCCGCAGCTGCGCCCATTGAAGGGCGCGGCGATCGAGCTCCGGTGACGCCAGACCGAAGCGGTCGGCGTAACCCTGCACGGCGGCCAGGTAGGTGGCTTGGTCCATGGGCGGGAAGCCGATCGACAGTCCGAAGCGGTCCGAGACGCTGACCTCCTCTTCGGCGTCCTCGGCGGCGGCCAGGGCGCCGCGGTCCTCGGTGCTGGTGCGCGGCATCAGGTGCCGACGGTTCGAGGTAGCGACGAACAGGACGTTCGCAGGGGGGCCGGAGACGCCGCCTTCGAGCGCCGACTTCAAGGCCTTGGCCGCCTGCGCGCCCTCCTCGAACGAAA
The DNA here is from genome assembly GCF_036563385.1 of Phenylobacterium sp. Classification (GTDB taxonomy): domain Bacteria; phylum Pseudomonadota; class Alphaproteobacteria; order Caulobacterales; family Caulobacteraceae; genus Phenylobacterium. The sequence goes on from NZ_DATCML010000014.1 coordinate 74,863, forward strand.
GGTCATCGCAGAGCACGACGAACCGCTCCGGTCTGGGGCGTAACTGGTCGAAAAGTGCGGGCAGGGCGGTGACCTGGTCGCGGTCCACCTCCACCAGCCTGAGGGTCGGCGAATCGGAGGCCACCTGCATGAAGGCCGCCTTGGCGAGCGAGCTCTTGCCGGTTCCGCGAACGCCCCAAAGCAGCGCGTGATTGAAGGGCAAGCCCGCGGCGAAGCGCTGCAGGTTGGCCAGGAAGCGCTGCTTCTGCCGCTCCACGCCCACGAGGCTATCCAATCCGAGCGGGTAATCCGGCGCCGGGTGGAAGGCGCCCGTTCCGGGATCGTGCCGGAACAGGCGCGCGCCGTCGAAGCTCGGCGGAGCGGCGTTCGGCGGAGCGAGGCGCTCAAGCGCCTGGGCTATGCGCTCGAGAGCGGATTTCAGCTCGGGGTCCATCACCGGGAGCCATAGCGGCGGGGCCGTTCCATTGCAAAACGGGGACACAGCGCATAGCTTCCGCCGACTTCGACGGGGGCCTAAGGGTCGCCCGCCAGCCCGATTCCGGAGAGGCCATGTTCGCCACCCCTGCCTATGCCCAAGCCGCCGGCGCGCCTGCCGGTGATCCGCAGGCCATGCTGATCCAGTTCCTGCCGCTCATCGGCCTGGTCGTGCTCTTCTACTTCCTGATGATCCGGCCCCAGCAGCGGCGCATGAAGCAGCACCAGCAGATGCTCGGCGGACTGAAGCGTGGGGACACCGTGGTCCTGTCCTCCGGCATGATCGGCAAGGTGGTTCGGGTCGAGGACAAGGAAGTCGGCCTCGAGGTCGCCACCGGCGTCACGGTCAAGGTGGTCAAGTCGATGATCGCCGACGTCCGCACGCGCGGCGAGCCGTCGGCCGCGAACGACGCCAAGGTCTGAGCCGAACCCTCCGATGCTTACGCTTTCCCGCTGGAAGGTCCTCCTCGTCGTTCTGGCGGTGATCTTCGGCGCCCTGTTTGCGCTCCCGAACGCCCTGCCTGCGGAGATGCGCGCCAGGTTGCCGGTCTTCTTGCCCCGGCAAACCCTGAACCTCGGCCTGGATCTCCAGGGCGGCTCCTACCTGCTGCTCGAGGTCGACACCAACGCGCTGCGTCGTGAGCGGCTGACCAACCTCGTCGAGGACGTTCGCCAGAACCTCCGCAACGAGGAGATCGCCTTCACCGACCTCGGTGTCACCGGTGGCGGCGTAAACGTGCGCATCACCGATCCGGGCCAGGTCGACGCCGCCGCCCGCGCCTTGCGCAACTCCGTCGGCACGCCGCTCGCCGGCACCACCGGCGGCCGCGATGTGGTGGTCGCTACTGCGCCCGACCAGCGGCTTCGCCTGAGCTTCGCCGCCGAGGCGATGGAGGCCGAGAGCGCCCGGGCGGTCGACCAATCCATCGAGATCATCCGCCGACGCGTGGACGAGCTCGGCACCCGGGAGCCGAGCATCACGCGCCAGGGCGTCAACCGGGTGGTCGTTCAGGCCCCTGGCGAAAGCGATCCCGACCGCCTGAAGGACGTGATCGGCCAGACAGCCAAGCTCACCTTCCAGATGGTGGATGACTCGGTCACGCCCGCGGAAGCCGCCGCTGGGCGCATACCGCCCGGCTCCGAGCTCCTGCCGCAGGACGATCCGAGCGAACCGTTCGTGGTGGTGAAACGGCGCTCCGTGGTGACCGGCGAGATGCTGGTGCACGCCAACGCCGGCTTCCATCCGCAGAACCAGACACCGATCGTCGAATTCCGCTTCAACGGCCAGGGCGCACGCCGCTTTGGCGACGTGACCAGCCAGAACATCGGCAAGCGGTTCGCCATCGTGCTCGACCGCAAGGTGATCTCCGCGCCCGTCATCCAAAGCGCCATCACCGGGGGCTCGGGCTTCATCGAAGGCAACTTCACCACCGAGACCGCCAACGATCTCGCCCTGCTGCTCCGGGCGGGCGCCCTGCCGGCGCCGCTGAACGTCGAGGAACAGCGGACGGTGAGCGCCGAACTCGGCGCCGACTCGATCAAGGCGGGCCAGGTGTCCACGGGCGTGGCTTTCGTGGCGATCGTGGCCTTCATGATCCTGGCCTACGGGCTGCTGTTCGGCGGCATCGCCATCGCGGCGCTGCTGGTCAACGGACTGCTGATCGTCGCCGCCATGAGCCTGACCCAGGCGACGCTCACATTGCCCGGCATCGCCGGCCTGATCCTGACCCTGGCGGTGGCCGTCGACGCCAACGTGCTGATCTACGAACGCATGCGTGACGAGGTCCGAGCGGGCCGTTCGGTGATCTCGGCCATGGACGCGGGCTTCTCCCGGGCCATGAGCACCATCATCGACGCCAACCTCACCAGCCTGCTGGCGGCGCTGCTGATGTTCCAGTTCGGGGCCGGCCCGGTGAAGGGCTTCGCCTGGACCCTCTCCATCGGCGTGATCACCTCGGTGTTCACCGCCGTCCTCATCACCCAGGTGCTCCTGGCCGTGTGGTTCCGCACCGCCCGGCCGAAGTCCCTGCCGATCGCCTAGGGAGGGCCTGACCCATGTGGCCCCTGATCAAGATCCTGCCCGTGAAGACGAACTTCGAGTTCGTCCGCTTCGCCAAATTCGCCGCTCTCCTCTCGGCGCTGGCGGTCATCGCCTCGCTCGCCCGTGCGTTGATGCCGTTCGAGCCTCCCTGCGGCGGCCTGAACTGCGGCATCGACTTCACCGGAGGCACGGTGATCGAGCTGTCCACCGCGCCGAAGCAGGTGGACCTCGGCGCCGCCCGCACCGCCATGGAGGGCCTGAATCTCGGCGACCCGCAGGTGCAGGGCTTCGGAGACGGCACCGCCGCCATGGTGCGCTACCAGGCCCCTCCCGGCGCTCACCCGGATCAGGTCGTGCAGCAGGTCGAGGCGGCCCTGGCCCGCGCGCTGGGGCAAGTCACCTTCGATTCGCCGGACGTGGTCGGGGCGAAGGTTTCCGGCGAGCTGTTCACCAGCGGCCTTATGGCGCTGGGCCTCGCGATCCTGCTGATGCTGGTCTACATCTGGTTCAGGTTCGAACTGCAGTTCGGCATTGGCGCGGTCGTCGCGCTGTTCCACGACGTGATCCTCACCTTCGGCGTCATCGCCTTCTTCCGGCTGGAGTTCAGCCTGACGACGGTGGCCGCCATCCTCACCGTCATCGGCTACTCAATGAACGACACGGTGGTGGTCTTCGACCGCCTGCGCGAGAACCTGCGCAAGTATAAGCGCATGCCCTTGCGTGAGATTATTGACATCTCCATCAACGAGACCTTGTCGCGCACGATCATCACCGGCGTGACGGCGGTGCTGGCGCTCGCCGGCCTTGCTGTGTTCGGCGGTCCGACCCTGTTTGGGATGTCAATGGTGCTGGTGTTCGGCATCATCATCGGCACCTACTCTTCGATCTACGTCGCAGCGCCTGTGATCCTGCTTTGGGGCGTCAAGCGCGGCGAGGAAGAGGCCCAGCCGCTGAAGCCGGCCGACGTCCGGCCGTAACGGCAGACTGGCCGTGGCCCGCGATGCGCCCACAATCGACGCCTACGGCGGCGGCGGCTTCCGCCTCTCGGGGGAGCGGCATGAGGGGTCGCTGCTGATCCTGCGCGACGAGGCGCGCCGGTGGGAGGTGGCGACGCTGGGCGGGCTCGACGTGGCGAGCCTTGAGCCGGTGCTGGCCGCCGGACGCGCCGAGGTCGAATTCCTGCTGTTGGGCGTTGGTCCACGCAACGCTCCGCCGCCGCGGACCGTGCGCGAGGCGCTGCAGGGCGCCGGCATCGGCCTGGAGTTCATGGACACGCCGTCGGCAGCCCGGCTCTACAACGTGCTGACCGCTGAAGGCCGCCGCCTCGCGGCCGCGCTGATCGCGGTCTAGGCCACATCCTTCCGCAGCGGCCGCTTTGCGCCTGCGGCAAAACGACCCTATACCTGACGCTCCAGGTAGGATTCGAGGGCTACAAGATGGCTGGGCTGCTTTCAAATTTCCGCAACACCATGATCGTCAGCGTGATCCTCGCGCTGATCATGGTCGCTGCCTATTCGCAGGGCCCGCAGGGTCTCGACGCGACCTTCTGGCAGGCCGTTTTCCGCTGGCTGCACACCTTCTTCGGCATCCTGTGGATCGGGTTGCTCTACTACTTCAACTTCGTCCAGATCCGGAAAATGCCGGAGGTCCCGGCCGAACTGAAGCCGGGCATCTCGAAGTACATCGCGCCCGAGGCGCTGTTCTGGTTCCGGTGGGGCGCGCTGCTCACCGTGCTGATGGGCCTGCTCCTCGCTTACAGCCGCGGCGCGGATTACGCCCATGAAGCGCTGACCTTCGGCCTGTTCGGCGGCTATTCGGCCGGCGACGACCGCTTCACCCTGCTCGGCCTCGGCATGTGGCTGGCGATCATCATGTTCATCAACGTCTGGGCGTTCATCTGGCCGAACCAGAAGATCGCGCTCGGGATCGTGGACGCGGACGCCGACGCGAAGGCGAAGGCCGGCCGGACCGCCATGCTGTTCTCGCGCACCAATCTGTTGCTCTCGATCCCGATGCTCACCTCCATGACCATGACCCAGACGGTCTACGGCTGAGCCCGACCAAATCTGCGGAGAGGCCCGCCCCTCGGGGCGGGCCTTTTTCGTTGGAGCGAGGATGAGCGAGGACCTTCTCTCAACCCAGGCCGGCGAGCTGGACCAGATGGTCCGCCGCGTCGATCCCGACCGCTGGCTCTCCAGCCGGTTCATCGGTGACGCTGCAGCTCGGGCTGACGTCATCGCGATCTATGCCTTCGACCACGAGCTCGCCCGCGCGCCGAAGGTGGCCTCAAACCCCCTGCTGGGCGAGATCCGTCTCGCTTGGTGGGGCGAGGTGCTGGATGAGATCTTCGAGAACCGGCCGGTGCGGCGACACCCCGGCGCCCAGGCCCTCGCGACTGCGGTCCGGCGCCACGCCCTGCCGCGGGCCCCGCTCGAGGCCATGCTCGATGCGCGTTACCGCGAACTCGACCCGAGCCCCCTGTCGGTGGACGAGGCTGTGGCCTGGGCGGGAGACACCGGGGGGCGCGCGGCCGAGCTGGCTGCGATGATCCTGGATCCAGCCGGCGAGCCGACGAGAGCCCGCGAAGCCGGGTCCGCCTGGGCCCTGGCCCGCCGCGCGCGGACCGAAGCGGCCTTGGCGCCAGCGGCCCACACGCTGCTCGTCCGCGCCCGGCAGGGCGTAACGACCGTCAGCGTCGCAGCCTTCCCGGCGGTCGCTCACGCCGCCCTGATCGGACATGGCGGTTCGGAGCTCACCCGCCGCCTTCGGCTCACCTGGGCGGTCGCGCGCGGGCGGCTCTGACTACTCCGCGGCCTCCAGGACCGGTGCGCCGGTGCGCCAGGCGTCCAGGTCCGCCAGGGCGCGCTCGCCCATCAACCGCTTCTTGGCCCGACCACGCTCCTTGTTCGGCAGCCGCTTGCCTTCAGCATCCCGTTTGGGGGCTTCCAGGGGCGGCAGCAGACCGTAGTTGATGTTCATCGGCTGGAATGAGCCGGAGCCCCCGTCGAGGTGGCCTCCGGTGATGTGGTTCACCAGCGCGCCCAGCGCTGTGGTCGCCGGCGGGGCTTCGATCGGCCGGCCGAGCCGCTCGGCGGCCGCCAGGCGGCCAGCCAGGAGCCCGACAGCGGCGCTCTCCACATAGCCCTCGACCCCAGTGACCTGGCCAGCGAACCGCAGCCTCGGCTGCGCCTTCAGGCGGAGCTGGCGGTCCAGCAGCCGGGGCGAGTTCAGGAAGGTGTTGCGGTGCAGGCCCCCAAGCCTGGCGAACACCGCCTTCTCGAGCCCGGGGATCATCCGAAAGATCTCGGTCTGGGCGCCGTGCTTCAGCTTGGTCTGGAAGCCCACCATGTTCCACAGGGTGCCCAGCGCATTGTCCTGTCGCAGTTGCACGACCGCCCAGGGCTTCTGGTCCGGCTTGTGGGCGTTGGTAAGTCCGACGGGCTTCATCGGCCCATGGCGCAAGGTCTCGCGCCCCCGTTCCGCCATCACCTCGATCGGCAGACAGCCGTCGAAATAGGGGACATGCTCCCAGTCCTTGAACTCGGACTTCGGTCCCGCCAGCAGTGCGTCGATGAAGGCGTCATACTGCTCCCGATCGAGCGGGCAGTTGATGTAGGCCGCCGCGTCGCCGCCGGGCCCTTCCTTGTCGTAGCGCGACTGGCGCCAGGCCACCGACATGTCGATGGACTCGAAGTTCACGATCGGGGCGATGGCGTCGAAGAAGGACAGCTGGCCTTCTCCGGTGAGCTCAAGGATCGCATCCGCCAAGGCCGGTGAGGTGAGGGGACCCGTCGCCACCACGACACTGTCCCAGTCGGCCGGCGGAAGACCGGCGACTTCCTCTCGGGCGATCGTCACCAGGGGATGGGCCTGCAGTCGGGCCGTGACGGCTTCCGAGAAGCCCTCGCGGTCCACGGCCAGCGCCCCGCCGGCCGGGACCTGGTGGGCGTCCCCACAGGCCATGATGATCGAGCCCAGCCGGCGCATCTCCGCGTGCAGCAGGCCGACCGCATTCCCGGACCAGTCATCGGCGCGGAAGGAGTTGGAGCAGACCAGTTCGGCAAGGCGATCCGTCTGGTGCGCGTCGGTGCCGCGGACCGGACGCATCTCGTGGAGGATCACCGGCACGCCGGATTCTGCGATCTGCCAGGCGGCTTCCGATCCGGCCAGTCCGCCGCCGACCACGTGTACAGGGGCTGTCGTCATGCGTGGCTAACTAGCAACGATCGTCCCCCTTCGCGAGCGGGGCCTTGCGCGGGCGTGCGGCGGAGAACAGGTTGCAGCCGGAGGGCCGGCGACTCGTTTACCTGAACGTGTCCGGCCAAGGGACGAGAATGAACCAGTTTTCGGCGAGTGAAGCCGCTCTGGAGGGCTTCCGCCTGATCCGCTCGCGACCCGGCACCATGCTGGCCTGGGCGGGGGTCTATTTTCTGGGCATCCTGGTGATCGGCGGACTTATGGGCGTGGCTTTGGGACCACGTTTCGCTGAGGCCATGCGGCTGGTCGATGCTTCCGAAAAGGTCGACGCAGTCGCCTCGATCCTGACGGAGTCCTGGCCGGCGTTCCTGCTCGTCCTGCTGGTCGTAGCCACACTGATGTCGGTTCTGATCGCCGGCATCTATCGCCTGGTCATGCGCCCGGAGGAGCCCGGCCTCGCCCATCTGCGGGTGGGCTCGGACGAGTTCCGGCTGACGGCCGTCAACCTCCTGCTGTTCTCCATCGGCTTCGTGTGCCTGTTTGCAGCCATCGTGGCGCTGACGCTCGTGCGGGAGACCGGCTCGCTGTTTTCCATCCTCCTGCTTGTGGTGGTCCTCGCGCTGACCGCCTGGCTGGGGGCGCGGCTGTCCATGGTGACGCCGATGACCTTCGCCAGCCGCAGGGTTGCATTTGGCGAGGCGTGGGCGATGACCCGCGGCCGGATGTGGCCGCTGCTGGGCATGATGCTGCTGGCGGCCATCTTCTATGTGATGATCTGGCTGGTGATCAGCCTCGCAGGCGCCGCGGTCGTCTGGATGGCCGGCGGGCGCGAAGCGCTGGAGGGGCAGTTGAGCGTCATCACCGTGGTCGCCGGGGTGGCCACCGTGGTCATGCAGTTCCTGCTCTACGTCCTGCAGATCGTGATGATCTACGCGCCTTTCGCGGTGGCCTATCAGCAGATCACCGGCCAGCCGGTGACGCACCGGTGAGCCGGTTCTCGGCCAGTGACGCCGCCGTCGAAGGCTTCCGCGTCCTTGGCCGGAGCTGGCGGGTGGTGCTGGGCTGGGCCCTCTTCAACCTGCTCGGCCTCATCGCGGCCTGCGTCCTGGCCGGCGTCCTTGTCGCCATCGCCGCCTTCGCCTCGGCGGCCAACGCGGCCGGAGCCGGCGCGGCGGGCGGTGCGATCGCCGCCATCGTCTTGGCGCTGGCCATGCTGGCCTTGCCGGTGGTGATCGTGGCGGCCCTGTTCCGCATGCTGTTGCGGGACGATCCGCCCGGGCTGTTCCACTTGCGGCTTGGGCGTGACGAGCTGCGCCTCGGTGCGGTCTGGCTGGGCACGCTGGGGATCCTGCTGATCGTATCCGCCACCGCGTTCGCGGTCACCGGACTGTCGGCACGAGCCGGCGGGCCGATGTTCGGGATTCCCGCGGTGCTTGTTCTGCTGGCGCTGCAGATCTGGATCGCCCTGCGCCTGTCGCTGGCCGGGCCGATCACGGTGGCGGAACGCAAGATCGGCTTCGCCGCCTCCTGGCGGCTCACCCGGGGCCACGCCTGGTCATTGCTTGGCATGGCTGTCTTGGCCGGCTGCTTCCTGGCGATGATCCTGATCCTGGCCTGGCTGTTGCTGGCGATCGTTTCCGGCGCCGTCTCGGGTTGGGACGACCTTGGCCTGCTTCTGCGCGCCGATGCCGAGGCCATGCAGGAGCGGCCTGGCTTCTACATCGCCCAGCTGGTCATCGACTTCCTGTTCGCCCCGGTGCTCTGGGTGATCAGCCAGACGCCGCTGGTGGCGGCCTATCGCGCCTTCACGGCGCAGTCTCAGGCCTGAGCGCTCGGCCGCGCGGAGACCCGCGCGTGCCACGCCCCTACGCTCGCCAGCTCTTCGGGGACAGGCAGGCCGATCCAGGTGGCGAAGTCGACCGTCGTCAGGGCGCAGATGTCAGCCATCGTGTAGGTGGCGCCCGCCACGAACGGCCGCTCCCCCAGCTCCCGGTCCAGCCACTTCAAGGCGCCGGCGTAAGCCTCGCGGTTCGACTCGCCGAAGTCCTTGTACTGGGTGATCACAGAGGCGGTGAACGGATGGGCGTGCCGCCAGAAGGCGCCGACCGGGCCCATCACCGTGAACTCCATCCGCCGAACCCACATGTCCACCAGCGCCTTCTCCACGGGCGTCGTCCCGAAGAGGGGCGGATCGGGCTGGACCTCCTCGAAGTAGCGGCAGATGGCGACCGTCTCGGAAATGGCGGTCCCGTCGTCCAGAACGAGCGTGGGCACCTGGCCCAGCGAGTTTCGCGCCCGGTGCTCGGGGCTCTTGTGCTCCCGCTTCATCAGGTTGAGCGGCGTCTCAGGCAGGTCGACGCCCTTCTCGGCCAGGAAGATGCGCACCCGGCGCGGGTTCGGAGCCGGCATCGGCGCGCCGTAAAGGATCACTGGGTTGCTCCCCTCTGATGTTCTTGGCAGCTAGGCTAGGGCGATCGCCCCTGCGCGCCTAGGTCCGGAGTAAGCTCATGTTCAGCCGCCGCGCACTCCTCATCGGCGGCGGCGCAGCCGCCCTGGCGGGCCCGGCCATTGCGCGCGGCGCGCAGGATGCTGCGCTGGTCCAGCTGCTCTCGCGCCACATGGACGAGCACCTGGCCCTGTCGCCCGAGGCCGCCGCCTCGATCCTGAGCGACGCGCGAGGTCGGGCGGCCCGCGGCCGGCTGGACGACCGGTCGCCCGCGGGCAAGGCTGCGCAAGTGAGCGCCGCGCGTCGTTGGCGGTCAGAGCTTGCCCGCCTCCAGCCTGCCGCGCTCAGTCCGACCCGCCGGATGGACTACGACACCGCTGCGTTCGCCTATGAGATGTTGGCCGAGGTGGGCGCCCGCTACGGCTTTCAGGACCACGCCCTGCGGCCGGGACCCTACGTCGTCAATCAGATGGCAGGCGCCTACTACTGGCAGCCGCAGGCGTTCGCTCGCTCGCCGATGTCCACCCGGGAGGACGCCGATCTCTACCTCGCGCGTCTTGCGGCGTTCGCCACCGTGCTGGACGGGGAGGTGGCGAGCATCAGGGCGGATGCCGCGACGGGCGTGGCGCCGCCGGATTTCGTGCTCGACCGCACCCTTCGCCAGCTGTCTGACCTCCGCGCCAGCGCCGCTCAGAGCCTCCTGGAGTCGCCGGCCCGCCGCGCCACTCAGGCGGGCCTGGGCGACGTGCCCGCCGCCGCGGGCGCCACCGTGGAACGGCAGGTGATCCCTGCCCTGGATCGGCAGATGGCCGCGCTCCAGGCGCTTCGACCGGCTGCCTCGGGCGAGGCTGGCGTCTGGCGCCTTCCCGATGGTGACGCCTGGTACGCTCTGGCGCTGCGCTCCAACACCACGGTGGCGACGTCCCCGGAAGCGATGCACCGCCTCGGGCTCGAGACCTTCGAGGCGCTGCGGGCGGAGCTTGACCTCCGGCTCCGCGCCCAGGGGCTTACCCAGGGCCCGGTCGGCGCGCGCATCCAGGCGCTGGATCGCGACCCGCGCCAGCTGAAGCCGGAAACTGACGCTGGACGCGCCGAGATCCTGCAGTTCGCACGCGAGCACCTCCCCCGGCTGTATGGGCTGCTGCCGCGGGCCTTCCGCACCCTGCCGGACCGGGACGTCACGGTTGACCGGATCCCCGTCGCCATCGAGGCGGGGGCGCCGGGCGCCTATTACGACGGTCCCCCGGCGGACGGCTCCCGGCCCGGCATCATCTCCATCAACCTGAAGACCACGGCCGAGTGGCCCACCTGGCGGCTGAAGACCCTGCTGCATCACGAGGGTGACCCTGGCCATCACCTGCAGCACGCGGTGTTCCGTCGAGCGGGCGGCGCCGACCAGCCGCTCTACAAGCAGTTCGCCCAGTACTCGGCCTACGTGGAGGGCTGGGCCCTCTACGCAGAGCAGGTGGCCGTGGAGATCGGCGCCTACGAGAACGACCCGTTCGGCGAGATCGGGGCCCTGCAGTCGGCGCTCTTCCGGGCCGCGCGGATCGTGGTGGACACCGGCATCCACCACAAGCGCTGGTCGCGGGCGCAGGCCACACGCTGGATGGTGGAGAACGCCGGCGAGCAGCCGGCTTCCGCCCAGCGGGAGATCGACCGCTACTGTGTCTACCCCGGCCAGGCCTGCGCCTTCATGGTCGGACGCCTGGAGCTGCTCAACACGCGGGAGGCGGCGCGGCGCCGCCTGGGCGCCGCGTTCGACGTGCGGGACTGGCACGAGGCCGTGCTCGCCGCCGGGCCCATGCCCATGGAAGTTCTGGCGCGGAACTTCGCCTAGGCGCGCGCCAGCTTCTTCTTGCGGGCGCCGCGACGTTGGCGGTGGCGCTCCAGCAGTTCGTGCAGGTAGCGGCCCGTCCAGCTGCGCGGGTTCTCGGCGACCTGCTCGGGGGCGCCCTGGGCGACGATCTCGCCGCCGCCGTCGCCGCCTTCCGGACCGAAGTCCACCAGCCAGTCGGCGGTCTTGATGACGTCGAGGTTGTGCTCGATCACCACCACCGTGTTGCCCTGGTCCGCCAGCTCGTGGAGCACCTCCAGCAGCTTTTTCACATCCTCGAAGTGCAGGCCGGTGGTCGGCTCGTCGAGGATGTAGAGCGTCTTCCCCGTGGCGCGGCGGGACAGCTCCTTGGAGAGCTTCACCCGCTGGGCCTCGCCGCCGGACAGGGTGGTGGCCTGCTGGCCCACCTTCACATAGCCGAGGCCCACCCGCTTCAGGGTCTCCATCTTCTCGCGGATCGGCGGCACCGCCTTGAAGAACTCGGCCGCTTCCTCGACCGTCATGTCGAGCACGTCGGCGATGTTCTTCCCCTTGAACATGATCTCCAGGGTCTCGCGGTTGTAGCGATGACCATGGCAGACGTCGCAGGTGACGTAGACGTCCGGCAGGAAGTGCATCTCGATCTTGATCAGGCCGTCGCCCTGGCAGGCCTCGCAGCGGCCGCCCTTGACGTTGAACGAGAACCGGCCCGGGCCGTAGCCCCGCGCCTTGGCTTCCGGCAGGCCCGCGAACCAGTCGCGGATCGGTTGGAAGGCGCCGGTGTAGGTGGCCGGATTCGACCGCGGCGTGCGCCCGATCGGGCTTTGGTCGATGTCGATGACCTTGTCGAAGTTCTCCAGGCCCTCGATCCGGTCGTGGGGAGCCGGCGCGTCCGAGGCGTTGTGCAGCCGGCGGGCGGCGGCCTTGTAGAGCGTTTCGATCGTGAACGTGGACTTGCCGCCCCCGGACACCCCGGTGATGCAGGTGAAGGTGCCCACCGGGATCTCGGCGGTGATGTTCTTCAGGTTGTTGCCGGTGGCGCCGACGACCCGGATGACCTTCTTTTTGGAGATCGGGCGACGGTCCTCCGGCACCTCGATCTCCCGGGCGCCAGACAGGTACTGGCCGGTGAGGCTCCTGGGGTTGGCCATCACCTCGTCGGGCTTGCCCTGGGCGATGATCTCGCCGCCGTGCACGCCGGCCGCCGGGCCCATGTCGATGACGTAGTCGGCCGTGAGGATGGCCTCCTCGTCGTGCTCGACCACCAGGACCGAGTTGCCGAGGTCGCGCAGCCCCTTCAGGGAGGTGAGCAGGCGGGTGTTGTCGCGCTGGTGGAGGCCGATGGAGGGCTCGTCCAGCACGTAGAGCACGCCGGTGAGGCCCGAGCCGATCTGGCTGGCCAGGCGGATCCGCTGGCTCTCGCCGCCCGACAGGGTGCCGGAAGCCCGTGACAGGTTCAGGTAGTCCAGGCCGACGTTCACCAAGAAACGCAGCCGGTCGTTGATCTCCTTCAGGATCCGGCGGGCGATTTCCATCTGCTTGTCGCTGAGGGCGCCGCTCAGGCCCTCGAACCACTCGCCGGCGTGGCGGATCGACAGGTGGCTGACCTCGCCGATGTGCTTGCCGGCGATCTTCACCGCCAGGGCTTCGGGCTTCAGGCGATAGCCGGCGCAGGCCTCGCACGGCGTCTCGGACTGGTAGCGGCCGAGCTCTTCGCGGACCCACGAGCTGTCCGTCTCGCGCCAGCGGCGCTCGAGATTCGGCAGCACGCCCTCGAAGGTCTTGTTGACCTCGTACTTGCGGGCGTTGTCGTCATAGATGAAGCGGATCTTCTCGCCGCCCGAGCCATGCAGGATGACCTGCTTGGCGCTGTCCGGCAGCTTGTGCCAGGGCACGTCCATTGAGAAGCCGTAGTGCCGCGACAGCGCCTGCAGCGTCTGGGTGTAGAGCGGCGAAGGCCCCTTCGCCCAGGGCGAGATCGCCCCCTTGTGCAGGCTGCGGTCCTTGTCCGGCACCACCATGTCGGCGTCGAAGGCCAGCTTGGCCCCCAGGCCGTCGCAGACCGGGCAAGCGCCATAGGGGTTGTTGAACGAGAACAGCCTGGGCTCGATCTCGCTGATGGTGAAGCCGGAGACGGGGCAGGCGAACTTCTCGGAGAAGATCAACCGGCGGGGCTCTTCCTCGCCCGGATCCTTGTCCGCCCACTCGGCCACCGCAATTCCGTCGGCGAGCTTCAGCGCCGTCTCGATGGAGTCGGCATAGCGGCCTTCGAGGCCGGCCTTGGTGACCAGCCGGTCCACGACCACGTCGATGTCGTGCTTGAACTTCTTGTCGAGCGCCGGCGCGTCCTCGATCGGATAGTACTCGCCGTCGATCTTCAGGCGCTGGAACCCGGCCCGCTGCCACTCGGCGATCTCCTTGCGGTACTCGCCCTTGCGGCCGCGCACCACGGGCGCCAGCAGGTAAAGGCGGGTGCCCTCCGGCAGGGCCGTGAGCTTGTCGACCATCTGGCTGACGGTCTGGCTCTCGATCGGCAGGCCAGTGGCCGGCGAGTAGGGTACGCCGACACGCGCCCAGAGCAGGCGCATGTAGTCGTGGATTTCGGTGACCGTGCCCACGGTCGAGCGCGGGTTGCGGCTGGTGGTCTTCTGCTCGATCGAGATGGCGGGGGACAGGCCTTCGATGAGGTCCACGTCCGGCTTGCTCATCAGCTCCAGGAACTGGCGCGCGTAGGCGGACAGGCTCTCCACGTAACGGCGCTGGCCCTCGGCGTAGATGGTGTCGAAGGCGAGCGAACTCTTGCCCGAGCCCGACAGGCCCGTCAGCACGACGAGCTCGCCGCGCGGGATGTCGACGTTCACGTCCTTGAGGTTGTGTTCACGCGCCCCGCGGACACGGATCATGTTCGTCTGGTCGGCCATCTTGTCTCGGAAACACTGAGCGCCCGCAGAGAGGTCCCCCGGGCGAGCTGGCAAATGTAGTTATCCGACTCGTAGATAACACCAGAACGCAAGCGGAACAAAGAACCTGCGTCGGGGCGCCGCGGGCTGCTGCCACAACGGTGGCAGCAGGGCGAACATTCAGCGACCGGCGCTTGCTTGCGCCGCGGCCTGGGCCTGCTCGAACACCCGCAGGGCGTTGCCGCCCCAGACCTTGGCGATGTCTTCCCGGGAATATCCCCTGGCCCGCAGAGCCGCCGTCACTTTCGGGAAGTCGAGGATGTCCTCGAACCCGGTCAGACCGCCGCCGCCGTCGAAGTCGCCGCTGACGCCCACGTGATCGATCCCCGCCACCTCGATGGCGTGCAGCAGATGCTTCATGAAGTCGTCGAAGGTCGCCCGCGGGGTGTTGTAGCGGGCCAGGATGGCGTTCCGCTCGGCGGTGAGGGCTTGCATCTGGCCGGCGGTCTTCGGCCGCCCGCCGAACTTGCGGTTCAGCTCGGCCAGCTCGCGGTCACGTTCGGCGCTCGGCGGCACGGTGACCATATAGTTGGAGAACGCGTTCAGCTGGATGACCCCGCCTTTGGCGGCAAGCTTGCGCATCAGGTCGTCGCCGATGTTTCGGGGATGGTCGAAAACAGCCTTGGCGCCGGTATGAGAGAGGATGATCGGCGCCTTTGAGAGCTCGATCATCTGCTCGGTCGCCGCATCGGAGGCATGGCTCGCGTCGATCAGCACGCCGAGCCGGTTGGCTTCGGCCACCCACTGACGGCCCAGCGGCGAGAGCCCGCCGTGCTCCGACTTGTCCGTGGCCGAGTCCGCTAGGTCGTTGTTGGTGGTGTGCACCGGGCTCATCATGCGCGCGCCGAGGGCGTGGAACGTCCTCATCAGGCTCAGGTCGCGGCCAAGCGGGTAGCTGTTCTCAAGGCTGATGAAGACGAACTTCTTCGGCGTATTGGCCAGCGCGCGCGCCTGCGCCGCGGTCGTCACCAGCTGGAATTTGTCCGGGTAGCGGGCGGCCATCTCGCGGATTTCGTTGATCCGGACCAGGGCGAAGTCGCGGGCGGCGGCATGGCCCTCGGGGGTCCGAGGGCCCTGAGCGGTGAAGACCACGAAGACGCCGCCGTCGACGCCGCCCGCCACCATGCGCGGGTAGTCGACCTGGCTGCCGTCCTTGCGGACATCATGCCGGTCGATGATCCGCCAGCCCTCGACGCTGAACAGGGCGGGCGTGTCGAAATGGGTGTCCAGCACCGTCAGCCCCTCGTGCAGGCTGCGGTCGGACCGGCCCTGCGCAGTCGCGGAGGTGGCGCAGGCGATAAGGGCGGCGGCGAGTGCGGCGGTACGAGGGGACACGGACGGCTCCAGCTCTGGCAAGAGCGCGACCGTAGCCGCAGCGCACGGGCGGGGTCGAGCCGCCCGTGCGCCTGACGACCCTAGAAGCGGCGCGTGACGCCGATTTGGACGATCGGATAGTACTTGAAGTCGTCGGCGTCGTCCTGGAGGTCGGCCTCTTCCTGCCGCAGACGCGCCTGGAAGGTCGGATCGTTCGACAGCGTGCCGCCCGAGGCGCGCAGGCTGACGTCGGGCGCCTTTGACAAGGACACCCCGGCGAGCGCCCGGAAGCCCCAGGCGCCCTCGCTCGTGAAGGTGTTGTCGAAGCCGAGACCCACGAACGGCTGCGCCTTGGACATCTTGGCCTTGCCGTCGATGCGGCCCACCTGAGCCGGCGTGAACGTTGCGCCGCCGATATTCACCGGTCCGGCCGGCTGGGCGTCGAGCTCGACCTTGCGATCACCGAGGTAGGCGCCCGCCGAGACCAGGAAGGCGGAACCGCCCAGATGCCAGTCGGCGAACAGGCCGGCCGTCGCCGCCTTCAGCTTGCCGTCGTATTCGACGCCGGAATAGGTCTCGTCCCGGCTGTAGCTCAGCCAGTCGGCGCCACCGCGGACCACCAGGCTGTCGCTGACGCGGAACTGGGCCTCGACGCCGACCCCCGGCGTGCCGAGGTTGGCGCCGAGGGCGAACGAGCCCGATTGGGCGAGGGCGCCGGTGGCGGGCAGGGCGACAAGGGCTGCGGCCGCCGCCAGGATCTTCAGAATACGCAAGGAGACTTCTCCGGATGACTCTCTTCCCGTCCCGTCTAGGCCGCCTGGACGCGCCCGGCGACGGGGCGTCTCGCCGCGCCCCGCCTCTCGCACTGGGCTAGGCGCGGTCCACCCGGGCGGCGTAGCAGCCGCGGCCGGCGTTGTGCGCATGGAGGTAGGCGGCGCCCGGCGCAGCGAGCAGGCGCCGGATGGCTTCGTCCCACTCCGCCCCGGGCGCCAGCGCCGCGTCCACCATCATGCCCGCTTCATCGAAGGCCCGGAGGGAGATCATCGGCCGGACTGCGAGCGCTGGTGGAACGGAGGCCACGTACCGCGCGGCCTCTCGTGCGGACTCGTTGACGAAGATCGCGTGGCTCGAGCGATAGGGCGTGGCGGCGGCCTGATGCTCGTAGTTCAGCAGCAGCACGGTATCCCCCGGCGCGGCGTCCTCGAGGGTGATGCGGCATGGGAACCCCGGTCGGGCGTCCGCCCTCATGCGGATCACGCCGCGCTGGGCCAGGGCCGCGTCCGCCAGCCCGAACAGCGGCTGGAAGGCGCCCAGAGGCAGGCCGGAGACTATGTACGACATCGGTCGCTCCTGGGTCAGGCGGCGTCGTGGAAGATGAGGCCGAGCGTATGGCGGCGGCCGGCGCGAAGACGGCTGACGCCATGCCGCAGCTTGACGCGATAAGCCCCGCGGGCGCCGACGACTGGCCGCTCCCGAACCGGGAATACGACGGCGTCGCCCTGACGAAGCGGGACGACCTCGACGCGGGACTGCATGCGTGGCCGCTGCTCGGTCAGCACGAACTCGCCGCCTTCGAAGTCACGGCCGGGTTCGTCCAGCAGGATGGCGACCTGCAGCGGGAAGACGTGCTCGCCGTAGAGGTCCTGGTGCAGGCAGTTGTAGTCGCCGGGCTCATACCGCAGCAGCAGCGGTGTCGGCCGCGTCTGCCCGGCGGCGTGGCAGCGGGTGAGGAACTCGGCGTGACTGACCGGGAATCGGCTGTGCACGGAGAGCGCGGCGTTCCAGTCATTGGCGATCTGCGCGAGCGGCGGGTAGAGGCGGGTTCGCAGCTCGGTCACAAGGTCCGGCAGCGCATAGGCGAAGTAGCGGTATTCGCCCTGGCCAAAGCCGTGCCGAGCCATGTGGACCGTGCTGCGGAACAGCTCCTGGCGGTCGTACCAGCCGGCGACGCCAGCGCAGGTCTCCGGGGCCAACAGGCCCCGAAGGGGCGCGCAGCCGTGAGCGTTCAGCTGGGCGGCTGCGGCGATCCAATCGATGGTCTCGAGGCGGGGCAGGGCGGGGGCGGCGTCCATGCGCGAGAGATCGCCCCGGCCGCCCGCGGGCTCAATCTTGCAACCGCAACACAGGTCCGGAAGCCGCTAGAGCCAGGCGAGGTCGGTGCGTCGTCCGTCGACGATCAGCGCCTTCAGGCGCGCCTTGCCATCGCGGCCGGCGGAAAGGACGGCGAAGCCGCGCACGGCCACGGCGTTCACCGCCGCGGGCTCGGCTGGCCCCCGGAGAACGGGCGCGGAGCGCAGGGCGGCCTCGATCGCCTGCGCCTGACGCTGGTCGACGTGGAAGCGGTCGACGCCGAGGTCGAGCGGGAGGCGGACGCCGTCGTCCAGCGGGATGCAGGTGGCCGCCCCGCGCAGCACGACCTCGCCGAACTTCCGGGCGACAGCGCGCTCGGGGGCCCATCCGGCGAGCCGATGCGCCGCGCCCTCCCGACGCAGCGCCACCCAACCCAGTCGAGGGCTTTCGCCAAGCCGGGAGAGGCCGGGCGGGCAGGCGCTGCCGGCCGGCCGAACCTCTTCGACCGAAAAGGCGACGTAGTGGCCGGAGAGCGGACTGCGAGGATCGTAGGCGGCGATCGGCAGGACCACCTCGACGCCCCGGCTCCGCTCGACGCCTTCGTGGACCACCAGGCCGACAAGGGACAGGCTCAGGATCACGGCCGTGGCCAGGATACGCGCGGCCGGACCGGTCGTCATGCGGGGCTCCTGCGGCGCAGGGCGAGGGCGACGACCAGGGCCGCCACGGCGAGCCCGGCGAAAACCGCCGCGGCGGTGAGCAGGCCGACGCCCAGGTCAAAGAGCAGGACGAGGCCGGCTGCGATCAGGCTCACGACCCCCGCCGCCGTGACCACGGCGTGGCCATCATGGCGGCCGAGCGCGACCGCCGCGCCGGAGAGGGCCAGCCAGGCCACCGGGTGAAGGATGCGGGTGTCGTCGAGCCCAAGGCCGGCGGCTGCGAAATATCCTAGCGCGCCGATCACCAGCCAGCCGTAGAGCACGGTCGCAGGCCCTTCCATGCGCGGGCGGACCAGGCGGGCGCCCGCGGCCAACGCCGTGAACAGCAGGGCGCACAGCAGATAGACCGCGCGCGGCTGGCCGGTCAGGTCGGCGAGCGGCACGACCAGCAGCGCGGCGAAACCGGCCGCCTGGGCGAGCGGACCCGAGCGCCAGAGCAGCGACAGGCCCGCGGCCGCGGGCGCGGCGGCCAGGGTCCAGGGGAGCCACAGCCGCGGCTCCAGGCTCGCCTGTCCATAGCCGTCGCCGGCGACGATCAGCAGCACCGCGGCGGCCGCTGTCCAGGACGAGCGCCCGGCCAGCGCCAGGGCGGCGGCGGCCAGGCCCGCGCCGTGCAGGGCGTCTTGCGGCCGGCCGGCGATGTCGAAGATCTGGCCCGTCAGGCCGATGGCCGCGGCGAACACGAGGGCGGCGACGCTCAGCAGCACGTTCTTGGTCACCTCGCGCCCGCGGCGCGCGGCCCAGGCCGCGCCGCCGGCCGCGGCCAAAAAAGCGGCCAGGACCAAGGTGAAGCGGACGAGGCGCGGGATGTCCGACCAATTGGCCGCGACGAAGGCGATCACCGCGGCGCCGGCCAGGAAGGCCCCGATAGCCGACAGCGCCGTCGCTGCGTCCAGCCGGCGGTCCGCCGCGACGGTCTGCAGGATGGCCTCGCGGTTCGCGGCGGGCACCAGCCCGGCCGCGATCCAGCGCTCCAGGTCGCCTTCCAGGCGGCGTCGGTAGCTAGCCATGCGCGAGGAGACTGGCCGAGATCAGGGCGCCCGGCAATTGCCGGAACGGCGTTCGTGGCGTAGAAGGCGCGACCTTGCGAAGGAGCCTGAGACCCATGCGTCACGCGACGGACACCTGCCTCGTCCCGAACGTCCACGCCGCTCAGGTCTCCGATGCCCGCATTCGTCACTCTCGTTTCGCTTACCTACCGCGCGCCTGACGGCCGCACCCTCCTCGACAACCTGACCCTCAGCTTCGGCGCCGATCGCACAGGGCTGGTCGGCCGCAACGGAGTCGGCAAGACCACCCTGCTGCGGCTGGTCCTGGGCGAGATCGCGCCCACGTCAGGGACCGTCACCGTCCGCGGTCGGCTGGGCGTGCTGCGCCAGATTCTGGAACCGCCGCCGGGTGCGAGCGTCGCCGACCTGCTGGGCGTCGCCGAACCGCTCGCCAGGCTCGCCCGCATCGAGGCGGGCGAGGGCGACGAGGCTGACTTCGCTGAGGCCGACTGGGGGCTGGAGCCCCGGCTCGCGGCGGCTTTCGCCGACGTCGGGCTGCCGGGCCTCGACGTGGCGCGCCCCGCGGCCACCCTGAGCGGGGGACAGGTGACCCGGGCAAGCCTCGCCGGCCTGGTCGCCGCCCAGCCTGACCTGTTGCTGCTGGACGAGCCGACCAACAACCTCGACGCCCAGGCCCGGGCCCTGGTGGCGGAGGTGTTGGGCGGCTGGACGGGCGGTGCCGTGGTGGTCAGCCACGACCGCGAGCTGCTGCGCCGGATGGACCGCATCGTCGAGCTGACCAGCCTCGGTGCGAAGGTCTACGGCGGGGGGTACGACCTCTACGCCGAACGCAAGGCGGCGGAAGAGGCCGTGGCCGAGCGGGCGCTGGACGAGGCCGGGCGCGCGGTCGAGCGAGTGGCGCGAGAGACGCAGGCGGTCGCCGAGCGCAAGGCCCGGCGCGACGCGGCCGGCCGCCGATACGCCCGCTCGGGCTCGGCCCCACGGATCCTGCTGGGAGGTCTGAAGCGGCGGGCGGAGGAGAGCGCCGGCCGCGGCCAGGTGCTCGGCGAGCGGCTTCGCGACGAGGCGGCCGAGGCGCTGGCGCAGGCCCGCGCGCGGGTGGAGCAGGTCCGCACCTTGGCGTTCGACCTGCCGTCCTGCGCGCTGCCAACCGGCAAGCCGGTGCTGGCGCTCGAGCACGTGGCCTTCGCCTGGCCTGGCCGCGCCCCGGTGCTCCAGGAGGTGTCGCTGCAGATCGTGGGCGCCGAGCGGGTGGCGGTCACCGGTCCGAACGGGAGGGGCAAGACGACCCTGATCCGGCTGGCCGCCGGCGAACTCGCCCCCACCGCGGGACGGGTGCGCCGAGGCGTTCCCACGGCCTTCCTCGACCAGCAGACCGCCCTGCTCCGGGCGGACGAGACCCTCGTCCAGGCCTTCCAGCGGCTCAACCCGGAGGCGTCCGACAACGCCGCGCGGGCCGCGCTCGCCCGCTTCCTCTTCCGCAACGTGGCGGCCGACAAGCCGGTGGCGGAGCTCTCCGGGGGAGAGCGGCTGCGGGCGGCGCTGGCCTGTGTGCTGATGGCCGCGCGGCCGCCGCAGCTGCTGATCCTCGACGAGCCGACCAACCACCTCGACCTGGACTCCATCGCGGCCGTCGAGGCGGCGCTCGCCGGCTACGATGGAGCCTTGCTGGTGGTCAGCCATGACCCCGACTTCCTGGCGGCGGTCGGGATCCATCGCGTCCTGGCGTTGGGCTAGCCGAAGCCCTCCGCAAGCAGGACGATCGCGTCCGAGCCGGCGAACCGGTCTTCGGCGATCTTGCGGTACTCCGGCGAGTTGGCCCAGCCGAGCGCGGCTGCCCGGTCTGGGAAGGCGAGGACCACGAGCTTGCGCCCGTCCCACTCGCCTTCCATGGGCTCGGGGTTCTCCTCGGACACGATCAGCCTGCCGCCGTGCGCCTTCAGCACGGGCATGAAGCCCGCAGCGTAACGGCCGTAGGCCTCGCGGTCGTGGATGGCGATGCGGCCGACGATGTAGCAGGTCATGCCGCCGCCCTCCGCGCGATGACCCGGAACACGGCGTTGGCCCGCGCGCAGGGCTGTCCGTCGGCCGTGACGAAGGCTTGGGCGAAGCAGAGCGTGGAGCCCGGCTTCACGAACATGGTGTCGAACTCCAGCCACTCGCCCTTGTGGGCCAGGCCGAGGAAGTCGACGCTGAGGTTCACCGTCACCAGCCCGGTCTCAAGGCCCAGCCGACGGGCGCAGGAGAGGCCCATGGCGTTGTCGGCGAGCGCCGAGATCAGGCCGCCGTGCACGAAGCCGCGGCTGTTCGTGTGGGGGTCGGCGGCGCGCAGGCCAAGGACGACGCTGTCGCCGCTGGTGCGGCGGTAGAGCGGCTCCCAAGGTTCGGTCAGCGGGCTCTTGCGATCGTGGGGCTCGAAGCCGGCGGGGATGTTCATCATCGCCTCCATCACGCCGCCGCCAGTTTGGCGAGGCTTTCCAGCGTGCCCGCGCAGGCCCGCGCCGCCTCCTGGCCCTTCACGCGGAAGTGGCCGTGGAAGAAGCGCTGGTGGACGTCGTGCTCGTGGAAATGGTGCGGGGTGAGCACCACCGAGAAGATCGGGGTCTCAGTGGCGAGCTGGACCTGCATGAGGGCGCGGATCACCGTCTCGGCGACGAACTCGTGCCGGTAGATCCCGCCGTCCACCACGAAGCCCGCGGCGACGATGCCCGCGTACTTGCCGGTGCGGGCGAGGGTCTGGGCGTGCAGGGGGATCTCGAAGGCGCCTGGGGTCTCGAAGAGATCGACTGCGCCGGGCGGGAAGCCGAGGACGGTGATCTCCTCCATGAAGCCCGCGTGGGCCTCGCGGACGATGTCGGCGTGCCACAGCGAGTGGACGAAGGCGATGCGCGCGGCGCGGTAGGCGCCGTTGGCGGTGGGCAGTTCATAAGCGACTTGGGTCATGGTTCTCTCCCTGACCGGGTTCGAGGGACCACGACTCAGGGAGACGCCGAAGCGCGCGGGCGGAGTCCGCCCGTCACGCGACGACAGTTCTCATAACCGGACTATGACCGTCGGCCCCGGGATCACACCGGGTCTGCTCGTCCCCTCCTTCGCCGAGGCTCCGGAGGGCGCCCGCGGGCTCGTTCCTCCTTCGCCGAGGCTTGGAGGACATTACCGCCGGTGGGGAGTTTCACCCCGCCCTGAGAACGCAGGACGCCGAAAGGGCTTCGGCGTCGTACTCACCATGACATGGTGACGCTGCGTCAAACAAGCGTTTGAATCGTTGAAAACGAGGCCGCGGGCGCCCACCTCACGGCGGAGCTTCAGGAGGGCCATGGCATGTTTGATCACCTGTCGGTCGGGGTCCGCGACCTCGCCGCTGGGCGGCGGTTCTACGACGCCTTCTTCGGGCCGCTGGGCGCCGGGCTGCTGTCGGAGAAGCCGGGCGAGCTGGGTTACGGGCGGCCGGAGGTCGGCTCGGCCTTCTTCCTCTACCCGGTCGCCGAGGGGCCGGTGGCCGGGCAGGGCGCCCACATCGCCTTCACCGCCAACAGCCGCGAGACGGTCGACGCGGTGTACGCCCAGGCGCTGGCCCGCGGCGCGACCCCGCTGCGGGCGGCCGGCCCACACCCGGACATCGCCCCGGACTACTACGGCGCGGTCCTGCTCGATCCCGACGGCAACA
This sequence comes from Phenylobacterium sp., assembly GCF_036563385.1. Lineage (GTDB taxonomy): Bacteria > Pseudomonadota > Alphaproteobacteria > Caulobacterales > Caulobacteraceae > Phenylobacterium. The sequence goes on from NZ_DATCML010000014.1 coordinate 97,577, forward strand.
AGCTCGAGGTCGTGCACGACACCATGCACTAGGCCCGGCGGTTGAGGGTGATGGCGGTGGCGGTCGAAGCGGGCTGGCCGGCCAGGGTCGCGCCGGGGCCGTAGCCGGAGGCCTGCTGGCGGCTGGCGGCGACCTCGTCGGCGATGGCGCGGACCAGGCCCTCGGTGATCAGCTTGGCGGCCTCGATGGCGCGGGCCTGGCGGGCCAGCACGGCGTCGAAGGCCTTGGTCGCCTGGATCAGCCGCTCCCGCTGCGCCACGGGCGCGGACTGGACGAGCGCCGGCTCGGCGCGCACCCGCAGGCTTTCGTGGCGGTAGAGGTTGGCCAGCCGCCCGGTCTCCTCGATGTTGGCGGCGGCGTCCTGCGGCCGGCGGTTCTCGAAGGCCTGGGACTCGTAGGCGATCAGCTCGGTGAGCCGCTCGGTCAGGATGATCAGCTGCTCCACGCGGTCGGCGGGGCTGTTGGCGGCAAGGGCCATGGTCGAAGTCCTCTAGCTCAGTCCCTGGAGTTTCAGCATCTCGCGGGCCACCTGGTCGGTCAGCCCGATCCCGCCGGCGCGGGTCATCTGCTTGGCCATGGCCTCGGTCATGAACGACTTGAACATGGCCTCGCCCTGGCCGCCGCCGAACGGGGCGGAGACCTCCACGCCCTCGAACATCTGCTGCAGCATGATCGAGAGGAACTGCTCCTCGAACTTCCGGGCGGTCTCGCGGATCTCGCCGCGCTTGGCGAGCTCGGCGGCCGAGGCGGCCCCGGCGCCGGCGGCCGGCTGGAGGAGGGCAGGGGCGACGGAGACCGGACCCATCACATCACCTCGATGTCGGCCTGCAGGGCGCCCGCGGCCTTGATGGTCTGCAGGATGGAGATCATGTCGCGCGGGGTGACGCCGAGCGCGTTCAGCCCCGACACCAGGCTGGAGAGCGAGGCGCCCTCGCGCAGGGTGACGAACTGGCGGCCGGTCTCTTCATCCACGGCGACTTCGCTTTGTGGGACCACCGCGGTCTCGCCCGTCCGGGCGAAGGGCGCCGGCTGGCTGACCGCCGGGCTCTCGCGCACGGTGATGGTCAGGTTGCCCTGCTGGATGGCCACGGTGGAGACGCGCACGTTCTCGCCCATGACGATCACCCCGGCCACCTCGTCGATCACCACCTTGGCCGGTGCGTCGGGGTCGACGGTCAGGTTCTCCACCTGGGAGACGAAGGTCATCATGTCGCGCCCGGCGGGCGGGCGGATGGCGACGATGGTCGGGTTCTCGGCGAGCGCCGAGCCCGGGTAGCTCTTGTTGACCGCATCGGCGATGCGCCGGGCGGTGGTGAAGTCGGGGTTGCGCAGGGTCATCCGCAGCTGGTCCATGCTGGCCAGCTGGAAGCCGATCTCCTTTTCCACGATCGCCCCGCCGGCGATGCGGCCCGCGGTGGGCACGCCCTTCGACACCGTCGACCCCGAGGCGCCCGACGCGCTGATCGAGCCCGTCTGCACCGTGCCCTGGGCCACCGCATAGGCCTGGCCGTCGGCGCCCAGCAGCGGGGTGACCAGCAGGGTGCCGCCCAGCAGGCTCTTGGCGTCGCCGAGCGCCGAGACCGTGGCGTCGATCTGCGCCCCGGCCGCGGCGAAGGCCGGCAGCTTGGCGGTGACCATCACCGCGGCCACGTTCTTGGTGTTGAGGTTGGCGTCGCGGGTGTTGACCCCCAGCCGCTCCAGCATGGCCTCCAGGCTCTGCTTGGTGAAGGGCGCGTTGCGGAGCGCATCGCCCGTGCCGTTCAGGCCGACCACGATGCCGTAGCCCACCAGCATGTTCTCGCGCACGCCCTCGAACTCGACGATGTCCTTGATGCGGCTCTTGGCGTAGGCCGGCGGGGCGCAGAGGCCCGCCACGGCGAGCGTCGCGACGAGAAGGCGGAGGAGGCGGATCATGGTTAACCGTGAAGCTGCGTCCGGCGGCGCCTTGCGACAGCCGTGCCAACTGCGCCGGGGGCGAAAAGCGCAGGAAATTCAGCGGTGAGGCTGGGCCGGGCGGCCGGCGCTCCGCGGCCCCGGCAGAAATTGCCCGGCATTAACCATACCGCAAGCGACGCAGCGCGACTCTGCCGCCGTGGGCCGGAGTGGGCCCGTGTTGGTGGGTCGGGGCGGATGAAGGTCATCGGACCAGGTGGGATCAGCCAAGCGGGCGGGCCGGGGAAGGCCAGGCCCTCGGGGGGAAGCGGCTTCCGGCTGCCCGGCGTCGGCCAGGCGCAGGGGCCGGCGGAGAGCCGGGGCGTCTCGGCGACCTCCAGCCTGATGGGCGTCGACGCCCTCCTGGCCCTGCAGGACGTTGGCGGGCCGCTGGAGCGCAAGCGCCGGGCGGTCACCCGGGCCGGGCGGATCCTTGACGTGCTGGACGAGATCAAGGTCAGCCTGCTTGACGGCAACCTCTCCGCGCATCAGTTGGAGCGGCTCACCCGCGCGTTGCGGGACGAGCGCGCCGCCACGGACGACCCCAAGCTGGAGGCGGTGCTGGAGGAAATCGAGGTGCGGGCGGCGGTCGAGATGGCCAAGCTTGAACAGGCGAGGCGTGCGGCGTAATCACGCTTTGGAATCCGGGGTCATTGAAACCGGTGTTCTCTTTGTTATAAGCCCGTCGCGTGTCTCGGTTCTTTAGGGGGGCTTGAGGTTTTCATGAAGGCGGCCGCAGTGCTGGCAGACAAGCCTGAGTATCGTCCTTCCGAGGACGAGGAGTTCATGAACGAGCGTCAGCTTGAGTACTTCAAGCAGAAGCTCCTGAACTGGAAAGAGGATATCCTCAAGGAATCCCGCGAGACGCTCACGCATCTCCAGAGCGAGACTGAAAACCACCCGGACCTCGCCGACCGGGCCTCGTCGGAAACCGACCGGGCTCTTGAGCTCCGCACCCGCGACCGCCAGCGCAAGCTGATCTCCAAGATCGACGAGGCGCTGCGCCGCATCGAGGACGGCTCCTACGGCTACTGCGAGGAGACCGGCGAGCCGATCGGCGTAGCCCGCCTGGAAGCCCGCCCCATCGCCACCCTCAGCCTGGAAGCCCAGGAGCGCCACGAGCGCCGCGAACGGGTCCACCGGGACGATTGAGCGCCAGGCTCTGAGACTGCGGCCCCGGAAGGGGCCGTTTTTGTTGGTGGGGTGAGGTGGCCGCGCGCGGGCGGAAGGTCCGCTCCTGGCTCTGTAGAGACGCGCCACAATCCGCCCTCATGACGTGCAGGATAGGGCGATGTCCTTGACCCTGACCCGTCGGCAGGTGGCGCTGGTGGCTGTAGCTCCCGCTCTGACGCTGCCCACCGCCTGCACCGCCAAGCCGCGTTCGCGATTGGTGGCGGGCGATCTTCCGCCGAACTACAGCTCCACCGACGATACGGTCGTGCGGCGGCGTGTCTTGGCGACCTTCCCGATCGGCGGACCCGAGGCGGGCCTGGAATCCTACCTTGCCCAGGAAGGCTTTGACGTCCGACGCATCACGAACGTCGGCGCCACCGGGGACCAGGTCTACGGTGAAGCGAAACTTTCCTGGGGCGGCGTATTCACCGGGCGTCGTGTGCGGATCATGTGGCGCGCAACGCGTGACGGCATCCTCTTCGAGGTCGGGACGCTTGTGGAGATGACGGGACTCCTGGGAGCTCTCGGCCAACTATGAAGCTGTGGGTCCGGCGCAGGCGATAGCGTCTGGCGACGGCCCGCGTGAGCCATCACCAGGCGCCTGCTAGCTGGGTTCGTGCTAGCCGACCTCATCGTCAAGTTGAGCGGAATATGTCGACTCCCAAACCCAGCTGACAGTCCTCCCGCTGCTCATCACACAGTGTGAGATCGCAACTGAAGCTTGTGTTGAGGGGTTCTCGCTCGCAGCGGCAAAGCTGGCCGTGTCCTCCGGATCCGCCGCAGTCACATGCCGGCGTTCCACCAGTCCATCCAAGCCGGCTGCTGGCTGGAAGGAGGCTCTTTGCGCCCATTTCCTGCAGGTCCAGGGCCCATCAGGTGCGCTGTTGCCATGGCGAGTGTCGTCGCCTGGGGCGCGATGGCTGCCGGCTGTGCGACGGCCTCTCCTCTGAATCCCGCAAGGGTTCATCTCTCGAAGGAAGCTAGGCTCTGCGTCTCGGAGCGCTTCTCCACAACCGGGCCCGTTCACCAGCTCGCCCCAGGCGTGGCCTCGGCCGGCGTGCGCCAGGCTCTCTCCGAGAGTCTGCGGGAGAGGGATGCCGGGGCCGTGCGTCGAGCGGACGGGAGTCCGCTTCGGGTTGCGAAGGCTCCGAGCCCCCTCTGCGACACAGCACGAGGCGACGTGGCTCTGACAGTCGAAGTGACCGTCGATCGTCCCGCCGACGCGTACACCGTCCGGATCCTTTCTGACCCGCGACGCGAACCGATTCTGAAGCGGGTCCGCCGACGCGCCGAGGCGTTCGGTGCCGAGCGCTCCGTCCCGACCGACGCTGTTCCCGCCGATTTCGATCGCTGGGCCCATCACACCTACTACGCGCTGATCCGTGACGGGCTGGAGCTCGGCGAGGCGCTTAGCGAGCAACTTAGCTTCGACGGGAGTGTCCCATGACCGCTTGAAACCTGGATCGCGCACTCACTCTCGCCGCTGACGTCGGCCGGAGCAGGTGAGAGGCGTCACGCTAAGCAGGCTGAATGTTCTGTTTTTGGACGCGGCGCCAATGTCCGCTTCTGGCGCATTGCGCGCGCCCTTCGCGAGCTCTGAGGGGGCCTTCGACGATTCTCGCGGCGGTCCGCAGCGGGGCCGCCGGACTTACCCTGACGTCGCGGGCAGGTCGCCGAGGAAGTCACGCTTGCCCAGGGGCAGCCCACGCGCCCGGAGCAGGTCGTAGGCGGTCACGGCGTGGAAGTAGAAGTTGGGCAGGGCGTAGCCGATGAGGAAGTTCTCGGCGGTGAAGTCGCGCTTCAGGGCCTTGAACTCGAAGCGGACGGGCTTGCCGACGAAGCTGTCGATCTCGGCGGGCTCGAGGGACGCCAGGTCTGTGCGGGCGGCGGCGACCTTGTCGCGAAGCTCGGCGAAGGTCGAAGGCGGCATCGCCAGGCTGGGCGTCGCGAAGCCTTCGCGGACGCTCTGGACCGCGCCGATGGAATGCTCGGCGGTGGATTTCACCTGATAGGTGAAGGGCAGCATGTCGGCGATCAGGCGGGCGTTGATGATCTCTTCGGCCGGCGTGTTGGTCTCGGCGCACCAGGCCTCGGCGCGGTCCACGAGGCGGGCGACCGAGCCGAGGATCTGCAGGTAGGGCGGGATGGTCGCGGCGTGCAGCGAGAAGCTCATCGGGTTTCCTGTTCTCTGGCGGGCACCAAGCCGGAGCGCGCCTGGACGCCGGGGCGACATGGCTGGGACGGCCCGGAGCCCGGAGCCTTAGCAAATGGGTCCGGGTGACGACACCCAGCTCCCGCGGCTGACGGTGGCCTGGCGGGGCGGGCTGGGCTAACTCGTCGGCCATGGCGCGAAAGCAGGCGGATGAGTTTCCGATCGAGGTGGGCGGGGAGCCCTATGTGTGGCGGCTGCAGCGCAGCCCGCGGTGGTCGAGCGATCCGGCCGAGCGGCACGGGATGGCGATCGCCGTGCGCCATGCGGAGGGCCAGCGGGAGGCGGTGCTGGAGTTCCCGGTGGGGACGAGGCCCAGGTTCGGCTCGCCGCAGATGAAGCCCCAGGAGGTGCGGGTGGAGCTGGTGGCGCGCGCCATCGCCTCGGCCGTGGCGGCCGGCTGGGAGCCGCTGTCGCGCGGCAAGCCGGTGATCATCGAGGTGGACGAGCAGGGCGGCTGACGGTTCAGCGCCGACGGTCAGAGCTGACGGCCCGGCGCTGACGGGGCGTCAGGCGCGGCGCGTCCGGCGCTGGCGGGCGGCGCGCGGGGACGCTAGGCAGGGGGCCTGGGCCGGCGGGCGGCCCACGAAGGGGGAGCGGCATGGAGTACGACGAGGTCGTCCTGGGGCGGCGCAGCATCCGCGGCTACAAGCCCGATCCGGTGCCGCGGGCGCTGATCGAGGAGATCCTGGCGCTGGCCATGCGGGCGCCGTCGTCCATGAACTCCCAGCCGTGGAACTTCTATGTGGTGACCGGCGAGCCGCTGGCGCGCATCCGGGCGGGCAACACCGAGCGGATGCTGGCGGGCGTGCCGCAGTCGCGGGAGTTCCGCACGGGGCCGGCCTTCGCGGGCGCGCACCGGGAGCGGCAGGTGGCGGTGGCCAAGCAGCTGTTCGGGGCCATGGGCATCGCCCGCGAGGACGCGGAGCGGCGGCAGGACTGGGTGATGCGCGGCTTTCGCCAGTTCGACGCGCCGGTGTGCGTGATCGTCACCTATGACCGCGCGCTGGACGGCAGCGACGACAGCCCGTTCGACTGCGGGGCGGTGACCAATGCGCTGGTCAACGCGGCCTGGTCGCGGGGCCTGGGCTGCGTGATCAACAGCCAGGGGATCATGCAGTCGCCGGTGGTGCGCGAGCACGCCGGGATCGCGGCGGACCAGGTGATCATGAAAGCCATCGCGCTGGGCTGGCCCGACGAGACCTTCCCGGCCAATGCCGTGGTCTCGGAGCGCAAGCGCGTGGACGAGGCGGCGACCTTCGTCGGCTTCGACGGTTAGGGCCGCGCAGGATATCGTGGGACAATAAAGTAATTGCCGCCGCACAGTAAGCGACTTATCGTCGGACAATAGTTTGTCGGGCGGGAGGCCCTGATGCCGGAAACCCTTCGATCCACCCTCGGGCTGACCCGGGCGCTGCTGCGGCTCTGCCGCGGAGCAAACATCGCCGCCGCCGCGGCCTTTTTCCTGCTGCTGGGGCTGAGCTTCGTACGCGAGGACCTCTTCGTTCAGTACTACCGCACCCACATGCCGGGTGTGGACGTGCAGCGGCTGCTGCCGGCCCTGCGCGCCATGGTGCTGGTCGGGGCGCCGATGTTCGCCCTGGTGCATGCGCTGCTGACCCGGCTGCTGGCGATGGCCGAGACGGTGCGCGACGGCGACCCCTTCGTGCCGGAGAACGCCGAGCGGCTGCGGGCGGTGGCCTGGTGCCTGCTGATGATCCAGCTGCTGCACATGGGGTTCGGGGTGCTGGCGGCGCAGGTCCGGGCCAGCGGAGCGCCCATGGAGTGGGAGTTCCCGCTGGCCGGCTGGCTGGCGGTGCTGCTGACCTTCGTACTCGCCGGGGTGTTCCGCGAGGGGGCGCGTCTGCGGGGCGACCTGCAGGCGATGATCTGATGCCCATCCTGATCAAGCTGGACGACATGCTGCACGCGCGCCGGATGACCCTGACCGAGCTGGCGGCGAAGGTGGGCATCACGCTGGCCAACCTGTCGATCCTGAAGACCGGCAAGGCCAAGGGCGTGCGGTTCGAGACCCTGGAGGCGATCTGCGACGCGCTGGATTGCCAGCCCGGCGACCTGATCGCCTTCGAGCGCCGCGACGGGGGCGGCGCCGAGCGGCTTCCCTGACGGGGCGTCGGCGCGCTAGAGCCCGGGCCATGAGCGCGTCGCACGACCTGACTGAAGAGCTTTTCCCGCTGACCGCCCAAGGCGCAGGCCGCTGGACGACGGTGGCCGGGCCGGAGTGGCGTAACCCGAACGGGCCGCTGTGGGGCGGCTATCCCATCGGCCTGTCGCTGAGCGTGGTGGCGGCCGAGCCGGAGGCCACGGGCGAGCCGCTGTCGGTGACCCTGACCTATGTGGCGGCCCTGACCGCCGGCGAGATCGAGGTGCGCACCCGGCGGCTGCGCCAGGGCGGCTCGGTGGGCGTGTGGGAGGTGGACCTGCGGCCGGCGGGCGCCGAGGGGGTCAGCGTCCAGGCGATCGTGACCATGGCCAGGCGGCCGTCGACGCCAGCCTTCCTGTTCGCCCGTATGCCGCAGGCGCCGGAGCCGGAGAGCCTGCCGGCGCCGATGAGCCCGGGCGGGGCGCGGCACTTCGGGGCGCAGGCGTTCGAGCGGCGGACGGCCGAGAGCTTCCCCATCCAGCCGCAGGCCAGCTCCTATTCCACCGCCTGGGTGCGGCCCAGGCTGGGGCCCTGGGACAAGCCGCTGCTGGGCATGCTGACCGACAACTCGCCGCCACGGGCCTTCTACGCCCTGGGTCACACGGTGATGACCACGACCCTGTCGCTGACCGTCTACCTGCACGCCACCGCCGCCGAGGTGGCGGAGGCCGGCCGTGACTGGCTGCTGGTGGAGTACGAGGGGCGCACGGGCGGCGGCGGAACGTCGGACGAGCGCTCCAGTTACTGGCGGCGCGACGGCAAGCTGCTGGCCACCAGCGAACAGCTGGTCTGGTACCGCGAGGTTCCACGCGGCGCGCCGGAGTAGGGGCGGGCGCGCTTTGCGCCAGCTGCCGGCGAGGCTATATGCTCACAGTGAGCATTTCCCCTTCCGGGGAGCGCCCGCCTCAGGCCTGTGATGGCGCCCGGCGCGGCGGCGTGCGTTAGTCGGGGCGACAGCAGCGGAGCCGCGCGTGACCAAGGCGTTCTACTCGATCCATACCCACGGCTTCGTCCGGGTGGCGGCGTGCACGCCGCGGGTGTCGCCGGGCGACCCCGGCTTCAACGCCGCCGAGACCCTGGCGCTGGCGCGGGAGGGGCACAGCCGCGGCTGCGACCTGATGCTGTTCCCGGAGCTGGGGATCAGCGCCTACGCCATCGACGACCTGCTGCTGCAGGACGCCCTGCTGAAGCGGGTGGACGCCGAACTGGCGGGCCTGGCGGCGGCGAGCCGCGAGCTTGCGCCGGTGCTGCTGGTGGGCGCGCCGGTGGTCCACACCGGCCGGCTCTACAACTGCGCCGTGGTGATCCACCGCGGGCGTGTGCTGGGGGTGGTGCCCAAGAGCTTCCTGCCCAACTACCGCGAGTACTACGAGAAGCGCTGGTTCGCGCCCGGGTTCGGGATCACTGGCCTGACGATCAAGGTGGCCGGCCAGGAGGCCCCGTTCGGCACCGACCTGGTGTTCGAGGCCGAGGACCTGGCCGACTTCGTGTTCGGCGTGGAGATCTGCGAGGACTTCTGGGCGCCCGCGCCGCCGTCCACCCAGGCGGCCATGGCCGGGGCCTTGATCCTCTGCAACCTGTCGGCCTCGAACATCGTGGTCGGCAAGGCCGACGAGCGGGAGATGCTGTGCGCCTCGCAGTCGTCGCGCTGCCAGGCGGCCTACCTCTATTCGGCGGCGGGGCCGGGCGAGAGCACCACGGACCTGGCCTGGGACGGCCAGGCCACGATCCACGAGCTTGGCAAGCGGCTGGCCTGCACCGAGCGCTTCCCGGAGGGGCCGCAGATGGCGGTGGCCGACGTGGACGTGGAGCGCCTGAAGCTGGAGCGGATGCGCTCGCCCACGTTCAACGACAACGCCGTGGCCGCCGGCCATCCCGAGCGCCGTTTCCGGCGGGTTCGGTTCGAACACAAGCCGTCGCTCGAGGACGTGGGCCTGCTGCGCCACATCGACCGGTTCCCCTTCGTGCCCGACGACCCGGAGCGGCTGGACAAGGACTGCTACGAGGCCTTCAACATCCAGGTGCAGGGGCTGGTGAAGCGGCTGCGCGCCACCAAGTCGAAGCACATCACCATCGGCGTCTCGGGCGGGCTGGATTCGACCCACGCCCTGCTGGTGGCCTGCAAGGCCTTCGACCTCCTGGGCAAGCCGCGCTCCGACATCCTGGGCTTCACCATGCCAGGGTTCGCCACCAGCGAAGGCACCAAGTCCAACGCCTGGAAGCTGATGCAGGCCCTGGGCGTCACCGGCGAGGAGATCGACATCAGGCCGGCGGCGATCCAGCTGATGAAGGACATGGGCCACCCGTTCGCGGGGGGCGAGCCGGTCTATGACGTCACGTTCGAGAACGTGCAGGCGGGCCTGCGCACGGACTACCTGTTCCGCCTGGCCAACCAGCGGCAGGGCTTCGTGCTGGGCACCGGCGACCTGTCGGAGCTGGCGCTGGGCTGGTGCACCTACGGCGTCGGCGACCAGATGAGCCACTACAACGTCAACGGCTCGGTGGCGAAGACCTCGATCCAGCACCTGATCCGCTGGGTGGTGAAGACCGGCCAGCTGAACCCCGAGGCGTCGGAGACCCTGCTGTCGATCCTGGGCACCGAGATCTCGCCCGAGCTGGTGCCGGCGGATGCGTCCGGCGCGATGCAGTCGACGCAGGCGAAGATCGGTCCCTACGAGCTGCAGGACTTCAACCTCTACTACATCACCCGTTATGGCCTGCGGCCCTCGAAGGTCGCGTTCCTGTCGTGGCACGCCTGGCGCGACGTGAACGGCGGGCAGTGGCCGCCGAACTTCCCCGAGGAAGCGCGCCACCAGTACGACCTGGCGGCCATCAAGCACTGGTTGGGCCTGTTCCTGTTCCGCTTCTTCGAGATCAGCCAGTTCAAGCGCTCGGCCATGCCGAACGGGCCGAAGGTGATCTCGGGCGGCAACCTCTCGCCGCGCGGGGACTGGCGCGCGCCGTCGGACGGGACGGCGCGCGTCTGGCTCGAGGAGCTGGAGGCGAACGTCCCCTAGAAGCGGTAGCTCGTGGTGATCCTGAAGCTGTGGAACTCGAAGTCGTCTTCCGTGCGCCGCAGGTCGGTTCCCTGGCCGTTCACGATGACGAACGGGTTGGTCGCCGGAACCGGGCCGGCGGCGCGGGCGACGTAGCCTTCGTCGTCGAGCTTCGTATAAAGCCACTCCACGCCCAAGGTGACATCCGGGGTGAGCTTGCGGTCGAAGCCGAGGCCCGCCTGCCAGCCTTCCGGATCGTCGCCGCCGCTGACCGGGAAGGTGTTGGCGGTGTTGGTGGTGTAGAAGCGCCGCTTGAAGTCGCCGCGGGCGTAGCCGCCCGTCGCATAGAGCAGGTTGCCGCCAAAGGCGTAGCCGCCGCGGGCCCGCACCGCGCCCAGCGCGTGAAGTTCACGCGTGAAGGTGTAGGCGGCCGGCGTCGTCGAGAAGGCGGTGACGCTGTCTTCGATCTGGGTGCGGCTCACTTCGGCCAGCGCGCCGACGACGAATGGCCCGACCTGCCAGTCATAGCCAAGCCGGAGCCCGAACTCGCCACCGCTTTCGTCGTCCGCCCGGCAGCCCGCGGCGGCGGCGTTGCCCACAGGAAAGCCGCCGCAGAAGCCTGGGGAGAACGCGTCGGCGCCGGCGGCGGTGCGCACCGTGTCGCCGAAGGTGCCGTCCAGGTTCGTGTCGAAGGTGACGCCTTCGTCGTCCGTGTCGGACCGGTCGATGTAGCCGGCGTGGGCGCCAATCCAGGGGCCGCTCCACTCCTGTGCGCTCGCCGCGCCCGCCAGGGCCAAGGTCGCCAGGGACACGGTGGTCCAGAGAATCGTCTTCATCATGCCCGTCCTGTTCGGTCGTCGCTCACGTCGACGTCGTGCAAGTACGGGCGGGGGGTGGTCCGGGTTGCTTATTGCTGCCGATATATAGAACCCTGTGGCACGAATGTCGCTGCGGGCCGGGGGCGGCCTGCGCCGGCCGCGGCATGCCTGCTGCGCAAGGCCCGGAAAATGTCCCCCACGGCCAGGATCCAGCCATAAGGCACGTCGCGGTGGGTCTTGAACTGAAGGTCCATGGTGTGTCTCCCGTCTGGAGCTGAACGTGACGGGAAGGTGCGCCGCAGCCGGCCTGTGGACAAACGTGTTCTCCTGCTGCATCCATAAGTCAGCCTTATGTCTGACCCGCTCGCCTCCATCCCGCTCAGCGCCGTCCGCGTCTTCGAGGCGGCCGCACGCCTGGGCAGCTTCACGCGGGCCGCGGAGGAGCTGGGCATGACCCAGGCGGCGGTGAGCTGGCAGGTGAAGGCGCTGGAGCAGCGGCTGGACCAGGCGCTGTTCCGTCGCCTGCCGCGGGAGGTCGCCTTGACCGCGGCCGGGGAGCGGCTCGCCCGGGCCGCGACGGAGGCCATGGGCAGCCTGCGGAGCGCGCTCTCGGACATCACCGGCAAGGGGGAAGGGGTGCTGGCGATCTCCACCCTCCAGACCGTCGCCATGCAGTGGCTGGCGCCCCGGCTCGGCGCCTTCCAGGTGGCGCATCCGCAGATCGCCGTGCGGGTGGAGACCGACAACCGCATCGTCGACCTGCTGCGGGAGGAGGTCGACGTGGCGATCCGCGGCGGGCAGGGCGAGTGGCCCGGCCTCGAGGCCCTGCCGCTGTTCCCCGCCGTGCAGACGGTGCTGGCCGCCCCCGAGCTGGTGGCGCGCCTAGGCGGTCTCGCATCACCCGGCGACGTTCGGGACGTGCCGCGGATCGGTGCGGCCTGGGAGTGGGCGCTCTGGTTCCAGGCGGCGGGGGTGGAGCCGCCGCAGGACGCCGCGGGCGCCGCGCCGCGGCTGGCCGGGGACACCCAGACGCTGGAGGTGGCCGCGGCCCTGGCCGGCCATGGCGTCGCCCTGGCGTCTCCGATCCTCTTCGCGGGCGAGATCGCCAGCGGCCGCCTGGTGCAGCCGTTCGACGTCACCGTGCAGATGGGCTCGACCTACTGGCTGGTCTATCCGAAGGACCGTCGGAAGACCCGCAAGATCGCGGCGTTCCGCGAGTGGCTGCTGGCCGCGGTGGCGGCCGATCCGGCGGTCCAGCGCTACGCGGGCCTCAGCTGAGGCCCGCCACCCGGCGCTCGTCCTGCGCGTCCGCGGAAGCCCCTTCGCGCATCAGGGCGGGGATGATCTCCTCCACGTGCTCGACAGCGATCCACGAGCCCATGAATTCGGGCGGGGTGAGCTTCTCGTCCACGGTGTGCTGGAAGAGCCTGAACAGCGGCTCCCAGAAGCCGCGCGGGTTGTAGAACACCACGGGCTTGGCGTGCAGGTCGAGGCGGCGCCACGACAGCAGCTCGACAATTTCCTCCAGGGTCCCGATGCCGCCTGGGAGGACCACGAAGGCGTCGGAGCGCTCGAACATCATGATCTTGCGCTCGTGCATGGACGCCACGACCACGTGCTCGACGCTCTCGTAGGCGCGCTCCTTGCCCTGCAGGAAGTCGGGGATGATGCCGAGGACGCGGCCGCCGCCCTCGTGTGCGGCCCGCGCGGTGGCGCCCATCAGCCCCACGCCGCCGCCGCCGTACACCAGCTTCAGGTCCGCCTGGGCGAGGGCGCGGCCGAGCGCCGCCGCCGCGGCCAGGAACTGCGGATCGGCGGCGTCGGACGAGCCGCAGAAGACGCAGACGGAATCCAGGCGGTCACGCGCCATGCGAGGGTACTCCAGAGAAGAGGTCGCCAGGACGCTTCAGCGCGGGCGCAAACCCGATTAGCTATGGCCACGCCCAAGGAGTTGCAAGCCGACCGTGAGCCCGACCTTCCGACGTATCGCCGCAGCGCTGGGGCTGTTGCTCGTGGCTGGCTGCGGCCGGGACGGCGGACGCGCCGGCCAGGCCGCGCAGGAGAAGTCCGAGGCCGCCAGCTATCTCGCGCCGCCTGCCGCGGCCGCCTATGCCAACGGCGTGCTTTCGGGCACGGCTGCGCCCGGCGCGCAGGTCCGGCTGGCCACCCCCTCCGGCGAGGCGACGATCACCGAAGCCGGTCGCGATGGCCGGTGGCAGGTGCGCCTGCCACCGGCCGCCGCGGCGCGGATCTTCGGCCTGTCGATGACCGCCGGCGGCAGGCAGGTGCAGGCGCAGGGTTATGTGCTGGTTGCGCCCGGCGGCCAGGCGGCGGCCTTGCGCTCGGGCGGGGGCTCGATCCGCCTGGACCGGCAGAGGCCGGGGATGGGGACGCTCGACTTCGACCGCGGCGGCGGGGCGGTGCTGTCGGGGCCTGCGCCCCCAGGCGCGGTGGTGCTGGTGCGCCAGGACGGCCGCCAGGTGGCCGAAGGGCGGGCGGACGCGGCGGGACGCTTCAGCATCGCCCTGCCGCCGGCCGACTCGGGCCGGCACCGCCTGGAGGTGTTCGGCGATGGCTTCCAGGATGCGGCGGTCGTCGAGACCCAGCCGGCGCCGCCCCTTGCCGGCGGACCGCTGCGTAGCCAGTTGTCAGGCGCGGGGCTGCGCGCCGACTGGCTGACGCCGGGCGGCGGGGTGCAGTCGACCGTGCTGATCGACTGAAGGGCGAAGGATTGGCCTATATCCGCGCGCATGCCGCCCGGGGACGCGTCTCCGGGCCCGGAGCGGTGGCGCCGGCGCGCGCGAGGTTCGACTTCTGGGCCTCGATGGGCGACCTGGTCAGCCTGGTTCTCCGCTCAGGCGCGCCGCAGCTTCGCCTCAGGATCGCCGCCGCCCTGGCGCTCGTCCTCCTGGGCAAGGTGGCGGCGGTCCTGGCGCCGGTCCTGCTGGGCGATGGGATCAACACCCTGACGCCTGCGGCCGGCGGTGCGGCGGTGGTCGTCGGCTGGACGTTCGTGAGCCTGGCGATCGGCTTTGCGGCCCTGCGGCTCCTGGCGGCCTGCGCCCCGTTCGCCCGGGACGCCATCTTCACGCGGGTCTCGCAATCGACCATGGCGCGGGCGGCGGTGGAGACGTTCGGCCACGCTCTGGCGCTGTCGCTCGATTTCCACCAGAGCAAGCAGACCGGCACGCTGTCGCGGATCATCGACCGCGGCGCGCGGGCGACCGACTTCCTGATCCGCAGCGTCATCTTCAGCCTGGGGCCGACCCTGGTGGAGCTGGTGCTCGCCATGGCGGTGATGACGCTCCGGCTGGACTGGCGCTTCGCGCTGACCGCCTTCGCGACCCTGATGATCTATGCGGTCGTCACCTTCCGGATCACCGACTGGCGGCTGTCGCACAGGCGCGAGCTGAACGAGGCCGAGAACCGGGTGGCGGGGCTCTCGGCCGACGCCCTGATCAACTACGAGACGGTGAAGACCTTCGGCGCCGAGGCGCGCGTGGTGGGCGGCTACGAGGCCGCCATGGGCGCCTATGTGGACGCGAGCTCACGGGCCAACGGCTCGCTGAACCTGCTGAACGCCGCCCAGTCGCTGGTCCTGAACCTGGGCCTGGCGGCGCTGACGGTGATGGCGGGCTACGAGGTGGCCGGCGGGCGGCTGCAGATCGGCGACATCACCATGGCCATCCTGCTGCTCTCGAACCTCTACGCCCCGCTGGGGATGCTGGGCTTCCAGTACCGAGAGATCCGCCAGGGGCTGATCGACATGGAACAGATGGTGGCGCTGAAGCAGCGCGCGCCGGACATCGTCGACGCGCCGGCTGCGAGCGACCTGCCGCCGGCCAGCGGGCAGGGGGCCCGGCTGGCCTTCGAGGGGGTGGGCTTCCGGCATGACGCGCGCTCGCAAGGGCTGACGGACGTCAGCTTCGCCGCCGAGCCCGGCCAGACGGTGGCGCTCGTGGGGCCGTCGGGCGCGGGCAAGACCACCGCCGTACGGCTCGCCATGCGGCTGCTGGATCCGCAGGAAGGCCGGGTGACGCTCGACGGGGTGGACATGCGCGAGGCGCGGCAGACGCAGCTGCGGCGGGCGATCGCTCTGGTGCCCCAGGACGTCGCCCTGTTCAACGACACCCTCTTCGCCAATATCGCCTTCGCACGGCCGGACGCCACGCCCGAGGCGGTCCGCGCAGCGGCCGAGGCCGCCGAGCTCGGCGCGTTTATCGACGGCCTGCCCGAGGGCATGTCCACCCTGGTGGGGGAGCGGGGGCTGAAGCTGTCCGGCGGCGAGCGCCAGCGGGTAGGCATCGCACGCGCCCTCCTGGCGGACCCGCGCCTGCTGATCCTCGACGAGGCCACCAGCGCCCTGGACGGTCCCACCGAGGCGGCCATTCAGGAGACCCTGCGCAAGGCGCGCGCGGGGCGCACCACCCTGGTGATCGCCCACCGGCTGTCCACTGTCGCCGACGCCGACCAGATCCTGGTGCTGCGCCGTGGCCGGATCGTCGAGCGGGGAACCCACGCCGAGCTTCTGGCCCGACAAGGCGAGTACGCCGCCCTGTGGCGGCGCCAGACCCGCGAGCGCTGAGCCCTATTCGGCGGCTCGGGGCAGGTCGCCGCCGAGCACGGCCGCCGGCGGCCGGCGCGGCGGACGGCCACGCTTGTGGTCGATCCAGCCGCGCAGGCGCTGGAGGCGTCCCGCGTAGACTGACGGGGCGGCCAGCATCACCGGCGTCAGCGCCAGCGTCAGGACGGTGGCGAAGGACAGGCCCCAGACCACCGCGGCGGAGAGCTGCACCCACCACTCGGAGCCGGGCGCCTTGTATTCGATGTGCCCCGTGTGGAAGTTGGGGTGCACCTGGAACATCAGCGGCAGCAGGCCCACGACGGTCACCACGGTGGTCAGCATGACGGGCCGGAACCGCTGGGCCGCGGCGCGGATGGCCGCCTCGTCGCGCGGGAAGCCCGCCCGGATGAGCTGATAGAAGGTGTCCACCAGCACGATGTTGTGGCCGACCACGACGCCGAACAGGGCCACCACGCCGGTGCCCATGAAGATGACCGAGATGTAGGGGAAGGTGTTGGCGAAGTTCACCAGCACGCCCAGCAGCACGCCGACCGTGGAGAGCACCACGGCCGACAGGGTGACCAGCACGCCGTAGAAGCTGTTGAACTGCCACAGCAGGATCACGAACATCATGAAGAGGGTCGCCGCCATGGCGGTGGCGAAGAACTTCTGCGCCTCCTGGCCTTCCTCGTCAGCGCCGGTGAACTTCCACTGCACGGACGGGTCCAGCGGCGCCTTCTCCAGCCAGGGCCGAAGCTCGGCGATCTTCTGGTTGGCCGCCACGCCCTCGACCGCATTGGCCTGCACGACCACCAGTCGCTGGCCGTCCCGCCGCAGGATGGTGGTCACCTGCTGGGCCGGCACCCGCTTGACGAAGTAGCTGGCCGGCACCGGGCCCTGGGCGGTGGGGATCTTAAGCCGCTGCAGGCCTTCCGTGGTGCGGTTCTCGGGCGTGAAGCGGACCCGGATGTCGAGCTCGTCGTCGGCGTCGTCGGGACGGAAGCGGCCCATCAGCACGCCGCCGGTGACGAACTGGATCGCCTGGCCGACGGTGAGGACGTCCACGCCGTAGCGGCCCGCCGCCTCGCGGTCGACCACCAGGTTCCATTCGATGCCGGGCGAGGTGCGGTTGTCCTCAAGTTCGTAGAGCTGCGGGTCCTGGGCCAGCTTGGCCTTCACCAGGTCCGCGGCCGCGCTGAGCGCGACGGGGTCGTGGCCGCGCAGCTCGACCTGCACGTCCTTGCCGACCGGCGGTCCGGACTGCGGCGGGCGGACCTCCACCTGCATGCCGGGCACATCGGCCACGCGCTTGCGGATCTCGGCCTCGATGTCGCGGCCGCGCAGGCCCAGCTCGCTGCGTTCCTCGAACGGCACGAAGTCGATGAACAGGCGGCCGATGGTGTCGTTCGGCGCCGCGCTTGGCCCGCCGCCGGGACTAAAGGTGCCGGCGCGGACGAACAGGGACTGCACGCCCTTGATGCCCTGCAGCCGCTGCTCCACCTGGCTCACCAGCTGGTACTGCGCCTCGGGCGAGAGGTTGCCGCGCGCCTTGACGAAGACCTGCACGAACTCCGGATCCTCCTCCAGGAAGAACTCGGTGCGGTGCTTGGTGCTGGCGAAGGCGAAGATGATCGCCGCGACAATCAGGACGCCGGCTCCCATGGTGCGGGTCGGGTGGCGGCCCATCGCAGCGACGGTGCGTGCGTACCAGCCCATGAACCCACGCATCTCGCGCGGGTCGCCGTGCTCGGACTTGTGAATCTCCGCCAGCTGCTCGGCGTCGATGGCGGCCTTGCGGCCGAAGATCGAGCCCACCGCGGGCGTGAACAGCAGGGCCACGAACAGCGAGGCCCCCAGCACGAAGAAGAGGGTGATCGGCAGGAAGCTCATGAACTTGCCGGCGATCGAGTTCCAGAACAGGAAAGGCAGGAAGGCGCAAAGCGTCGTCAGCGTGCCGTTGACCACCGGCCAGAACATCCGCTTGCCGGCGGCGGCAAAGGCCTCCTCCTTGGGCATGCCCTCGGCGAGCTTTCGGTCCGCGTACTCGACCACCACGATGCCGCCGTCCACCAAGATGCCGACGGCCAAGACGAGGCCGAACATGACCATCATGTTGAGGGTGACGCCGGTGGCCTGCAGGAAGAGGAAGGTCAGCAGGAAGCAGATCGGAATGGCCAGGCCGACCATCAGGCCCTGGCGGACGCCGAGGCTCAGCACGATGATCGCCATGACCAGCAAGCTGGCCATGATCAGGCCGCTCTCGAGGACCACGAGCGTGCGGCCGATGAACTCGCTCTCGTCGAAGGTGTAGTCGACCTTCACGTTGGCCGGCCAGCGGACCTTCTCTTCCTCGACGATCTTGCGGACCTGGGCGACCGTATCGAGCAGGTTCGCGCCGCTACGCTTGGAGACCTCCAGCGAATAGACCGGCTCGCCATTGAAGCGGGCGATGTAGCTCGGCTCCTTGAAGGTCCGGCGCACGTCGCCGATGTCGCCGATGGTGATCAGGCGGTCGCCGTTCTTCTTGATCGGCAGGGCCAGGATGTCCGCCGGCTCCTCGACCACGCCTGGGACCTTGACCGCGAACTGGCCCTCGCCCGAGCGCAGGTTGCCGGCGGGGACGAGCTGGTTGTTGCGGCCGATCACCTGTGCGAGTTCGCCCGTGGTGACGTTGTAGGCCTCCATCCGCAGCGGATCGATGGTGACCTCGAGAACCTCCTCGCGGCCGCCGCTCATGTTGACTTCCAGGACGCCGGGCGTGCCTTCCAGGCGCTCCTTCAAGGCGCGGCCGACGCGGTGCAGCTCGCGTTCCGGAACCTGGCCGGAGATTTCGATGCCGATCACCGGCTCGTCGGCGAAACTCGCCTCCTGGATGATCGGCTCCTCGGCGTCCGGCGGGAAGCGACCTCGGGCCAGGTCGACCTTGGCGCGCACGTCGGCCAGCGCTTTGTCCTTGTCGAAGTCGGCTTCGAACTCGAGGTTCACCGCGCCCATGTTCTGGCGGGCCACCGAGTTCATCCGCTTGATGCCCTCGATGGTCTGCAGCTCCACCTCCAGGGGGCGGACAAGCAGGCGCTCGGAGTCCTCCGGCGAAACGCCGGGGTAGGGGACGACCACCGAGATGAACGGGAAGTCGATGTTCGGCTCGGACTCCCGCGGGACCGAGAAGTAGGCGAACAGGCCAAACAGGCTGGCGATCAGGGTGATGCCGAGCACCACCTTCCGCCGCTTGATGGCCCCGTCGATGAGGGCTGCGATCATCGTCCCGTCTCCCGGCGGCGGCCGCGCTTAGCGCGCGACGGCCACGCGAACCTTCTGACCCTCGGCCACCGAAGACTGGCCGACGGTGATCACTCGGGTGACGCCCGGAAGGCCGGTCACCCAGACGCCCTGCGGCGTCTCCTCCTGCACGTTCACCGCGGTGAAGGCGACACGGCCATCCGGCAGGACGTGGCGCACGCCCTGCCGGCCAGCGGCGTCCAGCACCAGGGCGGTGATCGGCACCAGGTGGGCCGGACCCTGGCCGACGTTCACCCGCACCTCGGCCGAAAGGCCGGAGCGGACGTCCATCCGCGGATTGTCGACGGCGACTTCCACCCGGTAGGTGCGGGTCTGCGGGTCGGCGTCATGAGCCACGTACCGGACGCGGCCGTTCAGCAGCTGGCCGGACAGCAGCTTGGCGCTGGCCGGCGCGCCCACGCGCAGGCGGGCGGCCTCCGTCTCGGGCACGTCGCCATAGACCACCAGCGGGTTCAGTTCGATCATGGTCCCGCAGGCTTGGCCTGGCCCCAGGTAGGTCCCGACCTCGGCCTCTCGGCGGTCGAAGACGCCGTTGAAGGGCGCGGTGATGTTCACCTGGTTCAGCGCGATTTCCGCCGCGCGCACCTGCGCCTGGGCCGAGTCGAGCGCAGCCTGGCTCTCTAGGACCTGGGTCTGCGAGCGGTAGCCCTTCTCGGCCAGTTGGGCGGCGGCCTGCCGCTGGAGCTGGCGCGAACGGTAGTTTGCGCGCGCCTGGTCCAACGCCGCTTGGCGGGCGTCCACAGCCAGCCGGCAGAGCACCTGGCCGCGGCGCACATAGGCCCCCTCGGCCGCTGGTGTGGCGGCGACAACGCCCGCGGTCTCGGAACGCACCACCACGGTTCGGGCCGATTCGGTGCGCCCGCGCATCACGATCTCGATCGGGCGAATCGTTTCGGCGGTCTGCCGCACCTGCACGCTGGGCGGCCCGACAGGCGTGGTCTTCGCCTCCGCCTTGCTTGGCTCGCCGCCGAAAATGGCGCGGATGACGAAAATGAGCCCCACCACCGCGACCATGGCGATGACGAAGACGTACTGCGATTTCATTCGCATAACTGTTTCCCCGAGCCTTCAGCTCGCGCGTCCGCTCCCCCTGTCGTCCGCGCGCGGCTCACACACTCATTAGTGTCCGGCGCTTTTGATGCCACTGTTACGCGAGCGCAAATGAAATCGCGGACAGGTGGCGGGAGAGGCGATAGATCCTGGTGACGACATCAGTGCAGCACGCCGCCACGAGCTCGGCCGCGTGACCCTATGTCGCACGATTTACAGAGTAAGGGAAAGGGCTTCCGGTGAGATACCTGCACACCATGGTCCGCGTCACGGACCTCGACGCATCGATCGCCTTCTACTGCGACAAGCTCGGTCTGAAGCAGGTCTCGCGTCGCGATTACGAGGCGGGCCGCTACACGCTGGTGTTCCTGTGCGCGCCGGGCGACGAAGAGCTGGCGGCGGCCAACAAGGCGCCGATGGTGGAGCTGACCTGGAACTGGGATCCCGAGGTCTATGAGGGCGGCCGCAACTTCGGGCACCTGGCCTACGAGGTGGACGACATATATGCGGCCTGCCAGCGCCTGAAGGACGGCGGCGTGGTCATCAACCGCCCGCCCCGGGACGGCCGCATGGCCTTCGTCCGCTCGCCCGACAACATCTCCATCGAGCTGCTGCAGAAGGGGGGCGCGCAGCCTCCCGCGGAGCCCTGGGCGTCCATGCCCAACGTGGGGGTCTGGTAGGGCTTGAAACCCGCGCCCGGTCAGCGGTGTTTGCGCAGGCTCGCAGCCAGGACCAGGGGACCATCATGCCGGCGCCGACCATCACGCTGAACGACGGGAACGTCATGCCGCAGCTGGGGCTCGGCGTCTGGCAATCGCCCGCCGATATCACGGCGGAGGTGGTGCGCACGGCTCTCGCCGCCGGCTACCGCTCCATCGACACGGCCGCCATCTACCGGAACGAGGCGGCGGTGGGCGAGGGGGTGCGCGCCAGCGGCCTGGCGCGCGACGAGATCTTCGTCACCACCAAGCTCTGGAACGACGAACAGGGCTACGACTCCGCCCTGCGCGGCTTCGAATCCAGCCTGAAGCGGCTCGGGCTCGACTACGTCGACCTGTATCTGATCCATTGGCCGGCTCCCGGGCAGGGGCGTTACCTCGACACCTGGCGCGCCCTGCTTCGGCTCCGCGAGGAGGGGCGGGCGCGCTCGGTGGGCGTCTCGAACTTCATGCCCGAGCACCTGCGCCGCATTGTCGGCGAGACCGGTGAGGCGCCGGCCCTGAACCAGGTGGAGCTGCACCCCCGCTTCCAGCAGACGGACCTCCGTTCCGTGCACGCCAGCCTGGGGATCGCCACAGAGGCCTGGAGCCCGCTCGGCCAGGGGAGGCTGCTGGAAGATCCGGTGGTGCGGCAGGCGGCGGAGAAGCACGGCAGGACCGCGGCCCAGGTGATCATCCGCTGGCACCTCGACAACGGCCTGATCGTCATCCCGAAGTCGGTGAACGAGACCCGCATTCGCGCCAACTTCGACGTGTTCGACTTCCAGCTGGACGAAGAGGATCTGCGCGCCTTCGCGGCGCTGGACAGCCCGGTGGGCCGCATCGGGCCCGACCCCGTCAGCTTCGGCTAGGCTGAAGGCGGGCGGAGAAAAACTGCCACGGCCGAGCTCTTCGGCTGGCGCGGGCGCGCCCCATCTGTGAGGCTCCCGGTCCAGGGAGAGGGGCGATGAGCGCACGGCGGCCGTTCGGCCAGAACTATGCCTGGGTGGTGGTGGGCGCGACCTTCGCCGCCCTCATCGCCGCGGCCGGCCTGCGCGCCGCGCCTGGCGTGCTGATGACGCCCTTGCAGCAGGCCTTCGGCTGGGCGCGCAGCGAGGTGTCGCTGGCGGCCGCGGTAGGCATCTTCCTCTACGGCCTGGTGGGTCCCTTCGCCGCCGCCCTGATGCAGACCCTGGGCATCCGCCGCACCCTGGTGGCGGGCCTGGCGGTGATGAGCGCGGCGACGGCGCTGAGCCTCCTGATGACCGAGCCGTGGCACTACGTGGCCACCTGGGGCGTGCTCTCCGGCGTCGGCTCCGGCGCGGTGGCGATGGTGCTGGGCGCCGCTGTGGTCAACCGCTGGTTCGCCAGCAACCGCGGCCTGGTCATGGGCGTGCTCAGCGCGGCGACCGCCACGGGAGCGCTGATCTTCCTGCCGCTGATGGCCCACCTGGTGGAGGCCGGCGGCTGGCGCTGGGTCCCGATGCTGGTGGCGGCAGTGACGGCGGCGCTGATCCCGGTGGTCCTGCTGCTGCTGCCGGAGCGGCCGTCGGATGTCGGGCTGCTGCCCTACGGCGCCACGGAGGCGCCGCCCGCGCCGCCGCCGGCGCGGGCCGTGGACAGCATCCGCCTGGCCTTCGCCGCCCTGGGCCGCGGCGCGCGAACGCCGACCTTCTGGCTGCTGTTCGGCACCTTCTTCGTGTGCGGCCTGACCACCAACGGCCTCGTGGGCACGCACCTGATCAGCTTCTGCGGCGACATGGGCCTGCCCATCGTCCAGGCCGCCGGCCTGCTCGCCCTGATGGGCGTCTTCGACCTGGTGGGGACGACCGCCTCGGGATGGCTCACCGACCGCTACGACCCACGCAAGCTGCTGTTCGCCTACTACGGGCTGCGGGGGCTGTCGCTGATCGCCCTGCCGTTCACCGACTTCGGCATGATCAGCCTGACCATCTTCGCGGTGTTCTACGGCCTGGACTGGATCGCCACCGTGCCGCCGACGCTCAGGCTGGCCAACGAGACCTTTGGCGACCGCGACGCCCCCATCGTGTTCGGCTGGGTGTTGGTGGGCCACCAGGCGGGCGCCGCCACCGCCGCCTTCGGCGCCGGCCTGCTGCGCGACATCTCCGGGCGCTACCTGGAGGCCTTCGTCATCGCCGGCGCCTTCGCGATCATCGCTGCGGCCCTGGCGCTGATGATCCGTCGGGAAGGCGAGGGGACGCCTCTGGCGGCCGAAGGCGCGCCGGCCTGATCAGCCGGCGGCGTGCAGCGGCGGCAGCTCGCCGCGGCTGTGGGCGATGCCCAGTTGCAGGCTCTGGGCGATCATCTCGGCCTTGGCCATGAACACCGCGGCGGCCGCCGGCCGACAGACCTCCCGCGCGGCGTCGCGGAACAGGCCAAGCCAGCGCTCGAAATGCGCGCCCTCCAGGCCGGGGATGCGCACGTGGACCACCATGGGCTGGCCCTTGAACCGGCCGGTCATCAGCATGACCGACGACCAGAAGTCGCACATGCGCGCCAGGTGGGGGTCCCAGTCGGTGATCTGCCCGTCGAAGATCGGCCCCAGCACGGCGTCCGCCCGGACCTTGCCGTAGAAGGCGTGCACGAGGCGGTGGATCATCTCCTCCGTCACGCCGACCGCCGCGCCCGGGGCGATGCGGGCGCGGGCCTGGGCGCGCAGTTCGGGCGTGTCGCCGAGCGAAGGCATGACCTGGATATAGGCGAACCTCCGCCCGGGGCGAACTCCGGGCGACTACGGAGGGGCGTCCCGAGAGGGCGTCACGCCTGTTCGCGATGTGTGGAGGCTCTCGATGGCTCCCCGGGCAGGACTCGAACCTGCGACCCGGCGGTTAACAGCCGCCTGCTCTACCAACTGAGCTACCGAGGATCAGGGCCGTCGAGAGGCGCGGCATATACGCTGCGATTCCGCGGCGCGCAAGCGGGCCAAAGCGCTTGTGGAGCTCCAGGCAAAAAAAGAGCCCGGCGCGAACGCCGGGCTGGAAAAAGTCGGTGATGGTGGGGTGTCTTCAAGGAAGACGCTCACAGGGTCCGCCCTGCTGGTTAAGCGTGCATTAACGGCGGTAAACGGTTCCAAACACTGATTAATTTCTCCGGCCTCGGCCCTCGGCGAGCGATTCATGATTCGCCCGCCGCGCTGCATTGTCGCTCCGGATTGGAGCCGGCCCTCGGATCGGCTACTCGATGCGGGACTCACCACACCTCGGAGGCCGCCATGCGCATCCACTTCACCGGCGTCGCCGGCGCGGGCATGAGCGCGGTCGCCCTGATGATGCGGGACGCCGGCCACGAGGTCTCGGGCTCGGACGCCGACGTCTTTCCGCCCATGTCCACCTACGTGGAGGGGCTGGGCTTCCCGTTCCACCGCAGCTTCGACGCCGCCAACCTGCCGGACGACCTCGACGTCCTGGTGCTGGGCGCCAGCGCAAAGCTGGGCGGCGACGACAACGTCGAGGTGACGGCGGCGCGCGCCCGCGGCGCGACGGTCACCACCTTTCCTGAGCTGGTGGGAGAGGCCACCCGTGAGCGGCTCAACACGGTGGTGGCGGGCTCGTTCGGCAAGTCCACCTGCACCGCGCTCATGGCTCATGTCCTGCGGGAGTCCGGCCACGACGCGGGCTGGATGATTGGGGCGATTTCGCCCTCGCTGCCGGCCACCGGCCACTGGGGAACCGCGCCGGAGGTGATCCTCGAGGGCGACGAGTACATCGTGGGGCCCAACGACCGGCGCTCGAAGTTCGTGCTCTACCATCCGCGCGACGTGCTGCTGACCTCGCTGATCCACGACCACGTCAACGTGTTCCCGACCTTCGCCGACTATGAGGCGCCGTTCCGCGAGCTGCTGCGCCTGCTGCCCGCCGAGGGGTTGCTGGTCGCCCGCGACCACCCGGCGATCCGCGCCATCGCCGGCGAGGCCGCCAGCGGCATCGTCTGGTACGACACGGTCCCGTGCGCCGGCTGGTACAGCGAGGACGTGGTCTATGGCGAGACCACCCGCTTCAGCCTGGTGGCGCCCGACGGCCGGCGCGTGGCGCTGGCCACCAGCCTGCTCGGCGAGCACAACATCGAGAACATCGTCGGCGTCGCCGCCTACCTGCTGGAGCGCGGCCTGGTCACCGAGGTTCAGCTCGCGCGGGCGGTGGCCAGCTTCGCCGGCATCCGCCGACGGCTGGACCGGCTGACGGCAGCCTCGGCCGTGCCGGTCATCGAGGGTTTCGGCTCGTCCTACGAGAAGGCGCGCTCGGCCATCGAGGCCCTGCTGCTGCACTATCCGACCCGGCCGCTGGTGGTGGTGTTTGAGCCGCACACCTTCTCCTGGCGCAACCGCGACGCGCTGCCCTGGTACGACACGGTGTTCGAGGGCGTCGCCCGCGCGCTGATCGTCCCGCCGCCCAGCCATGGGGCGGCGAGCCACAACCAGTCGAGCTTCGAGGAGATCCTCGCCCGGACGGCGGCCGCCGGCATTCCCGTGGAGGGGGTGCGCACCGCCGAGGCGGCCACGGCGGCGCTGTCGGGGCTGAACGGCGACGAGGTGGTGCTGCTGCTGTCGTCAGGCCCTCTGCTGGGCCTGCCCGACAGTCTGCCGCCGGTGTTCGACCGCCTCTACGCCGCCGCCGCGGCCGCCTAGGAGGCCGACGAGATCGCCGGGACGGGCTGGACGTACTGGTCCCGCTTGGCTGCCTTCTCGGCCTCGTTCAGCTCCTTGAACTGCTCGCGCTTGGGCCCGAGGTAGCCGAACAGGTAGGCGGCCACCTTGCGCATCTGGATCTCTTCGGAGCCCTCGGTGATCCGGTAGCGCCGGTGGTGGCGATAGATGTGCTCGAACGGCGTGTGGCGGGAATAGCCCATGCCGCCATGGATCTGCATGGCCCGGTCGGCCGCCTCGCAGACCAGGCGGTTGCCCCAGTAGTTGCACATGGAGACCTTGTCCGAGATCGTCTTCTCGATCTCCTTGTGGTCCATCTGATCCATCTGCCACGCGGTCTTGCGGATCAGCAGCCGCAGCATCTCGCACTGGGTCTGCAGCTCGACGAGGGGCCACTGGATGGCCTGGTTCTCGGCGAGCGGCTTGCCGAACGGCTTGCGCTTGCGGGCGTACTTCACGCTCTCGTCGATGCAGAACTGGGCGGCCCCCAGGCTAGAGGCGGCCTGTCGGATGCGGTTCTGGTGCACGAAGCTCTGGCCAAGGCCGAGACCGCGGTCGATCTGGCCCCAGTAGCTGTCCTCCGGGATCCACACGTTGGTGAAGCTCACCCGAGGGTGGTCCGTCGGCATGTTGAACGTCCACATGTACTCTTCGATCCTCACGCCGGGGGTGTCCGCGGGGACGATGAAGCAGGTGATGCCGGTGGCGTCCCCGTCCTTGCCCGACGTGCGGGCGAAGACCATCACGTGCGTCGCCACGTGCATGCCGGTCGTCCACATTTTTTCGCCGTCGATCCGCCAGCCCGGCTGGCCGTCGCGCTCCTCGCGGACGGCGCGGGTCTCCATGAAGGTCGCGTCGGAGCCGTGGTTGGGCTCGGTCAGGCCGAAGCCCGTGCGCATGCCGCCGTTCAGCAGCTTGTCGCCGTCGCGCTCGTACTGGGCGTTGGTGGCGAACTCCTTGAACATCAGCACGAACGGGTTGTTGCCGACGATCGAGTGCTCGGTCTGGAGGTCGTTGAACAGGCCCAGTCCCTTGGCCGCCAGGTGTTCGCGGATCACCGCCATGGCCAGCTGGCTGCCGCCCTTGCCGCCCATCTCCTTCGGCCAGGCGTAGCGGTAGTGGCCGGCGTCGTCCGCGAGCTTGCGGGCCTTGGCCAGCAGGGCCTCCCACTCGGGCCGGGGCAGGCCCTGGTTGTCCCAGTCCGTGCGGGCGTGCTCGCGGCGGTGATCGAAGAAGCGGTCGTTATCGTCCTGCCGCTGCAGCGGCATGATCTCGGCCTCGATGAAGCGGTCGAGCTCGTCCAGGTAGTCCTGGAGATCCTGGGGAAGGGAGAAGTCCATGACGTTTCCTCGAGACCAGATTTCTCTTGGGCGGAGTTGACGCTGCGGGAGGATTTACAAGCCCGCGGGAGGCCCGCCAGATCACGAGCCTAGACCATCCAGGAGGTTCCGTCGGGTCATGGATTCGCCCGTTGCCGAAGCCCTTCCGAGGCTCGCCGCGCGGCTGGCGGGGGAGGGCGCGCGGGTGGAGGCCGCCCAGCGCCTTTCCGGCGGCGCCAGCATGGAGACCTGGACCTTCGACGTGGTGTCGGGCGAGGCGCGCGAGGGTCTGATCCTGCGCCGGCGCACGGCGCCCTTCGATCCGGAGACCGCCCGGTCCGTATCCCTGGCGACCGAGGCCGCCCTGATCCGCGCCGCTGGCGCCAACGGCGCGCCCGTCCCGCCGGTGCGGCATGTCTGCGACGCAGCGGACGGGCTGGGGGAGGCCTACGTCATGGGCCGGGTCGCCGGCGAGACGCTCGGCAAGAAGATCGTCGAGGATCCGCGCTTCGACGCCGTCCGGCCGGGGCTGGCCCGGCAATGCGGCGCGGTGCTGGCCCAGATCCACGCCACCCCGCCGCCGCCTGAGCTGGGCCTCAAGACGGTCGACGCGAAGCTCGAGCTCGACCGCTACGAGGAGGTCTACCGCGCCACCGGCGCGCAGCGGCCGATCCTGGAGCTGGCCTTCCAGCACCTGCGCAAGCACACGCCCGAGCCCGTGGCGCCGGTGCTGCTGCACGGCGACTTCCGGAACGGCAACATCATGTTCGACCCGGAGCGTGGCGTCGCCGCCGTGCTCGACTGGGAGCTGGCCCACATCGGCGATCCGGCCGAGGACATGGGCTGGATCTGCACCAACTCCTGGCGGTTCGGACGGCCGGAGAAGCCGGTGGGCGGGTTCGGCGAGTACGCCGACCTGCTGGCCGGCTACGCGGCGGCCGGCGGACGGCCGATCCCGCTGGAGCGGGTGCGCTTCTGGCAGATGCTCGGCTCGCTGCGCTGGGGCGTGATGTGCCTCACCATGTACCTGAGCTGGCGCGACGGCCTGGAGAAGTCGGTGGAGCGGCCGATGATCGGGCGGCGGGTTTCCGAGACTGAAGCCGACCTCGTCGTCCTCCTGGAGCAGGGCCTGTGATCACCCATCCCAAGACCGAAGAACTGGTGCAGGCGGTCGCGCTCTGGATCGAGCAGATCCGCCCGGGCCTCGACCCGCGCAATGCCTTCCTGGCGCGGGTGGCGGTGAACGTGCTCTCGGTCGTTGAGCGCGAGCTGACCCGCGGGCCCGAGGCGGAGCGGCGGGCCGTGGCGGCGATGTCGGCCGTGCTCGGCCACGACGGCGCGTTCGCGGCGCTCAACGCCGAGCTCTGCGAGCGCATCCGGGCGGGCGAGCTGACGGTGGAGACGCCGGGCCTGCTCGACGCGCTCAGCGCCATGGCTCGCGATCAGGTGGCCATCGATCAGCCCAAGTACCGGCCGGAGGTGAGCTAGTCCCCTCGGTTCGTCTCGTACTGCGGGACCTTCAGCGGCGGCAGCCAGGGCTCGCGTCGGATGATCCAGCTCTCGTACTGCGGGGCGAAGGCGCCAACCTCGTCGAAGCTCGCCACGCTGATCTCGATCTCGTCGCCGTTGTTGTTGACGACTCGGGCACCACAGGCGGGACAGAATCGCCGCTGGTAGCCGGGCGAGCTCTCCCAGGAGGCGGTTTCGCCCTGCACCTCGACCTGCTCGGCCCGGAACACCACGAAGGGGTTGAAGGCCGCGGCGTGGGCCTTGCGGCAGGTCAGGCAGTGGCAGAGGCCGGCGCGAGCGGGCTCGCCGCGGGTGGTGAAGCGCACCGCGCCGCAGGCGCAGCCGCCGTTCCGGAGGCGTTCGGTCATGAGGCCTCAACGCCTCAGGCGGCCTCGAGCACCCGGATGATCTCACTCTCACGCTCGTTCCACAGGATCGAAACCCGGGCCGCACGGGCGGCGTGGGCGCCGAGGGCCGCCTTCACGTCGCGCTGGCGCAGGCGGCGTGCGGAGAGGCGCAGCAGGGTGCGGCCCGAGCCCTGGTCCTGCTCCTCGTCGTGGAAGCGCAGCACGGCGTCGACGACGGCGGCGGGCGGCGGCAGGGGACGGGGATCGACCACGGGGCGGGCGGCGCGGGGCTTGAAGCGGCGGTAGCGGGCCATCGTTGTGAACTCCGTTGCGGGTTGCGACAGGTTCAGTTCTGATGCGCCGCTGCGACAGAAGCGGACGTACCGATCATGAGGCACGAAAAGGCCGGCCGATTGCTGGAGCTGGCGCGCCTGCTCGCCAGCACGGCCGAGGGGCTGACGCTGGACGAGATCGGCGAGCGCATGGGGGTGGGCCGGCGCACGGCGGAGCGGATGCGGGACGCGGTGCGCGAGATCTTTCCGCAGCTGGAGGAGGTCGACGACCCGCCGACGCGCCGCTTCCGCATCCCCGCTGGCCTGGACGGTCTTTTCCAGGCCCCGACGGCCGAGGAGCTGGCGGCCCTGAACGCCGCCGCCGAGACCTGGAGCGCCCAGGGCGCCACCGCCCGGGCCAACGCGCTGCGGACGCTGGAGCAGAAGGTCCTGTCCGCCACCCGGGCCGCGGCGCGGCGGCGGCTTGCGCCGGACCTCGAGGCCCTGCTGCAGGCTGAGACGATAGCTGTACAGGCGGGGCCGCGTCCCTTCGAGGACGAGGCGGTGCTGGCCACGATCCGGGACGCCCTAAAGGGGCTCTCCACCCTGCGCTTCCGTTACGAGGGCGGATCGACGCCTGGCCGGGTGCGGGAGGTGACGCCCTACGGGGTGCTGTTCGGGCGCGCCAACTACCTGGTGGCCGCTGAGGGGGAGGGCGGCCCGCGCAACTGGCGGCTCGACCGTCTGCGTGACGTGGAGGTGACCGGCCGCCCGGCCCGGCGGGAAGAGGGCTTCAGTCTCCAGGACTATGCGGACGAGAGCTTCGGCATCTATCAGGATGACACCGAAGACGTGGTGCTGCGCATCCTTCCCGCCTCGGCCGAGGGGGCGCTGCGCTGGCGCTTTCACGCGCGGCAAACCATGGAGCGCGACGACGAAGGCGCGGTGATCGTGCGCTTCCGGGCGAGCGGCATGCGCGAGCTCGCTTGGCACCTCTTCACCTGGGGCGACCAGGTGCAGATCCTGCAGCCGCCCCGCCTCAAGGCGCTGATCGTCGAGCAGATCGAGCTGGCGCGCCGCGCCCATACGACCGGAACTGACGCACCCACGCCCTAGCTCTGCTCCTCGTGAAGAGGAGCAAGCCCATGACCGTCACCGCTGACTACGCCGCGCTCTACGAACTGGAGATCCGCCCCCGCCGCCGGCTGGTGCGCGCCCTGGCCCGCGTGGTCTGGGTCGGCTTGTTCCTGGTGCGGCCGCGGCTGGCGCTGGAGATCTGGCGCGAACGGTGCAGCGGAGGCTGACGCCGACGGGGCATTGACTCGCGCCGCGGCTCCGCGAAAGTCCGCGGACCCTGAAGGAGGCGCTGGTGTTCCACCAACCCGTTCGCACCGCCCACGGAGGCAACGACGGCGATGGCGAAGCGCCCGGCGGCGTCTTCGGACGGCTACCCTTCACGATCGAAGGCGATGACCTGCCCTACAAGGTGGAGGTTCTCGACCCGGAGACCGGAGCGGTCGAACGGGTGATCGCGATCGCCGCCGACGCAACCATCGGGTTCGCCGCCTATTATGCGGCGGCCAGGGAGAATCCCGGGCGCGACATCGTCATCACACACAAGGGGAACGTGCTCGCGAAATGGGTGAGCCGCGCCCATTGAGCCCGTGCGCAATGAACAGAGTCCCTGATCATCCGCAGAAGGCTAGCCCGCCGCCCCACGATCTCGACGCCGCCAAGCTTCCGTATGTGATCGAGGTCGTCGGACCGGCGCAGGGAGAGGCGACCGTACTGGCCCGCCTCGAGACCCTGAGCCTGGCCGAAGCCACCTACGAGGCCGCACAGGCCGAGCAGCCCGACGCCTCGATTGTGCTCAGGCAAGGCGATCGCGTGCTGCGCGCAAGCGCGGCCGCCGCCGCAGGGCGCTAGCCGAGCTGCTCCACCGCCCGAGGCGCATGTCCGCCCGCGCTCGCGGCGCGCCTTGGAGCCCCGTGCGCGTCGGAGTAGCCGGCGCCTTTTCGGCGTTGCAGGCACCCCGAGCGGGCGATTGGGCGAAGGCTCGCGCGCCCCGCCTCGCCACAACCCCCTTGAGCCGCGCGGCCGCATCGCGCTCTATCGGCGCTGCAACGGGGGTTTACCAGATGAAGGCGCGCATCCTTGCGACCGTGTTGGCCGGAGTATTCCTGATGGGGGCCGCCCCGAACGACGATCCCTACGCCTGGATGGAGGAGATCGAGGGCGCCCGGGCGCTGGAATGGGCCAAGGCCGAGAACGCCCGTTCGCTGCCGAAGCTGCAGAACGACGCCCGCTACAAGCGCCTCTACGAGGACGCCTTGAAGATCGCCACGGCGACGGATCGGATTCCGGGCGTGGGCTTCGCCGGCGACGGCGCGCTGCGCGACTACTGGCAGGACCGAGAGCACGTGCGCGGCGTCTGGCGCACGACCAGCCTGGAGAGCTATCGGGCGGGCAAGCCCGAGTGGCGCACGATCCTCGACGTCGACACGCTGGCCAAGGCCGAGAAGGCCAACTGGGTGTGGCACGGCGCCGACTGCCTGGAGCCGGACGAGCGGCTGTGCCTGGTGGCGCTGTCTGACGGCGGCAAGGACGCCGACATCGTGCGCGAGTTCGACGCCGAGACCGGCAGGTTCGTCGACGGCGGCTTCCGCCTGCCCGAAGGCAAGCACCGGTACGCCTGGGTGGACCGGGACACCCTGGTGGTGGCCACCGAGTGGGAGAAGGGCCAGGTCACCACCTCCGGCTACCCCTATGTTTTGAAGCTGCTGAAGCGCGGCCAGCCGCTGTCCGCCGCCCAGGAGGTGTTCCGCGGCGACGCCAAGGACGGCGGCTACGGCGTCTCGCCGATCGTGCTGCGCGATCCCGACGGCCGGGTGCAGGCCATCATCGCGCATCGGCCGCTCGACACCTTCAACGCCGAGCACCACCTTGTGACCGAGGCTGGCCCGAAGAAGCTGGACCTGCCAAGCAAGGCCAGCGTCCAGGGGTATGTCGCCGGCCGGCTGCTGGTGAGCCTGGAGCAGGACTGGACGTCGAAGGGCTTCCGCGAAGGCGACCTGCTGGACTTCGACCTCGCGGCGGTGAAGGCGAACCCCGCCAGCCTGGCCGGCAAGCTCGTGCTGCGCCCGACCCAGAGCCAGGCCATCGAGCAGGTGGCGACCACCCGCAACCGGCTGGTGGTGGCGCTGTACGACAATGTGAAAGGGCAGGTGCTGAGCTTCGCCCGCAAAGGCGACGGCTGGACCTCCACGAAGCTGGACCTGCCCAAGGACTCCACCATCAGCATCGGGTCGACCACCGACCACGACGACCGGATGATCGTCTACGCGACCAGCTTCCTGACGCCTTCGCAGCAATTCCTGGCCGACGCGGGCTCGGCCCAGACCTCGATGCTGCGCACGGCGCCGGCGCGCTTCGACGCGTCGAGGCACGTGGTGGAGCAGCACTGGGCCACCTCCAAGGACGGGACCAAGGTGCCGTACTTCGTGGTGCGCCCGAAGGACCTGAAGTTCGACGGAACCGCGCCCACCCTGCTCTACGCCTACGGCGGCTTCCTCGTCAGCCAGACGCCGTCCTATGCGGCCACGGTCGGCAAGCTCTGGCTGGAGAAGGGCGGCGTCTATTTGGTGGCCAACATCCGAGGCGGCGGCGAGTTCGGGCCGCGGTGGCACAACGCCGGGCTGAAGCTGAACCGGATGCGGGTCTACGACGACTTCTTCGCGGTCTCTGAGGACCTGATCCAGCGCAAGATCACCAGCCCCCGGCGGCTCGGCATCATGGGCGGCTCAAACGGCGGCCTGTTGATGGGCGTGGCCCTGACCAAGCGGCCGGAACTCTACAACGCGGTGGTCATCCAGGTGCCGCTGTTCGACATGATCGGCTACACCCACATCGGCGCCGGGGCCTCGTGGGTGGGCGAGTACGGCGACCCGGCCGTGCCGGCCGAGCGGGCGGTGATCGAGAGCTATTCGCCCTATCAGAACCTGAAGCCTGGCCAGAAGTACCCGCGGGTGTTCCTCGAGACCTCCACCAAGGACGACCGGGTGCATCCGGCCCACGCCCGCAAGGCGGCGGCGCGGCTGAAGGAATACGGCTACGATTTCCTCTACTACGAGAACATCGACGGGGGGCACGCGGCGGCGGCCAACCTGAACGAGCGCGCCATGCGCCAGGCTCTGGAGTTCACCTACCTGCACCAGCAGCTGATGGACTGACGGGCAGGGGGCGCGGACATGCGCCGCGCCCCTGACGCCATTCACGTTCGGTATGTCGAAGAAGTCTTGGAGGCCTGACCGGGAATCGAACCCGGGTTCACGGATTTGCAGTCCGGTGCGTCACCACTCCGCCATCAGGCCGCCCGCGAGGCGCTGGGCGCCCCGGAGGAAGCGCTGGCTAACAGAAGCGCCCGCGCTGGGCAACGTCTGTCGGCAGGCCGCATTGCCTTCGCCGCCGGGTGGGACCTATAAGCCCCCGTCGTTTTGCCGCCTATCCCAGAGAGACTCATGGCCGATCTCGCCGCCGCCCGCCTGAACATGGTGGAGAGCCAGGTGCGCACGCAGGACGTCACCGACGTTCGCCTCCACGACGTTATGCGGGTGCTGCCGCGCGAGGACTTCGTGCCGGCCGGCAAGACCTACCTGGCCTACGCCGACTTCGACGTGGAGTACGCGCCGGGCCGCCACCTCATGCGGCCGCGTGACGTGGGCAAGCTCCTGCAAGCCCTCCGGCCGATGCCGGGCGAGCGGGCCCTGGCCATCGCGGCGCCCTATGCGGCGGCGGTGATGGAGCGGCTCGGCCTCAGCGTCGAGCGCCTGGACGGCGAGGACCTGCGCGCCGTGTCCGGCGAGTACGACTGCATCATCTGCGAAGGCGCCGTCGCGCAGGCCCCCGCCGAATGGCAGCGCGCCCTGGCGCTCGGCGGGCGCCTTGCGGTGGTGGAGCGGGACGGCCCGGTGGGCAAGGCCTGCCTTTACCTGAGGACGGACGATGGATTTGGTCGTCGCGATCTATTCGATGCGCCCACGCCCCTTCTCGGAGGGTTCGAGGCGCAACACGGTTTCGCCTTCTAGGTCCGCAAGAAACACCATCGAAACCTCGGGGTGAAAAAAGCTTAAGGTGACGCCCTGTTGGTCTTGCCCTTAGGCATGGTCATAAAGGCTACAGTCTCTCTCGCCTAAATATCGGGGATATCGGATGTCGAAGAGCCTTCGCGGTCGACTGCTCGCCGCGATCTTCAGCCTGGGGGCCGCGGGCGCGACCGCTGCGCCCGCCGCGGCCGAGACCCTCGCCGACGCGATCGCCATGGCCTACGAGACCAACCCGGTCCTGCAGTCGCAGCGCGCGGCGCAGCGCGCCTTAGACGAAAGCTTCGTGCAGGCCCGCAGCGGCTGGCGCCCGACTCTGAACCTCAGCGCGCAAGCGGCGTGGAACGACAACCGGACCCCGCGGGCGGCTCTGGCCAACCCGGCGTTCCCGACCATCCAAGACGGAAACTCCGGCCAGGCGCGGCTGACCTTTTCCCAGCCAATCTGGACCGGCGGCCGTGTCGCCGCCACGGTGTCCGCCGCCCAGGCCGACATCCTGCAAG
The DNA here is from genome assembly GCF_036563385.1 of Phenylobacterium sp. Classification (GTDB taxonomy): domain Bacteria; phylum Pseudomonadota; class Alphaproteobacteria; order Caulobacterales; family Caulobacteraceae; genus Phenylobacterium. Next base: position 132,193 of record NZ_DATCML010000014.1, read on the forward strand.
GCCGCGAGAACCTGCGCCGGGTGGAGAGCCAGGTGATCGGCCAGGTGATCCAGGCCTACGCGGACGTGCGCCGCGACCAGGAAGCCCTGCGCATCCGCCAGGAAAACGTCTCTGTGCTGCAGCGGCAGCTGGAGGAATCCAACGCCCGCTTCGAGGTGGGTGAGATCACCCGCACCGACGTCGCCCAATCGCAGGCCCGCCTGGCCAACGCCCAGGCGGCGATGCAGAACGCAGAGGCTCAGCTCGGCAACAGCCGCGCGAACTACGCGGCGGCCGTGGGCCGCAATCCAGGCACGCTGGAGCCCGAACCGTCCCTGGCCTTCCTGCTGCCGCCCACGGTGGACGAGGCGTTCTCGGTGGCGGAGCAGTTCAACCCGCTGCTGCGCGCCCAGCAGTTCGCCGAACAGGCCAGCCGTGCGCGCCTGGCCGGCGCCCGGGCCGAGCGCCTGCCGCAAGTGGCCGTGCAGAGCACCCTGACCTTCGGCCCCGCGCCGACCGATCCCTTCGAGCGCGGCCTCTACGAGCGGGACGTCACCACCGGCGTTACGGTCAGCGTGCCGCTGTTCAGCGGCGGCCTGACGTCCTCGCGGATCCGCCAGGCGGTGGAGCGCAACAACGCCGACCGGATCACCATCGAGACCCAGCGGCGCACGGTGCTGCAGCAGGTCACCCAGGGCTGGAACCAGCTGATCGCCAGCCGGGCCAACATCACCTCCACGGGCGAGCAGGTGCGCGCCGCACGCATCGCCGCCGAAGGCGTGCGCCAGGAGCAGCAGGTGGGCCTGCGCACGACCATCGACGTGCTGAACGCCGAGCAGGAGCTGCGCAACGCCGAACTCAGCCAGGTGAGCGCGCGCCGCGACGAATATGTGGCCGCCGCCAGCGTGATTTCGGCCATGGGGCGGCTCGAAGGCCGCAACCTGGTGCCCACGGTGCCGCAGTACGACGCGACCAAGCACTTCCGGAAGCTCCGGATCACCTGGGGCTGGGTGCCCTGGGAAGAGCCGATCGCCATCATCGACCGCACGCTCGCCCTGCCGCCGACGCCGCAGCCCAAGGCCAAGCCCGTGGAGCCGGCGATCCCGCCGGGCCTGCAGCCGCCGCCGGCCCAGCCTGTCGCGGCGCCTGCGTCCCGCTGACATCTCGCCTCCCAGGCGAAAATCGCCGGCCCGTGCAAATTGCAGGATCGGCCGCTCCCGCTTACGGTAGGTCCTCAGGGATTCTCTAGAGCGGCGGTCCGAGCCCATGTCCGAACAGTCTTCGCAAGAACCGACGATGGAGGAGATCCTGGCCTCCATCCGCCGGATCATCTCCGAGGACGACGCGCCGCCCGCCGACGCCAAGGCCACGCCCCCGCACGCCGAGCAGCCGCCGACCCCGGTACAGCCTGAGCCTGAGCCGGAGCCGGAACCCGTAGCGGAGGCTGCACCGGTGGAGGACATCGCGCCTCCGCCCGCCACGGCGCGGACGCCGCCTGCGCCCTTGGCCGAAGATGACGACGACGCCCTGGAGCTCACCGACAAGGTCGAGACCCACGGCGATCTCGACGTCTACACGCCCACGGCTCCCGAGCGCGCCGCGCCGCTCGCCGCCGCAGCCCCGGCGGCTCCGCTGGTCAGCGACCGGGTGGCGAGCGCCGCGGCCTCCGCTTTCGACCGGCTGTCCCAGACCATCGCCATGCCGGCCGAGGGCCGGACGCTCGAGGACGTCGTACGCGAGCTTCTGCGGCCGCTGCTGCAGCAGTGGCTGGACGACAACCTGCCGGGCATCGTGCAGCAGGCCGTCGAGGCAGAGGTCGAGCGCATCGCGCGCGGCCGAGTACGCTAGACACCGTTTCACCGCTCATCCCCGCGAAAGCGGGGACCCAGGTGTTTTTGTGCTACTGAGCCTGCTGCTCGCAGGCCGGCGTCAGCCTATTCGCTGAATCGGAAAAAGCCTGGGTCCCCGCTTTTGCCGGGGATGAGCGGAATTGCTATTGGACCGCGCCAGTCAGAAACCGTTCCCCATGCTCGAAAAGACCTTCGATCCCAAGACTGTTGAACCGCGCCTCTACGCCGCCTGGGAGGCGTCCGGGTCCTTCGCGCCCGTGGATGATCCCGCCGCCGAGCCGTTCTCCATTGTCATCCCGCCGCCGAACGTGACGGGCTCGCTGCACATCGGCCATGCGCTGAACAACACCCTGCAGGACGTGCTGATCCGCTTCGAGCGCATGCGCGGCAAGGCCGCACTGTGGCTGCCGGGCACCGACCACGCGGGCATCGCCACCCAGATGGTGGTCGAGCGCCAACTGGCCGAGCAGGGAAACCAGAGCCGCCGCGATCTCGGCCGCGACGAGTTCGTAGCCAAGGTCTGGGAGTGGAAGGGCAAGTCAGGCGGTACGATCGTCAACCAGCTGCGCCGGCTGGGCGCCTCCTGCGACTGGAGCCGCGAGCGCTTCACCCTCGACGAAGGGCTGAGCGCCGCTGTCCGCAAGGTGTTCGTCCAGCTCTACAGGGAAAAGCTGATCTACCGCGACAAGCGACTGGTGAACTGGGACCCGCACTTCCAGACGGCGATCTCCGACCTTGAGGTCGAGCAGCGGGAGGTGGACGGCCACTTCTGGCACTTTGCCTATCCGCTGGAGGACGGCTCGGGCGAGATCGTCGTGGCCACCACGCGTCCGGAGACCATGCTCGGGGACACGGCCGTCGCCGTGCACCCCACGGACGAGCGTTACAAGCACCTGATCGGCAAGTGCGTCCGCCTGCCCATCGTGAACCGGCCCGTGCCGATCGTCGCCGACGAGTACGCCGATCCCGAAAAGGGCTCGGGCGCGGTGAAGATCACCCCGGCCCACGACTTCAACGACTTCATGGTCGGCAAGCGCAACAACCTGCCGATGATCAACGTCTTCGACGACTTCGCGCGGATCAACGACAACGCGCCCGTCGAGTACCGCGGCCTGGACCGCTTTGCGGCGCGGAAGAAGGTCGTCGAGCAGTTCGAGGCCTTGGGCCTTCTGCGCGGCATTGAGAAGACCCGCCACGTCGTCCCGCATGGCGACCGCTCGGGTGTGGTGGTCGAGCCCTACCTTACGGACCAGTGGTACGTGAACGCCGAGGTCCTGGCGCGCGACGCCATCAAGGCCGTGGAAACCGACCGCACGGTCTTCGTCCCCAAGCACTGGGAGAAGACCTACTTCGAGTGGATGCGGAACATCCAGCCTTGGTGCATCTCGCGCCAGCTGTGGTGGGGGCACCGCATTCCGGCCTGGTTCGGCCCGGACGGTAAGATCTTCGTCGCCGAAACCGAGGCGGAGGCGAGGGCGCAGGCCCGCGAACTCTACGGCCGCGACGAGCCGCTGCGGCAGGACGAGGACGTCCTCGACACCTGGTTCTCGTCCGCGCTCTGGCCCTTCTCAACGCTGGGCTGGCCCGAGACGACCGAGGACCTGCGGCGGTTCTACCCGACGCACACCTTGATCACCGGCTTCGACATCATCTTCTTCTGGGTCGCCCGGATGATGATGCAGGGCCTGCACTTCATGGGCGAGGTCCCGTTCAAGCGGGTGTTCATCAACGCCCTGGTCCGTGACGCCTCGGGCGCCAAGATGTCCAAGTCCAAGGGCAACGTCATGGACCCGCTGGAGCTGGTGGACGAGTTCGGGGCTGACGCCCTGCGCTTCACGCTCACCGCCATGTCCGGCGCCGCACGCGACATCAAGCTCTCGAAGCCGCGCATCGAGGGCTACCGCAATTTCGGCACCAAGCTCTGGAACGCTGCGCGCTTCGCCCAGATGAACGGCTGCGCCCGCGCCGCCGGGTTCGACCCGGCTGCGGTGAAGCAGCCGCTGAACCGCTGGATTGTCGGGGAGACCACGCGCACGGCGAGGGCGGTGACCGCCGCCCTGGCCGACTGCGGCTTCGACCAGGCTGCGGATGGGCTCTACAAGTTCATCTGGCGGCAGTTCTGCGACTGGTACGTGGAGCTCGCCAAGCCGATCCTTACGGGCGAAGACGAGGCGGCCAAGGCCGAGACTCAGGCGACGGCGGCGTGGGTGCTCGACCAGATCCTGATCCTGCTGCACCCGGTCATGCCGTTCCTCACGGAGGAGCTGTGGGAGAAGACCGCCGAGCTCGGCGCCAAGCGGGCGCACGACGGCTTCCTGATGACGTCGCGGTGGCCTGACCTGCCGGAGAGCCTGATCGACCCGACGGTCGACGCCGAGATCGAACTGCTGATCGAGAGCATCTCGGAAGGCCGCTCGGTGCGCGCGGAACTGAACGTGCCGCCGTCGGCCCGGCCGCCGCTGCTGGTGGTCGAAGCCTCCGACTCCCAGCGCGAGGTGCTGGCCGACGGGGCCTCGCTGATCGCCCGCCTGCTGCGTGTGGAGGAGGTCCGGTTCGTCGACGCCGCGCCGGAAGGGTCGATCCCCTACGTGGTGGATGGGGCGACGCTGGCCCTGCCGGTGGCCGAGTTCATCGACCTCGCCGCCGAGCGGGCCCGGCTCTCGAAGGAAGTGGCCAACCTCTCGGCCGACATCGAGAAGACCGCCAAGAAGCTCGGCAACCCCGACTTCGTCGCCCGTGCGCCCGAGGAGGTGGTCGAGGAGAACCGCGAACGACTGTCCGAAGCGGAGACCGCGAAAGCCAAGCTCGAAAGCGCGCTCGCGCGCCTCACGGCGGTGGCCTAGCGGAACAGCTTCCGGCGGTAGCTCTCCGCGCCGTAGAGCGACAGGGCAGTGAGCGCCAGGCCCGCCAGGAAGGTGAGCGCCTGCCAAGCGAGGCCGCCCACTTTCGAGGCGTGGATCGGCCAGAACGCGTTGTAGAGCTGCGCGGCCGGCGCTTGGGCGAGCGCGTCATCCACGGCGAGAATGCGGCTCGTCGCAGGGTCGATCCAGATGCTGGTCCGGCCGTTCGCGTGCCACTCCCGGAGCTGGCGCACCCGGATCACCGCGGGCTTGCCGGGGGCCGGGGGGAGCGCGGCCACGCGGATCTCCGCGCCGGGGAAGCGGGCCTGGGCGGCCTCGAAGGCCAGGCGCCAGTCCACCTGGCCGAGTCCGGCGCTGACGGGCGGCTTGGCTCGAGTGAAGCCCATGACGCGGGCCGACAGCTCGTTGAGCGCGACGCCGGCGCCGGTGACGACGATCACCGCCACGATGGGCGCGCTGATGAGGCCGAGGTCGCGGTGCGCCGAGAGCCAGCCGGCGCGGCCGGTCCGGCTGGGTGCTATGCGTCCCGCGAAGCTTCGCCAGGCGGGGAGCCAGACGATGAAGCCCGTCACAAGCATCACGAAGGTGAGCACGCCCGCCCAGCCGGCCACCTTGGTCCCGGTGTCGCCGGAAAGCAGATGGTGATGCAGGTCGAACAGCCAGTCGACCACGCGGCCGTTCTTCGGCCAGGCCTGGATCACCTCAGCCGCGCCCGCCGTGACGTAGCCGCCGCCCTCCTTGCGCAGCACCTCGTGTACGCCGATCGCCGGGCCTGCAAAGATCACTGATCGCATGTCCGGAAAGCGCGCCTGGGCGGCGGCCATGGCGCGGGCCGCCTCCGCGGGCGTGGTGACCACGGCGCGGTTCGCGGTGGGCACAGTGGCGCGCAGCCACTCCGGCTTGAAGACCAGGGCCGACCCTGAGATCGCCAGCGGGATCAGCAGCAGGCAGAGCGCAAGCCCCGTCCAGGCGTGGAGCTTGCGCAGAAGGGCGAGCATCAGAAGGCCCGGGTCACCCGGACCTTGACGGTGCGCGGCGCGCCGACGCCGACGAAGCCGTTGCCGGCCGTGTTCCAGTACTGCTTGTCCGCAAGGTTCTCGACGTTCACCTGGAAGGTCGTCTCGCGGCCGGCGATTTCGCGTTTCAGCCGGGCTCCGACCTCGGCCAGGACATACCCGTCGATGAAGGCCTGGTTCTGCGGGTTCGCCGCGCGGTCACCGGTGTAGAAGAGGCCGGCGCTAAGATGCAGTCCCTCCACCCAGGGCGTCCGCCACTCGGCGAACAGGCTGGCGGTCCACTCCGCGGTGTTTTCGGGTCGCCGGCCGACCACTGCGGCGCTGCCGCGCGTCTGTTCGGCGTCGAGCCAGAGCGCGGAGGCGATCAGCGAGAGGTTCTCGGTCAGCTCGCCCGAGGCCATGGCTTCCACGCCGCGGTAATCCACCTCGCCGTCCAGCACGTAGCGCCGCTCGGGGTTGGTGAAGGCGTTTGGCCGAGTGATCTGGAAGTAGGCGATCGAGGCCACGAGGCTGCGCCCGAACTCGGCCTTGGCGCCGACTTCCCACTGGTCCGACTTGGCCGGCGGCAGCACCTCGAAGGCGTTCACCGCCGCCGGGGGCGCGACCCCGCCTTCCTCCATCCCTTCCAAGTAGGTCGCGTAGAGGCTCACCCAGTCCACCGGCTTGTAGATGAGCGCGCCGAGGGGGGTGGTCTCCTTCACCTCGTAGACGGTGATCGCGCCCGTCGGCGGAGTCGTCACGCTCTGGTAGTCCGAGCGGCGCAGGCCGCCCAGCACCTGCAGCGGGCCCCATTCCATGCGGTCGAAGACGTAGAGGCCTTCGTCGGTGATGTTGGACCGGGCGAGCACCGTTCGCGTCGGGAAGGTCAGGACCGGCAGTCGCCGCGGGTTGAACAGGTTCTGCGGCGTCAGCTGGTTCGGCCCGCTGAAGCCGCGCGAGCGGCGCTCGTTGGCGGTCCAGCCGACGGTGATCTCGTGGGTGATCGGGCCGGTGTCCACGAGGCCGGCGATCTCGGCCCGGGCGTTGCGGTTCGTGAAACGCTGGTCCCGCGTGATCGAGACCTGCAACTGACCATCGCCCGTGGCGAGGTTGTAGTTCTGGAACTGCGTGAAGAAGCGGTCGCGCTCGGTGACGGCTTCGCCGACCTCGAGCTTGGCCGCCCAGCGCGAGGAGATCCGATAGTCGGCGCGGACCATGACGTTCTGGGCGAAGGCGTCGTAGCGCAGCCACTTGTCGCCGAGGTTGAGGCTCGAGTCCGGGACCTCAGGCAGGCGCACGACGCCGCCGACGGCGGGCAGCAGCGCGATCGCGGGCGGCTCGGTGATGTCCTTCTCGATGTACTCGTAGTCCAGTCGGACGCTCAGGCGGTCGCTCGGCTTCACGTCGAGGGCGAGGGTCGCCAGCGCGCGCTCGCCCTGCACCCGGTCCACGCCCGTCTCCACCTCGCCGTAGGCCAGGTTGGCGCGCGCGCCGATACGGCCGTCGGCGAAGCGGCGGCTGACGTCCAGATCGCCCGTGTAGCCGCCGTGGCTGTCGGCCCTGAGGGTCAGCTCGTTGAACGCCTCGTCCAGCGGGCGCTCGGTGGTCATGTTGATCACGCCGGAGGGCGGGACGAAGCCGTAGTAGAGGGCCGACGCGCCCTTCAGGACTTCGACCCGGGCCTTGTTCTCCAGCGGCTGCTCGACGAGGTTGATCACCGGCAGGGCGCCGTTCAGGCGGTAGTTGCCCCGGTTCTCCACCAGGATGCCGCGGATGGCGATGTTGTCGTAGGTGCTGCCGGAGAGCTGCGAGCGGGTGACGCCGCCGGTGTTGCGAAGCGCGTCGTAGAGGCCGCGGGCGGCCTGGGCCTCGATGACCTCGCGGGAAATCACGCTGACGGTCAGCGGGGTGTCGATCACCCGCGCGTTGCGGAAGGAGCCGGCCTGCACGGCCTGGGCGGCGAAGCCGCGGTCGGCGGTGACCACCAGCTCGTCCAGGTCGCGCGGGGCCTCGGCGTCGGACTCGGCGGCGGCGGCCGCGGTGGCGAGGAGGCTGACCCCTGCGAGCAGGAGGGCAGGCAGGCGACGGGGGAGGGACGGCATCTAGGCTCTGAGAATGCTTCTGCGAATAAGTCGCAGCTATAGGGCGGCGGCTTGGCCGTCAAGGCGAGCGCCGGTCTCAAACGGCCGTTTGCCTCTGACGCTGGGTTATGCTTGTTCACCTAGGACGACGCGGGGCCTCCGAGACCCTGCGCATCCATAGGAGTGGAAGATGTCTGAGCCTGCGCTGCCGCCCGGTTGGCCCGCCATGTCCATCCCCCAGGCGCACGCGCTGCTCACCCAGCCGGGCTCGCCGCTGGAGACCGAGGACAAGGTGATACGCGGGATCACCTACAAGACCTGGAAGAACCTGCCGCCGTCGCTGCGCTTCGTGGTCGAGGCGGCCCGCGCCCACGGCGAGAAGGTGTTCCTGGTCTACGAGGACGAGCGGGTCACCTTCGAGGCCTTCTACCGCGCCGTCTCGGCCTTCGCCCGCGAGCTGCAGGCGCAGGGCGTGCAGAAGGGCGACCGCGTGGCGGTCATCATGCGCAACCTGCCGGAGTGGGTCGTCTCGTTCTATGCGGCGGCCTCGCTGGGCGCGATCGTCACCCCGCTGAACGCCTGGTGGACCGGTCCGGAGCTGGAGTACGGCCTCACCGACTCGGGCGCCAAGGTCGTGGTCATGGACGCCGAGCGCTACGAGCGCCTGAAGGAGCACCTGGGGAACTGCCCCGACCTGGTCCGCGCCTATGTGAGCCGTGAAGTCGAGGAGATCGCCCACCCCTACGTCGCCAAGCTGGAGGACGTGATCGGCGGGGCCAACGACTGGGCGAAGCTGCCCGACGAGGCGCTGCCCGCGGCCGAGATCGCCCCTGACGACGACGCCACCATCTTCTACACGTCCGGGACCACCGGTAAGCCGAAGGGGGCGCTGGCCACCCAACGGGCGGTGAACTCCAACATCCTGACGGCCGCCGCCGCGGGAGCCCGCGGCTTCCTGCGCCGTGGCGAGGCGCCCCCGCAGCCCGACCCCACCGCGCCGCAGCGCTCCAGCCTGATCAGCATCCCGTTCTTCCACGTGACCGGCTGCTTCGCCGTGCTGAACCCGGCCCTGTTCGCCGGCGCCAAGCTGGTGATGATGTACAAGTGGGACGTGATCCGCGCCTTCGAGCTGATCGAGCGCGAGAAGATCATGCAGGCCGGCGGCGTGCCGACGATCGCCTGGCAGCTGATCGAGCATCCGGCCCGCGCCAACTACGACCTGTCGTCGCTGGAGGCGGTCGGCTACGGCGGCGCGCCCTCGGCGCCCGAGCTGGTGCGGCGCATCCGCGAGGCCTTCCCCAACAGCCAGCCGGGCCAGGGCTGGGGGATGACCGAGACCTGCGCCACGGTGACCTCCAACGGCGCCGAGGACTATGTGAACCGCCCCGACAGCTGCGGCCCGGCCGCGGCCGTGGCAAAGATCGAGATCCGCGATCCGGCCGACGGCAAGACCGTGCTGCCGCCCGGCGAGGTGGGCGAGCTTTGGTCGTTCGGGCCGATGAACTGCAAGGGCTACTGGAACAAGCCGGAGGCCACCGCCCAGACCTTCGTCGACGGCTGGGTGCGCACCGGCGACCTGGCGCGCATCGACGAGGACGGCTTCTGCTTCATCATCGACCGCGCCAAGGACATGCTGATCCGCGGCGGCGAGAACATCTACTGCGTCGAGATCGAGAACGTCCTCTACGACCACCCAGCGATCATGGACGCCGCCATCGTCGGTATCCCCCACCGGATCCTCGGCGAGGAGCCGGCGGCGGTGGTGACCCTGAAGCCGGGCGCCGAGGCCACCGAGGCGGAGCTGCGGGCCCACGTGGCCGAGCGGCTGGCGGCCTTCAAGGTCCCGGTGCAGGTGCGGTTCTGGCACGAGACCCTGCCGCGCAACCCGAACGGCAAGATCCTCAAGAACGAGCTGAAGAAGCTGTTCGAGGACGACAAGGCCAGCGCCTGAGGACAGCGGCCTGAGGAAGCGCGCCGACGTCCTGCTGGTCGAGCGCGGCCTCTTCGAGAGCCGCGCCCGAGCCCGCGCCGCCATCGAGGCCGGGGGCGTGACGGCCGACGGACGGACGGTGGGCAGGGCTTCCGAGATGCTGGAGGAGGCCGCCGCGCTCGTCGCCGCCCCTGCGCACCCGTGGGTCGGACGGGGCGGGGTGAAGTTGGCCTATGCGCTGGAGACCTGGCCGGTGACGGTCGAGGGCGCGGTGGCGGCCGATGTGGGCGCCTCCACCGGAGGCTTCACCGAGGTGGCGCTGAGCCGGGGCGCTTCGAAGGTCTATGCCGTGGACGTCGGCCGCGGCCAGCTGCACGCCCGCTTGGCCGGCGACCCGCGGGTGGTGAACCTCGAGGCCACCGATGCGCGCGACCTGTCCCCGGCGCTGATCCCCGAGCCCGTCGATCTGGTGGTCACCGACGTCTCCTTCATCGGCCTGGCCAAGGCGCTGCCGGCCGCGCTTGCGCTGGTGCGCGGGGGCGGGGAACTGGTGGCGCTGGTGAAGCCGCAGTTCGAGGTCGGGCCTGAACGGGTCGGCAAGGGCGGGCTGGTCAAGGACAAAGCGGCGCGGCTGGACGCGCTGGAAGGGGTGAAGGCGTTCCTCACCGCGTCCGGCTGGACGCTGCAGGCGACGACGGACAGCCCCATCGAAGGCGGCGACGGCAACCGCGAGTTCCTGCTCTGGGCGCGCAAGGGGTAGGGTCAGTCTTCCCGCGGGGCCGGCGCCCCACGGCGCTTACCTTCACCGCATTGCACTCACCACCATCCCCGCCCTTCCTCCATCGAGGAGGAAGGGGGGGCTAGAAAGCCCTCCTCCTCGATGGAGGGTTGGGTGGTGGTGTGCGCACGGGGGCGCGGCAGAGGGCGCGGGAGGGCGTAGGCGCCCGGGGCCGCTGCCAAAGAAAAGGCCGCCCGGGGTCCCGGGCGGCCAGTGGCCAGATGCTCTTCCGAAGAAGCTCTTAGTCGACGACCTGGTAGCGGCCGCTGGAGTCGCGGCACACGCGGACCATGCGGGTCTCGGTGCGGCCGTCGGGCATGTAGATGGGGCTCTCGGCCAGGGTGCAGCCGTCAGCGCCCACGGATCGGCCCGCCAGGCGGTAGCGCTCGCCGCGGCGGCCGTAGGCCCAGCTGCGGTCGTCGTAGCCGCCGGCGTAGCCCCGGTCGTCGCCGTAGTAGTCGCGTTCGCGGTAGCGGCCGTAGCGCGGCGCGTCGTAGCCGTAGCCCGCGCCGTAGGTGGAGCCGTAGCCATAGCCGGAGCCGTAGCTGGAGCCGTAACCGCCGTTGTAGTAGGCGCTGCCCGAGCCGTAGGGGACGGAGCCGCCGTTGCAGGCCGCGCTGCGGTTGCCGATCATGGCGCCGGCGATGGCGCCCACGCCGCCGCCCAGCAGGGCGCCGTCCTGGCGATTGTTGCGGGCGGCCGCATTGGCCCCCACCGCCGCGCCGATCGCGCCGCCGAGCAGGGCGCCGGCCACGCCGCGGCCGGTCTGCTCGCGCTTGCACGGGTCGTAGCTGTAGCCGCCGCCGTTGTAGCCGTACTGGCCGTACGGCTGGGCGGACGCCGCGCCGGCGCTGAGCGCCGCCGCGCCCGCAGCCGCGACCAGCACGCCCTTGGCGAAGATCGAACGCATGGACATCAAAACCCCTCTCGAATTCCAGTCAGCCCGCGCGTCATCCGCGCGCCTCGACCGCCTTTATCGGCTCCGCAACCTGAACAGCCGTTGAGCGGTCCGTTCATCTTCGTTCATCTCCTGGGCGCGCCGGCCTGCTATGAGGCCGCATGCGACGCCCCAGACCCAACCGGCCGGCTCCGTCCGGCCCGCCTGTCGAACTGCTCATCGAGGCGATGGGCGGGGAGGGCGATGGCGTGGCCGGCCGCCATGTCTACGTTCCCTTCAGCCTGCCGGGCGAGCGGGTGCGCGCCACCGGCGGGGGCGACCGCCGCGACCTGCTGGAGGTGCTGCAGGCCAGCCCGGAGCGGGTGGAGCCGCCATGCCCCCACTTCGGCGTCTGCGGCGGCTGCGCCCTGCAGCACTGGGACCATGCGCCCTATCTGGCGTGGAAGGTCGACCGGCTGCGCGGCACGCTCGCCCGCGAACGGGTGGAGACCGAGTTCCTGCCGGCCTATGCCGCCCCGCCGGAGAGCCGGCGGCGATTCGCCCTGCACGCCCGGCGTGGAAGTCGCGAGGCCGCCCGGGCGGGCTACAAGGCCCGCAAGTCCTGGGACCTGGTGGACATCGCCGTCTGCCCGATCTCCGATCCCGGCCTGCAGGCGGCGATCCCGGCGCTAAAGCGCCTGGCCGCGCCGCTCTTCGAGCACCCGAAATCCGCGCCCACCCTGCACACCACGCTTACGGCCACGGGCATTGACGTGGACATCACCGGGGTGGAGGCCAAGAGCGGCGGGCTGTCCGCCGACGCTCGCATGCAGGTGGCCGAGCGGGCGGCCGAGGCCGACTTCGCCCGCGTGACCATCGGTGGCGAGATCGCCTACCTGGCGCGCATGCCTCAGGTCCGGCTGGGGCCGGCGACGGTGGGCCTGCCGCCGGGCGCCTTCCTGCAGGCGACGCCGGGCGCCGAGGCCGCCATGACGGCCTTTGTGGCCGAGGCGGCGGCGGGGGCCGCCCGGATCGCCGACCTCTACTGCGGCGTGGGCACCTTCACCTTCGCGCTGGCCCAGGTCGCCCAGGTGCATGCCGCCGACTTCGCCCCGGACGCCGTGAAGGCGCTGACGTCGGCCCTGGCCAGCGCACCCGGCCTGCATGGGGTGACCGCCGAGGCCCGCGACCTGGTCCGCCGGCCGGTGCTGGCCGAGGAGCTGAAGAAGACCGACGTGGCGGTGTTCGACCCGCCGCGCGCCGGCGCCGCCGAGCAGGCGGCGGAGCTGGCCCGCTCGAACGTGGCCCGTGTGATCGGGGTGTCGTGCAACCCGGCCACGTTCGCCCGCGACGCTCGTATGCTGGTCGACGCCGGGTTCCGGCTGGAGCGGGTGCTGCCGGTGGACCAGTTCCTCTGGTCGCCGCACGTGGAGCTGGTGGGGGTCTTTTCGCGCTGACCACCCGCCGCCGCGGCGTGGAGAGCCCGCGGGGTTGTCCACGAACCACACGAACCACACGAACGGATCGCGGGCGCTTTGGGGACCACGGAAGACACGGACCACACGGAAGGCGCCTGCGCTGAACGACGCCTAGCTCGGTAGCGCTGCGCGTGGTCGAGATGGCCCGCCGGACGCGGGCGGCTCCTGGCTCAAGCCCAGAGAGCGCGGTCGGCTTGTAAGATTCCTTGCGTGTCTTCCGAGTGCTCCGTGGTCCTTCCTGTTCGTGTAGGTCGTGTGGTTCGTGGACGATCCTGCTCGCAGGGCCGCGGGGCTGGTGGCGGGGCGGAGAGGCCCCATATTGGCCGGATGGTTCCGCTGTCCGTTCTCGACCTGTCGCCGATCCTGGAAGGGTCCGATGCGGCCCAGTCGTTCAGGAACACGCTCGATCTAGCCCGGCACGCGGAGCGGCTCGGGTACGAGCGGTTCTGGCTGGCCGAGCACCACAACATGCCCGGCGTGGCGAGCGCGGCCACCGCCGTGGTCATCGGGCACGTGGCCGGCGGCACCTCGACTATCCGCGTGGGCGCCGGCGGGATCATGCTGCCGAACCACGCCCCGCTGGTGATCGCCGAGCAGTTCGGCACCCTGGCCTCGCTCTACCCCGGGCGGATCGACCTGGGCGTCGGCCGCGCCCCCGGCACCGACCAGATGACCGCCCGGGCGCTGCGCCGGACCCTGGCCGGCGACGTGGACCGGTTCCCGCAGGACGTCATCGAGCTGATGGCCTACTTCCGCGAGGCGCAGCCGAACCAGCTGGTGCGTGCGGTGCCGGGCGCCGGCCTCGACGTGCCGGTTTGGATCCTGGGCTCCAGCCTCTTCGGGGCGCAGCTGGCCGCCGCCCTGGGGCTGCCCTACGCCTTCGCCTCCCACTTCGCCCCCCAGCAGATGGAGGAGGCGATCGGCATCTACCGGCAGCGGTTCGAGCCCTCCGAGCACCTGGACAAGCCGCACGTCATGCTCGGCCTGAACGTGGTCGCCGCCGAAACCGACGCCGAGGCGCGGCGGCTGTTCACCTCCCTGCAGCAGGCCTTCCTGAACCTCCGGTTCGGCACGCCGTCGCCCCTGCCGCCGCCGGCGGACGACATGCCCGAGCGGTTCGCGAAGTTCGGCGTGGATCCCAGCCGGATGGAGGCGCTCGCCAAGGCCGTGGTCGGCGGGCCCGACGCCGTGCGGCTGGGGCTGGGCGCCTTCGTGCGGCGCTACCAGCCCGACGAGGTGATCGTCACCGCGCAGATCTACGACCACGCCGCGCGGGTGCGCTCGTTCGAGATCGTGGCGGACGTGCGCGACCAGCTGGCGAAGGCGGCGTGACAATCTACCTCCCCCGTTGCGGCAGCAACGGCGGGAGGGGGACCATTCGCCGAGCGCAGCGGAGAGCGGATGGTGGAGGGGGCTAGCCTCCGCACTGCCGGCCGCTTGCCCCCTCCACCCCCGGCTCTACGGCCTGCGGCCTCGGCCGGCGGTCCCCCTCCCGCCATCGCTGCCGCGATGGGGGAGGTGAGGGCGTGGGAAGGAAAGGTCAGACGCCGAACAGGTCGATCTGGTCGCCGGGCTTGGGCGGGACGCGGAACTGCGTGAGGTCGAGGGGCTCCCAGCGTTGGTGGAGGCCGTAGCGCTTCTTGGCCGCGGCGAAGCGCTTGCCCATCAGGTCGGCGAGCGGCCCCTGGCCGGTCATGCGGCTGCCCCACTGGGGGTCATAGTCGCGGCCGCCGCGCATCTGGCGCACCAGGGACATGACCCGGGCGGCGCGGTCCGGGTGGTCGGTCTGCAGCCACTCGCGGAACAGGTCCTTGATCTCCAGCGGCAGGCGAAGCGCTACATAGCCCGCGCCGACCGCGCCGGCCTCGGCCGCGCGCTCGAGCACCGCCTCCATCTCGTGGTCGTTGAGCCCGGGGATCACGGGGGCGAACATGACGATCACCGGCACGCCCGCGTCGGTGAGGCGGCGCACGGCGTCCAGCCGCTTCTCCGGCGTGGCGGCGCGCGGCTCCATGGACCGGGCGAGCTTGCGGTCCAGGCTGGTGATCGAGATCGCCACCCGGGCCAGGTTGCGCTGGGCCATGGGCGCGATCAGGTCGAGGTCGCGCAGCACCAGGGCGGACTTGGAGATCACCGAGAAGGGGTGGTTGAAGCGGGACAGCACCTCGATCAGCGACCGGGTCACCTTCAGCACCCGCTCCTGGGGCTGGTACGGATCGGTGTTGCCGCCGATGTGCACGGTCTCCGGCACGTACTTCGGCTTGGAGAGCTCGGCTTCCAACACGCGAGCCGCCTCCGGCTTGAAGAACAGCTTCTGCTCGAAGTCGAGGCCGGGCGAGAGGCCCATGTAGGCATGCGCCGGTCGGGCGTAGCAGTAGATGCAGCCGTGCTCGCAGCCGCGGTAGGGATTGAGCGAGGCGGAGAAGCCCACGTCGGGGCTGTCGTTGTGGGTGATGACGGTGCGCGCCTTCTCGGCCTGCACCTCGGTGCGGAAGGCCTTGGGGTCCGGCTCGTCGGGCGTCCAGCCGTCGTCGAAGGCCTCGCGGGCCTGGCTCTCGTAGCGGCCGGAGCTGTTGGACCGCGCGCCGCGGCCGCGGGTCTGAAGGGGCAGGGCAGTCACCCGCCTACCCTAGTGTTTCACGTGGAACATAACAAGAACGATGTTGACGCTCACGCGAGAACCGCGCGACCTGCGGCCATGCTCTCGGTGATCATCGACGCCTCGACCGACGAGGATCGGCTGGCCGGCCTGCTGGCCGTGCTGACGCCGGCGGCGGTGGAGGGACTGGTCAAGGAGGTCCTGGTGGCGGGACCGACCTGGACCGAGCTGGTGGCCGACCAGGTAGACGCCCTTTGCGAGGACACAGGCGCGGTGCTGGCCGGCGACCTGCGCCAGGCGATCGCGCGCGCGCGCTCGGACCTGCTGCTGGTGCTGCCGGCGCAAATCCGCTTCGCCAACGGCTGGGTGGAGCGGCTGGGCGACTTCCTGGCGGCGGGCGGGCGCGCGGCGGTGCTGGAGGGCGAAAAGGCCGGCGGGCTGCTCGCCGGCCGGCCTTATGGCGTGCTGATCGGCAAGTCCGCGGCGGCGGCGTTAGCGGAGCCCGATGTGCAGGCCTTGCGCCGAAAGCTCGGTGGCGGGGGCGTCGGCCGACGGCGTCTGCGGTAGGTCGAGGCGGGCGTCGATCAGCCGGGCGCCGCCGGCCAGGGCGTCGAGCGTCTTGGTCTCCTGGCCCCAAAGCTTCTTGTAGCTCCAGTAGGCGGTCATGACCTTTTCCACGTAGTCGCGGGTCTCTTCGGCCGGGAGGCACTCGATGAGCAGCAGCGGGTCGTCGTCGCGCCCCACGCGCTCCAGGGCCTTGTTCACCGCGCCCGGGCCGCCGTTGTAGGCCGCCACGGTACGCAGGATGTCGTAGTTGGTGTTCCGGTCCATGAGCCAGGAGAGGTAGTCCTGGCCGGCCTTGAGGTTGGTCGCCGGGTCGAAGAGGCGCTTGGGCTGGCTCTTCAGCTTGTCGTCGCCGCTGGCCCGGGCCGCGCTCTCGGGCAGCAGCTGCATCAGGCCGATGGCGCCGGCGTGGCTGACCGCCTGCGGGTTGAAGCGGCTCTCCTGATAGGTGATGGCGTAGACCAGGGCCTTGTCCACGGTGAAGCCGTCCTTCGGCTCCAGGGTGGGCGTCGGATATTCCCAGAAGTTGGGCGGGCGGCGCTGGCTCTTGGGCCGGGGCGGGGCGGAGGCGTCGAGCGCTTCGATCAGCTTCAGCCAGCCGTCGCGCTCCCGGTCGTTGGAGGCGAAGCCCAGGCCGGCGCGCAGCTCCTGGCGCGCCTCGTCCCACTTGCCGATCTGGATCAGGGCGGCGGCGCGGTGGGCGCGCGGGCGCTCAGCGGCGAAGCGGGCGAGCTCGGGGTCGGGTGCGGCCGAGGCGGACGGGGCGGCCGCGGCCGGCTGGAGGGCGGGACGCGGGGCGGGCGCGCGCCACGAGGCGCGGATCAGCTGGCCCGTCTCGGCCTGGGCCGCGAGCGCCGGCTGCAGCTGCAGCTGGCGGCTGGCGATGATGCCGTAGAAGGTCTCGCCGTTCTGGGCGGCCATCTTGAGGAAGCGGGCGGCCTCGCCGGCGTCGCCGGTCATGGCGGCCGAGCGTGACGCCCAGAAGGCGCCGGCGGACCGGGTCCAGGGATCCTGGGTGGCGTCCTGCGCAAGGTCGCCGAACCAGCCGAGCGCGTCGGAATAGGACTTCAGCCGCCAGGCGGCGAGGCCGGCCACCCAGCGTTCGCCGGCGGCGGGCGCGAGCTCGGCGGCGCGCTTCACGTCGCCGGTGTAGAAGGCGTAGCGGGCCATGAAGCCGCGGTCGGCGGGCGGCAGGCGGGCGATGTCCTCGGCGCTGAGCTCGGGGGCCGGCGGATCGATGGCGTCGGCGGGCTTGCGCTTCGAGGCGAGGGAAAAGATCCGCTCCGCCAGCGGCAGGTCGCGGAAGCGGGCGAGCCAGCCGGTGAGCTCGTCGTAGTTGGCCTTGTGGGCCGAGGGGTGCATCAGCTGGCTGAACGACAGGTAGCCCAGCAGGGACTGGTCCTTGACCTCCAGGGCCTTCATCTGGGCGTCGATGAAGTCGCCGCGGTCGGCCGCCTCGAAGGCGAGCGCATAGGCGCGCGCGTCCTCCTGGCTCAGCGGCTGGAAGCGTGCGGCCGCGGCGGTGCCGGCCAGGGATACGGCGCACGCGAGGGCGGAGGCCCCGACGCACAGGCGCTGGAAGAGCGTCATGCGTTCCTTACTGCCGCGGGCCTCTCTAACAGGAGGTTACGCGGCTACCCTTATTCTCGAACAGAGTCGCAGTGTTACGGACGCGCTTGCGCCGGATCAAGGCGTGGCGCCGGTCACGGACGCGTGAGCGGGCGCGGCGGTCGGCCGCAGCCGCAAGCTACGGTAAAGCTTCGCGGTTTTGGATTGTCCACGAACCACACGAACCACACGAACGGGTGGAGGATCGGACCACGAAATACACGGAGGACACGGACGGAGGCCGCGCTAACCGGCGCGAAGCGTTTAGGCGCTGAGCCCGGACGAGAAGGCCCGCCGGAGGCGGGCGATTGCGGGTGATGTGGGCTGGTCTGGGGACGCGGTCAGCGACATCGCCTTCCGTGTGGTCCGTGTCTTCCGTGGTTCCCCGACCGTGCGCGCAGAGGCGGAAGCCCGCCGACTCACTCCGGCCGGTGGGGGCGGTCCAGGCGTTCGGCGAGGGTGAGAAGATCGGCCCAGGCGCGCTTCTTGGCGGCCGGTTGGCGCAGCAGGAAGGCCGGATGGAGGGTCGGCAGGGCGGGGAGCTCGAGGGCGCCGTCTGCCGAGCGCCACTCGAACCAGCGACCGCGCAGGGACAGGATGCCCTCCTCGCGCTTCAGCATGGCCTTGGCCGAGGCCCCGCCCACCAGCAGCAGCATCTTCGGCTCGACGAGGGCGATGGCGCGCTCGAGGAAGGGGGCGCAGACCGCCTGCTCGGCCGGGGTGGGCGTGCGGTTGCCCGGCGGGCGCCAGAACACGGTGTTGGTGATGAACGCCCGCTCCGTCAGGCCGGCGGCGGCCAGCATGCGGTCGAGGAGCTGGCCGGCGCGGCCGACGAAGGGCTCGCCCTGCCGGTCCTCGTCTGCGCCGGGGCCTTCGCCGATCACCATCAGCGGGGCGTCGGGGCGGCCGCGGGCGAAGACCGCGCGGGTGGCGGCGCCCTCGTGGCGCAGGGCGCAGCCCTCGAAGCCGGCGATCCGTTCGGCCAGCTCCTCGAGGGTCTTGGCCTGGGCGGCGAGCGCCTGCGCCTCGGCGATGGCGGCGGAGACGTCGGGCTGGCCGGCGGCGGCGGGCCGGATCGGCGAGACGCTGGCGCTGGGCTGGCCCGCGCGGCCCGGGGGCGGCGGCGGCACGAACTTGCCCGCCTCGATGCGGTCGAGGGGCTCGTCCAGCAGCATGGCGTCGACGCCGGCCTCGGCCCAGAAGGCGAGCAGGCTTTCGGCGAGCAGGCGGGGCGACGGGTCGGCCACGGGCGGCATGGCTCCGTTCATGCGGCCGGGCGCGGCGTTTGGCTAGGGGCTGCCGGTCGCGGGGGGCCCGCCAGCCGGTCGGCCAGGCGGAAGACGAAGGGGTTCAGCACGATGGACAGCAGGGCCGCGGCCAGGATCAGGTCGTGGGTCTGCCCCGACAGGATCTTCAGCTTCAGCCCGACGCCGGCCAGGATGAACGAGAATTCGCCGATCTGGGCGAGGCTGGCGGCGATGGTCAGGCTGGCGCGCCGCTCGAGCCGGAAGGCCGTGGTGATGGCGAGGGCGGCCGCCGACTTGCCGACGATGATGATGGCCAGCACGGCGAGCACCGGCCCGGGCTGCTCCACCAGCACGCGCGGGTCGAACAGCATGCCCACCGAGACGAAGAACAGCACGGCGAAGGCGTCGCGCAGCGGCAGCGAGCGCTCGGCGGCGTTGTGGCCCAGCGGCGTGCCGTTCAGCACCACGCCGGCGATGAACGCGCCCAGCGCAAAGGAGGCGCCGAACACCGCATAGGCCAGGTAGGCGATGCCCAGCGCGATCGCCAGCACGCCCAGGGTGAACAGCTCGCGCGAGCGGGTGTGGGCGATCCTGGTGAGCAGCCAGGGCAGCACGCGGGCGCCGACCACCAGCATCAGGCCGACGAACACCGCCACGCCGAGCAGAGCCCCGGCGATCCGCAGGCCGATCTGGCCGACGTCGGGCGACGTCCCGGCGGCCGCCAGCAGCGGCACCAGGACGAGCGCCACCACCATGACCACGTCCTCCACCACCAGCCAGCCCACGGCCACGGCGCCGGTCTGCGACTTCACCGCCTTGCGCTCCTCCAGGGCGCGCAGGAGCACCACGGTCGAGGCCACCGAGAGGCAGAAGCCCATGAGCGCCGCCTCGGCGTCGCCCAAGCCCATCAGTCGCCCGACGCCCCAGCCCAGCGCCGTGGCGGCGGCGATCTGCACGACTGCGCCGGGCAGGGCGACCTTGCGCACCCTCATCAGGTCGGGAAGCGAGAAGTGGAGGCCGACGCCGAACATCAGCAGGATCACGCCCACCTCGGCGAGCTGGCTGGCGAGGCTCGAGTCGGCCGTCCAGCCCGGGGTGAAGGGACCGACGACCACCCCGGCCAGCAGGTAGCCCACCAGGGGCGACAGCCGAAACCTCAGGGCCAGCATGCCCAGGGCGAAGGCGAGCACGAAGCCCGCCACGAGCGTGAGGATCAGGCTGTCGTCGTGCGGCATCAGGTCTCCAGAAGGCGTGGTGGGATCGCACGTGGCGACGCTGGGCGGCCAGGTCAACCACGCGGTGAGGTGTGGTTGGGGGAAACCGCCGGGTTGCCGGAACAATCAGCCCAGCTTGGGAGTCTATGACGCCGAGAGCTTAGCCGGCGTGCCGCCGGGGGGAGAGCGCGCGCATGGCCTTTGTCGTCTTTGCCGGCCAATCGAACACGGGTGGATACCAGAGCTACCCGGCCTCGCCGCCGGCCTGGACCCCGGACCCGAAGATCCAGATCTGGGACGCCGGGCAGAAGACCTGGGTCACGATGCAGCCGGGCGTGAACACGGGCTACCCGGGCTTTCCCAATACCTGGGGGCCGGAGACCCAGTTCGCGCTCGCGTTCCGGCAGGCCTTCCCGAACGAGCCGCTACGCATCGTCAAGGTGGCCGAGGGCGGCACCGGCCTGCGTGTCGACCCGGCGCAGTGGGCCTACGATTGGTCCCCGGCCAGCGACAACGAGCTGTTCGACCGCGCCCGCGACGTGGTGCGCGACGCCACGAACGCGGCAGGCGGGCAGAAGCCCGACGCGGTGTTCTGGGGCCAAGGCGAGGAGGACGCCAACCAGGCGGGCTGGGCCAGCAACTACGGCCAGAACCTGCAGCAGCTGTTCTCCGCCATCCGCGCCGAGTGGATGGGCGACGCCAACGGCAAGATCGGCTTCTTCCAGATCGGCTCCACGCCGCCCTTCGCCGCCGACGTCCGCCGCGGCGAGCAGTACGTGGACGACATCGACGGCAACGCGCTCAGCTTCGACACGGTGGGCCTGCCGATGCAGGGCGACACCTTGCACTACGCACCCGAAGGCTACCGGATGATCGGCGCCGAGTATTTCCGGCTGCTGTCCATGTGGCGCGGAGGCGGCGCGACGCTGGCCGGCAGCGGCGCGAACGACACCCTGATGGGCGGCGGCGGCGACGAGAGCATCTCGGGCGGCGCGGGCCTGGACTACCTGCGCGGCGGAGCCGGGCGCGACGTGATCGCCGGCGGCGACGCCTTCGACGACGTGCACGGCAACGAGGGTGACGACACGGCCTCCGGCGGCGTCGGCAACGACTGGGTCGTGGGCGGCAAGGACAACGACTGGCTGTATGGCGACGCCGGGGACGACATCGTCTACGGCAACCTGGGCGACGACGTCTGCGACGGCGGCGTGGGCGCCGACCTGGTCCGCGGCGGCCAGGGGAATGACGTCCTCTACGGCTGGTCCGGAAACGATTGGCTGTCGGGCGACCGCGGCGATGACACGCTGACGGGCGGCTCGGGGGCCGACATCTTCCACAGCTTCGGGGACGCCGGCGTCGACCGCATCGTGGACTTCGCCCGCTGGGAGGGCGATCGCGTCCAACTCGATCCCGGGACCACCTGGCGGGTGGAGCAACAGGGCGCCGACACCGTCGTCGTGCTGGGCGGCGGGGGACGGGTGGTCCTCGTCGGCGTGGACTCCGCGACGCTGGGCGGCGACTGGCTGTTCGTGGGCTAAGCCTGCGATCCGGCCGCCACAGGTGACCGGTTGATCACTTCCACAGGCGCTTCCGGCTTGACCGGCTGCCAGTGACATCCCGATAAGACCCCCGACGTATCAACGCTGTGCGGGGATCACCTCGCGCGAGGGAGCGGGACCGAAGATGAGCGAAGCCGTCGAACGCGAGGCCATGGAGTACGACGTCGTGATCGTCGGCGCGGGCCCGTCCGGCCTTTCCGCGGCGATCCGGCTGAAGCAGATCAACCCGGAGATCACGGTCGCGGTGATCGAGAAGGGCGCCGAGGTCGGCGCGCACATCCTCTCCGGCGCGGTGATCGACCCGATCGCCATGAACGAGCTGTTCCCGAACTGGAAGGAGCTCGGCGCGCCGCTCGACACGCCGGTCACCGAGGACCGGTTCATGATGCTCGGCCCGCAGGGGTCCATCTCGGCCCCCATGTGGGGCATGCCGCGGATGATGAACAACCACGGCAACTACATCGCCAGCCTGGGGAACATCTGCCGCTGGCTGGCCGGCCAGGCGGAAGGCCTGGGCGTGGAGATCTATCCCGGCATGGCGGCCTCGGCCCCGGTGTTCGACGGCGAGCGCCTGGCCGGCGTCGTGGTGGGCGAGTTCGGCCTGAACAAGGACGGCACGCCGGGCCCGAACTACGAGCCGGGCATGGAGCTGCGGGGCAAGTACGTGTTTATCGGCGAGGGCGTGCGCGGGTCGCTCGCCAAGGTGCTGAAGCACAAGTACGGCCTGAGCAAGAACTCCGAGCCGGAAAAGTACGGCATCGGCATCAAGGAGCTGTGGCAGGTGCCGGACGCGGCCTTCAAGAAGGGCCTCGCCGTGCACACCCTGGGCTGGCCGCTGGACAACGCCACCGGGGGCGGCAGCTTCATGTACCACTTCGGCGACAACTACGTGGCCATCGGCTTCGTGGTGCACCTGAACTACAAGAACCCGTGGCTGTCGCCGTTCGACGAGTTCCAGCGCTTCAAGCACCACCCCGATGTTGCGCCGTTCCTCGAAGGCGGCAAGCGCATCGCCTACGGCGCCCGCGCGATCAGCGAAGGCGGGCTCCAGTCGGTGCCGAAGACCTACTTCCCCGGCGGGGTGCTGCTGGGCGACAGCGCCGGCCTCCTGAACGTGCCGCGGATCAAGGGCAGCCACAACGCCATGAAGAGCGGCATGCTGGCCGCCGAGGCCGCCGCCGCCGCCCTGTCCAGCGGCCGCGCAGGCGACGAGCTCGTCGAGTATGAGACCGCGTTCAAGAGCTCCTGGCTCCACAAGGAGCTGAAGACGGTCCGCAACTTCAAGCCGCTGTGGTCGAAGTTCGGCACCATTCCCGGCGGGGTCCTGGGCGTCCTGGACGTCCACATCGCCGCGGCGCTGGGCGGTTGGTCGCCGTTCGGCACCATGAAGCACGGTAAGAGCGACGCCGAATCCACCGGCCTCGCCAAGGACCACAAGCCGATCGTCTATCCGAAGCCGGACGGCGTGCTGAGCTTCGACAAGCTGTCGAGCGTCTTCCTGTCGGCCACGAACCACGACGAGAGCCAGCCGGCGCACCTGCGCCTGCGCGATCCGAGCGTGCCGATCGGGACGAACCTGCCGAAGTACGGGGAGCCCGCGCGCCTCTACTGCCCGGCGGGCGTCTACGAGGTGCTCTACGACGAGCAGGGGAACAACCCGAAGTTCCAGATCAACTTCCAGAACTGCGTCCACTGCAAGACCTGCGACATCAAGGATCCGTCGCAGAACATCGACTGGACCACGCCCCAGGGCGGCGACGGGCCCAACTACCCGAACATGTGACCGGGACGGGCCGCTTCGGCGGCCCGTTTTCGTTGGCCGGCCGCGATCCCGCCGCTGCTGCGCCTTGCGGCGGGGCCGATTAACGCCGAAGTTCCCGCCATGCGCCGCTTCCTCCTCGCCGCCGCCGCCCCGCTCGTCCTGCTCAGCGCCTGCGCGAGCGCCGGGGGTGGCAAGTCCTCCCAAGGCGCGGAGGCGTTCGGACTTTCCCCCTACGGCATGTTCCTGGCGGGGCAGGCGGCGCTGAACGACGGCCGCAGCAGCGAGGCGGCGCGCTTCTTCGAGCAGGCCAAGGCGCGCGACGGCTCCGGCTCAGAGGTGGCCGAGCGGGCGTTCACCGCCGCGGTGCTGGCGGGCGACATCGAAAAGGCCGTGAACCTGGCGCCCAGCGGCCCGGAGGTCTCCGAAGCGACGCTTCGGCTGGCGAAGCTCACCCAGGCCGTGGAGGCGATCGCCGACGGGCGGTCGAAAGTGGCCCGGGAACTGCTGGGCGGGGAGGGGATCGGCTTCCCGCACCGTGGCGTGGCGGCCCTGCTGGCGCCCTGGGCCGCGGCCCAGGCCGGCGACGTGGAGGCCTCGCTCATCCGGCCGCAGGTGCGCGGCGACCGTGTGGTGGACTATTTCGGCCAGCTCGGCAGGGCCAGCCTGTTCGAGCGAGCCAAGCGCTATGACGAGGCCGAGACCGACTTCAAGGCGGTGACCGCCGCGGCCGGCAGCGAGATGGCCATCCTGGCCTACGGCGGCTTCCTCGAGCGGCGCGGCCGCAAGGCCGACGCGGTCGCGCTCTACGACACCCTGCTGGCGCAGGAGCCCTCCAGCATCGCGGTCAAGGCCGCGCGCGCCCGGGCCGCGACCGGCAAGACCCCGCCCGGGGTGGTCTCGATCCGCGAAGGCGCGGCGCAAGCCATGCTCGCCCCGGCGGCCACCATGCTGCAGGCCAAGCAGACCCAGCTGGCCCTGGCCTACCTGCGGCTGGTGCTGCGGCTGGACCCGCAGCGGGACGAGGCCTGGGTCATGGTGGGGGACATCATGCAGGCCTCGGGCGACAGCGAGGCCGCGCGCGCAGCCTATGGCAAGCCGAAGCCCTCATCCCCGGAGTACGCCGCGGCGCAGGCCAAGCTCGCCTGGACATACCAGAGCGCCAAGGACACCCAGACGGCGCTGAGGCTGGCCCGGACGGCGGCGGCGTCCGGCGACGCCGACGCGCGGCTGACGTTGGCCGACCTGCTGCGCGCCAACGAGCAGTACGCCGAGGCCGTGGACGTGCTGGGCGGCCTTATCAAGGAGCAGAAGACGCCCGACTGGCGACTCTACTACGCCCGCGGCGTGTCCCTCGAGCGGCTCGGCCGCTGGAAGGAGGCCGAGGTCGACATGCTGGAGGCGCTGAAGGCCCGTCCCGACGAGCCGGAGCTGCTGAACTACCTGGGTTACACCTGGATCGACCGCGGCGAGCGACTGCCGGAAGCCCTGGCCATGGTGGAGAAGGCCGTCGCGGCCAATCCACGATCGGGCGCCATGGTGGATTCGCTCGGCTGGGCGCACTACCGGCTCGGCGACTACAAGAAGGCCGTCGAGAAGCTGGAGCAGGCCGTCGAGCTCGAGGCCGGCGATCCCGAGATCAACAACCACCTCGGGGACGCCTACTGGATGATCGGGCGCAAGGACGAGGCGGTGTTCCAGTGGCGCCGGGTGCTGACCCTCGATCCCGACCCGAAGATCAAGGCGGACGCGGAGGCCAAGCTCGCCTCGGGGCTGGGGCCGAAGCGGCAGGTGGCGGGTCAGTAGGGCATGGCGCGGACGGCGCTCGCCCCGGCCAAGGTCAACCTCTTCCTGCACGTCGGCGCGCTGGGGGACGACGGCTACCATCCTCTGTGCAGCCTGATGGCCTTCGCCGACTTCGGTGATCGGCTCACCCTGCATGCGGCCGATGCGCCGGAGCTGAAGGTCACCGGGCCCTTCGGAGCGGGCCTGGACGCCGGAGCCGACAACCTGGTCGCTCGGGCGGCGAACGCCCTGCTGGCGGCCGCCCGTCGCCCGGTGGCCCCCTTCGGGCTGGCGCTGGACAAGCAGTTGCCCATCGCGGCGGGACTCGGCGGCGGGTCGAGCGATGCGGGCGCGGCGCTGCGCCTGCTGCGCGAGGAGCTGAAGCTGCCGATGGACGATGCGGCGCTCCAGGCGGTGGCGGCCGGCCTCGGCGCCGACGGCGCGGCCTGCCTCTGGGCGCGGCCGGTCCTGGCGGAGGGGCGCGGGGATCGACTGTCGCCCGCGCCAGGCTTGCCCGTGGTGGACGCGGTGCTGGTGAACCCCCGCGCGCCCGTCTCGACGCCTGCCGTCTATCGCCGGTTCGACGAGCTGGCCCGCTTCGGGGAGGTGACCCCGCCGCCGGCCCCGGAGGCGTTCGAGAGCGCCGTCGAGCTGGCGGCGTGGTTGTCGATCCAGCGCAACGACCTGGAGGCGGCCGCCATCGACGTCGAGCCCACGGTCGGCGCGGTGCTGGAAACCCTGGCCGGCGAGCCCGAGACGCTGCTCGCCCGGGTCTCTGGCTCGGGGGGCACCTGTTTCGCGCTCTGCGCCGGCGACATCGAGGCCGAGGGCCTGGCCGAGCGCATCGAGGCCATCGCCCCCGACTGGTGGGTGAGGCGGGTGCGGCTGGGCGGTCCCTGGGACTGAGGCCCCGAAACGAAAACGGGGGCCCCGAAGGACCCCCGTTCCCACTCAGCCGAAGGCTCCCCCCGTTCAGCTGTGGTAGGCGCGTTCCCCGTGCTCGACGATGTCGAGGCCTTCTTCCTCGGTGTCCTCGTTGACCCGCAGGCCGACGGTGAACTTGATGAGGAAGAAGACGATCGCGCTGGCCACCGCCGACCAGACGATGGACACCAGCACGCCCTTCAGCTGGGCGATCACCTGGGTGGCCATGGCGTAGGTCGCCGCGTCGCAGGTGGAGATGTCGCCGTCCGCGGCGCAGGTGGTGTAGTCGACGATGCCGGCCCCGCCGAGGGCCGGAGCCACCAGGATGCCCGTGGCGATGGCGCCGACGATGCCGCCGATCCCGTGGATGCCGAAGGCGTCCAGGCTGTCGTCGTACTTCAGCGCGTTCTTCACGGCCGAGCAGAAGACAACGCAGATCGGCGAGACGATCAGCCCGAGCACCAGGGCGCCCACCGGACCGGCGAAGCCGGCGGCCGGGGTGACGGCCACGAGGCCGGCGACCAGGCCCGAGGCCATGCCGAGCATGGAGGCCTTCTTCCGGGTGATCCACTCGGTGAGGGTCCAGGAGAAGCCCGCCGCGGCGGTCGCGATGAAGGTGTTGACCATGGCCAGGGCGGCGTAGCCGTTCGCCTCGAGGTTGGAGCCGGCGTTGAAGCCGAACCAGCCCACCCACAGCAGGCCTGCGCCCACCAGGGTCAGGGTCAGGGAGTGCGGCGGCATGGGCTCGGAGCGGTAGCCCTTCCGGGCGCCGAGGATGAGGGCGCCGACCAGGGCGGCGACCCCGGCGTTGATGTGCACCACCGTTCCGCCGGCGAAGTCGATAGCCCCGAAGCCCCAGATCAGGCCCGACTGGATGGGATCGCTCGGCGCCGCCGCGACGGCGTCAGGCCCCGCCCACCACCAGACCATGTGGGCCAGGGGGTAGTAGGAGAGGATCGGCCACAGGATCGCGAACATCAGAACCGCGGCGAACTTCATCCGCTCGGCGACGCCGCCCAGGACCAGGGCGGCGGTGATGCAGGCGAAGGTCATCTGGAAGGCGATGAACGCCAGTTCCGGGATCACTACGCCCGTCGAGAAGGTGGCCACGTTGGAGGCCGGCGTCACGTCCCTGAGGAACAGCCGCCCGAAGCCGCCCACGATCTTGTCGAGTCCGCCACCGTCCGTGAAGGCGAGGCTGTAGCCCCACAGCACCCAGGCCATCATGCCCACGACCGTGACGGTCGAAACCTGCATGAGCATGGACAGCATGTTCTTCTGGCGCACCAGGCCGCCGTAGAACAGCGCCAGGCCAGGGACGATCATCAGCAGCACCAGCACGGTGGAGATGAGCATCCAGGTGGTGTCGCCCTTGTCCGGCGTCGGCGCAGGCGCCTCGGCGGGTGCGGTGGCGGCCGGTGCGGCCTCGGCCGGCGCTGCGGCGGCGACACCGCCCGGCGCCGGGGCGGCGACGTCGGCCGCAGCTTGGGCGGGCGCCTCCTGCGCAAACGCCGGTGCGGCCAGCGGTCCCCCGATCAAGGCGCCGGCGAGGGCGAGCCCCGCGAGCGCCTGGGTTGCGAGCTTCATGGTCATCGATCCCCTCTGTCTTCTTGTGCGCTCAGATCGCCGCGGCGCCGGTCTCGCCGGTCCGGATCCGGACGGCGTCGAGGACGTCGAGCACGAAGATCTTCCCGTCGCCGATCTTGCCGGTGGCGGCGGCGGCCCTGATGGCCTCCACGGCCTTGGGCGCGACTGCGTCGTCGACCACGGCCTCCAGCTTCACCTTGGGCAGGAAGTTCACCTGGTACTCCGCGCCCCGGTAGATCTCGGTCTGCCCCTTCTGCCGGCCGTAGCCTTTGACTTCCGAGACCGTCAGCCCCTCGACGCCGGCGGCGACCAGCGCTTCGCGCACGTCGTCCAGCTTGAAGGGTTTGACGATCGCCATGATCAGTTTCATCCGCTCGCTCCCGGGCGGGCCCCTGGGCTGGGCCCGTCCTGACATCCCGTTGTTCCGTGACCGCCGCGGACGTCCCCATCCCCAAGCACGGCGGTTGGGCGACGCTAGTCATGCGGAGCGCGCCGCCGCGCCGCCGCGGCCTCGCTGCGGCGCAGGAAGGCGGCGGCCGCGTAAAACCTGGGCGGCGGCGACCGGCGGCGCCCAAGAAACGGGCGAAATCGGCGCCGGGCGCGGTCGGCGGGAGGGCGGTGGCGGGGCTGATCACGAGCGCGTGAGCCGGGCAACCGTCAGCTGCGCCGTGCGTAAGGCGCATCGACCACCCGCTTCGGCGGGCGCGTTCCCGTGGGGCTGACCGCAAGACCTTGAGGACCTGACGACATGCATCGCCTGCTGACCGCCACCGCCGCCCTCGCCCTCACCGCCGCCTTGTCAGCGCCGGCCGGCGCCCAGACAGCCGCCACCGCCAAGACGGAGGCCCAGGCCAAGGCCGTCACCGGCAAGGCCTCGACGGACAAGCCGGCCGCCGCCCAGCCTCAGGGCACGGCGAAGGCGGTGCAGCAGGGCGCCGCGCCGGTCGCCGCGGCGCAGGGCGCGGCGCCCACGACCCAGGCCTCGGCCGGGGCGCGGGTGGCGCCCGCCGGCGACCTCGTGGAGACCGCCAAGGCCTCGGGCCAGTTCACCACCTTCCTCAAGGCCGTGGACGCCACCAACCTGACGGCCGTCCTGAAGTCGAACCGCAACCTGACGGTCTTCGCGCCTACCGACGCCGCTTTCGCGGCCCTGCCGCCGGGCCAGCTGGACAAGCTGATGGGCGACAAGGCCGCCCTGCAGAAGCTGATCACCCACCACATCATCAACGCGCCGGTGGACTCGGCGAAGATCGCCGGCGCCAAGGGCCCGGTGCCCTCCGTCGCCCAGGACAACGTGCTGCTGGACGGCAGCGAGGCCGGCGTCCTCAAGGCTGACGGGGCGACGATCGTCCAGGCCGACGTGCGCGCCACCAACGGCATCCTGCACGTGGTCGACAAGGTCCTCATGCCCGGAGCCGGCGGCGCGGAAAGCGCGGCCGCCCAGACCGGCGGCGCGGCGTCGGCCAGCGCCACCGCCAGCGCGACGCCGAAACAATAGGAACCTTCACCGCGGGGAGGGGCTTTCACACACCGTCACACGAGGAGTGAAGACATGAAGCTCAACCACCTGCTCACCGCCGCGGCGGCCTGCGCGCTGATCGGCGGGGCGGCGTACGCCCAGACAGGCGCCCAGCCGGGGACCGACGCCCCGCAGCCGGGCTCGCGCACCGGGGACTGGAACGGGGCGCACGCGCCGACCGACGGCTCGCCGGCCAGCGAGCGCGTGCAGCCGTCGACGACCACCACGTCGGTGACCACCAGCTCGTCGGCCACCACCAGCGCGCCGATGCCGGCCGACACCTCGGCCACCGCTTCGACGAGCACGACCCCGGCGGCCGGCAGCTACGCCACGGGTGCGAGCGTGACCACCACCCTGGTCACCAACGGCCCGGTGCCGGACACGGCCGAGAACCGCGCCAAGTACGGCCAGCCGATGTCTCGCGCCGGAAAGCGCACGGCCGCGCGCGGCAACTAGGATCCCGCTGTCGTTCCAGCCGCCTGACCCAGGCGGCGGCGGGCGTCGCCTCCGTGCGGCGCCCGCTTCGGCTGGAACGTCCGAGCCGGCTGGACCGGAACATTCGTCGCCGAACGCGGCTTTCAAGCGTGACGTCAGACAGAACCGTCAGATCAGGAGCGAAACGATGAAGATCAGGTACATCCTCGCCGCCTGCGCGGCCTCGGCGCTGGCCGCCGGCGCCGCCCAGGCCCAGCTGGGCAACACCGCCACCCCGAACGCCGGCGTGACCCCCAACCAGTCGACCCAGGCGCCGAACACGGCGTCCTCAACCGGCCTGCCGTCGGTGGACATGACCCGGCCCACGGGCTCCAACGCCGGAGCCACCAACCTGCCGAACGGTGAAGTCAACGCCTCGGCCGGCGCCACCGGGACGGGCGACGCCCACGCCGGCCACAGCACCGCCGGCTCCACGTCGGTGAGCGGCTCGACCACCGCCGATGTGTCGGCCAGCGCCGTCACCACCGGCGCAGACGCCTCCACGGGCGCCACGGTGACCACCTCCACCACCACGAACGGGCCGGTGCCGGACACCGCCGAGAACCGCCGCAAGTACGGCCAGCCGATGTCCCGCGCGGGCAAGCGGACCGCCGCGCGCGGCAACTAAGAAGAAGCGGCCACGCCGCTTGAAGCCGAGGTCGGCGGGCCCTATGGTCCGCCGACTTTTTTTGCGCCTGCGAACGGCCCCTTTCCCCGATGCCTGAGAAGCCGCTTTCGTTTCAGGGCCTGATCCTGAAACTGCACGAATATTGGAGCCGGCAGGGCTGCGTGATCCTGCAGCCGTACGACGTCGAGGTCGGGGCCGGCACCCTGTCGCCCATGACCGTGCTGCGCACGCTCGGCCCCAAGCCGTGGAAGGTGGCCTATGTGCAGCCCTCGCGCCGTCCGGCCGACGGGCGTTATGGCGAAAACCCCAACCGGCTGCACCAGCACCACCAGTACCAGGTGATCCTGAAGCCGAACCCCGAGAACCTGCAGGAGCTCTACCTGGGCTGCCTGGAGGCGATCGGCATCGACCCGTTGGTGCACGACATCCGCTTCGTCGAGGATGACTGGGAGAACCCGACGGTCGGCGCATGGGGCCTCGGCTGGGAGGTCTGGTGCGACGGCATGGAGATCACCCAGTACACCTACTTCCAGCAGGTGGGCGGGCTCGACGTGTTCCCGGTGGCCGGCGAGCTGACCATCGGCCTGGAGCGGCTGAGCCTCTATCTCCAGGACAAGGAAAACGTCTACGACCTGGAATTCAATGAGGAATTCAAGTACGGCGACATCTTCCTGGCCAACGAGCAGCAGTTCTCCGCCTTCGAGCTGGAGGCAGCCGACGTGGAGACCTGCAAGCGCCAGTTCGAGGACATGGAGCGCCAGGTGCCGCGGATCCTCGCCCAGCGCGGCCGGCAGGGCCAGCCGCTGGCGCTGCCGGCCTACGACCACGTGCTGAAGGCCAGCCACCTGTTCAACATCATGGATGCCCGCGGCGCCATCGCCGTCGCCGAGCGCCAGAGCTACATCGGCCGCATCCGCGACCTGACCAAGATGTGCGCCGAAGCCTGGGTCGAGAGCCAGGGCGGGAACGGCTGAGTCATGCCTCAACTGCTGATCGAACTGTTCTCGGAAGAGATCCCGGCGCGCATGCAGGCGAACGCCGCGCGCGACCTCGAGCGCATGGCGCGCGAGAAGCTGGCCGCCGCTGGGCTGCTGCCCGAGGCGCTGACCGCCTTCGCCGGCCCGCGCCGGCTGACCCTGGTGGCCGAGGGGCTGCCGGCCGCTCAGCCCGACCGCCACGAAGAGGTGAAGGGTCCGCGCACCTCGGCGCCGGAGCAGGCGCTGGACGGCTTCCTGCGCAAGAACGGCCTGACGCGCGAGCAGCTCACCGAAAAGGACGGCGTCTACTTCGCCCACCTGCACCGGCCCGGCCGCCAGACCGCGGAGATCGTCGCCGAGATGCTGGACGCCATCGTCCGCGGCTTCCCTTGGCCCAAGTCGATGATCTCGGGCGTCAGCCGGTTGCGCTGGGTGCGGCCGCTGAAGCGCATCCTCTGCGTCTTCGACCGTGAGATCGTGCCGCTGAATATCGACGGCATCGTCGCGGGCGACCTCACCGAAGGCCACCGGTTCATGGGCTCGAAGCAGCCGTTCCGCGCCCGCGACTTCGACGAGTACCAGGCGGGGCTGGCCAGGAACTCCGTGGTGCTCGACCCGGCGGAACGGAAAGAGCGCATCCTCGACGCGGCGCGCACCCTCTGCTTCGCCCGCAACCTCGAGCTCGTGGAGGACGAAGGCCTGCTGGAGGAGGTCGCCGGCCTGGCCGAATGGCCCGTTCCGGTGATGGGCGAGATGGACCCGGTGTTCCTCGAGCTCCCGCCCGAGGTGATCCGCACCTCCATGCGCGTCCACCAGCGCTATTTTGCGGTCCGCAACCCGGCGACCGGCCAGCTCGCGCCGAACTTCATCACCGTGGCCAACATCGCGGCCAAGGACGGCGGTGCCACGATCGCGGCGGGCAACGCCAAGGTGCTTTCGGCACGGCTGTCCGACGCCCGGTTCTTCTGGACCGAGGACCAGCGGACGAAACTGGCTGACCGGCTGGAGAAGCTGAAGGGCGTCACCTTCCACGCCAAGCTCGGCACCATGTACGAGCGCGTGGAGCGCATCGCGGCCCTGACCGGCGAACTTGCGCCCTATGTTCGCGACGACGAGGGCACCCGCGCCAAGGCCGTCGAGGCCGCCCGCCTGGCCAAGGCCGACCTGGGCTCCGGCATGGTGGGCGAGTTCCCCGAGCTGCAGGGCGTGATGGGCGGCTACTACGCCGAGAAGGAAGGCCTCGACCCCGAGATCGTCGACGCCATCCGCCAGCACTACCGCCCGCAGGGGCCCAACGACGCCGTGCCGGTGCAGGCGGTTGCCGCCACCGTGGCGCTGGCCGACAAGCTCGACACCCTGGTGAGCTTCTTCGGCATCGACGAGAAGCCCACCGGCAGCCGGGACCCGTTCGCGCTGCGCCGCGCGGCGCTGGGCGTGATCCGGATCCTGCTGCAGACCAAGACGCGCCTGCCGCTGCGCC
Source organism: Phenylobacterium sp. (assembly GCF_036563385.1). Lineage (GTDB taxonomy): Bacteria > Pseudomonadota > Alphaproteobacteria > Caulobacterales > Caulobacteraceae > Phenylobacterium. The sequence continues at coordinate 164,946 of NZ_DATCML010000014.1, forward strand.
GGTTCTGCTCGGACGACCTGCTCGCCTTCTTCGCCGACCGCCTGACCGTGCTGCTGCGTGAGCAGGGGCAGCGCCACGACTTGGTGGCGGCGGTGTTCGCGCTCGGCGACGACGACCTGGTCCGCATCGTGGCGCGGGTCGAGGCCCTGGCAGGCTTCCTCGGTACCGATGATGGCCGGAACCTGCTGGCGGGCTACAAGCGGGCGGTGAACATCCTCAAGGCCGAGGAGAAGAAGGGTGCGTTGCCCAGCGGCGACCCGCAGGCCGTGCCCGGCGCGCCGGCCGAGGAAGCAGCGTTGATCGCGGCGCTTGCGGGCGTCGAGGGCCGCCTGGCGGACGCGCTGGAGCGCGAGGACTTCGAGCGCGCCATGCGCGAGCTCGCCGGGCTCCGTGGGCCGGTCGATGCGTTCTTCGACAAGGTGCTGGTGAACTCTGAGGTCGCGGCGGAACGAGATAACCGCTTGCGGCTTCTGGTGAAGGTTCGCGACGCCATGGGGCGGGTCGCGGACTTCTCACAGGTTACGGGTTGATCCCGGCGCGAGGCGCCGGGACGGACGGAGGTTATTCGATGGTGGCCGACACGATGGTGAAGACGCGCTGGGTCTATGCCTTCGGCGGCGGCGGCGCCGACGGCGACGCCTCGATGAAGAACCTGCTGGGCGGCAAGGGCGCCAACCTGGCCGAGATGTCGTCGCTCGGCCTGCCGGTGCCGCCGGGCTTCACCATCACCACCGAGGCCTGCACCTTCTACTATCAGAACGAGCGGCAGTACCCGGCCGACCTGAAGGAACAGGTCGCCGCTGGCCTCAAGCGCGTCGAGGAGCTGACCGGCAAGCGGTTCGGCGACGCGGGCAATCCGCTGCTGGTCTCGGTGCGCTCCGGCGCACGGGCCTCCATGCCGGGCATGATGGACACGGTGCTCAACCTCGGCCTGAACGACGAGACCGCCGAGGGGCTCGCCAAGCTCGCCGGCGACCGCCGCTTCGCCTTCGACAGCTACCGCCGCTTCATCCAGATGTACTCGAACGTCGTGCTGGGCCTCGACCACCACATGTTCGAGGAGATCCTCGACGAGCATAAGGACCGCCTGGACGCCTCCGTGGACACGGCGCTCACGGCCGAGGATTGGGAATCGGTGGTGGCCGACTACAAGGTCGCCGTCCAACGCGAGCTCGGCCAGCCCTTCCCGCAGGACCCGCAGGCGCAGCTCTGGGGCGCCATCGGCGCGGTGTTCGCCAGCTGGATGAACGACCGGGCCAAGTTCTACCGCCGCATGCATGACATCCCCGAGAGCTGGGGCACGGCGGTGAATGTCCAGTCGATGGTGTTCGGCAACATGGGCGAGACCTCGGCCACCGGGGTCGCGTTCACCCGCAATCCGTCTACGGGCGAGAACAAGCTCTACGGGGAGTTCCTGATCAACGCCCAGGGCGAGGACGTGGTGGCGGGCATCCGCACGCCGCAGGCCCTGACCCGCGCCGCTCGCGAGGAGATGGGCGAGAAGCAGGCCTCCATGGAAGAGGCCATGCCGGAGGTGTTCGCGCAGTTCCGGGAAGTCGTGGGCAAGCTCGAGACCCACTACCGCGACATGCAGGACATCGAGTTCACGGTGGAGAAGGGCCGTCTGTACATGCTGCAGACGCGCAACGGGAAGCGCACGGCGAAGGCCGCGCTGAAGGTTGCGGTGGACCTCGCCTCCGAGGGCCTGATCAGCAAGGAAGAGGCGGTCATGCGGGTGGAGCCGCAAAGCCTCGACCAGCTGCTGCACCCGACCATCGACCCCGGCAGCGCGCGGGACGTCATCGCCAACGGCCTGCCGGCCTCGCCCGGCGCGGCCACCGGCAAGGTGGTGTTCACCGCGGAGGAGGCCGAGAAGCTCGGCGGCGCCGGCGAGGCGGTGATCCTGCTGCGCGAGGAGACCAGCCCCGAGGACATCCGCGGCATGGACGCGGCCCGCGGCATCGTCACCGCGCGCGGCGGCATGACCAGCCACGCGGCCGTGGTCGCCCGCGGCATGGGCCGCCCCTGCGTCTCCGGCGCGGGCGAAATCCGCATCGACGCCAAGGCGGGCGAGTTCCACTGCCGCGGCAAGACCTTCAAGGCCTATGACGTCATCACCATCGACGGCTCCACCGGCGAGGTGCTGGCGGGCGCAGTGAAGATGGTCCAGCCAGAGCTCTCCGGCGACTTCGCCACCCTGATGACCTGGGCCGACAGCGTCCGCCGGCTGAAGGTGCGGGCCAACGCCGAGACGGCGCTCGACGCGCGCACCGCACGCGAGTTCGGCGCGGAGGGCATCGGCCTCTGCCGCACCGAGCACATGTTCTTCGACCCGGACCGGATCGCCGCCGTCCGCGAGATGATCCTGGCCGATGACGAGGCCGGCCGCCGGGCCGCGCTCGAGAAGATCCTGCCCATGCAGCGGCGCGACTTTGTCGAGCTGTTCGGCATCATGGAGGGCCTGCCGGTCACCATCCGCCTGCTCGACCCGCCGCTGCACGAGTTCCTGCCGCACACCGAGGAGGACGTGGCCTCGGTCGCCGAGGCGACGGGGCTGGACCCCAAGAAGCTGCTGCGACGGGCCAAGGAGCTGCACGAGGTGAACCCGATGCTGGGCCACCGCGGCTGCCGCCTCGGCGTCGCCTATCCCGAGATCTACGAGATGCAGGTGCGCGCCATCGTCGAGGCCGCCTGCGAGGTCGCCAAGTCCGGCAAGCCTGCGCCGATCCCCGAGATCATGCACCCGCTGGTGGCCAAGGGGGAGGAGATGAAGTTCCTCCGCGAGCTCACCGACCGCACCGCCCGGAAGGTGATCGCCGAGCAGGGCTGCGAGATCGAGTACATGGTGGGCACCATGGTCGAGCTGCCGCGCGCCGCGATCCGCGCGGGGGATCTGGCCGAGCATGCCGAGTTCTTCTCCTTCGGCACCAACGACCTGACCCAGACCACCTTCGGCATCAGCCGCGACGACTCGGGGCGTTTCCTCAACGCCTACATCGAGAAGGGCATCTTCGAGAAAGACCCCTTCGTGAGCCTCGACCAGGAAGGCGTCGGCGACCTGATCCGCATCGCCGCCGAACGCGGCCGGGCCCAGCGTCCCAACGTCAAGCTCGGCATCTGCGGCGAGCACGGCGGCGACCCGGCCTCGATCCAGTTCTGCGAGGCGGTCGGGCTCGACTACGTCAGCTGCTCGGCCTACCGCGTGCCGATCGCCCGGCTGGCGGCCGCCCAGGCGGCTATCGGCGAGCGCGAGAAGGACCGTTAGGGCAGGGCCTCAGCTCGGCGCCTAGCCGCCGCCGCCGAGGAACAGCTTCCAGACGATCAGGCTCAGCGCCGAGGTGCTGATCGCGAAGGCGATCAGCACCAGCAGGCCGTCGCGGGCGATCAGGCCCAGGCCGAAGGTGGCGATGGCCAGGCTGGGGATGAAGGCTGCGAAGGGCAAGAGCTCGAGCGGCGGCACGCACAGCGCGACCAGCACGCAGACCAGGGCCACGATGCGATCGGCGAAGGGCTTGGTCAGGCCCTGAAGCCGCGGCTTCACCAGCCGGTCCACCGCGCGCGCAGGCTTCTCAGTCACCTGGACGGTCTTCTTCACCCGCTCCGCCTTCACGGACAGCTTCTCGAGGAAGCGCGGGATCCAGATGGTCTTGCGGCCGAACAGCAGCTGCACCGACACCAGGATGGTGATCAGGGCGATGATGCTGGGCACCGAAGGCACCGCCGCCACCGGCGTCATTCCCAGCAGGCCGCCGAGGAGAAGCAGCGGCCCGAAGGAGCGTTTGCCGATGGTGTCGATGATCTCGCCCACCGAGACCTTCGGTCCGCAATCCTCCGCGGCCTTGTCCAGTTCGTGGATCAGGTCTTCCAGGTCCTGGGCGGCGTGTTCGGCCATCTGAAGCCTCCGTCTGCGGAGGCCTCAACGCGCGAGCAGCCGTTCGGTCACCAGCTCCAGTCGGCGGCCGTGCCCCGGCAGCCGCCGTTCTTCCAGCCCGTCCACGCCCGGCCGCGGACCACGCGCCCGGGTCGCGCGGCGGTGGGTTCGCCGTTCTCCAGGGCCAGCTGGCCATTGACCACCACGTGGCTGACGCCGGTGGCGAACTGCTGCGGTTTTTCGAAGGTGGCGTGGTCCTGGATGCGCGCCGGGTCGAAGATCACCACGTCGGCCATGTAGCCGGCGCGCAGCCGGCCGCGGTCCGTGAGGCCGAGATTGTGGGCCGGCTGGGCCGAGAGCTTGCGCACCGCCTCGGCCAGGGTCAGCCGCTTCTCGTCACGGACGTACTTCGCCAGCAGGCGCGAGAAGTTGCCGTAGGCGCGCGGGTGTGTGGACGACAGCAGGAACGGGCCCTCCGGCGCCTGGGCCTCGGCGTCCGAGCCGAAGCTCATCCAGGGCAGCGCCGTCTGGCGGGCCACATTGGCCTCCAGCATCGAGAAGTAGACCACCTGCACCCGGCTGCCGTCCTCGATGACAAGGTCGATCGCCGCGTCTTCGGGGCTGACGCCGCGGTCCTTGGCCACTTGCGCCAGGGTCTTGCCGGTCAGCGGCTTCAGCTTCGGGTTCTTGAAGCCCACCAGCAGGGTGCCCTCGGGGCCGGCGCCCCGCTGCAAGTTCTCGAAGGTCGGCGTGCCCGAGCGCATCTCGGCGATCACCCCGGCGCGGGTGGCCGGGTCCTTCAGCCGCGCGATCCACTGCTCCACGCCGCCGGCCTGCACCCAGGTCGGCATGGCCGCGTCCAGGCCGGTGGAGGAGGCGGGATAGGTGTACATGTCGGCCGTGATCCGCAGACCCTGGGCGCGGGCAGCCTCGATCCGCGCCAGGGCCGCGTCCAGCTTGTCCCAGTGCGCCCGGCCGGACGCCTTGAGGTGGTAGATCTCGGCCGGCGCCCCGGAGCGGCGCGAGATCTCGATCAGCTCGTCGATCGCCTCCAGCAGTCGGGCGCCTTCCGAGCGGATGTGGCTGATGTAGATGCCGCCGCAGCGGCCTGCCTCCGAGGCGAGCGCCACCAGCTCATCGGTCTCGGCAAACGAGGCCGGTGCGTAGATCAGGCTGGAGCCGACGCCCAGCGCCCCGTCCTCCATCGCCTGGACCACCAGCGCCCGCATCTGCGCCAGCTGCTCAGGCGACGGGTCCACGTCGCCTTCACCCAGGATGTGCGTCCGGACAGTCGTCGCGCCGACGAAGGACGCCACGTTCATCGACACGCCCCTGGCTTCGAGGTGGCGCAGGTATTGGTCCAGCGAAGACCAGGCGATGTCGTACTTGATGTCCCCCTGGCGGCGGACCTCATTCGCCTTCTGGGCTTCGTTCCACGGGCCCATGGAGTTGCCTTCGCCCATGACCTCCAGGGTCACGCCCTGGCGAAGCTCGGACTGGCCGCGCCCGTCGTGGAGCAGGCTCTCGTTGGACCAGGACAGCATGTTGATGAAGCCGGGCGAGACGGCCTGGCCGCGGGCGTCGACCTCCCGCGCCGCGGTCCCCGGCGCACGCGGGCCCACATAGACGATGCGGTCGCCGGCGATGGCGACGTCGCCGGCGAACGGCGCGCCGCCTGACCCGTCGTAGACCGTCCCGCCCCGCACCAAGAGGTCATAGCGCTCGGCGGGCAGGCTGGCGCACGACCCGGCCAGCAGGGCGGCGCAAACGACGGCGACGGCGGTTCTCATGGAGGGCTCCCCTGGCGTGGGTGGAGCCTAGCCATGCATCGCGGCGCGCCGCTACCTCCCTCCGTTCTTCCCAGAGAAGGGTCAGCGTTTCCGGACGAACACCGTGCCCGCCGAGTAGCCCGCGCCGAACGAGCAGATCAGGCCCAGGTCGCCCCGCTGGAAGTCACGGTTGTGCTTGTGGAAGGCGATGATCGAGCCGGCCGAGGAGGTGTTGGCGTACTCGTCGAGGATGATGACGTTCTCTTCCGGCGTCGGCTCGCGGCCGAGCACGCGCCGGCCGATCAGCTCGTTCATGTTGATGTTGGCCTGGTGCAGCCACAGCCGCTTCAGGGTGGCCGGGTCGATCCCCAGGTCTTCGGCGTGCTGGACGATCATGTCCGAGACCATCGGCACGACTTCGCGGAACACCTTGCGGCCCTCCTGCACGAACAGCTTGTCGGGCTTGCCGACGCCGTCGGGGTCGGCCCGGTTCAGGAAGCCGTAGTTGTTGCGGATGTTGTTGGAAAACTGGGTCTTCAGCCGCGTGCCCAGTATGTCCCAGCCGCCCACGGCCTGGTCGGAGGACTCGACGATGACGGCGGTGGCCACATCCCCGAAGATGAAGTGGCTGTCGCGATCCCGGAAGTTCAGGTGGCCGGAGGTGATCTCCGGATTGACCACCAGCACCGCCTTGGCCGAGCCCGTGGCGATGTAGTCGGCGGCCGTCTTGATGCCGAAGGTGGCCGACGAGCAGGCGACGTTCATGTCGAACCCGAAGCCTTCGATCCCCAGCGCCTGCTGGATCTCGATGGCCATGGCCGGATAGGCGCGCTGCATGTTCGACGCCGCGCAGATCACCGCGTCGATCTCGCTGGCCGGCTTGTCCCAGCTGACCAGGGCGTCCATGGCCGCCTCCACGGCGATCTCGGCCAGGATCGAGATCTGGTCGTTCGGTCGCTCGGGGATGATCGGGCGCATCACCTCGGGGTCGACGAGGCCCGTCTTGTCCATGACGTAGCGGGATTTGATCCCCGACGCCTTCTCGATGAACTCGGGCGAGGAGGGGGCGAGCGGCTGCATCTCGCCGGCGGCGATGGCCTCGGCGTTGCGCGCGTTCTCGCGCTCGACCCAGGCGTTGAAGGTCTCCACCAGCTCGGCGTTGGTCAGCGTATTGGGTGGGGTGAAGAGGCCGGTGGCGGCGATCACGGCGTCGGGCAAGGAAGCCTCCGGAATCCGAAACGCGGCTTGATAGCACGCCGGGCCCCGGCGTCAGCCGCCATTGTGGCCGCAGCGCCACACTCCACGGTCCGCCATAGTCAAGCCGTAGAACCCACACGTTGTGGTCCGAGTTAGGCGCCCACTAGGGATGGCAGGGGCTGTTCGCACCCACAAGTGGAGTTACTTCCGATGAAAGCACTACTCGCCGCGGCGTCCGCCGCCGCCATCGCCATGGTCGCGCCTGCGATCGCGCAAGCCCAGACCGCGCCGACGACCGGCGTCTACGGCTCCATCGGTTACGCCCAAACTGACTTCGACGACGTCGACCTCGGCGCCATTCAGGGCCGGCTCGGCTGGCGCGGCGGCACCTGGTTCGGCGTGGAAGGCGAAGCCGCCTTCGGCGTGAAGGACGACAGCGTCGACCTGGGCGGCGGCATCGACGCCGACGTCGAGGTGAAGCGCCAGCTGGGCATCTACGCCGTGGGCTTCGCCCCGCTGTCGGCCAACACCGACCTGATCGCCCGGATCGGCTATGGCAACACCAAGATCAAGGCCTCGGCCGCCGGCGTGTCCGGTTCCGACGACGGCGACTCGTTCAACTTCGGCGTCGGCGCCCAGCACCACTTCGATGGCGTGAATGGCGTCCGCATCGACTGGACCCGCCACGACTTCCGCGACGACGGCGCCGGCCATGCCGACGTCTGGTCGATCGCCTACACCCGCCGCTTCTAAGGCGTACGCCAGGGGAGGGGCTCCGGTCCCTCCCGTTCGGCCGAGAAGGGCCCCTCGTGTCGCACGAGGGGCCTTTTTCTTGACCCCGGCGCCCGTTCGCGCGCAGCTTCCCGGGCGGGGAGGAAGCAGATTGGGCCAGGCGTTCTTCATTCAGCTAGCCGGCTCCGGCGTCGCCGTGGCCTTGCTGGTCGGCTTCGCGGCCTGGGCGAGCATCGCCCGGCCGAACCAGCCCCTGACCGACGCCAAGGCGCGGGCCCTGTTCGCCGAGGAGTTCCCCGGCAAGCCGCTCGACGGCCTGTGGGTGGCCGAGGATGGCAAGGGGGCGCTCGCCAAGTCGGGCGCGGCCGCCCTGGTGCTCTGCCGGTTCGGCGATGGCTTCGTGGCCCGGCAGATCCCCTGGGGGCAGGCTCTGTCTGCGGCCTTCCGCAAGGGTGAGCTCTGCATCGACCTCGCCGACATCGCCGCTCCGCGCGCTGTGCTCTCCCTGCGCTCCTGGCCGCCGAGCGACAGCAAGGATCTCGCCGCATGAAGCCGGCCTTCGACCCGGTGACCCTCGCCACGCCGTTCTTCATCCTCAGCATCATCCTGGAGATCGGCCTCGCTCGACTCGGCAAGGCGCAGGCGCGTTACGAGTGGCGCGACACCGCCGTCTCCCTGGGCATGGGCCTTGGATCCACCGTGGCCGGCGTGCTGTTTGCGACCGTCACCTTCGGGGCCAGTGTGTGGGCCTACGAGCATCGGCTTTTCACCGTCCCGATGACCGCGGTCTGGGCCTGGGTGGCGATCTTCCTCCTGGAAGACCTGACCTACTACTGGTTCCATCGCCTGGCGCACGAGCGGCGGTTCTGGTGGGCCAGTCACGTGAACCACCACTCCAGCCAGCACTACAACCTCTCCACGGCCCTGCGGCAGACCTGGACCGGCGGCGTGGCCGGAACCTGGCTGCTCTGGCTGCCGCTCGCCTTCCTTGGCTTCCACCCGGCGATGATCGCGATCCAGAAGGGGATCAGCCTGGTCTACCAGTACTGGATCCACACCGAGGCGATCCGCCGGATGCCCGCCTGGTTCGAGGCGGTGTTCAACACCCCCTCGCACCACCGGGTGCACCACGCCCGCAATCCGCGCTACCTCGACCGCAACTACGCCGGCGTCCTGATTGTCTGGGACCGTCTGTTCGGCACCTTCCAGCCGGAGCTCGACGAGGAGCCCTGCCGCTATGGCCTGGTGAAGAACCTCGGCACCTTCAACATCGTCCGAGTGGCCTTCCACGAATGGATCGGCATCGCCGCGGACATCGTGCGCCAGCCCCGGCACGCGCTCGGCTGGCTCTTCGGCCCTCCGGGCTGGAGCCCCGACGGCAGCCGGGAGACCAGCGCCATGCTGAAGGCGGAATGGGAAGCGGGCAGGGCCAAGACGGATCTCGACCTTGCGGCTTGAACCCTCCCCCTGAGCGGCGAGGGAGTGTCAGTCCCGCAGCAGCGGCAGGCTGAGCCCGCTCACCGGGCGCGCGGCCAGGATCTCGCGGCGGAACCGGAACAGCTCGGCGGGGCGGCCGCCCGTCTCTGCGTCCATGCGGCCCAGGCCCTCGACCAGCTCGGCGCGCTCCAAGGCGCGGCGGAAGTTCTGCTTGTGCAGGGGCACGCCGGCGATCGCCTCGACCGCCCGCTGCAAGGCGGACAGCGTGAAGGCCTCGGGCATCAGTTCGAACACCACCGGGCGGTACTTCAGCTTGCCCCGCAGCCGCGACAGGGCGGTCCCGAGGATCCGGCGGTGGTCGGAGATCATCGGCTCGCCGGTTGGCGGCAGGCTCACGGGCTGGGCCTCGCCGCGGTCGCGGGCCGCCTCGTGCACTAACCCCGCCTCGTAGAGCAGCTCGTACCGCTCCAGCACACGCTCCTCGTTCCAGGGGGCGCCGTCCAGGGCGAACAGGAGGCGGGCGCGGGCCAGCTGCTCCGGCGTCGTCGCCCAAGCGCGCAGCGCCGCCTCGATGGCGACGAGCGAGCCGGGACGGCCTTCGCGCCAGTCCTCGTAGGGGAAGAAGCGGTTCCAGGCTTGCCAGCCCGAGGCGGCCGAGTGGCCGTCCAGGGCGGCCGGGGCCAGCCCCAGATAGCCGACGGAGATCACCCGCGCCGCGCCGGCGCCCATGTCCGCAAGGGGCGCGTCCCGCCCCTTGTCGCCAAAGGTGTAGAGCTGCTCCACATAGCCGAGGTCGAACCGCGTCTGCGCCTTCACGAAGGCGCGCAGCGCGAGCTCGAAGGTGCGATGCCCCTCCGGGTCGAAGGGACCGAAGGGCAGGCCCTGCAGCTCCTCGTTCGGGAAGCGCAGCGTCAGCACCACCGCGTCGCCGTCGCAGATGGCCACCACCACCGCCGACAGACCGATAACGACGGAGGTCGGCACGCCGGTCACTCCGTGTCGAAGGCCGCGGGCGAGGGCGTGTAGCCCGCCGCCTCGGATAGGATGTGGAAACGCTGGACGTAACGTTGCTGGGCCACGTTCGCCGGCCAGGGCTCGATGTGCAGTTCGTAGCCGACGGGCGGCTCGTCGAAGAAGTCGTTGGCCTCCTCGCGGCTGAAGCCGGCCAGCTGGGTGGCTTCGAACCAGGCGCAGGCGCGGTCGGCCTGCTTGATCAGCTTCTTGATGGCCAGCGGCGTCCTGGCCGGCAGGCCGAAACGGATGTGGATGGCGTTCTCCAGCCGCTCCTCGAAGGCCTTGTAGTTCATGCCGAGCGCCGCCTTGAACGGCGAAATCATGTCGCCGATCACATACTCGGAGGCGTCGTGCAGCAGGCCGACCAGGCGCCAGCGCGGTTCCAGGTCCGGCTGGATGTGGGCCATGATGTCCTCGACCACGACGGAGTGCTGCGCCACCGAGAAGGCGTGCTCGCCCACCGTCTGGCCGTTCCAGCGGGCGACCCGGGCCAGGCCGTGGGCGATGTCCTCGATCTCGATGTCCATGGGCGAGGGGTCGAGAAGGTCCAGCCGGCGGCCAGACAGCATGCGCTGCCAGGCCCGGGGCTCCTGCTTGGCTCGACGCAGCCCTTTTCTCACCGGCGCATTCCCTCCATGGTCAGGCTGGTGAACTGGCCCAGACCCTGAGAAAGATCAATGCGAGCCTTGGGCCCGAGGGTTCAAGCTGCACTGGATGAATGGGCAAGATGAGGCAGGACCGATGAGTTGGGCGCGCATCATGGCCCCGCTGTCGGGCGGGCAGGGCGACCGGGCGGCGGTGGCCGCGGCGGTCATGTTGGCCGAGCCGTTCGGCGCGGAAGTGGCCTGCGTCTACACCCCCGCCGACGTGGCCGACGTCATGCCGTGGATGGGCGAGGGCTTCCTGGGCGGGGTGCAGACCACCGCGCTTGAGAGCCTCAAGGAAGCCGCAGCCGCCGGGGAGAAGAACGCCCGCGCCGCCATGGAAGCGGCGGCCTATCCCAAGCTGCGCTTCACTGCGCTGCAGACGCCGGTCTGGGCCGGGCTCTCTGCGGAAAGCCGGCTTTCGGACGTGGTGGTGTTCAATTCCGATCCGGCGCGCGGCCGTGGCCCGCTGGCGGAGGCCTTCCAGCAGATGGTCGCCGACGAACAGCGGCCCGTGCTGATCGCCCGCGAGGGCCTGAAGGTCGGCGGCGTGGTGGCCGTGGCCTGGGACGGGGGCAAGGAAGCCAGCCGCGCGGCGCGCCTGGCCCTGCCGCTGCTCGAGAAGGCCCAGCGGGTCGTGGTGCTGGCGGCGCCGAAGGCCAGCGCGCGCACCTTCGATCCCGGCCGCCTCCAGGCCTATTACGCGGCGCGCGGCGTCAGCGCCGAGCTGGAGGTCCTGCCCGCCACCGGCGAGGCGGCGCCGGCGCTGCTGTCGGCGGCCAAAGCGGCCGGCGCAGAGATCCTCGTGGCCGGCGCCTTCGGCCATCCGCGGCTGCAGGAGTTCATCTTCGGCGGCGCAACGCGCACGCTGTTGAACTCCGCCCAGCCATCATTGTTCTTGTCTCACTAGGTCCAAGAAGGTGAAACCCATGCCCCTGTCGCGCATCGTCATGCGGCTTGCCCGCAACCCTGGCACCGAGTTCGCCGGCGGCGACGACCACCGCGGCTATGCGCTCACGGCGCCGCTGACCGCTGACGGCATGCTGGACGAGGCGGAGTTCTCGAAGGCGCGCGACAAGTGCGCCGTGCGCCGCTTCGCGCCGGACGAGGATCCGGTGGACGGCCGCCTGAACCGCCGCGGCAGCCGCTGGTTCTTCGACTATGACGAGGACGACGCGGCCGACGACGAGCCGGTCCACCGCCTGGGCGAGCACCGTTTCGCCGTGGGCGAGTACGTCACGGTCTCGGACGAGGACGGCCGGCCGCTGACCTACAAGGTCGTGGAGGTGCAGCCGGCCTGAGCCGGCGCATGGAGGGGCGGGGTCCTCAGACCCCGCCGTTCCGGCGGACCAGCCGCTTGACGTCGTCGTAGACGTCGCCGCCGTGCTCATCGAGCTCGGACTTGGCGCGCACCGTGGCCACGGTGATCGGACCGAGCTTCGGCCCGCCCGCCTCGTAGCCAACCACCCGGTAGCCGCCCGGGAACTCGCCCTTGCGCACCAGCGTCGCCCGCACGCCGCGCTTCTCGCGCGCCAGGGCCTCGCCCTTCAGGCGCACCTGGTCATAGCTGCGGATCGTCACCTGGTCGGCGTCGCCATCCGCGTCGATGGTGATCCCGCCCACTTGGACCTTGGCCGATTCGTCACCGGCCGTGATGCTGACGCCCGGCAGTCGCACCCGGGTGACGTCGTCCCCGTGCGTGTCCTTGGCGTCCACGTGGCCGTCGTCGTCCACCATCACCTCCACCCGCGCCGTAGCGCCGCGCCGCTTTTCAGGCTCGGCGGCGGCGCTCTGGCTCGGCCGGGCGGCGTCGGCTTCGGCCTGTCGGGCCGCCGCCTCCGCGTCGGCCGCGCTGCTGGGGGCGCCAGCGGCCTGGGCGGTGGCGCTCGCCGCCGCCCGCTCGCGCCCGGCGGCGTCGGCCGCCAGTTGCTCCGGGCTCGCCGGCGGCAGGAGGCCGTCCTCGATCTGCTGGAGGGCCTGCGCGGGGTCGCCGGCCGTCGAAACCAGCTGCAGGGTCACTTCGGCCCCGCCGCTGGTGGTGTAGGTGCAGCGCTTGCCGTCGGGCGAGACGCCGGTGCGGGTGAGCTCACCCTCTGTTTGCGGGCAGTCGAGGGCGGCGCGGGTCTGCAGCTTGCCGGGCGCACAGGCGGAAAGGCCGGTCAGGGCGAGGGTCGATGCGGCCAGGAAAAGCAGGCGCGTCATGAGAAAGGGCTCCAGTCCGTTCCCTGCGAGGGTGGCTGGAGCCCTTTCGAAAATCGAGTGAATTCGCCGTAACCGGTTACGGCTTAGGCCCTACTGTCCGGGGCGCGACCCGGCCCCCTCGCGGCGCGCCAGGAAGGCGAGCCGCTCGAACAGGTGCACGTCCTGCTCGTTCTTCAGCAGGGCGCCGTGCAGCGGCGGGATCAGCTTGGTCGGGTCCTTTTCCTTCAGCGCGTTCTCGTCGATATCCTCGACCATCAGCAGCTTCAGCCAGTCGAGCAGCTCCGACGTGGAAGGCTTCTTCTTCAGGCCCGGCACCTTGCGCATGTCGTAGAAGATGCGCAGGGCCTCGGCGACCAGCTTCTGCTTGATGTTCGGATAGTGGACCTCGACGATCTGGTTCATCGTCTCGGCTTCCGGGAAGCGGATGTAGTGGAAGAAGCAACGGCGCAGGAAGGCGTCCGGCAGCTCCTTCTCGTTGTTGGAGGTGATGATCACCACCGGGCGGACGGCCGCCTTGATGGTCTCGTTGGTCTCGTAGACGTAGAACTCCATCCGATCGAGCTCCTGCAGGAGGTCGTTCGGGAACTCGATGTCCGCCTTGTCGATCTCGTCGATCAGCAAGACCGGGCGCTGCGGGGCCTCGAAGGCTTCCCAAAGCTTGCCCTTCTTGATGTAGTTCTTGACGTCCTTGACCCGCTCGTCGCCGAGTTGGCTGTCGCGCAGGCGGGTGACCGCGTCGTACTCGTAGAGCCCCTGGTGGGCCTTGGTGGTCGACTTGATGTGCCAGGTGATCAAGGGCGCCTTGAGCGCCTCGGCGATCTCGTAGGCCAGCACCGTCTTGCCGGTCCCGGGCTCGCCCTTGATGAGCAGCGGACGCTCCAAAGCGATGGCCGCGTTCACCGCGACCTTGAGGTCCTCGGTGGCGACGTAATTCTCGGTGCCCTCAAACCGCTGGCTCATTCCGGCTCCCCGGCGGGCCGCGCCCGCATTCGAACAGTTGTTTCAACTGCCGCCAGACTAGTGGGCGGGGAGCCGCAGGCAAGGGCAGATTGCGCCGGAGGCTGGCTGACCTCGGGGAAGCCTACTCGTCGGGTTTGGCTCGGGTCTCCCCGCCGCGGTCCTCGGAGTAGCCCATGCGCTTGAGGTCCTCGTCCGAGACGTTGCGAGACTGGAAGTTGGTGAAGTCGTCCTCGCCGCCCGAGACGGAGTCGGCGTCCATCACCACCTCCAACCCTTCGATCTCCTCGGGGTCGATGTAGGCCTCGTCCATGCTCTCGGAGCCCGCCTCGGCGCCCAGGCCGTCCAGCTCGTCCTCCCGGTCGTCGTCGACCGCGCCGTAGTCGAGCTCGTTGTCCTCCTCGCCGTCGTCCTCGTCGATGGCGTCCTCGTCGAACTCGTCCGCGTCGAGGGCGAGCGCTTCCTCGTCCGAGCGGTCGCCGACCTTCTGCATCATGTCGAGGACGTCGGGCATCTCCTCGAAGGTGCGCATGTCCTCGCCGATGCCGGCCGGGCTGTCGTCGCCCAGGGCGACCGAGCCTTCGCCGCCGACGGTCATGCTCTCGTCGAAGGCCTCCGCCTGATCCTGGGGATCGAAGTCGGAATCGCTCTCGAAGCTGGTTCCGGGCATGGGAGACTCCTTCGCATCTGCGCCGATGCTTCAGAAATCCCCGGGCGGCGTCAGTGTTCCGAAGCCGCCCAGTCGCCGAGCGCCTGACCGATGTCGGCCATCAGTTCGTCCCACGCCCCGAAGCCCTTCGGCACGAACACTCGGGCCTGCGGGTACCAAGGGTAGCGGTCCGTCCCGAGCAGGGTCCAGGCGGCCGGCGTCGAGATCAGCCACGCCGGGGCGCCGCAGGCGGCCGCAAGGTTGAAGGTGGCGTTGGAGAAGCCGAGGGTCAGGTCCAGGGCGCAGGCGAGGGCGGCGACGTCGTCCAGGTCCTGCTTCAGGTCGATGCCCGGCGGCTGCCACACCTGCACGCCCAGTTCGCGCGCGACCCAGGCCAGCTCCTCGGCGCAGTCGCCGTACTGCAGGTTCACGAAGGTGATACCCTCCTGGCGCAGGACCGGCGCCCAGGCCTCGAACGGCGAGAAGTAGCGTTGGCGGGTGGAGCGCTTGAGCGCGCTCTTCCAGAGGAGGCCGACCTTGCGGCCTGGGCCGGCGGCGGGCAGCTGCTCGCGCCAGTAGGCGACCCGCTCCGGATCGGCAGCCAGGAACCGCGGGCGGTCCTGCGGGAAGGCCTCGGGGCTGCGGCGGAACTCGCGCAGCATCGAGCCCATGGGGGCGAACAGGTCCACCGCGGGCGCGTCGGGGCCGTTGAGGAGCGGGATGTGCCGCGCCGGGCGGCCCTGCAGCGAGCCGGTGGCGTGGGCCGTGACCGTCGCTTCCGGGAAACTGCGCTGGAAAAGGCTGACCAGCCGGCGCTCCACCGCCAAGGTGGTGTGGCCGCCCGGGCCGACCCGCGCCATCACGTCCGGCATCAGGTTGGCGAACAGGACCTCGTCCCCCAGGCCCTGTTCGGCCACCACCAGCAGCCGCTTGCCCGCGATGTCCGCCCCCGGCGTCCACAGCGGCGCCTTGATCAGGAAGTGGGTGACGTCGGCATAGT
This sequence comes from Phenylobacterium sp., assembly GCF_036563385.1. Taxonomy (GTDB): domain Bacteria; phylum Pseudomonadota; class Alphaproteobacteria; order Caulobacterales; family Caulobacteraceae; genus Phenylobacterium. The sequence continues at coordinate 180,418 of NZ_DATCML010000014.1, forward strand.
GGCGGTTCAGGCGCGCCTCGTACTCGTCGAAGCCTTCCCCGACCCGGCCCAGCGCGATGAGGATCGTCGAGCGGGCCAGGCGCATCATCTGGCGCTCGTCCTCGGCGGTGACCTTCTCCATGGCCGCCTCGCAGGCCTCAAGGGCGCCGACGGGGTCGCCCAGGGCCAGCAGGCTGTTCCCATAGTTGTATTGCGCCTTGGCCAGCATCGGGTCGAGCCGCATGGCCTCGGCGAAGAACAGGTGGGCGCTCTCGAAGTCGCCCTTCTCGCCCATCACCGTCCCCATGGTGTTCCACAGCATCGCCACCTCGGGATGCAGCAGGATCGAGGGCTTCAGAACCTCGATCGCCTCGTCGAGCAGGCTCTGGTCGCGCAGGGCGCAGGCGAGGTTGTTGGCGCCCTCCGGGTGGTCGGGGTAGCGCGCCAGGAAGTGCCGGAACAGCTTCTCGGCGGTGGACGCCATGCCCATGCGGAAGGCCAGCCGGCCCAGGTCGTTGGCCACCTCCGCCTGGTCGGGCAGCAGCCTCAGCGCCGACTCATAGGCCTTGATGGAGGTGGCGAAGTCGCCGCCCCGCTCCATGGCGATCGCCAGCAGGTACCAGCCCGGGCCGCTGCGTTCGTCACGCTCCAGCGCCTTGATCGCCCACTTGCGGCCATTGACGAAGTCGTCGGCCTGCAGGGCGGTGACGGCGCGTTGCAGCATAGGCTGCACCGCCACCGCCTTGAGTTCGTGGATGGCGGCGTTGAGGCGCGCCAGGGCGTCCTTGGACCCCGCCTGGCCCAGCGCTTCGGTGACCAGGCCGGGGCGGGTGGCCGCCGCCACCTGGGCCGGCGCCTGGGCGGCTTGCAGGGCGATGGCCGACGCGGCGCTCGGCGCAGTCTGGCGCAGCATGGAGCTTCCCCCTCTAAGGACAGGGCTGAGATCGCGCTTTTATGGTTACCCAGACCTTAACCGCGGCTTTGGGCCACACCCGCTGCAAGGCCCCGTTAACCGGTCAAGCCTAACCCTGATGATGCGTTCGGGCCGGCACAAGGCGACAATGGCTCATTCGAATCGAGACGGTAGATTCGTGGACGCTGTGATCGGGAGGCGGTCTTGCCGCTAAAATTGTCGCTGAAGCCCGGGGAGAAGTTCGTCCTCAACGGCGCGGTCGTCCAGAACGGCGACCGGCGGGGCGTGCTGGTCCTTCAGAACAAGGCCTCGGTGCTGCGGGAGAAGGACATCATGCAGCAGGAAGAGGCGAACACGCCCGCCCGCCGCATCTATTTCCCGGTCATGATGATGTACCTCGATGAGCCCGGCGTGGCCCGCTACTACGACGAGTTCGTCGTGCGGCTGACCGAGTTCATGGGGGTGATCCGCAATCCCGAGGTCCTGGCCGAATGCGTCCAGATCTCGAAGTTCTGCATGGAGCGCGAGTGGTACAAGGCGCTCATGCTCTGCCGGAAGCTCATCGAGTACGAAGACGAGAGGTTGGGCAATGTCCCTTCAGGCGTACCAGCGCACGGCGGTTAGCGCCGAGAGCCCGCGCGAGACGGAATACCGTCTCTTCGCGCAGGTCACGCTCGCGCTGATGGAGGCCGCCAAGAAGGACCCGATGGACATCGGCGGGCGCATCGACGCGCTCGACTGGAACCGTCGTGTGTGGAGTTTCCTGTCCGACGACTGCTCGCATCCCGACAACAAGCTGCCCCCCGAGCTGCGCGCCGCGATCATCTCGCTGGCCATCTGGGTGGGCAAGCACACCAGCGCCGTGATCCGTCGTCAGGAGGAGATCGAGCCGCTGATCGACGTGAACCGGATCATCATGCAGGGCCTGTCGGGCGGACCCGCCGCCGGCGCCCCAGGCCCGGCCGGGGCAGGGGCGGTCGCGGCCTGATCCGCACGCCCAGGCGAAGTTTTCGAGGCCGCGGCTCGCCCGCGGCCTTTTTCATTGACGCGCGGCCGACTCGTTTCGCCACCTCTGCGTGTGCGCGGCAGGAGCTGCCGGGCGCCGGGTAGTTTCCGCCGGTATGGTTACCGAGCCTGTGGAGGGCGATCGGAAAGCCCAACGATTACAGCGACATAGAAGGTTACCAAACTGGCCCGCGGCTTGCGGATGTCTCTGCGGGCGAAAAATCGCCCGCCCGGCAAAAGCCGGTCATTACCTCCAGAATGGATGGACGAGAGATGCCGTACAATTCGGTGAATACGAACGTGGGCGCCATGGTGGCGCTCCAGAACCTCAATGCGACCAACGCGGAGCTGGCAACCACTCAGTCACGTATCAACACCGGAAAGCGGGTCGGCAGCGTGAAGGACAACGGCGCTATCTGGGCCATCGCCCAGAACCAGCGCGCGACGTCCAACTCGCTCAACGCCGTGAAGGAATCGCTCTCGCGCGGTCAATCGACCGTCGATGTGGCGATCTCTGCAGGCGAATCCGTCTCGGATCTTCTCGTTCTCATGAAGGAGAAGGCCCTGGCGGCGGCCGACACCACGCTCGACACGAACAGTCGCTCGGCGCTCAACGACGATTTCATCTCGTTGCGCGACCAGATCGCGAAGGCTGTGAAGAACGCCGAGTTTAACGGCGCCAACATGCTGAAGGGGGTGAGCCCCACGACGGTCGCGGCCCTCGCCAACGCCGACGGGAGCTCCACCATCACCGTGCTGGCACAGCCCATGGATTTGGCGACGGGCGCTCTGGCAGGCCTGGCCGTGGACGCGTCCATCAACACGCAGTCCGCAGCCTCTGCGATGATCGGCACGCTCAACACGGCCATCATCAACGTCTCGAGCGCGCTTTCCAAGCTGGGCACGGGCTCCAAGGCCCTCGCCTCGCACCTGTCGTTTATTGGCAAACTTCAGGACACGGTTGATGTGGGGATTGGGAACCTCGTCGACGCCGACCTGGCGAAGGAAAGCGCGAAACTTCAGGCGCTGCAGACAAAGCAGCAGCTCGGGGTCCAGGCGCTCTCAATCGCCAACCAGTCGTCCTCGTCGTTGCTGTCGCTCTTCGGCCGATAGTCGCAACGCCGGGCGGGCAGGCGACACCGCCGCCCGCCCGGCGGACTCTTTTTCGCGGCCTCGGCAGAAATTGCCGCGCAGGCCCGGCAGATCTTGCCCATTGCCAATTCAGAAGCGGCACTTTTTGCCGATTCGCGGCATGCCTAACAGACCCATAACTCGATAAAAATCAGCGCCTTGTGGCGGCTCGGCCAATTTTGCCGGGTTGGCCCGCCCTTTGCTGCAGATGTTGCCGGGCAAAATGCCCCCGGCAATCCGAAACGAGCGCCGGTTACCTTGAAACAAGGAACCAGTAGATGCCTTTTAACAGCGTCAATACCAACACCGGCGCGATGGTCGCGCTTCAGAACCTGAACTCGACCAACACCGACCTGCAGACCACGCAAGCCCGGATCAACACGGGCAAGCGCGTCGCCTCCGCCAAGGACAACGGCGCCATCTGGGCCATCGCCCAGAACCAGCGCGCGACGTCCAACTCGCTGAACGCCGTCAAGGAATCGCTTCAGCGCGGCCAGTCGACCGTGGATGTGGCCATTTCGGCGGGTGAGACCATTTCCGAGCTGCTCCTGCAGATGAAGGAAAAGGCGCTCGCCGCGTCGGACTCGACGCTCGACGCCAACAGCCGCACGGCGCTCAACGACGATTTCGGTTCGTTGCGCGACCAGATCACCAAGGCCGTGGAAAACGCCGTGTTCAACGGCGCCAACATGGTCCAGTCCGGCGGCGCGACCGTGGAGGCCCTGGCCAACGCGGACGCCAGCTCGGTGATCACTGTGGCGGCCCAGGACCTGTCGCTCGGGGGGATCGGTCTGACGACCGGCTCGTCGATCGGCACCCAGTCGACCGCTTCGGCGATGATCGGCACGCTCAACACCGCGATCACCAACGTGTCGAGCAAGCTGTCCAAGCTGGGCACCGGCTCCAAGTCGCTGCAGTCGCACCTGAACTTCGTCATGAAGCTCCAGGACACGCTGGACGCCGGGGTGGGTAACCTCGTCGACGCGGACCTCGCGAAGGAAAGCGCCCGCCTCCAGGCTCTGCAGACCAAGCAGCAGCTGGGCATTCAGGCCCTTTCGATCGCGAACCAGTCGTCGTCGATCCTCCTTGGCCTCTTCCGCTAAGGACCCGCTGGACGTGGAGCCTTCGGGCTCCCCGTCCTGACGTGGCGGCGGGGAGGGCGACCTCCCCGCCGCTCACGCTCAGCCCGGAGCGCCGCTAGAGGCGGCGACAGGAGACATGCAGAGCAAGGTTGCGCCCTACGCAGCCACGCCTGATCCAACCTTCGGTCGGCACGCACCGTCGCAGAACCCCGAACATGGGGCCCCCACGGAGAGCGCGACCCCGGCCCAGGACCAGGCCGACCTGCGATTGATCATCGAAGAGGACCCTGCCACCGGCGCCTATGTCTACAAGACGGTTAACCGTCGGACCGGCGAGGTCATCCTCCAGCTTCCCAGGGAAGAAGTCCTGAAGATGCGGGAGGAGGCCGACTACGTCGCCGGTGTGGTGATCCGCACCAGGGCCTGATCTTCCACGCCGCGCCTGAAGAGGCTGGCGTCTGCACCTGACAACCGCCCCGGCCCCTGCCGGCGGCGGCAAACGTGGTTAAGCGAAAGCTCGCGGACATGGTTAACCGTTAACCTTCTGGATACCATAATCCTCGAACTCTCCTCATGAACACCCAAGCGACTCGCCAAAGCGGGTCCCCGGGGGGCAGGACGACTGAGGAGAATCCGCGATGTCGATCAGCGTGCATACGAACAAGTCTGCGCTGGTCGCGCTCCAGAACCTTAACACGACCAATGACAAGCTCGGTGAGACCCAGAACAGGATCAACACCGGCCTGAAGATCGCCAACGCGCGGGACAACGCCGCCATCTGGTCGATCGCGCAGGGGCAGCGAGCCGACATCGGAGCGCTCGCCGCCGTCAAGTTGAGCCTGGATCGCGCCAACTCCATTGCGGAGGTCTCGATGACCGCCGGCGAATCGGTCTCCGACCTGCTCGTCGAGCTGAAGGAGAAGGTCGTCGCGGCGATGGACCCGTCGCTCGACAGCAACTCCCGGCTGGCGCTGGACGCCGACTTCAAGGCCATCCTTCGCCAGATCAAGCAGGTGACGGACAACGCCAGCTTCGACGGTGCGAACATGCTGAACGGGTCAATCAACCCGGACATCCAGTTCCTGGCCAACGCCGAAGCCAATTCCTACATCACGCTCACCGGCCAGGACATGACGCTCGGCAACCTGATCGTCACGATCCCGCCGAACTCCTCGCTGTCCACATCCAGCCTGGCTTCGCAAGTGCTGGGCACCCTGAACGCCTCGATCGCCAATGTGAACCAGGCGCTGGGCAACCTGGGCTCCCAGGCGAAACAGATCAGCGCCCACGCCAACTTCGTTTCCAAGCTCACGGACGTGCTGGAGACCGGGGTCGGCAACCTGGTGGATGCGGATCTCGCCAAGGAAAGCGCACGATTGCAGGCCTTGCAGGTCCAGCAGCAGCTGGGCGCCCAGGCGCTCTCCATCGCCAACCAGGCGCCGCAGATCATCCTCTCCTTGTTCAAGGGCTGAGGATCTTGGATTTTCGTTGGGGCGTAGCGAAAACCCGGGCGCCGGCCGCCCGGGTTTCTTGCCGTCCCTTAACGGCCTGGCCACCCTGTTCCTCTAGGCTGCAGGGGCGGTCGCCTGACGCCGCGCCTCGTTCCGCATGGCTATAAACCCCGTCACCGGCAGCGCACTGCTCTCGCTCTTCGGAACGACCGATTCGTCGTCTTCCGCGGGGCTGCTTGGCGCTGCCGCCGGCGTGGGGGCGGCCGCGGGGCCGACGGCCGCGCCGACCCGCAAGTACGCGCCGACAGCGCCCTGGTCGGTGATCTATTCGGACGGCGAGACGAAGGCCAAGGCGAGCGAGGCCGTCCGGCGGGCGCTGGCGGGGCGCAAGCTCGTCGAGGAGAACGCCGCCCAGCTCGACCTACCGGGGGCCAGTTCCGACTACAGGAAGCTCTTCGCCCTCTATCAGGGCCTGCAGACGCTCAACGACCTGGCCGAGTACGTGAAGGGCAAGGGGCTGACCTCGATCGAGCGGACACGCGTGCAGGGCGCCTTCGCCAAGGGGCTGGCCGAGGTCACCGGCTACATCGACCAGGCGAAGCTCGAGAACGCCCGCCTGTCCGGCGGCGAGGCGGCGCTTAACGTCAAGAGCAAGGTGACCACGCCCAAGGCGCTCACCGAATACGTCACCCAGCCGCTGACCAGCTCGACCGCCGACCCGGTGCCGGCTTTCGAAGGCGCGGTCAGTTTCTCCATCTCGGTGAAGAAGCTCAACAACACCACGCAGGACGTGGCGATCGAGCTGGGCGAGATGGGCTCGACGCCGCGCACGCTCGGCAACGTCATCAACTTCATCAACGACAAGCTGCAGTCCGCCGGCGTCGAGACGCGGATCCAGACGCAGCGGATCCCGGGTCAGGCGCGTCAGGTCACCGTGGCGGGCAAGGCGGTGAATCTGCCTCCTGGCCCCGACCAATGGGCCCTGAAGGTCAAGATGGGCACCGGGGAGACGGTCAGTTTCGCGGCGGCCGCCACGGCGCCGGCGATCTACATGGCCCAGGAGGTCGGTGACCCCGATCCCGACGGCAAGGCCGCCACCAAGGATGGCCGCGTGGAACGCCAGCTGGTCAAGTTCCAGACCGACGTCAGCACGGTCCCGCCGCCGCTGCAGGGGGAGGGCGAGACCGGCTGGGTGGACGGGCGGGTCTTCGCCGAGACCCTGGGGCCCGAGGTCAAGACGGTGCGCGCCCAGCAGGTCGGGCCCGACGGCGGTCTCTACATGCTGGCCGACGTGACGGCGGCCACAGGCGGCCAGGCGATCAAGGGCGAGCAGGACGTGGCCCTGCTCAAATACGACTCGGCCGGCAAGCTGATCTTCGCACGCACCCTCGGCGCCTCATCCTCGGCGACGGGCCTCGGGCTTGCGGTGTCCGCTGACGGCAAGGTGGCGGTGGCCGGAGCCGTGACGGGCGGCCTCAACGGCGCGGCGGAAGGCGCGCTGAACTCCGGCGCCAGCGGCAGCTATGCCGCGAACAGCGACAGCTTCGTCACCCTTTATGATCCTGAGGGCCAGGAGCTTTGGACGCAGCGCCGGGGCGCTCGCCTCGATGACGAGGCGAGCCAGGTGGCGTTCGGCGCCGACGGCACGGTCTATGTGGCGGGCCGATCGAAATCGGCGCTTCCCGGAACGACCACCATCGGCGGCTACGACGGCTACGTAGAGGCCTTCCGCGCGGACGCCGCCGGCAAGGTGCAGACCCTGTTCGCCCAGAGCTTCGGCACCGCCGGGGCTGACAGCCCGAAGGGCCTGGTGGTCGACGGCAATGCGCTGGTGGTGGCCAGCGTGGAGCAGGGCCACGCGGTCCTGCGGCGCTTCGAGGTCTCCGGCGCCACCGTAAGCGCCGGGGCGGCGCGCGACCTCGGCGACCTGCAGGGCGGCGACATCGCCGGCCTCGCCCTCGACGGTGGCCAACTGGTCGTCGCCGGAACCACCCAGAACGGCTCCCTCTCGGCCGGGTTGGTGACCCGCAATCACGCCGGCGGCTCCGACGCCTTCGCCGCCCGGCTGTCCGCAAACCTCGCTGGCGGCCCATCGGACCGGATCGCCTATTACGGCGGCGCGGGCGACGACAAGGCGACCTCCCTGGCGGTGTCGGCAGGACAGGTGTGGCTGGGCGGCTCGGTCGGTGGCGACCTGCCCGACCACGACCGGGTGGGCAAGAAGGACGGCTTTCTCGCCCGGCTCGACATCGACAGCGGCGCGGTGGCCTGGTCGCGGCGGTTCTCGGGGAAGGACGGCTATGCCGCCCCGACCTCGATCGCCCTGGACACCAAAGGAGCCAGCGTGCTCGACCGGCTGGGCCTGCCCTCGGGAACCCTGGACACCAGCGACTCCGAACGCCTTACGGCGCAGAGTTCGCTGCGGGCGGGCGAGCAGTTCACGATCCAGGTGGGGCAGGGGCGGGCAAGCTCCGTGACCATCGAGGAGAAGGACACCCTCGACACCCTGGCGCAGAAGATCCGCCGCGCCAGCGGCTTCCAGGCGAAGGTGACGATCGCCACCGCCAACGGCGTCCGTAGCCTAAAGATCGAACCCATGAACCCGCGGATCGTGCTGGAGGTGGGGGCGGGCAGCGCCGGGAAGGACGCGCTGGAGGCCCTGGGCATCGCCGAGACGATCATCCGCACGACCACCACCGAGGACGGCAAGACCCTGCCGGGAGACGGCAAGGCGCAGATCTACGGCCTCGGCCTGCCGCGGGACCTAAATCTCTCTGACGCCGACCAGATCAGCCATGCCCTCGCGGAGGTCGCCGCGGCCATGGGCGTGGTCCGCAGTGTCTACAAGGACATGCGCGACGCCGCGACGCCGAAGTCCCTCGCCGACAAGATCGCCGGGGCGCAGGGCCAGGCGCCCGCCTATCTGACAAACCAGATCGCCAACTACCAGGCGGCTCTGGATCGCCTGACCGGCGGTGGCTGAGCGCGCGCCTTGAAAGCGCCGCCGCCCCGGTCTAGGCCAGCGCCATGAGCCCCACCCCGCCGTCCGAGCCGAGACCTGCGCCCCGCCGTGCAGGGCTGATCGTGGCCGGCGCCCTCCTGGCGCTGGTGGCGGGGATGGCGATCGCCTGGGTGCTGCTTTCGTCGGGGCGTGGCGAGCGGACGCCGCCGCCGCCGGCGTCGCAGGGCGGCCTGGTGATTGAGTCCGCGGAAGGCGACGACCAGCTGAATCCGGCGCGCCCGCTACGCTGCTTCGTTGGCGGGCAGTTCGTGGGTGAATTCACCCTCGCCGAGTGCGCGCGACGCAACGGGGTCGCCACGGACGCGCTTGATGTGGGCGTTGACGAGACGGGCGCGCTCGCCGCCGCCGACCAGGCGGGCGACATGCTGACCCCGCTGCCGCCGGAGGAGGGGGAGATCGAAGCCCCCGTGGAGCCGCCGGTGAGCGCGCTGCCGGAGGCGGCCGACGACGGCGAGCCCGTCGCCGCCTGCTGGCGTTACGCCGGGGCGCGCTGGCGTCGGCTGTCGGGCGAGGTCAGCCGTCTGGCTTGCGCCCAGACGCTGTTCGCCGGCCGCTGCGAGCAAGCCGGCGGCGCCACCTACGGGCGGTGGGGGCAGCAGACCCTGCGGCTCGTCCCTGGGCGCGTCGAGGTCTCGGACGACAATCGCAGCTTCCGACCGCTGGTCGAGCAGGGGCCGGGCTGCAGCCTCTGACGGCTTGGAGGCGGGCGCAATCCACGTGTAGGGTCCAGGCCATGTCGCCCGTCCTCTCCCGCGCCCCCCTGATCCTCGCTCTCGTCGCGGTCGCCGCCGTCGCCGGCTGCGCCAAGCGGACCCGCCCGCCCGGCGACGCCGGCGTCTGCTTCCACGTGGTGCCCCAGAAGGACGGCTCGCTGAAGTACAACAAGCTGGTGAATACGCCGGACCTGGAACACTGCGCCGCCAACCTCGAGGCAATGCGCATCAAGTTCCTGCGCCTCGGCGGCAGCCAGCAGGAGATCTACGGCGCCTTCCAGTCCAACTTCCTGTTCCTGCAGAAGGAGGGGGTCTTCACCTCCACCTCGCTGGAAGGGCCGCGCTTCGTGGCTCTGGTCCGGACGGGCGATGGGCGGCTCGCGATCCCGGGCGCCATGCCGCAGGACCCGGCGCAATAAGCCTGTGGATGGCGGCGGAACGGATAGAGAACATCTGGTTGATGTCCTGTTAAGGATTCGCTAGCTTTCCCGCTTCGGCCCGCGCTTGGCGGGCCCGCAAACACGGAAGCTCAGGACATCGCATGGCGGGCAGCGTCAACAAGGTCATCCTCATCGGCAATCTCGGCGCGGACCCCGAGATTCGCAGCCTCAACTCCGGCGAGCGCGTTGCGAACCTGCGCATCGCCACCTCGGAAACCTGGCGCGACCGCTCCAGCGGCGAGCGCAAGGAAAAGACCGAGTGGCACCGGGTCGTGGTGTTCAACGAGAACATCGTGAAGGTCTGCGAGCAGTACCTGCGCAAGGGCGCCAAGGTGTACATCGAGGGCTCGATCCAGACGCGCAAGTGGAGCGACCAGTCCGGCCAGGAGAAGTACTCCACCGAGATCGTCCTGCAGAAGTTCCGCGGCGAGCTCACCATGCTTGACGGCCGTGGCGAGGGCGGCGGCGCGGGTGACCGCGACAGCGGCGGCTACGGCGGCGGATTCTCCTCGGGTCCGCGCAACCAGTCCTCCGCCCCGCGCGAGGACTTCTCGGCCGACCTGGACGACGAGATCCCGTTCTAGGGCCTGGTTCGTCCCGCAGGCATGCGAACGGCCAGCCTCCGTCGGGGAGCTGGCCGTTTTGCTGTGCGACAGGGGGCTAGAACAGCTCGATGGTCAGCCGCAGGGCGGCCACCACGACCAGATCGCGGTCACGGTCGCCGCCGGCGTTTTTGATCAGCTGCAGGTCGGGCTGGAGCGTCACGCGGGGATGGATCTTGTCGGCATAGGTGATCTCGACGCTGCTCTCCGCATGGGCCGGGTCCAGGCCGGCGTCGCGGAGGTTGGCGCGTCCCTTGGACGAGAGCAGGCCCTGTTCCAGGCCCACGGAGAAGGCGCTGTCCGGCCGCCCGGCGAACACGCGAGTGACCAGGAGCCCGGCCTGCCAGCCGCCCTTGAAGACCGTCGTGTCGCCGTCCGAAACGCCGGCCCGCAGGAAGCCCGCGACCGTGCGGCCCTGGTCGCCGCCGTCGATCAGCGGCTGCTCGGTCAGGACGTAGGCGCCCTGGGCGGTGCTGCGGTCCGGATTGCCGGCCGGCGTCAGGTCGCGGATGTCGTCCTGCTTCTCCGTGTAACGCCATAGGCCCACGGCCAGGCGGGAGCCGTCGCCCACCCCTGCTTCGCCGATGGTCAGCGCCCCCCGGTCCATGTTGGTGTCCGGGCCGTCGGGGTCGCCGATGGTGCTGGCCTTGGCGTTGACGACGGCGGTCTGCAGGTAGGCGCCGTTCGCGCCGCTGACCTTCAAACGGGCGGCCAGGGCCGTGGAGGGGAAGATCGAAGGACCGTTCGGGCCGGTCGAGGCGATCTCGGAGCCGATGCCGAACGGCGGGGCGATCAGCAGTCCGGAGGCTTCGGTCGCGTAGAACTCGCTGTTCAGATCGTACAGGCCCGCGAGCAGCGAGGCGCGGTCGCCGGCGAAGCGTTGCTCGACCCACAGCTCGTACAACCGCGCCCGCTGGCGCGAGACCTCGATGTTGTCCACGCCCTGGAGGGTGCCCGCCAGATCGTTGGGCTGTCCGCCCGAATTGTTCAGCAGGTAAAGGTGGAGGTTCGCGCCGCGCCATCCGAACGTGGCCTCCAGGTCGCCGTCAATCACCACATCAAGGTTGTCGAGGTAACGGCCGGCGCGGCTCGCGCCGCCATCCACCACGCCTGTTACGTCGGCGGTGTAGGTCGATGAAGCGGTCCAGGCGGGATCCGCCATGTCCTGGGCAAGCGCCGCACCGGCGCTCAAGGAGATGGCTACGGCGCAACCGGCGATAGAGTGCGCGCTCTTCTTCGCGTCTTTGAGCATACTGCTCTCCCGTACTTCCAACAGGAGAGATAGATGCCGGCCTTGAACAAGTAATGAATCTGCACGAACGCCGATATTACACGGCGTTGCAGGATGAAGATTAGCGAGATAACCTTATCATCAATGCATTCTTAACCCTAAGAACGGCATACCGATGTCATTCTAAGCCCGGGGGCGAGCGTGCGGACTATCAACCACAAGGTCGTTGCGGCGAGCGCTGCTGTCACCCTACTCGCGGCGAGCAGCGCCGGCGGCGGGATGTGGGTGGCCATGCGCCTCAGCGATGCGCTGCACGACGCGGAGATCTCAGGGCAGGTGCTGCGCAACCATATGCAGTCGGACATGATGCACGACGCGCTGCGCGGCGACGTGCTGTCGGCGCAATTGGCTGCGACCGGCGTCGGCGGCCTGTCGCTCGACGAGGTGCGTACGGATCTCGCCGAGCACGTGGCGAGCTTCAAGGAGGCCGTGGCGACCAACCAGAAGATCGCCGTCGACCCGGCCTCGAAGGCCGCCCTCCAGGCGCTCGAGGCGCCGCTCGCGGATTACATCGCCTCCGCCGAGGAGATGGTCCGCCTCGCCGGGGCGGATCCGCTTCAGGCCCAGGCCGCGCTGCCGCAGTTCAAGGAGCGGTTCTCCACCCTCGAAGACGCCATGGAAGCGGCCACCGGCAAGATCGAGGCGGCCGCCCATGCGTCGGCCGTCACCGGCACGACGAGCGCGGCCTTCGGCAAGGCGCTCATGGCGGCCGCCCTGGTGCTTGGCCTGGTGATCAGCGCCGCCATCGTGCTCTTCGCCCGCCGCGCCGTGGTGCGGCCCATCCAGGCGCTGACCGGCGACATGCACGAGCTTGCGGCCGGCAACACCGAGATCGAACTGGCCGCCGCCGATCGCCGCGACGAGATCGGCGACATCGCCCGCGCGGTGCGCGCCTTCCAGGCCGTCGTGCAGAGCAAGGCGGCCAGCGAGGCGGAAGCAGAGATGCGGCGGCGCGAGACCGAGGCCCAGGCCCAGGCCCGGGAGCAGGCCGAACGCGCGGCTCAGGCCGAGACCCTGGCGCGCGTCGTCTCGGCCCTGGCTGAGGGGCTCGACCGTCTGTCCGGCGGCGACCTGACCTGCCGGATCGAAGAGGCCTTTCCCGCCGACTACGAACGCCTGCGCGGCGACTTCAACGGCGCGGTGGACCGGCTGCAGGCCACCATGCGCGAGATCGTGGTCAACGCCGGCGAGCTGCTGCGCGGCGCGGCCGAGATCAGCCAGGCGGCGGACAACCTGTCACGGCGCACCGAGCAACAGGCGGCCAGCCTCGAAGAGACCGCCGCGGCCATGGAGCAGATCACCGCGACGGTGCAGAAGACCGCCGGCGGCGCGCGCGAGACCCAGGAACTGGTGGGCGCCTCCACCCGCGACGCCGAGGCCTCCGGCGAGGTGGTCCGCAATGCAGTGCGCGCCATGAGCGCCATCGAGCAGTCGGCCGGGCAGATCACTCAGATCATCGGCGTGATCGACGAGATCGCCTTCCAGACCAACCTGCTGGCCCTGAACGCCGGGGTGGAAGCGGCCCGGGCCGGCGACGCTGGCAAGGGCTTCGCCGTGGTCGCCATGGAGGTGCGGGCGCTTGCCCAGCGCTCGGCCGAGGCGGCGCGCGAGATCAAGGGCCTGATCAGCGCGTCCAGCGAGCAGGTGGCCGAAGGTGTCGGGCTCGTGGGGGACGCCGGCCAGGCGCTGGAGCGGATCACCGGCCACGTGCTGCAGATCAACACCCTGATCGCCGAGATCGCCGCCTCGGCGGCGGAACAGTCCACCGGCCTCGCGGAGGTGAACACCGCGGTCGCCTCGATGGACCAGATGACCCAGCAGAACGCGGCGATGGTGGAGCAGTCCTCCGCCGCCTCGGAAAGCCTCCGCACGGAGGCCGAGCGGCTGGCCGCCCTGATCGCCCGCTTCCGGACCGAGCCCGCGTCCGACGCGCCGCAGCGCGCCGCGGCCTAAGCTATTTGGCGTCGCCCGCCGCGGGGGCAGGGCAGGTGTCGGCGATCCGGCGACCCGAAGTGCGGGCATGCACCGGCACGGTGATCCCGCCCAGCTTGGCCTTCACGCGAGCGTCCAGCCGCAGGGTGTCGCGGGTATAGACGCCCTCTCCGGTGATCGGCACCGGCTCGCTGTTCTTGGTCTTGCAGCTGCCCGCCAGCCGGATCTTGCCGCCGGCGATCTCCCGCGTCGGGTAGGTGCAGGTGTAGTGCCGGTTCGGCGAGCCGCCGATGAACTTCTCCACGTCCTCCTCACGGATGCACCGCTTCTCGGTCTTCTTGGTGGGCAGCGGCGAGAGGATCTGGCTCGTCGTCTCCCAGTAGCCGGGGGCGATCGGCGTCTGGGCGGCCGCGGGCAGGGCGAGCGCGCCGGCGAGGAGGGCAGGGGCGAAGCGTTTCATCCGGGCTTCCGTTCAGTTGCGGCGCGAGGCTGGCGCCTCTTGCCTGAACTGCCGATGACCGTCGAGGTCTGCGCTACCCTGGCTGCAGCGCCGCCTGGTTGGCCGCTCGCACCTGGGCGCCCGCCTCGTCGTAGAGGAACGGCAGGAAGGCGTAGCGGCGGCCGCGGGTGACGGGGGTCGCCTCGTGCAGGAGGCTGCAGCAGAACACGACCGCCCCGCCGGTCGGCGGCCGGTAGGTCCGCGGCCCGAACTCGGGAAACCGCAGGTCGCCGCCCTCGAAGTCTTCCGCGTTGAGGTTGATCGAGGCGGCGAACCGGCGGTGCGCAGTGCCCAGCGTGTCGTTGTCGCGGTGCGGGCGGAAGTAGCCGCCCTGATCGGCGTCGTAGCAGGCGAGCAGGTAGCGCTCGAACCGTGTCGCCTCGAAGCCGTAGGCCTTGCGGATTTCCGGGACCAGCCGTCTGCTGATCCGGCGCATCACCTGGCGTTGGAGCTCCTCCTCCTCGATCCACACGTCGTCGCGCTTCTTCATCGGGTCGAGGACGCCGACCGTGCGGCCGTCCACGTCGCGCATGACCCCGGAGGGGGAGCCGCCGCGGGCCTCGTAGTGGGCGATGAGCTGCTGGCAGAACTCGGGCTCGAAGACGCGCGGGACCACCAGCACCGGGGCGAAGAGGTCGACACCCGCGTAGTCGCCGACCGGGGGAAGCGCGGCGATCTCGGCGAACACGCTCTCGGTCTCGGAAAGCGGGGCGAGCCGCATCACCCGCATGGCGGGATCCAGCAACACCCAAAGACCCTGTTCGCCGCCATAGAGCCGCGTGACCGCCCCGTCGCCGTCCAGGAACCAGCGCAGGCCCGGCGGCTGGTCCTTGGCGCGCGCGATCAGGTCGGGATCGCGGATCACCAGGAAGGCGGCCAGGTGGCGGTCGTCCAGGCGCGCGCGGTGGGCAGTCAAGGCCTGCGTGATCGCCGGCTGCGTCGCGGCCTCGGCGGGGAGGAAACCCAGGAGGATGTATCTGCCGCCGACGGTGCCGAAGGCGAAGCTCGGCTTGCTCGCGGTCGGGCATTTGAACCAGGGCGCGAGCTCACCCACGGTCAGGCCGGGCGGAAGGCGGGCGATCAAGCGGCGGGCTCCGTCTGCTCGCTGCGGGCGCGGTAGGCGGCCAGCACCTCGCCGCCGGCCTCGTCGTAGAAGAACGGCAGGAAGGCGTATCGCTGGCCCCGCGTCACCCGGGTGGCTTCGTGCAGCAGGCTGCAGGAGAACACCACGGCGCCGCCCACCGGCGGCCGGTAGGTGGCGGGACCGTACTCGGGGAACCGCAGGTCTCCCCCTTCGAAATCGTCGTTCAGGTTGATGGAACAGGCGAACGCGCGGTGCGCGGTGCCGAAGGTGGTGTTGTCGCGGTGGGGGTGGAACACCCCCTGATCAGCCGCGTCGTAGCAGCTGACCACGTAGCGCTCGATCCGGGTGGGCCGTACCCCCAGGGCGCGTTCGATCATCGGAAAGAGCCGGCGCTCGAGCCGTTCCCGCAGGGCCGCCTGGACCTCCGCGTCCTCCACATAGACGTCTCGCCGGCGCTTCAGCTCGTCCATCACCAGCACCGTCCGCTGGCCCTGGTCGCGCATCACCCCGGTGAACGCGCCGCCCCCGCCATGCAGGGCGACCAGCTCGCGGCAGACCTCCGGCTCGAACACCCGCGGCGCGACCAGCACCGGCGCGCGGACCGGCACGCCCGCATGGTCGCCCGGCGGGCGCAGGCCGGGAAGGCCCTGCAGCAGCGTGTCCAGCCGCGAGAGGGAGCCGGCGGCCATCACCCGCAGCGTCGGATCGAGCAGCAGCCAGTGCGGTCGCTCCGCGCCGTTCGGCTCGAGGGCGCCGTAGAGGCGGCAGACGTCACCTTGCGCGTCGAGGAACCAGCGCAGGCCGCGAAGGTCCCGGGCGCTCGCCAGCGTCTCCTCGTCTCGCGCCACCACGAACGCGGACACCCGCGTGTCGTCGAACAGCCGGCGTGCGGCGGCCAGGCGGGTGAGCGCCTGGCGGCGGCCCTCCACGTCCAGCGGCAGGAACAGCAGCACCACGTAGCGCCCGGCCGCCGTGTCGAACACGAACTCCGGTTGAGACGGCGTCGGCGCCTTGAACCAGGGCGCGGGATCTCCGGGCGACAGCGGCATGGGGGCGAACCTACTGGCTCGCCGCCGCCGCGTCACGGCGGCTGATCGGCGCGGCCTTATGCCCTCGCGCGTGCGCCCGCGCGAGAGTTGGCGCGGCCGCCTCGCAAATGCTAGGAGGAACGCCTATCTAAGCAGTCCGATTCTCACGGCTTTATCCCTCCCTTGACCGACCAGAACACCACCCCTCCGGACGACCGGCGCGGGGGCATCGCCCCTATCGCCATCGAAGACGAGCTGAAGCGCTCCTACCTCGATTACGCCATGAGCGTGATCGTCAGCCGCGCGCTGCCGGACGTCCGCGATGGCCTGAAGCCCGTCCACCGCCGCATCCTGTTCTCCATGGGCGAGCAGGGGCACACGCCCGACCGCGGCTACGTGAAGTCGGCGCGGATCGTCGGTGACGTGATGGGTAAGTATCACCCGCACGGCGACGTCGCGATCTACGACACCCTGGTGCGTCTGGCGCAGCCGTTCTCAATGAACCTGCTGCTCATCGACGGTCAGGGCAACTTCGGCTCGGTGGACAACGACCCGCCGGCCGCCATGCGCTACACCGAAAGCCGCATGACGCGGGCCGCCATGGCCATCCTGGCGGACCTCGACAAGGATACGGTCGACTTCAAGGACAACTACGACGGCTCCGAGCAGGAGCCGGTGGTCCTGCCCTCGCGCATCCCCAACCTGCTGGTCAACGGCGCCGGCGGCATCGCCGTGGGCATGGCCACCAACATCCCGCCGCACAACCTCGGCGAGGTGGTGGACGCCTGCCTGGCCTACATCGACGATCCCGAGGTCAGCCTCGACGCCCTGCTCGACATCGTTCCCGGGCCGGACTTCCCCACCGGCGGCGAGATCATCGGCCGGACCGGCGCCCGAAACGCCCTGATGACCGGCCGCGGCTCGGTGGTGATGCGCGGCAAGGCCGCCATCGAGGAAGTCCGCAAGGAGCGCGAGGCGATCGTCATCACGGCGATCCCCTACCAGGTGAACAAGGCCGCGCTCGTGGAGCGCATCGCCGAACTGGTCCGCGAAAAGCGCATCGAAGGCGTCGCCGACCTGCGCGACGAGAGCGACCGCGACGGCATGCGCGTGGTCGTCGAGATGAAGCGCGACGCCTCGGCCGAGGTGATCCTCAACCAGCTCTACCGTTACACGCCGCTGCAGACCTCGTTCGGGGTCAACATGCTTGCGCTGAACCGCGGCCGGCCCGAGCAGATGGGCCTGCGCGAGATGATCACCGCCTTCGTGGATTTCCGCGAAGAAGTGGTGGTCCGGCGGACGAAGTTCGAGCTCTCCAAGGCCCGCGACCGCGGCCACGTGCTGGTCGGCCTCGCCATCGCGGTCGCCAACATCGACGAGTTCATCCACATCATCCGCTCGTCGAAGGATCCGGCCGAGGCGCGCGAGCGCCTGGTGGCCCGCGACTGGCCGGCCGGCGACATGATGCCCCTGGTCGAGCTGATCGCCGACCCGCGGACCGTGGTGGTGGAGGCCTCGCGCATCCGCCTGACCGACGAGCAGGCGCGCGCGATCCTGGCCCTGACCCTGTCGCGCCTCACCGGCCTTGGCCGCGACGAGATCTTCGGCGAGGCCAAGACGCTCGCCACGGCGATCAGCGGCTTCCTCGAGATTCTGGCCTCGCGTGAGCGTGTGATGGCGATCGTCCGCGAGGAGCTGGTGGAGATCGGCGAGCAGTTCGCCGTGCCGCGCCGCACCGAGATCGTGGAGGGCGACGCCGACGTCGAGGACGAGGACCTCATCGCCCGCGAGGAGATGGTCATCACGGTCACCCACGGCGGCTATGTGAAGCGTACGCCGCTGTCGATCTACCGGACCCAGCACCGCGGCGGCAAAGGCCGCTCAGGCATGGCCACCAAGGAAGAGGACGCCGTCACCCGCGTCTTCTCGGCCAACACCCACACGCCCATGCTGTTCTTCTCCAGCGGCGGCAAGGCCTACAAGCTCAAGGTGTGGCGCCTGCCGCTCGGCACGCCGACCAGCCGCGGCAAGGCGTTCGTCAACCTGCTGCCCATCGAGCCGGGCGAGAGCATCACCTCCATCCTGGCGCTGCCCGAGGACGAGGCGAGCTGGGACCAGTACGACGTGATGTTCGCCACGCGCTCCGGCAGCGTGCGGCGCAACAAGCTCTCCGACTTCGTGGACATTCGCCGCAACGGCAAGATCGCCATGAAGCTCGACGAGGGCGACGCCATCGTCGGCGTGGGCGTCTGCAACGCCCAGCAGAACGATATCCTGCTGACCACCGCGCTTGGCCGCTGCATCCGCTTCGCGGTGGACGAGGTGCGGGTGTTCGCCAGCCGCGACTCCACCGGCGTGCGGGGCATCCGGCTGGCCGACGGCGACAGCGTGATCTCGATGGCCATCCTGCGGTCGGCGCCCGCCACGGCGGCGGAACGTGCGGCCTACCTGAAGCACGCCAAGCTGATGCGCATCGCCACGGGTGAGGCGGATGAGGTCGAGGAGAACGGCGCCGCGGTCGACGAGGAGGAGGCCGAGGGCGGCGAGGAGGCTGCGCTCAGCCCCGAGCGGATCGCCGAGATGGGGGCCGCCGAGGAGATCCTGCTGACCGTCTCCACCGAGGGCTTCGGCAAGCGGACCAGCGCCTACGAGTTCCGCCGGACCGGACGCGGCGGCCAGGGCCTGCTCGCCCAGGATCTCACCAAGCGCGGCGGCAAGCTCGCCGGGTCCTTCCCGGTGGAGGAAACCGACCAGATCCTGCTGGTCAGCGACCAGGGCCAGCTGATCCGGATCCCGGTGAAGCAGGTCCGGCTCGCCGGGCGCAACACCCAGGGCGTGATCATCTTCCGCAAGCACCAGGACGAACACGTGGTCTCGGTCGAACGCCTAGCCGATACCGGCGAGGACGAGGCCGACATCGGCGAGGCCCAGGTGGCCGAGGGTGAGGGCGGGGCGATCGACCCCGACGCGGGCGAGGGCGGCGAAGGCGGCGGCGAGGTCTAAGGCCCGCTGACGCCCCGGCGCCGGAGGCCAACTTAGGGCTTGCCAGATCGGCCCTACGCGGCGAAAGGCGAAGGGCAGGGCAGTTGGGGGACCAGGCCGCATGACGCGCATCGGGCTCTATCCGGGCACGTTCGATCCCATCCACAACGGTCACACCGACATCATCGGCCGGGCCGTGAAGCTGGTGGACAAGCTGGTCCTGGGTGTGGCGATCAACGCCGGCAAGGGGCCGCTGTTCTCCCTCGAGGAGCGCGTCGCGATCGTCGAGGAGGCCGTCGCGCCGCTGCGCAGCCGGGCCGAGATCGTGGTCCAGCCGTTCGAGGGGCTGACCATGCATTTCGCCCGCGAGTGCAACGCCACGGTCATCGTCCGCGGCCTGCGCGCCGTGGCCGACTTCGAGTTCGAGTTCCAGATGACCGCCATGAACCAGCAGCTGGACCGCGACATCGAGACGGTCTTCCTGATGGCCGATCCGCGTCACCAGGCGATCGCCTCCAAGCTGGTGAAGGAGATCGCCATGCTGGGCGGCGACGTCACCAAATTCGTCAGCGACGGCGTCAAGGACAGGCTGCTGGCCAAGGTCGGCCGGGCCTAGCGCTTTCCAGCGCGGGTCGGTACCAGTGCCGTCCATGAAGAAAGCCGTTCTGCTCGCCGCGGCCATGGCGCTCGCCGCGACCACTGCGTCCGCCCAGAAGAAGCCCTCTCCCAAGGCCGCCGCTGCGCCGGCCCGAGCGGCCGCCCCGACGGGCGCCGACTGGCGCACGCCCGATCCCGCCGACGTGCTGGTGATCGACACCAACAAGGGGCGGATTCTGGTGGAGATGGTGCCCGAGGCGGCGCCCGGCCACGTCCAGCGGATCCGTGAGCTCACCCGCCAGGGCTTCTATGACGGCCACCGGTTCTTCCGGGTGATCGAGAACTTCATGGCCCAGACGGGCGATCCGCAGAACACGGGCGAGGGCGGCTCGTCCCTGCCGGACATCCAGGCGGAGTTCATGTTCCGTCGCGGCCCCGACGCGCCCTTCGTCCTGGCCGCCGACCAGGCTGTGGCCGAGATCGGCTTCGTGAAGTCGCTGCCGGTCATGACCCAGTCGATGATGCTCGCCCCCATGACGCGGGACGGCAAGGTCTCGGGCTGGGCGCTCTACTGCCAGGGCGTGGCCGGCATGGCCCGGGCGGAAGCGGAGAACTCGGCCAACAGCCAGTTCTTCCTGATGCGCGCGCCCTACCCCTCGCTCGAGAAGCGCTACACCGCCTGGGGCCGTGTGATCGCCGGGCAGGACGTGGTCGGCGCCATCAAGGTGGGCGAGCCTGTGGCCGATCCGCAGGACCGCATGGAACGTGTGCGCCTGCTCGCCGATTTGCCGGAAGGCCAGCGCCCGAGGGTGCGGGTCATCGACCCGAAGAGCGCCTGGTTCAAGGCCGAGATCGCCCGCGTGCGCGCGGCCAAGGGGGCCGATTTCTCGGCCTGTGACGTCAACATTCCTGTCGAGGTGAAGTGATGGATCCCGAAAACACCCTGATCATGACGCTGGAGTCGGGCCCGGTGACCATCAAGCTGCGGCCCGACCTGGCGCCGGGCCACGTGGCGCGGATCAAGGAACTGGCCCGCGAGGGCTTCTACGACGGCGTGGTCTTCCACCGCGTCATCCCGGGCTTCATGGCCCAGGGCGGCGATCCCACCGGCACCGGCTCCGGCGGCTCGGACAAGCCGAACCTGCAGGCCGAGTTCAGCCGCGAGCCGCACGTGCGCGGGGTCTGCTCCATGGCGCGCACGCCCAATCCGAACTCGGCCAACAGCCAGTTCTTCATCTGCTTCGACGACGCCACCTTCCTCGACAACCAGTACACGGTCTGGGGCGGAGTTGTGGAAGGCATGGAGCACGTGGACGCGCTGCCCAAGGGCGAGCCGCCGCGCAGCCCGGGCAAGATCGTCTCCATGAAGGTCGCCGCGGACGCCTGAGGCGCGGCATGGCCCCCAGGCTCAAGGTCTTCGTCACCTCCGACGGGTTCACCGACTACGTCGTGGCGACCAGCTCGAGGGCGAAGGCGCTGGCCGCCTGGGGGAGCCACCTGGATTTGTTCAAGACCGGCATGGCGCGGGAGACGGACGACCCGGATCTGGTCGCCGCC
Organism: Phenylobacterium sp.; assembly: GCF_036563385.1. Classification (GTDB taxonomy): domain Bacteria; phylum Pseudomonadota; class Alphaproteobacteria; order Caulobacterales; family Caulobacteraceae; genus Phenylobacterium. The sequence goes on from NZ_DATCML010000014.1 coordinate 201,726, forward strand.
GCGAACGCCCAGCCGGGCGAGGTGCTGCGCCGGCCGGCCGGCACGCGCGGCGAACTCGCCAAGCTGAAGCCGCCCAAGAAGGACAAGCCCGCCGGGCCTTCCAAGGCGGCGCTCAAGAAGATCGCCGACCTGGAGGCGCGGCTCGCCGCGCTCGACGCCGCGCACCAGAAGCGGGTCGAAGCCCTGGAGCGCGAACAGGCGAGGCTTGCCGCCGAGCTGCAGTCGGCGCGCAACGACTACGCCGCCCAGCGCGCCAAGGTCGAGGACGCCCTCAGCGCGGCGCGACAGGCGCTAGGGTGACCACCACCGGATAGTGGTCGGACCCGAGCCGCGGCCCGCGCTCCACCTTCACAGTCGCCCAGCCCGAGCCTGCGTAGACGTGATCGATCGGCAGGAAGGGGAAGAGCCCTGTCCACCGGAAGCGCGCCTGCGGCCGCGCGGGCCAGGAGAACACGGCCCGCGTGCGGCGGATCAGGCCGAACTGCTCGTCCCAGCGGCGGCGGGAGAAGGACCATGGGGTGGAGTTCAGGTCGCCGGCGACGATGGCGCGGCTGCGATCCACGCCTGCTAGCATGCTGGCGAGCCGGGCCTCCTGGTACTGCTGGTCCTCGGCGTCGGTCGGCCAGGCGTAGTGCACGCCGATCACCGGGATGTCGCCGATCATCGCCTGGGCGGCGGGAATCGGCCTGGGCGGGCGGGCCTGGCGGATCTCGCGCAAGGGGCGCTGGCTGAAGATCATCACCTCGCAATTGGCGCAGGCCACGCGCCAGTCGGTGCGCTCGGCCATCAGGCGCCGGAAGGCGGGGGTGGTCTCCTCGACGATGGCGATGTCCGGGTCCTGGGCGACCAGCCAGTCCACCGCCCGGCCCAGGTCCTCGTTGTAGTGCCAGACGTTGAACTGCACGACCTTGATCTCGCCGGCCGCCCTGGGGGCGGCTTTCGGGCCGGCGTCCCGGAGGAACTCCGGCAGCAACAGGGTCGCCGAGAGCACGATCCCCAGTCCGCCCACGGCGGCGAGCAGCGCCCGCGCCTCGCCGCGGAAGAGGGCCGCGGCGGCGGCGGCCAGAAGCGCCCCGGCGAGCCAGATTGGCGCGAAGTGGTTGAGGATGTCGGCCGTCAGGCTCGCGCGGCCGAACTGGCCTGCGAGCGGCGCCATGACGCCCAGCCCGGCGCCGAGGAAGACGGGGGCGGCGATCAGGGCCAGCAGGGCGAGTCGCACGAAGCGCATGCCCGCCTCTAGCACGGCCGCCGCTTGACGCGACTGCGGCCCCGTGGCCTTGAGCCGCCTCCATGCAACTGGCCGACTTCGATTTCGAGCTTCCGGACGAGCGCATCGCCCTGCGCCCGGCCAGCCCCCGCGACTCGGCCCGCCTGCTGGTGGTGGAGCCCGGCGCGCCCCTGCGCGACCGGGTGGTGCGCGATCTGCCGGACGAGCTCCGCGCCGGCGACATCCTGGTGCTCAATGACACGCGGGTGATCCCTGCACGCCTCAAGGGCGTGCGCCTGCGTGGAGAGAGCCGCATCGCGTGCGAGGCCACCCTCCACAAGCGGGTAGCGCCCAGCGTCTGGACAGCCTTCATGCGGCCCGGGAAGAAGCTCCAGCCCGGCGATCGGATCAGCTTCGGCGAGACCGGCGACCGGGCCTGCCTTCTGGGCGCCCTCGACGCCACCGTCCGTGATAAGGGGGAGGGCGGCGAGGTGACGCTGGCCTTCGACCTGGCCGGACCGGACCTGGACGCCGCGATCGCCGAGCGTGGGGCCATGCCGCTGCCGCCCTACATCGCGGCGAAGCGCGGCGAGGACGACAAGGATCGGGCCGATTACCAGACGGTCTACGCCCAGGAGGACGGCTCGGTGGCCGCGCCCACCGCGGGCCTGCACTTCACCCCGGAGCTGTTCGCCAGGCTCAAGGCGGCGGGCGTTTCGACCGCCTTCGTCACGCTTCATGTGGGCGCTGGCACCTTCCTGCCGGTGAAGACCGAGAACCTCGCCGAGCACCGCATGCACGCGGAGTGGGGCGAGGTGGATGTCGCCACCGCCGAGCGGCTGAACGCGGTTCGCGCCGCCGGGGGCCGGATCGTCTGCGTTGGCACCACGTCGCTCAGGCTGCTGGAGTCGGCCACGGGCGAAGACGGTGTCGTCCGTCCGTTCATGGACGAGACCGCGATCTTCATCACGCCCGGCTACCGGTTCCGGGCGGCCGATGGCCTGATGACCAACTTCCACCTGCCGAAATCCACCCTGTTCATGCTGGTCTCTGCGTTCGCGGGGCTCGAGGCCATGCGGTCGGCCTACGCCCACGCCATCGCCAGCGGCTACCGCTTCTATTCGTACGGGGATGCGTCCCTGCTCTGGAGAGCCTGATGGCCGCCTTTCCCTTCGAGATCCAGGCGACCGATGGGCGGGCGCGCACCGGCGTGCTGCGGACCCCGCGCGGCGAGATTCGCACGCCGGCCTTCATGCCGGTGGGCACCGCCGGGACGGTGAAGGCGCTGACGGTCGATCAGGTCGCCGCCACCGGCGCGGACATCATCCTGGGCAACACCTACCACCTGATGCTCCGGCCCACGGCCGAGCGCGTGGCGCGTCTGGGCGGGCTGCACCGCTTCATGCGCTGGGAGAAGCCGATCCTCACGGACTCGGGCGGCTTCCAGGTGATGAGCCTGTCGAAGATCGCCAAGGTCAACGAACAGGCGGTCACGTTCCAGAGCCACCTCGACGGCTCCCGGCACGTGCTGTCCCCGGAGCGCTCCATCGAGATCCAGGCCGACCTGCTCGGGTCGGACATCGTCATGCAGCTGGACCAGCTGGTCGGCCTGCCGGCCCCCGACGAGGCCGTGGCCGAGGCCATGCGGCTCTCGGCGCGGTGGGCGCAGAGGTCGAAGGACGCGTTCGGCGCGCGCGACGCCCAGGCGCTCTTCGCGATCCAGCAGGGCGGAACTTCGGAGCCGCTGCGCCGCGAGTCGGCCGAGCGCCTCCAGGAGATCGGGTTCGACGGCTACGCCATCGGCGGGCTTGCGGTGGGCGAGGGGCACGAGGCGATGTGCGAGGTGCTGGACTTCGCGCCCGGGCAGCTCCCGGCCGAGCGGCCGCGCTACCTAATGGGCGTGGGCAAGCCCATCGACATCGTCGAGGCGGTCTGGCGCGGGGTCGACATGTTCGACTGCGTCCTGCCGACCCGCTCAGGCCGGCATGGCCAGGCCTGGACCTGGGACGGCCCGATCAACCTGAAGAACGCCCGCTTCGCCGAGGACGACCACCCGCTCGATCCCGACAGCGACGTGCCGGCCAGCCACGACTATTCGAAGGCCTACCTGCACCACCTGGTGAAGGCCGACGAGATCCTCGGCCAGGTGCTGCTGTCCTGGCACAACATCGCCTTCTTCCAGCGGCTGATGGCCGGCCTCCGCGGCGCCATCGCAGAAGGGCGGCTCGAAGCCTTCCGCGCCGACTTCAGGCGCCGGGCTTCTTCGTCGGGTACCTAGGCTTCAGGCCGCCCGCCTGGTTCACCACCGGGGTGCCCGCCCGAACGTGGCTGGGCGTCGCCGGCGGCTTGCAGCCCTTCGATTCGCCCAGGCCCTTGAGGTAGGCCCGCCGCACCCCGCCGGCGGTGATCGCCGCCTGCACGGTCTGATCGTGCCGCTCGGCGCCCGACAGGCGGCGGACCCAGCCCCGGAACGGAATGGCGTCGCTCGCCACGCTCGCCACCGCTCCATAGGCGGTTTCTCGGCTGAGGAGGTCGTCCTCGTCGCTCGGCGGCAGGTCGAGGTCGGCGCCGAGCGCCTGGTCCAACGGCTGAACGAGGGCGATCAGGGTCGCGCAGCGGGTGTTCGGCGGCCGCTCGTACGGGTCGGCCATGGCGCGCAGCAGCACCTCGGGAATCTTGGAGCGCATGACGTTCAGGTCGCGCAGGGGCGCGGACACGGCGCCCGTCATTGTCTCGCGGGTGGCTTCCTGGCGGGTCTGCACCCGACCGTCGGGTCCGGTGGTGGCGCAGGCGGCGAGGCCGCAGGCGGCGGCGAGAATCAGCGCGATCGGGGCGGTGTTACGCATCGTGCGGCATACTAGCGTGGCCTGTGGCGCAGTTAAGGCGGGAGACGCCCTTGCGCCGGCCGGTCCGCCCGCCTAGGTTCCGCGCCGCTTCGCCCGGGCGGCCATCGGCTCCCATCCGCGATGCGGGCCGGTAGCTCAGTGGTAGAGCATTCGACTTTTAATCGAATGGTCGTGAGTTCGAACCTCACCCGGCCTACCAACTACTGCGCCAGCCCTTCCGGCCGGCGCGCCACCCGCACCTGCACCTCACGCCGCTGCCGGTCGCGCAGCACGCTCAGCGAGAGCGTCGAGCCCGGCTGCGCCCCCGCGATCGCCCGCGTCAGGCCTCCCGCGCCCGTGATCGCCTCGCCGCCTACCGCCACCACCACGTCGCCCGCCTCGAGCTGCCGCGCCGCAGGTCCCCCGGGGGCCACCTGGGCGATCAGCGCCCCGCGCTGGCCGCCGACGCCCAGCCGATAGGCCAGCGCTGGCGTCAGGTCGGCGACCCCCACGCCCAGGTAGCCGCGGGTGACCCGGCCAGACTGGATCAGCTGGCGGGTCACGTTCTCAGCCAGGTCCGCTGGAATCGCGAAGCCGATGCCGACCGAGCCGCCGGTGGGTGAGAAGATCGCCGTGTTCACCCCGACCACGCGGCCCTGCAGGTCGAAGGACGGCCCGCCCGAGTTGCCGCTGTTGATCGGCGCGTCGATCTGCAGGTAGCTCACATAGGCCTCCCCGATCTCCCGGCCGTGCGCCGAGACGATGCCAGCCGTCGCCGTGCCTCCGAGGCCGAACGGATTGCCCACCGCCACCACCCAGTCGCCGACCTCCGGCAGCGCGGAACCCGCGAAGCTGACATAAGGGAGGTCCGGGGCGCCGATCTTCAGCACCGCCAGGTCGGTTGGCGGGTCGCGTCCGACCAGGCGCGCCGGGAACTGGCGCCCGTCGGCGAGCGCCACGACGATCTCCTGCGCCCCTTCGACCACGTGGTTGTTGGTGACCACATAGCCGTCGGCGCTGATGATGAACCCCGATCCAGCCCCCCGCCGCACGGGTACGACGCCGAGGCCCGGCGGCAGGCCCGCTGCGAACCCTTCCGCCGCCCCCACGGAGAGGGTGTCCACCGACACCACCGCCGGCGACACTCGCTTCACCACCGGCGCGAAGGAGTCTGGCGCGCCGCCTGCCGGCGTGGCGACGATCGGCCCGGACGTCTGGGGCGCGGCGGGCGGGGCCGCCCGCTCGCAACCGGAAATCAGCAGGATGGCGGCGCCGGCGAGGGCCAGGGCAGGGTTGCGGCCGATCATCATCGCTCTTCGCTGGAAGCGGCGCCGACGGGATCCGGCGCCCGTGCATGCCCATCCCTAGCGAACCGCGCGGCGCCTGCAAGGGGCCGGCGGCGGTCCGGGATGGACGGAGGCTCGACGCATGCTAGGCCTTGCACAGGCGAGGCGCGGAGGCGGGCATGCAGGCGGCGAGCGGACGAAGGACCTTCCTCAGGCAAGCCTCCGGCGCGGGGCTGCTGGCGCTGGGCGGCTGCGCAACCGCCGCGCCAGGACCGAGGCTGATGGCCCCGCCCAGGCCGCCCTTCCGCCCAGTCTCGCCGCTGGCGCGCATCAACGCGCGCCCCGAGCGGATCATGAACATCACCGTCTGCCTTCGGCCGTTCCGCGCCGCCGGGCCCAGGCTCGACGCCGAGACGGTGGCGGACAAGCTGGTGGTGCACAACTACGGCCACGGCGGCGCAGGCTGGTCGCTCTCCTGGGGCTCGGCCCAGGTGGTCGTTCCCAAGGCGCTGTCCGCCGGCGTCCGGGACATCGCAGTCATTGGGTGCGGCGCGCTTGGCCTTACGGCCGCGATCACAGCCCAGCGCGCCGGCGCTTCGGTGACCATCTACGCCAAGGAGCGGATGCCGGAGGTCCGCTCGGCGCGGGCCACGGGCGTCTGGTCGCCCGACTCGCGGATCGCCACGGCGACGGCCGCGCCCGCGAACTTTCCTGCGCTCTGGGAGCAGATGGCGCGGGCCTCGTTCCGCACCTTCCACAGCTACCTCGGCCTGCCGGGCGCTCCGATCGAGTGGATCGACCGCTACCTTCTCGCGGACGCACCGCCCGGGCGGCGGGCCGACCCCGTGGGTTTCGCCCACTACCAGAGCCGCGTCGCCGACCTCACGCCGCCCATGGAGACCCTGCCGCCCGGCAGTCACCCGTTCCCCACGCCCCATGTGCGGCGTACGTCGCTGCCGATGTTCAACATCGCCGAGTACGGCCGCGTGCTGATGAGCGAGTTCCTGCAGGCCGGCGGGCGCATCGAGACGGCCGAGTTCCACACACCTTCCGACCTCGCCCGCCTGAAGCAGAAGGCGGTGATAAACTGCACGGGCTATGGCGCCCGCGCGCTCTGGAAGGATGAGAGCCTGGTGCCCGTGCGGGGCCAGATCGCCTGGCTGATCCCGCAACCCGAGGCCAACTACGGTGTGATCTACGAGAACGTGTCGATGCTCGCCCGTCGCGACGGCATCGTCATCCAGCAGACCGGGCCGGATGAGGCCTGGGGCTATGGAGACGCCAATGAGCAGGTGGATCGGCAGGAGGCGCTGGGCGCCGTCGCCTCCATCGCCAAGGTCTACGCCTGAGATCCCGCCCCCCGGCTGAGCGCGTGGCTCGTCCCCCCTACTGCTGCTGTTGCTGTTGCTGTTGCTGGCGCTGCTGTTCCTTGACCCAGGCGCTTGCGCCCGTGGGGCGGGCTCCGCTGCGGCCCGAGCTTGGCTGTGACCCCCGCAGAAACTCCGGCTCCGGCGGCGCGGCCCTGGCCCTTCGTACGGTGACGCCGACGGTCAGTTCGCTCTGCGTCTGACCCTTGAAGACGCCCCGCGTGGGCGGCACGTCGGAATAGTCTCGCCCGACGGCGCAGGCGATGTGCCGCTCGCCGGCTTCGATGTTGTTCGTCGGATCGAAGCCGATCCAGCCCGTGGAGGGGAGGAACACCTCGACCCAGGCGTGGGTGGCGTCCGGGTCGGAGCGGTCGCCGTGCTTGCGGTCGGTGAAGAGATAGCCTGAGACGTAGCGGGCCGGGATGCCCCACGATCGACAGATGGCGATCATCACGTGGACGAAGTCCTGGCAGACGCCGCGCCCCGCCTCCAGGACATCGTCGATCGGGCTGTCGGCGCGGGTGACCCCGGCCTCGTAGCCGAAGGCCTCGTACACGGCGCGCGAGAGCTCGCGCGCGGCGGTCAACGGGCACGCTGATCGCAGCCGGTCCAGCGCGTGCTCCTGCACGAAGGCGTCCAACAGCGCCGTCTGCTGGGCGAAGCCGTGCGGTTGGAGGAACTCGAAGTTGTCGCGCCGCACCGGATCCGAGCGCAGCCGGTCCCATTCGCCGAGCTCCAGGTGGTCGGGGAGAGGCGCAGGCGGCTCGGTCTCGACGGCTGATCGCGCCGTTATGGTGAGGCGATCGTGCGGCTGCGGTACGTCGAAGTGGTAGACCGCATTGCCGAAAGCGTCGGCATAGGAGAACAGCTTCGCCGGCGGGTCGAGCTCGAGATCGAAGTTCACGAGGCGTTGGCTGTGGCTGCGCTGGGGCTGCATCCACACCTCCATGACGCTTTCCCGCACCGGAGCCTCGTAGCTGTACTTCGTGACGTGGCGGACTTCGAACAGCATGCGATGATCCTTCCTCAGGCCGGGAGGCGCTGTTCGAGCGGGTAGGCGACGAAGGTCTCGTACACCGTTCGATGGATGGCGGCGCACTCGTCCAGAACGCTGGCCACGAAGGCGCTGGCGCCCTGGGCCTGGATCTCCTGCATGTCGGCGTACTGCAGGCGCGCCCGCAGTCGTCCGGCCAGACGCTCGGGGCTGGCGTGGGCGGCCTCGGCGTTGCGGCTGATCACCGCCAGGTGCTCCTCGATCCGTGCCGTGCAGAACCGCAGCGACCGCGGAAAGTCCTCGTCCAGCAGCAGGAACTCGAGGATGAAGCGTGGCTGCATGTCGGCGGTATAGACCCGCAGATAGGGCTCCAGGGCGCAGGCCATGCGCAAGAGGCTGGTGAGTGCGAAGTGGTCCGTGATCGCCCGCCGCCGACCGTCGCCGAAACAGACCTCCAGCAGCGAACCGATCAGCTGGGCCCGCTCAAGGTAGACGCCCAGCAGCAGGAACCGCCAACCTTCCCCATGGCTCATGGTCGCATCGGCCGCGCCTTTGAAGAGGTGCAGGTCGGCAATGGTGTCGTGCAGGAAGGCCTGCAAGCCTTCTCGGAACACCCGCGGGGCTTCCGGGTCGGTCATCCGCAGGTGGATCAGGTTCAGCCGCTCCCAGGTCTCGGAGGTGATCTGGTCGCGCACCTGCCGTGCATTTTCCCGAGCCTGGGACAGGGAGCTGGCCACAGAGCCCGGATTGTCCCGGTCGAGCACCAGGGCCAGCACGGCCTCGTAGGGGTTCAGCACCTTCTCCGGATCCGCGTCGCCAACCGCCAAGAGCCCGATGCGCGCGACCTGCGCCGCTGCGTCGGTGCGGTCGAGAGTGGCGGTGAGCAGGACGTCGGAGAGGCGAGCCATGTGCTCGGCCCGCTCCACGTAGCGGCCGATCCAGTAGAGGCTGTCGGCGACCCTGGCGAGCATCATGCGCGCACCTCCCGGCCCTCGGCGAGCACCCAGGTGTCCTTGGAGCCGCCGCCCTGGCTGGAGTTCACGACGAGCGAGCCGCGCCGCAGGGCCACCCGCGTGAGGGCCCCCGGGGTGACCGTTATCTTCTCGCCGGAGAGGATGAAGGGTCGCAGGTCCACGTGCCGGGGCTCGATGGACGAATCGATCAGACAGGGCGCGGTGGAAAGCTGGATCGTCGGCTGGGCGATGTAGTTGGCCGGATCGGCCCGCAGGGCCTCGGCGAAGGACTCCCGCTCAGCGCGGGTGGAGTGGGGGCCGACCAGCATGCCGTAGCCGCCGGAGGCGCCCACCGCCTTCACGACGAGTTTGTCCAGGTTGGCCAGCACGTGGCTGAGCTGCGCGGGCTCGCGGCAGAGGAAGGTCTCGATGTTCGGCAGGATCGGCTCTTCGGCGAGGTAGTAGCGGATGATCTCCGGCACATAGGCGTAGACCGCCTTGTCGTCGGCGACTCCCGTGCCGGGCGCATTGCAGATCACCACATTGCCGGCCCGGTAGGCGTTGAACAGACCGGCCGCGCCGAGCCCCGAGTCCCGCCGGAAGGTGAGGGGATCGATGAAGTCGTCGTCCACCCGGCGGTAGATCACGTCGATCCGCCGCAAGCCGGTGGTGGTGCGCATGTAGACCATGTTGTCGTGCACCACGAGGTCGCGCCCTTCGACCAGCGGCGCGCCCATCAGCCGGGCCAGGTAGGCGTGCTCGAAATAGGCCGAGTTGTAGACGCCCGGGGTCAGCACCACGACCTGCGGGTTAGGTCGCCAGTCGGCGGCCATGCTCTTCAAGGTGGAGAGCAGGAGGTCCGGGTAGCGGTCGATGGGCCGCACGCCGGCCCCGCGGAAGGTGCCGGGGAAGACCCGCTTGGAGGCCTCCCGGTTGGCCAGCATGTAGGAGACGCCGGAGGGGACGCGCAGGTTGTCCTCCAGCACGGCGAAGGCGCCGTCGGGCTGGCGGATAAGGTCCGAGCCGCAGACGTTGGCGTAGGCCTGGTGCGGGACGTAGAGGTTCAGCATCTCGCGCCGGTAGCTCGGCGCGCACAGCACCAGTTCACGGGGCACCACCCCGTCCATCAGGATCTGCTGGTCGGAGTAGATGTCCGCCAGGAACATGTTCAGCGCCCGCAGGCGCTGGGTCAGGCCGGCCTCGATGGTCGCCCATTCCCGCGCCGGGATGATGCGGGGCAGCAGGTCGGTGGGGATGATGCGCTCGGTGGAGCTTTCCGCCCCATAGACGGTGAAGGTGATGCCCTGCAGCAGGAAGAAGCGCTCCAGCGTCCGCTGGCGCTCAGCCAGCTCCTGCGAGCTCAGGGTCTTCAGGCGCGCGGCGAGCGCCGCGTAGTGGGGACGCACGTCGCCCCCGGGCGCGGCCATCTCGTCATAGGGGGCGAGCGCCGGGATCCATGTCTGCACCGCTTCGTCCCGCGCCACGCCCCGCCGATCCTCATCCAGGTAGAAGGTCTGTCGACCCTAACGCCTGGACCCCCGTTGCGGAGCCTTTGCGCTGGCTCAGGGGTGCGGGCTGCCTGTTTTCCAGGCAGCCCGCTGGCCCTTAGAACAGCCAGTCGGCGCGCGTGAGGCTGGACGGCGCCACCGCGTCGAGGGTGGTGATGTGGAAGGGCCATTGGCCGCCCCCCGGACCATCCACGTCGAGCATGACCTTGGTGCCGCCGGCTCCGTCAGCCAGGAACTTCACGTCCCGAGCGATGTCGCCACCGGTGTAGAACGGAGCCAGTCCGCGCAGGTCCAGCTTGTCCACGCCGGCCTGGAAGTCGGTCACGCGGCCGGCGTTCCAGGGCAGGGCGTCGAAGTCGAAATAGTCGGCGCCCGCGCCGCCCGTGAGCCGGTCGGGGCCCTGGCCGGCGGTGAGGGTGTCGCTGCCGGCGCCGCCGGCGAGCACATCGCCGTAGGTCTTCGACACCAGGGTGACGCCCGCCGTCGTGGTCGGAGGCGGCGTCGGAGTGGGCGGCGGAGCCGTGCCGGCCTGGCCGAACACCTTGGCGGCGGTCAGTCCGGCGGGCGAGACGCCTTCCAGGGTGACGATATGGTACGGCCACTGGCCGCCCACGCCGTCCACGTCCAGCATCACCTTGGTCCCGCCCACGCCGTCCGTCTCGAAGGTGACGGCGTCGCGATTCGGCAGGGCCGAAAGGTCGAGGCGATCGGTGCCGACCACGAAGTCCTTCACCTTGCCGGCGTTCCAGGGCAGCCCCTTGAACACGAAGGCGTCCGCACCCGCACCGCCGATGAGCTGGTCAGGACCCTGGCCGGCGTTGAGGGTGTCGTTGCCGGCGCCTCCTGTCAGGTTGGCCGAGTAGCCGCTCGAGGTGAGGGTCACGCCTGCGCCCGTAGCCGGCGGCGGAGGAGGCGGGGTCGGCGTGGGCGGCGGCGGCGGCGGGGCCGGGCCGCCGACCGGCGGGACATAATTCGGGTCCGGCAGGTTCCAGGCCTTCACGTAGTCGATCTTCATTTCGGCCGGCCAGGGCGTGGTGCCGTCCGGAGGGCCCGCCCAGTTCCCGCCGACCGCCAGGTTGACGATCATGTGCATGGGCTTGTGCATGTCGACCGGAGTGGCCGTGCGCCACACCTCGGCGCCGTCCACGTAGAAGATGATGTCCTTGGGGCTCCACAAGGCGCCGTAGGTGTGGAAGCCCGAGTCGTCCGGGACGAAGTTCTGCAGGCCCGCGGCCGGGACCGCGTTCGAGTGGATGGCGTTGTACGGCACCTTGGTGTCGGACCCGAGGCCCTCCAGGATGTCGATCTCGTTGTTGTTCTCGCCCAGCAGCCAGAAGGCCGGCCACAGCCCCTTGCCGTGCGGCAGCTCGGCGCGGATTTCGAAGTAGCCGTAGGTTTGCTGGTAGTGCGAGTCCAGCATGCCGGAGCTGTACTGGTAGCCCCACATCTTGCCCGACACGTCGGCGGACACCGGCTGCGCCTTGATGGTGAGGACGCCGTTGTTGACCGAGTAGGGGTTCAGACCCATGGGCGCGCCGGTTGTGCCCTTGAACTCGGGTGCGACGTAGATCTGCTGCTCGCCGTTGCGCGGCAGGGTGAAGCTGTTCAGGCCGTCGCCAGCGTAGCCGAAGTTGGTCTTCCAGACGCTGCCGGTCTGCAGGCTGTTGAACTCGTCGACGAAGGTCGGATTGGTCAGAGCCCGGTACTCGAGCGGCAGCTGGAAGTCGCGCTCGGCGAATTGGCCAACGCTGGCGTTGCGGAAGAGGATCTGGCTGGCGCCGTTGTTCAGCAGGACGTCGGCGCCCTGCTGAACCATCGCCGCCTTCACTTCGGCGAAGGTGTTGAGCTCGCCGCCGATCAGCCGGATCTTGTCGCTCCACGACTGGAAGTCCTGGATGACCTTGTTCCCCTCGCCCAGCCGCACGAGGAAGGTGTCGGCGCCGGCGCCGCCGACCAGGACGTCGGACCCCTTGCCGCCGTAGATGAACTGGTCGCCGTCCTGGCCCTCGATGATGTTGTCGCTGTCGTTCCCCGCGGCGTAGCTGCCGTGGCCGAAGACGATCAGGTTCTCGACGTTGGCGGGGAGGGTATAGGAGTTCCAGATCTTGATCGTGTCGACGCCGCCGCCGGCCCATTCGACCACGGTGTCCCGGGTGTCGCGCACCCAGTAGAAGTCGTCGCCGCCCATGCCGACGAACTGGTCACGGCCGCCGCCGCCCTCGAACTGGTCGGCTCCGGACGAGCCATTCAGCGTCTCGCTGGCCCATGAGCCGTTCACGTACCGAACGCCAGCCAGATTGGAGTCGGGCAGCGTCGCACCCACGAAGTTCCGGTAAGCCACGTGAAACCCTCGGCGTTTGTTGTGAGTTGTCTGGAAGTCCCGCCGGCCCGTTGGCCGCGCGGCGCTCCCCCCTGCGGTGTTCCCGAAATAGGGGTCACATTTCCGTGCGGCAACAACTGTTTGCAGCAGCGCTTGTTCTTTCAGGCACAAGCTAACGTGAGCGTCGTGGCAGCGGCAAAGCCCAATTTCTGCCCAAATCACCAGTCCAATATCGGCATCGGCAGAGCTTGTTTACTTACTTGAACTTACTACCATCTGCTGGTTGTGTGGCGGCTTGCGCACAACGTCGCAGCGGAAGACCTGACTAAGCTCTATCCAGGGTCGCGCAGCCGCAGCCGTGACAGTCGCCGACAGCCCCGCTAAACGGGTGCGGGGGCTCGGAGAAATTTGAGCTTTGAGTCGACTGGTTCATGCCGTCGCCGCCTCGGCGGCCCTCTGCGCCGTCGCGGCCGGTCCGGCGCGGGCCGACCAGCCACGCGCGGCTGTGGAGGGCGAGCTTGACCCCGAACTGCGCGCCGCGATCCTGCGCGCGATCGGCCAGACGGACCGCCCGATCGAGAACCGCTTCGAGGCCCGCCGCCGCGCCCGGGCCGCCGCCGAGGACGCCATCGCGGTGCTCCGCTCGGAAGGCTATTACGCCTACACGGTCGAGCCGGACGTCACGGACGTTGAACCGCCGACGGCGTTGGTGCGGGTGACCCCGGGTCCGCGCTTCCGCATCGCCGAGCCATCCATCAGTTGGGTCGGGGGGCCGCCAGAGCCGCAGGCGGGGCAGGCCGCCGCCTCTGCGCTTGATCTGCAGCCGGGCGGGCCGGGGCGCGCCGCCGAGGTCATCGCGGCGGAGGGGCGCGCGGTCGCCGCGATCCAGAAGCTTGGATACGCGGACGTCCGCACCGAGCCCCGGGAGGTGGTGGTCGATCACGCTGACCAGACGGTGCGCCCCACCTTCCGGATCGCGGCGGGCGAGATCGTGCGGCTGGACGGCATCCGCCTGACTACAGACGGACGCACGGACCCGGCCTGGGTCACGCGCCTCGCGCCCTGGCGTAACGGCCAAGCCTATGACCCTGACGCCGTCGCCGAGCTGGAGCGCCGGCTGCTGGACGCCGGCGTCTACGACAGCGTCACGGTGGCCCTGGCGCCCGCAGCCGACGCCACCCCGGAGGGGCTGCGGCCGATCGTCGTCAGCCTGGCCGAACGCAGCCGCCGCACCCTGGAGCTCGGCGCGAGCTGGGCCACGGAAGAAGGCCTGGGGGTCGAGGGCCGCTGGACACGGTACAACTGGCTCGGCCGGGCCGACACGCTCTCGGTCTTGGGACGTGTCTCAGAGCTCGACAGCCGGATCGCCCCGACCCTCACCCTGCCGCACTGGCGGCGCCCGCAGCAGACCCTGACTACGGGCGCAGCGGCGTACCGTGTGCGTACCGACGCCTACGACGAGACCGGCGTCGGCGTTCGCGCGGACGTCACCCGCCGCTTCGGCCGCACCACCTCGCTGGTGCAGGGGTCGTATGTGACGGTCGGCGCCTCCGTCGACGTCAGCCGGACGGAGGAACTCCGCACCGAGACCCTCAACCCGCTGGGCCGCGACCTCGTGACCCTGGGTTTGCTGGGCGACTTCTCGCTGGACCGCTCGGACGATCCGCTGGACCCCCGACGCGGCTGGCGGGTCAACGCGCGCGCCGAGCCCACGGTAATCGTGGGCGAGACCAACCTGCCTTACCTGCGGCTGCAGGCGCAGGGCAGCTACTACCTGCCCATGGAAGCGGGACGGACCGTGGCCGCTGCGCGCCTGCGGCTTGGGGCCATCGCCAACGGTCAGATTCCGCAGCTGCCGGCCTCGCGGCGGTTCTACGCCGGCGGCGGCGGCTCGGTGCGAGGCTTCGGCTACCAGGACGTCGGCCCGCGGCTTCCGGACGGCCGGCCGCAAGGCGGCGCGGCTCTGTTCGAGACCTCGCTCGAGCTGCGGCGCCAGTTCACCGAGCGCTGGGAGTTCGCCGCGTTCGTCGACGCAGGCGCGGTCTCGACGGACCAGACCCCCTCGTTCCAGGACCTCGCCATCGGGGCAGGCGTCGGCGTCCGCTATCACCTGAACTTCGGGCCGATCCGGGTCGACGTGGCCACCCCGGTCAGCCGCCGGCGCGGCGGCGCGCCGTTCCAGATCTATGTCAGCATCGGGCAGAGCTTTTGAGCGAGGCGGCGGACACCCCCGCGCCTGTCGAGGCGCTGAAGCGAAAGGTGCTCCCTCGCGCCCTTGTGGTGCTGGCCATTACGCTGGTGGTCAGCATCGCCGCGATCTTTCTGGGCGCCCGCTACGGCGTGCTGCTGCCGGAAGCGCGCCTGCTGATCGAGGCGCGCACAGATGGCCTGAAGGTGGGACGGTTCGGTCGCCTGAAGGTGGAGGGGCTGTCGGGCGACATCTGGCGTGACGTCCGCGTGCGCAGGCTCACCGTCCGAGACGAGCAGGGCGTCTGGCTTGAGGCGAACAACGTCCATCTTACATGGCGTTACCTGGAGCTCTTCAGGCGACGCTTCCACGCCGACCTGATCGAGGCCCAGTCCATCCGGCTTATCCGCCGGCCGACGCTCACCCCGAAGGGCAAGGACCGCGGCATGCCGGTCTCCTTCCACATCACCCGCGCCGCCGCGCGGGTGGAGATGCTACCCGGCTTCAGCTACCGGCGCGGGGTGTACGACCTCGGCCTGGCGCTGGACGTGGAACGCAAGGGCGGGCGGACAGTCAGCGCGCGTGCGCTGAGCGTGCTGCACCCTGGCGACCACCTCGTCGCCGACGTCGACATGGGGGAGGCGCGCCCGCTGAAGGTCAGGGTGGACGCGCTCGAGGCGCGGGGCGGCGCCCTTGCCGGCGCGCTTGGGCTCAACCCCGATCTGCCGTTCGCCCTCGACATCAAGGCCGACGGCCGGACGGCCCAAGGCCGGTTCACCGCGCTCGCAACGTCCGGAACGCTGCGCCCCCTGGAGGCTCAGGGCGCTTGGAATCCGGCCGGCGGGCAGGCCAGCGGCCGGCTGCTGCTTTCGGCCTCGCGCCTGACCGATCAGTGGCGCGGACGGCTTGGACCGCAGCTCGGGTTCGCCGTAACCGGGCGCAAGGCGGGCGAGGCGCTTTACCAGCTGGCCCTCGACGTCGATGCGGAGAACCTCGACCTGCAGGCGCGCGGCCTCGGCGACCTCGGCAAGCGGCAGCTCGGCCCGCGTGGCCTGGCTGTGACCGCCAGCACCCGAAATCTCTCCCGGATCACCGGCGGGCCGCAGATTGGCCCGGCGCGGGTCGAAGGGACTCTCACGGGCGGGCGCATCGGCTACCGCTTCGCAGGCGCCGGATCGGTGGCCCAGCTGCGCCTCGGCGCCTACGGCCTCGCGCAGGTGTCCGGCCCGATCGAGGTCGAGACCCGAGCGGGGGCGGTCAACGTTCAGTCGACGCTGACCGGCCGCGGCGGCAGCGGGTCCGGCTGGATCGCCGCGGTCATGGGCGGCGCCCCGCGCGCGGTCTTCGACGGATCGCGGCTGGCCGACGGACGGCTGTCGCTGCGCCGGCTCGAACTCGACGGACGCGGCCTCGACCTCGACGCCAGCGGCGGCCGCAGCCTGTTGGGCGGGCTGAACTTCAAGGGCGACGCGCGCCTCACCAACCTGGCCGCAGCCCGGCCCGGGGCCGCCGGCGCGCTGAGCGCGAGCTGGTCGGCGAACCAGGGCGGCGCGGGCCGGCCCTGGGTGTTCGACGTGGACGCACGCGGGCAGCGGTTCGCCAGCGGTTACCCCGAGCTGGACCGGTTGCTCGGCGGCCAGCCGCGGCTCTCGGTGGGCGCTAGCGTGCAGGGCCGGCGGGTCACCGTCGCCAAGGCGGTGCTCGACGGGGCCGCCCTCGATGTCACCACCACAGGCGTTGTCTCGGCCGAGGGCGGACTGGCGTTCAGAGCCGACTGGGCGGCTGCCGGCCCCTTCCGGGCCGGGCCGGTGGAGATCGCCGGCCGGGCACGCGGGGACGGGGCGATTGCAGGCACGCTGCGGGAGCCCCGCGCCGACCTGACCGCGCGCGTGGACCAGATCGACGTGCCGCGGCTGCCGCTGCGCGACGCGCAGGTGACCCTCAGCTTCCAGCGGCGGCCTGACGGGTCCAGCGGCGCAATCGCCCTGGCCGCCCAGAGCCAGCACGGCCCCGCCCGCGCCCGGTCGGATTTCCGTTTCCCGGCCGGCGGCGTGGACCTCACCAACCTGTCGCTCGACGCCGGCGGGCTGAGGGCGTCGGGCGCGCTGTCGCTGCGCCGGCGCACGCCATCGGCCGCGGATCTGCGCGTGGAGGTGGTCCCCGGGGCCTTCCTTCAAGCCGGCCGGGTGACCGGGACGGTGCGCATCGTCGACGCGTCGGGGGGCGCTCGCGCCAACCTCGACCTGATCGGCCAGGGGCTGGTGGCGCCCGGCCTCGCCGGCACCGCCGTACGCACGCTGCGGGTTTCGGCCGCCGGCCCGCTGGCGCGGCTGCCGTACACGGCCGAGGCGCAGGGCGTGACGCGGGCCGAGCGCTGGAACTTCGCCGGCCGCGGACTGCTGACGGAGACCCGTCCCGGCTATGGGGTCAGCTTCGACGGCGGGGGGCGGCTGGGCGAGCGGGACCTGCGGACGACCGAGACGGCGGTCTTCCGCTTCGCCGGGCCCGACCGCAGCGCCCGTCTGCGGCTCGCGGCGGCCGACGGCGGGCGGATCGACCTCGACGGGCGGTTGAATGCAGGGATGGCGGATGTGCGCGCCCAGGTCGCGGGCCTGGGGCTCGGGCTCTTCGACGAAGATCTCGCCGGCCAGGTCCAGGGATCCGTCAGCCTGCAAGGACGCGGCGCGGGCCTGACAGGCGTGATCGATGCACGCCTGACGGACGCCCGCGGGCGCGGCCTGCCGGTGACCGCCGGCATCGACGGCACGGTGCGCGGGCGGTTGGCCGACCAGTCGCTGACCCTGGAAGCAGCCGTCACCAACGAGCAGGGCCTGCGCGCCAGCAGCTACGTGGTGCTCCCCACCGAAGCGTCTGCCGCGCCGTTCCGTCTCGCGATCGCCCGGCAGAGGCCGATGCAGGGCCGGTTCGCCGCCGAAGGCGAGGTGCGACCTCTATGGGACCTGCTGATCGGCGGCGAACGCAGCTTCTCGGGCCAGGTCTCCACGGCGGGCACGCTGGCGGGCAGCCTGGCCGCGCCGCAGGCGGCCGGGCGCATCACGGTGGCCAACGGCCGCTTCGAGGACGGGCAAACCGGGCTATCCCTCCGGCAGATCTCGCTGCGCGCGGATTTCGCCGAAAGCGCCATGAACGTCACCCGCGCCACGGGCGTGGACGGGCAGGGGGGCTCGGTCGCGGGCGCAGGGCGCATCAGCCTGGCGCGCAACGGGGTTTCCAGCTTCCGGCTCAACCTCGACAACTTCCGGCTGATCGACAACGAGCAAGCCACGGCCTCGGCCAGCGGGCCCGTCACCATCGACCGCGGCGCCGATGGGCGCGTGCGGCTCTCCGGCGACCTCGCCATCGTCCGCGCCGATGTGGCCGCCGAGCCGCCGATACCTTCCGGCGTCGTGGCCATGGACGTGGTCGAGCGAAATCGGCCGGTGGAGCTGGCGGCGAGCCTTCCCCCAGCCACGCGGCGCGGCAATGGCTGGGCCCTGGACGTGCGGCTGCATGCGCCCGGGCGGGTGTTCCTGCGCGGCCGGGGCCTGGACGTGGAGCTGTCGCTGGAGGCCCGAGTGACCGGCGCCACCTCCCGACCGGAGCTCAGCGGCGTCGCTCGGGTCGTACGCGGCGACTACCAGTTCGCCGGCAAGCGCTTCGACTTCGACCCGCGCAGCGTGGTCTATCTCTCCACCCGGCCGGAGGAGATCCGGCTGGACCTCACGGCCACGCGGGACGACCCCTCGCTCGTCGCTGTCGCCCGCATCCGCGGCACGGCCGCCCGTCCGGAAGTGACGCTCAGCTCCACGCCCAGCCTGCCGAACGACGAGGTGCTGTCGCAGGTGCTGTTCGGCCGCTCGGCCTCGCAGCTGTCGCCCATCGAGGCGGCCCAGCTCGCCTCCGCCATCTCGGCCCTGGCCGGCGGCGGCGGTTTCGATGTGATCGGCAACCTGCGCAACTTCGCCGGCCTCGACCGCCTGGCTTTCGCGGGCGGGGGCGGGGACACCGCGCTGACCGTGGCCGGCGGCAAATACCTCACCGACGACGTCTACCTGGAGATCATCGGCGGCGGGCGCGAGGGCACGGCGGCGCAGGTGGAGTGGCGGGTACGCCGCAACCTGTCGATCATCTCGCGGCTGACCCAGCAGGCGGGCACCAAGCTCGCGGTCCGCTGGCGGCGGGACTACTAGGCCGCCTGACCGGTGCGGCCTCCCGCTTCGGCGTAGGCCTGGGTGCCGCGGGTGAAGACTGCGTCGCCCGGCTGGATCGTCGCGATGGGGATGTCGGGCGCCTCGGCCAGCCGGGCATAGATCGGCGCGAAGTCCTGCAAGGTGGCGTCGAGCAGCGCCTGCAGGGACGGGATCACGAAGTAGACCTGCTGGAAGTCGTCGATCCGGTAGGGGGTGCGCATCACCCGCTCCAGGTCGAAGCCCAGTCGGTTGGGCGAGGCGTCGTCCAGCGCAAACACCGATTCCGCATAGCTGGACACGATGCCCGCGCCGTAGATCCGCAGGCCCTGGGGGGTGCCGAGAAGGCCGAACTCCACCGTGTACCAGTAGAGGCGGGCGAGGTTGTGCAACTGCCCGAGCCCCAGCGCGCGCCGGCCGCCTTCGCCATAGGCCTGCATGTAGTCGGCGAACACCGGGTCGGTGAGCATCGGCACGTGGCCGAACACGTCGTGGAAGACGTCGGGCTCCTGCAGGTAATCCAGCTGCGCGGGCTTGCGGATGAACTGGCCCGCCGGGAAGCGGCGGTTGGCCAGGTGGTCGAAGAAGACGTCGTCGGGCACAAGGCCGGGCACGGCGACCACGGTCCAGCCGGTCAGGCGGCGCAGTTCCTCGTTGATGCGTGTGAAGTCGGGGATGCCCGTCCGGTGCAGGTCGAGCGCCTCCAGGCCCTTCAGGAACGGGTCGCACGCCCGCCCCGGCAGAAGCCTGGCCTGGCGTTCGTAGAGGGTGATCCAGACGTCGTGCTCGGCCTGGGTGTAGTGCTCCCAGCCCTGGTCGATGGTCCAGTCGGCCCGCGCCCCGGGCGGCGGGCCGTTCGCAAAGCCATCCGCGCTCATGGCGTCAGAATGGCCCCGTTTCGCTGGAAGTTCCGTTCTTTCCGGCTCGCCCTTCGCCCACGCCGGGGGAAAAGCTTGCGCCTAGTGGCTGATCCGGGGGCGAAGCTTGTACTGGCCCTCGCGGAACGATTCGAAGATCAGCTGGGTCTGCGGATGGCCGACGGGCTGGCCGCTGTCGTCCGGAACCAGGTTCTGCTCGGACACGTAGGCCACGTAGGAGCTTTCGTCGTTCTCGGCGAGCAGGTGATAGAACGGTTGGTCTTTCCTGGGGCGGATGTGCTCGGGGATCGAGAGCCAGTACTCCTCGGTGTTCGAGAAGGTCGGGTCGACATCGAAGATCACGCCGCGGAACGGGTAGACGCGATGCCTGACCACCTGGCCGAGCTGATATTTGGCGACTCGCGTGTTCATGGCGTCGAATCTAGCGCGCGGCTCCTGAGCAGAAGGTGAACGTACCGCGTCACCCGCCGTGCATCCAAGCCCGCGCCTTCCGGCGCGCGAACCGGCTTGCTACAGTCGCCCCTGAAGTGAGGCGCGACGGACGGGTTGCGCCTGCGAAGGACGGATGCGGTCCATGAACGAGGCGCCGAGCGCGCCCGGCGCACAGTGGCGTGGCCGGGAAAGACCCTCAAGCGGAGATCCCGCCTGCTATGCCGCCCTCGACCTGGGCACCAACAACTGCCGCCTGCTGATCGCCACGCCGGCGGGCTCCGCATTCCGGGTGGTGGAGGCCTACTCCCGCATCGTGCGCCTGGGCGAGGGCCTCGACCAGAGCGGCCGGCTTTCCGAAGCCGCCATGGAGCGGGCGCTCGGTGCGCTGAAGGTGGCGGCCGAGAAGGTGCGCCGGCGCCGGGTGGTGCGTCTGCGCGCCATCGCAACCCAGGCCTGCCGCATGGCCGAGAACGGCCAGGCCTTCATCGACCGGGTGTTCGCCGAAACCGGCATGCGGCTGCAGATCATCAGCCCGCAGGAGGAGGCCCGCCTGTCGGTGCAGGGCTGCCAGAACCTGCTGGACCGCACCGCGGACGCGGCCCTGGTCGTTGACGTCGGCGGGGGCTCCACCGAGCTCTCCTGGGTCGACCTGCGCGACGCCCCGCCCACCGGCGTGCCGCCCATCAAGGCCTGGCTGTCGGTGCCGATCGGCGTGGTGACCCTGGCGGAGCGCTACCCGGAAGGCGAGGAGGACACCCAGGCCTGGTTCCGAAAGATGGTCGACACGGTCAAGGACCAGATCGCCGCCTTCCGCCGGGCCGATCCCATGCGCGAGGTGTTCGACGCCGACCGCGCCCACCTGGTGGGCACTTCCGGGGCGATCACCAGCCTGGCCGGCCTGCACCTGGAGCTGGATCGCTACGACCGCAGCCGGGTCGACGGCATCTGGATGACCCGCGACGAGTGCGACGCCGCCGCCGGACGTCTTCTGGCGCTCAACGCCCGGGAGCGGGCCGACCAGCCGTGCATCGGGCCCGACCGCGCGGACCTCGTCCTGGCTGGCGCCGCGATCCTGCAGGCGGTGCAGGAGCTCTGGCCCTGCAGCCGGGTGCGGGTGGCCGACCGGGGCCTGCGCGAAGGCATCCTGCTCTCCCTCATGTCCGAGCGGGGCGCACGCCGTCGCCGTCGCCGCCGCCCCCGCAGCAAGGCCGCCGCATGACCGAACCGCCCCGCAAGCGCATGGTGAAGCCGCCGACCGGCGGCCTGGAGGCCGGGCGCGCCAAGCCTGCCCGGCTCAAGACCGCCTGGAAGCGCACGCCCTCGCAGCAGGCCTGGCTGGAGCGGCAGATCAACGACCCCTTCGCCGCCAAAGCCCGCGCGCTCGGCTATCGCAGCCGCGCCGCCTTCAAGCTGGAGGAGATCGACGACCGCTTCCGGTTCCTCAAGCCGGGCTCGCGCGTGGTGGACCTGGGGCTGGCGCCTGGCGGCTGGACCCAGCTCGCCGTCCAGCGCGGGGTCACCCAGATCGTCGGCGTTGACCTTCTGCCCGTGGACCCGCTGCCACCGGCGCACATCCTGCAGATGGACTTCACCGACCCGGCTTGCGCGCCGCAGCTGATCGAGCTGCTGGGCGGGGCGCCCGACGTGGTGATGTCCGACATGGCACCCAACACCGTCGGCCACAGGCAGACCGACCACCTGCGCATCGTCGGCCTGATCGAGGCGGCCGCCGAATTCGCGCTGGAGGTGCTGAAGCCCGGCGGGACCTTCGTCGCCAAGGCCTTTCAGGGCGGCGAGACGGCGCAGCTGATTGGGGAGCTGAAGCGGCACTTCGGGGAGGTTCGCAACGTCAAGCCGAAGGCCAGCCGCGCCGACAGCTCGGAGGTCTTCATCGTCGCGACCGGCTTCAAGGGGCGCTAGGCGGCTCCGGGGTCCGGGCGCCTTCCGCCACCAGCCAGTCTTGGAAGCGCGCGAGGGGGCGGCTCACCGGACCCGGCGCGGCGAGCAGGGCGAAAGCGCTCTCGGAGCGGCGGAACCCCAGCGGCGCCACCAGTCGGCCGGCCTCCACCTCCGCCGCGCAAAGGGGCCAGGAGACGATGGCCGCGCCCAGGCCCGCAAGGGCCGCATCCATGGCGAAGTGCACGTGGGCGAAGGGTCGCTCGGGCGCGGGCGGCAGTTCGACGCCGGCCAACTCGGCCCAGATCGGCCAGCCTTCGGGATGGCTAGCCGCGGACAGGCGAGGGGCCTGCAGCGGGTCGGCGCCCCAACGCGTGGCCGCCTCAGGCGAAAGCACCAGCCCCGGGGCGTTGGGAATGAAGGGTGTGCAGTTCGGATCGGCGAGCCGGCTGGTCGGGACGATGCGGACGACGGCCTCGGCGCCGTGCTGCGACGTGGCGTGCGGCGGCAGTTCGGAGAGGTGCAGCCGGATGTCGGGGTGAGCGGCCTGGAAGGCGGCGAGCCTGGGGATCAGCCACTTCACGGAAATCGAGGCGTTGACCGCCACATGCAGGTCCTCGCCGCCCGCCTTCACGCGGCGCACGGCGGCGGCGATCTGAGCGAAGGCGGCGGTGAGCGGCGCAGCCAGGTCGCGCCCTGCGGGGGTGAGCTCCAGCCGGTTCTTGGGCCCGGTGAACAGTCGCACGCCCAGAGCCTGCTCCAGCGCCTTCACCTGCCGGCTGACGGCGGAATGGGTGACGTGCAGCTCCGTGGCCGCCAGGGTGATCCGCCCGGTGCGTGCGACGGCTTCGAAGGCCCGCAACGCGTTCAGGGAGGGAAGCACACCTGATGTAAGCTTTTCGAACATCACGCCGCAGATAAGTCGATTTCCTCAGATCGGCAATCCGGGCATAGACTTGTCATGGAAACCAAGACTCCCCCCCAAACGCTGGCGCCGGTCGACTACAATCTCACCCAGCATCAGACCTACGCCCAGGGCCGCGCTTTGCCGCCCGACGCTATCCGGCTCTACATGGCGCGCTTCGCCGCCCACCTGCCCGAGGCGCGCCCCCTGGTGGGCGTCGATCTCGGCTCCGGGACCGGCCGGTTCACGCCAGGTCTGGCGGAGGCGTTCGGCGGACCAATCTACGGCGTGGAGCCTGCCGACGGCATGCGCGAGGCTGCCGAGGCCGGCAGCGGCCATCCTGCGGTGCGTTACCTAGCCGGACGCGCGGAGGCGATCCCTCTGCCCGACGGCGTCGCGGACTTCCTGCTGATGTTCCTTTCCTACCACCACGTGGCCGACAAGCCGGCCGCGGCCCGTGAGATCGCCCGGGTCCTGCGGCCCGGCGGCCGCTTCATCCTGCGCAGCACGTTCAAGGATCGCATCCCACACCACTGGTGGCGCGACTACTTCCCGCGCAGTTGGGAGATCGAGCGGGCCATGTTCCCGAGCGAGGCCGAGGCTCAGGCTCTCTTCGGGGCTGCAGGCTTCCGAACAGTGGCGGTTGAGCACATGGAGCTCCCCTTGGACGAGGATCTCGCCGCCGCTGTCGCCCGACTGAAGCTGCGCGCGGTCTCGGTCTTCGAGCACATGACCGAGGCGGAGCTGGACGAGGGGTTCGCGCGGATGGATGCAGATCTCGCCGCGGGTACGCTCGAGGAGCGAGGGACCTACGGCGACTTCATCGTCTTCGAGCGCGCAATCGCATGATCGAACCGTTAACGGCCCTTGCCCCCGATGGGGACGCCCGCGTATACCCGCGCCGCAAAACGGAGAGTCTCATGGAGATTCGCGAAGGGCTCACCTTCGACGATGTTTTGCTCGAACCCGGCCCGTCTGACGTCATGCCAACCATGGTCGACGTCGCCACCCGGTTCACGCGAGAGATCAAGCTGAACATTCCGCTCGTGTCCGCCGCCATGGACACGGTCACCGAAAGCCGCCTGGCCATCGCCATGGCCCAGGCTGGTGGCATGGGGATCCTGCACCGCAACCTCACGGTCGAGGAGCAGGCTGACCAGGTCCGGGAGGTGAAGCGCTACGAGAGCGGCATGGTCATCAATCCGCTGACCATCACGCCCGATACGCCGCTGTCCGAGATCCGGCAGATCAAGGCGCGCCGGAAGATCTCGGGCTTCCCGGTGGTGGACGCGGCCGGGAAGCTGGTGGGCATCCTGACGAACCGCGACATGCGCTTCGAGGGCCGCGACGATGTCCCGGCCAAGGCGCTGATGACGCGGGAGAACCTCGTCACGGTGAAGGAGGGCGTGGATCCCTCCGAGGCCCGCGACCTGCTGCGCCGGCACAAGATCGAGCGGCTGATCGTGGTCGACGACGACTACCGCGCCGTCGGCCTGATCACCGTCAAGGACATGGAAAAATCCGAGGCCTACCCGAACGCCGCCAAGGACGCGCACGGCCGCCTGCTGGTGGGCGCCGCCTCCACGGTGGGTGACGCGGGCTTCGAGCGCTCCATGGCCCTGGTGGACGCCGGGGTCGACGTGGTGGTGATCGACACCGCCCACGGCCACAACGCCGATGTCGCTAAGGCGGTGGGCCGGGTGAAACGCGAGAGCAACCGCGTCCAGGTGGTCGCCGGCAACGTCGCCACCTACGACGGCGCCCGCGCTCTGATCGACGCCGGCGCCGACGCCGTGAAGGTCGGCATCGGCCCAGGCTCGATCTGCACGACCCGCATCGTGGCCGGCGTTGGCGTTCCGCAACTGACCGCCATCGCCGACGCCGTGCGCGCCGCGCGCGACTCCGACGTGCCGGTGATCGCCGACGGCGGCATCAAGTACTCGGGCGACCTCGCCAAGGCGTTGGCCATGGGCGCCTCGGTGGCCATGATGGGCTCGGTGTTCGCCGGTGTCGACGAGGCGCCGGGCGAGGTCTTCCTTTACCAGGGCCGCAGCTACAAGTCGTACCGCGGCATGGGCTCGCTGGGCGCCATGGGGCAGGGCTCCGCCGACCGCTACTTCCAGAAAGACGTGTCGGCCCTGAAGCTGGTGCCGGAAGGCATCGAGGGGCAGGTCCCGTACAAGGGTCCGATCTCCCCGATCCTGCACCAGATGGTGGGGGGCCTGCGGGCGGCCATGGGCTATGTCGGGGCGGCCACGCTCGTGGAGTTCCGCGACAGGGCGAAGTTCATCCGGATCACCGGCGCGGGCCTACGCGAAAGCCACGTCCACGACGTGATGATCACCCGCGAGGCGCCGAACTACCCGAGCCCGGTCTAGGGACGGTGAACCTGTCGTGCGCGCCGGCCGCCGTTCCCGACGGCAGCCGGGCGCGCTACTTTTTGGTGAGTTGAATGCGCGACGGCGGACGCCTTGCGGCGGCCATTGAGGTCCTGACGGAGATCGAGCAGCGGAAGCGGCCCGTCCGGCTCGCGCTCAAGGCGTGGGGCGACGCGGCCCGCTATGCGGGCGCCAAGGACCGCGCGTTCGTCTCGGGGCTGGTGCTCGACGTGCTGCGCCGCCGCCGCTCGCTGGCCTGGCGCATGGGCGAGGACACGCCGCGGGCCGCGGCGCTGGGGGCGCTGGCCTTTGAATGGGCCTGGCGGCTGGAGCGGATCGCCGAGGCCGCAGGGGACGAGCCGCACGGGCCTGGGCCGCTTAGCGAGGCTGAGCGGACCGCGCTGATGCATCCGGCGAGCCTGGACGACGCGCCGGCGCCCGTGCGTGGTGACTATCCCGACTGGCTGGACGCCCCGATGGCGCGCGCGTTCGGCGAGGACCGCGCCGCCGAGGGCCAGGCCTTGGCGGAACGGGCGCCTGTAGATGTCCGCGTCAACCTGCTGAAGACGGACCCCGAGCGGGCGCTCAAGGCGCTGCAGCCGCTCCATGCCCAGCAAGTGGAGGTCCTGCCGACGGCGCTGCGCATGCCGGCGCTTGATCCCACAACGCGGTCTGGCGCCCTGGAAGCGATCCCGCAGTTCTCCAAGGGCTGGTTCGAGGTGCAGGACCTGGGCTCCCAGCTCGCCGCCGCCGCGGCCGGGGAGGTGGCCGGCAAGCAGGTGCTCGACCTTTGCGCTGGCGGCGGCGGCAAGACCCTGGCCCTGGCCGGGACCATGGGCAATACCGGCCAGATCTACGCCTATGACAGCGATGCGCGCCGGCTGGCGGACACCGTACGGCGCGGCGAGCGGGCGGGCGTTCGCAACCTGCAGGTCCGCTCTCCGATCCAGCCCGACGCCCTGAAAGGCCTGGACGGCCGCATGGACCTGGTCTTCATCGACGCCCCCTGCACCGGCACTGGGTCCTGGCGCCGGCACCCCGACACCAAGTGGCGCCTCTCGCCCGAAGCTCTGGCCAAGCGGCAGGCCGACCAGGACCAGGTGCTTGAGGACGGCGCGCGCTTCGTGAAGCCAGGCGGCCGCATCGTTTACGTCACCTGCTCCATCCTGCCGGACGAGAACGAGGACCGGGTGGCCGCTTTCCGCGAGCGCTATCCCGAGTTCGTCGTCCGCCCAGCCAGCGACGACCCGAAGCTCGCCGCCAACCTCACCCCTGACGGCTTTTTGCGCCTATCGCCGCGCGCCTCCCAGACGGACGGCTTTTTCGTCGCCGTGCTGGAGAAACCCCGCTAACGGAGCCCCATGACCCAGACCGCCCAGATGGATCACGAGCGCGTCCTCATCGTCGACTTCGGCAGCCAGGTGACCCAGCTGATCGCCCGGCGGCTGCGCGAGAGCGGCGTCTTCTGCGAGATCCACCCCTACGACAAGGTGGATGCGGCGATGCTGGACGCCTATGGCCCGAAGGCGATCATCCTCTCGGGCGGCCCCGCCAGCGTGCACGTGGAGGCGAGCCCCCGGGCCCCGCAGCGGGTCTTCGAGATGGGCGTGCCGGTGCTGGGCATCTGCTACGGCGAGATGACCATGTGCGCTCAGCTGGGCGGGGCGGTGGAGGGCGGCCATGACCGCGAGTTCGGCCGCGCCGAGATCAAGATCCAGCGTGAGAGCCCGCTGCTGGAAGGCCTCGGCGACCTCGAGCACACCGAGACCGTCTGGATGAGCCACGGCGACAAGATCACCGCCATCCCGCAGGGCTTCGAGGTGGTCGCCACCTCGCCGGGCTCGCCCTTCGCGGTGATCGCCGACGAGGGTCGCCGCTTCTATGGGATCCAGTTCCATCCGGAGGTCGCCCACACTCCGCGCGGCGCTCTGATCCTGCGCAACTTCACGCACCGCATTGCGGGCCTGAAGGGCGACTGGACCATGGCGTCCTACCGCCAGGAGCAGATCGCCAAGATCCGCGCCCAGGTGGGCGACGCCAAGGTCATCTGCGGCCTTTCCGGTGGCGTCGACAGCTCGGTGGCGGCGGTGCTGATCCACGAAGCCATCGGCGATCAGCTGACCTGCGTGTTCGTGGACACCGGCCTGCTGCGCAAGGACGAGGCGACCCAAGTCGTCACCATGTTCCGGGACCACTACAACATCCCGCTCGTGCACGTTGATGCGTCTGATCTTTTCCTGGGTGAGCTGGCTGGCGTCACCGACCCGGAGACCAAGCGCAAGACCATCGGCCGCCTGTTCATCGAGGTGTTCGACAAGGAGAGCGCCAAGATCGAGGGCGCCGAGTTCCTGGCCCAGGGCACCCTCTACCCCGACGTGATTGAGAGCGTCTCGGCGAGCGGCGGCCCCTCCGTCGTGATCAAGAGCCACCACAACGTGGGCGGCCTGCCGGACTACATGAAGCTCAAGCTGGTGGAGCCGCTGCGCGAGCTGTTCAAGGACGAGGTGCGCGCGTTGGGCGTGGAACTCGGCCTGCCCCCGCAGTTTGTCGGCCGCCATCCGTTCCCCGGCCCAGGCCTGGCGATCCGCATCCCGGGGGAGATCACCCGCGAGAAGGTGGCGGTCCTGCAGGCGGCCGACGCCATCTACCTGGACGAGATCCGCAAGGCCGGGCTCTACGACAGCATCTGGCAAGCCTTCGCCGTCCTGCTGCCGGTGAAAACCGTGGGCGTCATGGGCGACGCCCGGACCTACGAGCACGTGCTGGCGCTACGCGCCGTCACCTCGACCGACGGCATGACCGCCGACTTCTTCGAGTTCCCCTGGGAGGTGCTGGGCCGCTGCGCCACCCGGATCATCAACGAGGTGAGGGGCGTCAACCGCGTGGTCTACGACGTGACCTCCAAGCCGCCCGGCACGATCGAGTGGGAGTGAACGCCGGCCCAGCTCGATCGGGGGACAAGCGGTCCGCGACGGCCGACTAAGGCAGGCCCGTCGCTGCGTGCGCCGCATCCCTCTGTCAGTAGGCTCGCGCATCGTGGAACAGCAGCGGCACCGTCCGCAGCATGATCTGCACGTCCCGTAGCAGCGACCATTCACGGATGTACTCGTTATCCGCGTCCACCCTGCGCGCCATGTCCTGGATCGCATGGATCTCACCGCGGAAGCCGCGCACCTGCGCCAGCCCGGTGAGACCCGGCCGCGCCTGAAAACGAAGGTGATAGTCGGGCAGCGCGGCTCCGTAGAGCTGGTCGTGAGCAAGGGCGTGCGGCCGGGGGCCGACGAGCGACATGTCTCCCTTCAGCACGTTGATGAGCTGCGGAAGCTCGTCGATGCTGCTCTTGCGCAGGAAGGCTCCGACGCGCGTGATCCTCGCATCGCCACGCGTCGCCTGTGTGATCCCCGCGCCGTCTTCCACCACCCGCATGGTCCGCAGCTTCAGGATCACGAATGTGCGCCCCTTGTAGCCGGTCCGGCGCTGCCGGAAGAAGATCGGCCGCCCAGACTCGACCCAGAGTGCCGTGGCCGCCAGCAGGAGCAACGGCGCCACGAACAGCAGCGCGACCAGCACGACGAGCGTGTCGAACCCGCGTTTGACGGTGCTCTGCCCAGCAGCAGAAGCCTGCACCTCGGCGATCTGCGCCCCTAGGACTGGCGGCGCGGCCGCGACCTCCGCCGCAACGACTGGCTTGGGAGCCCGATCACGATCGGTGGACCTGGTCCGCCAGGTGCGGGGTTCAAGCTCCGCATGACCGATCGCGGGGCGCGCCCGAGCCTGCTGAGCGTCAAGCTCGGCAACGTCGCCGTCCGTGACATCTTGCTTATTGGCCGCGTCAAGCATCGGGAGGTCCCAATTCACATTTCGTGAGACGGGAGTCCTAATCCGGATCGCTCCGCCCCAATCGGACCCATGTTAAATTCGAGCACTCCCGGGACGAGATACTTTCAGGATGTCATTCGCGGCCGCAGCTCGCCATAGCTTGACCATAGCCGCCGGGCGTTGGCGCCTTGAAAGTTGCGACTTGAAAGGTGGCGGCCGCGCTGAGGCGCGCGGCTCAAGCGCTACGATCACGCAAAACTGCGGGGGCGGCTTCGGGCTACCGCGCAGAACTCACGCGGGCTGTTCCCGGGTGAGATCGATATAGTGTTGCGCGATACGGTCGGCCACGACGCCGGATTCCCAGAGCTTCCAGGCCTTCTCACGGTTTCGGGCGCTGGTCGCCGCCGCAAGCTCGGGATTCTCCAGGTAGCGTCGGATCTCGCGCGCAACGCACGTGGCGTCCGCAGATCCGAGCAGACAACCATTGACCCCGTCTTCCACCACGTCGGTGATCCCGCCGATCGGCGTCGTGATGATCACGTCGCCGGCGGCCATCGCCTCCAGGACCGCGTTCGGCATCCCTTCCGGATGGGCTGTCGGCAGGATGAACAGGCGGGCGCGGGCGAGCAGCTCCATTTTGGTCTCGCCGCCCACGTAGCCCACGAAGTCGATGCGATCGTCGAGGCCGAGTTCGTGGGATAGGGCGCGGAGGCGCGCCATATCTGGGCCGTCGCCGGCCATCGTCAGGCGCGCGGCTGGATAGTCCGTTGCGATCTCTGCGAACGCCTGGATGGTGGCTGCACCGCCCTTGGCCGGCAGGAACCGCGACATGAAGACCAGCGCCGCCGGGTCCTTGGACGGCACGCGATCCAGGACCGGCCGTAGTTTGTCGCCTTCGAACATTGTGCTTACGACGTGGATCTTGCCCGCGGGCACGCCGTCCGCGACCAGAGCCTCCTTGAAGGTCGAAGACAGCAGCAGGACCCGATCGATGCGCTTGTGGGTCGCCAGGAACATCGTGCGCTTCCAACTGGAGCCGCGGATCGCATCAAGCGCCTTCCAATCCCAGCCGCGGTAGAAGAGCAGCACCTTCGCCTTCGGCTGCACCAGCTTGGAGAGCCACGCGAAGGCCATCTCTCGTGGGAGGGATGAGAGGTCGAGTGTCGGATTGAGGTGGACGACGTCAAAGCGCCGGCGGGCGAGCAAGGCGGCGAAGCGGACATAGTCGTGCAGCAGGCGCTTCGCCGTCTGCGCCCTGCCATGCTCCAGGTGGCGGCGGCCGTTGGCGAATCTGGACACGTCTACCCGTGATCGCATCTTCCTCCGCATGATCCGGAGGAAGTTGTTGACGCCGCCCTTGGCGCGCGCGTCGTGCGCGATGACCAGGGCGCGGAGCCGAACTTTCTGGGTCGGCGCGCCGCTGCGGGCGGCTTCCGGGCGTAGGCCTTCTGCGTTGCCGGATAGGGCCTCATGGACGCTGAAGTTCTGGGACATGCCGAAGCGCGCTCCTGATCGCGAGGGTTTCGGAAGGTGATGGGCCGGCGCCACTGACGTGGGGCGCAGACAGCGGCGGCCGGGCTGGAGGGGGCCGCCACAGGCTCGGTCGCTGCGTGCAGCGGCCGCTCGCGGATGATCGTCCGTCTAGGCTCCGCGGCCGCGCCCGGCTCGAACAAAGGACACAGGTCATCGTATGCGGCGGCGGGTCGGACGCCTCTCGAGCTGCGGGTCGGTCAGCTCCGGGCGCTGGCGGTCAGGTCGGGCGGCGGGCCTCGAGCTGAGCCGTTGGAAGTGCGCCTCGTCGGCTCGTGACGCACCACTCTCCACCCGATAGGCGGTCCAGAGTTGTCGCTCAGCCGCGGCGCGTTCCGGCGCGGAGCCAGAAGCGACCGTCGCGCCCCTGATGTCGATGAGGGCCCACGTCCAGTGGTCGTCGTGGGCCTGCAGCGCGACGCTCAGTTGGGACTCCGACGACATTGGCCACCCTCGCGCTCCACCTTTCGGATTGCGGGTGATCCCAACCCGCTTTCGCCGGCCAAGACACAACATCGGCGTAAGTAAGGCCGCGACACCGCAGCCCGCCATCCCCCGCGCCGAGTGCGGCCGCATTGCTGTGGACTGCGAAGGAGGCGCCACGGCCGGAGCTGATCTGCGTGCGGGAATCCGCCTGCGACCACCCAAGGGTTAGAAATTGGCGGAGCGCATGGCGGTACACGCGAGCGGTCCGAGGCGAGCGAGGCGCTTGAACATGCCGAGAGATCGCTTTTCCCGCCCGCAGCCGCGACGGAAGAGCGCCGGCTCAACCTCAGAAGCGGCCTCCCGTTCTGCGGGGTCTCGTCAGAGAGGCCCTGGCCGACGCTCCGGCTAGGCCCGCACATGGCAGGCAGCACCTCGCCGCCGGGCGCTCAGCGAACCTGCACGATCTTCATGCCGCTGGCGGCCAGCCCGTCGCGTGGTCCGGCCGCCGAGGACAAGGACTACCGGCCGGTGGAAGCCGAGTGGCTCGCGGGCGACGTCTATCGTGTCGTCAGCGCGCAGCCGGAGAACGAAGCCTGGGAATACCCGTCGGGCGCGACGGTCTTCGCAGTCAAACTCCATGCTGGCGACGCCGTGGTCGTCATCGTTTCGGCGGTCTCGGCTTCGAGGCCTGTCAATGAGCCCGATCCACGGGATGCGCGGCCGGAGCGTTCACAGTCAGGGCGCGGCGCGTTGCGGGAGCTGCGGGAGCAGAAGCCGAGGGCGCGCGTTCGGCCCGAGCGCCTGATCAGGCGTATCGAGGGATCACGGTTTGCGCTGATCCTCACCATGATGATGCTCATGGCGGCGGCGGCCGCCGCCTGGTTGCGGCGGGACCTGGACACGCCTTTGCAGCCGGCGGATCCGATCCGCGCCAGCGTTGTCGCCAGCTGCCTCATCCTGATCGCGCGTCTGTGTGTGGTGAGGGCTCCCCACGAGGTCCGAGCGCTGAGGACGCCCTCCGCCATCGCAGGCGCGGCTTTCGTGCTGTCCCTGCTGGTGGGGCGCTGCCAGGTCTGATCACCCGCAGCCGCCTCGCGGCGCGCGAGCCACCGGCGTGCGCTGGGAGCGGGGAGGGGGCTGCGACCGCGACGGCGAAGCGATCTCCACAGCTCTTTACCAGATGATCGAGGCCGCCTTCTCCCGCGCCGCCAAAACAGCGGCATGAACGAGCTTCGGCCTTTGCTCGCCCTTTCGGCGGCCAATCAGAACTGCGACGACCTGCTGGATGAGCCGCGCCCTGCCGCGGCGCCGCTGTCCCGGTCACCGCTCACGGCGCCTGACAAGGTGGACCTGATCGAGGCCGCTCCCTTGGAAGCGGTGCGCGCCCAGACCCTCACCCACCTGCAGCGCCTGGAAGCCGAGAGCATCCACATCATGCGCGAGGTCGTCGCCGAGGCTGAGCGCCCGGTGATGCTCTATTCGATCGGCAAGGACTCCGCCGTGATGCTGCATCTGGCGGCCAAGGCCTTCTATCCGTCCAAGCCGCCGTTCCCCCTGCTGCACGTGGACACCACCTGGAAGTTCCAGGCGATGTACGAGATGCGCGAGCGCATGGCCCGCGAGCTCGGCTTCGAGCTC
>NZ_DATCML010000001.1:0-165559 GCF_036563385.1 Phenylobacterium sp.
GAGCTCGAAGCCGAGCTCGCGGGCCATGCGCTCGCGCATCTCGTACATCGCCTGGAACTTCCAGGTGGTGTCCACGTGCAGCAGGGGGAACGGCGGCTTGGACGGATAGAAGGCCTTGGCCGCCAGATGCAGCATCACGGCCGAGTCCTTGCCGATCGAATAGAGCATCACCGGGCGCTCAGCCTCGGCGACGACCTCGCGCATGATGTGGATGCTCTCGGCTTCCAGGCGCTGCAGGTGGGTGAGGGTCTGGGCGGACAAGCGGCTTTCGCGGGGTTCGGTGAACGGGGCGGGCGCGTGACGGGCGTCCATTGCGGCGACCTTCGGTGACGAGAAAATCTCCGCGCGCCGGACGGCGTTCGGAGGTGGCCCTGGCCAGCCATCTAGAGAAGCGGCCGGACCGCTGCAAGGCGAGGGAGCCGCAGGAAATCTGCAGAGGGTTGCAGGCTTTAACGAGAGACCGGGGTCACGGCCGACGTGCGGCGCAGGTAGACCACCGCGTCGAACTGGTGGTCCAGGCGGGCGTCGATGTAGTGGGCGCGCCGCTCCTGCCGCGGGTTGTAGACGACGCCGATGGCGCGCTGCGGCCGGCGCCGTGAGGCGGGGTCAGGCGTGAGCAGGCGCAGGGCCGCATCCGGCCCTTCGGCGCGGAGCCGGGCTTCATGGCTCTCGGGGATCACCGGCCCCAGCGGGAAGACCCGCGGCCGACCGTCCCAGACCTCGGCGGCCATGACCTCGCCCTCATCGGCCAGGAAGCCCACCAGGAAGGCGCCGCCCCGCTGGCGCAGCAGCTGCCCGAGCGAGAGTTCGCCACGGTCGCGCTGGGAGGTCTCACGGGCGTCGCCGATGTGCGTGTTGTGCGCCCAGATGGCCACCCGCCCCGGGCGGCCGTCCCTCGCCAGGTGGGCGGAGATCTGGGTAGCCGCCTCCGCCATCCGTCGGTCGCGAGCGTTCCAGGCGTAGCCGGTGGACTGGCTGACGCGGAAGTATTCCTCCCCGCCGACCACGGTGGCGGCCGCCCGCAGGAGGCCGAAACGTCGCTCGCGCGCTTCCGCGTCGGCGTGTGGGGGCGGGGGCAGCGCCTGCACCTGCGCCAGCACCGCCTCGGCTGCGCGGCGGCAACTGCGGCCCTCACGCGTGGCCACGGCGTACCGCTCCATGGAGCGACGGTAGCGGCCGAAGCACTGATATTGCGCCTTGGCCTGCGCGCCGGCGTCTGGCGCCACCGCAGCCAGGCCCGCCACCACCGCGTCGGCCGCGTCGAACACATCGTAGACGTCCAGGCCGTAGAGGCCGACGCGCGCTTCCGGGGGCCGGGTGAGGTTGATGCGGCGAAGCGCTTCCACGAAGTCGCGGAACTCGCCGTTCCGCCACATCCAGGTGGGGAACTGGCGGAAGTCGGAGAGGGCGGCCTCCGCCGTGCGGTCTGGCCCAAGCCCGCGGACATAGAGGTTCGCGCGGTGCGCCCCCGACCAATCGCCCTCGATCGCGACGCCGCGCACCTGGGGGTCCTCCAGCAGACCTGCGGTGATGCGGGCGCGCTCGAGATAGAACTCGCGCGTGCCGTGGGTGGATTCCCCCAGCAGCACGAACGTCGACGGCCGCGCCGCGCTGAGCAGCGGCGCGTAGTCTTGAGCTGCGCCGCGGATCGGCGACGCCGGCTGGGCGACAGCGGCCCCGGCGAGCCCCAACGCGGCCGTCAGGGCGCAAGACAGGATGGCGCGCCGGGCCTTACTCCGCCGCATGACGGACGGCCGCGGCCTCGTCCGTGTCCACCGGGCAGCTGTTGCGGCCCGCTGTGATCAGCTTCCAGCCGGCCACGACCCGAGAAGCGGCGCTGTGCAGGGTCGGCATGACCCGAGCCGGGCCCTCCCACGCGGCGGGCGTCGCCCGCGCCGAACCGATCCGCGGCACGGACACCGGCTCCACCAGGAAGGAGTCGAGACCCGCCTCCTTGGCGATAAAACAGGCCAGCTCGGCCCAGGATGCGGCCGGCGCGGCGGCCAGCCGCAGCGAGCCGCGAGCGTCATCGATCAGCAGGTCCAGGACCGTGTTGGCCGCGTCGGGCAGGTAGACTCCCGGCGCCAGCCGGTTCGATGCGGCGCGGAAGGTCTGACCCGCACTCAGGCTGGCGATCACCTGGTCGGCGAACTCCTGCAGGTCGTGGCGGGTCAGCAACTCGTCCGAGCCGATCAGCAGGGCGCGGCCGCCCGGCGGCTCCGTGGCCGGCGCCCCGAGGCGCCAGGAGACGTAAGGCAGGCGGCGACCGGCGGCCAGGCCGGCGAGATCGCCGTCCAGTCCCGCCGCCAGGTTGAGGACGGCCCAGGCGTTGGTCTCATCCAGCCTTTCGCCCACGCACTCGGCCAGCGTCTCGTGCTCGCAAGCGCGGGCGTCGAGGACCACGTGCGCCAGGTGGCGGTGCTCGCACGCCTGGACCAGGGCGTCACGGCGCGCGCAGCGGGGGCCCACGATCAGCAGCGGCCGGGCGGCCTCCGTGTCCGTGGCCGGCAGCGGCCGCTCCTCGCATGGCCGGTCGAGGGCGATCACCTGACCGAAAAAGCGGTCGTGCCGCCGCCACCAGCCCAGGCCCTTCAGCGATGGCGCTTGCGGGCGCTGGCCGGCGGCCAGGGCCTTCAGCAGCGGGACCATGGCGGTGGGGCGCGGCGCACCCTGGCTGAGGTCGAACACCCCGGCTTCATAGAACCCGGCTTCCTCGGCGAGCAGCCGGTTCCAGTCGTAGGAGCCCAGCAGGCCCCAGGTGGTCACCGCCACCAGGTCCACGCCGTCGGCGCGCACCGCCTCGGCGGCGCGCCAGACCTCGTCGAACCAGCGCATCTGTTCTTCGCGGGTGCAGCCGTTGTGGCACTCGGTTATCGCGATGGTCCGGCCGTAGCGCTTCCAGGTCTGGTCGAGGATCGTGCCGATGCCGATCTGGCCGTCGGCCACCGTGCGCACCGCCTCGATGTTGACGTAGGCGCCCGGCCCATCGCCGCCCCGCAGGGCTTCAGGATAGAGTTCCACTCGGTGATCCAGCAGCCTCTCGCTGGAGAGGTAGTGGTTCAGGCCCAGGACGTCGGGCGGGCAGGGATCGTCGGCGATCGCCCGCAGGCGGTCCTCCAGGCCCCAGCCGCACAGGCGTTCCCAGAGTGGGTGTTCCGGGGTCACCATCCCGCAGAGCAGGTCCCAGGTGATCCAACGTCGCTCGTTCTCGTAGTCGGCCTGAGCCTGCATGGGCGGGGTGGCGTGGCAGAAGCCCATGTCCTCGGTTTGCACCAGGCGGGCCTGGGGGTTCACCCGGCGGATCTCGCGCATCGAGAGGCGGGTGGCGTCGATCTCGTTCAGCAGGGCGCGCCAGAAGGCGCCTTCGTTGCGCGTGTGCGGATACCAGATGCCATAGAGGGCGCTGAAGCGGGCGGTGGTCAGGGGCTCGTTCACCGGCGTCCAGTCACGCACCCACGGGTAGCGCTCGGCGGTGGCCCGGGCGTGGTCGGCGAGACCGGTGGCGAAGCCTTGGTCGTCGATCAGGCTGGTGTGCTTTGGCCCGCTGCCGTGGTGACACAGGCCGACGATCGGCCGCATGCCCAGGCGCGCGATCTCGTTCAGCCGGTGATCGGACCAGGTGAAATCGCGCTTGTGATTGCCGTCCGGCGAGACCCGCTCCCAGAGAACCGGGTAGCGCAGCGCCTTCAGCCCAAGGTCAGCGAACAGTTGCAAGTCCGACGGGCGGTCCTGGTGCCCGGACAGGACCGTCTGATCCAGGTAACGATTGCGGACGCGATTGACGGTGCACTCGTGACCGCCCCAGAGTTCCAGCCCCACGACATACCTCTTACTCGGACACCGGGCGGACCCGGCGGACACGCCTCTGCAGGCGGGGCCGATAAGAGGCGGCGGCGAGCGGCTGTTCCGGCTTTTATCGATTGTTGCATTCGGAGTTGGTCCGCACACCGACGTGATCCGAAAGAAAATCGGCGTTGCGGCGACGCTTGAACCCTTTCCTTTTCTGCGAGTTGGGCAAACATCGGGCCGCGCCGGATCGCGGGGCGATGCTGCGCGCCCTTGCTCCTATCTCGCGATTGCTGTTCCATCCGCGCCCGTCGGGAGGGGCTGAACAGGAAGTGTTCCGCCCGCGATGTACCGTGCCTGCAATGCCCGAATGAGCGAGGAACCGGCGGATCTCGCCACGCACCTGCGGACAGAGACCCTCGCGGCGCACCAGCGGTTCGAGCAAAAACTTTCCCTGCTAAGTCGCCCGGCGGACAGACGCCGCTTCTTGGCCGTGTTGGAGCGTTTCCACGGTTTCCACGCGGTTTGGGAGGGGGCCATACGCCGACGCTCCGCCCACGCCGCGTTCCATGCCGGACGAGGTCGGCTGCCGCACCTGCGCCGCGACCTGGCGGCGCTCGGCCGCACCCACAGTGAGATCGCGGCCCTGCCGGCCTGCCATTCGGCCGAGGACCTGCTGGCCTGCGAGGCGGCCGCCGTGGGCTCCATCTACGTGCTGGAGGGCTCGACCCTCGGCGGCCAGGTGATCTCGCGGGCGCTCCAGGGCGAAGCCTGGCTGCCGAGCGGCGGCTTCGCCTACTTCAATCCCTACGGCCAGCGCACCGGCGACATGTGGCGCGGCCTGCGCAGCTGGCTCGGCGACCAGGACGTGGCGCCAGAGGCCGCCGTGGATGGGGCCCGGCGCACCTTCCGGCTGCTCGAAGACTGGGTGGCGGCATGAGCGAGACCATCAGCTCTCCCGCCTCCGCGCCGCCGGAACTGGACCTGGACGCCTGCGCCGCCGAGCCCATCCGCATCCCCGGCGGGATCCAGCCGCATGGCGCCCTGCTGGTCGTCGACCCGGCGCGCCTGACCAGGCTGCAGGCCAGCGCCAACCTGGCGGAGATCAGCGGGCTCGTCCTGGCCGAGGGGCAGTCGCTGGCTGACCTGCCCGAAGCCGTCGGTCTGGTGGGCGAGTTGCGCCGCTGGGCCACGGGCGGCGATCCCGTCCTGCTGCGCACGGTCACCATCGGGGCTTTCGTCCTGCAGGTGTTCGGCCACGTGACGCCGCAGGGCCTGATCCTGGAGTTCGAGGATCCGCCCCGCTCAGAGGCCGAGACGCTGGAGGGCCTCTATCCCCGGCTGCGGCGGTTCCTCGACGCGATCTCCCAGGCCCGGGACGTCCCGGCGGTCGCCGCGGCGGCCGTGCAGGAGGTGAGCGCGCTGACCGGCTTCAACCGGGTGATGCTCTATTCGTTCGACGAGCAGGGCGACGGCACGGTCCTGGCGGAGAATGGGGACGGCGTGCTGCCGTCCTACCTGGGCCAGAGATTTCCGGCCTCCGACATCCCGCCGCAGGCGCGCGCCCTCTATCAGCAGAACCGGATCCGGCTGATCGCCAGCGCCGACTACACGCCTTCGCCGATCGAGCCGCCGCTGAGCCCTGTGGACGGCCAGCCGCTCGACCTGTCGCAGGCGGCGCTGCGCAGCGTCTCGCCCGTGCACCTGGAATACATGCGCAACATGGGCACCGGCTCGTCCATGTCGATCTCCATCCTGGTCGAGGGGCGGCTCTGGGGGCTGATCTCGGGCCACAGCCGTGCGCCGCGGCAGGTCAACGCCCAGGTGCGGACCGCCTGCGACATCCTGGGCCAGGTCCTGTCGCTCCAGATCGAGGCCCGCGAACAGGCGGAGCGCACCGCCCAACGGCTGGCGCTGAAGCATGTGGAAACGGAGCTGCTGGCGCGGCTGGCCCTGGCCTCCAATTTCGAAATCGGCCTGCTGGACAACGCTCACCTCTGGCTGGGCCTGACCAATGCGGCCGGCGCCGCGGTGGTCCGCGAGGGGCGGGTGAAGACCGCAGGCATGACGCCCTCCGTGGACGAGGTGCGCCGACTGGCCGCCGTTCTGGAGATGCGCGGCGAGGAGCTGGTGAACCTCGACTCCATCGCCGAGATCCTGCCGCAGGCGGAGAGCTACGCCTCGGCGGCGGCGGGCTTGCTCGCCGTGTCGATCTCGCAGCTGCATGCGGACTACATCATGTGGTTCCGCCCCGAGGTGGTGCGGACCATCGAGTGGGGCGGCGATCCGCGCAAGCCGATGGAGGTCGGCGCCGACCGGCTGCACCCGCGCAAGTCCTTCGAGATGTGGCGCGAGCAGGTCCGGCTGCGGAGCACGCCCTGGAGCCCCTCCGAGGTCGACAGCGCGCGGGGGTTCCGGAACGCCATCCAGAGCGTGGTGCTGCGCCGCGCCGAGGAGCGGGCGGAACTGACCACCCGGCTCGAGGCGATCAACAAGGAGCTGGAGAGCTTCTCCTACTCCATTTCCCACGACCTTCGCGCCCCGTTCCGGCATATCGTCGGGTACGCCGAGCTGCTCGCCGACCGGCAGCCGGACCTCGACCCCAAGTCGGCCCACTACCTGCAGAGCATCCAGGACGCCGCCCTGTCGGCCGGTCGCCTGGTGGACGACCTGCTGAATTTCTCCCAGCTCGGCCGCGCGAGCCTCACCAAGGACCGTGTGGACATGACCAAGTTGGTGGCCGAGGTTCGCCGCAGCGTCGAGCCCGACCTGGCCGGCCGGCAGATCGACTGGCGCGTCGGAGAGCTGCCGCGGGCCTGGGGCGACGCGGCGATGCTGCGGCAGGTTCTGCAGAACCTGATCCAGAACGCGCTGAAGTACTCGGCCCCGCGCGAGCGAAGCGAGATCACGATCAGCGGCGAGGATCGCGGGGCTATGGTGGCCTACACGGTCATCGACAATGGCGTGGGCTTCGACATGGCTTACGCCCACAAGCTGTTCGGCGTGTTCCAGCGGCTGCACCGGACGGAGGAGTTCGAAGGCACCGGGATCGGCCTTGCGCTCTGCAAGCGGATCATCGAGCGTCACGGCGGGACCATTGCGGCCGCGAGCCATCTGGGCCAAGGCGCATCCTTCACCTTCACTTTGCCCAAGCGCGAGACGGCGCAACAAGGAGATACCCCGCGTGGCTGACCTGAGGCCGATCCTGCTGGTGGAGGACAATCCCCGGGACCTGGAACTCACCCTGGCGGCGCTGGCCAAGTGCCAGCTGGCCAACGACATCGTCGTGGCGCGGGACGGCGCGGAGGCGCTGGACTTCCTCTATTCCAAGGGCGAGCACGCCGACCGCACCCCCGGCGATCCTGCCGTGGTGCTGCTCGACCTGAAGCTGCCGAAGGTGGACGGGCTGGAGGTGCTGGAGCGCGTGAAGAGCGACAGCCAGCGGCGCCAGATCCCGGTGGTGATGCTCACCTCCTCGCGCGAGGAGCGGGACCTGGTGAGGAGCTACGAGCTCGGTGTGAACGCCTTCGTGGTGAAGCCGGTGGACTTCAACGCCTTCTTCGAGGCCATCCAGGACCTCGGCATGTTCTGGGCCATCCTCAACGAGCCTCCGCCAAGGACCGCCGCCAATGCCTGACAGCGAAGGCGGCGGCGCGGGGCGGGAGATCTGCATCCTCCTGCTGGAGGACAGCGAGATCGACGCCGAGCTCCTGGCGGCGCACCTCGCCAAGGCTGAGCTGAGGTTCAACCTGCGACGGGTAGTCAACCGGCGGGAGTTCGTCAGCGCCCTGGAGGAGGGGGGCTGCGAGGTGATCCTCGCCGACTACTCCCTTCCGGACTTCGACGGCCTGTCCGCGCTCAACATCTCCCGCGCCCTGCGGCCGGAGACGCCGTTCATCTTCGTCTCGGGCGTGGTGGGCGAGGAGTTCGCCACCAACGCGCTGAAGCGTGGCGCCACCGACTACGTGATGAAGCGCAACCTCACGCGCCTGGCCACCGCCGTGGAGCGGGCGCTGGAGCAGGCTCGCGAACGGCGGGTTCGCCGCGAGGCCGAGGATGCGCTGTCCCACAGCGAAATGCGCGCAAGGCTCGCCATCGAAGGCGCTGAGCTTGGCCTGTGGGACTACGACCCCCGCACCGGCGCCACCGAGTGGGACGACCGCTGCCGGGCCCTCTTCGGCCTCCCGGCGCAGAGCCCGATCACCTACGAGCTGTTCCTGCGCGGGGTGCACCCGGACGATCGCGAGCGGGTCGATGCCGCGGTCCGACGGGCGATCACCTGGAGCCATGAAAACAGCGGCGCCTATGCGGAGGAGTTCCGCGCGGTCACGCCCAATGGCGTGGAGCGCTGGATCGCCAGCCGCGGCCAGGCGCAGTTCGAGGGCGGCGTCTGCACACGCCTGGTGGGCGTGCTCCGCGACATCAACGAGGAGCGTCAGGCGCAGGAAGCCCTGCGGCGGCTGACGGGGGACCTCGAGCAGCAGGTCGCCGAGCGCACCGCCGAGCGCGACCGGATCTGGCAGCTCTCGCAGGACCTCTTCGCCGTCGCCGGCATCGATGGCCGGCTGGGCCGGGTGAACCCGGCCTGGGAGTCGGTGCTGGGCTATCCGCCCGAGACTCTCGTGGGCAGCAACTTCAACCTGCTGATCCACCCTGACGACGCCGTCGACACGGCCGTGGTGGTGGCCAGGCTGGCCGCCGGGGAGGTGATCGGCCGCTTTGAGAACCGCGTGCGCAAGGCGGACGGCGACTGGTGCTGGATGTCGTGGACCGCGGTGCCTGAGGGCGACGTGTTCTACGCCGTCGGGCGTGACATCACCGCCGAGAAGGCGGCCGCCGAAGCTCTGGCCGAGCGAAATCGGGAACTCGCCGCCCAGATCGAGGAGCGGGAGCGGGTCGAGGCGACCCTTCGCCAGATGCAACGCCTCGAGGCCGTAGGCCAGCTTACCTCGGGTGTGGCGCACGATTTCAACAACCTGCTGACGGTCATCCTCGGCAACATCGGCTTCGTGGAGAAGGCGCTCGCCCGGCAGGGCGTGGACGGGCCTATCGTCGAGCGTATCAGCCACATGCGAACCGCCGCCGAGCGGGGCGCCAAGCTCACCGCCCAGATGCTGGCCTTCTCGCGCCGGCAGAAGCTGGAACCCAAGCCGGTGGACCTGAACGAGACCGTGGCCGGGATGCGCGACCTGCTGCAGTCCACGATGGGCGGCAGCGTGCGCCTGGAGTCCGTGCTGAAGGCGGACCTCTGGCCGGCGCTCGTCGACCCCACGCAGATCGAGCTGATCATCCTCAACCTAGCGATCAACGCCCGCGACGCCATGGAGGTGGGCGGCGGCCTGACGGTGGAGACGGCCAACGTGGTCCTGTCCAACCAGCCCACGCGGCCGGAAGAGCCGCCGCCGGGCGAGTACGTCATGCTGTCGGTCAGCGACACCGGTCCGGGCATGACGCCCGAGGTCCTGGCCAAGGCGTTCGAGCCGTTCTTCACCACGAAGGAAGTGGGCAAGGGGTCCGGGCTCGGGCTGGCGCAGGTGTACGGCTTCGCCAAGCAGTCCGGCGGCGGGGTGCGCATCGAGACCGCCCTCGGCGAGGGCACCACGGTGAAGGTCTACCTGCCGCGCGCCGCGGGCGTGGCGCGGCGGGAGGCGGACGTTCGGCCGCAAGCCGCCGGCCCGGCCAACGCCGCCTCCCGCACCGTGCTGGTCATGGACGACGACAGCGCCGTGCGCGAGATCACCGCGGCCATGCTTCAGGAGCTGGGCTACTCGGTGGTGGAGGCCGGCAGCGGCGGCGCGGCGCTCGACGTGCTGCGCTCCGACCAGCGCATAGACATCCTGCTCGCCGACTATGCGATGCCGGGCATGAACGGGGTGGAGGCTGCGCGCGCGGCGGTCGAGCTGCGGCCTGGCCTGCCTGTGCTGTTCATCACCGGCTATGCCGACCTGAAGGCGCTGCGCGACGTGGGCGAGGACCGGATCATCCAGAAGCCCTTCCGCGACGATGAGCTGGCCCGCAAGGTCGAGGCCGCGCTGGCGGATGTCCGGCCGGACGCCAAGGTGGTGCCTCTCCGCCGCTAAGCCGGCAGGGCCTCGGCCACCACGCGGGCAAGCTCGTCCATCTCGAAGGGTTTGCGAAGGATCACGGGCTGGCCCCCGAGGGCGCTCTCGACCGCCGCGGTGTCGGCATATCCGCTGGCGAAGATGATCGGCAGGCCCGACCACTTCTGGCGGGCCAGGCCCGCGGCCTCGGCGCCGTTCATGTTGGGCATGGCGAAATCCATCAGCACCAGGTCGGGGCGCGTCTGGTCGAGCAGGTCGAGCGCCGCGTGGCCGCCGTCTGCGGTGAGCACGCGGTAGCCGAGCAACTCCAACGTGTCCCGCACCAGGTTGCGCACCTCGCCATCGTCGTCCACGACCAGGATGGTCGCGCCGCCGGCTGGCGCCAGCACCGTCCCTGGCGCGGCCGGAGCCGTGGCCGGGGCGTCTGCATCGGCGGCCGAGCGGCGCAGCAGCAGCCGGACCGTCGTCCCTTGCCCCGGCGCGCTTTCGATCTGTGCGGCGCCGCCGGCCTGGCGCGCCACTCCGTAGACCTGAGACAGGCCAAGTCCGGTGCCCTTGCCGACCCCCTTGGTGGTGAAGAAGGGATCAAAGGCGCGCTCGGCCACTTCCGGAGCCATGCCGGCGCCGGTGTCGGAGACGCTTAGCTCCACATAGGTGTCGGGCGGCAGGACCGGGTGGCCCTGCGCGATCTCCACCACGCGCGTGGCGATGGTCAGTCGTCCGCCTTCGGGCATGGCGTCACGGGCGTTGATCGCCATGTTGAGCACCGCGAGTTCCAGCTGAGTGCGGTCCGAGAGCACCCGCACGCGCTCGTGGTCGAGGTCGAAGACCAGCTCGATGTCGGAGCCGAGGCTCCTGGTGATCAGCTCGCGCATTTCGTCGACCAGCTCCGCCACAATGAACGGACGCAGCTCCAATTTCTGAGCGCGGGAGAAGGCCAGCAGCTGGCGGGTAAGGCTCGCGCCGCGCTCAGCCGCCTGAAGTCCGTTCTCGGCCCATGCGCCCACCCGGGCGGCGTCGTCCGGCTTGCGCCGGATCAGCTCGAAGGCGCCTTGGACGACCTGCAGCAGGTTGTTGAAGTCGTGGGCGATCCCGCCGGTGAGCTGTCCCAGCGCCTCCATCTTCTGGCTCTGCCGCAGCGCCTCTTCGGCCCGCGCGCGCTCGCGCATCTCCACCGTCAACCGCTCGTTCGCCTGCGCCAGCTCACCGGCCCGGCGCTGCAACTGGGCCGCCGCGCGGGTGACGAGCCCCAGCATCAGGAAGGCCATCAAGGTCAGAAGTGCGAGCGCGCCGTGGCGGCCGAGCACGTCGCCGAACGGCTCGGGCTCCGTGCGCAGGTAGACGCCGCCCATGGTGAGGCCCTGCTCAGACACCGGCACGGTCACTTCGGCGCCGCCGCCGCGGTAGTGGGCCCCCGCCGCGCCCAGCTGGGCGGGCGGCGGGGCCGCGGGCGAGCGGGCGTAGGTCACCAGCGGGCGCCCCTCGGAGTCGTACACGCCCGCGGCGGCGATGCGGCGGTTGGCTCGAAGGGCGTCGACGTACTCGCGCATGGCCGGGCGGTCGTCGAAGGCGAGGGCGGCGGTGACGCTCGCCGCCAGGATCTCGGCCTGCACCCCGGCCGCGCGGGCCGCCTGGGCGCGGTAGACGGACTCCGCCCGCGCGCCGAGCAGCAGACCGAGCGCCAGCAGCGCCAGCGCCCCCAGCCAGGCGAGGTTGAGGTGACGCCGCTCGGAGGGGGCGGGAAGGGCCGGTCTCATCGTTTCACCGAAAGGCCGAGCGCCAGCAGCTTGGAGCTGATCGTGAGGCCGCCCTGCGCCGCCTGGCCCGCATCGATGTGGAAGCGGACCCGGTCCTGGAAGACGACGAAGTGGATGACGCCGCGCGCCGGGCCGCGAGCGGCGTCGGTGACGGTCAGCACCGGCGCGCCCCGCACGGCGGCCAGGGTCTGGGCTACGGACTGGCGCGAAGAGCCGGCGGCGTAGAGCACATGGCAGCCCGCGCCACGGTCGGCGACGGTCATCCGGCGCACCACCGCCGCCCCGCCCGCGGCCGCTTCCAGCGCGGTCCCGAACGGGTCGTCACCGACGACGCAGATCCGCACCGGCGGGGCCGCGCCGCCCGGCCAGCTGACGAAGGCCGCAAACTTGGTCAGGAAGGCGGCCTTGACCGCGTATTCCAGCGGCTGAGCGGCCGCACCCATGGGGGCGAGCGCGCAGCCGAGCGCTGCGGCAGCCGCCGCCCATTGGGCCAGGGCTCGCCGCGTG
The DNA here is from genome assembly GCF_036563385.1 of Phenylobacterium sp. GTDB lineage: Bacteria > Pseudomonadota > Alphaproteobacteria > Caulobacterales > Caulobacteraceae > Phenylobacterium. The sequence goes on from NZ_DATCML010000001.1 coordinate 12,113, forward strand.
CGCCGCACTCAGGGCGTCCAGCGCAGGGTGACGAAGGCGCTCCGCGGGACCTCCGTTCGTCGCGTCTCGCTCGCCTCGGCGTGCCGCTCGTGCAGGAGGTCGTGGCCGGTGAGGGAAAGCTCGAACTGGTCGGTGACGCGCCAGGCGAGGCGCGCGCTCGCCTCCGCATAGCCGGGCGTTCCGACGTAGCCCGAGGCGGTCAGGCGCGGGACGTCATCGTAGGCGCGCACCGCCAGGTCGAGGCTGACGCGATCGGTCAGGCGAAAATGCGACCGCGCCTTCAGCCACCAGGACGGATCCGCGCCCGCCGCTTCGAAGCGCGCCACGTCCCGGCTGCCGGGTTTCAGGCGGAAGTCCTTGCGCAGCAGAGAGCCGCCGAGGCTGACCCGCCAGGCGGGGGTCACCTGCACCTCGCTCCAGGCCTCCACCCCCCAGGTCTCGCCCTCCATGGTGTTGCCCACGAAGATGGGTGGGGTGCGGCCCGGCACGTTCTCATTGGTCCGCAGTTCGTCGTAGTCGTGGTAGTAGGCGGTGACCGATAGGGTGGCGGCGTCGGTGACCCGGCCGCGATAGCCCGCCTCGTACGCCACCAGCTTTTCCGAACCCATGTGTCCGGGCTCCACCAGGCCCGCGATGGTGAAGTCGCGCTCGATGCGCGAGGGGTTGCGGATGGCCCGCGACACGGCCCCCCAGAAGAACTGCCGATCCGACAAACGCCAACCGAGCCGGGCGTTCGGCATCCACTCGGCCTGGGTGTAGTCGTTGGTCTCGAGCTTCAGGCCGAGCGTCAGCAGCAGGTTGGGACGAAGCGCGATCTCGTCCTGGGCAAAGACATTGCCGATATCCACGCGCCGCCGAGGCGGCGCCAGCAGCTGGGGGTCGGCCAGAGTGCGGAACTCGTCCTTGGTTATCCGATAGCCGGCCCCCACCACCATCGAGTGCCGACCGCCGAAGCTGAAGGCGTGCTGGGCCTGCAGGTCCCAGACCCGCAACTCGTCGTGGAGCGCGCGCGCCTCGCGCTTGATCTCGTCGTAGTAGGCCTGCACCTCGAGCGCCGCGCCGTCGTTGAAGCGGCGCGTCCAGCGACCGAGCAGATTGCCGCCGCGGACGTATCCGGCCGTGAAGCCTTGGCTCTGGTCGATCGCCGCATCCTGCAGGTCGCCCTGGACCGTGAAGGTGTTGGCGCCAAGCGCCCAGTCGGTGCGGAACCCGGCCTGCCAGCCGTCCCAGCCGTCATCGGCGCGGGCCCCGGTGGCGCGCTCCAGGTCGCCGCGCTTGAAGGCGGTGGCGTAAACCCGGCCGGCCCCAGAGTCGCCCAGCTGGGCCCCGTACCGCAGGCGCACGTCGCTATCCAGCGTGCCGAGGTCAGCCACGGCCAAGCCGCCTTGGGTGTCGAAGGCGCTGCGCGAGGTGATGTTCACCACCCCGTTGACCGCGTTGGCGCCCCAGAGCGTGCCGCCCGGGCCGCTGATCACCTCGATGCGGTCGAGGTCGTCCAGGAGGGCGTGGTGCTGGTCCCAGTCCACGCCCGAGAACAGCGGGGTGTAGACGCTGCGCCCATCGATCAGCACCAGCAGCTTGTTGGCCGACTCGAAGCCCGCGAAGCCGCGGGCGGTGATCGAGTAGTCGAGGGCGTCGATCCGCATGACCTCGAGGTTGGGCGCAAGCCGCAGGGCCTCGGGGATGGTGAGCGCCCCGGCCTGCCGGATGGCGTCGTTGGTGATCACATAGACCGAGGAGGCCGCGTGGCTGATCGCCTCGGGCCGCTTCGAGACCGAGGTGATGCTGATCTCTGAGAGCTCGTCGATCGACAGCTCGCCGAGCGCCTGAGCGGCGGGTGCGCTGGCGAGCTGAAAGCTGTCCTGGGCGCGGGCTGCGCCGGCCCACGCGGCGGCAAGGAGCGCGGCCGCGGCCGCTCCGGTGGGGCAGGGGCGACGCCCCGCGCGCTTCGACTTCGTCATGGCCCCCCAGGGATCCAGATCCTGCACAGCCGCCCGGCTTGAGCGTGGATTATCACAAGAACTCCGGATGTTGAGTCCTGTTACCGCCGCCCGCTGCGAGCAGGGCTTTACGCGGCCCATGCTTGCGTAGAACAATGGGTATGCTCCGGCGGCAGACCGGAGGCTGTCCTCCGGGGGAAATCATGACTTTTCGACGCGTCCTGGCCGCAGCGGCGGCCCTTGCCATGCTCGCCGCCGCACCTAGCGGGGCGCAGACCGCGCCCGCCGCCGCCGCCGCGGCGGCCGGCCCGGTGGTGAAGACCGCCCAGGGCGCGGTGCGCGGGGCGGCCGCGGACGGGGTCGCCGTCTTCCAGGGGATCCCCTACGCCGCACCGCCTGTCGGCGACCTGCGCTGGCGCCCGCCGGCCGCGCCCGCCGAGTGGACGGTGGTGCGGGACGCGACCAAGCCTGGCGCGAATTGCACCCAGTCCGAGGACTGCCTGTTCGTGAACGTCACCCGCCCGGCCAACGCGAAGGCCGGCGCGAAGCTGCCGGTGATGGTCTGGATCCACGGCGGCGCCTTCGTCACCGGCAACAGCATCGGCGCCTTCGGGGCCGAGCACGACGGGACCGAGTTCGCCAAGCAGGGGGTGATCACCGTCAGCCTGAACTACCGGCTCGGGCGGGCCGGCTGGTTCGCGCATCCGGCGCTGACCCGCGAGGGGCCCACGGGCAACTACGGGATCATGGACCAGATCGCGGCGCTCAGGTGGGTGCAGCAGAACATCGGGGCCTTCGGTGGCGACCCGAAGAACGTCACCATCTTCGGAGAGTCGGCCGGGGCGATCTCGGTGTTCTATCTGATGCTGACGCCGGACGCCCGGGGTCTGTTCCACAAGGCGATCTCCCAGTCGGGGTTCGCGCGTCACCAGCCGACACCGCTGGCGGTCGCCGAGGCCACCGCCGTGCAGCTGGCGGAGAAGGCGGGCGTGCAGGGCTCCGGGCCCGAGGCCGCCGCGGCGCTCCGCAAGCTGCCGCTCACGGCGCTGCCGGTCGGCGGCGGCCTGACGGCGCCCGGGCGGCCCTCGCCGATACTCGACGGCAAAATCATCACGAGCGGCATAGCCGAAGGCTTCGCGGCGGGACGACAGGCCAAGGTCCCGCTGATCCTCGGCGGCAATTCCAACGAGGCCAGCCTCTTCCGCCCCCAGCCCGCCCAGCTCGACTTGGTGCCCGAGGCCGCCCGGCCGTCGATGCTCGCCGCCTTCGACCCCGACAACACTGGCGACAGGGCCCGCATCGTCCACCGCCTGGCCACCGCCCAGTTCATCACCGAGCCTGACCGCAACCTGGCGCGCATCCATTCCCAGGCGGGGGCGCCGGCCTGGCTCTACTACTTCTCCTACGTCACGCCGGCCGATCGGGCGACCTCGCTGGGCGCGGCCCATACGGCCGAGATCAAGTACGTCTGGGGCGGAGCGAAGCAGAAGTTCGTCGCCGAGGACCTGCCGGTTTCACGGGCGATGAACGCCTACTGGGCCGCCTTCGCCAAGCGGGGCGACCCCGACAGCGCGGGCGGCCCGGCCTGGCCGCGGTTTGCGCCCAAGGAAAGCTCCATCGAGTTCGGCGTGGCCGGCGTGCAGGTGCGCGAGCAACACCTGAAGGCGCAGCTTGACTGGGTCGAGCGGAGCCTGAAGCGCTAAAGGACGGGGGTCGGCGCCGGACGGGGCAGGGGAGCGCGCACCGTGCACACCAGCCCGTCCGGGGCGTAGTCCAGCTCCACCTTGGCCTGCAGCTCGGCGGCCAGGCCGCGGCGGATCAGTCGGGTGCCGAAGCCGGCCCGGTCCGGCGCACGGACGGGCGGGCCGCCGCGCTCGCGCCACACCAGACGCAGCTCGTCCGCTTCGGCGTCGATCGCCCAGGTGAGTTCGACCTGGCCGTCCGGGAGCGAGAGGCCGCCGTATTTGGCGGCGTTGGTGGCCAGCTCGTGGAGCGCCAGGGCCAGGGCCGTGGCCGATTTCGGCGGCAGTTGCAGCTCGGGACCTTCGCAGGAAAACCGATCCGGCCTGGCGGGATCGCTGTGCGGGCTGGCCACCTGCCGCGCGATGGCGGCGAGGCTCGCCCCCGCCCACTCCTCCGCGATCAGGATGTCGTTGGCCTGGGCCAGCGCAATCAGCCGATCGGTGAAGGCCCGGCGCGTGGGCTCCGGCGTGTCCCCGCCCAGGGTCTGGGCGGCGATCGCCTGGACGGTGGCCAGCGAGTTCTTCACCCGGTGGTTCAGCTCGTTCATCATCAGCCGCTGACGCGCTTCGGCCGCGCGCCGGGCGGTGATGTCGCGCACGACGGCTTCCACGCCGCCGCCCGCGAGCACCCCGGCGCTGATCTCCACGTCCACGAGGCTGCCGTCCTTGCGGCGCACGCGCCATTCGCTCATCGCCGGCCGCTCGCGGTGGGGCGAGGCGCGCCAGGCCAGCACCCGCGGCATGTTCTCCGGCCCCATCACGTCCTCGACGCGCATGGAGAGCAGCTCCTCGCGGCTGTAGCCCAGCAGCCGGCAGGCGGCGGCGTTGACCTCCACGTACCGGGCGTCCGCGTCCTCCACGAAGATGGCGTCGCCGGCGGTCTCGAAGAACTCGCGGAACCGCGCCTCGCTGTTGCGCAGCGCGCTCTCGGCGCGGGCCCGCTCCACCGCCGACCAGGTGCGCTCCGCGACCTCCTCCACCAGACGCGCCTCGTCGTCGGTCCACCAGCGCGGCGTGCTCTGGTGCACGTAGAGGGCGGCGGTGAGGCGACCGCCCTTCACCAGGCTCACCACCAGTGAGGCCTTCAACTCCAGGCCGGCGAAGGCCGCCTGCACCTCCGGTGCGGCGAAGGCCGGTTCCGTGGTGGCGTCGTTGACCCGCAGCGTCTGGCCATGGCGCATCGCGGCGAGCACGGGCGGGCCGAAGGCGGCCAGATCGTGCAGGCCGCTGTGATGCTCCACCGTGCCGTCCGTCCAGTTGTGCTCCGTGGTGAAGAAGCGCTCGTCCTCCGCGACGTCGCCATAGCCGACCCGGCTGGCCCCCAGATGCTCGCCCAGGGCCCGCTGGGCCTCGGCGATGATCTCCCGCGGAGCGGTGAGGGGACGCAACCGCCGCTCCAGCTCGAGCAGGAACGCCGACCTGCGCTCGGCGAGCACCGCCTCGGTGGTTTCGCGGCAGATGCACAGCGCGCCCTCCACCGAACCCGTGTCGCCGGTCGCGGGCGTGTAGGAGAAGGTGAACCAGGCTGGCGCGGCGGCGCCGTTGCGCTCGAGGATCACCGGCAGGTCTTCGAAGAAGCTCGCCTGGCCGGCGTAGGCGGCGTCGATGACCGGGCCGATCTCGTCGCGCACCTCCGGCCAGATGTCGAAGAACGCCCGGCCAAGCGCCGCCGGATGCTTGTCGCCGAGGATCGGCGCGTAGGCGTCGTTGTAGATCACCGTCCGCCGCGGGCCCCAGAGCAGGAAGGCCGGCTGGCGGCTGGCGAGCACGAAGGCGACCAGGGTCCGCAGCGAGGCGGGCCACTGCGCGCGCTCGCCCAGCGGCGTCGACGCCCAGTCGCCGGCGCTCACCCGCTCGGCCTGGGACGCGGAAGCGGAAGGTGGGAAGGGCGGATCCACGGGCACGCTAAAGGTTTAACTCACGAGGTCGCGCTTCTCTCCCCAGATCGCCGCCCGCGCAAGCGTGGCCATGCGCAACCGCCGCCCTCCTGCGCCCTCTTGGCGACCTCAACGCCCCATGCCACAAGGCCTTTCGAAGGAAACGCATACCGGCGCTTCGAAGCCAGAAGACTGGCCGCGCCGGAGGTCCAGGGGGAGTTTTCCGCATGACCACCGCCGCGCCTGCAGGCCGTCCGTCGAGCCTGAGCTACAGCTATCTCGTCGTCTTCGTCCTGGCGGTCGTCTACACCCTGAACTTCCTCGACCGGCAGATCGTGGCCATCCTGGCCGAGCCGATCAGGAAGGACCTCAACCTCAGCGACACCCAGCTCGGCATGCTGGGGGGCATCGCCTTCGCGGCCTTCTACACCACCTTCGGCCTGCCGGTGGCGTGGCTGGCGGACCGGGCGAAGCGCGTCTGGATCATCTCCGGCGCCTGCGCGCTCTGGAGCCTGTTCACCGCCCTCTGCGGCACGGCCACGAACTTCGTGCAGCTGGCGCTCTTCCGGATGGGCGTGGGCATCGGCGAGGCCGGCGGCTCCCCGCCGTCTTACTCGCTGATCAGCGACTACTTTCCGCCCGAGAAGCGCGGCACGGCGCTGGCCATCTACTCCCTGGGGGTGCCCGCGGGCTCGATGATCGGCGCCTTCGCGGCCGGCCGCATCGCCGAGGCGTACGGCTGGCGTACGGCCTTCTACGCCATGGGCATTCCCGGCCTGGTCATGGCCGTCCTGCTGCTGCTGCTGATCCGCGAGCCCAAGCGCGGCGCTTTCGACGTGCTCGGCGAGGGCGAGAGCCATGAGCCGGCGCCGCCGCTCTTCCAGGCGATCGGCGGCTTCTTCCAGCAGCGCACCCTGATCCTGACGGCGATCTCCAGCGCCATGAGCGCCTTCGTGGGCTACGCCGCCCTCAACTGGAACGCCCCGTTCCTGATCCGGGTGAAGGGGATGACCCTGGCGGAGGTGGCCAACTACTATTCGCTGGTGCTGGGCGTCACCGGCATGATCGGCACCTTCGCCGCTGGCTGGCTGGTGGACCGGCTCGGCCGGAAGGATCGCCGCTGGTTCGCCTGGGTGCCGGCGATCGCCTTCGCCATCACCATCCCGTTCTGGTTCGGCATCGTCTGGGCGCCCACCTGGCCCCTGGCTCTGCTGTTCATCGCCGTCCCGGCGCTGCTCAACAACATGTATCTCGCGCCGGCCCTCACCGTGGTCCAGAACGCCGTGCCGCCGGCCCGCCGGACCATTTCCGGCGCGGTGCTGCTGTTCATCCTCAACCTGGTCGGGCTGGGCGTCGGCCCCGTCTACGTGGGTCGGATCTCGGACTGGGCGAAGCCGCAGTACGGCGAGGATTCCCTGGCCGTGGGCTTCATCGCCCTCGTGCCGATCATCGTGATCACCATCCTCTGCCACCTGGCGGCGGCGGCCTCTATCAACAGGGACAAGCGGCTCGCCCACAATCTGTGACCCTGGGGACGCAGCGCGTCGGCGCCGTCTCGTCTAGGATGGTTCGCAGGGACACCATTCTGAGTCGGGTCGAGTTGTGAGTGACGTAAGCGAGACGCCGTGGATCCGGAGCTATGCGCTGGCGCCCCGACGCCTAAGCGAAGGCGGCTGGGTGTGGCTGCGCCCCTACGAGTGGCGCTGGGCGCGGCCGGACACCGGCCTCCCGGCGGCCGTAAACCCCCCGCGCGTGTTCTCCCGAAAGACCTCCGGCCGGCGCTGAACGCCGGCCTCAAACGGCCCCCAACCCATTGCGGAGCCGTATGACACCGGTTACCAAAGCTCCCGACAGGGAGTGAGCCGATGTTTGACAAGGTCTATCACGCGACGCACCCGGACATGATGGCCGGTGTGGACAACCAGACGCTGCGCGACCGGTATCTGGTCGGCGGCCTGTTCCAGCCGGGCCGGATCAGCCTGAACTATTCACACAACGAGCGCTTCGTGATCGGCGGCGCCGCCCCGACGTCGGCGGCTCTCACCCTGCCGGTGCAGAGCGAGCCGGAATCGGCCAAGGGCCACCCGTTCCTGGAGCGGCGCGAGCTCGGCGTGGTGAACGTCGGCGGCGCCGGCCGCATCTCCGTGGACGGCCAGGTCTTCGAGCTCGCCCCGCGCGACGGCCTTTACGTGCCGATGGGCTCGGAGACGGTGACCTTTGAGAGCGCCGACGCCGCCGCTCCGGCGCTGTTCTACCTGGTCTCGCTGCCCTGCCACGTGCGCCTCGAGGCGCAGCACATCTCGATCGACAAGGCCAACCCGCTGGAGCGCGGCACGCCCGAGCAGTCGAACGAGCGGACCATCTACCAGTACATCATCCCGGGCGTGTGCAAGTCGGCGCAGCTGCTGCTGGGCGTCACCATCCTGAAGCCGGGCAGCGTCTGGAACACCATGCCGCCGCACCTCCACGACCGGCGCAGCGAGATCTACTTCTACTTCGGCCTCGAGGGCGATAACCGCGTCTTCCACTTCATGGGCGAGCCGGACGCCATGCGCCACGTGGTGATGAGCAACAACGAGGCGGTGATCTCCCCGCCGTGGTCCATCCACATGGGCGCGGGCACCTCGGCCTACGGCTTCATCTGGGCCATGGGCGGCGAGAACCTCGACTACACCGACATGAACGTCCTCGACATCTGCCAGCTGAAGTAGGCGTCGCGCCATGAGCACCGAACTGTTCAGCCTCGCCGGCAAGGTGGCGGTGGTCACGGGCGCCAACACCGGCCTTGGCCAGGCGATCGCCGTGGCCCTGGCGAGCGCTGGCGCGGACGTGGCCGCCGTGGGCCGCTCAGCCATGGACGAGACCCAGAAGGTCGTGGAGGCCACCGGCCGCCGGTTCCTGGCGATTGGCGCGGATCTGGGCTCCACCGAACCGATCGGAAGGATCGTGCGCGAGACGGTCGACGGTCTGGGCGGGCTCGATATCCTGGTGAACAACGCCGGCATCATCCGCCGCGCCGACGCCCTGGAGTTCACCGAAGCGGACTGGGATGCGGTGATCGACGTGAACCTGAAGTCGGCCTTCTTCCTCAGCCAGGCCGCGGCCCGGGTGATGGTGGAGAAGGGCGCGGGGAAGATCATCAACATCGCCTCGATGCTGAGCTTCCAGGGCGGCATTCGGGTGGCGTCCTACACGGCGTCCAAGAGCGGCATCGCGGGCCTTACCAAGCTGCTGGCCAACGAGTGGGCGGCCAAGGGGATCAACGTCAACGCCATCGCGCCCGGCTATTTCGCCACCAACAACACCGAGGCGCTGCGCGCCGACGAGAGCCGCAACAAGGATATCCTGGCCCGCATCCCGGCCGGCCGCTGGGGCCGGCCCGAGGACCTGGGCGGCGCGGCGGTGTTCCTGGCCAGCGCCGCGGCCGACTACATGCACGGCGCCGTGGTGCCGGTGGACGGCGGCTGGCTCGCCCGCTGACAAGACCGTTCGAATAGGAGGTAGGTCCAGGTCACGCCGGCGTTGCGGTTGCTGGGCTGGATCGACTCCTGGTCCACCTCGAGCCGGCAGTTCAGGCCATGCTCCGCCGCCAGGGCTCGTGTCTCGGCCCCTGTGACCTCGAACATGCGCCGGCCTTCCGGAACGGGTCCGTGGCGTAGGGAGATGGAGAGCTGGCCGGCGGGGCCGAGCAGCGGAGCCGTGGCCCTCATGGCCCGCCGGCGCTCGGCTTGGTCCAGGTGCATCCAGACGCCGGTGCACATGACCAGCTCGAAGGTCAGCTGCAGGGCATGCACCGCGGAAAGCTCCGCCAGTCCGTCGCCTAGCCAGGTGATGGCGGGAGAGGGATGCCTGAGCCGAGCGGGCTCCCGAAGCTCGTCGGTGGGCTCGGCGGCGACCACTCGCGCGCCGCGCGCCACCCACCAGCCGGCGTCGCGGCCTGTGCCCGCTCCAATGTCGAGCACGCGAGAGGGGCGTTCCGGGAAGAGGTGCAGGGCGGCGCGGTGGACGTGCTCAAAGGGGAGCGCGTCGTAGCGGTCAAATGCCGCCGCGGCCTCCTGGGCGTAGCCGTCGGTTCCGGTGAAGCGGCGTGTCGTCATCGCGTCCCCCCTGGCCGGATCCTTCAGTGACGCGAGCGCCGTGCGCAAACAAGAACGGCGGCCCAGCCTGGCTGGACCGCCGCCTTGGAGCCGGGTTGTTCCGCGCCTTAGTCCAGCTTGGCCGGCGTCATGCGCGGGCTGAGCAGGTGCACCACCAGCAGGGCCAGCAGGTAGGCCGAGGCGGCCACGACGAAGATCGGGGTGTAGCTGCCGATCTTCTCCAGCACCCAGCCGGCGTACTTGGACATGGCCATGCCGCCGATGCCGCCGATCATGCCGCCGATGCCGATCACCGAGCCCACGGCGGCGCGCGGGAAGACGTCGGAGGGCAGGGTGTAGAGGTTGGCCGAGAAGCCCTGGTGGGCCGCCGTCGCCAGGCCGATGATGCCCACCGCCAGCCAGACGTTGTCGGCGTACATCGCGAAGGCGATCGGCGTCACGCAGACCGCACAGATCAGCATGGTCAGCTTGCGCGCGGCGTTGATGCTCATGCCCCGCTGCATGAAGCGAGAAGAGAGCCAGCCGCCGCCCACGCTGCCGAAGTCGGACAGCAGGTAGATGGCGATCAGCGGCGGGCCGAAGGTCTTCAGGTCCAGGCCATAGCGCTTGGAGAGGAAGTCCGGCAGCCAGAACAGGTACATCCACCAGATCGGGTCGATCAGGAACTTGCCAAGCGCGTAGGCCCAGGTTTCCTTGACCCGGATCAGCTTGCTCCAGGGCACGTGCTGGACCGGGTCGGCAGGATCCTGCTCGATGTAGGCGAGTTCGGCGGCCGACAGCTTCGACTGCTCGCGCGGGCGCTTGTAGACGAACCACCAGACCGGCAGCCAGACGAGGCTGACCACGCCGGTGATGATGAAGGCCGCCTGCCAGCCCATGGTCAGCACGATGCCGGGGACCACCAGCGGGGTGACGATGGCGCCGATGTTGGTGCCGGCGTTGAACACGCCGGTTGCGAAGGCGCGCTCCTTCTTGGGGAACCACTCGGTGACCGCCTTGATGCCGGCCGGGAAGCCGCCACCCTCGCCGATGCCCAGCACCACGCGCGCGGCGATGAAGCCGCCGGCCGACTTGGCGAAGGCGCAGCTGATGTGGCCTATGGTCCAGATGATGAAGGCCGCGGCGAAGCCCATCCGCGCGCCGATGCGGTCCACGAACCGGCCGAAGACGGCGTAGCTCAACGCATAGGCGGCCTGGAACCAGAAGACGATGTCGGCATAGGTGGTCTCGCTCCAGCCGAGCTCCTTCTCGAGGGTCGGCTTCAGCAGGCCCAGCATCTGCCGGTCCACGTAGTTGATCACCATCGCCGTGAAGAGCAGGGCGACGATGATCCAGCGATAGTTGCCGACCTTGACGGCGATCGGCTGCGCCCCTTGCGCCTCAGCGGTCACGGGCATCCTCCCTGGTTATGTTCTTACTTGTTGCGGGCGTCGGTGGCGGTGCAAAGCACCTGCCCCAGCGCGCCGAAGTCGATGACGGCTCGGTCCCCCGGCGCCACGTCGTGGATGCCGGTCAGTTGGCCGGTGGTGATCAGCGCCCCGGCCCGCAGCGGTCGGCCGCGACGGGCGGTGTGGCCCAGAATCCAGGCAAGGCAGCCCAGCGGACCGCCTTCGAGGTTGCCGGCCGAGCCGGTTCCCACTTCGACGCCGTTCACCAGGGTGCGGCAGGTCAGGCTCTCGGGCGCGCGTTCGCGCCAGCCGGGGATCGGCGGACCGAGGATCAGGCCGGCGTTGTTGCCGAAGTCGGAGACGACGACCCGCGGCCCCAGCTCGTTGATGGTGGCGAGCGGGCTGCCGGCCATCTCGCAGCCTATCAGCATCTCAGCAACGAGCTCGGCCGCCTCCTCAGGGGTCCACTCGTACTTGTTGGCCGGCGCATCCTTGGCCAGGCGGATGACCACCTCGGCCTCGACGGCGGCGAAGCCGCCAGGGATGGTCCGGAACGTCCCGGCCTCGCCCGGTGCGGGCTGCTGCACCCGGCCTTCGAAGATGGGTCCCACGAGGCGGGTCTCGCCCACCTCCGCCTGAACGGCGGGCGGCACCTTGCCGATCTTCCAGCCGACCACCTCGCCAGGCCATAGCCCGATGGCGGCCTCCTGGGTTTCGTACCCTTCGGCGAGGGTCTGCGGCAGCGGCCCCGGGAAGGTGGTCACAGCCTCGCCGCCCGTTCTCGCATCGACGAATCGCCGGGCGATGGCGAGGGCGGCGCCCTCTGGCATGGTTGTGGCCGCCGGCTTCGTCAAAACGCTCATCCTCCCGCCCTGCGGCCGGTCTTCTGGTGTCTCAGCAGGGGTATAGGAAACCGGTGTCATTTTCAAATCAAGGTGAGGCTGCGGGACGATCAGACGGCTAACGCCTGGGCGGAATCCACTTCGAGGCGGCCGTAGGCGGTCTCGACCGCCACGCGGAACGCGGGGGCCTGTGTCACGGCGGGCGGGAAGACTGAGCTCAGCGCCAGCAGCGGGGCGAGGTCGGACGCCGGGTCGCCCCTCATCCGCTTGCCGAGGTCCAGCAGTGTGTCGGCCATCGGATCGGTGATCGACTCCCCGGCCTGGGCGCGCGCCCGTATGAAGCGCGCCCAGGCGGCGATGGCGGTCGCCAGTCGGTCTACCGGCCGCCTGGCGGCCAGCGCCTCGGCGGTGGTTTCCAGGATGCGGAACGGCAGCTTCTGCGAGCCGTCCCAGGCGATCTGCGCCAGGCGGTGGGCGATGGCGGGATTGCGGAAGCGCTGCAGCACCGCCGCGATATAGGCGGAGAGGTCGAGGCCAGCGGTGGCGGGCAGGGTGGCCGCAATGTCCTGCCGCATCATGCGTTCCACGAAGGCGGAGAGCCGCGGATCGGCCATCGCCTGGGCCACCGTCTCGTGGCCGAGCCCCAGACCCAGGTAGGCCAGGGTGGAGTGCGCGCCATTCAGCAGCCGCAGCTTCGCCTTCTCGAACGCCGCCACGTCACGGGTCAGGGTGACGCCGGCCGCCGCGAAGGCCTCTGCGTCGCCCCCGAGTTCGTCCTCCACCACCCACTGCACGAACCGCTCGCGCTGGATCGGCCAGGCGTCCTCCAGTCCCAGTTCGTCGCCCACCCGGGCCCGCAGGTCGTCGTCGGTGGCGGGCGTGATGCTGTCCACCATGGTCGACGGGAAGCGGACCTCGCCGGCGATCCAGGCGGCAAGGTCGCGGTCGCCCTTCGCCTCGGCGAACTGCGCCACCGCCCGGCGCAGCCGCTTGCCGTTGTCCGAGAGGTTGTCGCAGCTGACGGCGACGAAGGGGGCGAGCCCGGCGGCGCGTCGGGCCGCCAGGCCAGCCGCGAGCCACGCCGGGAAGCTGACCGGATGGCGATCGCCCGCGAGGTCCCGACGGATGTCCGGGTGCTCGAGGTCCAGGTCGCCGGCCGGGGTCAGGCAGTAGCCCTTCTCGGTTACAGTCGAGGTGACCATGCGGACCATCGGGTCCGCCAGCCGCGCCAGCACGCGCTCCGGCGCCCGCGGCGCGGTGAGCACCGCCTTAATCGAGCCGATCACCCGAAGGCGCGGCTCGGCCTCCCGCTCAGCCAGGGTGTAGAGCCCGTCCTGCGGCGCCAGCGCATCCTCGACATCCGACGAGCGAACCGCGACGCCGCAAACGGCGAAGGCGCCGCCGGCCTTCAGCATCTCATCGAAGTACCAGGCCTGGTGCGCGCGGTGGAACGCGCCGGGGCCGAAGTGCACCACGCCGAGGGCCGCCGCCGCGCGGTCGTAGGCGGGACGCTCCACGTGGTCCGGGACGAGGTGGAGGGTCGCATTGGAAAGGCGCGGCCGGCTCAAAGCGTCACGCCCCGCTTCCAGAGTGCGATCTCCCGCTCCCCGTTCTCCTCGGCCCGGGTGGGCTGGCCGGAGGCGGTGGCGACCACGAGGTCCATCAAGGCGTCGGCGGCCTCGTCCAGGGTCTGGCCAGCGGCGATGCGGCCGGCGTCGAAGTCGATCCAGTGCGGCTTGCGCTGAGCGAGACCTGAGTTGGTGGCGAGCTTCAGGGTGGGCGCCGGGAAGCCGAGCGGCGTCCCCCGTCCGGTGGTGAACAGGATCACCGTGGCCCCCGCGGCGGTGAGCGCCGTTGAGGAGACGGCGTCATTGCCGGGCGCCTCGAGCAGGGCGACGCCCGGCTTGCCGGCGATCTGGCCGCCGTAGCGGACCACTTCCGTCACGGGCGCCCGGCCGGCCTTCTGGACGGCCCCGAGCGACTTTTCCTCCAGAGTTGTAATTCCGCCCGCGATATTGCCCGGCGAGGGGTTCTCGCTGACCGGCTCGCCATGGGCCAGGAAGTAGCCCTTGAAGTCGTTCACCACCGCGGCCACGTCCGCGTAGACGGCCTCGGTTTCGGCGCGGGCCATCAGCAGCCGCTCGGCCCCGAAGATCTCCGGGATCTCGGTCAGGATGGCCGAGCCGCCGGCCGCGCAAACCTTGTCGGCGATGCGCCCCACCAGCGGGTTGGCGGTCAGGCCGGAAAGCCCGTCGGAGCCGCCGCACTTCAGGCCGATCACCAGATCCGAGACGGGGCAGGGTTCGCGCCGGTCTTGCTCCGCGACCCGGACCAGTTCCTCGACCGCCTGCAGCCCCGCCTCGTACTCGTCCTCGGCCACCTGGGTGGTGAAGGACCGCAGCCGCTCCCGATCCAGGTGAGGCGCGCTCTCCAGCAGGGCGGAGAGCTGGTTGTTCTCGCAGCCCAGCCCGATGATCAGCACCCCGCCCGCATTGGGGTGGCCGGCGAGCGCCGCCGTCATCCGCCGGGTCGCCTCGAGGTCCCCGCCGAGCTGCGAGCAGCCGAAGGGGTGGGTCAGGGCATGCACCCCGTCCACGCGGCCTTCGAACAGCCGGTTGGCCCGCTCGGCGATCTTCTGCGCGGTCCGCGAGACGCAGCCGACGGTGGACAGGATCCAGATCTCGTTCCGTGTCCCGACGCGGCCGGTCTTGCGGCGGTACCCCATGAAGGTCTGCTCGCGCGGCGGGGGCAGGGGCTCAGTCGGCGTCGGCTCATAGGCATAGGCGTCGAGCCCCTCGAGCGCTGTCGCCACATTGTGCGTGTGGACGTGGTCGCCGGGCAGGATGTCCGCCGTCGCCCGGCCGATCGGCCAGCCATACTTGCGCACCGCCTCTCCCGCGCGCACCGGCCGGACCGCCACCTTGTGGCCAGCGGGGACGTCGCTGCGGGCCATGACCCCATCGGCGACCGGGTCGCCGGCCATCAGGCCCTGTACCGCCACGGCCACGTCGTCGCGAGGGTCGATCCGCAAGAGGGAGGCTGCTAAGTTCATCACACCTATGGTAACCGGTGTCATAGACGCGGCAAGCCCGCGCGACATCGCAGTGACAAGCGTTGAGAGGAACCACCATGCCCAGGCCGCTCACCCTGCACGAAGACCGGCTGTTCTCGCCCGAGCCCGCTCAGCGCGCCGTGGCCCGCCGGCTCTATGCCGAGGTGAGGGACCTGCCGATCATCAGTCCGCACGGCCATACGGATCCTTCCTGGTTCGCGCTGAACCAGCGGTTCTCCAACGCCACGGAGCTCTTCCTGGCGCCCGACCACTACCTCTACCGGATGCTGTACTCGCAGGGCATCCCGCTGGAGAGCCTGGGGGTGCCGAGCCGGGTCGGCCTTTCGAGCGCCGACCCGCGCAAGGCCTGGCGCATCTTCGCCGAGAACCAGCATCTTTTCCGCGGGACGCCGTCCTCCATGTGGCTCGCGCACGTGTTCGGCGAGGTGTTCGGCTTCACCGAAGCGCTCGCTGCCGAAAACGCCGACGACTACTACGACCGGATCAACGAGAAGCTGGCCAGCGACGCCTTCCGCCCGCGGGCCCTGTTCGACCGCTTCCGCATCGAGGCCCTGGCGACGACCGAGGGGCCGCAGGAGAGCCTCGACCACCACGCCACGATCCGCGCGAGCGGCTGGGGCGGCAAGGTGATCACGGCCTACCGCCCCGATCCGGTCATCGACTGCGAGCACGAGCAGTTCCAGGCCGCCTTGGCCACCTTCGGTGAGATCACCGGCCGGGACGTGATGAGCTGGGACGGCTATCTCGAGGCGCACCGCCTTCGGCGCCAGCAGTTCATGGAAGCGGGCGCCACCTCGACCGACCATGGGCATCCGACCGCGCGCACGGCCGACCTGCCCCGCGCGGAGGCCGAGCGGCTGTTCCAGACGGTGATCTCGGGCAAGGCCTCCGCGGCCGAGGCGGAGCTGTTCCGCGCCCAGATGCTCACCGAGATGGCGAAGATGAGCCTAGACGACGGCCTGGTGATGCAGATCCACCCCGGCTCGTTCCGCAACCACAACCGCCTGATCTTCGACCGCTATGGGCGCGACAAGGGCGCCGACATCCCGACCCGGACGGAATACGTCCATGCGCTCAAGCCGCTGCTCGACCGGTTCGGCAATGAGCGCGACCTCACCGTGATCCTCTTCACCCTCGACGAGACCAGCTATTCCCGCGAGCTCGCCCCGCTCGCCGGCCACTATCCCATCCTGCGGCTCGGCCCTTCGTGGTGGTTCCACGACAGCCCGGAAGGCATGCGCCGGTTCCGGGAGCAGACCACCGAAACGGCGGGCTTCTACAACACGGTCGGCTTCAACGATGACACGCGGGCCTTCCTGTCGATCCCGGCGCGTCACGACGTGGCCCGGCGGATCGATTGCGCCTTCCTGGCCAGGCTGGTGGCCGAGCATCGGCTGGATGAGGACGAAGCCCGCGACGTGGCGATCGACCTCGCCTACAACCTGCCCAGGCGCGCCTATAAGCTGGATCAACCGTCGCCAGCCCCCTTGGCGCACGCCGTCTGAAGGTGCAGCCTGTTGGCCTGCGCCGGCCTCCGGCGCTACAGGTTGCGTGACCGGAGGCCAGACGCCCGTTGACCGAAGCTTCGAATGCATCGCGCCCGGCGCTGGTGTGGGACGCCGCCAAGCGTCCGACGATCAACGACATCGCCCGCCTGGCGCAGGTCTCGAAGAAGACCGTCTCGCGGGTGATCAACCAATCGCCGTTCGTGAAGGCCGACACCCGCGAGCGGGTGAATGCGATCATCGCCGAGCTGGGCTACGCCCCTGACCCGCAGGCCCGGGGCCTCGCCTTCCGCCGCTCGTTCCTGATCGGAATGGTCTACGACAACCCGAGCCCCCAGTACGTCATCGACATGCAGCAGGGCATCCTGGACGCCGTGCGCGGTTCCGGCTTCGAGCTGCTGGTGCACCCCTGCGATCGCTCCAGCCCCACCTTCCTCGCCGACGTGCGCGGGTTCGTGGAGCGGCAGAAGCTGTTCGGCGTGGTTATGCCGCCGTCCGTGTCCGAGGACGAACGGGTGGCCGAACTGCTGACCGAGCTGGACTGCCCCTATGTCCGCATCGCCGGCATCCCGCTCGACGAGCCGGACTCCAGCCTGGTCACCCACGACCGCCATGGCGGCTACCAGGCGGCCAAGCACCTGGTGGAGCTTGGCCACAAGGTGGTGGCGCACATCTCGGGCCCCAACACCTTCCGGTCCGCCCACGAGCGACGGGCGGGTTTTGTAGAAGGGCTCGCCGAAGGCGGGGTCGGGCTGGAGGGCGCCTATTCCGTGGAGGGGCGCTATACCTTCGATTCGGGCGTGGAGTGCGCTCGGCGGCTCTTCGCGCTCTCGCCCAGACCCACCGCGATCTTCACCGGCAACGACGAGATGGCCGCCGGCGTCTATCAGGCCGCCCGCGAAGCCGGCCTGGCGATTCCCAAGGACCTGTCCGTGGTCAGCTATGACGACAGTCCGACCGCGCCCCGCCTGTTCCCGCCGCTGACCAGCGTGCGCCTGCCGATCCGGGAGATCGGCAAGGTGGCCGCGCAGATGCTGCTGCGCGACCCGGAGGCCGAGGCGAGGGCGGAGCCATCGGAGTTCGAGCCCACCCTCATCGTCCGCGAGTCGGCCGCGCCCCCCGCCTGAACGCGTCCCCCGCTGCGGGGCGTTGCTATTCCTGGCGTTTCGGCCATACCGCACCCGAAAGACCCGCAGTTGGCGAACTAGGGGGGAAGGCGGATTGGAACCTGCTGAGCCGTCCAACGGGCGCGCTGAGGACAACCCGCTGCTGCGCGCCTTCTTCGAACGGCGCGAGGCCCTGCTGCTGTTCCTGGCGTCGCGCACCCGCTCCATGGCGGCGGCGGAGGACCTGGTGCAGGACCTCTACGTGAAGCTCGCGACCGCCGAGCTGAAGAGCGAGGTGAGGTCGCCGGCCGCGCTGCTCTACAAGATGGCGGCCAACCTGCTCACCGACCAGGCGCGCAGCGTCCAACGCTCGGCCCGACGGGACGGCGAGTGGCGGCGCGAGACGGTGGTCTCCATCGGCGGCGACGACGTGGTGCGTGAGCCGGCCGCAGACGAGGTGCTCCTGTCCCGCGAACGCATGCGCCTGCTCGCCGAAGCCGTCCAGGCGCTGCCGCCGCAGCAGCAGCGCGCCTTCCGCCTGCACAAGCTGGAAGGGCGCAGCCAGGCAGAGACCGCCGACGCCATGGGGGTGTCGCGCAAGATGATCGAGCAGCACATTCAGGCCGCCGTCCGCAACCTGGCTGAGAGGCTGCGCACGTGATCGGTGCAGAATTTGCAGCCGCACCTAGGGCGAGGGGCGGCCGGCGCCGTCTCTCTGTGAGTCCCGCGTCCCAGGCGCACTTCGGACAGGCGAACGGATGAGCAGCACCATGGCGCAGAAGGAGCGGGCGACGGCCGAAGCCGCCGACTGGCTTGCGCGCCTGCAGCGCGCTGAGGTGTCCGAGGAAGACGGCCTGGCCTTTGAGGCCTGGCTGGCGGCGGGCCCGGAGAATGGCGCCGCCTATCGCGAGGCGCTCTCGGTCTGGCACGCTTACGAGGCGGCGGCCGAGGCGGTGCTGTCCGAGATCGATACGCCGGCGCGGCGCCGGGCCACACGACAGGGGTCCACGCGCCGCTGGTGGGTGGGCGCCGGCGGGTTCGCCGTCGCCGCCGGGCTCGGCCTGGCCATCCTGCCGCCGATGCTCGCCCAGGCCCCCACAGACCTCTACCAGACCGGCCGCGGCCAGCACCGAACGGTGAAGCTGGCGGACGGCTCAACCATCCACCTCAACGCCGAAACCCGCCTGACCGTCAGCCTCGCGCGCTCCGAACGACGCGTGGCGCTCGAGGACGGGGAGGCGATCTTCCAGGTGGCTGCGGACAAGGCGCGGCCGTTCACCGTCGCGTCCATCGGCCACGAGGTGCGCGTGGTCGGCACCCAATTCGACGTGCGCAGCCGTGACGGGGATCTCGCGGTCACCGTGGCCGAGGGCAGGGTCCAGGTGACGCCCAGCGCCGCGAGCCACGGCGCGCCCGTGCTGCTGACGCCCGGCCAGAAGCTCGACATCGCCGCATCCGGCCTGGCGCGGCTGAGCCGGGTGGATCCGCAGGAGGCGTTCAGCTGGCGCTCGGGCCGGCTGGTCTACCGCGACGAGCCCCTGGGCAAGGTCGTGGCCGACTTGAACCGGCAGTTCGCGCAACAGATCGAGATCGCCGACGCCGAGCTTGCGAACATTCCGATCACCGGCGTCATCGTGCTCGACGACCCGGGCGCCGTGACGCAGCGCTTGTCCTTGATGCTGCCCATAAGATCAGTACCTTCCGAGCGGGGGCTGCGGCTTCTCAAGAAGTAGCGCCAAGCGGTTAGGGCGGACGAACCATCTCCAGGCGACGGGAATTTGCCGCCGCGTTGACGGGTGTCGGCGTGGCCCTTGGCTTGGCTGATTCCAGCCAGGCGGCGACCGCGCCTGTTCGCTTCCGGATCGAGCCGAAGCCCTATTCCGAAGCTCTGATCGACTTGGCTCAGCAGGCCAACATCACCCTCGTCGGCGCCCGCGCCTGTGACGGCGAGGTCGGGCCGGCCCTGGTCGGCAGCTTCACTCTGGAGCAGGCCCTCGACCGGCTGTTGGCCGACGCGCCGTGCGCCTGGCGTCTCGTGGCCGCCCGCACTGTGGAGGTCACTCCGCGCCGGGCCGAACCGGCGCAGGCCGCTCCGCGACCGACGACCTTGTCGGAGCTGCTCGTCACGGCGACCAAGCGGGTGCGCAACCCACGCCAGCTGGCGGTCGCCATCTCGGCGGCCTCAGGGCGAGATCTGGAGCGGGCCGGGGCCACTGACATCGCCGACGCCTCGCCGCAGCTCGCCGGCGTGCTGGCCACCAACCTGGGCCCTGGCCGCAACAAGCTGCTGCTCCGCGGGCTGGCGGACGGCGCCTATACCGGGCGGACCCGCTCGACGGTGGCCACCTACCTCGACGACATCCCGCTGAACTACAACGCGCCGGACCCCGACCTGCGGCTGGTCGACGTGGAGCGGGTGGAGGTGGCTCGGGGACCGCAGGGCGCGCTCTATGGCGCGGGCTCGTTGAGCGGCGTCTATCGCATCGTCACCCGCAAGCCCGACCCGAACGCCTTCGAAGGCGAGGTGCGCGGGACCCGCGCCACCACCGAGGGCGGGGAGCCCAGCTTTGCGGCCCAGGCCTATCTGAACCTGCCCGTGTGGCGCGACGTGGCGGCTCTGCGGCTGTCCGGCTACCACGAGATCCAGGGCGGCCAGCTGGACGACATCAGCCTCGGGCGGAACAACGTCGACCGGACCGAGCGGCAAGGCGGGCGCGCCGCCCTGGTGGTACAGCCGTTTGCCGACTGGACCCTGACCCTCACCGGCGCCGGGCAGCACCTGCGGTCCGAGGACACGCACTACACCACGCTTGGCAAGGGGCTGAACCGCAGCAACCGGATTCCCGAGCCGCACGTGAACGACATCCTGCTCGGGACCGGCACGCTGAAGGGCTCGCTCGGCGGCCTCCAGTTCACCTCGTCCACCGGCTTCGTCCGTCACGCCTACGGAAGCTTCTACGACGCCACCTCGGTCCAGGAGACCTACACCAGCTTCGCAACGACGGCGGCCTACTCCGAGCGCAGCCGCACCCGCATGCTGGTGCACGACATGTTCGTCTCCTACGACGGCGAGCGCCTGGAGTGGCTGGTCGGGCTCTACGGCTCGGCCACCTCGGCCCACTCGCCTAGCGAGCTGCTGGCGCAGAACAGCCTGGCGGGACAGCGGATCGACGTCCCGGTCTATTCCGACGACCGGCGCGACCGCATGCGCGAGTTCGCGGCCTATGGAGAGGCGGCCTTCCGGCTCGCGCCGGGCTGGACCGTAGCCTTGGGAGGCCGAGTCTTCACGCACAGCACCCGCACGGCCTCCAACGTGATCTCCGAGCGCTGGGGGCCGCGCAGCTTCGAGCTGAGCCGCGACTTCACAAGCTTCTCGCCCAAGCTGTCGGTCCAGTACGAGACGCCCGAGGGCGACCTCTTCTATGGCGTATTCTCCGAGGGTCACCGTCCCGGCGGCTTCAATTCTGGCGGGGCGCGCCCGGTGGAGCCGGAGCAACTCGCCACCTATACGCCGGACCGGCTGCGCCACGCTGAACTCGGGGCGAAGCTGCAGTTTCCCGAGCTCCGCCTGGCGATCAATTCGGCGCTCTTCTACGACGCCTGGCGCAACATCCAGACCGACCAGTTCCGCCGCTCCGGCATCCCCTTCGCCATCAACGCCGGCGACGCCCAGATCCTGGGCTTGGAAACCGAGCTCGCCTTCCGCTGGACCGAGAACCTCTCGACCCAGCTCAACGGGCGGATCACCCAGACGCGGACCAGCGACGCCAATCCGTTCTTCGAGCGCGGCCTGGCCGACGCGCTGCCCGGCGCCCCCGCGATCTCGGGCGCGGCCGTGGTGGCGTACGAGCGTCCGCTCGCCGGCGACTGGCTGCTGCGGCTGACCGGCGAGGCCGCCTACCTCGGCCGCTCACGGCTCAGCTGGGAGCGCTCGGACGCCCAGCGGATGGGCGGCTATGTTCGCAGCCGGCTGGTGGCGGAGGTCAGCCGGGGCCGCTTCGGCCTGCAGGCCTTCGTCAGCAACCCCACGAACGCCTTTGGCGACACCTTCGCGTTCGGCAATCCGTTCCGGAAGGAGCCGCAGGTGACCCCGCAGCGGCCGCGGACCGTCGGCCTGACGGCGTTCCTCGCCTACTGAAGTTTTTTCGCAGGCGACCTGGGGATGCGGGGGCCGGGCGCCGTCTTCACCACGATCCCGGCCTTCTGGAGAGGCCGGTATCCGGACCCCGCTGACCACGAGGCCCGAAAGAATCGAGACGGCGCGCGATCCGAGCCCAACACTCGCGCCGTTTCGGACGAGCGCGGCCCCGGCGAAGGAGAGCGCCGGGGGCCGCGCCTTGTCGCATGCGGCGCCCGCATAGTTCAGTTGGCCGATCCGCAAGCCGGTGCTAGGCTCCCCTTTGTTGATTGCGGCTGGCTCGGGTCGCGTTGGCGCTTCTGGCGCCGATCAGGTCAATGCGCGCCGGTTCTCTCCAGTCGCCGGCGCGGGATACTGCCCCGGCTCGAGGACGTCACACCTCGGCCGGGGCCTCTCCCACAGAACCCCTCCTGACAGCCGTCGCGCTTCGCCGGTTGCGTCTCGTGACACCGGTGTCACAATGCGCGGATGAGCGCGTTCACGACCCGCCGCAGCCTGCTGCTCGCCGGCGCCGCCGCCAGCTTCGCCCGTCCTGCCTGGGCTGAGATCGCGCCGCGCCGTGACAGGGTGCTGGCCGCCATGCGCCGGGCCACGCGCTTCATGACCGACAAGGTGGCGTTCAACGGCGGTTACGTCTGGAGCTACCTGCCGGACTTCTCCCGTCGGTGGGGCGAGCTGGAGGCGAAGCCGACCATGGTCTGGGTGCAGCCGCCCGGCACGGCGACCATGGGCCACCTCTACCTCGACGCCTATCACGCCACCGGCGAGGCCCAGTACTACGCCGCGGCCGAGCAGGTCGCCGGCGCCCTAATCTACGGCCAGCTCGAATCCGGCGGTTGGAACTACCTGATCGACTTCGGCGGCGAGGGCTCGATCGCCGACTGGTACGCCACCACCGGCCGCAACGCCTGGCGGATGGAGGAATTCCACCACTACCTCGGCAACTCCACCTTCGATGACGCCGGCACGTCCGAGGCCATGCAGTTCCTGCTGCGGCTCTATCTCGAGAAGCGCGACCCGAAGTACCGGCCCCCTGTGGACCGGGCGATCGATTTTGTCCTGGCCAGCCAATACCCTGTGGGCGGCTGGCCGCAGCGGTGGCCGCACGCCGCCGAGGGGCCGGACTACGCCCGCTACATCACGTTCAACGACGACGTGGCCGGCGAGAACCTGAAGTTCCTGGTGATGGTCTACCAGACGCTCGGCGAGCGGCGGGTGCTGGACGCCATCAACCGGGCGATGACCTCGTTCCTGGTGACCCAGCAAGGCCAGCCACAGCCCGGCTGGGCCCTCCAGCACACGGCGGACCTGAAGCCCGCCGGCGCGCGCACCTACGAGCCGAAGGCCCTGGCCACCCACACCACGGCCAACAACCTCGAACAGCTGATGAACTTCTACGAGCTCACCGGGGACAGCAAGTTCCTGGCCCGGGTGGGCGAGGGGATCGACTGGCTGGACAAGGTGAAGCTGGCCGCCCCACGTCCTGACGGGCGCACTCACCCGACCTACATCGAGCTCGGCACGGATCGGCCGCTCTACGTGCACCGCACCGGCTCGAACGCTGTGAACGGCCGCTACTACGCCGACTACGACGACCAGAAACTGCTCGGCCACTACAGCGCCCACCGCAAGATCGACGTGGCCGCGCTGCGCCGGCGGCTGGCCCGGCTGCAGGCGACCCCGCCGGCCGAGGCTGCGAAGAACTCGCCGCTGTTGTCGAAAACGCCGATCAACCTGCCGCGCTACTTCGCCAACCAGGACATCTCCACGTCCGACCTGAACGCGGTGCGGGCCCCGCCGAAGGACAACAAGGCGCAGGCGGCGGCGCAGATCGTCTCCGAGCTAAACGCCGAGGGCTGGTGGCCGTCACGGCTGGCCGCGCTCAGCAACCCGTACCGCGGGCCCGGACCGGCGACGCCGACGCCGGGCGACTACGCCTCGACCCACGTGGGCGACCAGTGGGACACCTCGCCCTTTCCGGTGAAGGACGGGCCCGTGGGCATCTCCATCGCCCACTACATCGGCAACATGAGCACCCTTATCGCCTATCTGGACCAGGCGCGCTGACGGCCGACAGTCGCCCGTCGAAGCGCTGGCCGCCGATCTGCAGGTTGTCCAGCGTCAGGCCGCGGACGTTCTCCAGCACGAAGTTGGTCTTCGCCGAAGCCACGCTGACGTCCTTGATCAGCACCCCGTCCAGCGGCGCAGCGGCCGGCGCGTGGCCCTCGAACACCACGCCCACGTTCTGGACCTTGATGTCTTCGAAGACGATGTCCCGGTAGGTGGAGGGGAAGTTCCCGCCCAACTCGCCCGGATAGTTCAGCTGGAACCAGAACAGGGTCCCAAAGTCCTCGACGGTGAAGTTGCGCACGCGCACGTGCTCCACCGTCCCGCCGCGATCGAGATTGGCCTTGAAGCGGATCGCGGACGCGCCCTTGCGCAGCACGTTGTCGGTGAAGAAGACGTGGGCGATCCCGCCCGACATTTCTGAGCCGAGCGCGATGCCGTCCTCGCCACCCATGTCGTTGTTGCGCACCACCACATGGGTGGAAGGCCGGGCGATCGTGCGCCCGTCGAGATCGCGGCCCGACTTCACGACCACGGAGTCGTCGCCCGTGCGGAACTTTGAGTTCTCGATCAGCACATAGGTGGAGGAGTCCACGTCGACCCCGTCGTTGTTCGGGAACATGGAGTCCACCGTGATCCCGCGCACGACGGCGTGGTCCACGTACACCAGGTGGTTCACCCAGAAGGGCGAGTTCTTCACCGTGTAGCCTTCCAGCTTCACGCGCTTGCCGCCCAGGATCTGGATGATGCTGGGACGCAGGTAGGTCCCCTCGGCGAAGACGCGCCTGCGCAGCGGAACGCCGTCGAACCCCATCCGGCGCAGGCGCTGGAAGTCGGGCTCGGCCGTTTTGTGCCAGGCGTGGAAGCCGCTCTGCGCGTTTCCGTCGATGACGCCCGCGCCGGTGATCGCCACGTCCTCGACGTCCGCGGCGTAGATCAGCGGCGAGTAGCTCATCACCTCGGTGCCTTCCCAGCGGGTCTTCACCACCGGCAGGTAGTCGGCTGGCTCCGGCGAGAAGAGCAGGGTGGCGCCGGCCTCCAGGTGCAGGTCGATCCGGCTCTTCAGGTGGATCGGGCCCTTGGAAAACCAGACGCCGGGCCCCAGGACCACACGGCCCCCGCCCGCGCGGCTCGCCTGTCGGATGGCCGCCATGATTGCAGGGCGGGCATCGGCCTTGCCGTCCGTCGGGCCCTTCACCCGCACCACCCGGGCCGGAATGCGCGGCGCCTGGATGGACGCGACGATCTCGTCGGCCATGCGCCAGTCGGCGGCGGTGGACTGGGCCACGGCGGGCGAGGCGAGGGCGGCGGCGAGCGCCGCGGCGATCAGCAGCCTACACAAGACGCATCACCGGGCGGCCGTTCACCGTCACGTCCTGCAACTTCAGGCCCTTCACGTTCTTGACGATGCTGGGCTCGGCCACGCCCTGGAAGTCGCAGTCGCGGATCGTCAGGTCGTGGATCGGCGCATTCTCGAAGCCCTGCAGGTCGGCGACCCGCGTGGACTTCGCGCTCCGCACCCGCTCGACCACCACGTTGCGCAGCACCGGGGTGAAGCGGCCGTTGCGGCCTTCCTCGTAGTTGAAGTCGACGGTCACCACGGCCTTTCGGACCTGGCCCACCTCGAGGTCGCGGAAGAAGCAGTTCTCCACGACGCCGCCCCGCAGGGCGTTGTTCTTGAAGCGGATGGCGTGATCGAGGTCGGGGCTGTCCAGGCGGCATTTCTCGGCGAAGATGTTGCGCGCGTTGCCGCTGATTTGGCTGCCCACCGTCAGCCCGCCGTGACCATCGGCCATGCGGCAGTTGCGGATGACGATGTTCTCGGACGGCGTCTTCAGGCGGCGACCGTCCTCGTTGCGACCCGAATTCACCGCGATGCAGTCGTCGCCCGTGGAGAAGAAGCAGTCCTCGATCAGCACGTCGCGGCAGCTCTCGGGATCGCAGCCGTCGTTGTTCGGACCGTGGCTGTTCACGTCCACGCCGCGAATGGTGACGTTGGTGCAGAGCACCGGATGGATCTGCCAGAACGGCGAGCGGCGGAGCTTCACGCCTTCGATCAGCACGTTCTTGCAGCGGTAGGGCTGCAGGAAGCTCGGCCTCAGGTAGGAGCCCTCGCCGAACACCCGCTGCGCAACGGGGACGCGGTCCTCGGCCATCTGGAACAGCTTCGCGCGCGCGGGCCGCTGGTCGGGCATGCCCTCGACCCAGCCGTGCTGGTTCTGCTTCCACTTGCCCTTCCAGGTCCACCAGTGCTCGCGGCTGCACTGGCCGTCGATCACCCCCTTGCCGGTGATGGCGATGTTCTCGCACTCGAAGGCGTAGATGAACGGCGAATAGTTCATCAGCTCGATGCCCTCCCACCGGGTGAACACCACCGGCAGGTAGGCCTTGGGATCGGTCTTGAACCTGAGCGTCGCGCCTTCAGAGACGTGCAGGTTGACGTTGCTCTTCAGGTGGATCGGCCCGGTCAGCCAGTCGCCCGGCGGGATGACCACCCTGCCGCCGCCGGCGGCGTGGCACTCGGCGATGGCCTTGGCGATGGCGGCGCTGCTGTCGGCCACGGCCTCGCCGTCCCCGCCATAGCGGTCGATCGGGAAGTCGCGGTCGGGGAAGGTCGGGGCCTTGATCCGCGCGACGATGGCGGCGGCCTCAGCCCACGGATCGCCCGGGGCGGCGGCGGCGCGTCCCGCGAGCAGGGCGGCGGCCGAGGTGAGCAGGAGGTCACGGCGAGCGAGCATCGGGGAACTCCGTACGAAAGAAAAAGGCGGGCGCCCCGGGGAGGAGAGGGGCGCCCGCCTTCGCGTCAGCTCATCAGAAGCTGTAACGCAGACCCAGGTAGTACTGTCGGCCGAAGTGGTGGTTGGTCCAGATGCGCTTGGCCTCGGTGTCGTTGTACTGGCGGCTGGGCTCGTCCGTCAGGTTGATGCCCTCCAGGCTGACCCGCATCTTCTCGGTGAGCTGGTAGGAGATGGTGGCGTCGACGGTGTCCGTGGCGGGCACGAAGTCGGCGTCCTGGTACTCCAGCCGGTTGGCGCTGCCGAACAGGCCCGCGTTGGCCGACGGGCTGGCCGTCAGGTACTCGTCGCGGTGGGCGAACGAGATCCGCGCGCTCAGCTTCTCGTCCTCGTAGAAGAACGTGAAGTTGTACGCCCCCTCGGACGCGTTCAGGCGCTGGCTCCGGAAGGGGTTGGGGCACACGCCGTTGACCGGGGTCGACGGGCAGTTCTCCTGCTTGCCGAGGAAGTGGGTGTAGTTCGCCAGCACCCCGAAGTTGCCGGTCCACTCGGGCAGGCCGAACCGCTCGGGCAGGAAGGTCAACGGCATCTGGACGTTGGCTTCGAAGCCCTTGATCGTCGCGCCGCTGTCGTTGTTCACGGTGGTGGTGAACTGGGTCTCATCGTTCGGCGTGCGGCCGGTGCCCACCAGCAGCGACTCCGGCAGGCCGAACGAGCTGTAGGGGCCGGTCAGGCGCACCGTCGTGAAGTCCCGGGTGAACTTCTTGTAGAAGAGGCCGAGCGCCACCAGCGACTTCCCGCCCGGATACCACTCGAAGGACAGGTCGGCCGTGTTGGCCACCTGCGGCAGCAGGCGCGGGTTGCCGGCGGTGACCGTCAGGTTGCCGGTGGTGTTCAGCGTGCCGCCCGGGTTCAGGGCGCCCAGGCCCGGGCGAACCATGACCTTGGCCGCGGCGCCGCGGACCAGGAACTGCGGCGTAACCTCGGCCACCACGTTGGCCGCCGGCAGCCAGTTCTTGTAGGAGTTCGGCACCGTCAGGGCCACCGGGGCGCCCCCCGCAAAGGTGTAGCCGCGGGCGGTGATGTCAGTGTCCACGTAGCGGACTCCCACGTCGCCGCGCAGCCGCCAGGGCAGGGCGTCGGTGTCAAAGTCGAGCTGCACATAGGCGGCGCGCGACTCTTCGGTGATCGTCCGGAAGCTGCCGCGGGCGTTAGTGTTCTCGATCCCGAACAGCTGGAACGTGCCGGTGTTGCTGTAGATGTTCAGCGCCGAGGCGATGGCGTCGAAGTTCGGCACGACCCACCCTTCCGGGATGCCGTCGCCGTCCAGGCCCTTGCCGAAGCCGCTGAGCTGCTGGGCGAGAGACGCCATCGTCGTGCCGGCCGGCAGGGTTGGGATCGCGAATTCAGTGCTGCGGCGATATTCCTGGCCGTCGTTGACGTACTTCTTCCAGACCGCGCCGGCGCGGAAGGTGAAGGTGTCGTTGAACTCCCACTCGATGTCGCCGACCGCCTGATCGAAGGTGTTGCGCACGAACTGCGGGCGCAGGCGGATTTCGCTCGGGCGCACCGTGCCGGTTGCGTTGGCGTTTCCGAAGGTGAAGGCGTTCGGGTCGTTGTAGTCGAAGCCCCAGGTGATGTTGGGCATCTCGGGATCGTTGCGGGCGTCGTAGATCCAGCCGTCCTGGTTGGCCCGGTCGAAGGTGATCGTCGTCTGGACCGGGTTCTTGAAGCTCGACTTGGACGTCCCGTACATCCCGCTGAGCCGGATATTGTCGGTCAGCTCGTGCGTGCCGCTCAGGGTGTACTGGGTGAAGATCGTCCGCAGCTCGTCCTCGCGGGCCTCGATGCGGATGTCGACGTTGTCGAAGCGGCCGTAGGTGAGCGTGCCGTTCTCATCCGTCTCGAACTCCCGCACGATCATGTACGGCTTGCCGAACTCCGGCGAGGCGGCGGCGCGGCTGAAGGAAATGGCCTCCAGGTAGTTCTCGCGGCGATCGCCCTTGAAGTCTGAATAGAGATAGTCGAGCGAGATCGTGGTGCGGTCGGTGGGCTTCCACTGGACAGAGCCGGTGATCCCCAGGCGCTCCTGCTCGTAGTCCAGGCGCGCGAAGCGGGGCAGGCGGGGATGCCAGCTCGCAGGGCTGTTGGCCCGCTGGTACGCCGCGATCTCAGCCGCCGTGGAGGCACGCGGTTCGCCCACGAGGCAGTTGGTGGCCGAGGAGCCGATGGTCGCGTTGGCGCCGGGGTTGAACTGCTGGCCGGCTTGGGTCGCGTTGGTGTCGAAGCCAAGGGGACTGCAGAAGCCGCCGCTGGAGGTGCCTTCCGCCCAGCGCACGGTGTTGAAGCCTTCTTCGCGCACGTTGCGCTTGGAGTAGGCCACCGAGCCCAGGATGCCGACGGTGTCGTCGAAGAAGGTCTTCGAGAACAGGCCGGCGAAGCGGGGGTCCCACTTCTTCGACAGGTCGTTGTAGCCATAGTTCACCGACAGCACCGCGGCGTCCTTGCGGAAGTCGAACGGGCGCGAGGTCGTCAGGTCGATGGTGGCGCCCAGCGAGCCTTCCTCGGTCGAGGCCGACGGCGTCTTGCGCACGGCCAGGCTGTTGAAGAGTTCCGAGGCGAAGACGTTGAAGTCGAACTGGCGGTTGCGGTTGGCCCCGCCGTCGGCGTCCGAGCCGCCGGTGGAGGTCAGCGTCTCCAGCCCGTTGATCCGCACCCGGGTGAACTGCGGTCCCAGGCCGCGCACCGTGATGTTGCGGCCTTCGCCGCCCGCACGGGTGATCGAAACCCCCGGCACCCGCTGCAGGGATTCAGCCAGGTTGTTGTCGGGGAATTTGGCGACGTCCTCGGCCTTGATGATGTCGACGACCGCGGTCTCTTCCCGCTTCTCGGCGATGGCGCTTTCGATCGACGCGCGGAAGCCGGTGACCACGACCTCCTCGACCTCGGATTCCTGCGCGTTCGCCACGCCGCCCACGGACAGGGCG
The DNA here is from genome assembly GCF_036563385.1 of Phenylobacterium sp. Classification (GTDB taxonomy): domain Bacteria; phylum Pseudomonadota; class Alphaproteobacteria; order Caulobacterales; family Caulobacteraceae; genus Phenylobacterium. The sequence continues at coordinate 41,610 of NZ_DATCML010000001.1, forward strand.
AGCACGGCCATCGATGCGCCGCAGGCAAGCGTGCGCAGGCGAGATCCCGTGTTGAGCTTCATCTTCTTCCCTCCGTGGCCGGGGCTCACCCCGATCCCGCGCATCTCGCGCTTGCTTCTGCTACCGGTGTCAATCTGCGCCGCAGGAAGCTGACACCGGTGTCAAAGGAGCTTAGAGCCGCAGAGCGGAAAATCAAGCCGGACGGTTAAGGTCGGTTTTCACGCACGTCGGGCAACGCGGTTCTGCGACCTTCCCGCCACACTCCGACGCCGGAACCGGCGCTTGTTGTGCCGGTTGAAGTCGGGTTCGCAGGAAAGGGAGCCACTTGGCCGAGCTGCAGGTTTCGCGAGCTTGGCGCGCCGCGGCGGACCGGCTCTGCGAGGGCCCATGGCGTCGGCTGGTCGTCCTGGGCGCCTGCGACCGGGGCAAGAGCACCTTCTGCCGCTATCTTGCGGCCCGGCTCGCCGCCGGGGGGGACGTGGCGGTGCTGGACTGCGATCTCGGCCAGAAGCTGGTCGGGCGCCCCGCCTGCGTGACGCTCGGGCGGGCCGCCGGCGGTGCGATCTTTCTCGACCGCCTCCGGTTCATCGGCGAGACCAACCCCACGCTCAGCTTGGCGGGCGTGGTGGCGGCCGCCGCTCGTCTGGCCCGGACCGCAGGCCCTGGACGTCTTGTGGTCAACACCAGCGGTCTGATCGCCGGCCCGGGCCTCACCCTCAAGCGCTGGAAGCTGGAGGCCCTTGATCCGGATTGGATCTTGGGACTGGCCATCGACGACGAGCTCGAGCCCCTCCTGGCGCCGCTGCCTCAGGCCCGCGTGCTACGGATCCCCCCTTCTGCAGCCGCTGTCCGGAAGGGTGACGCCCTGCGCAGCGCGGCGCGTATCTCCGCCTTGGCGGCGGCGCTGACAGGGGCCACCCGCCAGGCCCTGTCCTCGAAGGTCGTCATGGAAGAGCTGCAGCGGGAGCCTCCGCCCGGTCCGCGCCTGTGTGGCCTGGCCGACTTCGCTGGCGAGGATCTTGGCCTCGGGATAATTGATCTGAAAGACCCAGACTGGGTGAACACGCCGGTGGATGCTGGCTGCGTTCGACGCGTGCGCATCGGCATGGCCGCCCCGCCGCCGCTGCTCAACCCCGCCCCGTCACCCGGCGCAGCCAGGCCGTAAGGTCGCGATCGAGGGCGTCACGGCATTGGTCCAGGCCGTGCCGGCATCCCGGATAAAGAGTCAGCTGCTTCGGCTCTCGCGCCCGGCGGTGCAGGTCGAGCGAGCAGCGCGGGGGCAGGACCTCGTCGGCTTCGCCGTGGGCAAAGAGAACCGGCCTCGGGCTGAGCGCCCCCACCGCCTCGGTCCCGGCGGTCTGGCTCGAGAGAGCAGCGACGGCGATCACCTGCTCGCTCGCCGCGCCGGCGGTGATAACCACCGCGCCTCCGAACGAGTGGCCGACCAGCACCACCCGCGTCTTGCCGAGCGCCGCAAGGTGCTCGATTCCGGTGAGCACATCCGCGACGCAGGGGCCGAGGCGGCCTGGACGACGGTAATCCAGCTCGAGGGAGGCGATCCCGCCGGGGCGCAGCACTTCCGCCAGACGGTCGTAGAGGCCGCCCGCCGGCCCGCCCAGGCCGCCGCCAGAACCGAACACCCATAGGATCGCGGTGTCCCCCGGACAGGCGTGAAGGCGGCCACTCAGTTCGCCCTGCTCGGTCAGCAGCCGGAGCGGGTAGACGCCCTCCGCCTCCGGCGCGGCCCCTTCGGCGCGGAAGGGCAGGGCGTCCATGGCTCAGGCGTGGCCGCGCGGGTCGGCCGCGGCGGCCTCCTCGTCCTCGGCCTCCCCGCGCCAGCTCGCCGCCTCCTGGGCCAGTTTGCGGGCCATGGCCTCGGCTTCCGGCGCGCGGACCAGGTCCATCTGTTCGGGGATGGTGCGTTGCTCGGGGCCCACGCTGTCGTCGGGCACGCCAGGGCCGGTCTCGGCCACCGTCTCGTCGAGGGGGCGACTGTTGGTTCCGCCGCCGGGCGTCTGTCCGCGTGCTTCTGACATGTCCGCGCCTCCGTTCTCGGCGCTCAACCCGCCCCTCCGCCCTCACGTTCCCGGACGGGTTCGATGAGGGTCGAAACCGTCCGCAGAGGTTGGACGCCGGGGCGAGGCCGCCTAGGTAGGCGGCTCCGCAGTCAGGAGCGCATCATGAGCCAGCCGGCGAAGCCCATCTTCCAGGTCGTCGATCCGGCCACCGGCCAGCCGGGCCGGGCCTACGAGGGGATCACGGGCGACGAGGCCCTGGCGATCGCCCGCCGGGTCCGGGCGCGTTTCGACAGCTGGCGGCGCACGTCGTTCGCCGAGCGCGCGGCCCTGATGCGGGAAGCCGCCTCGGTCCTGCGGCGGCGGACCGAAGAGTTCGCCGGGCTGATGTGCGGCGAGATGGGCAAGACACTCGCGGACGGACGCGCCGAGGTGGAGAAGTGCGCCGTGGGCTGCGACTTCTACGCCGAGCACGCCGAGGCCTTCCTCGCCGACCAGCCGGTGGACATGGGCGGCCCCAGGGCGAAGGTCCTCTACCGACCGCTGGGGACCATCCTGGCGGTGATGCCTTGGAACTATCCGTTCTGGCAGGCCTTCCGCTTCGCCGCGCCGACCCTGATGGCCGGCAACGCGGCGGTCCTGAAGCATGCCTCCAACGTGCCGGGCTCGGCGCTGGCCATCGAGCAGGTGTTCCGCGAAGCCGGCTTCCCCGACGACGTTTTCCGGACCCTGCTGATCCCCAGCCGGGACGTGAAGGCGCTGATCGAGGATCCGGCGATCGCCGCGGTCAGCCTCACCGGCAGCGTGGAGGCCGGCAAGACGGTGGCCGCCCAGGCCGGGGCGGTGCTGAAGAAGTGCGTGCTCGAGCTCGGCGGCAGCGACGCCTACCTGGTGCTCGACGACGTCGATCCCGCCAAGGCGGCCAAGGTCGCCGCCGCCGCGCGGCTGGTGAACGCCGGCCAGAGCTGCATCGCCGGCAAGCGCTTCATCGTGCTCGCCAGCGTCCGCGAAGCCTTCGAGCAGGCGCTGGTGCGGGAAATGGAGAGCTACACGCTCGGCGACCCGCGGGCGGACGGTACGAAGCTCGGGCCGCTGCAGGCGGTGCAGGCGCGCGACGATGTCCACGACCAGGTCGCTCGCGCCGTCGAGGCGGGCGCGCGCCTGCTCACCGGCGGCCAGCTGCCGAACCGGCCGGGCGCCTGGTATCCGGCCACTGTGCTGACCGACGTCGCGCCCGGCAACCCGGCCTTCGACGAGGAGGTGTTCGGGCCGGTGGCCGCCGTGATCGAGGCGAGGGATGAGGCCGAGGCGATCGCGCTGGCCAACACCTCGGAGTTCGGGCTGGGCTCGGGCGTGCTGACCGGGAATCCGGCTCGCGGCGAGCGCATCGCCAGCGACAGCCTGGAGGCGGGCATGAGCTTCGTGAACCAGAACGTCCGCTCGGACGCCCGGCTGCCGTTCGGGGGGATCAAGCACTCCGGCTACGGCCGCGAGCTGTCGGCCTTCGGCCTCCGCGAGTTCGTCAACGTAAAGAGCGTGCTCGTTTCGCCGGAGACGCTTGCCGCCGGCGGGCCCGAGTAGGGCTCAGGCCGAGGGGCGGCTGACCACATAGGCGGCCACTACGATCAGCAGGGCGCCGACGCCCAGCGACAGGAGGAGTTTATGCGTGGTCAGGGCCAGGATGCCCCAGCTGGTCGCCATCATCACCACCGCCAGCAGCTTGGCGCGCCGGGGAATGGCGCCGCGGGCCTCCCAGTCGCGGATGTAGGGGCCGAAGCGCGGATCGGCGCGGATCCGCTCGGCCCACTCGGGCGAGCTGCGGGCGAAGGCCCAGACGGCGACGATCAGGAAGATGGTGGTCGGCAGCAACGGCAGGAAGACGCCCGCGGTCCCAAGCGCCACGGCGGCCACGCCGAGCGTGCGATAGGCGAGCACCGCCGCCCGGCCGGGGCGGCGCTTCGCGGGCGGCGTGTCGGGCGCAGGTGCGGTCACGCGCGCCATGTGCCCAGATCGCGCGGGACCGGGCAAGCCGGCGCCCCGAGGCCGCCACGTTTGGCTGGGCAACTGCCCGCCTGTTCCTCAGGAGGTCGCCCTTGAGAATTCTGCTGGCGGGCGCGCTCGCCCTGGCCGCCGTTTCCCTCGCCGCTCCAACGCGCGCACAGGACCCCGCCGCCGACGCCGGCTCGGCCATGCGCGCCTGCCTGGATGCGGTGATCGACGGCGCGCCGGTGGATTCCATCCGCGCCGGCGCCGTGGAGATCAGCCGGGAGAAACAGCCCAACGCCTGCACCGTAACCGTCAACGAGGGTGAGCCGGCCGTGGTGCGCGAGGCGGTGCTCAAGGCGGTGGGTGAGCGCCGGGAGCGGTTCTCGCCCGCCAGGACTCGATGGGATCCCGGCCAGTTCGCCAGCCGCGAGACCTTGTGCAGCCTGCCGGGCCGGCGGCACCTCAACGTGGTGATCTCCACCGGCATGCCTGGTCGGCCGCTGAAGCTGATCGCCACGGCGCTGGAGGCCAAGGACCGCGACGCCCGCTGCGACCGCGACGAGGGGCTGCAGAAGCCCGCGCTGCAAGCCGCGCCGCCGGCTCCGGCCGCCGGCTAGGCGTTACGGGCCATCAGCCCGCCGTCCACCGGGATCACGGCGCCAGTGATGTAGCTCGCCGCCGGGAGGCACAGGCTCAGCGTCATGTGCGCCACCTCCTCGGGCTCGCCGTAGCGGCGCAGCGCCGTGCGGCGGTTGGCGAAGGTGCGCCGGTCTTCCTCGGACAAGCCTTGGGTCATGCCGGTGAGGATCGGACCCGGGCAGATGCAGTTGACCGTGACCCCTTCCTTGCCAAGCTCGACGGCCAGAGCGCGGGTCAGGCCCGTGACGCCCGCCTTGGCCGCTGCGTAGGGGCTGTCGCGCGCGGTGGCGCCCAGCGCCTCGGTGGAGGCGATGTTGACGATCCGCGGACTCTGCGAGCGCCGCAGGTTGGGGAGGGCGGCGCGGACCAGCCGCTGGTGGGCGGTGAGCAGGATGGAGAACGCCCGGTCCCACACCTCCTCGTAGCCCTCGGAATCGACGGCCGCGAAGGCCGAGATCCCGGCGTTGTTGACCAGGATGTCGAGCCCGCCGAACCGCTGCGCCACCGCCTGCGTCACCTCAGCGATGGCGTTCGGGTCGGAGACGTCCAGCCCCCAGCCCTCGGCGGAGAAGCCCTCCGCCCGCAGCCGGGCGGCGACCTCCGTCACCCCCTCAGCGGACAGGTCCGTGACGGCGACGTTGGCCCCCTCGCGGGCGAAGAGTTCGGCGGTCGCCAGGCCCATGCCGGAGGCGGCGCCGGTGATCAGGGCGGTCAGCCCTTGGACGGAGCGGGACAGCGGCATCTCAGCGGCCCTCGAACACCGGCTCGCGCTTCTCCAGGAAGCTGGTGACGCCCTCGCGGTGGTCGTGCGTCTGCATCAGCAGCCGGATCTTCTCGATGGCCCAGGCGCCGATCTCGCGCGGATCGCCGTAGCTGAACTTCGCCAGCCCGGCCTTCAGGTGGCGCACGGCCAGCGGCGGGTTCGCCGCGATCTTCGCAGCCAGAGCCTCCGCGCGCGGCAGCAGTTCGGCGTGCGGCGTCACCTCGGTGACCAGGCCGATGCGCAGGGCTTCGGCCGCGTCGAACACCTCGCCGGTGAACAGCAGCTCGGCGGCCTTGGCCGGACCCACGATGGCCGGAAGCCGGTAGAAGCCGCCGACGTCGCAGACGAGGCCGCGTTTGACGAACAGCTCCCCGAACTTGGCCTTCTCCGACGCGAGCCGGACGTCGGCGAACAGCGCCAGCTCCATGCCCCAGCCGACCGCCGCTCCGTTCACCGCCGCGATCACCGGCTTGTCGCACTCCAGCGCCGCGATCGCCGCAGGCGTGGCCTGGTAGGTCCCCGGCAGGGGCGCCTTCGAGACCGGCTTCGGCCCCGCCATGATCTCGCCGACGTCGTCGCCCGAGCAGAAGGCCGGGTCCGCGCCGGTGACGATCACGCAGCGCACCTCGGGGTCCGCCGCGGCCAGCCGGAAGCTCTGCTCCAGCTCGTCGTAGGCGCGGTAGGAGAGCGCATTGCGCCGCTCGGGCCGGTTCAGGGTGATCGTCGCCACGTGGCCCGCGAGGTCCACGAGCACCGCCTCGAAGCCCGCGGCCCGTTCCGTGATGGAGACCATGCGCCTCCTCCTTTCCGGCCACGATGCGCGCGGCTCCGCGACAGGGTCAACGGTGACGCCCCGTCAGTCTTGCCATGCGGCCGGGCGGGGGGAAAGCATGGCGGCCTGAGGGAGCCGACAGATGCCCGAATTCCGGATGATCGACGCCGGCGAGGCCACGATCCGCTGCGCCGTGGAAGGCGAGGGGCCGCTCGTGGTGCTCGTGCATGGCTTCCCGGAGAGCTGGTACTCCTGGCGCCATCAGCTGCAGCCCATTGCGCAGGCGGGCTTCACCGCCTGCGCCATCGACGTGCGCGGTTACGGCGGCTCGGACAAGCCCCAGCGGGTCGAGGACTACGCCATGGAGCGCCTGACGGCCGACGTGGCCGGCGTCGCCGGCGCGCTGCAGCCGGATCGGCCGGCGATCCTGGTCGGCCACGACTGGGGCGCGCCCATCGTCTGGAACACCGCGCTTAGCCGGCCCGAGGCGATCTCGGCTGTGGCGGGCCTTTCCGTGCCGTTCACCGGCGTGCCCAGCCGGCCGTTCACGGAGGTCTTCACCGAGGCGTTCACAAGGAAGAACCGCTTCTTCTACCAGGCCTGGTTCCAGAAGGTGGGCCCGCCGGAGGCGGAGGCCGAGCGCGACGTGCGCGACTTCCTGCGGAAGTTCTACTTCGCGATCTCCGGCGACGCCCCCGCCGGCGCCTGGCCGCAGAAGGCCGCCGACGCCACCCTGCTGGAGGGCATGGTCGATCCCGGCGAGTTCCCGGCGTGGATGAGCCCCGACGACCTCGACTACTACCTGGTCGAGTTCGAGCGCTCGGGCTTCTTCGGACCCATCAGCCGCTACCGCAACCACGAGCGCGACTTCGAGTGGCTGCAGGCCTTCAAGGACCGCAAGCTCGAGATGCCCACCCTGCTGATCGGCGGAGACCGCGACCCGGCCTTCACCGTCTTCGGCGCCGTCGCTGATCCGGGCGCCCTGATGCGCCAGCACGCCACCGACCTGCGCGCCGTCCACGTGCTTGAAGGCTGCGGTCACTGGACCCAGCAGGAGCGGCCAGCCGAGGTGAATGACATCCTCATCCCCTGGCTCAAGAGCCTCTGAAGGAGACGACCCATGGCCGACCTTGAGCTGCGGCAGGAGGGCGAGGTCATCTGGGCGACCCTCAACCGCCCCGATCGGCTGAATGCGCTCTCCCGCAACCTGGTGGAGGAGCTGCGCGCCTTCTTCGTCGATCTCTACTGGCGGCGTGACGTGCGTGTGGTGGTGCTGCAGGGGGCGGGGAACGCCTTCTGCGCCGGCCTCGACCTGAAGGAGCGCACGGAAGCGTCTGGCGACCGTTCGATCGGGGCGGGGCTCACCGCCCAGCGGCGGATCAGCGAGATCGTCGTCGCCATGCGGCGCTGCCCGCAACCGATCATCGCCTGCGTCAACGGCGCGGCGGCTGGCGGCGGCTTCGCCCTGGCGCTCGCCTCCGACGTGCGGATCGCCACGCCGACGGCGCGCATGAACGCCGCCTTCATCCGCATCGGGCTGTCGGCCTGCGACATCGGAGTGAGCTACTTCCTGCCGCGGATGGTCGGAAGCTCGGTCGCCGCCGAGTACATGCTCACCGGCCGCTTCATCACCGCCGAGCGCGCCCGCGAGCTCGGCCTGGTCAGCCAGATCGTGCCGCCGGATGAGCTTGCGCCCGTCGCCCAGGGGTTCGTGGATGACATGCTGCACGCCACCCCGCTGGGCCTTCGTCTCACCAAGGAGGCGCTGAACCACGCCATCGACGCCGGCGGCCTGGAAGCCGCCATCGCCATGGAGGACCGCAACCAGATCCTGGCCAGCGCCGACGGCGACTTCGGCGAGGGCGTCCGCGCCTTCCTGGAGAAGCGTCGCCCGGTCTACAGCCAGCGGGAGGGGTAGGGCGATGATCGAGCTCTGGCACTGTCCCGACGCCAGGTCTTTCCGGGTGCTCTGGGCCCTGGAGGAGCTGGGCCTCGAGTACCGGCTGCACAACCTGCCGTTCCCGCCCCGCGTCCGTGCCCCCGAGTTCCTGGAGGTCAATCCGCTCGGCACCATCCCGGCGCTGCGCGAGGGCGAGACCTTCATGAGCGAGAGCGCCGCCATCGTGCAGTACCTGGCCACGCGCCATGCCCCCAACGACCTCCTGGTGCCGGTGGAGGACCCGGCCTACGGCGCCTGGTTGAACTGGCTGCACTTCGGCGAGGCGACGCTCACCTTCCCGCAGACGCTGGTGCTGCGGTACGGGACCTTCGAGAAGGGCAAGGCCGACGCCGCCGCGGCCGACTACGCGCAGTGGTTCCTGAGCCGGCTGCGCCACGTGGACCGGGCGCTGCAGGACGCCGAGTGGCTTTGCGCGGGCCGATTCACGGCCGCAGACATCTCCGTGGGTTACGCCCTTCTGCTGGCCAATCACCTGAAGCTGTCCGAGCACTTCAGCCCGGCGGTGGCGGACTATTGGCGCAGGCTGAAGGCCCGCCCTGGGTTCCAGGCGGCCAAGGCCGCCCAGAAGATCGAGCTCTCCGAGGCGCTTTCCTCATGATCATCCTCTATGACCACCCGCTCTCGCCCTACGCCCAGAAGGTCAAGATCGCCCTGCGCGAGAAGGGGCTGGCCTTTCAGGCGGTGCAGCCGGGCGGTTTGGGCGCCGGCGGGGCCGCCGGGGACTTTGTCGAGGCAAGCCCGCGCGCCGAGGTGCCGGCCCTGGTGGAGGGCGAGGTTCGGGTCTTCGACTCCACCATCATCCTCGAATACCTGGAGGACGCTCATCCGGAGCCGCCGCTGCGGCCCGCCAGCCCCGCCGAACGCGCCCGTGTGCGGATGCTGGAAGAGGTCATGGACACCCACTTCGAGGCGATCAACTGGGGCCTGTCGGAGCTGCGCTGGTTCCGCCGCGCCGAGGGCGAGCAGGCCCGCGCCCTGGAGGCCGCCGCGCGTCGTCAGACGGAGGGCTTCTACGCCTGGCTGGAGCGCCAGCTGGCGGGCCGCGACTGGTTCAACGGCGACGCCTTCGGATGGGGCGACCTCAGCGTCGCGCCCTATCTCAACGGCTCCGTCGGCCACGGCCATCCGCCGCCGGAGGGCTCCCGCCTCGCCGCCTGGCTGGCCCGCGTCAACGCTCGCCCGTCAGTCGCCGACACCGTGGCCGAAGCCGCGGCCTCCAGCCGCGCCGCCGCCATGCCCAATGTCGCCGAGCTGGTGGAGAAGGGCCTCTTCAGGCGCGAATACCGCGACCACCGCCTGGAGTGGATGATCAAGTCCGGGGGCCTTGACGTGGTCCTGCGCGGCCTGGAGCGCGACAACATCCGCTTCGCACCGGAGTTCGGCTGAGGCCCCACGCGCAGCGCCACTCGCCGACCGCCCCAGCTCTCCCTTCCTCCGCGATGGAGGAAGGGCGGATGGCGGTGGGGGCAGTGAGCACAAGGCGGAGCGCCGTTCGGCGCTGGCGCCCACTGCGCCGCACGGGGCGACGCGTGCGCGAACACCACCACCCAACCCTCCTCCATCGAGGAGGAGGGCCTCGACCTACTCCGTCGTCTTGCCGTCGAAGTGCTCCTCGGTCTCGTCGGCCTTGGTCTTCACCACCACGCCGTCGCGGTGCTCGGGCGGGCCATAGAGGGTGTAGAGCCGAAGCGGCGCGTCGCCGGTGTTGATCACATTGTGGCGGGCGCCGGCCGGGACGATCACCGCGTCGTCGTCCTGGATGTCGGTGCGCTGGCCGTCGATCTCGACCTGGCCGCGGCCCTCCTCGATGCGGAAGAACTGGTCGTGGTCCTCGTGGACCTCGGCGCCGATCTCCTCGCCCGGCTGCAGGGTCATCAGGACCAGTTGCAGGTACTTGCCGGTGTAGAGCACGCGCCGGTAGTCGTCGCTCTCGACGGTCAGTTTCTCGATGTTCTCGACGAAGCCCTTCATTCCGATCTCCGGGTCACTGTGGCGCTTTCAGGTGGGGTCGCGCCGGAGCGGACGCAACGAGGATCGGCGCCGATTTGATCCGGCCGAGAGGGCTGGTTCGCCGGCCTGACGCCACGGCAGCTTACGCGGCGGCGCGCTTGCGGGCAGGCGCCATTGGCCTAGGGTTCGGCGGCAAAGCCCGGGAACACGGGGAGGAAAACCATGAGCCTTGTGGACGACGCCGCCCTGCCGGTCAGCGCCAACCTGCCGCCCTTCAAGCCCCTGCCGCAGAAGGCGCCGGACGTCTCCGTGGAGCGGCGCCCCGACGGGACCGTCTTCATCCGCTCGAACCACCCGCCGGGGGAGGGCCCGCGCTCCATCGCCCACCTGCTGGCCGAGCGGGCGGCCGAGCACCCGGACCGCCCCTACATCCTGCAGCGTGCGCCGGGCCACGGGCCCTGGCAGGGCGTGACCTATGGCGAGGCGAAGCGCGCGGCCGACGGTATCGCCCAGTGGCTGCTGGACCGCGGCCTCACCGGCGCCGACAGCGTGATGGTGCTCTCCGCCAATTCGGTGGAGCACGCCCTGGTCATGCTGGGCTGCTACACCGCGGGCGTCCCGATCGCCCCGATCAGCCCCGCCTACAGCCTGATCTCGTCGGACCACGCCAAGCTCAAGCACTGCTTCGCCACCGTCCGGCCCAAGGCGGTGTTCGTGCAGAATTCGGACATGTTCGCCCGGGCCATCGAAACCCTGAAGGGGCTGGACCCGCAGCTGTTCTTCGTCAGCGGCGACGGCGGGAACGGCACGGTCCCGCTGTCCGAGCTCGTCGCCACCGAGCCGACCCAGGCGGTGGAGGACGCCCGCGAGCGGCTGAACCATTCTACCGTCGCCAAGTACCTGTTCACCTCCGGCTCGACGGGCATGCCCAAGGGCGTCCCCCAGACGCACGGCATGTTCGCCGGCGTGATCGCCGGCCAGGAGGGCCTGCGCGACGAGCCCAAGGACCCGGACCTGATCCCCCAGGCTCTGGAATGGATGCCCTGGAGCCACATCTCCGCGGGCAACATCGGCTTCAACGGCGTCCTTTGGAGCGGGGGCACCCTCTACCTCGATGAGGGCAAGCCGATCCCGGGCATGTTCGAGACCACCATCAAGAACCTCTCCGAGGTCTCGCCCCTGGTGTTCGGCTCCGCGCCCGTGGCCTTCGGCATGCTGGTTGAGGCCATGGAACGCGACCCGCAGCTGCGCGCCAGCTTCTTCCGCAACATGCGCCAGATGGGCTACGGCGGCGCGACCCTCTCCAACGACATCTACGAGCGGATCCAGGCGCTGGCGATCGAGGAGACCGGCCACCGCATCCCGCTCACCACCATGTACGGGGCGACCGAAACCCAGGGGATCACCGTCGTCCACTGGATCACCGAGCGCGTCGGCCTGATCGGCCTGCCGCTGCCCGGCATCACGCTCAAGCTGGTGCCCAACGGGTCCAAGCTGGAGGTGCGGGTGAAGGGCCCGACCGTCACCACCGGCTACCACAACGATCCCGACAAGACCGCCGCGGCCTTCGACGAGGAGGGCTTCTACAAGCTGGGCGACGCCTGCCGCTTCCTGGATCCGGACGACCCGGCCCAGGGCCTGGTGTTCGACGGCCGGGTGACCGAGGACTTCAAGCTGGACAGCGGCACCTGGGTCTCGGTGGGCACCCTGCGCCCCGATCTGGTGGCCGCCTGCACGCCCTACGTCTTCGACATGGTGATCACCGGCCAGGACAAGCCGTTCGCCGGCGCCTTGATCTGGCCGTCGCCGGCCGGCCTGGCCGAGCTCGGCGACGATCCGCTGACCAAGCTGACCGCGGTGCTGAAGGAGCGCCTGTCGGCCTTCAACGCCACGGCCGGCGGCTCCTCCCGCCGGATCGGCCGGTTCGTCATCATGACCGAGCCGCCGTCCATCGACGCCGGCGAGATCACCGACAAGGGCTACGTAAACCAGCGCGCCACCCTGGAGCGCCGCCACGCCCTGGTGGACTCCCTCTACGCCAACCCGCCGGGCCCGGGCGTCGTGGTCCTCTAGATGGCCGAGCTGATCCTGCACCACTACGACACCTCGCCCTTCTCGGAGAAGGTGCGGGCCATGCTGGGTGTCAAAGGCCTGGCGTGGCGCTCGGTGATCCAGCCGGTGATCATGCCCAAGCCCGAGCTGGTCCCGCTCACCGGCGGCTACCGGCGCATTCCGGTGATGCAGGCGGGCGCCGACGTCTACTGCGACAGCCAGGTGATCCTCGAGGAGATCGAGCGCCGCCATCCCGAACCGAAGGTGATCCGCGGCGCGGACTGGGCGGTGAACCTGTTCTGCGACCGCACCTGGTTCCAGGCCAGCGTGGCGATCATCTTCGCGCGCCTGGGCGACGCCGTGCCCCGGGCCTTCATTGAGGACCGCGAGAAGCTCTCCGGACGACCTTTCGACGTGAAGGCCATGCAGGCCGCCGCGCCCTTCGCGCGCGACCAGTGGCGGGCCTACGCCGCGTGGGCGGACGCCGCCCTGGCGGACGCGCCGTTCCTGGGCGGCGAGCGGCCGTCGCTGGCCGACGTGGCCACCTGGATGCCGATTTGGTGGGCGGCGGGCGCCGACGCCGCGCTGCTGAACGGGCTCGACAACCTCAGCGGCTGGGCCGAGCGCATGCGCTCCTTCGGCCATGGCCAGCGCACTGAGATGAGTCCGGCCGACGCTCTGGCCGCCGCCCGCGCGGCCGAGCCGGAGGGTTACGACGGTACGTCCCTGTCCGAAGGGCCAGCGCCAGGCCAGGCGGTTCGGGTCAGCGCCGACGACTATGGCCGCGATCCCATCCGCGGACGGCTGGTGCATGCCGGCGGCCGGCGTATCGTCATCGCCCGCGAGGACCCCGACCTCGGCCGGCTGAACATCCATTTGCCGCGCGCCGGCTATGTGCTGGCCGCGGACGACCAGGGAGCTTGACCATGAACGACCGCGTGACGGTGGACATCAAGGACGGCGTCGCCGACGTGCGCCTCGTCCGGACCGACAAGATGAACGCCCTCGACAACGCCATGTTCGAGGCTCTGGTGGAGGCGGGCGAGAGCCTGAAGTCCAACAAGGACGTCCGCGCGGTGGTGCTCTCCGGCGACGGCCGCGCCTTCTGCGCCGGCCTCGACATGGGCAACTTCTCGCAGATGGCGTCCGGCGAGCGGAAGGGTGGCCAGCGCAGCGTCGACGAGCTCACCAAGGGCCGCACCCCCGCCGGCGCCAACCGGGCGCAGCAGTGCTGCTATGTCTGGCGCGAGGTGCCCGTGCCGGTGATCGCCGCCGTACACGGCGTGGCCTTCGGCGGCGGCTTCCAGCTGGCCCTGGGCGCCGACCTGCGCTTCGTCACCCGCGACGCCAAGCTGGCGGTGCTGGAGATCAAGTGGGGCCTGGTGCCCGACATGGCCGGCATCGTCCTGATGCGCGGCCTGATCCGCGACGACGTGGCCCGCGAGCTCACCTGGAGCGGGCGGATCTTCTCGGGCGAGGAGGCCGTGCAGATGGGCCTGGCCACCCGCGTCTGCGACGACCCGCGCGCCGACGCCCTGGCGCTCGCGGCCGAAATCGCCGCCAAGAACCCCGACGCCATCCGCGCGGGCAAGCGCCTGCTCAACCTGGCCCAGTCGGACGCGAGCGTCTCCGAGATCTTCCTGGAGGAAACCCGCGAGCAGGTCGCCCTCATCGGCGCCCCCAACCAGGTGGAGGCCGTGAAGGCCAACATGGAAAAGCGCGCCCCAGTCTTCGCGTAGGCGCCGCTGGCGAGGCCTCACCCCAGCTCTCCCTTCGTCCTCGATGGAGGAAGGGCGGGGATGGTGGTGTGCGCACTAAGCTGAAGGCGTGCCGCGGGAGGCGCCGGCCCCCTTCAGCGCGTCTGTGGCGCCGCCCTGCACACACCACCACCCAACCCTGCTCCATCGAGGACGAGGGCTATGGGCTCAGCGCGCCGCCACCCGCGTCTGCGCCGGCGCGCCGGCCAGCTGGCCCATGGTCTTGCTGACGGTGCTCTTCACGCAGGCGCGCTGCAGGTCGACGGGGAAGCTCGCGCCGATGGTCTCGCGCACGCAGAGCGAGCGGGCGGCCTTGGTGACCTCGGCCTGCACCTGCTCGGCGCTCTTGCCGACGGTGGAGATGCGGATGGACTTGGCGCTCGCCGGGGCGGCGATCGACAGGGCCGCGGCGGCGGCCAGGGTCAGGATGCGGATCATGGTTCGGTTCCGGACTGAGGTTGCTTCCAACCCCTTTCGCGGCGTTCCTCGTCGGCGTGGCCGGAACTGACGTGGCCTTGCGCCTGAGCTCCCGATGCCTTGGAACCGCTGAGTGAGCAACGATCATGTTGCGTCGCAGCATGATTTTTTCGCGACGCTGCCGAGGCCCTGAGCCGGGCGCCTCAGGTTTGGGCGCTCGGCGCCTGATCCGTCAGCCGCGGCCGATGAACGGCATCTTGGTGGCCATCACCGTCATGAACTGGACGTTCGCCTCCAGCGGCAGGCTGCCCATGTAGAGCACCGCGTCGGCCACCGCCTGGACGTCCATCACCGGCTCGGGCGCCATCGTGCCGTCGGCCTGCGGCACGCCGCGGGCCATGGCGCGGGTCATGTCCGTGCCGGCGTTGCCGATGTCGATCTGCCCGCAGGCGATGTCATAGGCCCGCCCGTCCAGCGAGGTGGAGCGGGTCAGCCCCGTGATCGCATGCTTGGTGGCGGTGTAGGCGACGGAGCGCGGCCTGGGCGCGTGCGCCGAGATCGAGCCGTTGTTGATGATCCGCCCGCCGCGCGGGTCCTGGTCCTTCATCAGCCGGAAGGCCGCCTGGGTGCAGAGGAAGGCGCCGGTCAGGTTGACGTCCACCACCCGCTTCCAGGCCTCCAGCGACAGCTCCTCCAGCGGCACGGGCGGCGCGCCGGTCCCGGCGTTGTTGAACAGCAGGTCCAGCCGGCCGAACCGGCCCCGGGTCGCCTCGAACAGCCGGTCCACTGCGACGGGATCGGCCACATCGGTGGCCAGCGGCATGGCCCAGTCCGCCGCCTCGCCGGCCAGGCGCACCGTCTCCTCCAGCGCCTCGCCGCGCCGGCCGGCCAGGCTCACCGCCCAGCCGTTCGCCAGCAAGGTGAGCGCCACCGCCCGCCCGATGCCGGACCCGGCCCCCGTGACGATCGCAACCTTCCCCGAACCTGTGGCCATGCGCCTCGATAGCCCCGATCCCCGCGGGCCGCTAGACGGAGGGCGCGAAGCAGGGAGCAGGTCCGTGACGTTCGAGATCGAGGTGAGCGGGCAGGGGGGCGGCCCCCGCACGCTGCGCGTCCGCCGCGCCGGCGGCGAGGCCCTGGGGTACGTGCTCGCCGACGACAGCCAGGCCGCCTACCAGGACCTGTTCGCCCGGCTGGCCGCCGACTTCGGGTGTCGCGTGCCGCTGGCGCGTCGGCCGGTGGACTTCGACCGTCCGGACCCGCGGCTGGAGCCGCTGCTCACCGAGAACCTGGGCGAAGGCGTGCTCTACGGCTACGGCGATCCCTGCGTGCTGCGCGACGGCGACCGCTGGTGGATGGCGGTGACGTCGAACGACGCGCCGGAGAGCTTCCCGCTGTTCGGGTCGCGGGACCTCATCCACTGGGAGCCCGCAGGATTCGCCTTCCCGTCCGGCCGCAAGCCGGCCTGGGCCCTGGACGGTCCGGGCAGCGACTATTGGGCGCCCGAGATGCACCGGGTGGGCGACGAGGTCTGGCTTTGCTTCACGGCGCGCCGAACCGACGGCGAGCTGGCCATCGGGCTCGCCAGGGCGCCGTCGCCCGCCGGGCCGTTCTCCGCGCCGGACGCCCCGCTGCTGGCCGGCGACGTGATCGACGCCCACATCCTGCCGGACCCCGCGGGCCCGGTGCTCTATTGGAAGCAGGACAGCAACGGCCACTGGCCGGGTCCGCTGTCGCGCCTGCTTTGGGAGCGCCCGCACCTGATCGAACGCCTGTTCCCGCGGGCCGAGGACCAGGTCACCGCCGAGCTTGCGCGGACGCTGCACGCCTGGGGCGAGACGCTCGGCCCCATGGAGCAGTTCTGCCTGCGCCAGCTGCTCATCGAAGCGGTGACGGAGGATTTAGCCGGCTTCCGCGCGCGGCTGGCCAGCCTGCGCGCCGGGGCGGGGCCGCTCGCCGACGGAATCCTGGAGGCCCTGACCACCACCGTCTACGCCCAGCGCCTGTCGCCGGACGGGACGCGGCTGGTCGGCGAGCGCACGGCGGTGCTGTGCAACGACCAGCCATGGGAGGCCCACCTCATCGAGGGCATGTGGATCACCGAGCAGGCCGGCCGGTACTGGATGTTCTATTCCGGCAACGACTTCTCCACCGCCCAGTACGGCGTCGGGGTGGCGGTGGCCGACCATCCCTTCGGCCCGTTCGTGAAGCAGCCAGAGCCCTTCCTGAAGTCTTCGCGGGACTGGTGGGGGCCCGGGCACGTCTCGGTGGCGCCCGGCCCGGACGGGCGGCCCCGGCTCTTCCTGCACGCCTTCAAGCCGGGGCAGATGGGCTACAAGGTGTTCCGCGCCCTGCTGAGCGCAGGCCTGGTGTTCGATGACGGCGCCGTGAGGCTGGAAGCGCGGCCGCTACGTGGGGTTGCCTAGGCTCGAACACCTGTTTAGCCGTGGCCGCCCATGGCCGACCTTCCCCCGCCTCCCCCCGCCGCCGAACTCGAAGTCGTGGTGGTCCGTCCGCCCAGGCTGAACCCGCTTGGCGGCGAGGCCGCCTTCAGCGCGGTGCCGATCGGGCCGGAGATCCTGCGGACGACACCTCGGCTGGACGAGGCGCTGAAGCGTGCGCCGGGGGTCTCGCTCTTCCGCCGCACGGGCAGCCTCGCGGCCAACCCCACCACCCAGGGGCTGTCGCTCCGCTCCATCGCGCCCTCGGGCGCCGGCCGCGCCTTGGTGACCCTGGACGGCGCCCCGCAGAACGACCCCTTCGGCGGCTGGGTGATCTGGAGCGCCCTGCCGCCCGAAGGGCTGGACGGGGCGACCATCGTCCGCGGGGCGGGCGCGGGGCCCTATGGCGCGGGCGCGCTCACCGGCGTCGTGGCCCTGCAGGAGCGCGGGGCGGGCGAGGGCCTGGCCGCCTTCGACGCCTCGGCCGGCCAGCGTGACAGCTGGCGCCTCGCGGCGTCCGGCGGCGGCCCCGGCGTCCTGGTCACCGCCAGCGCCGAGCGCACCGACGGCTATGTGCCGGTCCGCGGCGCGCGGGCCGGCGCGGCCGACCGGCCGCTGGAACTGGAGGACGTGAGCCTGGCCTTCCGTGTGCAGCGGCAGGTGGCGGGCGTGGACGGCGCCGTGCGCCTCTCGGCCTACGAGGAGCGCCGCGGCGCAGGGCTCGCTGGCACCCGCTCAGTCGCCTCCGGCGGCTCCGCCACCCTGACCCTGGCGCGGGCGCCCGCCCAGGGCGTCGGGGGCTGGCGGCTGCAGGGCTGGGTGCGGAGCAGCGACCTGAAGAACAGTTCGGTCGCCGTGGCCGCGGGGCGCGCGACCACCACGCCCGCCAACGACCAGTACGCCACCCCGGCGGTCGGCTACGGCCTCAACGCCGCCCTACAGGGCCTGTGGGGCGACCTGGCCTGGGAGGCCGGGGCGGACGTGCGCCTGACGGACGGCGAGGCGCGCGAGCGCTTCCGGCTGATGAACGGCGTCTTCACCCGCGGCCGCCTGGCCGGCGGCAAGACGATGGTCGGCGGGGCTTACCTGGAGACCGCCCTCGACAGCGGCCCCTGGCTGGTCACCGGCGGCGTGCGGGTTGACGGCTGGAGGTCATACGACGCCATCCGCCGCGAGTGGGACCTGGCCAACAACGCCGTGCTGCTGAACCAGGCCACCGCCGACGCCTCCGGCACGACGCCGACCGCCCGCCTGGGGGTGCGCTACGAGATCGCCGAGGCGGTCTGGGTGCGCGCCGCGGCCTACGGCGGCTTCCGCCCGCCGACCCTGAACGAGCTGCACCGGCCGTTCCGGGTCGGAAACGACATCACCGAGGCCAACCCGACCCTGAAGCCCGAAACCCTGCAGGGCGTCGAGGTGGGCGTGGGCGGCGACACGGCCGTACGCTGGAGCGCGACCGTCTTCTACAACCGGCTCGAAGACCCGATCACCAACGTCACGATCGGCATCGGCCCGGGAACCTTCCCCACCGCGGGCTTCGTCCCCGCCGGCGGGGTGCTCCGCCAGCGGCGCAACGCCGGCGAGATCACCGCCTGGGGCGTAGAAGCCGACGGGTCGGGGGAGGTCGGCCCGGCGCTCGGCTGGCGCGCGGCCTTGTCCTACACCGAGGCCGAGGTGGACGGCGGCGCGGCGGCCCCGCAGCTGACCGGGAAGCGTCCCGCTCAGACGCCGAAGCTGACGGCCACCGCCGGCCTCGACTGGCAGGTGACCGAGCGGCTCGGGCTGAGGGCGGACGCTCGTTACGAGACCGCTCGTTGGGAGGACGACCTCAACACCCGCAAGCTCGGGGCCGGCGTGCAGCTGGACCTTCGGGCCGCCTGGCGCCTGACCAGGGCCAGCGAGTTCTACGTGGCCGCCGAGAACCTGCTCGACGAGAAGCTGGAGGTCGGCGAGACGGCGGACGGGGTGGAGAGCTTCGCTGCGCCGCGCACCGTCCGGGTGGGCTTCGCCCTGCGCCGCTAGGCCGGGACCGGGCCGAACAGCTCGTCGTGCCGCGCGCAGATCCGCGGCCACAGCGCGGCGGCCTCCGGCAGGTCGAGGTCGAACGCCTCGCCGAGCACCGCCACGTACGCGTCCGCGGAGCCGATCAGGCGCTGGTCCGCGCGGCGCGGGCGGACTTCCCGGAGCACCCGGCCGCGGAGCTGCAGCAGGTGGTCGGGCCGCCAGCGCTGGACCAATGCATTCTGCACGAAGACGCTTTCCGGGGCGGTCTGCAGCCACTGGCACTTGGCGCCCAGCAGGTCTTCCGCAGCGGGCTCGAGGGTGAAGTCGTAGGACTTCGCGCCGCCCTGGTCGTGGTTGTGGAAGCGCCACCAGCGCCCGTCGAGATCCGCGAGCCTGAAGTCGAAGCCGTCCGCCCGGATCGCGCCGGCGGCCAGCGGGAAGGGCTCCAGGCTGCCGTCGCCGAAGCCCACGTCGGCGATCCAGGGCCGGTCGAGGTGCACGAGCAGCACCAGGTGGTTGCCGGCCTGGACGTCGCCGATCAGCTCACGCATCACGCCGCCCGCCAGCCGCGTCACGCGAAAGCCGATGGCCTCCAGCGCCGCCCCGAAGACGCCGTTCATCTCGTAGCACCAGCCGCCCCGCCGCCGGCCGACCAGCTTATCGAAGGCGGCGCGCGGGTCGGGCGTCAGCGGCCGACCGAGCTGGACATCCAGGTTCTCGTAGGGAATGGCCAGCAGGTGCGCCCGGTGCAGGGCCCGAAGCGTCGCAAGGTCCGGCCGGGCCTCGCCCTGGAAGCCGATCCGCTCGAAATAGGCCGCAAGGTCCATGGTCCCGCCTCCCGCCACCAGACTTAGGGGCTGCGGCCAGGCTTCGCCAGCTACTCCGCGCCGCCCGCGTTGGGCGCCTGGCCCGTGATCAGCTGGACGATCTCGGGGCGGATGTTGTCGGCGCCCTTCTCCATCATGTGCTGGACGATCCGCGCGCCAACGGCGTTGCGCACCTCGGCGGTGAACTCGGCCTTGTTCTCGCCCACCCAGGCCATGGAGGCCTCGCGGTTGACGTTCAGCTGCTGGAACTGCGGGAAGACATAGCGGGCGACGAGTTCGTAGCTGCGCTTCTTGCGCTCCCAGGGCGCCCAGTTGTGGTCCATGAACAGGAAGGCGCCGAAGCCGGCGCTCTCGTCGACCAGCTGCTGGATCCGGCGCGCCGCGTCCTCCGGCGTGCCGATCACCGCAAGCCCGGTGTCGATCATCGCCTGCACCGGGTCATCGCCCTCGGGGACGATCGGCAGGTTGGCGATCTCCCGGAAATAGTAGATCCACTTGTCCAGGCCGAAGCGGACGTCCTCCATGGCCTGCTCTCGCGTCTCGGCCACGTGCATGGGGCCCACCAGACGCCAGGCGTTGCGGTCCATGGTCTGGCCGTGTTCGGCCGCCTGCTCGTTGGCGATCGCCCAGTTCGAGGCCAGGGCGTTGAACCCTGCGGTGGAGGTGGCGCCCAGCGACAGAAGCCCCACGCCGTGGCGACCGGCCGCGCGCGCGCCGGTGGGGGAGACCTGGCTCGCCACCGCCATTTCCACCGACGGCCGCGAGTAGGGCGTCATCTGCAGGCGGGCGTTGCGCAGCTCGAACCAGTCGGAGTGGTGGGTGACTTCCTCGCCGCGCATCAGCCGGACCAGCACGTCCAGCGCCTCGTCCATGCGATCCCGCTGCTTCTGGACGGGAATGCCCATCATGAAGGCGTCGGAAACCAAGGCGCCCGGCCCGACGCCGAACATCACCCGCCCACGCGTCATGTGGTCGAGCTGGTTGATGCGGTCGGCCAGCATCATCGGGTGGTGGTAGGGCAGGGAAGCGACGCCGGTGCCCAGGCGGATGTGCTTCGTGCGCTCGGCGGCCGCGGCGATGAACACCTCCGGGCTGGCGATCAGCTCGTAGCCGGCGGAGTGGTGCTCGCCGATCCAGGCCTCGTCGTAGCCGTGGCGGTCCAGCCACTCCACAAGCTCCAGGTCGCGCTGGAGCGCGAGGGTGGGGTTCTCGTCCACCGGATGGAATGGCGCGATGAAGGCGCCGAAGCGCAGGCGGGCCGGCAGCATATCTTCCTCCCAAGGTGCGCGGTTCCCCCCGCGCCTCGGGCTGAACGATACCGGCGTTCCGCCGCGGTAGGCTACGCCTTGCCGGCGCCCTTCGCCTGCTCGGCGATCTCCTCCTTCACCTCGTCGCGAGCCGCTTCGAGGAAGCGGAGCACGGCGAGCTCGAACGCGCGCTCGTCCTTCGCGGCCTTCAGGGGCAGGGCGCCGCGCTGGTAGCTGTCGAGCACCACCGGGTGGATGTAGGCGCTGCGGCACACCGCAGCGGTGTTGCCGAGCACGCCGGCCACAGCTTTGACGCAGGTGTTGATGTTGCGCTTGGCTTCCGTCGCGGTGGCGCATTGCGGCAGCTCGATCAGACCGCGTGCGGCGGCCAGCGTGCCGGCCCAGGTGCGGAAGTCCTTGGCCGAAAAGTCCTCGCCCATGGTCTCGCGCAGGTACGCGTTGACGTCGGCGGACTCCACGACCCGCTGCTCGCCGTCCTCGTCGATGTACTGGAAGAGCCGTTGGCCCGGCAGGTCCTGGCAGGCCTTCACCACCCGGGCGAGCCGGCGATCGTTGAAGCCGGTTCGGTGCGCCTTGCCGCTCTTGCCGCGGAACTCGAAGACCGCCCCCTTCGCGTCGATCTTCGCGTGCCGGTCACGCAGCGTGGTCAGGCCGAAGCTCTTGTTCTGCTTGGCGTATTCCTCGTTGCCCACGCGGATGAGGGTCTTCTCCATCACCCGGATCACGGCGGCGAGCACCTTTTCCCGGGGGAGGCCGCGGCGGGAGAGATCCTCGTCCACCCGGCGGCGCAGCTTGGGCAGGGCGCGGCCGAAGGCGATCACCCGATCGTACTTGTGCGTGTCGCGAACCTCGCGCCAGCGCTCGTGATACCGGTACTGCTTGCGGCCCTTCTGGTCGCGGCCCACGGCCTGGATGTGGCCGTTGGCCCTGGGGCAGATCCAGACGTCGGTCCAGGCCGGCGGGATGGCCAGCTTGCGGATGCGGTCCAGCGTCTTCTCGTCCGTGACCGGGTCGCCGTTCGGCTTGATGTAGTTGAAGCCGTTCGACCGGGCGGGCCGGCGGGTGATGCCGCGGTCCGTGTCGCTCACATAGACCAGCCCAGCGGCCTCCATGTCGTCGAGGCCGGGCGGGGCGGTCTCCAGGTTGTCGGGCATGTCCCTGGCCATGGTCGTCGCACACTCCTCCGGCCTCGCGGCAACGTGGTATGCGGAGGGCCGGTTCCTCCCGCCTCCGGAGCAGACTTGAACTACCGTCACGCCTTCCACGCCGGGAACTTCGCCGACCTCGTGAAGCACGCGTGCCTGCTGCAGCTGCTCGCGCGGCTCCGGGCCGAGCCGACGCCGCTGGCGATCATCGACACCCACGCCGGGCGGGGGCTCTACGACCTTGCCGGCGAGGAGGCGCGCAAGTCGGGGGAGGCGGACGCCGGGGTCGTGCGGCTAATGGGGGCCGCCGACGCGCCCGACGCCTTCGCGCCCCTGGTCCAGGCGGTGGGCGCCCTCAACCGCGGCGGCGGCGTGCGCCGCTATCCGGGCTCGCCGCGGCTGATCGCCGACGCGCTGCGGCCCGGCGACAGCTATCTGGCCTGCGAACTGCGGCCCGAGGAGCACGGGGCGCTGAAGACCCTGCTGAAGGATGCGCCCGGGGTCAGAACGGCGTGCGCCGATGGCTATGCCGCAGCCTTGGCCGAGACGCCCCGACGCGGCCGGGCGCTGCTCGTCATCGACCCGCCGTTCGAGCGCGCCGACGACTATGCTCAGTGCGTCGCGACCCTGGCGCAGGCGCGCCGGCGCAATCCGGCCCTCCAGGCGCTGGTCTGGCTGCCGCTCAAGGACCTGGAGACCTTCGACGCCTTCCTGCGGGACCTGGAGGATGCGGTCGAGGCGCCCCTGCTGGCGGCCGAGACGCGCATGCGGCCGCTGCACGATCCGATGAAGATGAACGGCTGCGCCCTGGTGCTGCTCGACCCGCCGGCCGGGCTGACGCCTGTGCTGGAGGCGATCTGCGGCTGGACGGCGGGAAGCCTGGGCGAGGGCGGCGAGGCCCGCGTCTACGCCCTGGCGGCTTGAGCGGCTCGGAGGAGTTGGCGGCGGCGCCCGCGCCGGCCTAGAAGCGCCGTGTGAAGCGGCTGATCGACATCGCGGGCGGCCTTGTGGGGCTGGTGCTCTTCTCACCCCTTCTGCTGGCGCTGGCGGTAGCGATTCGGCTGGAGAGCCGGGGCCCTGCGCTGCACTGGTCCAAGCGGGTCGGCCGGGACAATCGGCTGTTCGCCATGCCGAAGTTCCGCACCATGCGGGTCGGGGCGCCGGACGTCGCCACCCACCTGCTTGCCGACCCTGACCAGTGGGTGACGCCCCTCGGCCGCCTCCTGCGACGCACGAGCCTGGACGAGCTGCCGCAGTTCTGGAGCGTGCTGGTCGGCCACATGAGCCTGGTCGGGCCGCGGCCGGCCCTGTTCAACCAGGACGACCTCGTCGCCCTCCGCACGGAGCACGGCGTCCACCGCCTTCGCCCGGGCGTCACCGGCTGGGCGCAGGTGAACGGGCGCGACGAGCTGCCGATCCCCGAGAAGGTGCGCCTGGACCGCGAATACCTCGATCGCCGGTCGCTGGCGTTCGATCTGGCCATCCTCCTGCGCACGATCCGGGCGGCGTTCAGCGGGAAAGGCGTAAGCCATTAAACTTTGAGGGGAACTCCACCGCGGGGCTTGGGCGTTTCTCCGCCTGGGCCGTCCCAGGAGCAGACCCGTGAGCAACGACGCCTTCCAGAATCCGGAGCCCGGCAAGCGCCGCGCCCCTGGCCAGCCGGGCCGGCCGGGCGACGCCGGCCGCCGCCGCCCGCTGCAGCGGGCGGGGACCTGGACGCGTGAGCACTGGCAGGCCGCGCGGGCGCGCATGGCGGCCACGCGGCTGAAGAAGCCCAGCCCGAAGTCGCTGAAGATCGCCGGCGCCGTGCTGGCGACCCTGGCCATCGCCATCGCCATCCTCATCGCCATCTGGGACTGGAACTGGTTCCGGGGCCCGCTGGCCCGCTTCGCCTCGGCCCGCATGCACCGTGAGGTGCAGATCACCGGCGACCTCGACGTCCACCTCTGGTCCTGGCAGCCGCGGGCCTCGGTGGAAGGCATCCGCATCGCCAACCCGGACTGGGCGCCCGACAAGCGGCAGATGGCGCAGATCGACCGCATCGTCGTGCAGATCCGCCTGCTGCCCCTGCTGAAGGGCGACGTGGACCTGCGCCTGCTGCAGTTCGACCGCCCGAACGTGCGCCTCTACGCCGACGCGCAGGGCCGCAAGACCTGGGATTTCTCGGACGGCCGCCAGCCGGACAAGCCGACCAAGCTGCCGCCGATCCGCAACTTCATCATCAACCAGGGCCAGATCGACTTCCGGGACGTGAAGCGCGGCCTGACCTTCTCGGGCACGCTCAATGCCAGTGAGCAAATGAACGGCGCCAACCGTGGCTTCCAGGTGCTGGGCCAGGGCTCCTACAATCGCCAGCCGTTCAACCTCCGTGTCACCGGCGGGCCGCTGCTGAACATCGACAAGGACGTGCCGTACCCGTTCGACGCCTACATCCGGGCGGGCCAGACGATCATCACCGCGCGCGGCGACGTGCCGAAGCCCTTCGACCTGGCCCAGTTCCAGATGAACGCCTCGGTGCGCGGTCCCGACATGGCCGAGCTCTACGGCCTGACCGGTATCGCGCTTCCCAACACCCCGCCCTACACGGTGCGCGGCCGGCTCTCGCGCGACGAGAAGTTCTACCGGGTGACCGGGCTGAACGGCCGCGTCGGCGACAGCGACCTGTCCGGCACGGTGAGCGTGGATACGGGCAAGGAGCGCCCGTACCTGAAGGCCAACCTGTCCACCCGCAGCCTGGACTTCGACGACCTGGGCGCCCTGTTCGGCGGCGCGCCCTCGACGGCGCCGGGCGAGACGGCGTCCGCCGAACAGAAGGCGGTGGCGCAGAACCTCAACGCCCAGCAGCGGCTGTTCCCCGACTCCACCCTGGCCGTGGAGCGGATCCGGGCGATCGACGCCGACGTCAGCTACAAGGTGGCCTCGATCCGCGACGCGCCGGTGCACCTGCGCTCCGCCTCCGTGACGGTGAAGCTGGATGACGGGCTGCTCCGCGCCGACCCGCTGCGGCTCGACCTGCCGCAGGGCCAGATCGCCGGCCACGTGCAGCTGAACGCGCGCCGTGCGACGCCCGTCACCGACCTCGACCTGCGGCTGTCGAACGCCCGGCTGGAGCAGCTCATCCCGATCCGCACCCCGGGCGGGCCGATGCCGCTGACCGGCTCGCTGGTGGGCCGCGCCCGGCTGACCGGCGAGGGCAACAGCGTCCACAAGGCCTTCGCCAACGCCGACGGCGAGGTCATGGTGGTGATCCCCAACGGCGAGATCCGCGAGGCCTTCGCCGAACTAATGGGCGTCAACGTGGTCAAGGGCCTGGGCCTCCTGCTCAAGAAGGACCAGGACAAGGTGCCCGTCCGCTGCGGCGTGGCCCACTTCCAGACTACCGACGGGGTGATGCGCGCCAACCGCATCGTCTTCGACACCGAGCCGGTGGTGGTGACCGGCACGGGCACGGTCAACCTCGGCACGGAGCGGATGGACTTCCGCGTGCAAGGCCAGCCCAAGAAGTTCCGGCTGGTGCGGCTCATGCTGCCGGTCACCGCCAAGGGGCCGCTGCGCGCGCCGAAGATGGGCGTGGAGCCCGGCAAGGCCATCGCCCAGGGCGGCCTGGCCGTGGCGCTGGGTTCGGTGCTCTCGCCGATCGCGGCCATCCTGCCGTTCGTCGACCCAGGCCTGGCCAAGGACGCCAACTGCTCGGCACTCCTCGCCAGCGCCTCGGCGGAAGGCGCGCCGGTGAAGTCGGCCCGCCGCTAGCCGTTGACGGCCGGCCGGCCGGCGCGGCAACCTCGCGCCGCCGCCGGTCAGGCGGGGGTCAGCGGAGTGAAGGCGATGGGCGGCAGGATCGGTTATGCGGCGGGCGCGGCGCTCGCCCTGAGCGTGGGCCTGGCGGTGGCGGCCACGGGGGCGCTGGCGCACAACACCCACGGCGAGACCGCCACGACGCCCGGAGCCAAGGCGGCGCTGGCGCGGCACGACAACTTCGAGCGGATGGGCGCAGCCTTCAAGCGGCTGAACGACGAACTGCGCAAGGGCTCCCCGGATAAGGCCGTGGTCGCGCAGAGCGCCGGCCAGCTCAAGACCCTCGCCGGCCAGATGCCCACCTGGTTCCCGCGCGGCTCGGGCCAGGAGGCGCGGCCCAAGAGCGAGGCCAAGGCCAACATCTGGACCGATGCGGCCGGCTTCAACGCCGCCTCGTCCAACCTGCAGGTGCAGGTGGCCAAGCTGCAGCAGCTGGCGGCCGCCGGCGACATCGAGGGCGTCAAGGCCCAGGTGCGGCCCACCGGCGGCGCCTGCAAGGGCTGCCACGACAAGTACCGCGTCCAGAAGGAGTCCTGATCCGGTGGCGGCGGAGCCGGAACTGACCGTCCGGGCGCGGCTCTGGGACGCGCCGGTGCGGCTCGTTCACTGGAGCCTCGTCCTGCTCATCGGCTTTTCCTGGTGGAGCGCCGAGACCGAGCGGCTGCAGTGGCACCGCTGGAGCGGCTACGCCATCCTGGGCCTGGTGATGTTCCGGCTGATGTGGGGCCTGTGGGGCTCGGCCAACGCCCGGTTCGCCAGCTTCGTGAAGGGCCCCGGCGCGACCCTGGCCTACCTGCGCAGTCTCCCAGGTCGGGCGCCCGCCGACACGCCGGGGCACAATCCGCTCGGCGCCTGGAGCGTGGTGGCCATCCTGCTGCTGCTGGTCTTCCAGGTGGCGACGGGGCTGTTCGCCGTCGACATCGACGCCTTCGAGGCGGGGCCGCTGTCGGACCGGGTGAGCTTCGAGACCGGCCGGGCGATCTCCGAGCTGCACGAGGCGAGCTTCACCGTCCTGCAGATCCTGGTCGCCGTCCACGTGGCGGCGGTCGGCTTCTACCTGGCGTGGAAGCGCTCGAACCTGATCGGGCCGATGATCACCGGCTACCGGCGCGTCGCCGCCGATCCCAAGCTCACCTTCGCCCCCTGGTGGAAGGTGCTGGCGACGGCCGTGGCGGCCGCCGCCATCGCCTGGATCCTGTCGAAGGGCCTGCGGCTCTAACCGATCTCGGCGGCTTCCCGCAGGGACTTCAGCCAGGCGTCCTCGCGCGCCTTCTCGGCGGTCCGCAGCTTGTCTTCGGCCTCGCGCACGGCCGCATCGTGCTTGCGCCACTCCAGCACCGCGCCCTCGCGCGCCGCGCGGGCCGCCTCAAGGGTGGGGTAGCGGGCCAGGACCGCGCGCACCGAGTAGCTCACCGGCGGCCCGACCGTCTCGCGGTCCGGGTAGAAGCCGGAGATGGAGTCGGCGGTTTCGCTCTCGATGTGGAAGACGTCCGCCCAGCCGGCATGATGGCGCATCAGGGCCCAGGGCCGTTCCATCCGCTCGCTCACCGCATTCTCCTTGCGTCTATTGGCTCGAATCCGCCCTTCGGCGGTGGGGCGCAACCTACTCCGCAGCCCCGCCTGCTCCAACGCCGGGGATGGCATTTTGGCTCTTCCGTTCCCCAAGGAAGGCGTGGCAAGCCTTGGACATTCCTTTCGACCTTTTCAGTGACGAGATTTCCGGTTTGACCCAGATCGTGATCGGCCGCCGGTTCTGCGGCCCGCCGAACTCCGGCAACGGCGGCTATGTCTGCGGCGTGCTGGCCAAGGACTTCGACGGCCCGGCGACGGCCATGCTGCGCGCCCCGGTGCCGCTGGATGTCGGCCTCGAGCTCGCCGTGCAGGACGGCCAGGTGGTGATGACCGGGGAGGGCGGCGCCCTCATCGGCCAGGGCCGCGCCTCCGACGGCGCCGAGCTTCCCGCGCCGCCGCGGCCGATCTCACTGGAGGAAGCCCGCGCCGCCGGCGCCCGGCACCTCGGCCACACCCAGCGCTTCCATCCCATCTGCTTCACCTGCGGGCCGGAGCGGGACGAGGGCGACGGCCTGCGGGTGTTCGCCGGCCAGGTGGAGGGCCGCGAGGCGGGCGTGGTCGCCGACGCGTGGACGCCGCACGAGGCCTTCGCGGACGCCGACGGTTTGGCGCCGCTGGAGGTGGTCTGGGCCGCTCTCGACTGCCCCGGCTACTTCGCCTGGGTGGAGAAGGAGGGCCGGCACGGCGCCCTGCTCGGCACCATGACCGGCGAGGTCCTGCGCCGGCCGAAGGCGGGGGAGCCGTGCGTGGTGATGGCCTGGCCGCTGGCCCGCGAGGGTCGCAAGGAGACGGCCGGCGTCGCCCTGTTCAGCGCCCAGGGCGAGCTGATGGCCCGCGCCCATCAGGTGTGGATCGTCATGGCCCCGCGTCCTGCGGCCGACGCGGCGGCGAAGGAACAGGCTTCCGCCTGAGGCCGCGGCGCCGCACCCTGCCGCCGAACGAGCGGGAGGGGCGATGCGCGCAGCTTCGGTGTCGGACTATCGGGAGCTCGCCCGGCGGCGGCTGCCGAAGATCTTCTTCGAATACATCGACGGCGGCTCCTACGCCGAGGAGACCCTGCGCCGCAACGTCGCCGACCTGGAGGTCATCGCGCTCCGCCAGAGGGTGATGCGCGACATGAGCCAGCTGGACATGTCGGTGCAGTTGCTGGGCCAGACGCTCTCCATGCCGGTGGGCCTGGCGCCGGTGGGCATGGCCGGCATGTACGCACGGCGCGGCGAGGTGCAGGCGGCCCGGGCGGCCGCGGCCGCTGGCGTGCCGTTCTGCCTGTCGACGGTCGGCGTCTGCTCGGTGGAGGAGGTGGCCCGGGGCGCCCAGGCGCCCTGGTTCCAGCTCTACATGCTGAAGGACCGCGGCTACATGCGCGAGCTGCTCGCCCGGGCCAAGGACCTCGGCTGCCCGGTCCTGGTCTTCACCGTCGACCTGCCGACGCCAGGGGCGCGCTACCGGGACGTCCGCTCGGGCTTCACCGGCGGGACGAGGCTGGAGGCGGCGCTGGCCCAGCTGCGCGACGGGGTGACCCATCCAGCCTGGACCTGGGACGTGTTCGTCAACGGCCGGCCGCACACCCTGGGCTCGGTGGCCGGCGCGGTGAAGGAGAGCCGCCGCGTCACCGACTTCCTGAGCTGGATCGCCCGCAACTTCGACCGCTCGGTGACGTGGAAGGACCTCGACTGGGTGCGCGAGACCTGGGACGGCCCGATCGTCGTTAAGGGCGTGCTCGATCCCGACGACGCCCGCGATGCGGTGCGGGCGGGCGCCCAGGGCCTGGTGGTGTCGAACCATGGCGGGCGCCAGCTGGACGGCGTCCGCTCCTCGATTTCCGCCCTCCCGCGCATCGTCGAGGCGGTGGGCGACGACCTCGAGGTGTTCATGGACGGCGGCGTCCGCTCCGGCCTCGACGTGCTGAAGGCGCTGTCGCTGGGGGCGAAGGCCTGCTTCCTCGGTCGCGCTTGGGCCTACGCCCTCGGCGCCGGCGGCGAGGCCCAGGTCGCCCGGATGCTGGCCACGATCCGCTCGGAGCTGGCGGTGGCGATGATCCTCACCGGCTGCCGGTCGGCGCGGGCGGCGGGACCGGAGCTGCTGGACGGGCTGGACCGGCCTTCCGTGTCCCGCCCAAACCGGTCTTGAAGAGCTTCATCAGCGGCTTCTCGACAAGCTGATAGGTCAGGAGGCCGGCGACCACGCCGGCGATCAGTCCGCCGGCCAGGATCAGGGGCGGCGAGGCCAGCCCCGCCATGTCGAGGATCCGCACGGTGGCCGAGATGGCCAGGCCGTGCACCAGGTAGAGCGAGTACGAGGCGTCGCCCAAGGCCTGCAGCGGCCGCCAGTTGGGCACGGCGCCCCGCCGCTCGATGCTGACCGCGCCCGCCACCAGCAGCAGGGCTGGCACGCCCCAGATCAGGAACCGCGCACGTTCCACGTCGACGCCGGAGGCGCCCGCCGCAGCGAAGCCCAGGAGCCCCGCGATCACCAGGGCCCAGCCCGCGCGGACCCCGGGCAGCCGGCCCTCGGCCCAGGCTCGGCCGAGCCAGATGCCGGCCCCGAACTCCAGCAGCAGCGGATTGGTGTAGGTGGCCCAGATCGGGTTCGCCGTATCGCCCAGCGGCCGGACGGCCACCAGGGCGACCAGCGCCGCCGTCACCAGCCAGGCGCGCAGCTTCGTCGGTGCCAGCAGGCCCGCGGCGAACAGCAGGTAGAAGAACATCTCGTAGTTCAGCGTCCAGCCGGGGATCACCAGGGGCGCGATGAGGCCCGTGTGGTCGCGGTAAGGGACGAAGAATAGCGACTTCACCAGCGCCTCGGCCGTGACCTGCATGGCCGGGAACACCCACGGCGCCGCCAGCGCCACGCCCGCTACCAGCAGGGTGAGGCCCCAGTAGAGCGGCACGATCCGCTGGACCCGGCGCCAGAGGAACTGGCCGGGCGAGGGGGTCCGGTTGCAGGTGACCACCCACATGATGAAGCCGGAGATCACGAAGAAGACGTCCACGCCCGCCGCGCCCAGGCCGAAGTGCCCGCCGGCCCGCTCGGCCGCGTGGAAGACCAGCACGCCGAACGCCGCGAACCCGCGCAGGTACTGGATCGAGCGCACCTCGGAAGGCGCCTGCCGGGCCTCGGGCTGCGGCGTCAGTTCGACCAATTTTCCCCCTCCGAACGCGTCGCCCCGCGCGCCGGCGCAGGGGCGGTGAAGCTTTGCGTCCAAACGGCTCGCCGTGCGTTTGGCTCCCGACCGATTGCTCAAGCTCCGGAGGGGCGCCCGTGAAGCTGGCCTATTTCGTCCACGACCTCGCCGACCCGGCGGTCACCCGGCGGGTGCGGATGCTGCGGGCCGGCGGGGCGGAGCCGGTGGTCCTGGGCTTCCGTCGGACCGACGCGGCGCCGGAGAGCGTCGGCGGCGCGCCGGCCGTCGACCTCGGGCGCACCTACGACGGCCGCATGGGGCACCGGGCGAAGGTCACGGCGCTCACCGCGCTGCGAGCCGGCCGCTGGCGCGGGCTGCTGACGGGGGCGGAGGTGTTTGTCGGCCGGACCCTGGAGGCCCTGGCGGTGGCGGAGTCGGCCCGGGTGCAGGGCGGGTCCAAGGCCCGGCTGGTCTACGAGTGCCTCGACATCCACCGGATGATGCTGGGCGAGGGGTCCAAGAGCCGGGCCATGCGGGCGGTGGAGCGGGCGCTGCTGCGCCGCGCGGACCTCCTGGTGGTCAGCTCGCCGGCCTTTCTCGACCACTACTTCGCGGCGCGGCAGGGCGTGGGGGCGGACCTCGCCGTCGAAACCCTGCTGGTCGAGAACAAGCCGCTGGATCTCGGCGGCGGACCGCCGCCCAGGCGGCCGATGCGGGCGGCCGGTCCGCCCTGGCGGATCGGGTGGATGGGCGCCATCCGCTGCCGCAAGAGCCTGGACGTCCTGACCGAGATCGCCGCCCGCCGGCCCGACCTCCTGGAGGTGCGGATCCACGGCCGACCCGCCTACACCGAGTTCGACGACTTCGACGCCCAGGTCGCGCGGGCGCCGAACGTCGACTTCTTCGGCGCCTATACGGCCGAGGACCTGCCGCGCATCTACGGCGACGTCCATTTCAGCTGGGCCTTCGACTATATGGAGGAGGGGCTCAACTCCGCCTGGCTGCTGCCTAACCGGATCTACGAGAGCGGCCGCTATGGCGTCGTCCCCATCGCCCTCGCCGGTGTCGAGACCGGCCGCTACCTCGCCAACCGCGGCTTCGGGGTGCGGCTGGAGGACCCCCGCGACGTGGAAGCCTTCCTGGAGCGGTTGACCCCCGCCGCCTATGCCGCCCTGCGGGCGCAGCTGGACGCCGTGCCGGCCGACGCCTTCGTGGTTGACGAGGGGGACTGCCGACGGCTGGTTAACGCGCTCGCCGGTCGGACGGTGACTTCGAACGTTCAGTCAACTGACGGCGCTGCAGCAACGCGCCGCGTCGCCTGAGCGCTGCATTACCCGAAATGAGCATCCCCGCGCCCGCCACAGAGACTAGCCTGCGGCGCAGCTCGTATAGTGGCCAAAATGTGTTCCAGCTCGGCCGCGCAAAAAAGCGCAATGGTCAAGCTCACATCCGCCGGAACGTAATCGGGCAGAGGCTGTTTTAGGCCCGACGCGCGCAGGAGCTTCGCTGCCGCGTCGCTGGTCACAGTGCAGGTTCCGACGCTATGCTTAATCCCAAGCCCACCGCTGGGCGGTCTCTTGGTTCCGAGAACCCGAGCCATGAGGACGGCGTCGCGCGCCGCCCGGCCGAGCCGCGCTCGTTTGCGCCGACCGAACGCGCGGCCGCCGACGAGCCCTTCGCCGGCCTGCTGCCGCAGGCCTGGGACAGGATCGATCCCGAGGCGGTGATCCGCCTGGCCGAGACGGCGGCGGAGGCGCCGCAGCCGGCGACCACCGGTGATCCTGGCCGGCGCGCGTTGATCGTCATCCCCTGCCTGAACGAAGAGGCTGTGATCGCCGACGTGATCCAGCAGGTGCTGAACGACGACGGCCTCATCGATCCGCTGGTGCTGGTCGCCGACGGCGGCTCGAGCGACCGCAGCCGCGAGATTGTCGCCGACATCGCCGCCCGCGACCCCCGGGTCCGGCTGCTGGCCAACCCCGGCCGGCTGCAGAGCGCCGGCATGAACCTGGCGGCCCGCGTGATGGGCGGGGAGCGTCCGTGGCTGGTGCGTGTGGACGCCCATGCCGACTATCCGAAGAACTACGCCTCGACCCTGATCGAAGAGGCCCGGCGTACGGGCGCCGACTCTGTGGTGGTGTCCATGGACACCCGCGGCGAGGGCTTCTTCCAGCGCGCCGTGGCGGTGGCCCAGAACTCGGTGCTGGGCACCGGCGGCTCGGCGCACCGGCTCGCGAGCCACGGCCAGTGGGTCGACCACGGCCACCATGCCCTGTTCAGCCTCGAGGCCTACACGGCGGTCGGTGGCTATGACGAGAGCTTCAGCCACAACGAGGACGCCGAGCTCGACCTGCGGCTGGCGGAGCAGGGCGGCCGCATCTGGCTCACCGACAAGGTGCGCATCGGCTACTATCCGCGCAGCACGCCCAAGGCCCTGGCCAAGCAGTACTTCAGCTACGGTCGCGGCCGAGCCCGGACAGTGCTGAAGCACTACACCCCGCTGAAGATCCGCCAGGCCCTGCCGCTCGCCGTCGCCCCCGCCGTGGCCACCCTGGCGTTGGCGCCGCTCTCCTGGGCCTTCGCCGTCCCGGCGCTGGTCTGGATGCTGGCGGCGCTGAGCTACGGCGTCCTGCTGGGCGTGAAGCGGCGCGACCGGGCCGCCTTCCTCTCCGGGCCCGCGGCGATGATCATGCACCTCTCCTGGTCGGCGGGCTTCTGGGCGCAGCTCTTCACCTGGCGCAGCGATCGCAAGCCGCGGCCGCCGGTGGGACTCGCCCCTCAGGCGGTGTCATGACGGCGGAGCGGCCGACCGTCTCGGTCGTCACGGCCAACTACAACGGCGCGCGCTACCTGGCCCAGGCCGTGCGCTCGGTGCTGGACCAGACGCTGGCCTCCCTCGAACTCATCGTGGTGGACGACTGTTCCACCGACGGCAGCGTGGCCGTCATTGAAGCTGCCGCCGCCGGGGACCCGCGCGTGCGGGTCTTCGTTCAGCCCAAGAACGGCGGCCCCGGCGCCGCCCGCAATCGCGCTCTGGCCGAGGCGCGCGGCGAGTGGATCGCGGTGTTTGACTCCGACGACCTGATGACTCCGGACCGGCTCGAGCGCCTGGTGGCGCGCGCGCAAGCCAGCGGCGCCGACATCGTGGTCGACAACCTCACGGTCTTCCAGGATGGCGGCCCAGCTGACGCCGGGCGCCCTTTCCTGGCCGGGAAGGACTGGGACGCGGCGCGGCCGATCACGCTCGCCGAGTACGTCGACGCGGCGCGCATGTACGCGCGCAAGCCGGGCCTGGGCTACCTCAAGCCTCTGTTCAGGGCCGGGCCCGTCAAGGGCGCGGGCTACCGTGAAGCCCTGCGGATCGGCGAGGACTATGACTTGGTGGTCCGGCTGCTGGCGCAGGGCCGCACCCTGCACTTCGAGCCGGCCGCCCTGTATCGCTACCGCAAGCACGGCGCCTCCATTTCGCACGTGATGAGGCGCGAGCACCTGGTGCAGATGATCGCCGCCGACGCATCCCTTGAAGGCGTGATGATGGGTCAGCCCAAGGACGTGCGCCGAGCCTTCGCCGCGCGGCGTCGCTCCCTGCATGCCGCCCTGGTCTATGACGACGTCATCCAGCGGCTGAAGGCGCGCGACCTGCTCGGCGGGCTCGCGGCCGGCGTTTCGACCCCGGACGTGTGGCCGCTGCTCACCCTCCCGGTGAAGGCCCGCCTCAAGCGCCTGGCCGCCCGCCTCGCCCCCACCCGCGCGCCCGCCGCCGCCTAGCTCGTCCTCCTGCCGTCATCCCGGTCCGCCTCGCGCCGACCGCCACGCCAGCTAACCCCCTGCGCTCATCCCGGCGAAAGCCGGGACCCAAGCCGAGTCCGCCACCGGGCCCACCGCGTGTTTCACCACCAAGATCACCAAGACCACCAAGGCGGGCCCGCGCGGGCCGCGCCGCGTCACGCCTGCGCGCCTGCGGCGCGAGACTGGGCCCGAGCTCCCCGTCGGCGCACGTTCGGCGCCGCCCCCCTTCGTGATCTTGGTGTCCTTGGTGGTCCGCTCTGAACCTCCGCGGCTGTGCCCAACCTCAACCCAATGGGTACAGAGGTCCCGGTCTTCGGCTGCGCCGAAACCGGGATGACAGCCGAGGAGACGGCGGCGCCCCTGGCCCCCGCGCCACGCGGCAGGGGAGGGCGGGTTACGCCTGCGCCGCGTCGCCGAGCGCCTGGGCGTGCTGGAAGGCGTGCAGGTCGTCGAGCAAGCGCCGCCGCGCGGTGCTCCAGAGCACTGCCCCGTAGGCCACGGCGCCCAGGGTGATCATCAGGACCAGCTCCAGCCAGAGCGGGGCATGCGTCAGGGCCTCGCGGGCGGCGAGCACCGCGGCCGCCATGACCACGCAGCCCAGCGCCGAAGGGGCGAAGGCCGCCAGCAGCCGGCGCCGCGGCATCTGCAGGTCGCCGGCCAGCACGTGGATGTAGATGGCGCAGACCACGCCCATGGCGCCGGCCACCGCCGCCGAGACCGGCTCCAGGCCGAAGCGCACCACCGCCGCCACCGCGCCCACCACCACGACGCCCAGCAGGATCGAAAGCTTGAGCCGCTGCGCGGTCTTGCCCAGGCCCATGAAGGTGGTGGCCATGATCGAGCACATGCAGAAGAAGAAGCCGGCGCCGGCGAGAATGCGGAGCGGGCCGATGGCGTCGTACCACTTGTCGCCGAGCACCAGCTTCACCGCTAGGTCGGCCACCAGGGCCAGACCGACGAACACCGGGGCCAGGAAGGTCGCGCCCAGCCGCAGCGCCGACGTCGCCAGGTCCTGCATCGCCGCCTTCGAGGCGCCGTTCGCGGTGCGCGCCACGGCCGTGAAGATGTAGAGATAGAAGGGGCCGGAGATCAGCATGTCGGGGGCCCGGACGATCTGGTAGGCCATGGCGTAGAAGCCCAGCATGGTCGCGCCCAGCACGCCGCCGACGATCAGGCTGTCCAGGTTGCGGGAGACGAAGTCGGCCAGGATCGCGCCGATCGTCTGAGCCCCGAAGGCCAGCAGCCCCTTCGCCTCCTCGAAGCGGTAGTGCAGCCGGATCGGGGCGCCCGCCCGAGAGCTGACCCAGGCCAGCTTGCAGATCCACAGGACCAGCTGCTGGGCGACCAGGGCCCAGGCGCCCCAGCCCGCCAGCGCCGCGGCCAGGGCGGTGAGCGCGCTGGCCACCGTGGAGATCAGGTCGCCGGCCGCGAAGATGCCGAAGCGGCCTTCTCGGATGATGCGGCCGTTGGAGACGGTCGTCAGGCTGTTGATCAGCAGGATCGGCGAGAGCGCGACGATCAGCAGCGGCAGGCGCGGCTGGTTGAGCAGGGCGCCCATGGGCCAGGCGGCCGCGACGCACCCCAGGGACAGCGCCAGGCCAAGGCCCGCCGACAGCCAGAAGACGGTCGATTCCTGGTCCCGGCTCACCGCCTGCTGGCGGCCGAGCGCATAGCCCATGCCGCCGTCCGACAGCACGTTGGCCAGCAGGATGAAGGGCATGGCCAGCGCCACCAGGCCGTACTCGGCCGGCCCGATCAGCCGCGCCAGGATCGGCAGCATGGCGAACTGCAGGCCCAGCCGCAGCGCGCTCGCGCCGGTCAGGGCGAGCGCGCCCAGCGAGGTGCGGTGCAGGGTCTTGCGGCGGCCGCCCGGCCCCGGGGTGTCGGCCACCTCGCCAGCCGCGCTCATTGACCGCGCGGCAGGTCGGAGCGCAGCAGCCGCATGTTGGGCCGCGCGCTCACGTGAGGATTGGCCCAGCCGCTCGGGATCTGCTCCACCGGCCAGACCTGGACGATCCGCGGAGTCGGCGGCCGATAGGGCTGGCGGGCCAGCTTCGGCGAGTCGACCCGGCCGAAGGCGGCGCCGAGGGCCCCGAAGGCCAGGACGGTCGAGAAGTAGAAAGGCGCGATGCCGATGGTCTCGATGCCGGTGCGCGACAGCTGGTAGAGCAGCACGCCGACCCAGAAGACCAGCGCCAGGTTGGGCCGCAGCACGAACCGCCGGACGAGGGCGAAGACGCCCACCGCAACCGTGATCCCCACCACGATCAGGCCGAGCAGGCCCATGGTGACCAGGATTTCCACGAAGGTGTTGTGGAAGGTGAAGCCGCCGCGGCTCTCGATGCCGAAGTATTTCCAGAGGCCCTCGGCGTCGGGGTTCCCCTGCAGCCAGAAGGCGTAGTAGCCGCGGCCGAGCAGGGGCTTCTCGTGCATCAGGTCGGCGGCGCGGTACCAGAGATAGGTGCGGCCGGTCAGGGTGGGGTCCTTGTCGAAGGTCTGGGCGCCCCATTCGATCAGCGCCTGGGACAGCCACCGGTAGCTGAAGCCGACCGCGATCAGGACCACGCCGACCATAGTCGTCAGCCAGGCCCGCACCGCCTTGCCGGCCTTCAGCAGCGGCAGCAGGGCCAGCATGCCGCCGACGCCCATGGCGAGGCCGAGCAGGGCCCCCGCGGATCGGGCGGCGGTCACCGCGTGGAAGCCGAGCAGGAGACCCACCAGGGCGACGGCGGCCCACAGCCAGCTGCGGCTGCGCACGGCCATCAGGCCGACGCCCAGGAACACCAGCACGCCGGTCGAGGCGATGTCGGCCAGCAGGTTCTTGCTCTCGGTGAGGCCGGAGAAGGCGCTGCCGCCGGCGCCCACGCCAATCGCCACGGTGCCGCCGCTGACCAAAGAGAAGCCGATGTAGGTCAGGAAGGCGCAGGCCATGGCGCGCAGCACGTTCTCCTGACTCCGCGCCGAGGAGATCAGCAGGCCCGCGACCACCGTAATGGCGAGCTCGAGGGCGAACTTCAGCGTCTCTTTCGGCGCCTCGGACCAGATGGTCGAGAAGATGGCGAAGGCGGGGATCGCGAAAAGGAAGCTCCGGGCGATCAGCACCCGCTCCAGCTTCTTGCGCCGCACGAACAGGTAAAGCGGCACGGCGGCGGCGATGATGGCGGCGCCGAGCGTGCCCCAGTTGGCGATGAACAGCAGGGCCAGGAACAGGCCGAAGGTGAAGACCGCGTCCAGGTCCACGGTCAGGCCCCCGAGCCGCACCGTGGCCCCTTCAGCCGCGCCGGGCTCCACCATCCGCTCCACGCGCGGGGCGGCCATGCGGACCCGGCGCTGGTCGCGCCAGCTGACCGGATGCGGGTTGGGGATCTCGCCGCCGCGGATCCGGCGCGGGCGGGCGGAGGTCGGGCCGAAGGAATCCCAGGTGGTCATGGCGCGAACCTGTAGGCGCGGATGTAGTCGATCTGCATCCGGGCAGGGAAAGGCGTGGTCTCGTCGGGCTCGCCGGCCCAGCTGCCGCCCAGCGCGATGTTGGCCAGCAGGTACATGGGCTTGTGCATGTCCGCGGGGGTGGGCTGGCGCTTCACCTCGCGGCCGTTCACGAACCAGACCAGCTGGTCCTTGTCCCAGCTGACCGCAAAGGTGTTGAAGGCTTCGGGGTCGACCTTCACCTCAACGCCCTGGCCCTTCACATGGTTGGAGTGAGCGGTGACGTAGACTGTGGAGGGGTCGCCGACGCTCTCCATGATGTCGATCTCTGGAGGCCAGGACAGGTCCAGCGGCAGCATCCAGAAGGCCGGCCACACGCCCTTGCCGCGCGGCAGGCGGGCGCGCATCTCGAAGTAGCCGTAGGTCTGCGAGAAAGAGGGCTGGGTGGTGATCAGCCCCGACACATAGCGGAAGCCGCCGAGGTGCTGAACCGCGTGGGCCGGCGCCCTGTCAGCACGGATCTCGAGCACCCCGTCGCGAACCGTGAAGGGATCGAGGCCGAGCGCCCGGTCGGTCGCCTGGCGGCGCGCCCGCCGGCCCTCGTCACCGGGCCGCTCGTCGTCCCCGTGCCGGCCGCGGTGGCCGACCATGTCGGGGTCCACGTAGAGCTGGAGCTCCTTGTTCCACTTGAGCGTGCGCAGGTTGAAGTCGTCGTCGTTGTCGTCCCGCCCGTCGCGGAAGGTGGTGCGCCACACCCCCTGGCCGTTGCGGTAGCGGCGGAAGCTGTCGAACTCGTCGGTGAAGACGAGCTTCAGGGCGCGCCCGTCCGGCGCCCGGGCCAGCGGCGCCGTGGTCGCGGCTTCGGCGCGCGAGCCGCCGCCCTGACAGGCGGCGAGGCCCGCGGCCAGCACGGCCGCGGTCAGCGCCGCCCGGTGGGAAGCTCGGAAACGATCCAGCATGGTGGTCCCCCGCGGCCCGTCAGGCCGCGGCGATGTAGTAGTTCTTGAAGTAGCCGTAGTAGTCGCTGCTATCGCCGTAGCCGTAGCGCGCCTGGCCCTTGACGTTGACCTTGGTCAGCAGCGCGCCGGCGACGTTGGCCCCGCACTCCTGCAGGATGTCCACGGCGGACTGGGCGGCGCGCAGCGGCGTCTTGTTCCACTGCACGAGGTAGAGGACCCGGTCGGCCTTGGCGGCCAGGATGCGGGCGTCGGCGACGCCCAGGATCGGCGGCGCGTCCAGGATCACGTAGTCGAACTGGTTGGCGAGGTCGCGCAGAACCTCGTCGGTCACCGGGTTCGAGAACAGGTCGTAGGGCACGCTCTTGCCGGCCGCGGGCAGGACGAAGAGGTTGGTCCTGGCGTCGTGCACCAGGGCTTCCGTCAGCGGCACGCCATCCTGCACCACTTCGACAAGGCCCACATCGCGGGCGCCGATCAGCTTGGTGACGCCGCGCTGGCGCAGGTCGCAGTCCACCAGGCACACCCGGCTGCCGGAAAGGGCGAGGGTGCGCGCCAGGCAGAAGGAGGTCAGGCTCTTGCCCTCCCGCGGCACGGCCGAGGTGAGCGCGATGAGCTTCGAGTCCTCGTGCGGCGCGCTGATCATCAGGAAGGCGCGCAGGTTGCGGAAGGCCTCGGCGAAACCAGAGAAGGGGTGGCTGACCAGGTATTCCTCGGGAGCCGCCTCCGGGCCGCGCAAGCCCTTCGGCTTCACCGACCGGAAGTCGGGCAGGACGCCGGCGAACGGCACGCCGAGCTCCCGCTCCACGTCCAGGCGCGAGCGCAGTTGCTTGTCCCAGAACTCCGCGATCAGCACCGCCGCGCCCGCCGCCACCAGGCCGGCCAGGACAGCCAGCGCCGCGCCCAGCTTCATGTTCGGCGAGGAGGGAGCCGTGGGAATGGCGGCGCGGGCGTTGATCGTGGCGTCCGCCTGTTGGAGGCTGCCTTCGGCGGCCACTTCCTTGGCGCGGCCGAGATAGGCCTCGTAGATCGCCTTGGCGGCCTCGGCCTTCTGCTGCAGGCCCACCAAGCCGACCATCGCCTCGTTGTTCTGAGCGATGCCCCCCTGCGCTGCGCCGCGGCTGCCCATCAGCGAGGCCTGACGGCCGGCGGCCGCCTGAGCCTCGGCGCGCAGGCTCGACAGGATGCGGTTGATCTCGATCTGGATCTGGCCGCGGATGTCATTCAGCTGAGCTTGGGTGCGCTTCACCTCGGGATATTGATCGGTAAAGTCGGTCTTCAGCTGGGCGAGCTTGACCGACAGCTCGGCCTCGCGCTTGCGCATCTCACGGACCGTGTCCGAGCCGAGCGCCGCGCCCACGTCGGCGCCGCCGCTGCCGTTGCGCAGCTGAGCCTGGGCGGCCGCGAGGCGGGCGTACTTTTCGGCGGTCTCGGCGCGGGCGATCGCCAGCTGCTGGTTGAGCGTGGAAACCTCTTGCTCGGCCATGGTCGAGCCTTCGGCGCTCAGCAGGCCGTGCTGGTTCTTGTAGCGCTGAACGTTGGCCTCGGCGATCTCAGCGTCGCGACGCATCTTCTCGAGGCTCATGCCCAGCTCGCGGTTCGCGCGCGTCACGCGGGCGAGCTTCTCGTCCAGCTGCAGGCGCTGGTATTCTTCCATGTAGGCGTTGGAGAGCCGGGCGGCCTTCTCGGGCGAGGTGGAGTTGACGCCCACCAGCACCACATAGGTCAGGCCCGCGCGGCGGACCCAGGTCTTGTTCATCAGCACGGTGGCCGTGTGCTCGACCAGCCGCGGCGCGGGGTTGACGATCGGCTCGGCAGGCTTCTTCAGGCCGAAGAAGCCGGGCGCCATACGCGAGTTGAATTCCGGGTCGTTGTAGAGCTTCTGCGCCCGCACTACCCGCTCGGCGACCCCGCGCGAGCGCAGCACCTCGACCTGGGTGTCCACGGCGCTGGTGTCGGCGGGAAGGCCAGAGCTCTGCTGCTCGGCGCGCGCCAGGTTCCGGCCGCTCGGGTCGATCACCACCGAGCCCACGGCCGTGTAGGTCGGCGTCTGCATGGCGAAGGCGCCGAGGACGACCACGAACACCGCCGCCGCGACTCCCAGACCCAGCTTGGCGCGTTGGAGCAGGATGCCGAACAGCTGGCGCAGGTGCATGCGCTCCGGCTCGATCGGCCGGAACGGCGCCGAGGGCTGCGCCGGCAGCTGGTGGTTGATCGGAATCAGATTGTTCATAGGCGACCTGCGTTGGCACTGACCGTCAGGTGGGGGCCGGAAACCTGGCTCCTGGTTGCGTCGCGCCCTGGACCTTGCGGGTCCCTCTCCAGTGCACGCTACGCGGAACTTGGGCTCGCAAGCCCCACCCGAACTTCGGAAAAACTAGCGTTGCCAATAACCCCGACCCTCCGGCCGGGTTCCGATGGAAAGCGCACGCCGGTCTGGCGCCCGGCGTGCGCCTGACAGTGATCACCAGGGGCGGATCAGCATCCCCAGCAGGCCGAAGCCGCCCTGGAAGTTCTGCATGAAGTTCTTGGCGCCAGAGGTGTCGACGACGACGATGTCGTTGCCGTACACGGGCGGATCCTCAGCCTTGCCGGAGCGAATGGCGGCCAGATCGTAGAAGGCGCTCCGGCGCTGTCCGCCGATCTGGCGGAAGATGGCCACCCGCTTGACGTTGGCGAGTTTCGGATCGGGACCGCGGGCCAAGGAGACCGCCTGCATCAGCGTCGTGGGACCGGCCAGTGCATACTGCCCCGGCTGCAGCACCGCGCCGTCGACCGTCACCTTCTGGCTCTGGGCCTCCTTGACCGTGACGATGACCTGCGGGTCCTTCATGTAGCTCTTCTTCAGGAGCCCGGCGATGTCGTTGGACAACTCGGCCGGCGTGCGGCCGCCCGCCTGCAC
The DNA here is from genome assembly GCF_036563385.1 of Phenylobacterium sp. Lineage (GTDB taxonomy): Bacteria > Pseudomonadota > Alphaproteobacteria > Caulobacterales > Caulobacteraceae > Phenylobacterium. The sequence continues at coordinate 83,170 of NZ_DATCML010000001.1, forward strand.
CTGGCCGATCAGCGGCAGGAGAATCTTCCCGCCGGAGTCCACCTGGACTTCCCGCTTCAGTTCCTCGATGCCGAAGACGTTGATCTCCACCTTGTCCTGAGCGCCGATGCGATAATCGGCGGCGTCAGGCCGGAGCAAGGCGCCGGCGTCGGGTGGGGGTAGGGCGCTCGCGGCAAGCGCGGGCGCGGATGCGCCGGCCAGCGACAGAAACGCCGCTGCGGCGAGCGAGGGCAGACGCCTACGCATGACTATCTAGCTCCAGAAATCGCGACCAAACGATTTGCGGCCTTGCGCTGGGCGCACTGCTGCGCGTGTCAAACCCGCAGGGCTGCCTGCATGTTCCCTACGGCGCCGCTTGTCAGTAGAGCTGCAGTTCCTTGAGCCCGGCTAGCCGGGCGACCACGCCCGCGTGCATCGAGCCGCGAACCAACCATCTGCTGCGGCGGGCGGGAGACAGGACGGAGGCCGCCGCGCCCGCCAGGCAGACGCCGCTCTTGGCGCCCGCGACGCCGATCTGGGCGATCTTCGCCGGGCCGTGGTGACGAGCCTCGAGCCGGGCGCCATGGGTCTGGCCGGTGCGGAAGCTGCGCTTCAGAAGCCACTGGAGCGACGCGCGGCCGGCGGGGACGGGCTCGTAGGCGAGCGCGTCCGGCGCATAGCCGATGGTCCCGCCGGTATCGGTGAGGCGGTAGAAGAAGTCGTCGTCCTCACCCCCCTGGCGGCCGAGGGCAAGATTGAACCGAAGCCCGCGGGATCGGACCGCGTCCATGCGGATCAGGACGTTGCCGGCGTAGCCCTTGAGGATCTTTCCGTCCACTTGGACGGGGGCGGTGGAGTGGAAGTCGCCGGCGACCAGCCAGTTGGGCGCCTCAGCCTCGTAGACCGCTTTGACCGGTCCCAGCACCGCGTCCCAGCCGCCGCGCCCGGCTTCAGCGAGCAGGGCGGCCAGCCAGCCGGGCGTGGCGGTCTCGTCGTCGTCGATGAACGCCAGGAAATCGCCCGACGCCGCGTCCAGGCACGCGTTTCGCGCGAGCGAAATGTTGCGCGACGGCGCGTGGACGTAGGTCAGGGCCACGCCGGCCGCCTCAGCGCCGGCGCGGATCCGGCCCTCGGCCTCGTTCGTCTCGTCGTTGTCGGCGACCACCACGCGCATGACGACGCCGTCGGGGAGGCGCTGGTCTCCCAACGAGACAAGAGTTTCGGCGACGGCCGCGCGGCGGAAGGTGCACACGCCCACGTCGACGTTCATGGCCAAAACCCCCTGCAACCTGCACCGTGCGGAAATGACCGCCGCGGGCCTCAGTTCCCGAAGATCCAGCCGCCGGGGAGGGCAGACAGCTGGATTGCGGCCAGGATCATCCGCCCGCCGCCCCCCAGGTCGAGGACCACGTCGGCCCCGACCTGGGCCACGGTGTAGGCGGCGCCCGGCAGCAGCTGGACGCGGTCGCCCTCGGCGACGCTGAAGTCCGTCACCCGATCGACCCCGGCCTCGGCGAAGGTGTGGAAGACGTCAGCGCCGTCCCCGCCGGTCAGGGTGTCGTCGCCGCGGTCGCCGGACAGCCAATCGTTCCCGGACCCGCCAAGCACCAGGTCGTCGCCCTGGCCGCCGCGTACAATGTCCGCGCCTTCGCCGCTGTCGCAGGTGTCCGCGCCAAGGTTGCCGTAGACGATGTCGTCGCCGAGGTCGCCGAACAGGAGATCGTTGTCCTTGCCGCCGACCACCCAGTCCGGACCAAGCCCGCCTGAGGCGGTGTCGTCGCCCATGTTGCCGTTGATGTCGTCGAACCCCGGACCACCCGCGAGCCGGTCGCGCCCTTCGTCGCCGCGGAGGTAGTCGTCCCCGCCGCCCCCGAACACCACGTCGTCTCCACCGCCGCCGCTCAGGGTCTCGCTGTCTCCGTCGCCCAGGAGGGTGTCGGCCAGGGCGTCCCCCGCCTGGGTGCGGCCAAGGTCGACGGAGAGGTAGCTCGTGAATCGGTCGACGCCGCCTCCGCTGCGGGCGACCAGCAGGTCGGCGCGTCCGTCGCCGTTCAGGTCGCCCGCAGCAAGGCGATCCAGCGCGCCGAGACTGGGCACAAATCCCGGGGCGGTGGCGAAGCGGCCGAGCCCGTCGTTCAGCAGCACGGCGCCGGCGCTGGTCGCGCCGCCGCTCAGGATCACGTCCGCTGCGCCGTCGCCGTTCAGGTCCACGAGCGGCGCGCGGTAGATCCAGCCCGCCTCGGCCGCCAGTCCGCCGTTCGGCAACCGCTGCGCCGTCTCGTCGGTGAAGACGCCGCCGCCCTGGTTGATCATCACGCGCAGGGCGCCACGGTTGAAGTTGTCGATCGCGACCGTCAGCAGGAGATCCTGCCGCCCGTCGCCGTTCAGATCGGCGGCGGCGGCGTCCACCACCAAGTGTGCGCCGGGAATGGGGAAGGTCATACCGTCCGGCACGGCGAAATGGCCCATCCCGTCGTTCAGCAGCACCTTGGAGTCGCCGTCGCCGCCCAGGAAAAGGTCGGGCGCGGTGTCCCCGTTAGCGTCGAACATCAACGCCGTGGAATAGCGGCCATTGGCTGGGTTGGAGATCAGCGCCGGCAACCGGCCTTGGTCGACGGTAAAGTTCCCGGCGCCGTCGTTCAGCAGGACATAGGGACCCCGCTGCCCGAGGTCGCCGACGAGCAGGTCCACGTCGCCGTCCCGCTCGATGTCTCCCGCGACCACGGTGGGCGTATAGTCGCTGAACGCCGGCAACCGGGCGCTGGCGTCGATCCAGCCGCCGGGAGCCGACAGCACCAGGGTGTTCGGCGCACCGGGGTAGGGCGGGGCGCCGTAGCCGGTGTCGGCGAGGAAGAGGTCCTGCCGCCCGTCGCCGTTCAGGTCCGCGAGCACATGGGCGCGGGCGTCCACCAGCCGCGGCACGCCGCCCGCGAAGAGCCCCGCCGTGCCGTCGCTAAAGCCGCCAGCCCCGTCGCCCAGCAGGGCGCGGAGCGGCACCGGGCGATCCTCGACTGGGAACAGCTGGTAGGTGAGAAGCGCGTCCAGGCGGCCGTCGCCGTTGACGTCGGCCAGCACGAATTCCCGGACCACCGTGTCCCCCGCCGTGGGGCGGGGGAACAGCTGGTCCGACGGCGTGAGATAGGTCGGCATCGAACAAGCTCCACTAGGCGAAGCTTGGCCGGAACGCTCATTTGCCAGGCCGGTTTCCGGCTAGGCGCCGAAGATCCAGCCGCCGGGCAGCGAACTCATCTGCACATTGGCCAGCACCATCTGGGCGCCGCCGCTCACCTGGATCACCGTGTCCGCGCCCGCCTGAGCGAGGGTGTATTGCGTGCCCGCCAGCAGCTGGACGCGGTCGCCTTCGGCGGCGTTGAAGTCGACCACGCGGTCGAGCCCGGCTTCCGCAAAGGTGTGGAAGATGTCCGCGCCTGAGCCGCCGGAGAGGGTGTCGTCGCCGCGATCGCCCGATAGCCAGTCGTTCCCCGCCTGGCCGAACACCTGGTCGTTCCCCTGGCCGCCGCGGACGACGTCGGCGCCGGCGCCGCCCTCGTTCCAGTCATCGCCGATGTTGCCGTAGACGATGTCGTCGCCGTCATCGCCGTAGAGCATGTCCTGGTCCTTGCCGCCGACCACCCAGTCGTTGCCGCCGCCGCCCAGCACCGTGTCGTTGCCCATGTTGCCATGGACGTCGTCGAAGCTGTCGCCGCCGACGATCCGGTCGTTGCCCTCGTCGCCGCGCAGGTAGTCCTCGCCGGCGGTGCCGGTGATCGTGTCGTCGCCGGCCAGGGCGTTGACCGGCGAGCGGCCGGGGGCCGCCTGCAGGCTGTCGTTGCCGTTGGTGGCCGCGCCCGGACCGCCGCTGCCGCCGCCGTTCGGCTGGGAGGCGTTCATGATGCGATAGAGCTGCTGGCCGCCGGCGCCGTTCGTGGCGATCAGCTCACCCGAGGCGGTGACGCCGGTGAGGTCGCCGGCGAGCTCACGGACTGGGCCGTACCAGCCGGGCACGTCGCCGCCGTAGGCCCACTCGTCATATGCCCGGGCGTAGGTGCGGCCGTCGGGTGCGTCCCAGCTGGCCGCGAAACCGCCGAAGTCGGTGGCCACGAAGCGGACGTCGCCCGTGGCCGGGCCGAGCTCCTGCCGGGTGAAGGTCAGCTTCACCGGGTCGAACACCATCGCCCAGGCGGCCTGGCCGGCGCCGTCGGGCTTCATGTAGCCGAACACCACCTTGCCGCTGGAGAGCCAGGTCCCGCTGCCGGTGAACTGGCTGACCGAGCCAGCCATCAGGGTTGTGGCCTGGCCAAGGACGCCGTTGTTGGACACCGTCCCGAACACCGCGCCGGCGTCTTCCCAGATCACGAAGGCCTTGCCGGGGGGACCCGAAGCGGGCCGGGCGTTTTGGATGGAGATCGTGGCCGAACTGACCGGGGTCCCGTCTGCGAAGGTTTCGGTGACGTTGGCCTGGCCTGAGGTGGCGCCGCCGACCGTGTGCAACGTGCCCACCGGCAGTTCGGGGCTTTCGCGCACCACCTGCGTCGACCCGTCGGCTAGGGCATAGGCCCGCACGTAATCGACCTTCATCGTCGTGGGGAACTGCGAGGCGTCAGGCGTGCCGCCCCAGCCGCCGACCGCCAGGTTGACGATCATGGCCATGGGGTACTGCCAGTTGGCCGGCGTCGGCCCCTGCAGCACGGCAATTCCATCGTAGTAGAAGGTGACGGTCTGCGGCGACCACAGCATGCCGTAGGTGTGCATGCCGCCCACCTCCAGCTTGAGGGTGTCGTCGTACTGGGTCTCGCCGCCGCCGAGCGCGCGGCGGTAGTCGATCTCGGGGGTGATCGCCAGGCCCTCGAAGATGTCGGCTTCCACCCCGCTGACGAAGGGGTGGGTCATCATCCAGAACGCCGGCCAGGAGCCGGCCGCCGTAGGCATCTCGGCGCGGATTTCGAAGTAGCCGTACTTCTGCTCGAACATGCCAAGCGTGTTGAGCATCCCGGAGGAGTATTCCCGGTTCCAGGCGGCGTAGGCCTTGTCGTCGGGTATCTCTTGGGCGGTGATCGTCAGCACCCCGCCCGAGATCGAGAAGGGGTTGAGGTCGAGGTCGGCCTCACCGCGGCCCTGGAAGCCGGGCTGGGTATAGACCTGCACCTCACCGTTGGTGACGATGGTGTAGGCCCATTGGTCCTTCAGGTTGCCGCCGAAGTCGGCGCGCCACTGGCCGGTCCCCGTGGACGGGTTCCAGACCTGCAGCGAGTTGAATTCATCCTGGAAGGTGAGCGCGCCCAGCTTCGCGGTGTCGAGCGGCAGCAGGAACTGGCGATCCTGAATGGTGGAGAGCAGCTCGTCGCGCAGGATCAGCTTCTCGCCGTTGGCGAAGCTGAACACCACGTCGTTCCCCTGCTGGCTCATCAGGCCGCGCAGCTGGGCGGCGCTGGTGACGCCGTAGCCGTGCAGCTGCAGCTGGCTGTTGCCGTTCCAGTTGTAGATGACGTCGGAGCCCTCGCCGGCGCGGAGCACGAAGGTGGTCTTCTGGGTGGCGGCGCCCACCAGGACGTCGTCGCCGCCGGCGCCGTAGATCCAGTGCGTGGCGTCGTCGACGGTGATCAGGTTCCCGAGCGCGTTGCCCACGGCGTAGTTGTAGGCGCCGTTGACCACCAGGTTCTCGACGTTCGCCTGCAGCTTCAGGTCGGTCCAGCCGATCATGGTGTCGACGCCGCCGCCGGGCTGCTCGACGACTCGGTCCTTGGGATGGGTGATCCAGTGGCGATTGTCGAGATTGTTCCCGATCAGCAGGTCGCCGCCGCCCTCGCCGGAGAGCGAGGAGTGCCCGGCGGGCGCGTTGATGGTCTCGTTCGCTACAGCTGTGCCTGCAATGCGCGCCTGCTCGGCCGCGCTCTCGGGCATCGCCTCTCCACGGGCGTTGTAATAGGTCACTGTCGGAAGTCTCCAGCTAGCGGCGAGCACAACACCGGAACGGGCGGGTTGGTTCTGACGCTTCGGCTTTGCCTTAGGCAGATCGGTTCCTGACCGTGGCGCCGCGGACACCGAACGGCCAATCCACGATGGGCAGCCCGACCGCCGGCGGCATCTCGCACGCGCGAAAATGTGACGGTTCCGCGGCGCAACCCAGCCACGGACGGGGTGTTCAGCTTTGAGTGTGGCGTAGGAGGGCCGGGGTCATGCAGGAGCCGCGTTCGTTCGCGTACTCGCTCAGCCAGGGCGAGAAGGGCTGGAGCTGGAGCGTGTACGACGAGGAGGGGGTGACGGTCGCCCGAGGCGCCGACGCCAGCCGCGCCGCCGCCCAGGCCGCCGTGGAACGAACCCTGCGACGCCCGCCTCAGCTGGACGACGGCTTAGCCTCGATTTGAGCTCGCCCGCCCAGCGGCCGGCGCAGGCCGCTCCGCCGGCGGCTTCCAGCCTGCAGCTTCAGTCGTCAGCCTTCAGCCTTCGACCCAGCGCTGCCGCGTGGCGTAGCCGCTGCGTGCAGCCAGCGTCTTGCGGGCATGCACACGGGTTCCAAGCCGCGGGAGGGTCGGCAAGCGACCGTACTTGACGTAATCGAGCAGGGCGCGGGTGACCACGTAGGGGGCCGTGGCGGGCGAACGCAGCAGCTGGCGAGCCAACCCCGGCAAGCCATGGGCCCGCTTTGCGTCGAGCACCGCCCGCAACTGGGCCTTGGCCGCCACCTGAGCGCGATGGGCGCGGGCGGCGGCCGCCTCGCGGCGCGAAAGCGGCAGCTTCAGCATTTCGCCACATGCGTCGGCCAGGTGGGCGAGGTCGGCGCCCTCGTGGCGGGCGGACAGGGAGTCCGGCCGTTCCACCGAGACGTAGCCGCAGGGCGGAACCAGCTTGAAGCGGGCGCCCAGGGTGAGCGCCCGCGCGTAGAGGATGAAGTCCTCCCCCAGCCGCAGGCGCTCGTCGTAGCGCAGGCCGTGAGCGTCGAGGAAGCTGCGCCGGATCAGGGGCTTCAGGAAGCCCAGTTCGCTGCGCGGCCGGTCGGGGCGACTGATGTTGCCGCGCACGAAGGTGGTGAAGTCGAGCGCCCGCGGCTGGTCCAGCCCGCCCACGAGGGCGCGCATGGTGGAGGCAGGGTCGCCGGCCTTCAGCCGCAGCAGGTCGTCGGCGACTAGGTCCGCGTCGGCGGCCTGGGCCAGCAAGCCCGCAAGGCGCCCCGGCAGCATGTAGTCGTCCGCGTCCAGCAGGGCGATCCACGGGGCGGCTGTGGCGGCGATGGCGAGGTTCCGGGCGGAGGCGGGCCCGGCTCGGCGTGGACGCGAGAGGATCCGCAGGCGGCCAGTGCCGTCGTCGCAGGCCAGCGCGGCCTCGGGGGTGCGGTCGGTGGAGCCGTCGTCGACGACCACCACCTCGGCGGCCTCGGGCTGCGCCAGGGCGGACGACACTGCCCGGCCCACGGTCGCGGCCGCATTGAGGGCCGGTATGATCACGCAGACGCTGGGGCGGGTTTCGGTCACGTGAGCTCCGGCAAGGCAACGGTTTCCGGCGCTCAACTGAGCAGCCCCGCTCAAGGTTCGCCACAACTTCGCCTTTTTTGACCTCACGTCCGGGCTGCTCAACGATTGCCGAGAGGATCACGTTAGCGCGAGCACAGGGCTGGCGGATTGGCGCGCGGCCCGGGTGGTGTTCTTTTGAAGCCGCGGTCGGCGGCCGCCAGAAAATTCCACAAGCTTGACCACGGAACCCGACGGCGTGGCTTCGGGTTGATGCGCCGTTCCTGGCGGGGACTGGCTTCGCCGGACAGCTTCCGAAGTTTCCGATGTCTGAATTTGTCTATGCCAACGAGGTCCTTGGAGGGACCCGAGTCCGGGCGCGCAGGGTTCCTCTGGATCAGCCGCTTACAGAAGCCATGAACTTCGTGGTCGCGCTTCTGGCCCTGATCTTCCTGGCGCCGGTCATGATCGCAGTGGCGATCGCCGTCTACGCGCAGGATGGCGGACCGATACTGTTCGCCCACCGGCGTTTGGGAAAGAACGGCCGCTACTTCTACTGCCTGAAGTTCCGCAGCATGGCGGTCGACGCCGAGCAACGGCTGAAGGACCTGCTGGCCAGCGACCCCGCGGCCCGCGAAGAGTGGGAGAAGGACCACAAGCTGCGCAGGGACCCGCGGGTCACCCGCCTGGGCGAGTTCATGCGCAAGACCAGCCTCGACGAGTTGCCGCAGCTGTTCAACGTGCTGCGCGGCGAGATGAGCCTGGTCGGGCCGCGTCCGATCGTCGAGGCGGAAATCGCCAAGTACGGCCGCCGCTTCAAGCACTATTGCGCCGTGAAGCCCGGCATCACCGGCCTGTGGCAGGTGAGCGGCCGCAACGACACCACCTACCGCGCCCGGGTGGCCATGGACTGCGTCTACGCTGCCCGGCGCAACGTGTGGATGGACTTCCGGGTGCTGGCGCTGACGGTGCCGGCGGTGCTGGCCCGGCGCGGCTCGTACTGAGCCCATGGTGACGAAGGCCGAGGAGCGGGTCGATCCGAGAGGACGTCCGCTCCGCACGCTCTTCAAGCGGATCGAGAGCCGGCTGCTCCTGATCCTGCTGGCCGCCGCCGCGGCCTTTTCCGCCTTCTTCGAGCTGGCGAGCGACGTCGCCGAGGGCGACACGACCGACATCGACCGGCAGATCCTGCTGTCGTTCCGCAATCCCGCAGACCTGTCGGACCCGCTCGGGCCCCGCACCCTGGAAGAGGCGCTGCGCGACATCACGGCGCTCGGCGGCTTCACGGTGCTGACGATCGTGACCGTCGTGGCGACCCTGGCCTTCCTGTTCCACCGCCGCCGCATGCATGCCGCCGTGATGGCCGGAACGGTGATCCTGGCGCAGTTCGCCAGCTCGTTCGCCAAGGTCATGTATGACCGGCCCCGCCCGGACCTCGTGAGCCACGGCTCCTACGTCTATTCCAACAGCTTCCCGAGCGGTCACTCGATGCTGTCGGCGGCCACCTACCTGACGCTGGCCATGCTGATCGCCAGCCTTGAGCCCACCCGGGCGACCAAGTTCATGGCCTATGTGCTGGCCGTGGCGGTGATCGTCGCCGTCGGGATCAGCCGGGTCTACCTGGGCGTCCACTGGCCCAGCGACGTGCTGGGCGGCTGGGCGTTCGGCGCGGCCTTCAGCCTGCTGGCCTGGCTTGTGCTGCTGAAGCTCGGGGCTCGTCCCGCGCCGCCGAGAGGCTAGGCGACCTGCGCCACGACCCCTGCGATCACCGGGGCGAGCCGACCGGCGATCACCTGGGCGCCGCGGGCGTTGGGGTGAATGCCGTCGGGCTGGTTCAAGGCGGGATTGCCGGCCACGCCCGCCAGAAGGTTCGGGTAGAGGGTGACGCCGTGCGCGCGCGCCAGGGCCGGGAACACCGCGTTGAACTCGCGGGCGTAGTTGCGACCAAGCTCGGGCGGCGCTTCCAGGCCGCAGAGGACCACCCGCTTCTTCCTCTGCTTCAGCCGGGCCACGATGCCGTCCAGGTTGGCCCTGACGGTGCGCGGCGACAGGCCCTGCAGCAGGTCGTTGCCGCCCAGCGCCACGACACAGACGGCGGTGTCGGGGCGGACGCTGAAGTTCACCCGGGCCAGGCCGCCGGCGGTGGTGTCGCCCGAGACGCCGGCGTTGCGGACCACGGCGGCGACCCCGCGGCGCTGGAGCTCGGCCTGCAGCCGCGCGGGCAGGGCGGCGGCGGCGGGCAGGCCGTAACCGGCGGTGATCGAGTCGCCCAGCATCGTCACCACGGGACCGCGGGCCCCGTGCGCAGTCACGGGCCAGGCGGCCAGGCCGGCGAGCACCAGGCCGCGGCGGGTGAGGGCGGATGTGTCGATCATCGGTCTGCCCTATCTAGTGCGAAGACACGCCCCGCCAACCGCGCCCGATGAGGTTTCGTTGCCCGACGCTCCGCCGCTCCGCCTCGACGACGTCCACCTGACCCTGCCCTCGGCGGCCGGGCCGGTGGAGATCTTGCGCGGCCTCAACGTGCAGGTGAACGCCGGTGAGCGGGTGGCGCTGGTGGGCCCATCCGGGTCGGGCAAGTCGTCGCTGATCGCCGTCGCCGCGGGTCTGGAGCGGCCGACGCGCGGGTCGGTGTCGCTGTTCGGTCGCGACCTGGCGCGCCTGGACGAGGATGGCCGCGCGCGGCTGCGTCGGGGCCGGGTCTCGCTGGTCTTCCAGGCCTTCCACCTGCTGCCCAACATGACGGCGGAGGAGAACGTCGCCGCGCCGCTCGAGATTGCTGGCCTGCGCGACGCCACGGCGACGGCGCGATCCTGGCTGGATCGGGTCGGCCTGTCGGGACGGCTGCGCCACTATCCGCACCAGCTGTCGGGCGGCGAGCAGCAGCGGGTGGCCCTGGCCCGGGCCCTGGCCCCGCGGCCGGCCCTGCTGTTCGCCGACGAGCCCACGGGCAATCTCGACGCGGTGAACGCCCGGCACGTCGCCGACTTGATCCTTGAGCTCACGGCCGAAACCGGCGCGGCCATGGTGCTGGTCACCCACGACGAGGCGCTGGCGGGGCGCGCCAGCCGCACGGTGCGGCTGCGCGACGGGCGGGCGGCGTGATCCCGCTCGCCCTGCGGTTCGCCGCCCGCGAGCTGCGCGGCGGTGTGCGCGGCTTCCGGATCTTCCTCGCGTGCCTGGCCCTGGGCGTGGCCGCGATCGCCGCGGCGGGCTCCACGGCGGAAGCCTTCCGGCAGGGCCTGGCGGCGGATGCGCGCAACATCCTCGGCGGCGACCTGGCGGTCTCGGTGCAGGGGAGGCGGTTCACGGAGGGCGAGCGGCGCCTGTTCCACGCGGCGGGGCCGACCGCCTATGCGGTGGCGCACCGGGCCATGGCCGAGGCGCCGAACGGCGAGCGGCGGCTTGTGGAGCTGCGCGGCGTCAGCGCCAGCTATCCGGTGGCTGGACGGGTCGGCCTGAGCGGCGCGCCGGACGTGGCGAGCGCCGTACGGCGGCGGGGCGACGCCTGGGGGGCGGCCGTGGAGCCGGCCCTGCTCGAGCGGCTGGGCCTGCGGCTCGGCGACCGCTTCATGGTCGGCAACTCGCCCATGGTGGCCACCGCGCTTCTTCTGGAAGAGCCCGATCGACTGTCGCGGGGCTTCGCCTTGGGGCCGCGGGTCCTGACGAGCCTGGAGGCCATGGAGGCGGGCGGCGCGCTGAAGGCCGGTCTGCCGTTCGGCGCGACCGCCCGGATCGTGCTCGCGCCCGGCGCCGACCCGGGCCGCCTCGCTGCGGAGATCCGGCGGCAGGCTGCGGGCAAGCCGGTGCGCATCCGCACCCGCGCCGACGCGACCCAGGGGCTGGGGCGGATGATCGACCAGCTCGAGTACTTCCTGGCGTTCATTGGCCTCGCCTCGCTGGTGGCCGGCGGCCTGGGGGTGCACGGGGCGGTGAACGCCTACCTGGAAGGTCGCAAGCCGGTGATCGCCACCCTCAAGTCGCTCGGCGCCGAGGGGCGGCTGGTGCGCGACGTCTATCTGCTTCAGGTGGGCCTGCTGGCGTTGCTGGGCGTTGCAATCGGGCTTGGCGTGGGCGCGGCTGCGCCGCTCGTCCTCGGCCGGCTGGCCCCCGAGGACCTGCCCGTGCAGGCGCTGTTCGACGTCTATCCGGAGCCGCTGCTCAAGGCGGCCGCTTTCGGCCTGCTCTGTGCGGCGGCCTTCTCGCTGGCCCCGCTGGGGCGCGCCCGCCAGACGCCGCCGGCCAGCCTGTTCCGGCGGGATCTCGCCCCCAGGCTGCGGTTCGGGCCGGAGATCCTGGGCGCGCTGGCGGCGGCGGCGGGGCTGGCCGCCCTGGCCCTGGTCACCGCCCCGACTCTGCTCACCGCGGCGGTGTTGATCGGCGGGGTGGCCGTGGCCTTCGTCCTGCTGTGGCTGATGGGGGCGGGCGGCGCGCGGCTGGCCGGCCGCTTGCGGCTCGGCGCCCGCGGACCGCTGCGCATCGGCTTGGCGAACCTGGCGGGGCCCGGCTCGGCTGCGCGCACCGCGGCCCCGGCCATAGGGCTCGGCGTGGCCTTGCTGGCGAGCGTGGTGCTGATCCAGTCGGCCCTATTGCGGCAGGTGTCGGAGATCGCCCCCCGATCAGCGCCCGCGCTGGTCTTCACCGAGGTCCCGGCCGACCGGCTGGCGGCTTTCGACGCCGAGGTGGCGCGCGCCTTCGGCCGTCGGCTCTCGCCGGACACCTACATGCGCGCGCCCATGCTGAACGGGCGCATCGTGCGGGTGCGCGGCGCGGCCGTGGATCGGACGCAGATCAAGCCTGGCGCGCGCTGGGCCTACGACTCCTCGGTGACGCTTTCGGCGCTGGGGCCCGAGCCGCCCAACGCCCTGGTCCGGCGGGGCCGCTGGTGGCGCGCCGACTACGCCGGGCCGCCGCTTGTGGCGGTCAGCGAGGATGTTGCGGAAGGCGCGGACCTGAAGCTCGGCGACAGCCTGACAATCGAGCTGTTCGGGGTGGAGGTGGAGGCGCGGGTGGCGGTGATCCGCGAGGTGGAGCTGGGCGGCTTCGGGGCGAGCTTCCCGCTGGTCCTGACGCCGAACGCCATAGACGGCGCCGAGCCCCGGCACGTGGCCATAGCCAAGGCGAGCCGCGCCCAGGAGGCGGCGGTGATCCGGGCGCTGGGCGCCAGCTTTCCGGAGGTGAACGTGATCTCGGTCCGCGAGCAGCTGGAGGCGGCGACCGAGCTCTTCGAGCGGCTGTCCCTTGCCGTTCGGGGCGCCGCGGCCGTGGCCGGGCTGGCGGGTCTGCTGGTGCTGGCCGGGGCGATCGCCGCCCGCGCCCGCGAGCGGACCCGTGAGGCGGCGACCCTGAAGGTGCTGGGCGCCTCGCGCGGCCAGATCCTGGCGGCCTATGTGCTGGAGTACGGCGCCGTGGGGCTGATTGCAGGGGCGGCGGGCGTGGCCCTGGGCTACGCCGCGGCCTGGCCCGTGGTCGTCAAGGTGTTCGAGACCGACTGGAGCGTCGACTGGGGCGGAGTGTTGGCCCTCCTGGCCGGCGCGGCCGCAGTCACCGGCGCCGGCGGCCTGCTGGCCGCCTTCCAGGCGCTTTCGAAGCGGCCCGCCCCAGCCCTGCGCAGTGACTAGGCGGCGAACCCCGCCAGATCCGGCGTGCGGCCGTTCCAGCCCGAAACGGTCTCGAAGGCGGCGCCGACGGACACCACGGTAGCCTCGTCACCTGGCCGTCCCAGCACCTGCAGGCCGGCCGGCAGGCCTTCGTCGGTGAGGCCGCAGGGCACGCTGATGCCCGGCAGGTCGAGGTAGTTGGCGGCCCGGGTCAGGCGGCTGAGCGGCGATATGGTCTCGTCCACCTCGTCCATGGGCGGAGCCGGGATCGGGCAGGTGGGGCTGAGCAGGCCGTCGAACCCCGCGAGCCAGGCATGGAACTCGGCCTGCTGGGCGGCGCGCTCGTCATGGGCCCGCTGCAGGCGCGCGTCGCTGATCTCCCGGCCCGCCTCGAAGCGGCGGACGATCCAGGGGTCCATGACCTCGCGGTGCCGGGCGATGCGCTCGCCCCAGATGCGCCAGCCCTCGCCGGCCATGAGCAGGCCATTGGGCCCGAACGACTGCTCCAGCGAGCGGGCCGGGGCGACCATGCTCACGGTGACCCCGAGTTCGCGCAGGCGGTCCAGCGCTTCCAGATAGAGGCGGGCGACCTCGGGGTGCACCTCGCCCAACTGGTCAAGCGGCATGGCGGCGAGGTTCAGGCCGCGCACGTCGCGGGCCAGCGCAGCGTCTGCATCAAACGGACCGCGCACGGCCGCCGCCTCGTCAGGGCCGGAGATCGTCGCCAGCATCCGTGCGGCGGTGGCCACGTCGCGGGCGAGCGCGCCCACGGTGTCGAGGGCCGGGCTGAGCGGGTGGACGCCGCGCAGGCTGACCAGGCCACGGCCGGGCTTCAGCCCGACCACCCCGCAGGCCGCCGCCGGGATGCGCACGGAGCCGCCGGTGTCGGAGCCCAGCGCCCCATCGCAGAAGCCCGCCGCCACCGCCACGGCCGAACCCGAAGAGGAGCCGCCCGGCGCCCGGTGGACCTTGGCGTCCCAAGGGTTCCAGGGCGCGCCAACCGCACGGTTGGTGCCCCAGCCGCCATAGGCGAGCTCGACCGTGTGGGTCTTGCCGACCGCGGTCCAGCCCGCCTGCAGCAGGCGCTCCACCACCCGGGCGTGTTGCGGCGGGTTGCGCTCCAGCGGCACGACCGCGCCGCCGCCGGTGGGGACGCCCTCCACGTCGAAGAGGTCCTTGATGGCGAACACCGGCCCGACGGCGCCCTTGTTCGTCAGCGGGGGATCGAACACGCGAACGAAAGCCTGCAGCCGGCCGTCGTAGCGGCGGATCCGGTCGAGGGCTTCGTCTGGCGTCATGTGGGGCTCCTGGGCGTGTCGCACCGGACTATCGCCGAGGCTCGGCGGGGAAACCAGATGACGGGCCGCTGACCTTGCGTCATTCCTTCGCGCCGATGACCCAGTCGCTCCCCGACCAGCTCCGCGCCACCGTTCGCTTCCTCGGCCGCATCCTCGGCGACGTGATCCGCGCCGAAGACGGGGAGGCGGTGTTCAGCCAGATCGAGGAGATCCGCCAGGCTTCCGTCGGCTTCCATCGGGAGGGGACGCCCGAGGCGGCGCGGCTGATGGCCGAGCGGCTGGAGGGGCTGTCGCTGCCGGACACGGTGCGCTTCGCCCACTCGTTCGCGGTGTTCCTGCAGATCACCAACATCGCCGAGGACCAGATCCAGCGGCGGCGGGGGAGGGCCGGGGACGCCCGCCACGACACACTGGCGGGGGCGCTGCGCACCCTGAAGGGGGACGGGATCGACACCAAGCAGGTGGTGGAGCTGCTGCGCGGCGCGCTGATCGCCCCGGTGATCACCGCCCACCCCAGCGAGGTGCGCCGCAAGAGCGTGCTGGACCGGCAGAGCGCCATCGCCCACGACCTGGACGCCTTCGACCACGCGCGCAGCGAGGGGGAACGGGCGGCGATCGAGCGCGAGCTCGTTCGGCAGATGTCGATCTTCTGGCGGACCCGGCTGCTGCGAAACGTGCGCATCGCCGTCGCCGACGAGATCGAGAACGCCGTCTCCTACTTTGACCGCAGCTTCCTGGCCGAGCTGCCGAGGCTCTACGCCCACTGGCGCGAGGTGCTGGCGACCGACGAGCTGCCGAGTTTCCTGCGGGTCGGCTCGTGGGTGGGCGGCGACCGGGACGGCAATCCCTATGTGACCGCTCAGGTCATGCGCCATGCGCTGGTGCGGCAGTCCCGGGCGGCGCTGAGGATGTACCTGGAGCGGATCCACGCGCTGGGCGCTGAGCTCTCCATGTCGGCCGACCTGGCTGAGGTGACCCCGGAGCTGCAGGCGCTGGCGGACGGCAGCCACGACGAGTCGCCCCATCGGGCGGACGAGCCCTACCGCCGCGCGCTGACGGGCGTCTACGCCCGCCTGGCGGCGTCCTACGGGGATCTCACCGGCGAGGCCGCGCCCCGGCCGTCGCCCAAGGGGGCGGAGCCCTACGCCGGCCCCGAGGCGCTGAAGGCCGACCTGCAGACCGTGCTGGACTCGCTCGTGCAGAAGCACGGTCCCGCCTTCGAGGCCGGACCCCTGCCTGACCTGATCCGGGCGGTGGACGTGTTCGGGTTCCACCTGGCCACCCTCGACATGCGGCAGAACTCGGCGGTGCACGCCCGGGTGGTCGGCGAGCTGCTGAAGGTCGCGGGCGTCTGCGCCGACTACGAGGCGCTGGACGAGGCGGCGCGTTGCGAGCTGCTCACGAAGGAACTTTCGCATGGGCGGCTGCTCGCCTCGCCCTACGCGGACTATGCCGACGAGACGCGGCGTGAGCTCGAGACGCTCGCCATGGCGGCCGAGATCAAGCGTCGCTACGGCCCCGAAGCGATCCGGACCTACATCGTCTCGAACACCCAATCGGTGTCCGACCTGCTGGAGGTCTACCTCCTCCTGAAGGAGGTGGGCCTCTACCGGCCAGGGGATCCGCCCCAGGCCGAGATCTTCGCCGAGCCCCTGTTCGAAACGATCGAGGACCTGCGCGCCGCGTCCAAGACCATGGCGCGCTACCTGTCGCTTCCGCTGATCCGCCGGCTGCTCGCGCCGCAGGGCATGCAGGAGGTGATGATCGGCTATTCGGACAGCAACAAGGACGGCAGCTATCTCACCTCCACCTGGGAACTGCACAAGGCGTCGCGGGCGCTGTGCGCGGTGGTCGGCGGAGAGGGGCTGCGGCTGCAGCTGTTCCACGGCCGCGGCGGCGCGGTGGGCCGCGGCGGCGGGTCGAGCTTCGAAGCCTTGCTGGCCCAGCCGCAGGGCACGGTCCATGGCCGCATCCGCATCACCGAACAGGGCGAGGTGGTGGCCAACAAATACGCCGACCCGGAGATCGCGCGCCAAAGCCTGGAGACCCTGACCGCGGGCGTGGTGCTGACGTCGCTGCGCAAGCAGGCGGCCGATGAGCTGGCGGCGCCGCACTCGAAGGCCATGGACGCGTTGGCCCGCACCGCCATGGGCGCCTACCGGGCGCTGGTCTACGACACCCCGGGCTTCGTGGACTACTTCTACGCCGCCACGCCAATCAGCGAGATCGCGGATCTGAACATCGGCAGCCGGCCCACCTCCCGGCAGCCGACGCGGAGCATCCAGGGCCTCCGCGCGATCCCCTGGGTGTTCTCCTGGTCGCAGTCGCGGGCGATGGTCCCAGGCTGGTTCGGCTTCGGCTCGGCGGTGGCCAAGGGCGGGGTCTCCATGGCCCAGCTGCGCGAACTGAACGAGGTCTGGCCCTTCTTCCACTCGACCCTGGCCAACATGGAGATGGTCCTGGCCAAGTCGGACCTGGCGATCGCGGGCCGCTACGCGGGCCTGGTGGAGGACCGGGCGCTGGCCGACCACGTGTTCGGGGAGATCCGTGCGGAGTGGCAGCGCACCCATGACGCCCTGCTGGAGATCACGGGCCAGTCACAGCTGCTGGAGAAGAACCCGGACCTGGCGGCGGTGATCCGCTCGCGGCTGCCGTACATCGACCCGCTGAACCACCTGCAGATCGAGCTGATCCGGCGTCGCCGCCGCGGCGACGCGGACGAGGCCGTGCGCGAGGGCATCCACCTGACCATCAACGGCGTGGCCGCCGGCCTGCGGAACACCGGCTGATGTCGGGGAACCTGTACGAGCGGCTGGCCGCGGGCTTCCCGGCCGACCGTACACGGCCGTGCTTCCTGCTCTCCGACGGTTCGCAGGTGAGCTACGGGGAACTGGAGGCGAGCGTGGCGCGGGTGGCCGGTCGCCTGGTGGCTGAGGGCGTTCGCCCGGGCGACCGCGTGGCCCTGCAGGCCGAGAAAAGCGTCGCCGGCGTGGTGATCTACCTGGCCACCCTGAAGGCCGGGGCGGTGTACCTGCCGCTCAACGGAGCCTACACCGCGGCCGAGGTGGACTACTTCCTGAGGGATGCCGAGCCTGCGGTCTACATCACCGACGACCTCGGCTATGTGGCCGCGGCGGCCGAGGCCACGCCGCTGGCGGCGCCTGTGGCGCGCACCCCGGCAGACCTGGCCTCTATCATCTACACCTCCGGGACCACGGGCCGCTCCAAGGGCGCGATGCTCAGCCACGGCAATCTGGCGGCCAACGCCGAGGCTCTGCACGAGGCCTGGGGCTTCACGCCGGACGACGTGTTGCTGCACGCCCTGCCGATCTTCCACGTGCATGGGCTGTTCGTGGCCCTGCACTGCGCCTTCCTTTCGGGCTGCCCGATGGTGTGGCTGCCCAAGTTCAGCGACGCCGAGGTGCTGACGGGTCTCTCGCGAGCGACGGTGATGATGGGGGTGCCGACCTTCTACACGCGGCTGCTGGCCAATCCCGGCTTCACCCGTGACACCGCCGACGGCGTGCGGCTGTTCATCTCCGGTTCGGCGCCCCTGCTGCCGTCGACGTTCGATGAGTTCGAGGCGCGCACTGGCCAGCGGATCCTGGAGCGCTACGGGATGAGCGAGGCGGTGATCATCACCAGCAACCCGCTCGAGGGAGAGCGGATCGCGGGCTCAGTGGGCTATCCGCTGCCCGGCGTGGAACTGCGGATCGGGGGCGGTGAGGAGACTGGCGTCATCGAGATCCGCGGGCCGAGCGTGGCCGGCGGCTACTGGCGCAATCCCGAGAAGACGGCCGAGGAATTCACGCCGGACGGCTTCTTCCGGACCGGAGACGTGGGACGGCGGGACCCGGATGGCCGGGTGTGGATCTCCGGCCGGGCCAAGGACCTGATCATCTCGGGCGGCTACAACGTCTATCCGAAGGAGGTCGAGCTGGTGCTCGACGAGCTCCCCGGCGTGACCGAGAGCGCGGTCGTCGGCGTGCCTCACCCCGACTTCGGTGAAGGCGTGGTCGCCGTGGTGATCGGGCAGGGTGAGGAGGCGGCCGTGATCGCCGCGGCGCGTGGGCGGCTGGCGGCCTACAAGGCGCCCAAGCGCGTCGTGTTCGTCGACGAGCTGCCGCGGAACGCCATGGGCAAGGTGCAGAAGAACCTGCTGCGCGAGCGTTACGCGGGGCTGTTCAGCGGCTCGTGAGGCGGCTCGTCGCCGCCCCGTGGATCGCGTTCAGCAGGCGCCGCCAATTGGGTCAGCTCGCCGCCCACGCCCTGCACCAGGACCTCAGCCTCATAGCCCTGCCGGCGGGCCTGCGCCGCCAGCCGCTGGGCGGCCGCGAGCGCGCTCTCGCGCGAGGCATAGCGGTCATACCGCACGCCCGGCGCGATCAGCGTCCACCGACCGCCATACCAGATCACCGCAAACTGCAGCGCCATGCCGCCGCCGCCCTCCGCCAAGCGTGACTCAGCAGGGCACGGAGCGGCGGGCGGCGCAATGTCCGATGTTAAGCGGAGGCGAGCCGTGCCGCCGCCGCCGCCGGCCTCAGCTGCACGGCGGGACGGTAGTCGGAGATGCTCACCAGCAGGTCCCGCTGCAGCAGGATCGCCACGCCGGAGCGCAGCTCGATCAGCTTCTCCCGGCGGAGCTGCTGCAGGGTGCGGTTGACGTGAACGATGGAGAGCCCGAGCACGTCGGCCATGATCTCCTGCGTCAGAGGCAGAGGGAATCGCTGGAGATCGCCCAGGCCGGCGACCTGCAGGCGGGTCTGCAGCTCGAGCAGGAAGTGGGCGACCCGCTCGTAGGCGGTCTGCCGCCCCAGCCGCACCATGTGGTCGAGCAGCAGAGCCTGCTCGAAATGTTGGCTCTGCTGCAGAGCGCGGGCGAGTCCCGGCGCGCGGCCGGACAGGGCGGCTTCCACCACGGGCTCGGCGTCTACGGTTTCCAGTGCCGTGAGCGCCACGGTGGCGCCGAGCGCCGGCGCCGGGGGGCGTTCGCCGACGCCGATCGCCTCGCCCGGCAGCGCGAAGCCGAAGATTTGGCGGCGACCGTCAGGCAGCACCCGCTGCCGGCACGCCCAGCCTGAGACCACGAAGCGGGCGCGGCGACTGCCCTGGCCCTCGGCGATAAGTTCTTCACCGGGCGCATGGCGCTCGCGGCGTTCGCCGAGGTGCCGCAGCAGATCCTGTTCAGACTCGCTGAGGCTGCCGAGCAGCCGCATCCGCCGCAGCACCGCGTCCAGAGGGCGCGGCGCGATGTGAGGTCGAAACCGGCCCGTCATCCGGTGGCCCCTTTGCTCTATGTGACACGCGGGAAACAGGCAGAAGGACCCGCGAGGTTGAAACCCTTTGGGCGAAGGAAAGTTCCATCGCGACTGCAACCATGCCGCGAGTCGTCAAGAACTCCGATTGTGCGCACCGCTCCTTGTCCGGATCGTCACTGACAATGTCGGCCATCCGACATAAAGCAGAGCCGTCACTTGCAGTGCAGACGAATAGATCATCTTGGCCGATCTTCTGCCTGTTCTCTCACCACCTGCAAGGAACGAAGCTGCCCCCGCTCCGTTTTGGGGAACCAGTATTTGAGAGCGTGGGCGCCAAATGAGAGACGACGCGAGTTTCGGCTACCGCATTTGCAGGGAAGAGGGCGGCTGGACCTGGACCACCTTCGATCTCGCGGGCGAGGTGCTGCTGAAGGGCCATGCGCCGACGAAGGCCGTGGCCGCGGCCTGCGTTATCCGGGCGCTGGCGCGCTCTGTTCTGCCGAGCGAGGCCGCGCAGGCGGCCTGAGCCTCACGGACGATCAGGCGGCGCCCAGCGCCGCCGCCATGGCCGAGATCTTCGACTCGGTTTCCTGACGCTCCTGCCGCGGGTCGCTGTCGGCGACGATTCCGGCGCCTGCGCGGGCCTCGACCCGCCACGTGGCGCCTGGCCTATCCCCCTCCTGGACGAAGCCGGCGGTGCGGATCAGCACGCTGGAGTCCAGCATCCCGTCGAAGCCGAGCTGGAACATGGCGCCGAAGAACGGCCCGCGCGGCGGCTCCAGCTGGGAAATGACCTTCATCGCCTGCACCTTGGGCGCCCCGGTGATCGACCCCGGCGGGAAGCTCGCCTGCAGCAGGTCGACGGCCGTGCGCCCCGGCGCCAGCAGGCCGGTGACGGTCGAGACCAGGTGGTGCACGTTGGCGAAGCTCACCAGGCGGAAGAGTTCTGGGGTGCGGACTGAGCCGGCGGAACAGACCCTGGCCAGGTCGTTGCGCATCAGGTCGACGATCATCAGGTTTTCGGCGCGGTCCTTCGGCGAGGCGGCGAGCGCCTCGGCCAACGCCCGGTCCTCGGCCTCGCTGCGCCCGCGGGGCGCGGTGCCCTTGATCGGCTGGGTCTCGGCCGTGAGGCGGCCGTCGCAGGGAACGACCCGCAGGAATCGCTCCGGAGAGTTCGACACCACCGCGCGTCCGGGCAGGCGCAGGTAGCTGGCGAACGGAGCCGGGCTGCGGGCGGCGAGATTGGCCAGCACGTCGGCGGGGGCGGCGCCCTGCGCCAGCCGTCCGCGCCAGCGCCGGGCGATGTTGGCCTGGAAGATCTCGCCGGCGTGGATCCGCCCCACCACCTCGGCGACCGCGGCCTCGTAGACCGCCGGGTCGTCGGGGGATAGGTCCGCCGCGGGCGGCGCGGCCTGACGGGCGGGCAGCGCGAGCCAGGCCAGCGCGGTCTCGGCGGCTCGCCGCGCGGCGGCCGGGTCGGCCCCGCGGCCCACGGCGATGCTGCGGCGACGGCGGTGGTCGAAGGCCAGCACCGAGGGATAGCGGCCGCAAGCGAGATCCGGCCAGTCGTCCAGGCGGCCAAGCCCCAGGCGCTCGACGCGATCTCCCAGGTCGTAGCTGGCCAGCCCCGCGACGCCGCCCTGGAACGGCGGACCGTCCGGCGCGCCGGACGTGGGCTCCCCGACCATCTCCTTCAGCGCGGCGAAGGGGTCGCGGCGGTCGTCGGCGGCGAGGGTGAGGGTCGCGTCCGGCGCGGCGGCGACGTAGGACCAGCCCGCGTCCGTGCCGCCCGAGAGGAAGCCGATCGCCCAAGGCTCGTCCGCAAGCGCGCCCAGGGTCTCGGCCGGATCGCGCCAGACTGCTTCGAGGAGGGCCGTGGCCAGCATGGCGCCGCCATAGCGCGGGCGACCGGCGGCCGCCAGCGCGGTTGAGACGCCGCTTCGACGGCAGGGGCGGTGCGGAGCCTAGGGGTCAGACTGGCGCGCCGCCGCCGGCTGGGGCAGGGTCGCGCCCGCCAAGCAGAAACAAGGGGAACGCGCATGGACCTGCAGCTGAAGGGCAAGACCGCGATCGTCACCGGCGGCACCCGCGGCATCGGCCGCAGCATCGCCGAACTGTTCGCACAGGAGGGCGCCAACGTCGCCGTCTGCGCGCGCAACGCCGAGCAGGTGCAGGCCTTCGTCGCCGAACTGAAGGGCTATGGAGTCGAGGCCTATGGCGAAGCGGTGGACATCGCCGACGGCCCGGCCCTGACCGGCTTCGTGCAAGCGGCGGGCGAGCGGCTGGGCGGCCTGGATGTCCTGGTCTCCAACGCCAGCGCCCTCGTCAACGGCGGCTCGGAGGCCGACTGGCGGGCGATGTTCGAGATCGACATGCTGGGCGCGGTGCGCACCTTCGAAGCGGCCCTGCCGTTCCTTGAGCAGGCGGCCCAGCAGACGGGCGACGCCGCGTTCGTGATCGTCTCGTCCGTGTCCGCGGCCGAGACCAGCGGCGGCTCAGCGTACGGCCCGATGAAGGCCGCGCTGATCCACTACGCCAAGGGCCTGGCCCGGCAGCACGCGGCCAAGAAGGTGCGCGCCAACGTGGTCTCGCCCGGCACCGTGCTGTTCGAGGGCGGCGTCTGGGGCAACGTCCGCGAGCAGGCGCCCGGCTTCTTCGAGCAGATGATCAAGCGCAACCCGACCGGCCGGATGGCCACGCCGGAGGAGATCGCCGCCGCCGTGGTCTTCCTGGCCAGTCCGCGCTCGGCCTTCACGACCGGCTCGAACCTGCTGGTGGACGGGGCGATCTCCAGCCGGGTGAACTTCTAGGGCCTAGGCCTCCTGGATGGCCGAAAGCTTCCAGGGGCCGTAGGCCTGGCGCACGAAGGTCCACAGCTCGGTGGTCTGGGTGGGCTTTTCGGCGTCGCCCGAGACCACCTGGCCGCTCGTCCGGTCGCGCATCACGTCGCGGCTCTCATAGCGCAGGGCGGCGGTGACGTACTCGCGGTCCCCCTCACGCCAGGCCTCGGCGATGTCGGCCTCCAGCAGCTTGACATCCGTGACCTCGTTGCGGCGGCCCTGCGTCGCGTTCTGGCTGAGCTCCTCGGAGAGGTAGCTCATCACCTCCGGCGTGGTCACCTCGCGCAGCGTTCCATAGTCCTCGCGCCCGAAGGCGGTCTGCACCTCGGTCAGCAGGCGCTCGAAGTCGCTGCGGTCTTCGGCGGTGACGGCGAGATCGATGGCCGGCCCGGCCGGCGGGGCGGCGCTGGCCGGAGACGACGGGGTGTAGGCCGTGCCGCCCATGGGCCGGGCGCCCGATCGGGCTTCCGGCGCCTCGAACTTCGAGGTCGCGCCCGGCCAGCCCGCGGCGGCCGCGCCCGCGGCGGCCGGCTGCTGACGGCGGCGGAACAGCTTCATCAGCAGGAAGACGCCCAGGCCGATCAGCGCCAGCTGGAAGAGCAGGGCGGCGAAGCCGGCCATGCCCGCGCCGAAGCCGTGGCCGAGCAGGGCCCCGAACAGGCCGCCCAGCAGCAGGCCGCCGAGCAGGCCGCCGCCCAAGCCGCCCAGGAACCCGCCGCGGCGCGGCTGCGCCGCCGGCGCGCCCGCCGTGGCCGGACGCGCGCCGGGCTGCTGCGCCGTCGGCTGGCGCGGCGTCATCGAGCGCTCGATGGGCGCCGTCTGGGTGGGCGCGGTCTGGGTGCGCGGCGGCGGAGTGTAGGTCCGCGCGCCACGGCTGCCGAAGCTGCCGCCCCGGCGGGCGTCGGCGGGCTCGGCCACCAGGATCGAGGCGGCGAGCGCCACGCCGAAGGCGGCGGCGAACTTGGAGCGGTGCAGGCTCATAAGACGAAGAATCTCCCTTTGCCCCTCATGTATGGTCCCGCCGGCCCGAGGGTTAGGGGCCAGGGCGGCGAAATCGCTCGTTTAGGCGGCGCTGACGTTGTCGAACAGGCCGGCGTTGTAGTCGCGGATGGCGTCCATGATCTCCTCGCGGCTGGTCATCACGAACGGTCCATGGGCCACCACCGGTTCCCGGATCGGCTCGGCGTGGCCGAACAGCAGGACGGCGTCCTGTTTGGCGGAGAGCTCCACGGTGTCGCCCTCGAGGTCCAGCTCCGCCAGGTGCCACGGCGCCAGCGCCTTGCCGTTGACGCTGGCCTTGCCCCGCACCGCGTAGAGGAAGACGTTGCGTCCGCCGAGGGAGCCGAAGCCCACCTTGCCGCCCGCCCTCAGCTCCACGGTGGCCATGAAGACGCCGGTCAGCGACGAGACGGGTCCCGTCTGGCCGCCCCACGCTCCGCTGATCAGGTTGATGATCGCCCGACCCTGGTCGGCGGTCAGCGCCGGGATCTGCTCCCTCTGGACGCCGGCGTAGCGCGGCCGGGTCATCTTCAGGCGCGACGGCAGGTTCACCCACAGCTGCAGGATCTCCAGCGGCCCGCCCGCGGACTTGAAGCTCTCCGGCGAGACCTCAGCGTGGATCAGGCCGGAGCCCGCCGTCATCCACTGGACGCCGCCTTCGCGGATGACGCTCTCGTGGCCGGCGGAGTCGCGGTGCGCCAGCTCGCCCTCGAGGATGAAGGTCACCGTCTCGAAGCCGCGGTGCGGATGCGGCCCGAACGGCAGGCCGCCGTTGCCGGGCGGATAGACCTGCGGGCCGTGATGGTTGAGGAACAGGAAGGGATCCACCTGCGCCACCTTTGGTCCGGGGACCGGCCGGCGGGTCACCAGGTCGCCGATGTCGTCTCGGTGCGCGGCGTGCTGGGCGAGCACGGTCTTGGCGGGCATGCGGGCTCCTCTCTCGAGCCAGAACGCATATAGGCCGGTTCGGCCCCTTGCGAAGCTCGGCGGAAGGCTCGAAGAACGGCCGCGATGGACGCTTCCTTCTTCGACCTCCGCGGCACCCACAACCCGCACCGCTGGTACATGCCGCTGTCGCCGGCCGTCTGCGTGGGGCCGCCGGACAACCTCTTCATGTTCGGCGGGGTTGGCCTGGCTTCCGCCGTCAGCGCCATGGAGCGCACCACGGGCCGCCCGGTCATCTGGGCCACGGCCCAGTACCTGTCGTACGCCCGCCCGCCGAGCGTGGTGGACCTCGACGTCTGGGTCCCGGCGGCCGGCAAGTACAACAGCCAGGCCCGCGTCACCGGCCACGTGGACGACCGCGAGATCTTCACCGTCAACGCCGCCCTGGGCGCGCGGCCGAGCGAGCTCTCGAAGCAGTGGCTGCAGATGCCTGACGCGCCTCGGCCGGAGGACTGCGACCCGGCCGACCATTGGCGCGGGAGCGGGGAGGGGCTGCACAGCCGGATCGAGGTCCGCGTGGCCAAGGGCCGCTACGGCGCGGACCGGGTCGGCAAGGCCGAGGAAGATGGCCGCTCGCTGCTCTGGATCCGGCCGCGCGAACGCTTCCCCATCGACGCCCCGATGCTGGCCATCATGGCCGACTTCGTCCCCTCCGGGATCGGCAATGCGCTGGGCCAGAACGCCGGCGGCAACAGCCTGGACAATACGCTTCGCGTCCGCCGGATCGTGCCCACCGAATGGGTGCTCTGCGACATCCGCATCCACGGCGTCCACGGCGGCTTCGGCCACGGCGCCATGTACCTGTTCGCCCAGGACGGCGAGCTCATGGCCACCGCGAGCCAGAGCCTCATCGTCCGCGTCCGCGAAAGCGCCAAGGACCGCTGACTGCGGTCCTGCCCCTCGGGAGACACCCCCACACCCGCTCACTCCGGCGAAAGCCGGGGCCCAAGCCGAGCCCGCCGCCGCGCCTGCCCACCTCCCTCAGCTTGGATCCCGGCTTTCGCCGGGACGAGCGGGAGAGGGGGCCTGTTCGTGCATTCCACGAGGGCGCCGAGCAGCGCTCAGAACCCCTCCGCGACCACGCCCGGCCGCTCGTTGTCCCAGATCATCGAGATGATCTTCCAGGCGCCGTCCGGACCCTTGTAGAGCTGGATGGAGTTGATCCCCCGCCGCTCGGGCTCGGCGTCCGCGGGATCGTTCCGGGCCTCGTAGAGGCTCCACACGTGAGCCATGGCGCCCAGCACGTCGATGCGCCGGGCGATCTCCACCTCGAAGAAGCCGGTCGCGTCGAAGAACGGCTGCACGTTGGCCCGGTATTCGTCTGGGCCCATGATGGTGATGGTGGCGCGCCCGTCCGCGTCCACCGCGGTGCGCATCTGCCGCGACTGCGGGTGGAACAGCTCGGGCTGACGCGCCCAGTCGCGGGGCCCGGCGGGCCCCGAGATCATGGCGTACATGCCGTCGATGACGGCGCCGATCGCTTGCCTGTCGTCCATGGCGACGCTTGTCGCCGCAGACGCCGCCGAAGTCTAGGCGCGGGCGGGGATCACCACCGGCAGGTGCTCGTAGCCCTTCACGAAGGTCGAGTAGACCCGCTTGGGCTCGCCCACCACGTTGATCTCCGGGAACCGCTTCATGATCTCTTCCCAGATGATCTTGAGCTGCAGCTCGGCGAGCCGGTTGCCGACGCAGCGATGGATGCCGAAGCCGAACGACAGGTGGTTCCGCACCCGCGGGCGGTCGATGATGTAGTCGTCCGGACGCTCGATGACCTCGTCGTCGCGGTTCCCGGAGACGTACCACATGACGACCTTGTCCCCTTTGCGGATGGTCTTGCCGCCGATCTCGTAGTCGGCCAGCGCCCTGCGGCGCATGTGGGCCAGCGGGGTCTGCCAGCGGATGGTCTCGGAGACCATCGAGGGGATCAGGTCCGGGTTCTCGCGCAGCTTCTTGTACTGGTCCGGGTTCTGGTTCAGCGCCAGGATCGAGCCCGAGATGGTGTTGCGGGTGGTGTCATTGCCGCCCACCGTCAGCAGCACGATGTTCCCGAAATACTCGCGGGCCTCCATGTTCCGGGTCGCCTCGCCGTGCGCCAGCATGGAAACCAGGTCGCCGGTGGGATCTGAGTTCACCCGCTCGTTCCAGAGCTTCGTGAAGTAGGCGTGGTACTCGACGAAGATCTGCATCTTCTGCTCGATCGTCTCCACGATGCCGCCGGGCATGGGGATCGCGGTGACCACGTCGGACCAGTAGATCAGCTGGCGCCGGTCCTCCTGCGGCATGCCGAACAGCGTGGCCAGCGTCATGCCGGTCAGCTCCTTCGACACCTTGTCCACCCAGTCGAACTCTTCGCCGATGGGCAGGTCGTCCAGGATCTTGGCCGCCCGTTCGCGGATCAGCGGCTCGAGGCGCTGCAGGTTCATGGGCGACACGGCCGGCGACACCGTCTTGCGCTGCACGTCGTGCTTCGGCGGGTCCATGGCGATGAACATCGGCAGCGGGCCCTGGTCGCCCTGCTGCTCGGTGATGGTGATGCCGCCTTCGGACGAGAACACCTGGTGGTTGGTGTCCACCGCCATGATGTCGTTGTACTTGGTGATCGACCAGTAGGGGCCGTACTCGCTGTCGGCGGTGAAGTGGACCGGATCCTCGGCGCGAAGGCGCTCGAACATCGGCCAGTGGGCGTCGGCCGCGAACAGCGCCGGCTGGGCCGGGTTCAGCTGCTCGAGCGGGGTCGAGTAGGCCTCATCCCGCGCCGCGTTCAGGGTCAGCAGATTTCCGTCGGCCATTGTACTTCCTCCACCACTTGCCGCATGGGTACAGGGAAGGTGACGCAGGCGTCAACTTTGCAGCGCCCTCAGCGCGGTTTCGTGATCGTGCAACCCACCACCGCAATGCGCTCCACGTCGGCGTACGGCGCGGTGTCCAGCTCCTCGCCGAACACGTCCGGGTCCAGCTCGCGGTAGGCGAGGGCGCAGCCCTGCGCCTCGGCTGCGCGGGTCAGTTCCGCCTTCAGCTGGTCGCGCCCGCCGCGAAGTATTGCGCTGCCGGTGTAGAGCAGGAACCGGCCGCCCGGTGCGAGCTTCGGGATCGCCGCCTTCGCCCACTGGAGGGAGATCTCGCCACCGTGCAGGTCGCCGCCGTCCCGATAGGTGCGGCCGGCTTCGTCCACGATGTAGGGCGGGTTGGCGAGGATGAGGTCGCAGTTCTCCGGCGCGCCATCCAGGTCCGCAGCCTCGCGTGTGGTGATCGGGATCCCGGCATGCTGGGCGTTGATCCGCGCCAGCCGCAGGGCGCGGCGGTTCACGTCCGTCAGGATCGCCTCAGCGGGCCGACACGCCTGCGATGCGATCAGGGCGCCGACCCCAGCGCCGCCCCCGATGTCGACCAGCCGCTCCAGGCGGCAGTCCGGCCCCATCTCGGCCAGCACGAAGTCCGCGAACCGGTAGCTGTCGGGGCCCAGGAAGACGGAGTCCTCGTCGTCGGTAGGGAAGGCGGAATGCAGGAACAGCAGGCCGTGCACGCGGGAGACCCTGACGGTGCTCTTCCACAGTGTCCCGTGCCGCGCCAGCGCCCCGCCGCTCTGCAATGCCCGGAACAGTTCAGCCGGAAGGACCTCCGGTTCGAAAGGGAGGCTCCAGCCCAGCACGTCGCGCACGTCGCGCGCCGTCTGCATGCCGGGCCGGCGCACCACCCGCTGGTGGGTCAGCGGCGTCGGGGTGACGAAGTCGTACCCGCTGTCGTCCAGGCGCCGGAGCAGCTCCAGAAGGGCGTCGTCGGTCGAGGTCATGGCGGCGGCGTCAGGCATGTAGCCAAGAAAAGCCGCGGGAGCGGCCAAGGTTCACCGCATCCGATCGCGCACGGCAGCGTTCCAGCCCCGCGGGGATGGAATTCGCGGAAGGAGCAGGCGTGGCGTCGAGGTGGCCTGAACGGCTTTGGATCGTCCGGCACGGCGAGAGCGCCGGCAATGTGGCCCGCAATCTGGCCGAGGCCGGGGGGCACGGCCGGATCGAGATCGCCGACCGGGACGTGGACGTGGCGCTCTCGCCGCTCGGCGAGGCCCAGGCCTGCGCCCTCGGTCGCTGGTTCGGCGACATGCCCGAGCACGAGCGGCCGGAGGTGGTGCTGAGCTCGCCTTATGTGCGCGCCTTGCGGACGGCGGACATCATCCGCGACTGCGGCGGCTTTTCGCCGGAGGCGCACCGCCCGACGCCGGACGAGCGGCTGCGCGAGAAGGAGTTTGGCGTCCTCGACCGGCTGACCCGCCATGGGATCATGGAGCTGCATCCCGAACAGGCCGAGTTCCGTCGGCTGCTTGGCAAGTTCTATCACCGGCCGCCGGGCGGGGAGAGCTGGTGCGACGTCATCCTGCGGCTGCGCAGCGCGCTCGACACGCTCTCGCTGCACCACGCGGACCGCCGGGTGCTGATCGTCACCCACCAGGTGGTGGTGCTCTGCCTCCGCTACCTGCTGGAATGCCTCACGGAAGAGCAGATCCTCGCCATCGATCGGGAGCGCGACGTGGCCAACTGCTCGGTGACCGAATACCGGTTGGATCCGACCTGCGGGCCGAACGGCGAGCTGAAGCTGTTCCGCTACAACTTCACCGCGCCGCTGGAGCGCGAGGACACGCCCGTCACGCGGGAGCCCGACGCCGCGGTGGCGGCCCGATGAGCGACGGGGAGCTCGTCACGCCCGAGCTGCTGGGGTCCTGGCGGCCGCCCGCCGTGCCCGACCACGGCGACAAGGAGACCCGTGGGCGGGTCCTGGTGCTCGCCGGCGGCGCCCAGGTGGCGGGCGCCACCCTGCTGACCGCGACAGCGGCGATGCGCGCGGGAGCGGGCAAGCTGCAGATCGCCGCGCCCCGGAGCCTGGCGCAGGGCCTCGCCTTCGCCATGCCCGAAGCCCGGGTGCTGTCCTGTCCGGAAACCGCCGAGGGCGAGCTCGCGCCCGAAGCCGCCGAGACCCTGCGCAGCGCGCTCGGCCGCGCCCGGGCGGCGGTGATCGGGCCGGGCATGATCGAGGACGAGCCGGCGGGCGAGCTGGCGCTCCGCCTTGTGGAAGCGGGCGGACCGCCCATGGTCGTCGACGCCGCCGCCATGCGCGGTCTGGCCGACGCGCCCGACCGCGCTCGCGCGCGGCAGGGCGAGCTGGTGCTCACGCCTCACGCGGGCGAGATGGCGGGCCTGCTGGGCTGCTCCAAGGACGATCTCGCCCGCGACGCGCTGGGCCTCGCCCGCAAGGCGGCGGCGGAGTGGAAGGCGGTGGTTGTGCTCAAGGGCGCCACAACCCTGATCGTCAGCCCCGACGGCAAGGCTTGGCGGCACGAGGCCGGGCACGCGGGGCTCGCGACCTCAGGCTCCGGCGACGTTCTCGCGGGCGTTATCGCCGGGCTGATCGCCCGGGGCGCGTCGCCTGCCCAGGCGGCGGTCTGGGGCGTCGCCGCGCATTCGCGGGCCGGCGCGCGGCTCGCGGCCCGGATCGCCCGCATCGGCTACCTGGCCCGGGAGCTGGTGGACGAGGTCGCCCCCACGATGGCCGAGCTCGGCGGCGCATGACAAAGCCGTAAGGACCGGCCGCCGAAATCCGGTGTAGGAAGCGCCAAAAGCGCGGGTGCGCCCGCGTCCACGGAGTCTCCGCTGCATGTTCCTTCGCAAGTCTTGGCTGGCCGCCGCGTCGGCCGCCGCCCTTCTCGCCGGTTGCGCCACCCCGGCCGAGCCGCCCGCTCCGGTCGCGCAGGCGCCCGCTGCGCCGGCGCCGGCTGCTCCGAAGCCCACCTTTGGGACGTTCGGCTTCGACACCGCCGGGATGGACCGCTCGGTGGCGCCTGGGGACGACTTCTTCGAGTACGCCAATGGCGGTTGGGCCAAGGCCACGCAGATTCCGGCCGATCGATCGAGCTTCAACAGCTTCACCGCCATTTCCGAGCGCGCCGCCGAGCGCACTCGGGCGATCATCGAGGAGGCCGCCGCCGCGGCGCCCGCCGGCTCCGAGGCCCGCAAGATCGGCGACTTCTACGCCAGCTTCATGGACGAGGCCCGTGCGGAGCAGCTGGGCGCTCAGCCCCTCAAGCCGGCGCTGGATCGCATCGCCTCCATCCGCACCCGGCGCGAGCTGTCGCGAGAGCTGGGGAGCTCGATCCGCGCCGACGTGGACGCGCTGAACGCGACGGACTTCTACACGCCCAACCTGTTCGGCCTGTGGGTCGCCGAGGATCTGGACGACACGACCAAATACCGGCCCTACCTGATGCAAGGCGGCCTCGGCATGCCCGACCGGGAGTACTACCTGGGGGCCAGCCCGCGCTACGCCGAGCTGCGCAAGGCCTACCAGGCCCACATGGCGAAGCTGCTGGCGCTCGCGGGCTATCCTGACGCCGAAGCCGCCGCGGCCCGCGTGCTGGCGCTGGAGACCGCCATCGCCCGCGCGCACTGGACGGTCGATCAGACCGCCGACATCACGAAGGCGAACACGGTCTGGAGCCGGGCCGAGCTGGCCCGCAAGGCGCCGGGGATAGACTGGGAGGCGTTCCTCCAGGGCGCGGGCCTGGCCGACCAGCCGCGGTTCGGCGCCTGGCAGGACACCGCCATCGCCGGCATCGCCAGGCTGGTGGGCGCCCAGCCGGTGCAGGCCTGGCGGGACTATCTCGCGGTCCACACCATCCAGGACGCTGCGCCCTTCCTGTCCAAGGCCTTTGCCGACGAGTCCTTCGCCTTCAACGGCACGGCGCTCTCCGGCACGCCGCAGCAGCGCGAGCGCTGGAAGCGGGGGGTGGATTTCACGTCCGCGGCCCTGGGCGAGGCGGTCGGCAAGATCTACGTCCAGCGTCACTTCCCGGCCGAGCGGAAGGCCCAGGTCGAGGAGATGGCCAAGAACGTGCTGACCGCCTTCGCCCAGCGCATCGACCGCATCGACTGGATGACGCCGCAGACCAAGGCCCGCGCCAAGGCCAAGCTCGCCAATTTCCGCGTCTACGTGGGCTACCCAAACCGTTGGCGCGACTATTCCGGGCTCGAGGTCGTGCGCGGGGACGCCTACGGCAACCACGTGCGCGCCGACGTCTTCGAGTACCGCCGCAACCTCGCGAAGCTGGGTGGGCCGGTGGACCGCGAGGAGTGGTTCATGACGCCCCAGACCGTGAACGCGCTCTTCGCGCCGTCGCAGAACTCGATCATCTTTCCCGCGGCCATCCTCGAGCCGACCTTCTTCGATCCGGCGGCCGACCCGGCGGTGAACTATGGGGCCATTGGCGGGGTGATCGGCCACGAGGTGAGCCACGGCTTCGACGACCTGGGCGCCCAGTTCGACGAGCAGGGCAACCTGAAGAACTGGTGGACGGCGCAGGACATGGCCCAGTTCAAGGCGCGCACGAAGAAGCTCGCCCAGCAGTACAGCGCCTACCAGGTGTTTCCGGACCTCAACCTCAACGGCGAGCAGGTGCTGGGCGAGAACATCGCCGACGTGGCCGGCCTGGCCGCGGCTTACGACGCCTGGAAGCTTTCGCTCGGCGGGCGTGAGCCGCCGGTGCTGGACGGCTTCACCGGCGACCAGCGGTTCTACCTCGGCTGGGCGCAGAACTACCGGTCCAAGTTCCGCGAGGCGGCCCTGCGTCGCGCGGTGGTCACCGGCGTCCACTCGCCGGGCAAGTGGCGGGCCTACACCGTCCGCAACCAGGACCCCTGGTACGGGGCCTTCCAGGTGCAGCCGGGGCAGAAGCTGTACCTCGCGCCGGCGGAGCGGGTGCGCATCTGGTAGCCGTCGTCCGCATCGACGATCCCGACGACCCGCGCATTGAGCCCTACCGCTCGGTGCGCGAGCGGGACCTGGTCGGCCGCGAAGGGCTGTTCGTGGCCGAGGGGCGGGTGGTGCTGGAAAAGGCGGTGGCCGCCGGACGTCACCCGCTGGTTTCGGTGCTGGTGGCCGACAGCCGGCGGGGCGCGCTGGGCGAGGCGCTGGCCGGCCTGCCGCCGGACGTGCCGGTCTACGTCGCCGCCCAGCGGGTGATGGACGCCATCGTGGGCTTCCCGATCCATCGCGGGATCCTGGCGCTCGGGCGCCGCTCCGAGCCGACCGCCGCCGAGCTGCTGGCCGGCCTGCCGGGCCAGGCGCTGGTCGTGGCGCTGTCCGCCATCGCCAACCATGACAACATGGGCGGCCTGTTCCGCAACGCCGCCGCCTTCGGCGCCGACGCGGTCATCCTGGACGCGGCCTGTTGTGATCCGCTCTACCGCAAGGCCATCCGCGTCTCGGTTGGCGCGGCCCTGACCACGCCGTTCGCGCGCCTCTCCCCGGGCGAGGACCTGGTCGAGACCCTGACCGCCGCCGGGCTCGAGGTGATCGCGCTGTCCCCGCGGGGCGAGCTGGAGATCGCCGAGCTCTCGCCGGGACCCCGAACCGCGGCGCTCTTCGGCGCCGAGGGACCGGGCCTCGCCCCGGAGGTGCTCAGCCGCGCCCGCACCGTCCGCATCGCCATGGCCGGCGGCTTCGACAGCCTGAACGTGGCGACCACGAGCGGCATCGTCTTGCATCGGCTGGCTGCGACAGCCCGCCGCACCCCGCCCACCGAAAGCCCGCCTTAACCCCGTCGGCGCAAGCTCGCCGGCGAGTTGGGGTGATGAACACGATGAACCGAGGAGCCTTCGCGGCCGACCCATCCGGGCCGGTCTTCGACCGCGCGCTGCGCCTCGCCCGGGCCCTCTTAGGTGACGTCGACGCCCAGATCGCCGTGCTCGGCCCCGACGGTCGCTGGCGCGCCCACGACCCTGGCTGCCCCATCCCCCCCGACCTCTCGGCCAGCCGCAAGGTGGTCGAAGCCGGCCAGGTGCTGTGGATCGGCGACGGGTGCGCGGCCTGCGAGCTGTGCGCCACCGCCGCCGGCTGCGCGCCCCATACCCGGTTCTACGCCGGCGCGCCGGTTCGCCTGGCCGACGGGACCATCCCCGCCGTCCTGTCCGTCGCCGGCCTCGCCTCCCGCGAGTACGACGCCGAGGCCGCCGGCCGCCTGCAGGACCTCGCCGACTTCGTCGCCGACGAGTGGAGCCGCGCGCAGGCCCGCGCCG
Organism: Phenylobacterium sp.; assembly: GCF_036563385.1. Taxonomy (GTDB): domain Bacteria; phylum Pseudomonadota; class Alphaproteobacteria; order Caulobacterales; family Caulobacteraceae; genus Phenylobacterium. The sequence continues at coordinate 116,593 of NZ_DATCML010000001.1, forward strand.
ATCACGAAGCCTCCGCCCGCGAGCGCGACGTCGCCCGTACCGCGTTGGCCGGGATCGTGAACACCGCGCCGATCCCCCTCGTCATCGTCGACCGGGAATTCCGGGTGCTGGGCGCGAGTCCCCGCTGGAAGGAGATCCGCGCCGGCGGCGCCGACGTTCGGGGCCGCAACCTGCTGGACATCGCCCCGGAAGTGTTCGGTCGCTTCCGCCCCGCCCTCGACCGCTGCCTCACAGGCGAGACCGTCTCGGTCGACCGCCTCGCCGTGCCCTCAGCTGGCAGCGAGGTGGAGTGGGTCCAGGCCGTCGTCGCGCCCTGGCGCGACGCCGACGGCGAGGTGGGCGGCCTGATCATCACGTCCCACGACATTACCGCCGTGGTTCGCGCGCTCGAGCAGGCGGAGCGGTCGGAGGAACGGCTTCGGCTCGCCCTCGAAATCGCCGACATCCATGTCTTCGAGATGGACTATGTGCGCCAGGAGCTGATCAAGGCCGGCGCCGAGGACACCTTCTTCGAGCAGCCGAAGACCTACGTCGACATGCTCCACCCCTGGGACACCATCGACCCCCGGGACCGGCCGCGCGTCCAGGAGGCCTGGACCCGGTTTGTCGAGGGCGGCGAGCTTTACCAGCCGGAGTACCGCGTCGCCCGTAGCGACGGCCGTGAGGTCTGGGCCGCCGGTACGGTGCGGCTGATCCACGACGAGGAGGGCAGGCCCGTCCGGCTCGTGGGCGCGATCCAGAACATAACCGCCCGGAAGTCGCAGGAATGCGCGCTGGTGCGGGCGAAGGAGGAGGCCGAGGCCGCCAATCGGGCGAAGAGCGCCTTCCTGGCCACCATGTCCCACGAAATCCGCACGCCGCTGAACGGTGTGCTGGGGATGGCCCAGGCGATGGCCTCCGGCGAGCTGTCGCCGCCGCAGCGCGAGCGCCTGGAGGTCATCCACCAGTCGGGCGAGGCCCTGCTTGCGATCCTCAATGACGTGCTCGATCTCTCGAAGATCGAGGCCGGCAAGCTGGAGCTGGAGCAGACCGAGTTCGATCTCGCGGACCTGGCGCGTGGCGCCCACGCCACCTTCGGCGCGGTGGCCGAGGCCAAGGACCTGCTGTTCGAGCTGAAGATCCAGCCCGCAGCGCGAGGGGCCTACCTCGGCGACTCCGTGCGGGTGCGCCAGATCCTCTACAACCTGGTCTCCAACGCCCTGAAGTTCACCGACCGAGGCGGTGTCCGGGTGTCCGTCGGGCGAAGCGCCGGGATGCTGAAGATGACGGTGACGGATACCGGCATCGGCATCGCCGCCGACAAGCTCGCGAGCCTGTTCAACAAGTTCGAACAGGCCGACGCGTCGACCACGCGCCGCTACGGCGGCACGGGTCTGGGGCTGGCCATCTGCCGGGACCTGACCGAGCTGATGGGCGGGACGATCGCGGTGAAAAGCCGGCCGGGGCGGGGGACCACCTTCAGCGTCGCGCTGCCGCTGCCCAAAGTGATCGCTTCCGCGGCGCCGGCGCGAGCGCCGGTCGAGGCCCAGCCGATCGCGCTGGATGATCGGCCGCTGAGAATTCTGGCGGCGGAGGACAACGCCACCAACCAGCTCGTCCTGAAGACCCTGCTGGGGCAGCTCGGCCTGGAGCCTGTCATCGTCGCTAACGGCAGGGAGGCGGTGGAAGCCTGGGGGCGCGAGGCCTGGGATCTGATACTGATGGACGTCCAGATGCCTGAGATGGATGGACCCAGCGCCACAGCGGTCATCCGCACCCAGGAGGCGCTGGAGGGCCGACCCCGGACGCCGATCGTGGCGCTGACCGCCAACACGATGAGCCACCATGTGGCTGAGTACTTGGCCGCGGGCATGGACGGTTTCATCGCCAAGCCGATTGAGGCCGCCAAGCTGATCGCCGCCCTGTCGGAGGCGCTGAACGGCGGCGACGGCCAGGCGGCGGCGGACGCCGCCTAGGCGGCGAGAAGACGCCCTCCCGCCGGGGTGTGTGCGCCGGCAGGAGGGCTCGCGCCGCCGAGCGGGTCAGGCGGCCTGGCGGTCGGCCTTCGCCGGGACGTTGCGAGCGACGAAGCCGGCAAATGACTCGCCCACGGTGCGGAGGAAGTCGGTCGTCGCCTCGCTGACCAGGGCGCCGGATTCGTCGAACAAAGACAACGAGTTGGCGATGTAGACCTCCGGCTGGCCGAGCACCGGCATGTTGAAGAAGCTGAGCATCTGACGCAGGTGGTGGTTCGCGCCGAAGCCGCCGAGGCCGCCGGCGGAGGTGGAGACGATCAGGGCCGGCTTGTCGGTCCACACCGCCTTGCCCCAGGGGCGCGAGCCCACGTCGACGGCGTTCTTCAGGAAGCCGGGGACCGAGCGGTTGTATTCGGGCGTGACGAACAGCACGGCGTCGGCGCCGGCCACCTCGCCGCGGAAGCGGGTCCAGGCCTCGGGCGGCGCGTCGGTCTCCAGGTCGGGGTCGTAGTGCGGCAGGTCGCCGATCTCGACGAAGCGGAAGGCGAGCTGGGCGGGGGCCAGGTCAGCGATCGCCTGGGCGATCTTGCGGCTGGCGGAGTCCTTGCGGAGCGAGCCCACCAGGACCGCGACGGTATGGGATTGCGACATGATCTGGGTTCCAGTTCGGTCAGGGGTTGCCTGGGTAAGGGGTCCGGCGCGGGAGGGTTGCGCCGGTGTGACGGGAAGATGGGTCACGCCTTCAGCGTTGATAATCCGGCTCGGATGCATAAGTTTGCTGCCGGAGAGGAAACAATCGCATGGACCGGTTCGACGAGATCGAGGCGTTCGCCGCGGTGGCTGACGCGCGCAGCTTCACCCAGGGCGCGCGGCGGCTGGGGGTCTCCAGCGCCCAGGCGTCGAAGCTGGTCGCCCGGCTGGAGAACCGGCTGGGCGCGCGGCTGCTGAACCGCACCACGCGCGACGTGTCGCTGACCGACACCGGCCGGGCTTACCTGGAGCGGGCGCGGCGGCTGATCGAGGACTACCAGGCCCTGGAGGGCTCGGTGCGGGACCAGGACGGCTGCCCGCGGGGCACGCTGAAGATCTCGGCGCCGGTGTCGTTCGGCGCAAGCCAGCTGACCCCGGCGCTGCTGGATTTCGCGCGGGCGCACCCGGAGGTGGCGCTGGACGTGTCGTCCACCGACCGGATGGTCAACCTGGTGGAGGAGGGCTTCGACGTGGCCGTCCGTATCGGGGCGCTGAGCGACAGCTCGCTGGTGGCCCGCAAGCTGGCGGCGGTGCGGATGGTGACCTGCGCCTCGCCCGAGTACCTGGCGCGGGCCGGCACGCCGCAGGCGCTCGAAGACCTGGCCGAGCACGAGGCGATCATCGACACCAACGCCCGCGACCCGATGGTCTGGCGCTTCGGCCCCCACAGCGAGCGGCGCGACGTGCGGGTCAACGGGCGGCTGAGCTTCTCAGGGGCGGACGCCTGCGTGGCCGCCGCCCGGCAGGGCTTCGGCATCACCCGAACGCCGGCCTTTGCGGCGGCCGAGGACCTGCGGGCCGGGCGGCTGCAGCCGGTGCTGTGCGCGTTCGAGCCCGAGCTGATCCACGTGCACGCGGTCTACCCGCACGGCCGGCACCTGGCGCCCAAGGTGCGATTCTTCGTCGATTTCCTCGCCAAGCGCTACGCCGGCGAGCCGGAGTGGCACCAGGGCTGGGGCTCGAAGCACCCGGTGAAGGCGGTTCTCGCGGAGGCCTAGCCGAACGCGCTCAGGGCGCCGCCGGACCGAGGTAGTCCGGCCCGTACACGGCTTCGCGGATGTCGTGGTGCAGGCGGCCTTCGAAGGGCGTCTTCTGCACGAAGAAGACCGCGGTCAGCCGGTTCGCCGGATCCACCCAGAAGAGGGTGGAGGCCGCCCCGTCCCAGAAGAATTCGCCAGTCGCGCCGCGGTTCTCGGCGGAGTCCTTAGGCGGGCCGGTGCGCACGGCGAAGTTCAGGCCGAAGCCGACGTTCCCCTTCGACGGCAGCCAGATGCGCTCGGTCACCGCCGGGTCGAGGTGATCGCTGGCCATCAGGCGGACGGTGGAGGGCTTCAGGATCCGCGCGCCGTCCAGCTGGCCGCCGTTCAGCAGCATGCGGGCGAAGCGCATGTAGTCGTCGACAGAGGAGACCAGGCCGGCGCCTCCCATGGTGAGCCGCCGCGGCCGGAAGTTCATGGCCAGGGTCTGCTCGTCGGGCTGGCGGGCGAGCTTGCCGTCCGCGCCGACCACATAGGTGGCGGCGAAGCGGGCGAGGCGGTCCTGCGGCTGGGTCCAGCCGGTGTCGGTCATGCGCAGCGGCGCAAGGATGTGCTCGCGCACGTACGCCTCGAACGGCTGGCCGGTGAGGGTCTCGACCAGCAGGGCCTGAACGTCGACTGAGACCGAGTAGCTCCACTCCGCCCCCGGGTCGAAGTGCAGGGGCACGCGGGCCAGGCGGCGGCCCATCTCGGGGAGGTCGTTGGAAAGGGCCAGGGGATCCAGCCGCCTGAACTCCGCGTCCGGGGCGTCTGCGCGCATCCCGTAGGAGAGACCGGCGGTGTGGCGCATCAGGTCCCTGATGGTCATCGGCCGGGACGGCGGCCGGGTGAGCGGACGTCCCGCGGTGTCGGTTCCGACCTGAACCCGCGCCTCGCCGAAGTCGGGCAGGTACTGCGCCACCGGATCGTCGAGGCGGAAACGGCCCTGTTCCCAGAGCTGCATCAGGGCGACGCCGGTCACCGGCTTGGTCATCGACCAGATCTGGACGAGCGTGTCGCGGCGCATGGACCGGCGGGCCTCGCGGTCGGCGAAGCCGGCGGCGCCGAAGTAGCGCTCGCGACCGTCCTGCCAGACCAGGGCCGATACGCCCGCGGCGCGGCCGGCGGAGACCATCTGCTGAAGGGCGGCGTCCATCCGCCCCTTGTCGATCCGCACCGGCTGGGCGGCGGCGGCCCCCGCAGCCATCCAGAGGGCGGCGACCAGCGCCGACAGCAGCCTCAGCATCGCGACCTCCGATAGCGCTCACACCGGCGGCAGTGTCGACGCACGCCGTCGCCTTGGCCAGCCCGGCGGCGTGATGCGGCGTGGGAGATCATTGTTCAGTTGGCCGATCGGCGCCATGCTGCCGGAAAACCAGAACAACACCCAGGGAAGGACGCGCTCATGGCCGCCGACGGGAACATCACCAAGGACATCGTCTACGACGCGGTGGCGCCGGACGACTTCGAGAGCATGCTGGAGCTGGACCGCTACAACGCGCGCTCCACCGCCTTCGACAAGATCATCTCGGCGACCCACGACCATTTCTGGGATCCGCTGGACAAGAAGTACATCGACTTCGACCAGCCCTGGGACATGGAGAACGAGGCGCTCCTCCCCGACGACCAGATCATGAGCCTTGGCGTGCCCTATGTGCGCGAGCACCTCGAGGCCACGGGGCAGAAGGCCAAGTTCATCAACGAGATGACGCTGTGGCAGTTCTCCTCGATCCTGCACGGGGAGCAGGGGGCGCTGAACCTCTCGGCCAGCCTCTGCCACGTGCTGAAGGACCAGGGCGCGCAGGAGTATGCGGCCAACCAGACCCGTGAGGAGGCCCGCCACGTCACCGCCTTCGCCAAGTACATCAAGGCCCGCTGGGGCCGCCCGCGGCCGTGCGGCACGGTCCTGCAGCAGCTGCTGGTGGACATCATCTCGGCGCCGGAGGTCTACAAGAAGATCATCGGCATGCAGATGCTGGTGGAGGGCCTGGCGATGGGCGCCTTCGCCACCGGCTTCAAGTACAACCGCGACCCGCTGGCCCGGCAGCTGTTCCAGCTGGTGATGACCGACGAGGCCTTCCACCACAAGTTCGGGAAGATCTGGGCGGACCGGACGATCCCGAAGCTGTCCGAGGAGGAACGCAACACGGTCGAGGACTGGGCGGCGCACTGCTTCCAGGGGCTGCTCTTCAACATGGGCAACCCGGTGCAGCAGGCGCAGGTCTACCGCGACTTCGGCATGGACCCCGAGCGGGTGCTGGCCGGGGTGCGCGAGATCATCCAGAACGACGACGCCCGCCGCGAGCGGCTGAAGAGCCAGACCAACATCTTCCGGGTGCTCATCAAGACCCTGCTGAACGCGGGCCTGATCACCGACCGCACCAAGGCCTTCTACGGCACCTACGTCGACATGGACGAGCTGAAGACCGAGGGCGACAAGATGGTCGGCGACGACATCGCCGAGGAGGGGATCAAGTACCTCCAGGAGATCAACTTCAAGGACCGCGCGGCCGCGCCGGTGACGATCGCCGCGGAGTAGGGGTAGGCCATTCTCCTTCTCCCCTGGCGGGAGAAGGCGCTCGCCCGAAGGGTGACGGATGAGGGGTCGCGCGGGAGATCGTGCGGCCCTTCTTCTTTGCCCCATATCCGCTCATCCCGGCGAAAGCCGGGATCTAAGCGGGGTGGGGACAGCGCGTGACTCAGCTTGGGCCCCGGCTTTCGCCGGGGTGAGCGAAGGGTGGGGAGTTCGGGGTTTCCTCCTCTCCCGCGCCGGAGGCGGGGTGAGGGGCGGCTGGGATCTGTCCGCCTGTTCCGTGGCCTGCCCGCGGGCCCTTGTTTCCACCGCTCATCCCGGCGGAGGCCGGGATCCAAGCGGCCTTTGGGCGAGATCTGACTCAGCTTGGGCCCCGGCTTTCGCCGGGGTGAGCGGAGGGGAGGGGCTTTCTTCCTCTCCCGCGCCGGAGGCGGGGGAGAGGGCAGGGTGAGGGGCGGCTGGGACCTGTCCGTCTTTCCCGCGGGCCGCCCGAGGGCCCTCGGGGTCGCATCCGGCGCAGAACCGCTTCACGAGCCGGCCCTCACCCTACCCTCTCCCGCGGGGCGGGAGAGGGGGCGCGTTCCCACTGCGCGCCGCGACGAACGCCCGGACCCAAGCGGCGTTGGGACAACATCTGACTCAGCTTGGGCCCCGCCTTTCGCCGGGGTGAGCGGAGTGTGGTGGGCAGGGAGGTTCTTCTCCTCTCCCGCGCCGGAGGCGGGGGAGAGGGCAGGGTGAGGGGCGGCTGGGACCTCTCCGTCTCTCCCGCGGGCGGCCCGAGGGCCCTCGGGGTGGCGTCCGGCGCAGAACCGCTTCACGAGCCGGCCCCTCACCCTACCCTCTCCCGCGGGGCGGGAGAGGGGGCGCGTTCCCACCGCGTGTCCCGGCGGACTCAGCTTGGGCCCCGGCTTTCGCCGGGGTGAGCGGAAGGGGGGCTAGGCGGCGTCGCGGGCGGCGGCGAGTTGGTCGCGCAGGAGGTTGAGGGCGGTTTCCAGGGCCTGGAGGCGGACCTGGGCGCGGCCGACGTCGCCGTAGCGCATCTCGCGGTGGACGGTGGGGCCGCCCTTGCGGGCGCAGGCGAAGTGGACGAGGCCCGCAGGCTGGCCCGGCCCGCCTTCGGCGAAGCCGGTGATCGAGACGGCCACATGGGCGTGGCTGTGGGCGATAGCCCCCTCCGCCATGGCGCGCGCCGAGCGCTCCGAGACCGCCCCGTCGTTGTCGAGCACCTCCATGGGGACGCCCAGCATCTCGTGCTTGGCTTCGTTGGTGTAGGTGACGAAACCACGCTCAAAGGCGTGGGACTGGCCGGGGATGTCGGTGAGCAGCGAGGCCAGCAGGCCGCCGGTGCAGGACTCGGCGGCCGCCAGCATCAGGTCATGCTCGCACGCCGTGGCGAGCACGCGCTTGGCGAGTTCGTCCACATGCGTGGGGACGGCAGGATCGAGGGCTTCGGCCATTCGCGCCTAGTGCATGGCGCGGCTTCCGCCGCCCATCCGACCCATCAGCTCTTCCTTGCGGGCGAGGATGCGCTCGCCGACGGCCTTGGTGTCCATTTCGGACTTCTGGCACTCGGGGAAGTATTCCTTCTCTTCCTCCTCGACGTGGTGCTCGACCATCTCCTGCAGCACCTTGACCTTGGCGTCGTAATAGTCGTCGGAGGGCTGCATGCCTTCCAGCTGGGCGATCAGGTCCTTGGCCGACTGGTGCTCGACCTCGGCCTCGTTGACCGTGTCCTGCTCCTTCACGAACTCGCGGGATTCCGGATAGAAGATCTCTTCCTCGACCTGTGTGTGGACCTTCAGCTCAAGGGCGATCTGCTGGAAGATCTCCTGCTTGCGGGCGTCGTCTTCCTTGGCCTGCTCGTACTGCTTGAACAGGCGCTCGACCTCGCGGTGGTCGCGCTTCAGCACGGCGACGGCGTCGTTGCCGCGGGCGACGGGCGTCGAGGACTTCTTCGCCGCCGACTTGGTCTTCGACGACGAGGACGCGGACTTCTTGGCGGTCGAACTCTTGTTGGTCGTACCGGTGGTGGCCATGGATCCCTCCTTGGGCGCTCGGTCGCCGAGCTTCCGCCTGCCTGAACCCCTCGGAAAAGGCGCGGTTCCTCTTGCAATTGATGGGGGGAGCGGTTCGTAAGGACGAATGAGCCGGGGGCCGACAGTGACGGTGGCAGGCGCGGGGGCGCTAGGGCTGAGCGCGGCGCTCGCCCTGGCGGACGCGGGTTGCGTGGTCACGGTGTTCGACCCTGCGCCCCCGCTGGCCAACGCATCCGGCGTGGCGGCCGGCATGCTGGCGCCCGTGTTCGAAGCCGTGCTGGACGAGGTCGCCCGGCCGGACTTGGACCTGCTGATGGCGGCGCGGGACCTCTGGCCCGGCCTGGAGGCGCGCGCGGGCGTGCGGCTCGACCGCGCCGGCGCGGTCGCGGTGGGCGCGCCGCGGTGGCTGGGCGAGGTGCAGGCGCAGATCGTTCGCCTCGGGCTGCACGCCACCGAGCTGCCGCGGGCGACCCTGGACGAGGTGGCGGCCGGGCTCTCGCCGGTGTTCGACCGGGCGCTTTGGACCCGCGAGGATTGGCGGCTGGAGGCGGAGACGGCGCTGGCCGCGCTGCGGGCCGCCTGCGCCGCCGCGGGCGTGGCGTTCCGGGACGAGCCGGCCCGCGGCGCCATGGGGGCCGAACGGCTTGTGGTGGCCACCGGCGCCGCCCAGGACCTGACGGAGTTGGCGCCCGAGCTGGCGGCGCTGACGCCGATCAAGGGCCACATCGCCAGGCTTGCCGGCGCCCCGCCGCCCGCCATGACGGTGCGCGGGGAGGGGGTCTATGTGACCGCCGGGGCCGCGGGCGTGGTGGTGGGCGCCACCATGGAAGCCGGGGTCGCCGATCCTGCGCCGGATCCAGCGCAGGCCGAACCGCTGCTGGCGCGCGGCGTGAAGCTGTTTCCCGACCTGAAGGGCCGACCTCATCAACTGGGCGCCGGGGTCCGGGCGGCGACGCCCGACGGCCTGCCGCTGGTGGGCTTCAGCCGAGCGCCGGGCGTGGTCCTGGCCGTCGGCGCCCGGCGAAACGGCTGGCTGCTCGCGCCGCTGGTGGGCCGGATCGTGGCGGCTTGCGTGACTGAGCGGGAGCCCGGCCCCTATGCCGCCCGCCTCGCGCCGGGGCGGTTCGCAGGGGAGGCGTCATGAACGGCTTCTGGTTCACCGACGAGCAGGCGGCGATCCGCGAGAGCGTGCTGCGGCTTTGCGCACGTTTCGACGCCGAGTACTGGCGACGGACGGACGAGACGGGCGAGTTCCCGGAAGCCTTCGTGGCGGCCATGGCCGAGGCCGGCTGGCTCGGGGCGGCGATGCCGCAGGCGCTGGGCGGCTCGGGCCTGGGGCTGACCGAGGCGGCGATCGCCATGCAGGCCGTCGCCGAGAGCGGGGCGGGCTTTTCCGGCGCCAGCGCCCTGCACCTGAACATCTTCGGCCCCATGCCGCTGGCCAAGTTCGGCAACGACGAGCAGAAGCGGAAGCTGATCCCGCGGCTGATCTCGGGCGAGGACAAGCTGTGCATCGGGATCACCGAGCCGGACGCGGGGCTCGACACCACCAGCCTGACCACCCGGGCCGAGCGGACCAACGACGGCTGGGTGATTTCCGGCCGCAAGGTGTGGACGACCTCGGCCCAGCGGGCGAACAAGATCCTGATCGTGGCGCGCACCACGCCGCGCGGCCAGGTGGCCAAGTCCACCCAGGGCATCAGCCTGTTCTACGCCGACTTCGACCGCACGAAGATCCAGGCCACCCCGATCCCGAAGATGGGCCGCAAGGCGGTGGAGTCGAACTCCGTGTTCATCGACGGCCTGCACGTGCCGGCCGACGCCCTGGTGGGCGAGGAGGGGCGGGGCTTCTACTACCTGCTGGAGGGGCTGAACCCGGAGCGGGTGCTGTTCGCCGCCGAGTCGGTGGGCCTGGGGCGCGCGGCCCTGCAACGGGCGGCGCAGTACGCCAAGGAGCGGGTGGTGTTCGGCCGCCCGATCGGCCAGAACCAAGGGGTGGCGCACCCGCTGGCCAAGGCCTGGGCCGAACTCGAGGCGGCCAACCTGATGGCCTTCAAGGCGGCCGCCCTCTACGACGCCGGCCGCGAGTGCGGGGCCGAGGCCAACGCCGCCAAATATCTCGGGGGCGAGGCGGGCTTCCACGCGTGCGAGGCGGCCGTCCTCGCCCACGGGGGCATGGGCTATGCCAAGGAATTCGACGTAGAGCGCTACTTCCGCGAATCCATGATCGCCCGCCTCGCCCCGATCAGCCGGGAGATGGTGTTCAACTTCCTCTCCGAGCGGGTGCTGGGGCTGCCGCGCAGCTACTGAGCTAGTCCGGCAGGCGGAAGGCGATCGGGATCGACACCTGGGCGCCATCCACCGGCTGGCCGTCCACCGTCAGCGGGCTCATCCGGAAGAAGCGGGCGAGCTTGAGCGCCGCCTCCCCGAAGCCGACGTTGGCGGGCGTTTCGGAGGTCACACGGCAGGCGGTGACGCCGCCGTTCGCCTGGACGGTGCAGCTCATCACGGCCCGTCCCTCCACCTCCATCCGGGCGGCGCGCTCGGGATAGTAGCGGGCGAGCTCGCCGGCGCCGGGCTTGCGGAGCCAGTTGGGATGAGTGACGTCGGCCATGCGCGGCGGGTCGGGCTGGGCCGGGGGCGTCACCACCTGCGGCGGGCCCGGGTCGGCGGTCGGCTGCGGCGGATCGATGATCAGCGGCGGCGTCGGCGTGGGACCGGTGGTCGGCGCCGACTGGTGGACCCGGATCGGAGGCCTGGGCTGCGGCGGGGTCTGCGGCGGGGGCGGCGGCGGCTTGGGCGGGGTCCAGATGTCGATCGTCACCGGCGGCGGGTCCTCGATGATGCCCGGCGCCGGGGCAACGAATTTCATGTATGCAACATATCCGCCCACCACGACGTGCACGCCCACCGAAACGGCGATGGCGGCGGTGAGGTGCTTCGGGCGGCCCGTCCCTCGAGAGTCGAAGGTGAGCGGGACGTACTGACGGGCGATCACGGCGTCTCCTCCTTTATCTTGCAACAATGAAACATTGTTGCAAACGAGAGAGAACTCCTGATCCGGAGCGGCGTCAACGCCGAGCTTGCGGCTGACGTTGTAAGAAAAGCCCGCTCGCCAGGACTAACCTCACGAAGCTGAGGTGGGCCGGGGCATGAGGCTGGATCGAGCAAGGCAGGATGCGAGCTACCGGGCTGCGGCGGCCGAGTTCGGTGCGGCTATCTCCCGGCTCGCCCGCGGGTACGAAGCCGACCCTGAGCTGAGGGCGGATCTGGTGCAGGAGATCCATCTGGCGCTGTGGCGCAGCCTCGCGGCGTTCGACGGGCGGTGCGCCTTGGCAACCTGGGTCTATCGGGTCGCGCACAACACGGCGGCCTCGCACGTGGCGCGGCGGACGAAGGCGGAGCGCCTGGCCTCGCTCGAGGCGCTGGAGCAGCTGCAGGACGACGACGATCCCGAGGCCGTGGTGGACAGTCGGCGCCGCCTGGAGCGGCTGACGGCGCTGGTCGGCGCGCTGGCCCCGGCCGACCGGCAGGTGGTGCTGCTCTACCTCGAGGACATGGACGCCGCCGCGATCGGCGAGATCACCGGCCTCTCCGCCGGCGCGGTGGCCGTGAAGATCCACCGGCTGAAGCGGCTGCTGAGCCGGCGCTTCCAAGAAGGAGACCTCCATGGGCGATGAGGCGGAGGCGCTGAAGGCGCTTTGGCGCGCGCAAGAGAAGGAGACTGACCCGGTGACCCTGGACGCCATCCATGCCCGCGAGACCCTCTTCGTCCGACGAGCCCGGCGGGGGCAGGCCGCCGGGCTGTTCGTGGCGGCGGTGAACGCCGCCAGCTTCACGGCGATCGCCTGGCTGAGCGCCGACCCGTTGTTGCGCGGCGGCGCTCTGGTCGTCGTGGCGGGCTGTGTCTGGACGGCTTGGCGCCTGGGCCTGATGGCCAGGCGCCGGGCTCCCGCCGACGCCGGGGCCATTGCCCTCGTCGACCATCAACGGGCGGAACTCATCCGGCGGCGGCAGAGCTTCGCGGCCCTGATGCTCACCGCCGGGCCCATGCTGGCCGGCCTGGCCGTCATGCTGCTGGCGCTGGCGCGGCGTGGGGGCGCTGCGAATGCGACCGCCCTTGGCGGCGCCCTGCTCCTATGGCTCGCAGGCGCGTGGCTGGCCGCCCGCCGCCACGGGGCGCGGGTGCAGCGGCAGATCGACGCCCTGGATCGCGAAGCCGCCCGCTAGGCGGGGTGGCCCAGCATGGTTAGCGGCGCGTTAACCATGCTGGGCCACGACTGGACCATGGCGATCGAGGGAATCCGTGGGGTTGTCGAAGGCGCGATCCAGCGCGCGGCGCGCGCGACGGGCGTGGACTTCTCGTTCCTGGTGCGCACGGCCAACCGCGAGAGCGGCTTCAATCCGCACGCCAAGGCCTCCAGCTCCTCGGCCGCGGGGCTGTTCCAGTTCGTGGAGCAGACCTGGCTGCAGACGCTGAAGAGCCACGGCTCGAAGCACGGCTACGCGCGCTACGCCGACCTGATCAGCCGCAGCGCGGACGGCAAGTACCACGTCACCGGGGCCGAGGCGCGGCGGGCGGTGATGGACCTGCGGCTCGACCCGCACGCCGCCTCGCTGATGGCCGGCGAACTGGCCTCGGACCATGCGGCCTATCTGAAGGGGCGGGTGGGGCGGGACCCGACCGCCGGGGAGCTCTATGCGGCGCACTTCCTGGGGCCGCAGGGCTCGGCCAAGCTGATCCAAGCCATGGAGCGGCGGCCGGAGGTCAGCGCCGCCAGCCTGTTCCCGGACGCGGCGCGGGCCAACAAGGCGATCTTCTACCGCGACGGGCGGGCCGCCTCGGTGGCCGAGGTCTACGCCAATCTGACCCGCACGGGGGGCGCAGGGCCCGGCGCGCCGGCCCGCGAGGCGGTGGCGGCCCCGGAGGAGGTCGGCTTCGTGCAGTACGCCTCCGCGCGGCGCGACGACCGCATCCGCCAGCAGGAGGCGCTGGTGGCGCTGATCCTGCGGGGGTCGCAGCCGGCGGACCAGCTGGGCGTCGGCTCGCGGCTGACCGGCTCGATCTTCACCACGGAGATGCTGAAGCTGCTGTCGGACGCGCGCGAGGAGAGCTGAGCGGCGGGGCTGATTTCCTCTCCCGCTCACGCCCTTCCTCTTCCTCGTCATCCTGGGCCTTGTGCCTAGGATCCATGGGGCCGGTGCGTGGGCGCTGGACAGGGCGCTTCGACCTCGCGGCCCGTCTCCTTTCGCCGTCGAGCAGCCGAGGAATGGATCCTAGGCACAAGGCCTAGGATGACGATCGAGGTTGAGCGGGAGAGGAAGGGCTGCTCAGGCGGCGGCGCCGGCGGCGAGCAGGGCCTCGATCTCGGCCTCGGCGTAGCCGATCTCGGCCAGGACCTCGCGGGTGTGCTGGCCGAGCGCCGGGCTGGGCGGGCGGACGCCCACGTCCACGCCCGGAAAGACGGCGGGGGCGGCCGGCTGGGGGTAGGTCCCGCCTTCGCCGTCCTCCACCTGCAGGATGGCGCCGGCCGCGGCGACCTGGGGATCGGCGACCACTTCGGCGGGGGTCTGGACACGCGCCCAGACGAGGTCGGCCGCGTCGAGCCTGCGGGCGATCTCGTCCATCGGCAGGGCCGCGAAGGCCTGGTCGAACTCGGCGGTGATCGCCGCGGCGTTCTCCCGGCGCAAGCGGCCGGTGTTGGCGCGAGGGTCGTCGATCAGGTCCGGCCGGCCGGCGGCCTGGCAGAAGGCCTCCCAGCCGCCGGAGCCGCCGCGGGGATTGTGCACGAACCAGTGGCCGTCGGCGCTACGGAAGACGTTGGCCAGCGGGTTCATGGGCTGGCTGCGGGGCTTCAGGGAGGCGAGGCGGCCGTACTTCATCTGGATGGCGAGGTCGGAGGACAGGGCGTAGACGCCGGTGGCCAGCAGCGAGGTCTGCACGAGCCGGCCCTTGCCCGTGCGCTCGCGCTCGTAGAGGGCCGCCAGGATGGCCGAGACGGTGGCCAGGGAGGTGGTGTGGTCGCCGACCCCGGTGCGCAGCATGAAGGGCTCGGCGCCCTTGGGCGGGATCATGTTGGCGACGCCGGCGCGCGCCCAGAAGGCGGTGACGTCGAAGCCGGGCTTGTGGGCGTCGGGCCCCTCGAGCCCGTAGCCGGTGATCACCGCGTAGACGAGGCGGGGGTTGAGCGCCAGCAGGGCCTTGTCGTCGAGGCCGGCGCGGCGCAGCGAGGCGGGTCGCACGTTGGTCAGGAAGACGTCGGCGCTGGCGGCCAGGCGGGCGAGCGCCTCGCGCCCCTCCGGCTTGGCGATGTCGAGGACGACGCCGCGCTTGCCGCGGTTGTCGAGGTCGAACACCGGGTTGCCGGACAGCTGGCTCTTGGTGTCGGCCAGGGTGTGGCGCATGGCGTCGCCGCCGGGACGCTCCACCTTGACCACGTCGGCGCCCCAGTCGCAGAGGATGCCGGCCGCGCCGGGGCCTGCGATGTAGGCGGAGAAATCGACGACCTTCAGGCCTTGCAGCAGCACGGCGTCCCCCAAGCGTCTTGTTGGTTTGCGGCCACTCTAGAACAGCTGGCGGTTTACGCCACGGCGGGGCGGTTCGCGACGCTCGGCCGCGGGGGCGGGGTTCATCAACAGATTCGGCCGGCAAGATCTCGTTAAGCATGGCCATGGCAGGCTCGACTCGTGGGACTCCGATGGTCTCACAGGGCGGGGAATTCCGGGGGCCATGGCGACGACGCGTGCCGCGTTGACGGAGGAGGACATCCGCACGCTGGTCCGTGGGGCGACGCCCGACGAACGGGCGGCGGCGGCGCACAAGCTGTGCCGCAACATCGAACGCCTGCCGCTGACCGATGACGACCGCGCCCTGGCCGCCGAGATCCTGCGGATCATGGCCTCGGACGCCGCCGAGCTGGTGCGCCGGGCGCTGGCCGCCACCCTGAAGGACTCGCCGCTGGTGCCGCGCGACGTGGCGCTCAGGCTGGCCCGCGACGTCGAGACGGTCGCCCTGCCGCTGCTGAACTTCTCGCCGGCCTTCACCGACGACGACCTGGCCGAGATCGTGCGGCTGGGCGGGCCGGTGCGCCAGCTGGCCATCGCCAAGCGGCCGAAGCTGTCGCGAAAGGTCACCGACGCGCTGGCCGAGCACGGCGGGGAGCGGGCGGTGGCGGCTGCCTGCGGCAACGACAAGGCCGACTTCGCCGAGACCTCCCTGCAGCGGGTGATCGAGCGGTTCGAGCATTCCGAGAAGGTGCTGGCGGCGGTGGCCTTCCGGCAGGTGCTGCCGCTGTCGGTGACCGAGCGGCTGATCGACCTGGTGAGCGAGCAGGTGCGCGACCACCTGGTCAGCCACCACGCCCTGTCGCCGCAGACCGCGCTGGAGATCGCCCTGGGCTCGGCCGAGCGGGCGACGGTGGACCTGGTGGACCAGGCCGGGCGAGCCGCCGACGTGAAGGGCTTCGTGGCCCACCTGAACAGCGCCGGCCGCCTGACGCCGTCGCTGCTGCTGCGCGGCCTGGCCCAGGGGCACATGACCTTCTTCGAATGGGGCGTGGCGGAGCTGGCCGGAGTGCCGCACCATCGGACCTGGCTGATGATCCACGACGCCGGGCCCCTGGGGCTGCGGGCGATCTACGAGCGCGCCGGCCTGCCGGCGCGGCTGTTCCCGGCGTTTCGGGCGGCGGTGGACACCTTCCACTCCATGGAGTTCGACGGCGGGGCCCGCGATCGCGAGCGGTTTCAGGAGCGGATGATGCAGCGGTTCCTCACCCAGCCGCTGGCGGCCGCGCGCGAGGACGTGGACTACCTGATCGACAAGATGGACCGCCTGTCGCGCTCGGCCCGCAAGGACGCGGTGCGCGAGACGGCCTGACGGCTGACGTCGCGTCCGCCTTGCGGCGGCCCCGCGGCCGTCCCAAGCTGGCGGAATGTCCGACGCCGAGATCAAGCCCGCCGCCACCATCCTGCTGCTGCGCGACCAGCCCGCCTTCGAGGTGCTGATGGTGCGCCGGCACCACCAGATCGACTTCGCCTCGGGCGCGCTGGTGTTCCCCGGCGGCAAGAGCCACGCGGGCGACCACGACCCGGCCTGGGCGGACCATGTGGTCGGCTGGGACAAGCATGACGCCGAGCAGCGGGCGCTGCGCATCGCCGCCATCCGCGAGGTGTTCGAAGAGGCCGGGATCCTGCTGGCCAGCCGCCGCAACGGAGAGCCGATCGGTGGAGAGGCCTGCCCGATGGAGGTCCGCGAGGCGGTGGACGCCGGCCGCACCCCGTTCCTGGACGTGGTGTGCGACCTGGACGCCCGGCTGGAGCTGGACTCGCTGACGGTGTTCGCCCGCTGGATCACCCCGCCGCTGACGCCCAAGCGGTTCGACACCTGGTTCTATGCGGTGCGGGCGCCGGACGACCAGGTGGCCGCCTGCGACGGGCGTGAGACGGTGGACGCCGAGTGGATCCCGCCCGGGGAGGCGCTCCGGCTGGGCGAACTGGGCGAGCGCAAGGTGATCTTCCCCACGCGCATGAACCTGAAGCTGCTGGCCGAGGCGCAAAGCGCGGCGGACGCGGTCGCGCGGGCCAAGGCGCGGACCCTGGTGACCGTCCAGCCCCAGGTGCAGAAGCGGGAGGGCGGCAGCGTCCTGGTGCTGCCGCCGGACGCCGGCTACGGCGTGGTCGAGGAACCCCTCGAACGGGTGATGTAGCCTAGGCCCCGGCCTCGCTGACGGCGGCTTCGAGCTCCTTCACCAGGACAGCGCCCACCGGGTGGGTGTCGTCCTTGATGTCGTCGCGGACCGCGGCCTTGATGGCGTTGATGTGGGCGTCGACCAGCGGCATGGGCGCGGCGGTGCGCTTGGCCTTGTCGTCGGTCAGGCGGCACAGCGAACCGGCGATGCGGGTGATGATCGGGAAGCCGTAGGTCGCCCCCAGGCCCTTGAGGTCGTGGGCCCGCAGGTAGAGCGACTCCATGGTCTCGGCGGTGGCGCCCACCGCGCGCACCTGCTGGCGGGCGGCCTCCAGCTTGTCGATCTCGTCCTGCAGCCACTGGGCGAAGTTGCCCGACAGGCTCTTGAGCGCCGCCTCGGCCTTGGCGATCGCCGCCGGATCGATGGCGCCCAGACGGCCCAGACCGCCGCCCACCTTGGCTCCGAGCTTGTTGGGCACCTGAATCATCTGCCCCGTGTTCTGCTGGCTCACGCGGTAGCCTCCTGCACTCGGGACCAACCTTAGGTGGAAGCCGTTAAAAAATGGCTGTGGCGCCGCCGCCGCCGTTCTCAGGCCGAAAACTGCTCCGCCAGCACCCGCTCTTCGAGGCTGCGGCCGGCGTCGAAGAGCATGGTCATGCTGACCTCCCGGTCCTCGCAGACAGCGACTTCGCAGACGTCCCGGACCTCGTAATTGTCCGCCACGGCGCTCACCGGGCGCTTGTCAGCCTCGAGCACCTCGAAGCGGACATGGGCGGTGTGGGAGAGCAGGGCGCCGCGCCAACGGCGCGGGCGAAAGGCGCTGATGGGCGTCAGCGCCAGAACGCGGGCGTCGAGGGGCACGATGGGGCCGTGGGCCGAGAGGTTGTAGGCGGTCGAACCCGCCGGGGTCGCCACCAGGGCGCCGTCGCAGGACAGCTCCGGCAGCCGCACCTTGCCGTCCACCGAGATGCGCAGCTTGGCGGTCTGGCGGGTCTGGCGCAGCAGGGAGACCTCGTTGATCGCCAACGCCTGGTGCTTCTGACCGTCGACGCCGACGGCGTTCATGCGCAGGGGGTGGATGATGGCCGTCTCGGCGGCGTTGATCCGCTCCAGCAGCCCGTCCTCGCTGTACTCGTTCATCAGGAAGCCGACAGAGCCGCGATTCATGCCGTAGATCGGCTTGCCGGTCTCCATGTGCCGGTGGAGCGTCTCGAGCATGAAGCCGTCGCCGCCAAGGGCGACAATCACCTGAGCCTCGGCCTCGGCCGCCTCGCCATAGCGTCGGGCGAGCGCGGCGCGGGCGTCCTGGGCTTCAGGCCGGTCGCTGGCTGTGAAGGCCAGTCGGGTCACCATGGGCTGGGCGTTGAACATCGGCGGCCAGAAGCGGCCAATGGCGGCCGCTTGTCAAACCTGACCTAGCGGGCGCCCACCGCCTGCCGGAAGGCGGCGCCGGCCACCGTCTGAGGCACCGGCCCGAGCACGCCGGCCGGGCGCGCCGCGCCGCCCCCGGAGGGCCGCCCGTTGTTCAGGCGACGGACCATGTCGAGGATGGTGGGATAGACGCTGCGGTCGATGCCGACCGCCGCGCAGGCCAGCGACAGCAGCTCGGGCCGGTCCGAATCCAGGGCGCGTCGGATGTGGTCCGCTTCGAACCCGCCGAGCTGGGCCAGGGCGGTGGCGAAGAGGCTGAGCCGGCCTTCGCGCAAGGCGCGGACCAGGTAGCCGGGCCTGAGCTGGCCGGCGGCGTGCAGCTTGTCGATGAGCTTGCGCTCCATCTCCTCGCGCTCGCCCTCCCGGGCGACGATCACCAGGCCCTCGGCCTCGGGCGGGGCGTTGCCGTGGGCGTCGCGGATCGCGTCGGCGATGGCCTGATCCAGGCTGGCGGTGTCGAGGCGGAAGCGGTCCGCCAGCGCGCCGCGCAGGGACTGACCCACCCAGACGTAGAGCTGCATGGCGAGGTCGGCGGTGAGCCGGGGATGCCGCGACAGGGGGGTGCGCAGGGCTGCGACCTTGCGGGCCGCGGCCACCAGCTGGCGCATGTCCTCGTCGGAGAGGTCCGCGGTGGGATTGTTGGCGAGCGCGGTGAGCACCGCGGGCTCGGCCTGCCGCAGGATGGCGGCGACCACCACGCCGCCGAGCTGCGGTCGGCGGGCCACCTCGATCTGGTGCTCGATCGTGGCTTCGACCAGCAGGCGGACGAGGTCGTGGTCCTTCAGCACCGGGCTTCCGGCGATCACCGGACGGGCGATCTCGATCTCGTCGAGCGCCAGGACATTGATCAGGGCGGGCGGGGCCCAGTCCGCCCGGGCAAGGCGCTCGGAGAGGCGGCGGCGTATGTCGCGCTCGGCCTCGACCACAAGGTTCATGAAGATCGACGACAGCAGCCCCTGGACCGCGGGCTCGGCGCGGCTCTGCGGCGCGCCGCCGGCGTCGCACAGGTCCACAATGCCCAGCAGCAACCGTTCGCGGTCGCCAGGCGCACGACTCTTCGCCAGCTCTAGCAGGCTGGCGCTGCTCAGGGCGACACCCAAGCCACTAACCCCCATCCCCGGGACCGTTCTGGTCCCTCAAATCCGAATCTCCTCTGTGCGGATGAAAACATGCTTAAAGGGTCGCCGACCAACCAAGGGGAGAGGACGCGCCGAATGGCCGAACCGCTGATCCTGGCGCTCGACCAGGGGACCACCAGCACCCGCGCCATCCTGTTCGACCGCAGCGGCCAGGCCCTGGCCGAAGCCGGTCGCCCGCTGCAGCAGCACTATCCGGCCGACGGCTGGGTGGAGCACGACGCCGAGGAGATCTTCCGCGCCTGCGTCGAGGTGCTGGACGAAGCGGTGCGCAAGGCTGCCCGGTCGATGGACGAGGTGGCGGCGATCGGCATCACCAACCAGCGCGAGACGGTTGTGGTGTGGGAGAAGGCCACCGGCCGCCCGATCCACAAGGCCATCGTCTGGCAGGACCGGCGCACGGCGCCCCTCTGCGAAGAGCTTCGAGAGCAGGGGCGGGAGGGGGAGGTGACGCAGATCACCGGCCTGCTGCTCGACCCCTACTTCTCGGGGACCAAGGTGCGCTGGCTGCTGGACACGGTGGAGGGCGCCCGCGCCGCCGCGGTGCGCGGCGAGCTGCTGGCGGGGACGATCGACAGCTGGGTGATCTGGAAGCTGACGGGCGGGAAGGTGCACGCCACGGACGCCACCAACGCCTCGCGGACCCTGCTCTACGACATCCGCAAGGGCGCCTGGTCGCCCAGCATGGGCGAGATGCTGGACGTGCCGCTCGCCCTGATGCCGCAGGTGCGCGACTGCGCCGGGGACTTCGGCCAGACGGAGCCGGGCCTGTTCGGCCGAGCCATCCCGATCCGCGGCGTGGCCGGCGACCAGCAGGCGGCGCTGATGGGCCAGGGCTGCATCCGCCCGGGCGAGATGAAGGCCACCTACGGCACCGGCTGCTTCATGCTGGTCAACACCGGCGAGGCGGCCCCGGTCTCCCGCGCCCGGCTGCTGACCACGGTGGCCGCGCAGGTGAACGGGCGCACGACCTTTGCCCTGGAGGGCGCGATCTTCATCGCCGGCGCGGCGGTGCAGTGGGTGAACGAGGGGCTGGGCGTCTCCGGCGGCCCCACGGCCGTGGAGAAGCTGGCCGCGGGCGCCCGAGAGGACCACGGGGTGGTGCTCGTGCCGGCCTTCACCGGGCTGGGCGCGCCCTGGTGGGACGCCAACGCCCGGGGCGCGATGTTCGGCCTGACGCGCGACGCGGGACTGTCGGAGATCGCCCAGGCCACGCTGGACGCCTCGGCCCTGCAGACCCGCGACCTGATCGAGGCCATGCGCTCGGACGCGCCGGAGGCGTTCCACGGCGGCGTGGAGCTGCGCATCGACGGCGGCATGTCGCGCAGCCTGTGGTTCAGCCAGCGCCTGGCCGACCTGACGGGCGTCAGCGTCTGCCGCGCCACCTATCAGGAGACCACGGCGCTGGGGGCGGCCCTGTTCGCAGGCCTGGGGGCGGGGCTCTATGGCTCGCTGGAGGACGCGGCGGCGGCGCGGCCGCCGACGGAGGGCTTCCAGCCCGCCATGGACACGCACCGGCGCGAAGCGGCCTACGCCCGCTGGCTGGACGCCGTGGAGCGGGTGCGCAGCTGATCGAGGTCCCGCCCGACATCGTGCGCAATGCGCGGGCGCTGGGCGGCGAGGCGGCGCGCTGGCTCGACGACTTGCCGAACCTGCTCGCCGAGCTGCGCTGCGAGTGGGGCTTCACCCTCGGTCGGCCCCTGTCCGGCGGCAACAGCGCCTTCGTGGCCGAGGTGACGACGGCGCAGGGCGAGCCGGCGGTGCTCAAGGCGGCCATCGCCGGCTACGAGCCGCTGGCGGGGGAGGCGCGCACGCTGGAGCTGGCGGGCGGGCGAGGCTATGCGCGCCTGCTGCGCTCCGACCTCCGGCGCGGGGTGCTGCTGATCGAGCGGCTGGGCGCGCCGGTCTCGTCCCGAGGGCTGAGCGTGGACCGCCAGATCGAGGTGCTCTGCGAAGCGCTGCGGCAGGCCTGGCGACCGCTGGAGGACCCGGGCGGCCTGCAGACGGGCGTCGACAAGGCCGACTGGCACGAAGCCTTCCTGCAGGAGAGCTGGGAGGCGCTCGGCCGTCCCTGCCCGGAATGGCTGGTGGCGCACGCGATCACCCTGTGCGGCCGGCGCCGGGCGGCGTACGCTCCGCAGGGCTCGCTGCTGCTGCACGGCGACCCGCACGAGGAGAACGCGCTGGCCGACCCGCTGCGGCCGGGCGCGTGGCGCTTCGTCGATCCCGACGGCCTGTTCGCCGAGCCCGCCTATGACCTGGCCGTGCTGATGCGGGGCTGGACGGAGGAGATCCTGGCCGGCGATCCGGTGGAGGCGGGGCGCGCCCGTTGCCGCCGCCTGGCGGAGCTGGCGGCGCAGCCCGCGGCGGCGATCTGGGAGTGGGGGATCATCGAGCGGGTGTCCACCGGGCTGCTGCTGATCAAGCTGGAGGCCCAAGCGCGCGGTTCGGCGATGCTGCAGGTGGCGCAAGCCTGGGCGGCCGCGGACGCTTGACGCCCCGCCTGCCGCGGAGGACTCTGGGTTCGAACAGACGTTAAAACGGGAGACGCCCCATGGCGGACGGATCGGTTGGCGGCGTGACCTCGCTGAAGGGCAAGGTGAGCGCCGAGGAGTGGAAGGCCCGCGTCGACCTGGCGGCCCTCTACCGGCTGGTGGCCCTGCACGGGTGGGACGACCTGATCTACACCCACATCTCGGCGCGGATCCCGGGGCCGGAACACCATTTCCTGATCAACCCGTACGGGATGCTGTTCGAGGAGATCACCGCGTCCTCGCTGGTGAAGATCGATCTGGACGGCAACATCCTCCAGGAGACGCCCTACTTCATCAATCCGGCGGGCTTCACGATCCACTCGGCGATCCACAACGCCCGGGAAGACGCCCACTATGTGATGCACCTGCACTCGGACGACGGGGTGGCCGTGGCCGCCCAGTCCGAAGGCCTGCTGCCGCTGTCGCAGCACGCCCTGATCGTCCAGCCGCGGCTCGCCTACCACGACTACGAGGGCATCGCGCTGAACCTCGACGAGCGCGAGCGCCTGGTGGCCGACATCGGCGACAAGACGCTGATGCTGCTGCGCAATCACGGCACCCTGTCGGTGGGCGACACCGCCGCCAACTGCTGGATCGGCATGTACTATCTGGAACGCGCCTGCTCGATGCAGGTGAAGGCGCTGTCCGCCGGCCGCGACAGGGTGATGATGGCGCCGGAGGCCTCGCAACTGGAGGTCCGCAACCAGGTGGCGCGGGGCATCGGCGGCGGTCTCGCCTGGCCCGGCTGCCTGCGCAAACTGGACCGCGAACTACCCGGCTACGACGCCTAGCCAAGCAACAGAATTCACAAAAGAACGGGCGCCTCCACTTGAGGCGCCCGTCGCATTTCTGCGCCTGTTTCAGAACCGCAACGCAGAGCCATCCTTCTGTCACTGGACGGCGTGTATCGGGTCGCCCTAAGAGCCCCATGATTTCTCGGCCGGTCCGCCGGCGCCTGGGCCACGGAGCGTACAGGTCTTGTTGAGACGCCACTTCTTCCTCGTCGCCGCGATCGCCGTGCTCGCCGTCATGCTGGTGGTGGGGGGGATGAAGGTGCTGGGCCGCAAGGCCGAGGCTGGGCCGGCCGGCGGCCCCGGCGGAGGCGCGGCGGCGGCGAAGGGCGGTCCGGCCATGAAGGGCGGGCGGGGCGGCTTCGGCGGCCCGACGCAGGTCTCGGTGGCGACGGTGCAGCCCCGGGCCTTCGCCGACACCATCGAGGTGCTGGGCGTGGCCAAGGGCCGCCAGTCCGTGACCCTGACGGCGGCGACCACCCAGCTGGTGGAGCGCGTGCGCTTCACCGACGGCCAGGCGGTGAGGCGCGGCGAGGTGCTGGTGGAGCTGCGCGCAACCGAGCAGGACGCAGGGATCGCCCAGGCGGAGGCCCGGCTGGTGCAGGCCCGGCGCGCCTACGAGCGCTATCGAGAGCTCGGCCAACGGGGCTTCGCCTCCAAGGCCGCCATTGACCAGTACGAAGCCGCGTACCGGACGGCCCAGGCGGACCTCTCGGCCGCGCGGGCCCGGGAGGCCGACCGGGTGATCCGCGCGCCATTCTCCGGCGTGGTGGGCCTGTCGGACGTGACCCCCGGCGCCCTGGTGAACCCCGGCGCCCCGATCGTCACCCTGGACGATCTCTCAGCCATCCGAGTGGACTTCCAGGTGCCCGAACGCTTCCTGAGCCAGCTCTCCGCCGGCCAGACCATCCTGGCCACCGTGGACGCTTACGCCGGCGAGACCATCACCGGCCGTATCCAGCGGCTCGACACCCGGGTGGACGAGCGCACCCGGGCGATCACGGCACGCGCCGAGTTCCCCAATCCCGGGCAGCGCCTGAAGCCGGGCATGCTGGTGCGGGTGGGCGTCTCGCGCGGCCAGCGGCAGAACCTCAGCGCTCCGGAGTCGGCGGTGTCGGTGCAGGGCGACAACGCCTTCGTCTACGTCATCCGCCAGATGGGCGAACGGACGGTGGCCGAGCAGCGGCCGGTGCTCACCGGCGTGCGGCAGCAGGGCTTCGTGGAGATCCGCGACGGGGTGCAGCCGGGCGAACGGATCGTCGCCGACGGCCTCAACAAGATCCAGCCCGGCCAGCCGATCCGCATCGCCGGCGCGCGCGGGCCCGGCGGCCCGGGCGGCGCGCGTCCGCAGGGCGGGCGGCCAGGCATGGCGCCGGGGCAGGGAGCGCCGGCGCAGGCCGCGCGGTCGCCGGCATGATGCTGTCCGACATCTCGGTCCGCCGGCCGGTCTTCGCGGCGGTCGCCGCGATCATCCTGTGCGTGGTGGGCTTCGCCTCGTTCACGGCGTTGACCGTGCGCGAACTGCCCAGCGTGGACCCGCCGGTGGTCTCGGTGTCCACCACCTACCGCGGGGCCTCTGCGGAGGTGATCGAGGAGCGGATCACCGAGGTGATCGAGCGGCAGATCGCCGGCATCGAGGGCATCGACCGGATCAACTCGGCCTCACGCGACGGCTCTTCGCGGATCAGCATCTCGTTCAAGCTCGACCGGAACCTGGACGACGCAGCGAACGACGTGCGCGATGCGGTGAGCCGGGTGACCGCCCAGCTGCCGGAGCAGGCCGACCCGCCGCAGATCCAGAAGGCGAACGCCGACGCCTCGCCGATCATGTTCCTGAGCTTCACGTCGACGACGCTGAACCGGCTGCAGCTATCGGACTACGCCCAGCGCTACCTGGTGGAGCGGTTCTCCACCGTGCCGGGCGTGGCCAACGTCGGCGTCGGCGGGGCGCAGTTCTATTCCATGCGCATCTGGCTGGATCCCGACGCCATGGCGGCGCGCGGCATCGCCGTCGAGGACGTGGAGAGCGCGCTCAACGCGCAGAACCTGGAGCTGCCGGCCGGCTCGCTGGAGGCGCCCACCAAGGACTTCACCATCCGGGTGGCGCGCGGCTACTCGACGCCGGCCCAGTTCTCCCAGCTGCCCATCGTGCCGGCCAGGACCGCGACCCAGGCGCAGGCCTCGGCGGCGGTGGGCGGCACCGCCTCGGTGGCGGGCGCGCCCCAGGGCGTGATGCGCGACGTGACCACGCCCACGGCCGGCCAGAGCTACATCACCCGGCTGGGCGACATCGCCCGGGTCGAGGAGGGGCCGGACGAGCACCGCCGCAGCTTCCGCTCCAACGGACGCGACCAGGTGGGCATCGCCATCTTCCGCCAAAGCCTGGCCAACGACCTGGAGATCTCGGACGGCGTCCGCCAGATGATCACCGAGATCAAGCCGGGCCTGCCCAAGGGCACCGACCTGCAGGTGGCGGTGGACTACACCGAGTTCACCCGCCACGCGATCGAGGAGGTCTGGATCACCATGGCCATCGCGCTCGGCTGCGTGGCGCTGGTCAACTTCCTGTTCCTCGGCACCTGGCGGGCGGCGCTGATCCCCTCGATCGTCGCCCCAATCTGCATCCTGTCGACCTTCATCGTGCTGGCCCCGCTGGGCTTCTCGATCAACCTGCTGACCCTGCTGGCCCTGGTGCTGGCCATCGGCCTGGTGGTCGACGACGCGATCGTGGTGGTGGAAAACATCCAGCGTCGGATCGATGACGGCGAGCCGCCGATCGTGGCCGCCCAGCGCGGCGCGCGGCAGGTGTTCTTCGCCGTGGTGGCCACCACCATCGTGCTGATCTCGGTCTTCGCGCCGCTGATGTTCATGCCGGGCTTCACGGGGCGGCTGTTCGTGGAGCTGGCGGTGGCGGTCGCAGCGGCCGTGGCGTTCTCGGCCGTGCTCGCGCTGTCCCTGTCGCCGATGCTGGCGTCCAAGCTGCTGAAGCCGGCCAAGGGAGAGGGCTGGGTGGCCCAGCGCATCGACCACGCCATGGACCGGCTGCGGGGCTCGTACCATGCCTCTCTGGAGGCGGTGCTCGGCAAGCGGTCGGCGTCGATCACCGCCGGGGGTCTGGTGCTTGTGCTGGGCGCGCTCGCGGTGGTGGTGTTCAACGTGCTGCCCAAGGAGCTGACGCCGGAAGAGGACCGGCGGCGCGCCCAGGTGATGATCACCGGGCCCGAGGGCGCGGGCTACGACTACACCAAGCAGGCCGCCACCCAGCTGGAGCAGATCCTGCTGCGCTATGTGAAGGACGGCACGCTCGACCGGTATGTGCTGTCCATGCCGCGCTTCGGCGGGGCGAGCAGCTTCAACAGCGCCGGCGGCAACACCATGCTGTCCGAGGACGCCGACATCACCACCCAGGAGTTCGCGGCGCAGCTGAACCGCGAGCTCGCCAGCATCACCTCGGTGCGGGCCATCGTCTCGCCGGAAGGCGGGCTGCAGCGAGGCGGCCCGGGCGGGGGGGGCGGGGGCGGCGGCTCCAGCGTGCAGCTGATCGTCACCGGCAACGACTATCCCGAGATCGAGCGGGCGATCCGGCCGATCCTCACCGCGGCGGAGAGCAATCCGGGCCTGGCGCGGCCAAGGCTGGACTATGAGCCCACCAGCCCGCGGGTGGTGGTGGACATCGACCGGGACAAGGCCGCCGCGCTCGGCGTCTCGGCCCAGTCGGTGGGCCGGGCGCTGGAGACCATGTTCGGCTCGCGGCGGGTGACGACCTACATCAAGGCCGGCCAGGAATACGACGTGCTCCTCCAGACCGACCGCTCGCAGCGGCAGACGGAGGAGGACCTAAAGAACGTCTATGTGCGGGCGAGCTCCGGGGAGCCCATTCCGCTGTCCAGCCTGGTGTCCACGCGCGTGCGCGGGGATACGCCGGATCGCGCCCGGGTCGACCGCCTGCGTTCGATCACGCTCACCGCCCAGCTGAACCCCGGCTATTCCATGGGCGAGGCGATCGACTTCCTGAAGGCCGAGGCGGCCCGGCAGCCGGGCGGCCTGGGCGTCAAGTGGGGCGGCGGGGCCCGGGACTACCTGGAAAGCTCGGGCGCCGTCGGCGTGGCCTTCGGCATGGCGCTGTTGCTGGTCTTCCTGGTGCTGGCGGCGCAGTTCGAAAGCTGGATCCACCCCAGCGTGATCATGCTGACGGTGCCGGTGGCGGCGCTGGGCGGCCTCTTCGGCCTGCTGGTCGCCGACTCCTCGGTGAACACCTACAGCCAGATCGGGCTGATCATCCTGGTGGGGATCGCCGCCAAGAACGGCATCCTGATCGTCGAGTTCGCCAACCAGCTGCGTGATGAGGGCCTCTCGGTGCGCGAGGCGGTGATCGAGAGCGCCTCGCTGCGCCTGCGGCCGATCATCATGACCTCGATCTCGGCGGCGGCGGGCGCGATCCCGCTGATCGTCTGGGGCGGCATGGGCGGCGAGGCGCGCAAGACCATCGGGGTGACCATCTTCTTCGGGGCGATCTTCTCGACCATGGTCACGCTGTTCATCGTGCCCGTGTTCTACAACATGCTGGGCCGGTTCACCCGCTCGCCCCAGGCCACCGCACGGCGGATCGAGGCCTTCGAGGAGGCCGAGAAGTCGCGCGTGGCCAACGCCGCCGAATAGAAGACCGCCCGAAAGCAAAATGGCCTTCCCCGGCAGTCGGGGAAGGCCAGGATGCGGGACACGCCGGCGACGCGGGGGACGCGGCCTGGCGCGCTCCGCGCCGCCGCTTGGGGTTCGGGGCGCGGAGAGATGTCGACCGGACAGCAGGCTCGACCCGCCGAAGATGCGCCCGGCGGTTGTGCGCGTCAAGGTTGTCTAGGGCGAGAAGTCGCCTGGAGGGGGAGTGACCCGGCTCAGGGCTTGAAGCCGGTCTCCACCATGAGATAGCCGATCAGGTCGCGGCGGTCGTTGGCGTCCTTCAGGCCCGCGAAGGTCATCTTGGTGCCGGGCAGGTAGCCCTTCGGGTCCGCCAGCCACTGGTCGAGGTGCTGGGCGTCCCAGGTGATGTTCGCCTGCTTGATCGCGTCGGAATAGTTGTAGTTGGGCTTGGACGCCGCCTTCTGGCCGAAGACGCCGTGCAGGTTGGGGCCGGTCATGTTGGCGCCGCCCGGGGTGATCGTGTGGCACGAGCGGCAGAGCCCGAACTTGGCTTCCCCGTTGGCGAGGTCCGCCTGGTTGTAGGGGGCCGCGTAGGAGGCCAGCAGGGCCTTCTTCTCGGCCTCGCCCATGGCCGGCTGGGTGGCGGCCGAGGTTCCGGACGCAGCGGAGGCGGCCGCCTGGCTGTTCGACGCGTCCTGCCCGCTCTGCGACTGGCCGCAGGCGGACAGCGCGGCGGCCACGGCGGCGACGGCGAACACGGAACCCGGTTTGCGCATGGAGGTCTCCTCAGGACGAAAGGCGCGGCAAGCTAGCGCACGGCCAAGCCGATGCAAGCCGCAGGAACTCTGCTCCTAACGCCGCTTGCGCCGTTCCCGGTTCACCGCCTCGTCCAGCGCCTGCAGGAAGCGCGAGCGGGCCTGGCGGTCAAAGGGCTTGGGGCCGCCGGTCATCTCGCCCAGGCTGCGCAGGTGCTCGCCGATCGCCCGGCTCGCCAGGGCCTGGCCGATGGAGTCGGGCGTGAACTCGCGGCCGTTGGGCGCGATGGCGGAGCCGCCGGCCTTCAGCACCCGCTCGGCCAGCGGGATGTCGTTGGTGACCACGATGTCCCCCGGCTGGGTGCGCTCGGCGATCCAGTCGTCGGCCACGTCCGGGCCGGCGTCGACGATCATCCGCTCGATGCGCGGCGAGGCCGGGATCTGGATGAAGCTGTTGGAGACGACGGTGGTGGTCAGGCCGTAACGCGCCGCGACCTTGTAGACCTCGTCTTTCACCGGACAGGCGTCGGCGTCGATGAAGATGCGCATCCCCTGGCCGTAGACAGCGCGCCGCCCCGTTGCAAGCCGCAGGGACTCCGTTACCGATCCGCCCATGTCCAGCGCGCGCGAGTTCGAGCAGGCCTACGCCGCCCACGTGAAGGGCGACCTCGCCCGCGCCGAGCGGGGCTATCGCGCCATCCGCCTGTCGATGCCGTTCGAGGCCAACCACAACCTGGGTGTGGTCTATGTGCGGATGGGGCGCCTGGCCGAGGCGGAACAGGCGTTCCGCGCCGCCCTGGCCGCCGCGCCGGAGGCGGCGCAGCCCGCCTACGCCCTGGGCTCCCTGCTGCTGGCGGAGGGGCGCTGGGCGGAAGGCTGGCCGCTCTACGAGGCCCGACGCGGCGTGCCGGGCCTGACCCGCGCCGCGCCGGACGTGGGCTTTCCGGAGTGGCGGGGAGAGGAACTGGCCGGCAAGCGCCTGCTGGTGCTGGGCGAGCAGGGGCTGGGCGACAACCTGATGCTGGCCCGGTTCCTGCCGCAGCTGACCGCGCGCGGGGTGGAGGTGGTCTACGCCTGTCCGCGGCCGCTCTGGCCGGTGATGCAGGACCTGCGCGTCGCGCTGACGGACGACGAGTCGGGCGTGACCGCCGACGCCTGGACGCTGATGTTCTCGCTGCCGCTGCGGCTCGGCGTCACCCCGGCGACCCTGCCGCCGCCCGCCGCCCTGAGCGCGCCGGCGCCGCGGACCGGAGGCGGCGTGGGCGTGGTCCCGGCCGGCAATCCCGACCACAAGAACGACGCCGAGCGCTCGCTGGGCCCGCGAGAGGCGGCCCGCCTGCTGAAGCTCGGCCAGGACCTGCGTCCGGAGGCCACCGGCGCACGGGATTTCGGCGACACCGCCGCCATCGTGGCGGGGCTCGACCTGGTGATCACCGTGGACACCTCCGTGGCCCACCTGGCCGGAAGCCTGGGCAAGCCGGTGTGGATCCTGCTGCCGGCGCGCGAGACCGACTGGCGCTGGCTGCGGGAGCGCCAGGACAGCCCCTGGTATCCGTCGGCGCGGCTGTTCCGGCAGCGGGTTCCCGGCGACTGGACCGCCGTCTTCCGCCGCCTGGAGACCGAGCTGAAGCGGCTCGCCCCTGCGCCCTAGCCCGTCTGCCGTCGGCGCGTCATCGGCGCCCTGCGCCGCCGCGGGGCCATGAGGCGCGCCAGCATCCGGGAAGCTGGAACCGCCAGCACGTAGGGCGTCCACAGCGGAAGCAGGCCGTAAGGGTGCCCCAGCGGAACACGGCGGCGCAGCTTGGCCGCTCGCCGCACCTCCTGGCGCGCTTCGCTGGCGCTCAGCGGCGCAGGGTGACGGCTGATGAGCGGGTCTCGTGGGAAGTCCGGCATCCGCCTCCCCTAAGCCAGGGCCGAGCCGGCGTTCAATCGCGGCCCACCCAAAATGGGTAGATGCTGCCGCTTGTCGCAGGCCCCGAAGGGGTGGTGCCGGATGCAGGGCTCGAACCCGCGACCTTCGGTTTA
The DNA here is from genome assembly GCF_036563385.1 of Phenylobacterium sp. GTDB lineage: Bacteria > Pseudomonadota > Alphaproteobacteria > Caulobacterales > Caulobacteraceae > Phenylobacterium. The sequence goes on from NZ_DATCML010000001.1 coordinate 146,880, forward strand.
CAAAACCGCTGCTCTACCAGCTGAGCTAATCCGGCGCGCCGGGGCGCCGGCTTCCCTTACCGGCAAGGGCGCGGGGCGGGCAAGCGTCGCACGGCGATCACGGGATGGTCGGGTCGACGGCGGCGCGGGCTGCCGGGCGGCCCTGGAGGCGGGCGCGCCAGGCTGCCAGCGCCGGTGTCGGCGGCCGGTCTATGGGCGTGAGCAGCCAGCGCTGAAGGGAGAGGCCGAGCGGAATGTCGGCCAGCGTGAACGCCTCGCCCGCGACGTAGGCGCCCGTTCGGGCGAGACGATCCTCCAGGAGCAGCATCCGCTGGTTCCAGGCTTCGGCGCTGCGGGCGATGGCGGCCGGGTCGGCCATGGCGGCCGGGACCTTGCGCACCAGCGCCAGGAAGGCGCCGCCCCAGGCGGGGTTCAGCTCGCTCGCCTGCCAGTCCATCCACATCTCCACCTCGGCGCGGGCGAAGGGCTCGGACGGGAGCAGGTCGGTGCGGCCGGCCTTGCCGACCAGATAGCGGCAGATGGTGTTGCTCTCCCAGAGCACGCGGTCGCCGTCGAGGATGACCGGCACCTGGCCGTTGGGGTTCAGCGCCAGGAACTCGGGCGTGCGCGGGCTTCGCTCGCCGGCCCACTCGGGCTCGTGCTCGAAGGCGAGGCCCAGCTCGGCGGCGGTCCAGAGGACCTTGCGGACGTTGATCGAGCTGGTGCGCCCGAGGATGCGCAGGCCGGACATCTCAGACGAGCCCCGGCAGGTCGAGGCCGTGCTCGCGGGCGCAGGCGACGGCGTCCTCGTAGCCGGCGTCGGCGTGGCGCATGACGCCGCTGGCCGGGTCGTTCCACAGCACACGCGAGAGGCGGGCGGCGGCCTCGGGCGTGCCGTCGCAGACGATCACCATGCCGGCGTGCTGGGAGAAGCCCATGCCGACTCCGCCGCCATGGTGCAGCGAGACCCAGGTGGCGCCGGAGGCGCAGTTGAGCAGGGCGTTCAGCAGCGGCCAGTCGGATACGGCGTCGGAGCCGTCGCGCATGGCCTCGGTCTCCCGGTTGGGCGAGGCGACGGAGCCGGAATCCAGGTGGTCGCGGCCGATGACGACCGGCGCGGAGAGTTCGCCCTTCGCGACCATCTCGTTGAAGGCCAGGCCCAGGCGGTGGCGGTCGCCCAGGCCCACCCAGCAGATCCGCGCCGGCAGGCCCTGGAACTGGATCCGCGCCCCGGCCATGTCGAGCCAGTTGTGCAGGTGGGCGTTGTCGGGGATCAGTTCCTTCACCTTGGCGTCGGTCCTGCGGATGTCCTCGGGATCGCCGGAAAGCGCGGCCCAGCGGAACGGGCCGATCCCGCGGCAGAACAGCGGGCGGATGTAAGCCGGCACGAAGCCCGGGAAGTCGAAGGCGTTCCCGACGCCGGCCTCCTTGGCCATCTGACGGATGTTGTTGCCGTAATCGAAGGTGGGCGCGCCCATCGCCTGGAAGGCCAGCATGGCGCGCACATGCTCGGCCATGGACGCCTTGGCGGCGGCCTCCACCCCTTTGGGATCCGCCAGGCGGCGCTCGACCCACTCGTCGAGCGTCCAGCCCTTGGGCAGGTAGCCGTTCACCGGATCGTGCGCCGAGGTCTGGTCGGTCACCGCGTCGGGCCGGACGCCGCGGCGGACCAGCTCCGGATAGACGTCGGCGGCGTTGCCCAGCAGGCCCACCGAGATCGCGCGGCCCTCCGCCTTCGCCTGGTCGAGCATGGCGAGCGCCTCGTCCAGGTCCCGGGCCTGGACGTCCAGGTAGCGGGTCTTCAGCCGCATCTCGATGCGCGACGGCTGGCATTCCACGGCCAGGCACGAGGCACCCGCCATGGTGGCCGCCAGCGGCTGGGCGCCGCCCATGCCGCCCAACCCCGCCGTCAGGATCCAGCGGCCGGAAAGGTCGCCGCCATAGTGCTGGCGGCCCATCTCGACGAAGGTCTCGTAGGTGCCCTGAACGATCCCCTGGCTGCCGATGTAGATCCAGCTGCCGGCGGTCATCTGGCCGTACATCATGAGCCCCTTGCGATCGAGCTCGTGGAAATGGTCCCAGGTGGCCCAGTGGGGCACCAGGTTGGAGTTGGCGATCAGCACCCGGGGGGCGTCGGCGTGGGTGCGGAACACGCCCACAGGCTTGCCCGACTGGACGAGCAGGGTCTGGTCGGCTTCCAGGCGCTTCAGGGCTTCCACGATGCGGTCGAAGCTGGCCCAGTCGCGGGCCGCCCGACCGATGCCGCCATAGACCACCAGGTTGCCGGGGTCCTCCGCCACCTCGGGATCCAGGTTGTTCATCAGCATGCGAAGGGGCGCTTCGGTGAGCCAGCTCCTGGCGTTGAGCTGGTCGCCGCGCGGCGCGCGCACGGTGCGGATGTTGGGGATCACGGTCATGGGCGGTCTCGCTGGCGTTCGGCGAAGGCGATGCAGGCCTGCAGCGCGCGGCGCAGCGCGGCGCGGGTGGGTTCGGCCCGATGCGGGTCGAGCGGGGTCGGCCAATTGTCGGGGGTCGGCGGGGCCGGCTCGGCCATGTAGCTGCGGCAGGCGAGCTCCATCTGGATGGCGTGCACGCCCGCTCCCGGCTGGCCGTAATGGCGCGTGGTGTAGCCGCCGCGGAAGCGGCCGTTGACCACCCGGGTCAGCCCGGGAACGTCGCAAGCCGCTGCGACGGCGGCTTCCAGGGCAGGGTCGCAGGTCGCGCCATTGTTCGTGCCGATGTTGAAGTTGGGCAGCTCGCCGTCGAACAGCCGCGGGATCACCGAGCGGATGGCGTGGGCGTCGTACAGCACCACGTGCGGATGGACGGACCGCAGCCGGTCGACCTGCGCCTGCAGGGCGGCGTGGTAGGGCGCGAACCAGGTCTCGCGCCGGCGGGCGATCTCGGCGTCGTCCGGGCCGCAGCCCTCGCGGTAGAGCGGCTCGCCGTCGAAGGTGGTGGTGGGGCAGAGTTCGGTGGTCGCCTGGCCTGGGTAGAGAGAGGCGCCGGAGGGATCGCGGTTGGCGTCGATCACCGTGCGCGAGATGCGGGTGCGCACGACGGTGGCGCCGAGCTCCAGCGCGAAGTCGTAGAGGGACTCGATCCACCAGTCGGCGTCGCGACGGGCGAGCCACGTCGAGACAAGGGTCGCCTCGATCTCCGGCGGGATCTCGGTCCCAGTGTGCGGCATGCCGACGACGAGCGGGGCCTCGCCCCGGGTGACCTCCAGCCAGGCGAGATCGGTCATGCGGCGCCCCCCGCGACAGCGGGCAGGGGGATGGCGCCCACCGCGTGCAGCAGGGTCTCGGAGCGCACCAGGGCAAGCGCCGCCTGCAGGTCGGGCTCCATGTGGCGGTCGTCGTCCAGGTGGGCCACGCGGCCGCGCACGGCGGCGCGGACGGACTCCAACGCGGGGCTGGAGCTCAGCGGGGCGTGGAAATCGCAGCCCTGGGCCGCCGCCAGCAGCTCGATGGCCAGCACGCCCGCGAGGTTCTCGGCCATGGGCGCGAGCCGGCGCGCCCCGTGGGCGGCCATGGAGACGTGGTCCTCCTGGTTGGCGGAGGTGGGGATGGAGTCGACGCTGGCCGGATAGGCCTTCTGCTTGTTCTCGCTGACCAGGGCGGCGGCGGTGACCTGCGGGATCATGAAACCGGAGTTGAGGCCGGGCTTCGGGGTCAGGAAGGCCGGCAGGCCGGACAGCGCCGGGTCCACCAGCATGGCGATGCGGCGCTCGGCCAAAGACCCGATCTCGCAGAGCGCGAGCGCGATCATGTCGGCGGCGAAGGCCACCGGCTCGGCGTGGAAGTTGCCGCCGGACAGGGCGACGTCCTCGCCGGCGAAGATCAGCGGGTTGTCGGAGACGCCGTTGGCCTCCCGCTCCAGGGTGGCCGCGGCCTGGCGGAGCACGTCGAGGGCCGCGCCCATGACCTGCGGCTGGCAGCGCAGGCAGTAGGGGTCCTGGACCCGCTCGTCCTCCTTCAGGTGCGAGGCGCGGATGGCGGACCCCGCCATGAGTTCGCGCAGGGCCTGGGCGACCTCGATCTGGCCCGGCTGGCGGCGCAGGCGGTGAATCCGGTCGTCGAAGGGCGTGTCGGAGCCCTTGGCCGCCTCGGTGGCCAAGGCCCCGGTCAGGAGGGCGGTCTGCAGCAGCCGCTCGGCCTCGAAGAGGCCGGCGAGCGCATAGGCCGTGGAGAACTGGGTGCCGTTGATCAGCGCCAGGCCCTCCTTGGGGCCGAGGGTCAGGGGCGTGAGGCCTGCGCCTGCGAGCGCCTCAGCTGCGGCCCGGCGCTGGCCGCCAACGAACACGTCCCCGACGCCGATCATGGCGCAGGCCATGTGGGCCAGGGGGGCGAGGTCCCCGGAGGCCCCGACGGAGCCCTGCGCCGGGACGACAGGGGTGATCCCCTGGGCGAGCATCGCCTCGATCAGGCTGACGGTCTGGGGCTGCACCCCCGAGGCGCCCTGGGCGAGGCTGGCGAGCTTGAGGGCCATCATCAGCCGGACCACCGGCACGGGCGTCGGCTCTCCCACGCCCGCGGCATGGGAGAGGATGATGTTGCGCTGCAGGGCGGCGAGGTCGGCGGCCTCGATGCGGATGCTGGCCAGTTTCCCGAAGCCGGTGTTGATCCCATAGACGGGCTCACCGCGAGCCAGGATCCGGCCGATCGCCTCGGCGGAGCGATGGACAGCGGCCATGGCGCCTTCCGCCAACACGGGCGTGGCGCCCCGCCAGATGGCGCGCCAGTCGGCGAGCGGCGTCTCACCCGGTTGCATCGTGATCGTCACTCGCCCCTCCACACACGTGCATGGAGCGGGTTGAAGCCCATGCGGTAGACCAGCTCGGCCGGCTGTTCGATGTCCCAAATCGCCAGATCGCAGCGCTTGCCGGCCTCCAGGGAGCCCACGTCATCGGCTCGTCCCAGGGCGTGCGCGGCGTTCAGGGTCATTCCCCGAAGACACTCCTCGACCGTCAGCCGGAACAGGGTGGCGGCCATGTTCATCGCCAGCAGCGGCGAGGTGAGGGGCGAGGTGCCGGGATTGCAGTCGGTGGCCAGGGCGATCCGCACGCCGTGCGCCCGCAGCAGGTCCACCGGCGGGCGGCGCGTCTCACGTGTGAAGTAGAAGGCGCCCGGCAGCAGGACGGCGGCGACGCCGGCCTGGGCCATCGCCCGGACGCCGGCCTCGTCGGCGTGCTCGAGGTGATCGGCGGAGAGCGCGCCGAACCGGGCGGCCAAGGCCGCGCCGCCGAGGTCCGACAGCTGGTCGGCGTGCAGCTTGACCCGCAGGCCGTGGGCGGCCGCGGCCTCGAAGACGCGCGCCACCTCGTCCGGCGTGAAGGCGATGCCCTCGCAGAAGGCGTCGACGGCGTCCGCGAGGCGCCCGTGCGCCGCGGCGGGGATCATCTCGTCGGTCACGGTCCGCAGATACCCGGCGCGGTTCTCCCGCTGCTCCGGAGGCAGGGCGTGGGCGCCGAGCAGGGTGGTCGTGACGCTCACGGGCCGGACGTCCGCGAGCGAACGGGCCGCGCGCAACAGCTTCAGCTCGTCGGTCGCCGAGAGGCCGTAGCCCGACTTGATCTCCACCGTCGTGACGCCCTCGGCGATCAGGGCGTCGAGCCGCGGCAGGGACTGGGCGACCAACTCGGCCTCGTCGGCGGCGCGGGTGGCCGTCATGGTGGACAGGATGCCGCCGCCGGCGCGGGCGATCTCCTCGTAGGACGCGCCCGCCAGCCGCAGCTCGAACTCATGGGCGCGGTCGCCGGCGAACACCAGGTGGGTATGGGGGTCGATCAGGCCCGGCGTGATCCAGCGGCCGTCCAGGTCGATGATCTCGGCGGCGTCCAGGGCGAACGGGGCCTCGGCCGCCGGACCGGCGTAGACGATCCGGCCGTCGCGGGCCGCGATCAGGCCATCGTCCACCACGCCCAGACCCGGCCGGTCGGGGGCCAGGGTGGCGAGGCGCGCCTTCCGCCAGATCCGGTCGCAGCGCATGCGGGCTCCTGATAATGTCTAGACATAACCGGCCTGGCGAACGAGTGTCCAGCGGCGCGGCGGAGGTTGATGCGATGGGTGCGGACGCAGGCCTGTGGTTCCAGGGCGCGCTGCTGGCGGACGGCCCGGCGGCGCGCGTGCGGCTGGAGCTGGCGGGCGGGCGGATCGCGGCGGTTTCCGCGGGCGTGGAGCCGCAGCCGGGCGACTGGCGGGGCGGGTTCGCGGTCCCGGGTCTGGCCAACCTGCACAGCCACGCCTTCCAGCGGGCCATGGCCGGCCTGACCGAGGTGCGGGGTCCGGCGGACGACAGCTTCTGGACCTGGCGCGAGCTGATGTACCGCTTCCTGGAGCGGCTCGACCCGGACGCCATGGAGGCGATCGCCGCGCTGGCCTTCGTGGAGATGCTGGAGTCCGGCTTCACCCGCGTGGGCGAGTTCCACTACCTGCACCACGACCCCAAAGGCGCGGCCTATGACGATCCGGCCGAGATGGCCGTGCGCATCGCGGCGGCGGCCGAGGCGGTCGGCGTCGGGCTGACCCTGCTGCCGGTGTTCTACGCCCACGGCGGTTTCGGCGGCGCGCCCGCCACGGCCGGGCAGCGCCGGTTCCTGAGTTCGGTGGAGAGCTATGGCGCGCTGCTGGAGGGCAGCCGCCGCGCGGTGACCGGCGTCGCCGACGCCGTGGTGGGCGTCGCCCCGCACAGCCTGCGGGCGGTGGCGCCGGACGAACTCGCGGCGGTGGCGGCGCTGGCCGCAGGCGGACCGGTGCACATCCACGCCGCCGAGCAGGTGAAGGAGGTGGAGGACTGCGTCGCCTGGTCCGGCGCGCGACCGGTGGAGTGGCTGCTCGACAACGCCGCTTTGGACGAGCGCTGGTGCCTGGTGCACGCCACGCACCTGACGGACCTGGAGACCGGCCGCCTGGCGCGGTCGGGCGCCGTCGCGGGCCTGTGCCCGGTGACCGAGGCGAACCTTGGGGACGGCGTGTTCCCGGCGCGGGCTTATCTGGAGGCGGGCGGCGCGTTCGGCCTGGGGACGGATTCCAACATCCTGATCGATCCGGCGGGCGAACTTCGGGCGCTGGAGTACGGTCAGCGCCTGACGCGGCGGGCGCGCAACGTGCTGGCCGCTGGGGCGGGCCGCTCCACCGGCTGCGACCTGCTGGCGGGCGCCGTGCGGGGCGGGGCGCGGGCGCTGGGCGTCGCCGAGGCGGGGCTGAAGGCTGGCGCACCCGCCGACATCGTGGCGCTGGACGCCGACCATCCGACCCTGGCCGGGCACGGGGCGGCCTCGGCGGTGGACGCTTGGATCTTCGCCGGCGGGCGCGAGCTGGTCACCGACGTGTGGCGGGCGGGCCGGCGCCTGGTCTCGGGCGGGCGCCACCACGGCCGGGAGGCGGTGGTGCGGCGCTATCGCGCCGTGCTGCAGGGCCTGCTGGCGTGAGCGGGGCCACGCTGCACCAGCAGATCCGCGGCGACATCGAAGCGCAGATCCTGTCCGGCGCCTGGCGGCCGGGCGATCGGGTGCCGTCCGAGCACGAGCTGATGGCGGCCTACGGCTGCTCGCGGATGACGGTGAACAAGGCGATTTCGTCGCTCGCCGCGGCGGGCCTGGTGGTCCGCCGCCGCCGTGCGGGGACGGTGGTCGCCCGGCCGCACCTGCGCTCGGTGGTGCTGGAGATCGCCGACATCCAGGCCGAGGTCACCGCGCGCGGCCTCGACTATGCCTGGCGCCTGCTCGATCGCGGGCTGCGGGGGTCGAAACGCGGCGACGCGGCCGAGGCGGAGCTGGCCGGCGGCGGGCGGCTTCTGGCGCTGGAGGGGCTGCACCTGGCAGGCGGCGAGCCATTCGCCCTGGAGCGGCGGCTGATCAGCCTCGCGGCTGCGCCGGAAGCGGCGGAGGCCGACTTCGGGGCGAACTCCCCGGGAGCCTGGCTGCTGGCCCATGTGCCCTGGACGGAGGCCGAGCACCGGATCACCGCGGTGAACGCCACGCCCGCGGAGGCCGGACTGCTGCGCCTGCCGCCCGGCGCCGCCTGCCTGGTGCTGGAGCGCCGGACCTGGCGCGGCGCGCAGCGGGTGACGGACGTGCGGCAGGCCTTCCCCGGCGAGGCCTACGACCTCGTGGCGCGGTTCGCGCCGACACGCCCCTAGCCCACCGTCGGCCGACGTGCTTGCCTGAGGCGGCCCGAGGGAGGACAGCCGATGGACTTCGCAGACTACCGCCGCCACGACGCGGTGGGCCTCGCCGAGCTGGTGGCCCGACGCGAGGTCAGCGCCGGGGAGCTGCTGGACGCAGCGGTGGCGCGCAGCGCTGAGGTCAATCCCAGGATCAACGCGGTCACGCTTGACCTGAGCGCGCGGGCGAGGGCCGAGCCGCCGGCTACGTCCGGGCCGCTGGCCGGCGTGCCCTTCCTCCTGAAGGATCTCGGCGCGGCCCTGGAGGGCACGGTCACCAGCGGCGGCTCGCGCCTGTTCGCCGACGACGTGGCGAGCGCCGACAGCGCCCTGGTGCGGCTGTACCGGCAGGCGGGGCTGTCCATCTTCGGCAAGACCAACACGCCGGAGTTCGGCCTGTGGCCGTTCACCGAGGGCGACTACCTTGGAGTCTGCCGCAATCCCTGGGACCTGTCGCGCACGCCGGGCGGCTCGTCGGGCGGCGCCGCCGCGGCGGTGGCGGCCGGGATCGCGCCGGCGGCGCATGCCAGCGACGGCGGCGGCTCGATCCGCACCCCGGCCGCCTGCTGCGGCCTGTTCGGCCTGAAGCCGTCGCGCGGCCGGGTGTCCTTCGCGCCCGCCGGCGAAGGATGGGCGGGGGCCTCGGTGCAGCACGCCGTGACCCGCTCGGTGCGCGACAGCGCCGTGCTGCTGGACATCGCCTGTGCGCCCCAGACGGGCGACCCGTACTTCCTGCCGCCGCCGGAGCGGCCGTTCGCGGAAGAGGCGAGGCGGGAGCCGGGGTCGCTGCGCATCGGCTTCACCACGGCGGCCCTGCAGTCGCGGGCGCTCGATCCGGAGTGCGCCGCCGCGGTGGTCGACGCCGCCCGGCTTCTGGAGAGCCTGGGCCACCAGGTGGAGGAGGTCGAGGTCCCGGGCGACTTCGCCGCCATGCAGGCGGCCGCCGGCCTGGTGATCGCCGCCAGCGTCGCCGCCACCCTCGACGCCGAGGCGGCCCGCCGGGACCGCCCGGTCGCGGAGGGGGAGGTGGAGCCGCTCACCTTCCATACCTACCGACGTGGCCAGGGGGTGACGGCGTCGGCCTATGTCCAGGCGCTGCAGACCCTGCACGCCTTCGGGCGGGCGTGCTCGGCGTTGTGGGAGCGCTACGACGTGCTGCTGCTCTCGACCCTGGGCAGCCCGCCGGTCCCGGTCGGCCACATCCTCGAGAACACGGACCAGATCGCCGAGCGGCTCTTCGCCTTCATGCCCAACACCCAGGCCTTCAACAACACGGGCCAGCCGGCGATGACCGCGCCCCTGGCCTGGAGCGCCTCGGGCCTGCCGATCGGCCTGCAGTTCGTGGGCCGGATGGGCGAGGAGGCGACGCTGTTCCGGCTGGCCGGCCAACTGGAGCAGGCGCGGCCCTGGTTCGACCGGGTTCCTGAGCTCTAGGCGGGCCGCCGGCGCTGGACCAGCCAGACGGCCAGCACGCCGGTGGCGACCGCGCCGATCAGCAGGGTGGAGACGGCGTTGATCTCGGGGTTCACCCCCAGCCGCACCTGGCTGTAGAGCCGCATGGGCAGGGTGGTGGCGCCAGGCCCCGACGTGAAGCTGGCGATCACCAGGTCGTCGAGGGAGAGCGTGAAGGCGAGCATCCACGCGGCCGCCACCGCCGGGGCGATGTTCGGCAAGGTGACCTTCAGGAAGGCCTCGACGGGTCCGCAGCCCAGGTCCTGGGCGGCCTCCTCGAGGCTGCGGTCGAAGCCCTGCAGCCGGGCCTGGATCACCACCGTGGCGTAGCAGAGGGTGACGGTGGCGTGGCTGAGGGTCACCGTCCAGAAGCCGCGCGGCAGGCCCAGGCCCACGAACAGCAGCAGCAGCGACAGGCCCAGGATCACCTCGGGCAGGACGAGCGGGGCGTAGATCATGCCGGCGAACGGCAGCCGGCCGCGGAAGCGCCCGCCGCGCACCAGGGCCACGGCGGCCAGGGTCCCGAGCGCGGTGGCCAGGGTGGCCGAGATCAGCCCCACCCTGAGCGTCACCCAGACGGCGTCCAGCATCTGCGCGTTGCGGAACAGGCTGGCGTACCAGCGGGTGGAGAAGCCGCCCCAGACGGTCACCAGCCGACTGGCGTTGAACGAGTAGAGCACCAGCAGGGCGATCGGCGCGTAGAGGAAGGCCAGGCCCAGGCCCACGGCGGCCACGTTGAAGGCGCTGGGCCGCCTCACCGGACCACCTTCGCCTGCTGGCGCTGGAAGACGAGGATCGGGATCACCAGGGTGGCCAGCAGCACGATGGCCACGGCCGAGGCGGCGGGCCAGTCGCGGTTGGCGAAGAACTCCGTCCAGATGGTGCGGCCGAGCATCAGGGTCCCGGAGCCGCCCAGCAGGTCGGGGATCACGAACTCGCCGACCATGGGGATGAAGCAGAGCAGGGCGCCGGCGGCGACGCCGGGCAGCGACAGCGGGAAGGTCACCCGCCAGAAGGCGCCGGCCCGGCTGGCGCCGAGGTCCTGCGCCGCCTCTACGAGGCTGTCGTCCTGCTTCTCGAGCACCGCGTAGAGCGGCAGCACCATGAAGGGCAGGTAGGCGTAGACGAGGCCGACGATCACCGCCGCCTCGGTGTTCAGGAGGTTGAGGGCGGGCAGCCCCAGGGCGCCCAGGGCGGCGTTCAGCAGGCCCGCCGGCTTGAGGATGGCGATCCAGGCGTAGATGCGGATCAGGAAGCTGGTCCAGAACGGCAGGATCACCGCCATCACCAGGATCGACCGGGCCCTCGGGGGAAAGCGGCTCATGCCGTAGGCCATGGGATAGCCCACCAGCAGCAGGAGCGCCGTGGCGACGGCCGCCAGCCGCAGGCTGGAGGCGTAGGCGTCGAGGTAGAGCCGGTCGCGCCAGAGCCGGGCGTAGGTCTCGGGGTCGAGGGCCGCTGCGAAGGCGCGCAGGCCGTCCACGCCGTCCGTCCAGCGGAGGCGCGGCGCATAGGGCGGGATGGCGAGCGCCGTGTCGGACAGCGATAGCTTCGCCACCAGCAGGAACGGAAAGGCGAAGAACACCCCCAGCCAGAGGTAGGGCACGAGGGCGGCCAGCCCGGCGCGGGGGCGCCTCACGCGGTCAGCACCACGGCGGCGTCGGGGGCGAAGGTCAGCCAGACCTCGTCGCCCCAGCCCAGCGGCCGTTCGGCCATGCGGGTGGCGTTGGCCCGCGCCGCGCGGACCGTACGGCCGGGGGCGACCTCCACCACGTAGGTGGTCCAGTCGCCCAGGTAGCCGATGTCGACCACCTTGCCGGCCAGGCGGTTCCGGCCGGGGGCGGGCGGTTCGGCGTGCAGGACCATCTTCTCCGGCCGCACCGCGAGGCAGACCGCCAAGCCGTGCGCCAGGCCCTGGTCGGTCGCCGCGGCAAGCCCCCCCGGCGCGTCCGGGCAGGCGACGTACGCGGCCCCGTCGGCCTGCGCCTCCAGTCGCCCCTCGAACAGGTTCACCTCGCCGATGAAGCCGGCCACATAGCGGCTGGCGGGCGCTTCATAGATCTCGGCGGGGCGGCCGACCTGGACGATCCGCCCCTCGCGCATCACGGCGATCCGGTCGGCGACGACCATCGCCTCCTCCTGGTCGTGGGTGACGATCATGAAGGTCATGGCCAGGTCGTGCTGCAGCCGCATCAGCTCGAACTGGGTTTCGTCGCGCAGCTTCTTGTCGAGCGCGGCCAGGGGTTCATCGAGCAGGAGGATGCGGGGACGGGGGGCGATGGCCCGGGCGAGCGCCACCCGCTGCCGCTGGCCCCCCGACAGCTGGTCCGGCTTGCGGCCGCCCAGGCCCTCCAGCTTCACGAGCGCCAGCATCTCGTCGACGCGGGCGGCGATCTCACGGCGGGGCAGGCGCTGCTGCTTCAAGCCGAAGGCGATGTTCTGGGCCGCCGTCAGGTGCGGGAAGAGGGCGTAGGACTGGAACATCATGCTGGTCGGCCGCGCGTGCGGCGGCAGGCCGGCGATGTCGCGCGCCTCCAGCAGGATCCGGCCTTCGTCCGGCTGCTCGAAGCCCGCCAGCAGGCGCATCAGGGTGGTCTTGCCGCAGCCGGAGGGGCCGAGCAGGGCGAAGAACTCCCGCTCGTAGATCTCCAGGCTGACGCCGTCGACGGCCGCCACCTGGCCGAACCGCCGGGCGACGCCCTCGAAGCGCACCAGCGGCCGCGCCCCGGGATCGTCCCAGGGCGCGAAGGTCGAGCGGACGGCGCCGATGACCGGCCGGCCGCTCACCGCCCGGTCAGCACCCGGGTCCACTGGCGGTTCACCTCGCGCAGCAGGGCCTGGTCCTTGGTGGTGGTGACGAACAGCCGCTGGGCGATGGCCGGCGGCGGGTAGACGCCCGGATCATCGCGCACCTCGGCGTCGAGCAGCGGCGTCGCCTTGGCGTTGGCGTTGGCGTAGTGGGTGTAGTTGGACGCCCTGGCGATGATGTCGGGCCGCAGCATGAAGTCCAGGAAGCGGTAGGCGGCGGCGGGGTTCGGCGCGTCCGCGGGGATGGCGAAGACGTCGAACCAGACCTGCGTCCCTTCCTTGGGGATGGCGTAGGCCACCTTGACGCCGTTCTTGGCCTCCTCGGCGCGGTCGGCCGCCTGGAGCACGTCGCCGGAGTAGCCGATGGCCACGCAGATATCGCCGTTGGCGAGGGCGTCGATGTACTCCGAGGAGTGGAACTTGCGCACATAGGGCCGCACCTTGAGCAGCAGGTCGGTGGCGGCGGCGTAGTCGGCCGGGTTCGTGGAGTTGGGGTCCTTGCCCAGGTAGTGGAGGGCGACGGCGTACATGTCCTCCGAAGCGTCGAGGAAGTAGACGCCGCAGTCCTTCAGCTTGGCGAGGTTGGCCGGGTCGAGGACGGCGGCCCAGCTGTCCATGGCGACGCCGCGCCGCGCCACCGCGTCGGCGTTGTATCCGAGGCCGATGGTGCCCTGCATGTAGGGGACGGTGTGGGCCTGGCCCGGATCGAAGGGCTGCATGTGGCGCAGCGTCTCGGGCGAGAGGTTGGCGAGGCCGGGGAGGCGGGACTTGTCCAGCTTCTGGACGGCGCCGGCCTGCACGTAGCGCGGGACGTTGTGGTTCGAGGGGACCACCAGGTCGTAGCCGGTGTTCCCCTGCAGCACCTTGGTCTCGAGCACCTCGTTGGAATCGAAGGTGTCGTAGCGGACCTTGATCCCGGTCTCGCGGGTGAACTCGGCCAGCAGCTCGGGGTCGATGTAGTCGGACCAGTTGTAGATCCGCAGCTCGCCCGCGCCCTGGGCGCCCGCCTTGTCACCGCCGCCCTGGCCACAGGCGGCCAGCGCCAGCGCCGCGGCCGCGGCGCCCAGCGCCCTCATCCATCCACGCATCCGAGGTCCCCCTAGCCCGGCGGAAGGTTATAGGGCGCTCTGCTTGGCCCTCAATCCCGCAATGCGCCGGAGAGCCCCGCCATGAGCCCTGCTGTGACCCTGGTCGCGCCCGTGCTGCTTCTGGTGGCGTCGAACGTGTTCATGACGTTCGCCTGGTACGGGCACCTGAAGGTCGACAAGGGACCCCTGTGGGTCATCGTCCTGGCGAGCTGGGGCATCGCCTTCTTCGAGTACTGGCTGGCGGTCCCGGCCAACCGCATCGGGCGGCTGGCCTACGAGCCGGCCGAGCTGAAGGCGATGCAGGAGGTGATCACGCTTGCGGTGTTCGCCGTCTTCTCGGTCACCTTCCTGGGGGAGCGCCTGACGCTGAACCACGGCGTGGGCTTCGCCTTCATCGCGCTGGGCGCCTGGTTCGTGTTCAAGGGGCCGTTCTGACGCGTGCCCGTCAGCCGCCGGCGTTGTGCGCGGCGGCCGCGCGGATCAGCGCCTGGAAGGCGGCCGCATCCAGGGTTTCGCCCTCACGCACGTCGATGGCCCGGCGGGTGTTGCCCTGCAGGCTGGCATTGAACAGGCCCGTCGGGTCGGGCAGGGCGGCGCCCTTGGCGAAGGTCAGCTTGACGGCGGCCTTGTAGGTCTCGCCCGTGCAGATGATCCCCTCGCAGGCCCAGACCGGGCCGCCCCACTTCCACTCCTCGACGATGGGCGGCCCGGCGGCGCGGATCAGGTCGCGGAGCCGCCTGAGGGTCTCGCCGCGCCAGTCGCCGAGCTCCTGAATCTTCTCGTCGATCCGCTGCGACGGGGTCTCGCCTTCGCGCAGGCCGCTCATCGGCATCTGGCCACTCCGGGTTGCGCCATAGGCCGGTGAGCTTAGCCGCTGGACTGCGGTGCGTCAGCCCGGCCGGCGCCGGCCGCACGCGCGCCTTGCCAAGCCGGCGCGGGCAGGCCATCTGGCGCGGCCTGTAAGCCGCGCGCCTGCGGCCTAGATCCTGCGAAGAGCCATGTCCCGCATCCTGATCACGTCCGCGCTGCCCTACATCAACGGGATCAAGCACCTGGGGACGCTGGCGGGCTCGATGCTGCCGGCCGACGTCTACGCCCGCTTCCAGCGCGCCCGGGGCCGCGAGACGCTCTACATCTGCGCCACCGACGAGCACGGCACGCCCACCGAGCTGGCCGCCGCCGAGCTCGGCCAGGATCCGGCCACCTTCTGCGCCGAGCAGCACCGCATCCAGCACGACCTTGGCCGCCGGTTCGGCCTGTCCTGGGACCACTTCGGCCGCTCTTCGTCTCCGCAGAACCACCGGCTGACCCAGCGCTTCGCCCAGACCCTCTGGGAGGCGGGCTTCATCGAGGAGCGGGTCACCCAGCAGGTCTATTCCAACGCCGACAAGCGCTTCCTGCCCGACCGCTATGTGATCGGCACTTGCCCGCACTGCGGTTACCAGGCGGCGCGCGGCGACCAGTGCGAGAACTGCACCCGCGTGCTGGACCCTGCCGACCTCCTGAAGCCGCGCTCGGCCGTGTCGGGCTCGGAGGACATCGAGATCCGCGGCTCCAAGCACCTGTTCCTGCGCCAGAGCCTGTTCGCGCCCAAGCTGCGCGCCTGGATCGAGGGCAAGCGCTCGAGCTGGCCGCTGCTGGTGACCTCCATCGCGCTGAAGTGGCTGGACGAGGGCCTGCAGGACCGCGGCATCACCCGCGACCTGGAGTGGGGCGTGCCGGTGAACGCCATGGACTGGGGGCCCAACCCCGAAGGCCAGCTGCCGGACGCGGCGGGGCTCGCCGGCAAGGTGTTCTACGTCTGGTTCGACGCGCCGATCGAGTACATCGGGGCCACCTGGGAGTGGGCCGCGTCCCGCGCCAAGGAACAGGGCCGCGAAGTGGACGACGCCGAGTGGGAGCGCTGGTGGCGGCTGCCGGCCGCGCAGGACGTCACCTATGTGGAGTTCATGGGCAAGGACAACGTGCCCTTCCACACCGTGGGCTTCCCCTGCACCCTGTTCGGGGTCAACGAGCGGCTCGAGGCGGACGGGACCTTCCGGCCCGCCGAGAACGCCCCCTGGAAGCTGGTCGACCAGCTGAAGGGCTTCAACTGGCTGGACTACTACGGCGGCAAGTTCTCCACGTCGCAGAAGCGCGGCGTGTTCATGGACCACGCCTTGGAGCTGCTGCCCGCCGACTACTGGCGCTGGTGGGTGACCGCCAACACCCCGGAAACCTCGGACTCGACCTTCACCTGGGAGCAGTTCCGCGACCAGGTGAACGCCGACCTGGCCGACGTGCTGGGGAACTTCGTCAACCGCATCTGCAAGTTCACCGAGAGCCGCTTCGAGGGCGTGGTCCCGGAGGGCGGTGAGCCCGGACCGCTGGAGGCGAGGCTCGAGGACGAGGTGCTCAGCAAGCTGCGCGAGCTGACGGGCTTCATGGAGGACCGCGAGTTCCGCAAGTCGGCCACGGCGCTGCGCCAGCTGTGGGTGCTGGGCAACCAGTACCTGACAGAGGCCGCGCCCTGGACGGCCATCAAGACCGACCGCGACCGGGCCGCCGTGGCGGTGCGCTACGGGCTGAACCTGGTGGCGCTGTTCGCCAAGGTGTCGGAGCCGTTCATCCCCTTCGCCGCGGAGAAGATCGCCCTTGGGGTGGGCGAGAGCTTCCCCGGCCGCTGGCCGAGCTTGGACGGGGACGGGCTGTTGCGCGCCCTGGAGCCCGGCCGGAAGATCACGGCCCCTGAGGTGCTGTTCCGAAAGATCGAGGACGCCCAGGTCGCCGAATGGCGCGAGCGCTTCGGCGGGCCGGAGGCGGCCTAGGGCCCGTCCGCCCGGAAACCCGGTTCCATCACACCGCTCCTCCCGGCGAAAGCCGGGACCCAAGCTGAGGCCGGCGCGCTTCGCGCAGAACCAGGGACGCACACAGACCCACACAGATGATGGGGGCTCCGGCCCGTCGGGCTTCGAGGGCTGGCCGCGCCCGGCGAATGGCGACGCCGGGAGCGGAGTGGCGACCCCATGGCCGCTCGCGCCGCCCGTCTGTGTGGGTCTGCGGTTTCCCTTGGCAGCTTGGGTCCCGGCTTTCGCCGGGATGAGTGGAAGGGATCAGTGCGCGCGGTGCCTGGCTTCCTCGGCGGGGCCGATGTCCATGAAGTCGGGGACGGCGGCGTTGTAGGCCGGGGTCCTGCCGAGGTCGACGACCACGGTGCGGTGGCCCTCCCACATCATGTGCAGGGCCACATAGAGCACGATCAGCAGGCCGACGTAGCCGATCCAGCGGTACTTGTGCAGCAGCTTGGCGATCCAGGTCGCCGCGACGCCCATCAGCGCAATCGACAGCAGCAGGCCGAACACCAGGATGCCCGGGTGCTCGCGCGCCGCGCCGGCCACAGCCAGCACGTTGTCCAGCGACATGGAGACGTCGGCGATCAGGATCTGCAGGAAGGCGTCCTTGAACGTCTTCGGCGCACGCTTGGCCACGGCCGCCTGGGGCTCGGTGGTCGGGTCCGCATCCAGCACCGCCTCGGCGGCGGCCTCTTCGGGCTCGGCCTGGTGGTGCAGCTCGCGCCACATTTTCCAGCAGACCCAGAGCAGCAGCAGGCCGCCGGCGAACAGCAGCCCAACGATGCCGAGCAATTGGGTGGTGATCAGCGCAAAGCCGATCCGCATCACCACCGCCGCGATCAGGCCGTAGAGAATGGCCTTCTTGCGCTGCTCCTGCGGCAGGCCGCCGGCGGCCAGCCCCACGGCGACGGCGTTGTCGCCTGCGAGCACGAGGTCGATCATCAAGACCTGGAGGAGGGCGGACAGGGCGCCGGGGCTGAACAGCTCTTCGAACATTCGGCCTCAATGCGTCAGCGCGCGCCGCGCTGCAACCGTTCAGGTGCGGGGTCTTGACGCCTCGTAGAGCGCCACGGCCGCTGCGGCCGACACGTTCAGGCTCTCGAACCCGCCGGGCATGGGAATTCGCGCGAGCACCTCGCAATGCTCCGACACCAGCCGGCGCAGGCCCTCGCCCTCGGATCCAAGCACCAGGACAGTGGGCGTCCCATCGAGCGCGTCGTGCAGGTCGGTGTCGGTGTGGCCCGTGAGGCCGACCGCGCGCCATCCGAGATCGGACAGTTCCTCCAGGGCCCGCGAAAGGTTGACGACGCGGGCGACAGGCACGCGCTCGACCGCGCCGGCGGCCGCCTTGGCAAGCGCCCCCGTGAAACGGGGCGCGTGGCGGTCCTGCAGGATGACGCCGACCGCGCCGAAGGCTGCGGCCGAGCGCAGGATCGCCCCGACGTTCTGCGGGTCGGTCACCTGGTCCAGCATGAGGAGCACGGCGCCGGGCGTGGCCTGGAAGTCCGCCAGGTCCGCGGGCTCCGGCGGCGGGCTGCGCAGCGCCACGCCCTGGTGCACGGCGCCTTGCGGCAGGTTCTGGGCGATCAGCTGGTTGTCGGCGGTCTCGAGCGCCGCGAGGCGGCCGAATCGCTGCTCGATCTGGCGCGCGCGCTCGGTGGTGGCGAGCAGCCTGAGCGGCTCGCCGCGGGCCGGGTTGGCCAGCGCCGCCTCCACCGCGTGCCAGCCCCAGATCCAGTCGTCGGAGGCCGCTTCGGAACGCCGATGGAAGCGCTGCTGGGGCGGCCGTTTTTTCCCTTTGCGGGCGTCGTTGCGTTCGGGATGCGAGGCCACTATAAGACGCCCTCCAAATCGGGACCCCCGGCGGAAAGCCGCCGTCGAGCACCGTGCGTCCGCGCTCTTAAGCGCCTCGCAGGCTCTCGCGGAAGGCTTTTGTTGAGGCGACCGAAGTGGCTCCGAGCGCGCTGGGGGAATGTCCCGAGTGGCAAAGGGGGCGGACTGTAAATCCGCTGCTGTAATGGCTTCGTAGGTTCGAGTCCTACTTCCCCCACCACGCGCCGGACCAGACGAGGAGAGTTTGGGCGACCCCGCTCAGTCCTTGGCGGGTATAGCACAATGGTAGTGCAGCAGCCTTCCAAGCTGAGGATGCGGGTTCGATTCCCGCTACCCGCTCCAAAGTTTCCATTCCAGTTGAACAACGCCCGGCAGGATCCTGATGGCCAAAGAGAAATTCGAACGTAATAAGCCGCACTGCAACATCGGCACGATCGGCCACGTCGACCACGGCAAGACGACGCTGACGGCGGCGATCACGATGACGCTGGCGAAGTCGGGCGGCGCGACGGCGAAGAAGTAC
>NZ_DATCML010000007.1:0-9353 GCF_036563385.1 Phenylobacterium sp.
CGTGCAGGCCCCCAGCCGACGGGGATTCGGCTCCCGGCTACTTGAGCGGGGGCTCGCGAGCGAGCTCAATGGCAGCGTTGAAATGACGTTCCCGTCTGATGGAGTGCGCTGCCGGATCAGCGCTCCGTTGGATGCAGCGCAGCCAGGCGGCGCTCTCTAGCTGCGCGACAGCCGCAGGGACTCCTCGCAAGAATGCGCACGGCGCCCAATCCGGTAAGCGGACCGTCCGAACGTCAGCTAAGGGTCGAAAGCGGACCTAACGCACTCTCCGCGGCTAGCGACTAGCGGCCGGCGGTCCCCCTCTCCAGCCCGAAGGGTAGGGCCGGTGTGGCGGAAATGACGCTGGGGGAGCGTTGTTCGGCGAGCGGGTTGACCGTGTTGTTAACCAAGCCTAGCTTCCGCGGCTCTGCGGGACCCGATGAGGAGGGACGATGACGACGTATCCGTTCGCACCGACCTTCCGACTGCGTTCCGCCGGGCCGCCGCCGCGCTAACTCACACCGGGCCCTGCGCCTGACGCCGGCCGCCGCAAGGGCGGACGGTTTCCGCGCGCCCGTGGTCCGCCGGGGCTGAACCGGCCGCCGATCCGCCCATTCCCCATCTTCCGCGCCGGAGGCGCGCGCCGCTCGCGTCGAACGTCGGGCGGCCCGCCGGCGCCGCCGCTTCGAGACCCGTTCGATGACCGACCATTACGAAGACGCCGAGGAGACCCGCAAGCGGGTGCTCTCGAACCGGCAGGTGCTGGGCTTCGTCGCCCGCTACTGGCGCCGGCGACCCTGGCTGCTCGCCGGCACCGTCACCCTGACCCTGGTGGCCGTGGGCTTCGACCTGGCGCTGCCCTGGGCGGCCGGCCGGCTGGTGGACGCGGTCACCGCGGGACCGGGCGACGCCGATCCCGCCTGGCGGGCCTGGATGCTGTTCGTCGGCGTCTACCTGGCGTTCTCGGTGATCCGGAACATGTCCATGCGCTTCCTGATCCCGATGTCGGCCAACAACATGAAGGACCTGACGGACGACGCCTTCCGGCGGGTGCAGTCGTTCTCGGCCGACTGGCACGCCGACACCTTCGCCGGCGCCACCGTGCGGCGGCTGTCGCGGGCCATGTGGGGCTACGACACGGTGACCGACGCGGCGGTGATCTGGTTCGGCCCGGCCTTCATCGTGCTCACCGGCCTGTGCGGGATGATGCTGCTGCGCTGGCCGGCGGTCGGCCTCTTCGCCTTTGCGGTGGTGGCGCTGTACATCGCCTCGAACATCGTCCTGACCTCGCTCTACGCCCGGCCGGCGAACACCCGGGCGGTGGCGCTGGACTCGCGGATCGGCGGGGCGCTGGCGGATTCCATCTCGTCCAACGCCACGGTGAAGACCTTCGGGGCCGAGCCGCGCGAGGAAGGCCGGATCGGGGAGGTCACCGAGCTCTGGCGGCGGGCGACGATCCGCAGCTGGAGCCGGTTCACCGACCTGTGGCTGCTGCACAACCTCCTGCTGGTGGCCCTGCAGGCCGGCCTGACCGGCATCCTGGTCTGGGAGTGGTCGCGCGGCCGCGCCGACGCGGGCGACATCGCCTTTGCGATCACCGCCTTCATGCTGATGAGCGGCTATCTGCGGAACATCGGCGAGAACATCCGCACGGCGCAGCGGGGCGTGGACGACATCGAGGACGTCGCCCGCTACGAGCAGATGGCGCCGCAGGTGCTGGACGCGCCGGAGGCGCGGAGCTTCCGGCCGGGAGCGGGGGAGATCATCTTCGACCGGGTGACCTTCCGCTACAAGTCGGCGGAGCGGCCGCTCTACGACGGCTTCTCGCTGATGATCCAGCCGGGCGAGCGGGTGGCGCTGGTCGGGGCCACGGGGGCCGGCAAGTCGACCTTCGTGAAGCTGATCCAGCGGCTGTACGACGTGGAGGGCGGACGCATCCTGATCGACGGCCAGGACGTGGCGGCGGTGACCCAGGGCTCGCTGCGCCGGGCCATCGCCGTGGTGCCGCAGGACCCCTCGCTGTTCCACCGGACGCTGGCCGAGAACATCAGCTATGCGCGGCCGGACGCCACCCACGACGAGATCGCCCTGGCGGCCCGGCGGGCGCGGGCCGACGACTTCATCTCGCGCCTGCCGAAAGGCTACGAGACCCTGGTGGGCGAGCGCGGCGTGAAGCTGTCCGGCGGCGAGCGGCAGCGGGTGGCGATCGCGCGCGCCTTCCTGGCGGACGCGCCGATCCTGGTGCTGGACGAGGCCACCTCGTCGCTGGACGTGGAGACCGAGCGCCAGGTGCAGGCGGCCATGGAGGAGCTGATGGTGGGCCGCACCACCATCGTCATCGCCCACCGCCTGTCGACGATCCGCGGCGCCGACCGGATCCTGGTGTTCGAGAACGGACGCATCGTCGAGGAGGGCCGGCACGCCGAGCTGGTGGGCCGCGGCGGGGCCTACGCGCGGCTGCACGCGGTGACGGAGGGGGCGGCCTAGGCGGGAGCTCCGAACCGCTCAGGACGCGGCCAGCGCCTCGGCCAGGGCGCCTGCGAGGTCGCCGCGCGGCTCGGCCTGGACGCGCTCCAGGCCGAGCCAGCCGGCCATCACCCGCAGTTCCTCGGCCAGCCGGACGGCGGTCTCGGCGGTGGCCCAGGGCTCCGCGTGGCTGGCCTGCACCAGGAGCACGCCCGCCTTGCGGTCGGCCTTGAGGTCGACGCGAGCGGTGAGCGCCTCGCCCTCCAGGAACGGCAGGACGTAGTAGCCGTGCTGGCGCTTCTCGGCCGGGGTGTAGATCTCGATGCGGAAGCGGACGCCGAACATCCGCTCGGTGCGCTCGCGGAACCAGATCAGGTTGTCGAACGGCGAGAGCAGGGCCTGGGCCTCGATGCGCCGGGGCCGGCGCGCGGCGGGGTCGAGATAGGCGGGCTCGCGCCAGCCCTTCACCGTCACCGGGGTCAGGGCGCCGGCCTCCACCAGCTCGCCCAGGCGGGCCCTGGCGTCGGCGACCGGCAGGCGGAAGTAGTCGCGCAGGTCCCGCTCGGTGGCCACGCCCATTGCCCGGGCGGCGATCATGACGAGTTCACGCTGGGCGGCGTCGCGCGGCGGGGTGGGCAGGTCGAGGATCTTCCGCGGGATCACCTTCTCGGGCAGGCCGTAGACCCGCTCGAAGGTCCCGCGGCGGGTGGCGGTGGTGAGCTCGCCCGTCCAGAACAGGCCCTCGACGGCGCGCTTGGACTCGCTCCAGCCCCACCAGCCGCCCTGGCCCTTGTGGCCCATCTCCAGCTCGGAGGCGGAGAGCGGGCCGCGGGCGGCGATCTCGTCCAGCACCCGGTCCACGAAGTCGCGGCGCTCGTGCAGGAAGCGGGCGATCCCCTTCCAGACCCCCAAGCCGTCGCGGGCGTCCTGCATGCGCCAGCGGAACAGCGGCTGGGCGGCGAGCGGCAGGAGCGAGGCCTCGTGCGCCCAGTACTCGAACAGCGGTCGCTTGCGGGCCCAGGCCAGCTCCTCGAGCAGCGGCCGCGGATAGGCTCCCAGGCGGGAGAAGGCGGGCAGGTAGTGGGTGCGGGAGACGACGTTGACGCTGTCGATCTGGACGACGCCCAGGCGCTCGATGGTCTTGAGAAGGTCGCGCTTGCCCGGGGCGGCGGGGCGGGGGCGGCCGAAGCCCTGGGCGGCGAGCGCGATCCGGCGGGCCTGGGCGGCGGTGAGGATCTCGGGGTTCATGGTCGCGCCCTCCGCGCGCTCCGGCGAGCGCCGGGATCCAGATTGACTCGAAGGCCGAGCTTAGGGCTTGAACAAAGGCGGAACAACATGGGGGCGGGGTGGGCCTGCGCCTGGATGGGGGCGCGGCCGTTGTAAGGTGGACAGGCCGCTTGGGTGCCAGCTTTCGCGGGGATGAGCGGAGGAGAGGGGGCGAACCCGCGACGGACCGGGCCTTAAGTTCACGGTGGCGAGTCTGCTCTGGCCTCTGAACGGCTCAAGGACGAGCGCGCAGCGCTCGCCGCCGCGCGGCGCGCCCGCAGGGCGCGTCCTTGACCCGTTCAGAGGCCAGAGCTGCAATCTGCCCGTGGACCTTAAGGGGGAGCAGCATCGAGGCGATGCTGCCCGGTGTGACGGCGGCCCGCGCCTCGCTACCGCTCCAGGCGGCCATCGGTCAGGGCCGAGGGCTCGAACTCGAAGAGGACGTCGGGGTCGGGGGCGGGGATGTCGCCGGCGATCTCGGGCGGGGCGAGCACCTTCAGGAGGTGGCGCATGATGGCCAGCCGGGCCTTCTTCTTCTTGTCGGTGTGGACGATCACCCACGGCGCGTCCGCCGAGTGGGTTCGGGTCAGCATCTCGTCCCGGGCCTGGGTGTAGGCGTCCCACTTGTCCTGGGCGACAGCGTCGAGAGGGCTGACCTTCAGGGCCTTGAGCGGGTCGGTGGTGCGGGCGGCGAGGCGCTTGGCCTGTTCCTTTCGCGAAATGTCGAGCCAGAGCTTGACGATCTGCACGCCGCCCCGGGTGAGCATGGACTCGAAGGGGCGGACGTCCTGCAGGAAGGCCTCCTGCTCGGCCGGCGGGGCGAAGCCCATGACCCGTTCGACGCCCGCCCGGTTGTACCAGGAGCGGTTGAAGATCACGAGCTCGCCGGCGGCGGGCAGATGGGGCGTGTAGCGCTGGAAGTACCACTGGCTGCGTTCGCGCTCGGTGGGCTTGGGCAAGGCGACCACGCGGGTGTTGCGGATCGACAGGTGCTCGGTGATCCGCTTGATGGCGCCGTCCTTGCCGGCCGCATCACGGCCTTCGAAGATCACGAGGTCCTTCTCTCCCGCCTCGATGGCGTACTGCTGGAAGCGCACGAGGGCGACCTGCAGGGCGCGCTCTTCGAGCTCGTAGGCGTCGGCGGTGTCGCTGGGGGCGTCCTTGGGCATGGTCGGGTAACGCGCGCCCTGCGATTCCGCTCATCCCGGCTTTCGCCGGGACGAGCGGACAAGAAGAAGCTCGGGGATGACGAGCGGAAAAGGGGCAGGGTAGAGAGACCCCCATGATCCGCCTGCATGTGCCGTACGACCTGGCCGCCGGGGCCGAGCTCGTCCTGGACGAGGGGCAGAGCCGCTATCTGGGGGCGGTGATGCGGGCCAAGGCGGGCGACGAGCTTCGGGTGTTCAACGGCCGGCACGGGGAGTGGCGGGCGATCGTCGGCCAGGTGGGCAAGCGCGCGGTGACCCTGCAGCTGATCGACCCGGCGCGGCCGCAGGCGCAGGGGCCGGACCTCGACCTGGTCATTGCGCTGGTGAAGCGCGGGCCGCTGGAGACCATCGTGGAGAAGGCCGCGGAGCTCGGCGTGCGGCGGATCCGGCCGGTGATCACCGAGCGCACCAACGCCGACCACACGCGAGTGGACCGCCTGCAGGCCATCGCCACCGAGGCCTCCGAGCAGACCGGCCGGCTGGACGTGCCGCAGGTGGCCGAGCCGGTGAAGCTGGAGCGGCTGATCGCGGCGTGGGAGGCGGGCCGGCGGCTGCTGTTCTGCGACGAGGCGGGGGACGCCCGGCCGGTGCTGGAGGCGGTGACGGACGGCGGCCCCTGGGCGGTCCTGGTGGGGCCCGAGGGCGGGTTCGCGCCGCGCGAGCGGGAGATGTTGCGGGGGCTGCCCTATGCCGTGGCGGCGACGCTTGGGCCGCGGATCCTGCGGGCCGACACGGCGGCGATCTCGGCGCTGACCCTGTGGCAGGCGGCGGCGGGCGACTGGCGTCCCTGACGGGCACACCTTGAGCGGCGCGGCGATTGCACCCATGTGACCTGACGACGTAAGGAACCGGGCGCGCGCCGCGGCGCTGCTCCAGGTTGGGACGGGGGAGGAATTCGGTATGGCTGGTGTCGCCTGCGACGACCGTCCCCTGGTGTTCGAAGACCTGGTCCGCTGGTTCGCCGAGGGCGCCAAGCCGGCCAGCGCCTGGCGGGTGGGGGCCGAGCACGAGAAGTTCGTGTTCCAGCTCGGGACCCATGCGCCGGTGCCCTACGCGCCGAACGGCATCCAGGCGCTGCTGGAGGGGCTGACCCGCTACGGCTGGAAGCCGGTGTACGAGGGCGAGCACGTGATCGCGCTCGAGCGCGGCATGGCCAATGTCAGCCTCGAGCCCGCCGGCCAGTTCGAGCTGTCGGGCGCCCCGCTGGAGACCATCCACGACATCTGCGAGGAGACCGGCGCGCACCTGCAGGAGGTGAAGGTCGTCGCCGACGAGCTGGGCCTGGGCTTCCTGGGCCTGGGCTTCACCCCGATCTGGACCCGCGAGCAGGTCCCGGTGATGCCCAAGGGCCGCTACAAGATCATGCGGGAATACATGCCGAAGGTCGGCTCCATGGGCCTCGACATGATGTTCCGCACCTGCACGGTGCAGGCGAACCTCGACTTCGGCTCGGAAGCCGACATGGTGGCCAAGTTCCGCACCTCGCTAGCGCTGCAGCCGATCGCCACCGCCCTGTTCGCCAACTCGCCCTTCAAGGAGGGCAAGCCCACCGGCCTGCTGTCGACCCGCGCGAACGTGTGGACCGACACCGACGGCGACCGCACGGGCATGCTGGACTTCGTGTTCCGCGACGGCTTCGGCTTCGAGACCTACGCCAACTACGCGCTCGACGTGCCCATGTACTTCGTCAAGCGCGACGGGCGGTACGTGGACGTGGCGGGGCGCTCGTTCCGCGACTTCATGGACGGCAAGCTCGCCGAGCTGCCGGGCGAGCGGCCGACCCTGAAGGACTGGGCCGACCACACCACCACCATCTTCCCCGAGGTGCGGCTGAAGCAGTACCTGGAGATGCGCGGCGCGGACTCCGGCCCCTGGAGCCGGCTCTGCGCCCTGCCGGCGCTGTGGATGGGGATCCTCTACGACGAGGCGGCGCTGGCCGCGGCCTGGGACCTCTGCAAGGACTGGGACATCGACGACCACGAGCGCCTGCGGGGCGACGTGGCGCGGCTGGGCCTGAAGGCGCAGGTGGCCGGCCGCAGCGTGCAGGACGTGGCCAAGGACATGCTGGCCATCGCCCGCGAGGGGCTGAAGCGCCGCAACCGGCTCTCCGGCGGCCTGGTGGACGAGAGCGGCTACCTGACCGAGCTCATCGAGATCGCCGAGAGCGGCGTCACCCCGGCCGAGCGGCTGCTGGAGCTCTATAACGGCCCCTGGCAAGGCGACGCCTCCAAGGTGTTCGAGGCCTTCGCCTACTAGGACGTTCGGTCAGGCGCCTTGGCGTCGGCGTCCTCGCGAACGCCCGCGCGACGGGCCGCGTCCCGGACGCCAGGGTCGATGGCTACGGCGGCCGCGATGTCGGCCCGACCCTGCGCAGTCTGGCCCTTCTGCAGCCTGGCGACCCCGCGGCCGTACAGTGACCAGGCGATGCGCGGCTGCAGCTTCAGCGCGGCGTCGTAGTCGGCGATCGCCTCGTCCAACCGGCCGAGCCGCAGCTTCACCAGACCACGGCTGTCGAGAACATTGGCCAGCCGCCCGGCTCGGCGGATCGCCGAGTCGCAGTCGGCGAGCGCCGCCTCGAGCTGCTTGCCCCAGAGCGCGCGCGCCCAGCAGCGCCCGTTGAGGGCCATCGTCACCTGTTCGTGGCTCGGATTGGCGGCGATCCAGGCGTCGTAGTGGGCGACCGCGCGCTCGTACTGCTCCGCCTCGCTGTAGATCTCGGCCACCGCCAGGCGAACTTCGGAGGTCGCGCCTGCCGCCTTCAAAGCCGCCTGGAAGTCCGCCTCGGCCCGTTCGGGTTGGCGGCTGGCGATGTAGAGCTGGCCGCGGGCCAGCAGGGCGCGACGGTCGTCGGGCTTCAGCTTCAGGGCCTGATCGAAATCGACCATGGCGAGTATCGGCTGCCGTGAAGCGAGGCGAGCCATGCCACGGTCGACGAGGTGCTTCGGCTCCCGAGGCTCCATTTCCGCGGCGCGGGTATAGTCGGCCACCGCACGGTCGAAGTCGCGGCGGGCCAGGTGGGCCGCGGCCCGCCTGGCGTAGGCGGCGGCGTCCGCCAGCGTCTCGGCGGCGGGCGCGACGGGTTCGGACGCGCCGGAAGCCGCAGCCTGAACGGCCCGCCGGGCGTCGGGCTCCCGGTCGAGCTTGAACACCGGTCCGCCGTTGTAGGTGAAGTAAACCTTTCGCTGCTTGCGCGAGACGTAGACGCGGTGGGCGAGGAAGAAGTCGGCGCCAAGCAGCATGTCAGCCTCGCCCAGCTGAAGGTCGGCGACCCGCAGCCGCGTGTTCTTGATCACCTCGCCGCCGATCTCGAAACTGTCGAAGGGGGCGATCCAGTTATCGAAGCGCCGCCGGCCGATGCCGCCGCTGACCCCGCCAAAATCGACGCCCTCGGCATCCGGACGGAAGCCCAGGCGTCGCGCCGCGGCGAGCGTCAGCACAGAGGTGGAAGCGCCGGTGTCGAGCATCACGTCGATCGACTGGCCGTTCAGCTTGGCACGGCTGCGCAGGTGAGGGGTGGCGGGGCTGAGCGGCTCCACGTCGATGACGCCGACGTCCTGACCGGCCTTGCTCCAGTAGGCCGGCATGGCCTTCTCACAGTTCTTTGGCACCAGGAGACGGATCGCGCCGTTGGCGAGGTCGTACTCCACGTCAGCGAAGCCCAGAACGTTTTGGCCGAGCAGGCCGGCGCTCTCATCCCCGCCGACCCCTGCGCCCTCTGCAACCAGGAACTGAATGTTCTTCAGCGGGACGCGATCGATGACGATCTCGTCGGCGACGCCGATGCTGACGCTGACGGACCCGCCGACGCCCTGCAGGCGCATGCCATAAGGGCCGGGCCGCATCTTCAGGCCCAGCCGCTTGGCGGCCTCGGGCGAGATCGTGCTGTACACCGCGCCGCTGTCGGCGAGCATAAGGGTGTCCTGACCATTGATCTTGATCGGCACCATGGGACGCGTGCCGCGCATGGTCACGTGCAGCTCAGCCGCGCGCTGGAGCGTGCAGCCGGCGGGCTTTGCGGCGGCCGAGGCCGGGTCCGCGGCGGCGAGGGTGGCGGCTGCAGCAGCCAGGACGACAGGGATCAGAGCGCGTGGCATGCGGTCAGGCTAGGGCGCCTGGAGCTCCACCGGAAGTCGTGTCCGGGGGCGGAACGCTACCGCAGCGTCCTCGCTCCTGGGCCGTCGCCTCGACGGCGAGGTGTTCGAGGCCTTCGCTACTAGACGATCCAGCCGGCTGGCAGGGCCGAGAGCTGGACGTTGGCCAGGACGAGCTGGCCGCCGCCGTCGAGGTCGACGACGGTGTCGGCGCCCGACTGGTGGGCCGTGTAGCGGGTCGCGCCCAGCAGGAGCCGGTCGCCTTCGGCGAAGCTGAAGTCCAGCACCAGGTCGCGGCCGCCGCCCACGAGGCCCACGAAGAGGTCGGCGCCCGCGCCGCCGG
>NZ_DATCML010000008.1:0-294146 GCF_036563385.1 Phenylobacterium sp.
GGTCTACAAAGCGGATCTCAAAGGTCATAACCCTTCAATCAACACACCAAACACCACCTTCGACGCGGGGTGGAGCAGCCCGGTAGCTCGTCAGGCTCATAACCTGAAGGTCACAGGTTCAAATCCTGTCCCCGCACCCAAGTCCAAACAAACGGCCTCTGCCCAAGCAGAGGCCGTTTTCGTTTGCGCGGACGTGGCCGCTGACCTCAGCCGTGCGCCGGCTTAAGGCTGGGGGCGAGGCTCTGCCACACGGCCTGGACGTCGCTGAGCCAGCTGTCCACGGGCTGGGTAAGGTCATGGCGGGCCTCGAACGCAAGGCCCGCCGTGTCCCACCGCCGCCAGCGCAGGATCGCCTCGTAGGCGCTGTCGTCCCGGTAGTGCAGCAGCACAAGCCGGCGCGGCAGGACGTAGAAGCTGGACACCTCCACCTTCGCGCCACCCTGGCTGAAGTCGGAGATCACGCCGTCGGCCCAGTGGGCCAGCTTCGGCCCCCAGAACAGACGCGCCGGGGCGTTGACCACCTCGCGCGGATGGGCTCGCCGGTCGACGAAGTCGCCTGTGCTCATGATCTTCGCTCCAAACTCTGCGCGGACCTTCCCACGGCCAGGCTAAGCAATCCTCACCGGGGGATCCGCTAGAAGCGGCGCTTAGCCCCGATCCGCAGGGTCCGAGGTTCGAGCACGCGCCCGAGACGCCCTTCGGTCGGCTCGGCGTCGACCCCAGGCACGAAGGCCTCGTACCAATAGGCCATGTCCTTGTCCCGCCGGTCCAACAGGTTGAGCACCTCGGCATAGAGCTCCAGGCGGTCGGTCTTCCAGGCGCCGCGGGCGTTCACGACCGTGCTGCCGCGGTCACGGACCGAGTTGTCCTCCACGAGCGGGTAGGGGCCCAGATGCCGGACGCGGAGGCTTGCCTCCCACCGCGGGCGGACGGCGGCCAAGCCCAACTGGGCGGCGTTCTCGAAGGCGTTGGGGATGAAGTCGCCGGTGCGATAGCGGGCATGGCTGGCGGTGTAGCTGGCGTCCAGCGCGAGCCACGCCAGGGGCCGCCAGAACGCCACCAGCTCGTAGCCCCGGCGGCGGCTGGCCCCGGTGGGCTCCACTGCATTGGAGTCGCCGACGAACTTCAATTCGCTGTCGAGATCCAGCCGCCAGTAGGTCGCCGTGGCGGTTAGCCGACGGGTCTGCAGGCGCGCCCCTGCCTCAGCGCCGCGGCCGGGGACCAGCAGGGGGACGGGGGTGGCGCTCACCGCCCCGCGGGCGTCGTTCGAGTGGAAGCCTCGCCCCCAGGCGCCGTAGACCTCCAGCCAGCCAACGGGGGCATAGGCCATGTTCACCTTGGGGGAGAGCAGGGTGTCAGTATCCCGGCCCTCGCCCAGGAGGGCGGCTTCGGGGTCGCGGGCGCGGACGTCGACACGGTAATGGTCGGCTCGCAGACCGCCGATCAGGCGAAGCCCAGGGAGGGGCCGCCAGACGGCCTCGCCATAGGCCGCGCCGGAAAGCTCCTCCACCTGATAGGCGCCGAGCGAGGCGACGAACGCCCGCGCGTCCGTGCGGTGGACACCCACCTCGCCGATGTGGTCGAGGCGGAACTCGCCGCCGCCGCTGAGCTCCACAGTGTCCGAAAGCGGGAGCTGTCTCTCGATCCGTCCCGCGAGCACCCATCGACGGTCGAACTGGCGTATCTGCGCGCTCCGCCCATCGGCATCGGCGAAGGTCGGGTTCGAATACATCGTCCAGTCGTAGGCCTGCCCGTTCAACGCCGCGCGCCAGCCGTCGCCCAGCAGCCTGGCCGCCGCCACGACGCGAGTGGTCTCCCCGGTGGCGGTGGCGTCGGGTGCGCAGAAGACATCGCGGCAGATCGAGGAGCCCACGATGCGGTCCGGGATTTGCTCGGTCGGTCTCCAGCGGCCGCGGTAGGCGTGCAGGATGAGTTCGAGATCCGCGGTCCGGACCGGCGCCACGTACTTGGAGAAGAGGGCGTAGTGGCGCAGGTCCTCAGGTAGCGCCCACGGTCCATCGTAGGTCTTGGCCTGTCCCACCAGCGTAAGGTCGCCCGGGCCGAGCGCGTGAGCCGTGCCGCCCGCAGCGACCCGACGCCAGCCGTAGGACCCGCCTTCGGCCGCGACCCAGGGGGCGTCATACCCCGCGATCGTGGTCATGTAGGCCGCTCCGGCCATGGCGAAGTCCCCGCCGTCCGCGCGGTAAGGTCCTTTCCGGTAGTCCTCGCGCTCCACCACCTCGGGGATCAGGCCGTTGAGGTCGAGATAGCCCTGGCCGTGGCCGTGGGTGCGCAGGTTCATCTGCACGTCGTCCACGTAGGCCGTGAAGTCCGACCCGTGGTCCAGGTTGAAGCCGCGGAGGAAGTACTGGTTGGCCTTGCCCGAGCCGGAATGCTGCGCCGCCACCAGGCCCGGCACGGCCTCCAGCAACTCGGCGACGCGGAGCAGCGGGCGGACCAGCAGGTCGGAGCCGGCCACCGTTCCTTCGCTGGCGGTGTGGGCCACGCCGACCTTCGCCTCGCCGCGTCCGAACACCACCACCTCGTCCAGGGCTCGGGCCGAGGGCTGGGCATGCGCGGCGCCGCTGCAGGCGAACGCAGCGACGGCGTGCGCCGCGCGGATCTTGAGTGGCATTGGTCGGTCCCCCTTGGCGCTCGGCCATACTTTGCTTTCGAAGCCGCGGGACGGTTAAGAACGGTAGCCGGGGGGTTACCGGCCGTTACGGGAGGCGTCGGTGGAGGCGGGCGACAGCATTGCGGGGCAGGCGGCTCATCTGCGCGCGTCCGGCGCATTGGGCCGTTCGGAGCTGCTGCTGCGGCTGTTCGACTACCTGGTGGAATCGTCCACGCGCGGGGACCGGCCGAAGGAGGTCGAGATCGCCCTGACGGTGTTCGGACGCGGCGGCGACTTCGACGGCGGGCGGGATGCTTCCGTGCGCGTGGCCGCGCACCGCCTTCGGAAAAAGCTGGACGCCTTTTACGCCGACGCTGGCCGCGACGAGCCCGTACGGCTGACGATGCCGGTGGGCGAATATCGCCTGGCGCTCGAGCCACAAGCGCGCGCCCGCCCGAAGCGCCGGCCGGCGTGGCCCTGGATCGCGGCGGCCGTGCTGCTGGTCACGAACCTGGCCACGATCGGCGGCGTCGCGGCCAGTCGGTGGAATGACCCGGCCGCCGCGTCACGGCGCCTCGAACCCTGGCGTGGACTTACGAAGTCGCAGCGGCCGCTCATCATCGCCGTCGGTGACTACTACATCTTCGGCGAGGTGGATCCGCAAACGGGCGCCGGGCGGCTGGTGCGCGAGTACGGCGTCAATTCCCACGAAGATCTCGAGACCTATCGCCTGGCGAACCCGCAGCAGGGCGCCCACCTCAGGGACCTCGACCTCTACTACCTGCCCGTCGGCGCTGCGCATGCGCTGCGCGCCGTCCTGCCGCTGCTGACCGCCGCGGGTGAGACGCCGCAGGTCGTGACCACCTCCAGCCTCACGACTGAGATGCTGCGGCGGAACGACATCGTCTACGTGGGCTATCTCAGCGGCCTTGGACCCCTGCGCGACCCGGTGTTCGCCGGCTCCCGGTTCCGGGTGGGCGACACCTGGGACGAACTCATCGACGCCCGCAGCGGGCGAAGTTTCGTCAGCCAGCAGGGCGGACCCGGGCGGGGGCCATCGCCGCAGCAGGACTACGGCTATCTCGCGTCGTTGCCGGGGCCGGAAGGCGGGCGCATCCTGATCATTGCCGGGATGCGTGACGTCGGGCTGATGCAGGCGGCCGAAGCCGCCGCGCGGCGCGAGGTGCTCGCCGCCCTGCGGCCCGCCGCCCGCTACGGCGCATTCGAGGCGCTGATCGAAGCGAACGGCATGCATCGGACCAGCCTGGGTGGTCGCCTGCTCCTCGGTTCGCCCCTAGATGGGGGGCGGGTTTGGAGCGCCCGGCCGGCCGCAGTCTTCCCCGCGGGCTGAGGCCACGGCGACGTTGCGGGCGCCGGCCCCCTTGCGTAAATGGTGGCCGCGGCGCGTGGTTGTGCGCCGTTAAGGCTGCGCACCTCTTGATCGATCCTTCCCTCCTGCGGCTCAGCGAGCTCGAACTCGACGCCCTCACCGAGCTGATCAACATCGGAATCGGCCGCGCGGCCGCCAGCCTCGCCCTCATGTGCCACGAGCCGGTCACGCTTACGGTGCCGGCGCTCTCCACGGTCACACCCGAACAGGCGGCGGAGATGATCGGTGGCGCGCGGGTGGGCCGCGTCGTAGCGGTGGAGCAGGATTACGCCGGCGACGTCTCCGGCCGCGCCCTGCTGATCTTCCCGGAAGTGAACAGCCTCGAACTGGTGCGCGCCGTGGCCGGCGAGGACGTGCCGGCCGCCGACATCCCGTCTCTGGCCACCGAAGCCCTGCTTGAGACCGGCAACGTGGTGCTGCAGTCGTGCCTCGGCACCCTGGCCAACATGCTGCACCGCCAGCTCGAGATCAGCACCCCCCGGCTTACCGAAGGGCGCGCGAGGGAAATCTTCCCGCGTGTGTCGCAGGACGGCGTGCTGTTCGTTTACATCAACTTCACAGTCCGCGGGCGGCGTATCCGTGGGTACATCGCGCTCTTGATGGACCTGGCGGCGCTCGGCGCGCTCAAGCTTCTGGTCAGCGAGTTCGTGAAACGCGAGACCGAGTAGGCTCAGCCCTCGATCATCTCCCGGATCTTGACGGCCAAAGCGTCCATCGCGAACGGCTTCGAGATCATCTCCATCCCCGGACCCAGGATGTCGGAACGCCGGGCCGCGCCGGCGGCATAGCCGGTGATGAACAGCACCGGCAGATCAGGCCTGCGCTGGCGGGCGACCTCGGCGAGCTGGCGCCCATTCATGCCGGGAAGCCCCACGTCGGAGATCATCAGGTGGATGCGCCTTCCAGTGTCCAGGATACGCAGCGCTGCGTCGGTGTCGCCCACTTCGACAGCCACGTAGCCCAGCTCCTTCAGAACCTCCACGATCAGCAGGCGCACCGAGTCGTCGTCTTCCACCACCAGAACGGTCTCGCCGGAGCCGCTCGGCGCGTCGGCTGCGTCGGGGTGGGCGTCGGCCTGCTCGGCTTCGGTGGCTCGCGGCAGGTAGAGCTTCACGGTCGTGCCGACGCCCGGCTCGCTGAAGATGCTGACCTGGCCGCTGGACTGGCGCACGAAGCCATAGACCATCGACAGGCCCAGGCCCGTCCCCTGGCCGATTGGCTTGGTGGTGAAAAACGGGTCGAAGGCCCGGGCAAGCACCTCGGGCGGCATGCCTGCGCCGGTATCGCTGACGCTGGCCACCACATAGTCGCCGGGCTCCAGCTCTTCCATGGTCGCAGCCTGGGCGGCGTCTAGCCGGACATTGCCTGTCTCGACCGTGAGCTTGCCGCCGTCGGGCATGGCGTCACGAGCGTTGATCGCCAGATTCAGCAGGGCGCTTTCGAGCTGATTGGCGTCGGTGAGCGTCGTCCAGAGGTCGGGGTCCAGAGAAACGGCGAAGTCCACCTGCTCGCCCAGCGTCCGGCGCAGCAGGTCCTCCATGGACGCGATCAGCCCGTTCACGTCGATGGGGCGAGGATCCAGGGTCTGGCGGCGTGAAAACGCCAGCAGCCGATGGGTGAGGGCCGCGGCTCGCTCGGCCGAGGCCACCGCCGTGTCGATGAAGCGGCGGGCCTCCTCGGTTCGCCCGGAGTCCAGCCGCCGGCGCACCATGTCCAGGCCGCCGAGCACGCCGGTGAGCATGTTGTTGAAGTCGTGAGCGAGCCCGCCGGTGAGCTGGCCGACGGCCTCCATCTTCTGGCTCTGGCGGAGCTGGTCCTCCAGCTGCTTGCGTTCGGTGACGTCGCGACCGATCGCGTAAAACTCGTTGCCTTGAGGTATGATCGTCCAGTTCACCCAGCGCCATGACCCGTCCTTGGCGCGCATGCGGGCGTCGACATCCTCCAGAGAAGCGCCGGCCGGCAGCTCGGCCCAGCGGGCCAGCGCAGCCTGGGCGTCCTCGGCCTGCACGAATTCCCGCAGATGGTGGCCGACCACGTCCTCCTCGTCATAGCCGAGGAGGTCGCGCCAAGCCGGATTCACCCCCCGGTAGGCGCCGTCCGCGCCGACGACGCCGAACAGGTCGCGCGAGCTGTTCCAGAGCCTGTCGCGCTCGCGGGTGCGCGCCTCGACGCGCGCCTCCAGAGTCTCCGCCAGCTCCCGAAGCTTGGCTTCCGCGGCCTTGCTCTCGCTGATGTCGTAAATCACCCCGATGAAGCGGATGCCGGCGTCGCCGTCGCTACGCCGCTCGCCGCGCAGCGCCAGCCAGCGTTCGGCGCCGGTGTCCGCCCGGCGGATACGCAGCTCCGCCTGAACGGCGCCTTCCTCTCCGTCGCCGGTGGCGATGATCGGCGGGTCCGTGGGATGGACCACCGCATTGATCGTCCGAACCGGCAGGGCTTCGGCCGGATGCAGCCCCAGCAGACGGCAGAACTGGTCGGAGACGGTCGCCGTCCCAAAGCCGTCCACGTACTCGAATGTGCCCACGCCGCCGGCGGTCTGGGCGATCCGCAGCCGTTCCTCGACGCGCTTCTGCTCGCTGATGTCGACCAACACACCGGAAAACCGGGGTGGCTCCCCCGGGCGGTGTTCCGCCCGGCCGCGCGCGCTGACCCAACGCAGGCCGCCCTCGACAGGCAGGCGGAAATCGCGCGCAAACACCTCGGCGCCGTGCTGTACGCCGGCGACGGCGATGCGCAGGCGCATCCGATCCTCGGGCAGGATGCGCTGGAAGAAGGCCTCGCTCGGCAGGCCGGCCTGCACGGCCTCGGCGCCGAGCCCCAGCAGGTCGGCGAACCGCCGGTCGCCGCGCACCCGGCCGGCGGCGAAGTCCCAAACCCAGGCGCCATTCGCGCCGCTCAGCGCGCCCTGAACGGCGTCGGACCCGTTGTCCCGCCCTTCGCCCACTGTCAGCGCCCGGCTTCGGCTTCGGGTCCGACCACGCGGGTGATGAACTCCGAAACCAACTCCTTCAGCGCGTCGAGGGACGGCAGGTCCATCAGGACGGCGATGTAGCCCCGGATGTCCCGCTCGGCGATCGCGAAGTTGATGTAGAGGAACAGGGCCACGCCGGCGTCGCCCCCCGCCGGATCCAGTTCGAACAAATGCGCGCTCTGGTCCCGCAGCACCCCCGGCAACGACATCTCCAGGGGCCGCTGAAGCATGTTCGCCATGGTCGCCAGGCAATTGTTCAGCACCACGTTACCGGTCTCGGCGAGCGCCTCCTCCTCGAGGCTCGCCAGCTCGTTGTCCGACAGCTCGTCGCCCGTCACCGCGCGGACCAGCGTCAGGCTGTTGGTTTCCGGGAAGATGAGCAGGGCTTGGCCCGAGAAGGCGCCGGTGAATTCCTGGCGGACCGCTACCAGCCGGCCGATCTCCCGCTCAGCCATGAGGGTGGCGGCCGCGCTTCGGCTGATGACCTCCACCGAGGGCACCGAAAGCAGGACCTGCCGGCCGACCATCAGGCGCAGGCTGGCGGCCGCGCGGCTGACGCCGATGTTCACCAGCTCGGTGAGCGCGTCGACCTCGAGCGGCTCGAGGAAGATGGGCGGCGCTGTCACGAGCCGGTCGCGCGGAGCTTAAGGGCGGCGCCGGAGAGGAAGCCCCGCAGGGCGTCCTCGGTGATCGGCTTCGGCACGAAGGTGGCGCCGGCGGCGCGCGCGCGGGCGATCACCTCGTCCTGGACATTCGCGGTCGCGAGCGCGATCGGCATCTCCGGATGCCGGCCGCGTAGCTCCTCGGCCAGTTCAAGCCCATTCTTGCCGGGCATGTTGAAGTCCAGGATCAGCACGTCCACCGGGTGGCTCTCGAGCAGGGCAAGGGCCTCGTCGGCGTTGCCAGCCTCAAGGCGTGTCCAATCGGGCTGCAGGGCCGTCACGGCCTTACCAACCACGATCCGGGCGAGCTTGCTGTCGTCGACGATGAGAACTGAGGTCAATCCAGGGCTCCTTCACCCTTGTGGCCCGGTCGCGGGCGGCCGTCATCCATAACGCCCGGGCGGGCGCTTGTCTGCCGCAGGTCGCTGCGCGTGGCGGCCGCCAGCGCCGGGGCCAGATGGTCGCGCAGGAACTCCAGTTGCGGTGCGCCGCGCAGCGGCGGAGCGAAGGCGAGCAGCACCTGCGCGACGGCGGCATGCAGGCTGGTGCAGTCGGAGAGGTCGACAGGGCACAGCCGTCGCTCCAGGGCCGCCGCCAGGGTCTCGGCCTCCTCGACACGGCAGGCGCCTTGCAACCAGATCACCTCCCCGTCCACTCGCACGGTCATCCCACCAGCTCCGCGACGTCGAGCACCATCAACACCCGCCCGTCAGGCAGCAGGGTCGTGCCGGCAAGGCCGGGCACACGCGCGAGGAGCCCTCCCAACGGACGAAGCGGAGCCTCCAGCCGGGCGCCGAACGCCTGGACGGAGATCGCCGCCAGCTCGTCGCCGGTCTGCACGATCAACAGCTTCAGCTCGTCGTGGGCCCCCGCCGCCCGCGGCAGCCGCAGCAGGTCGGAAAGCTCGATCAGCGGCAGCGGCCGCTCGCGCCAGACCAGCGCCCGACCGGCGCGGACGGACGTGAGGCGGGCGGCGTCGACACGGGCCGTCTCCACCACGCTCTCGAGCGGCACGCCGAAGGTCTCGCCGCCGGCCTCCACCACCATGAGGCGGGCAAGCCGCACCCGCACCGGAAGCAGCAGGGTGATCCGGGTTCCCGTTCCCGGCGTGCTCGCCACTTCGACGCGGCCCCCGAGCGAAGCCACCGCCGCTCGCACGGCGTCCAGGCCGACGCCGCGGCCCGAAAGGTCGGTGACCGCCGAAGCGGTCGAGAAGCCCGGACGGAAGATCAGCTCGGCGGCCTCGGCGTCGGACAACGCCGCCAGGGCGGCTTCCTCCAGCAGCCCGCGCTCGGCGGCGACGCGGCGGACCTTTTGCAGGTCGAGGCCGCGTCCGTCGTCGGCGACTTCGATGGCCACCTCGTCGCCCACGGGGCGGGCGGAGATCCGCAGCGCGGTCGCGGCGGGCTTGCCGGCGGCTCGCCGGGCGTCGCGCGGCTCCACGCCGTGGTCGAGGGCGTTGCGGACCAGGTGCAGCAAGGGCTCGAAGAGGCCGTCGACCAGCGACTTGTCGACCTCAACGTCTTCGCCGGACAACACCAGCTCCGCCGACTTCCCGAGCGAGGCCGCGGTCTGGCGCACGAGGGCCGGGAAGCGGCGGAAGAGCGGCGCCAGCGGCGTGAGGCGCAGGCGGGTGACGGTGTCGTGCAGCCGGCCGAGGCGCCGGTCCAGGTCGGCCTGGGCGGCGGCCAGTGTCCGGGCGACTTGGGGTTCGGCCGAGCGTGCGAGCTCGTTGGTGAGATGGGCGAGGCTGTTCTTGGCGACCACGAGCTCGTCGACCGCGGCCGCGAGCGCGTCGACGCGCGCGCCCTCCACGCGCAGGCTGCGGACGGCGAGGGCAGGCGCTCTAGGGCCGTCTCCAGCGGGGGTGGCGCCCCCCAACTCGGCGAGCTCAACTTCGTCGGCCACCAAGCGGAACGCGCTGCGCACGGCCTCGAGCGAGGCCGTGCTGAGCCCGCTCAGCACGAGGTTGCAGGTGAAGGGATCATAGGGAGAGGTGTCGAACGCGGCGCGGGGCGCGACGGTCAGGCGCTGCAAGTCCGGTACGGCGGCCACCGTTGCGACGGGATCCTCGCCCGCGAAATAGCTGTCGGGGCGCGGCGTGTAGCGGAAGGCGACGTAGGGCCCAGGCCGATCGAGGCTCGGCGTGAGCAGGTCGGCGGCCCATTCGCTTGGGCTCGCGTCTCCCTCCGGCTCCGGCACCTCCGTCTGGGCGCCGTCGGTTTGGCTGAGCGCCGCCAGAAGGGGAGCCACCGGAGCCGCGTGCGGGAGGCGACCCTGAGCGGCCGTTTCATCGAGCCAGCGGCCGGCCTGCCACACCGCCGAAAGGAGCGCCTCCGCGAGGTCCGGCGTGAGCCTGAGGTCGCCCCGCCGGACGTCCGACAGCCGGTCTTCCGCCACATGAAACAGCTCGGCCATGGGCGCGAAGCCCACAAGGCCGGCGGAACCCTTGAGGGTGTGCACGGCGCGGAACAGGCTCTCCAGCGCGCCGCCGTCCTCCGGCGCACGCTCCAGGGCGTGCAGGTCCTGCGCCGCCTGGTCGACCAGCTCGCGGCCTTCGGTGACGAAGATCTCCAGCAGGTCGTCGCTCACGACGGCGCCTCCGGCCGCTGGTAGACCACAGCGTCGGGGAAGCGGCAGGCGCGGAACCGGTCCGTGATCCGGCTCATGGATTCGGTGTGACCGAGGCAGATGTAGCCGCCCGGCTTGAGCGCGGTGAAGAGGTTGTCGATCGCCCGGGCCCGCGCCGCATCGTCGAAGTAGATCAGGACGTTGCGGCAGAAGATCACTTCGAACTGGCCGTGGCCCGACAGCGTCGATCCCTCGATCAGGTTGGCCGGGCTGAACAGCACCGACTCCTTCAAGTCGCTGATGATCTCGCGGTCGCCCTCGCCGGCCTGCTCGAAGTAGCGGTCGACGACATCAGCGGGCAGTCGGGAAAGGGCGCGCTCGCCGTAGCGGCCGGCGCGCGCGGCCTCTAGAGCCTCCGTGTCGATGTCAGAGCCCACGATCTCGACATTGTAGGCGTCGACCATGGGCCAGTTCTCCAGCAGCCAGATGGCGATGGAGTAGGGCTCCTCACCGGTGGAGCAGGGAAGCGACCAAATGCGGATCTTGTCCCCGGGGCCCTTCGTGGCGGCCACCGCCGGCAGGATCGAGCGGCTGAGGCAGCGGAGCTGATGGTCCTCGCGGTAGAAGTAGGTCTCGTTCACCGTGAAGGCGTTGATCATCGCCTCCAGCTCGGCCGGTTCGGAACGCAGGCGGGCGAAGTAGTCGCCGAAGCGGGCCTCGCCCGTGGCGCGCATGCGGTCGGCGACGCGACGCTCGATATAGTAGCGCTTGCTCTCCCCGTAGGTCATGCCGGTGCGCTGGTAGAGGTAGTCACAGAAGCGCTCGAGATCGCTGGCCTTCAAGGGCTCGGCGGCGTTCATCGCGCCATCTCCGCCAGAAGCCTATCCGCGAGGCCGTCGAGCGGCGCCACCAGGCTGGCGCCACCGGCGCGGACGAGTTCGCCCGGCATGCCCCAGACCACCGCCGTCTCCTCCGCCTCGGCGAGGGTCCGGCCTCCGGCGGCCTGCAGCTGCGTCATCGCGGCCGCCCCGTCGTCGCCCATGCCGGTCATGAGGACGCCCACCAGCCGCTCGGCAGGGAAGGCGACCATGGCCGTCTCCACGAGGCGATCGACGCTGGGGTGCCAGCGATAGGCCTCGGCAGCGGGGGCGGGGAGCGCGACCACCCCATCTGGCCGCGCGGACACCACCAGGTCGGCCTCGCCGCGCCCGACGTAGACCCGCCCAGGCTCCAGCAGCAGCGGCCGGGTGACCTCCACGACCTCCAGGGCGCAGATCCCGTCCAGCCGGCGCGCCAGGGGGCCGGTAAAGGCCCGCGGCATGTGCTGGGCCACCAGGATCGGCCACGGAAAGTCGGCGGGCAGCGGCTCCAGCAGCGCGTCCAAGGCTGGCGGGCCTCCGGTGGAGCAGCCCACCAGGACGAGACCTGGCGGCGTCCCGTCGCCCAGCGCCCACCGCCTCCCCGCAGGCTCGGCAGGGTCGGCAGGCGAAAGCCGCGGGCGCGGCCGCACGGCTGGGATCGCGCCCGCCGCGTTGGCCAGGGTGCGGACACGCTCCGTCAACCGGTGCGTCCGGCGGATCCGGGCGCCAGCCGCGGCGCGGATCTTGGCCACCAGCGGCGGCCCCAGGGTGTCGATCTCGAGGGAGAGAGGCCCCGCGGGCTTGGCGATAACGTCCACCGCGCCGAGCTGCAGCGCCTCCAGGGTCTCGGCGGCGCCTTCTTCGGTCAGGGAGGAGACCATCACCACCGGCGTCGGCCGCTCGACCATGATCCGGTCGAGGCAGGCCAGGCCATCCATTTGCGGCATGTGGACGTCGAGCGTGATCACGTCGGGCTCGAAGGTCCGGAGCGAGTCCAAGGCCTCGACCCCGTTGCGCGCATAGGCCACCTCGAAGCCGGGCTCGGCCTCGAAGAGATCGCCCAGCAGCCGCCGGGCCAGGGCAGAGTCGTCGACGACGAGGACGCGCGTCACGGAGCGAGCTGAGCTCCGTCGGCCAGGGCGGCGAGCAGGTCAGCCTCGGCGCGGTCCAGCAGCTCCTGTGGATTGACGAGCAGCACCATGCCGCCGTCCGCCGTCAGCTGGGCCACGCGGTCGAAAAGCCGGGCCGCGTCTGCGCCCAGCTCGGGCGTTGCAGAGACGCTTTCCTCAGGCGCCTCCAGGATCTCGGTCACCGTGTCCACGGCGAAGCCCACCAGGGTCTCGCCCACTCGCGTGACGATCACCCGAGGCCGGCCCGCGGCCGAACCCGGCACACCGAAGCGGCGGCGTTGGTCCACCACCGGCAAAGGCGCGCCGCGCAGGTTCATCACGCCCGCCACGAAGGCCGGAGCGCGCGGCAGGCGGGTGACGGTTTCCGGCAGCGTCACGACCTCCTGCACCGCCTCGATGGGAAAGCCATAGCGTTCTTCCCCCAGGCCGAAGATCAGGAACCGCTGGCCGGTGCGACGCTCGCGGGCGGTGGTCATCTCGGTTCCCTTCTGGCGCCCGTCCTCGAGGATCTGGGCGACGGTCTCGTCGCGGAACAGCCGTTCGGGCGCCAGGACGGAGACCAGGCCGTCGTCCACGGTGCGCAGCATGGCGTCGATATGGGCCTCTCCCGCGCCTCGGTTCAGCACGCGCGGCACGGGGCCTATGGCGGCTTCCGACGCCCGCAGGATGGAGGTGAGCTGGTCGACCACCAGCCCCACCCGAGAGTCGCCGATGGCGGTGACGATCACGCGGGCGCCGCCGCCAGGGGCTTCGCCCGGCAAACCGAGCAGCACGCGGGTCGCCACGACCGGCAGCAGGCCGCGCCGGAAGTCGACCACGCCGAGCATGGCTGCGTCCGTGCGGGGCAAGGCGGCGATCGCGCGCGGAAGCGCCACCACCTCCCGAACCGTCTCGAGCGGGAGGGCGTAGGGCTGGCCGGCGAGGCGGAAGCCCAGGAGGGCCACCTGCGTCTCTGCGGACGTCGCTTCCGTGAGGGCGCGGCTGGGCGTCGCCCGCGCGGCGCGATTGCGGCTCAGGCCGGCGAACTGCGCCGCGAGCAACTCGTCGACGGCCAGGATGCGGGTCTCGCCCGCCTCGGTCAGCAGCAGGCCGCCGGGGGTCGCCTCGCCGTCGGCAAGCCCGGTGACCTCGTCCACCGCCAGTCCGAGCGGCGGCGCGCCATGCAGCACGACGATCCGGCTGCGGTCGGTGGCCTGGGACTCCTCGCCGCCCAGCACCCGGGCCAGCGCCACCACCGGCGCGACCTCGCCGCGTATGCTCGCCACCCCCGCCAGCCCGGCGGGGGCGTGGGGAACGCGCGTGATCCGCGGCCGGCGGACCACCTCGGCCACCTCGTCGGCAGCCACAGCCAGGCGGCGATCTCCCACCCGGAACGTCAGCACGGCGCCCGCGGCGGCCATCGTCTCACGCCTCGCCGGTCTGGAGAGCGTCAGCGAGTTCGGCGATCTCCTCGATGGCGGCCGCCAGGTCTTCCGCGCCGCGCGCTTGCTGGCGGGCGGCGGCGGCCGACTGGGCCGCGGCGCCGCCGGCCTCCTCGGCGGCGGCGGCCACCTGCTGCATGCCCGCCAGCACCTCTCGCGTCGCCGCCAGCACGCTCTCGGCGGCCTGAAGGCTCTCGGCCGCGCCGGCGCGGACCACGGCGACGTCCGCCTCCACGGTGGCCAGGCGTTCGTCGATGGCGATGTTGCGCGCGATCTCGCTCTCGGCGGCGCCGACGATCTGCTCCAGGTCCGGGCGCACCGTCGCCACCTGGATCTGCAGCCCACGGACCACGTCCTTCACCTTGTCGGCGTTCTCGGCCGATTCCCGGGCGAGCGTGCGGATGTCGCCGGAGACGGTGGCGAAGCCATGCCCCGCCTCGCCGGCGCGGGCCGCCTCCACCGCGCCGGACACGGCCAGCATGGTGGTCTGCACGGCTATCAGGGCGATGGCGTCCACCTGCTTGTCGATCAGCCGGCCGGACTCCTCCAACTCGCCGGCGCGCTCCGCGCTGGCCCGCGTGTCCGCGAGCGCCGCGGCGACCCCGTCCGTCATCCGCCGCATGGCGGTGCGGCTGTCGGTCAGCAGGCGCTGCACCGCCTCGGCCTGGGTCAGCGCGTCGGCGGCGGCCGCCCGCGTTCGGTCGGCGGCGCGTTCGATCTGGCCCATGGCGGCGGTCGCCTGCTGGGTGGCGGCGGCCTGCACCTGGGCGCCACGGGAGATCTGTTCGATCGCCACCAGGATTTCGGCGGCGGCGCCCGACAGCTCCTGAACGGCGGCGGATAACTCCTCAGCGGCGGCGGCGACGTCCTGCGCCCGGCCTTCCACCGCAGCGCCGTCCTCAAGGCTCTCGGCCAACTCGGCCAGGGCCTGCGCCGTACGGTCGCTTTCCTCCAGCGAGGTGGCCTGCTGCTGGACGGCGCGCTGCGCCTCGGCCGCGGCGGCCGACTGCTCTTCGGCGGCGCTGGAGATGCTCTCGGCTCCGCGCTGGGTCTCGCGGGCCGCCGCGTCGGCCTCGACCGCAGCCAGCAGGATCGACTGCGAGCCGTCCGACAGCGCGTTCATCTGGCGTCGGATCTCGAGAAGGTCGCGCCCGACGGCCCCGCCAGCCTCGGCCTCCGCCGTGGCCCGCTCGGCAGCGCCGCGGACCTTCTCCGAGAGGGTCCGCACGTCGTCGACGATGGCGGACGCCAGACCGCCCACCTGGCCGGCCCGGCGCTCGGCGTTCTCGGCGAGGGCTCGCACCTCGTCGGCGACCACCGCGAATCCCCGCCCATTGTCGCCGGCCCGCGCGGCCTCGATCGCGGCGTTGAGCGCCAGCAGGTTGGTCTGATCTGACATCTCCGCGACCGCGCGGGTGATCTCGCCGATCTGGGCGGCGCGACCCTCCAGGGCGCCGATCACCTCGACCGAGTTCAGCTGGCGCGCGGCGTTGGACTGGACGGCGGCGACGGCGCCCTCCACCTGGGCCCCCGTCTCCGCCACCAGCGCCTGCAGGGCGTCGATGCGCCGTCGCGCCCCCTCCGCCCGCTCGCGGGCCTGGCCGAAAGCCGCCGCAAGCGCCGTTACGGACGCCAGCGACTGATGGCTCGCGCCCGCCGCCTCTTCCG
This sequence comes from Phenylobacterium sp., assembly GCF_036563385.1. Taxonomy (GTDB): domain Bacteria; phylum Pseudomonadota; class Alphaproteobacteria; order Caulobacterales; family Caulobacteraceae; genus Phenylobacterium. The sequence goes on from NZ_DATCML010000008.1 coordinate 15,288, forward strand.
CGGCGCTCGCGATCTGCTCCAGAGCCCGCCGCAGCTCCTCGGCGGCGGACGCCGCCTCGGACACGCCGCCCGCCAATTGGTGGGTGGCCGCGCCAATGCGTTCGGCGACGGTCTGGCGCCGGCCGCCGGCCGCGCGCGTGCGCTTCGGCCGGGGCGCCGGGGCGACGTCCGCCGCTTCCGCTTCAGCGCCGCCCTTGGCGGCCGGCCGCCCACGCGTCGCCAGCGTCGACCGCTTCACCAGAGCCATGTCCCGACCTCGCCCCCCGCGCATGAGCCCTGGCTGGCGCCGGAATGGCGCGGCCGGGCGTCTGCGTGATCTAGGGGGCGCAGCCTGCCTCCGGCAAGCGGCATCTCCCCGACTTCGCCTTAGGAACTCCGGGAGCCGTCGTCCGGTTCGCCACGGGCCAGGGCAGGAGAGCAGACATGATGGCGGAGCCCTCACCGCGGAGCTATGTCCTACGGGCCCTAGCGGCCAGCGAGATCGCCGAGAGCTGCAACGAGATGTCGATCCGCGCCCAGTTCTTCGCCTTGGCCGAGCAGTGGCTGCGCGAGGCGGAGGCGGCGGAGAACGAGGGTGGGGCGGGGGTTCAGCCGGCGGACATATAGGCGAACCGCGCCAGGAACAGCGCCGCCAGGCCGAACAGCAGCACGTCGGCGCGCGTCACCCGGCGAGCCACCAGCTTCAGCACCGCATAGGCCAGGACCCCCATCGCCAATCCGTTGGCGATGGAGAAGGTGAGCGGGATGGCGATGAGCGTCAGGAAGGCCGGGATCGCAACCACCGGGTCGTCCCAATCGACCTCTGCCAGCGGCGCCATCATCATCGCGCCGACCAGCACCAAGGCCGGCGCGGTCGCGGCCGCGGGGATCAGCTGCACCCAGGGCGCCACGAAGAGGGTGAGAAGAAAGAGCAGGCCGACCACGACAGCCGTCAGCCCGGTGCGGCCGCCCGCCGACACGCCGGAGGCGCTCTCGATATAGCTCACCACGGTGCTGGTGCCGGCCAGGGAGCCGGCGATGGTGGCGCCCGCGTCGGCGAACAGGATGCGGTTCAGCCGCGGGATCGTCCCATCCGGCTGCATCAGTCCCGCGCGCTTGGACACGGCCACCAGGGTGCCGACGTTGTCGAACAGGTCGACGAACAGGAAGACGAAGAGGATCTCCAGGAGGGCGAGGCCAAAGCCGTGGCCGCCGATCCCGAGCGCCGCCGGGATGTCGAGCCGGAAGGCGGTGGCGGTCATCTCGGCCGCCGAATAGGGCTCGGGATCGAACCTCGCCAGTCCCAGCGCCCATCCGAGCAGGGTGGTGGCCACGATGCCGATGAGGATGCCGGCCCGCACCCGGAGCACCTGCAGCGCGGCCACGATGCCGAGGCCGAGCACCGCCAGCAGCGCCGTCGGCTGCTTCAGGTCGCCGAGGCCCACAAGGGTGCCGGGATTGCCGGTGACGATGCCGGCGCTGCGTAAGCCGATGAAGGCGATGAACAGGCCGATCCCCGCGGCGATGGCGGCGAACAGGCTCTTCGGGATCGCGCTGACGATCAGCTGCCGCACCCCGGCGAGCGTCAGAAGCAGGAAGGCGACGCCGGAGACGAACACCAGCCCGAGCGCCGTGGGCCACGGCACGCCCATGGCCCCCACGACCGTGAAGGCGAAGTAGGCGTTCAGCCCCATCCCGGGGGCGAGCGCGATCGGATAGTTGGCGAGCAGGCCCATCAGCAGGCAGCCGATCGCCGCCGCGATGCAGGTGGCCGCAGCCACGCCGGCCACGGGCATGCCCGCCTGGCCCAGCACCGAGGGGTTCACCACCACGATGTAGGCCATGGTCAGGAAGGTGGTCAGCCCCGCCAGCACCTCGGTGCGGACGTTCGTGCCGCGCGCCGAGAGCTGGAAGAGCCGCTCCAGCATGGTCAGGCGGCCGCCACGCAGGCGTCGATCTCGGCCACCCGCCTGGCCTTCTCGTCGGGGGACAGGAAGGAGCCCACGAAGCTGTTGCGCGCCAGGGTCACCAGCTCGTCGCGCGTGAGGCCGACGGCGGTGGCGGCGGCTGTCCAGTTGTCGCCCAGATAACCGCCGAAGTAGGCCGGGTCGTCCGAGTTCACGGTGGCGCGCAGACCGAGCGACAGCATCCGCTTCAGCGGGTGGGTCGTGAGGTCGTCGACGACGCAGAGCTTCAGGTTCGAAAGCGGGCAGACGGTGAGGGTCATGCCCTCGCGGGCGAGCCGCTCCACCAGCCTCGGGTCCTCCAGCGCGCGGTTGCCGTGGTCGATGCGGTCGACGCCCAGCACGTCCAGCGCCTCCCACACATAGGCCGGCGGGCCTTCCTCGCCGGCGTGGGCGACCAGCTTCAGGCCGCGCTCGCGCGAGGCCTTGAAGACGCGGGCGAACTTCGAGGGCGGATGGCCCACTTCAGAGGAGTCCAGGCCCACCCCGGCGATCCGGTCGAGATAGGGCTCGGCCTGTCTGAGGGTGTCGAGAGCGGCCTCCTCCGGCAGGTGCCGCAGGTAGCAGAGGATCAGCTTCGAGGTGATCCCCAGGTCCCGTTCCGCCTCGGCCATGCCGGCCAGCAGGCCGTCGGCGACCACCTGGAAGGGGATGCCGCGGTCGGTGTGGGTCTGCGGGTCGAAGAACAGCTCCACGTGCCGGCAGCCGTCCTGCGCCACGCGGCCGAAATAGGCCATCGCAAGGTCGCGGAAGTCCTCCTCCGTCCGGAGCACGTCGGCGCCCTGGTAGTAGATGTCCAGGAAGTCCTGCAGGTTGGAGAAGGCGTAGGCGGCGCGGACCTCCTCCACGGACTTGAACGGCAGGGCGACCTTGTTGCGGCGCGCCAGCTGGAACATCAGCTCGGGCTCCAGACTGCCTTCGATGTGCAGGTGGAGCTCGGCCTTGGGCAGGGCGCGGATGAAGGCGGAGAGGTCGGTCATGCGGCGGAGCCTAGCGCGCCGCCCCGCGCATGCGCCAGCCGGCCCATGAGGTAGGTCCGCTCGATGGCGCGGTCGTCCCCCAGGATGGAGAGGGCGAAGAGCCGGTCCCGCAGGGTTCGGGCGGCCGCGGTGCGCCGGGCCATCAGCGGCGTGGCCGCCAGGTCGAGCACCACGAAGTCCGCCTCCTTGCCGACCGCGAAGTTGCCCACGCGGTGGTCGATCTTCAGGGCCCGGGCGCCCGCCAGGGTGGCGAGATAGAGGGCGTGGAGCGGATCGAGCGGCTCGTGCTGCAGCTGGCCGACCCGATAGGCCTCGCCGATCGTGCTGAGCAGCGAGAAGCTCGCCCCTGCGCCGATGTCGGTGCCGAGCGCCACCTGGGTCCCGCAGTCGCAGGCCTGCTTGAGGGAGAACAGGCCCGAGCCGAGCATCAGGTTCGAAGACGGGCAGAAGGCGGCCGAGGCTCCGGCGGCGGCCAGCCGGCGCAGGTCGGCGGCTTCGGTGTGGACGCAGTGGGCGAGCACCGAGCGGCCGGTGACCAGGCCAAAGCGCTCATAGACCCCGAGGTAGCTGCCGTGCTCGGGGAACAGGCCCTCCACCGTGGCGATCTCCTCGAGGTTCTCGCTCATGTGGGTGTGGACCAGGATGTCCGGGTGATCGGCGGCGAGCTGGCCGGCCATCGCCAGCTGGGCGTCGGAGGAGGTCACCGCGAACCGTGGGGTCACGGCGTAGCCGAGCCGCCCGCGCCCGCGCCAGGCGCGGATCAGGGCCTCCGAGTCGGCGCGGCCGGTCTCGACCGTGTCGCAGAGCGCCGCCGGGGCGTTGCGGTCCATCAGCACCTTGCCGCCGATTAGGCGCATGTTGCGGGCGAGCGCCGCCTCGAACAGGGCGTCCACCGAGGTGCGATGAACGGTGCCGAACACCAGGGCGCTGGTGGTGCCGTTGCGCAGCAGCTCGTCCAAAAAGAAGGCGGCGGCCTCGTCGGCATGGGCGCGGTCCTCGAACGCCTGCTCCACCGGGAAGGTGTGGGTGGCCAGCCAGTCCAGAAGCCGGGCGCCCCAGGCCGCGACCACGTCGGTCTGCGGGTAGTGCACGTGGGCGTCGATGAAGCCGGGGGTGAGGATCCGACCGGGGAGCGCCTCGACCGGCGTGCCTGCGGGCAGGGCGGGGGCGAGCTCGGCCCAGGCTCCGGCCGCGGCCACATGGCCGTCCTCCACCAGAAGCAGGCCGTCCTCGTGCCAGACGGCGGCCTGGTCGCCGGCGGCGCAGGGGTCGTCCAGCAGGTGCAGGAGGCTCGCGCGGAAGGCCTGGCGTTTCGTCGACACATCCGCGTGATGCGCAGGCCCGCGCCGAAAGGCAACGCCCGCTCTTCGGGAACAGCCGCGGCGCCGTCCGGTTTACGAGGGCATGTGGTTCTTCATGCTCTTCGGATCCCCGCTCGGCCTGTTCTCGATGATGAACGGCCTGAACACCGCCCCTGCGAGCGAAGGCGTCCGCGTCGTGCCCGAGGGGCTCAGCAGCTAAACCCGATGACCGACCCCGCCCAACCCAACGCCCCGCCGCAGGACGACAGCTCGGCTGGCGAGAACCTCTGCCCGCGGTGCTCAGGTAGCGGGCGCCTCGACGACCAGCCGTGCCCCGAGTGCGACGGCACGGGCAAGGTGATGGACGGCATCGGCGGCGGCTAAGCCGGCGCCCGGCTCTTCAGGAAATATTGCCAAGTTCAGGGGTTAGGATCAGAGTTCGCTCTCAAAGGCCCTGCGCCGGCGAACCGGCGGCAGGGCCTTTCCGACTCTGGAGGGTTTCCCACCCATGTCCGGCAACAGGACATCGCACATTCGTCTGACCTCGCACCCGGGCGCCGGGGCTGCGAGCCGCTTCCCGATCCGTTGGGACGCCCCTACCGCCCGTGAGCGCGGCCCGGTGGTGGCGACCGCTAACGCGGGCCCCGACCGCAACGCCATCGGGGCGCACGGCGGCGCCTATTCGGTCTATCGCGCACTGGCGATCTCCGCCGGCGCCATGAACCCGCTGGCGCGGCCCGAGCTGCACAACACCCATCCGGTGGTGGACGTCGGCCCGCACCCGCAGTGGAGCGAACCCGGCCGCATCGTTAGCCTCGACCCCTGGGGCCACCGCGTTGCGGCCGACTTCGCAGACGAGCTGGCGGAGGGCGTCGACATCCGCCCGACCATCGCCGTCACCAAGGCCCGCATCGACCTGCCGGAGATCCACGATGCGATCGCCAAGGGCCGGCTGAAGCCGGACGGCGAGGTGGTGCACGAGGGAGGCGACGTCTCCGTCACCAAGGCCGCCATCGATCCGGTCTGGTGGCTGCCGGGCATCGCCGAGCGGTTCGGGACCGACGAGCAGACGCTGCGTCGCACGCTCTTCGAACAGACCGGCGGCATGTACCCCGAGCTGGTGACGCGCCCCGACATGCAGGTCTTCCTCCCGCCGATCGGCGGCATCACCCTCTACATCTTCGGCGACGCCGCCAAGCTCGGCGACCGGACGGTGAGCCTGACCTGCCGGGTGCACGACGAGTGCAACGGCTCGGACGTGTTCGGCTCGGACATCTGCACCTGCCGGCCTTACCTGACCCATGGCATCGAGGAGTGCGTGCAGAGCGCGCAAGCCGGCGGCACGGGGCTGATCGTCTACAACCGCAAGGAAGGCCGGGCGCTCGGCGAAGTCACCAAGTTCCTGGTCTACAACGCCCGCAAGCGGCAGCCCGGCGGCGACCAGGCGGCGACCTACTTCGAACGCACCGAATGCGTCGCCGGCGTGCAGGACGCCCGCTTCCAGCAGCTGATGCCCGACATCATCCACTGGCTGGGCATCCGCCGGATCGACCGGTTCGTCTCCATGTCCAACATGAAGTACGACGCCCTGGTGGAAGGCGGCGTCGAGATCGGCGAGCGCGTGCCGATCCCGGACTACCTGATCCCGCCGGACGCCAGCGTGGAGATGGAGGCCAAGAAGGCGGCCGGCTACTTCACGCCGGATGGCGCGACGTCCGACCTGACCAAGGTCGTTGGCCGCGACCTCGACAAGTTCTGATCGAGGCGCGAACCGTGGATCTGAATTCCGCCGCCGACCTTCTGTCGGCCGCCGCCGTGCGGGCGCGTGCGCACGAGCTGCTGGCGATCGCCCTGGACGGCGGCCTCGACGAGTGGCGCGTGGATCTGGCGAAGCTGGACGCGGCCGCAGACCTCACAACCGAGACGGTCCGGGCGAACTATCCGGACCTGAACGTCCCCTTCCATGCCCGCTGGCGGCACTTCAACGCAGGCGGGCGCGACCTTTGGGCCGAGGCGAGCAAGCCCGCCGATCGGACGGCGCTCGGCCGGGCGGCGTTCGACCTGGTGATCCCGTCGGTCCTGCTGGACGCCGGGGCCGGGCCGGGCTGGCGCTACCGGGACGCCACGGGCGCGGAGCTGGCGCGCTCAGAGGGGCTCGGCGTCGCCTCGCTGCGCATGTGGCAGGCGGGCGCGCTGGACGATCTCTCCCAGGTGACCGCCGCCTCGGTGGCGGAGGCCTTCCAGGTTTCCGAGGACAATCCGCTGGTCGGCGTCGACGGCCGCGCGGCGCTGCTGCGCCGGCTTGGCGAGACGGTGGGCCGGCCCTCGCGGCTGTTCGACCAGATGGCCGCCCGCGCCGAGGGCGGCCGGCTCCCGGCGCCGGTGATCCTCGAGGTGCTGCTGGCCGAGCTTGGCCCCATCTGGCCGGGCCGGCTCAGCCTCGACGGCGTGCCGCTCGGCGACTGCTGGCGCCATCCCGCGGTGGATGGCTTCGTGCCGATCCACAAGCTCAGCCAGTGGATGAGCTATTCGCTGATCGAGCCGCTGCAGTGGGCGGGGATCGAGGTGGTCGACATCGACGGGCTGACCGGGCTGGCCGAATACCGCAACGGCGGCCTGTTCGTGGACACCGGCGTGCTCGCCCTGAGGGATCCCGCCGACCTGGCGCGGGAGCATCCGGTGGACGGCCCGCTGGTGGTCGGCTGGCGGGCGCTGACCGTCGCCCTGCTGGACCGGCTGGCGCCGCTGGTGCGCGAGCGGCTGGGGGTGACGGGGGAGGCCTTCCCTCTGGCTCGGGTGCTGGAGGGCGGCTCGTGGGCCGCGGGCCGGCGGGTCGCCCGCGAGCGCCGCGCCGATGGCGGGCCGCCGCTGAAGATCCTCAGCGACGGCACGGTTTTCTGAGAGGGATGGGACAATGAAGGGCGTCACCGTCGTCGACCACCCGCTGGTCCGCCACAAGCTGACCCTGATGCGGAAGAAGGACACCTCCACCAAGAGCTTCCGCCAGCTGCTGAAGGAGATCGGCAGCCTTGTCTGCTACGAGGTCACCCGCGACCTGCCGCTGGAGACGGTGGAGATCGAGACGCCGATGATGCCGATGTCGGCGCCTACCATCGCCGGCAAGAAGCTGGTGTTCGCCGCCATCCTCCGCTCTGGCATGGGCATGCTGGAAGGCATGCTGGAGCTGGTGCCGGCGGCGCGCGTGGCCCACGTGGGGCTCTATCGCGACCCCATCACGCTGGGCTGCGTAGAGTACTACTTCAAGGCCCCGGCGGACCTGGCCGACCGCCTGGTGATCGTCGTCGATCCCATGCTGGCCACCGGCAACACGGCGATCGCCGCCGTCGACCGGCTGAAGGAGGCCGGCGCCAAGGACATCCGGATGGCCTGCCTGCTGGCGGCGCCGGAGGGTGTCTCCAACTTCCTTGGCCACCATCCGGACGTGAAGGTGTGGACCGCCGCCGTGGACGAGCGGCTGAACGACCACGGCTACATCCTGCCGGGCCTCGGCGACGCCGGGGACCGGATGTACGGGACGAAGTAGCGCCGCGTCAGAAGATCGGCAGCGTCACCTTCAGCACCACGGCCACGGCGGCTGCCGACCACAGCGCCGTACGGCCGATCAGCCGGCGGCGGTTGGGGGAGGGGCGGCGAAGCGGGGTGGCGGCGGTCATGGCGGTCGGCTTGGCTGGCGTGGTGGAGCTCATATGCGCCGTGATGGCGCAGCTGCAATGAGCGGGAATGCAGAGCCGGTATGCGTTTTTCGCAGGGGCCGCTGTGACCTTCGGCACAGGCCGGTTGCTGAACGATTTGGCTCGCGGAAACGGCGGCGCCTGTTTGCTGGGCGCCGGCCCAAATCCGGTCCCGACGCGGCCTGACACCGGTTGCAGGCCGGCCCAACTGCCGCCATGTCTTGGGGGTCCCGTTTGGGGCGTTTCCTCCCTTTGACTTGGCCGCGCTTTGACGAGCGCGGCCTTTCTTTTGCGCCTGCACCGCGACTGCACGACCCGTCATGCAGGGCTGCATTACGGCGAATTATCTTGGCGGGGCTCGGGCGCGCCGCCACAAGGGGGCGGCGTGTCGACCGGCGCCTCGAGGGGGCGCCGCCGAAGGAGAGACGCTTCCGTGTTCGCCCTGCTTGCTTCAGCCTCGGTGCTCGTCGCCGGTCCGACGATCGCCGCGCCCGAGCTGCCCGCCCTGCCGCCGATCCGGCGCGAGGCGCAGATCACCTACCTGGACCGCACCGGCCAGGTGATCGGCGTCCGCGGCGGCCGCTATGCGCCGCCGGTCGATCTGGCCCGCCTGCCGGCGCATGTGCCCGCCGCCTTCGTGGCGATCGAAGACCGGCGGTTCTGGGAGCACACCGGCTTCGATCCCCGCGGCATCGCCCGCGCGGTGGTGGTCGCCGCCAGCGAGGGCCGCGCGCGCCAGGGGGCCTCGACCATCACGCAGCAGCTGGCCCGCAACCTCTACCTGACCCAGGACCGGACGATCGAGCGCAAGGCGACCGAGCTGCTCTACGCCGTCCAGCTGGAGCGCACCTACAGCAAGAAACAGATCCTCGGCCTCTACCTGAGCCGCGTCTACTTCGGCTCCGGCGCCTACGGGATCGAGGCGGCGGCGCAGCGCTACTTCAACAAGCCCGCCGCGAAGCTGACCATCATGGAGTCGGCCATGCTGGCCGGGATCATGAAGTCGCCGGTGAACTATCACCCGGTTGAGGAGCCGGAGGCCAACCTTGCCCGGGCCAGGCTGGTGCTGGACGCCATGGTCGAGACCGGCGCCATCACGCCCGCCCAGCGCACCCAGGCCCTGGCCGCCCCGCCGAAGGTCTGGAAGTCCGCCCCCAATGACGCCGCCCAGTACTTCCTGGACTGGCTGGACGGCGAGACCCGCAAGCTGACCGGCGGCCTCAAGCAGGACATCGTCGTCGAGACGACCCTCGACGCCCAGCTGGAGCGCACGGCCGCCACCGCCGTGCGCCGCGCCGCGGCTGCGGCTCCCCAGCTCCAGGGGGCCGTGGTGACGATCGACGGGGCCGGCCGGGTCCGCGCCATGGTCGGCGGCACGGACTACGCCAAGGCGCCCTACAACCGCGCCGCCACCGCCAAGCGGCAGGCCGGCTCGGCGTGGAAGCCCTTCGTCTACCTCACCGCCCTGGAGGCGGGCTGGAAGCCGGACGATCCGGTGGTGGACGAGCCGGTGACCATCGCCAACTGGAGCCCGCGAAACTACGACGAAGGCTTCCTCGGGCCCATCACCCTCGAGCGGGCGGTGGCCTCGTCGACCAACACCGTGGCCGCACGGATCGCCGACATGGTGGGCCGCCAGAACGTCGCCGCCACCGCGCGCCGGCTGGGGGTCGCCTCCCAGGTCAACACCGACCCGGCCATGGCGCTCGGCACGACCCTCGTCACCCCGCTGGAGATGACGCAGGCCTATGCGGTGTTCTCGAACGGCGGCAGCCGGGTGCAGGCCTATGGAATCGAGCGGATCCGCGGAGCCGGCGGCAAGCTGCTCTACCAGCGCAAGCCGCCCAGCTGGACGCCGGTGGTGCAGAACCCCGCGCTCAGCCACCTGAACCGCGTGCTGCGCGCCGTCATCGCCAGCGGCACCGGCGCCAAGGCGCAGATCGCCGGCCACGATGTCGCGGGCAAGACCGGCACCACGTCCGACTACAAGGACGCCTGGTTCTGCGGCTACACGGGCGGGCTCGCCGCCTGCTCCTGGCTGGGCCGCGACGACAATGCCCCCATGGGCCGGATCACCGGGGGCGGGGCGCCCGCCGAGCTGTGGCGCACGGTGATGAGTTCGGCGGTCAAGCGCCTGCCGGTGCAGGCGATCCCCTATGGCCGCCCGGCGCCCGCCCCGCCGCTGGCGCCCACCGCCATCGCGGCCGCGCCCGAGGAGCCCGACGAGGAGGAGGCGGCCTTCCCGCCTCCCGCAGGCCGCTAAGTCGGACCGCCTCTCCCCCGAGCCTTCCTCAGTCCCGCAGACCGGGCTGGAGTGCGACCGCGACAAGCGCCGCCGGGACGATCTAAGAAGAGGCGAGGGGGAGTCTCACATGGCCACACAGAGCGCGGGCGGCGCGTCGAACCGCAGGATCCTGACGGCCAGCCTGGTCGGCACGGCGGTCGAGTTCTACGACTTCTACATCTACGCGACGGCGGCTTCGCTGGTGTTCGGCCAGTTGTTCTTCCCCAAGGCCTCGGCCTCGGCGCAGCTGATGAGCAGCTACGCGACCTTCGCGCTCGCCTTCTTCGCCCGCCCCCTGGGCGCGGCCTTCTTCGGCCACTTCGGCGACCGCATCGGGCGCAAGTCGACCTTGGTGGCCAGCCTGCTGCTGATGGGCGGCTCGACGGTGGCCATCGCCTTCCTGCCCACCTACCAGCAGGCTGGCTGGCTGGCGCCCTTCCTCCTCTGCGTGCTGCGCTTCGGCCAGGGCTTCGGCCTCGGCGGGGAGTGGGGCGGGGCGGCCCTGCTGGCGGTGGAGAACGCCCCGCCCGGCTGGCGCGCCCGCTTCGGCATGTTCCCGCAACTCGGCGCCCCCGTGGGCTTCCTGGCCGCCAACGGCCTCTTCCTGCTGCTGGGCGTGCTGCTCACGCCCGAACAGTTCGTCGCCTGGGGCTGGCGCATCCCGTTCCTGCTCAGCGTCGCCCTGGTGGGCGTCGGCCTGTGGGTGCGGCTGAAGCTGACCGAAACCCCCGCCTTCGCCGCGGCCTTGAAGGAAGCGCCGCCGCCCAGTGTGCCGTTCGCCGAGCTGTTCCGCCGCCACGCCCTGGCCACCCTGGGCGGGACCTTCGCCGTCGTCGCTTGTTTCGCCATCTTCTACATCACCACCGCCTTCGCCCTCGGCTACGGCACCACGAAGCTGGGCTACAGCCGCGAAACCTTCCTGGGCGTGCAGCTCGCCGCCATCGGCTTCATGGCCGCCGGCATCATCGTCGCCGGGTATTGGGCGGACGCCACGTCGCCGCGTCGGGTCCTGATGACCGGCTGCGTGCTCACGGTCCTCACGGGCCTGGGGCTGGGGCCGATGATGGGCTCAGGCTCCCTGGTGCTCATCTGGGCCTTCCTGTCGCTCGGCCTCGTCATGATGGGCCTGGTCTACGGCCCGCTCGGCGCCTTCCTGCCCAGCCTCTTCCCGGCCCGGGTCCGCTACACGGGCGTCTCCGTGGCGTTCAACGTCGGCGGCATCCTCGGCGGCGGCTTGGCCCCCATGGCCGCCCAGTGGCTCGCCGATCGCGGCGGCCTCGGCCTCGTGGGCCTCTACCTCAGCGTCGCCGCCCTTGTCAGCTTCCTCGCCCTGCTGGCGCTCCGCCCGCAGGCCGACCTTTGAGAGAGACCCACATGCACCGCCGGACCCTGCTGCGCAGCGGCGCAGCCTTCGTCGTCGCGGGCGCCGCCCCCGCCTGGGCGGCCCCCGCCGGAGCCGAGGACGCCCGCCTGCGGCGCCTGCTGGACGCCTTCTGGGAAGCGGACCTCGACGAGGCCCCCGAGCTCGCGACGACCCTCGGCCTCGACGTGGGCCCGCGCGCCGGCCAGCGCCGCCGGCTGAACGACGTCTCCTCGGCCAGCCGCGCTCTTTGGGTGGCGGGGCGCAAGGCCAGGCTTGGCCGGCTTCGGCAGATCGACCGGGCGAAGCTCTCCGCCGCGAGCCGGGCCGATCTCGACGTCGTCGCCTACGCCTACGAGCAGATCGTGGCGGGCGGCGAGCGCTTCACCTTCGGCGAGGGCGCCGCCGGTTTCTCCTACGCGCCCTTCTCCCCCTATGTGCTCAGCCAGCTGTCGGGCGTCTACCAGTCGGTCCCGGACTTCCTCGACAGCGTCCATCCGGTGAAGACCGCCGCCGACGCCGAGGCCTACCTCGCGCGCCTGGAAGCCTTCGCCGGCGCCCTGGACGCCAACACCGCCGACGTCCGCAAGGACGCCGCCCGCGGCGTGCTGGCGCCCGACTTCGCGCTGGACGCGACGCTCGCCCAGCTCCGCAAGCTGCGCGAGCCGGCGCCGGAGGCCAGCGGCCTGGTGACGTCGCTCGTCCGCCGGACGACGGAGGGCAGGATCACGGGGGACTGGAGCCGCCGCGCGGCCGCGGTCGTGGCCGGGAAGGTCTATCCGGCGCTCGACCGGCAGATCGCCGCCGTGCAGGCGCTGCGCCCCCAGGCAAAGCCGGATCCGGGCGTCTGGAAGCTGCCGGACGGGGAAGCGTTCTACGCCGGCGCGCTCGCCTTCCAGACCACCACCACACTCAGCCCGGACCAGGCCCACGAGCTCGGCCTGCGCCAGGTGGCGGAGCTGGAAGCCCAGCTGGACGCCCTGCTGCGGGCCCAGGGGCTCACGGACGGAACGGTCGGCGAGCGGGTGACCCAGCTCTCCAAGCGGCCGGACCAGCTCTACCCGAACACCGACGCCGGCCGCGCCGCCCTGCTGGCGGCCCTGAACGTGCAGACCGAGGCCATGCGGGCAAAGATGCCGCGGGCGTTCCAGACGCTGCCCAAGACGCCAGTGGAGATCGTGCGGGTGCCGCCGGAGATCGAGGATGGCGCGCCCAACGGCTACGCCACCCCGCCGGCGCTGGACGGCTCGCGACCTGGGCGGTTCTACATCAACCTCAAGGACACGGCCGAGTGGCCGAAGTTCACGCTGCCGACGCTGACCTACCACGAGGCGCTTCCGGGCCACCAATGGGAGGGCGCGATCTCGCTCGCCTCCACCGAGATCCCACGCCTGCGCCAGGTGGGGCTGGGCTTCGCCGCCCACGGGGAAGGCTGGGGCCTCTATGCCGAACAGCTCGCCGACGAGTTGGGGGCGTACGAGGGCGATCCTCTCGGCCGCATCGGGTACCTGCAGTCGCTGCAGTTCCGGGCCGTGCGGGTGGTCGTCGACACCGGCATGCACGCCCGGCGCTGGAGCCGCGAGCGGGCGACCGACTACATGGTGCAAAAGACCGGCTTCGTCCGCAGCCGCGCGCAGCGGGAGATCGATCGCTACGCCATCTGGCCGGGTCAGGCGTGCAGCTACAAGATCGGCCACACCGAGTGGGTGCGGATCCGTGAGGAGGCGAGGGCGCGGGCGGGCGCCCGCTTCGACCTGCGGCAGTTCCACGACGTCCTGCGTCGGGGCTCCATGCCGCTGGTGGTGCTGGAGCGCACCGTCAAGGAGATGTTCCCGGGCTAGGCGGGAGGGCGGCGGCGCGAGGCGCGCCGCCGCCCCGTGCCTTACCAGCGGCGGTCGTAGTAGCCGCCGTCGTAGCGGTAGTGATCGCGGTCGTTGTCGTTCAGGGCGTCGGCGATGATCAGGCCGATGATGCCGGTGGCGATGGCCGCCATGACGATGTCGCCGTTGTCAGACCGGTAATAGCGATAGCCGGCCCTCGGCGGCGGCAGGCGATAGGCCCGGTAGTCGCTGATGTAGTACCCGCGGTTGTTGTAGTACGGATAGTGCTGCCCGGTCCGCCAGCGGTTCTGGCCGTAGCGGTGGCCGCGGCGATTGTCGTAGCGGTCCCACTGGTCCGGGCGACCGTCACGGTCGCGGTCGCGGTTCCACTCGCGGCGATCGGGCCGGCCGTCGCGGTCGGAATCCCGCTCGTAGTAGCGGTCCCCATAGTAGCCGTAGGGTTGGGCGGACGCCGTGGCGACGCTGCCGAAGGTCATGGCGGCGGCGGCGGCGATCAGAAGGGCTTTCTTCATGGCGATCTCCTCAGTTGCCGCCATCCTGCCTGAACGCCGCTGAACGGACCTGGGCTGTGCCGTTCACCTGGAATTCAGGTGCCTGAACGGCGAACGCCCCGGAGGGGGAGGGGCCTCCGGGGCGCTGCGGCGCAGGCTGGGTTCTCTTAGAAGAACAGGCCGCCGACAACCGCGCCGATCAGGCCGCTGACCACCGCGGTCAGGACGGCGTCGTCACCCACGCGGGTCCACTGGTAGCCGGCCGGCGGGGCGTAGAGCCCGTAGGTTCGGTAGTCGCGGATCGCGTACGGCTGGGCGTAGTAGGCCTGCGGCAGGCGCTGGCCGACGCTCCAGGGACGGGCGGCGTAGCCCCGGGGCGCGTAGTAGCGGCCGGCGTTGTAGCGCCGCTGGGCTTGCTGGAAGGCGCGGCGATCCTGGCGCTGCTCCTGGCGGAATTCGCGCCGGTCCTGACGCAGATCCTGCCGGAATTCGCGGCGATCCTGCCGGTCCTCGCGGCGTTCGATGCGGGCGTCGCGGTCGCGTCCCCGGTAATCCTGGGCGGCGGCGGGCAGGGCGGCGCCGGCGGCCATCGACAGCGCCAGGCCTGCGATCATCAGCTTCTTCATCTTCGGTCTCCATTGCGGCGCGGAGGCCGGGGGATCCGGCCGTCCGCCCTGCGTTGGACCTCTTATGGACGCCTGGCGCTGAGGCCCGCCTGAACCGCCGGCGATGGGGCGGGTTCATCCCACCGCCCTATTCGGGCCGCGGTTCGGAAACGTCTGAAATACAGCGCCTTAGAAGAACACCTTGCGGAAGCTGAGGCGCACGGTGCGGCCAAGCGGATCGATCAGGTCGGGCTGGTAGCTGATCGGCGTCAGCCCCTGCGCGTCGCGCACCTCCAGCCGCTCGTCGAACAGGTTGTCGACCGAGAGCGTGGCTCTGGCCCCGCGCAGCCAGGAGCGGCCACGCGCCCAGGGCTGGAGCCCGAGGTCGGCGAACAGGCGCACGTTGACGGTGGTGAGGTCCGAGAAATCCAGCTCCTGGCCCCCGAACCGGGCGCCGTTCACCTCGGTGCCGCTCTGCCACCGCACCGTGGCTCGGAAGCCCAGTCCGTTTCGCGAGGCGCCGGCCTGCGCCTCGATCTCGTGGCGCGGCGTCCCGCCCGTGGCCCCGATCGCCGACCCCTCCAGCAGGTCGAGCGGCGCGACGCCCGGGCGGATGAAAATCTCCTCCTGCAGGCGCCAGGTGTGGAAGAGCGCGAACTGCAGCGCGCCTGCGCCTGGGCCGCCGCCGCGTCCCCCGAAGCCGCCGCCGCCGGGCCCACCGAAGCCTCCGCCGCCGGGGCCGCCGAAACCCTGGCGCTGGCCGCCGCCGCCGCGCTCGCCGCGCGCCGCGCCAGCCTCGCCCGGCGGCGACGCCGCGCCCGGCGCCGCCACGGACCCGGCGTTCTGGCCTCGCGCGTCCTGCCCCTGCGCCCGCGCGCGGCGCTCGGCGAAGCGGCGCATCTCCTCGGGCGTGAACTGCGGCTGGCGGGTGGCGCGCAGCGGCCGGCTGTAGTTGAAGCCCCAGCGGATCTGCTCGCTGTCCTGCCGCTCGAAATTCACCGGCCGCACGTCGACGCGCGTCAGCCGGCCGGTCCCATCGCGGAAGATGCGCTCGTTGAGGAACGCCCGCTCGATCTCGGCGGTGACCGCCGGGAAGGAGGCGATGGCGTCGCGGATCCGGGATCGCGTGTAGTCGGCGCGGAAGTTGAGCTGCTGCTCCTGGAACGGCTGCCAGTTCAGGCCGAGCTTAAAGACGCGGCGGCTGTCCGCCAGCAGGTCCTCGTTGCCGCCTTCGACCTGGGTGACCTCCACCGTCTCGCCGCGCACATAGTCGAAGACCCGCACATTCTCCGTCTCGATCTGCGGGTTGCCCAGCTGCTGGACGGTGGGCGCGCCCTCCTCGTCGGTGACCGAGGCGATCACGCGGAAGCGCTCGAAGGGCGACCAGTTGATCCCGCCCCCGAGGGTGGTGAGCGTGCCGAAGTCGGAAAGCTTCTCTGCCGCGGCGTTGAAGTTCAGCGTCAGGTTGCCGATGCCGCCGAGGAACGCGTCGCGGCGGGTGAGCGGGACGTCGAGATTGGCCTGAACCCGGCCGACGTCGCGGCCCAGGTCGGTGTCCCGCGCCACGCCCGAGCGTAGGGACGCGCTGGCGAAGTCCAGGGTCGAGGCGCCGACGGTCAACGCGGCCGTGACATCGCCGGCCGGCAGGTCGAACAGCGTCCCGTGCGCCAGGGCCTCGATGTCGGCCGAGGTGACCACCGACTTCGCCTGGTCCGGCGCGCGATAGAAGACCAGCCCTGAGGGCAGGGGCGCGAAGGGGTTCACCTGGCCGGCCGTGACCGCCGCCTGGAGGATGCTGGTGTTCAGGCCGCGCTCCGTCAGCGTTTCGGCCTGGGTGCGGTCGGCGTTGGCGGTGACCGACCAGCGCCAGCCTGAGGTCGCGCCATTCGCGGAGAAGCCGAGGTGTGCGTCGATCACATCGTTGCGGCGGGTGAGCGGGGTCAGGCCGGCGAAGCGCTGCACCTCCACGGCGCGGCTGAACGGCGAGAACGGGGAGCCGGCCGGCACGGTCAGGGTCGCCCCGGCGAGGCCCTGCAGGCTCTCGGTCTGGGTGGTCTCCAGCCGGCCGTTCAGGGTGGCGCCGATCCCCTCGCCAAGCGGTCGCGTCAGGACCGCGTTCACCGAGGCCCCGGTCTGCTCCGAGAGCAGGCTGCGGTAGGGGGCTTCGCTGGTGGCCGCCGCCGGCTGGGCGGCGAAGGCGGCCAGGCCCGAGCCGGTGGTCGGCACGCCGACGACCGTAAGGGGCTGTCCGGCGAGCGCGGTGAGCGCCGGGTCGATCTCGCCTGAGCCGAAGGGCGCGGCCGTGACGTTGCCGGCTAGCGCGAAGGGCCGCTCGGCGCCGCTGCGCAGCACGTCGCGCTCGCTCTCCAGCAGCGGCGTGGACCGGTTGGCCTTCAGATCGAGCTGGAAGCGGGTGTCGCGCTGAATGCGCAGGATGTTGGCGTTGGCGTCGAAGGCTTCACGGCCGCCGGCGGTGGCGACCCGCGCGCCCGCCTCGGTGGTGAGCGCATTGAAGCGCCGCCGCAGCACGAAGTTCACCACCCTCTGGTCGGCGCGGTAGCCGTACTTCAGCGCCACCTCCTCGGGCAGGATGTCGACGCGCAGGATGGCTTCGGGCGGCAGGTCGCGGATCTCGGCGAAGCTGGAGATCCGCTGGCCGTTCACCAGGGTGACGGGCCGGCCGCCGCCGCGCCCGCGGGCGCTGCCGATCTGGGGGGCGAGGGCGTCCAGCAGCTCGGCGACAGAGCTGACGCCAAGCGAGCGGATCTCGCGGGGGCCGAGCTGGATCTCGGGCGGGATGTCCCCGACCACGGCGCCCGGTTGCTCGCGGGTCTCAGCCACCACGACCAGCTCCTCGACCACGGCGTCCACGTCGTCCTCGGGAGCAGCAGCCGACGGGTTGGCGCCCGACTGGGCTGCGGCGGCGGGCGCGGTCTGGGCGAGGACCGCCGGCGCGACAGCCACCGTCGCAACGCAGGCCAGCAGCGCAAGGCGCAGGTCGGCGCGCGCCGCTGCGCGCTCCGTGGTCAGCTCGATCACGCTCTTCATTCTCCTTGACGGCTAGTCGGCGGCTTTGCTCGGCCGCGGCGTCCCTCGGCGGCTCAAACACGCGAGGCGCGGAAGGGATCACGCCACCTTGGCCGTCGTGTGTCGCCGACGTATCGATGCATTGCAGAATTGCGCCGCTCGCGTGGCCATCACCGTCCGAAAACCGCCAGTCTCCACCCATGTGTGTCCGAAAACCGCGAGACTCGTGGGGTCGGGCCGCGCATCCTCGCGACCATGGATATGGATTTCGAAGCCTGCCGCCGCGCCTTCGTCACCCGGGACCCCCGGTTCGACGGCCGCATCTTTGCGGGCGTGAAGACCACCGGCATCTACTGCCGCCCGATCTGCCCGGCCCGCACCCCGAAGGCCGAGAACATGACCTTCTTCCCGACCGCGGCGGCGGCCCAGGAGGCAGGCTTCCGCCCCTGCCTGCGCTGCCGGCCCGAGTCCTCCCCCGACCTCGGCGCCTGGCGCGGCACGTCCAACACCGTGACCCGGGCGCTGTCGCTGATCGAGGCCGGCGCGCTCGACGGCGGCGACGTGGACGGGCTGGCGAGCCGGCTAGGGGTCGGCGAGCGGCAGCTGAGGCGGCTGTTCAAGCAGCACCTGGGCGCCTCGCCCGTCGCGGTCGCCCAGACCCGGCGGGTGCTGCTGGCCAAGCAGTTGATCCACGAGACGCGCCTGCCCATGGCCGAGGTGGCGCTGGCCGCCGGCTTCGGGAGCGTGCGCCGCTTCAACGAGACCTTCCAGCAGCTGTTCGGCCGATCCCCGGGCGCCTTGCGCCGCAGCCAGGGCGCCGAGCAGAGCGCGGCGGCGTCCGGCATCACGGTGAGACTGCCCTACCGTGCGCCCTATGACTGGGATGCGATCATCGGCTTCCTTTCCGCCCGGGCGATCCCGGGGGTCGAGACGGTAGGCCCCCGCCGGTACGCCCGGACCCTGCAGGTGGACGGCGCCTGCGGGGTCGTGGTGGTCACCCCAGGCGAGGGCGACTTCCTCGTCGCCGAGATCCGCTTCCCCAAGGTCCAGGCGCTGCCCGCCGTGATCGCCCGGATCCGGCGCGTGTTCGACCTGGCCGCCGACCCGGGATTGATCGGGGCGCACCTCTCGCAGGATCCGACCCTCGCGCCGATGATCGCGGCCCGTCCCGGCCTCCGCGCGCCCGGAGCCTGGGACGGCTTCGAACTCGCGGTGCGCGCGATCCTGGGCCAGCAGATCACCGTCGCGGCCGCGCGCAACCTCGCCGCTCGGCTGGTGGCGGCCTATGGCGCGCTGATGGACGACCCCGCGGCTGCGGCGCTCGGGCTGACCTGCGTCTTCCCGGCCCCCGAGCGGCTGGTGGGCGAGGACATCGCCGCCCTGGGCATGCCCCGCGCCCGGGGCGCCGCCCTCGAGGCCCTCGCCCGGACGGTGGCGGCGGACCGCTCGATCTTCACGCCGCGCGCCGACCTGGAGAGCGCCATCGCCGCCCTGTCCGCCCTCCCGGGCGTCGGCGAGTGGACCGCGCAGTACATCGCCTTGCGCGAGCTGCGTGAGCCGGACGCCTTCCCGCACGCCGACATCGCCCTGCTGCGCGCCCTGACCGAGCCGGACGGGCGCCGGCCGACGCCGCAGGAACTGCTCGCCCGCTCTCAGGCGTGGCGGCCCTGGCGGGCCTACGCCGCCCAGCACCTGTGGGCCGCCGACGCGGCGGTCCAGCCGCAAACCACAAGGACCAAGACCGATGCCAAACGTGCAGCCTGAGACCTTGACCCTCGACCGGCTCGAGACACCGATCGGCACGGCCCTGCTGGTCTCCGACGAGGCGGGGGTGCTCCGCGCCTTCAACTGGACCGACTACGAGGCGAAGATGCGCAGCTGGGTCGCCCGGCATTACCCGCGCGCCGCACTCGTCGATGGCCGCTCGCCGACCCGACCGGCTTTCGAGGCCTATTTCGCCGGCGAGCCCGCCGCCCTGGACCGTGTTCCGTGGAAGGCCTCGGGCACCGTCTTTCAGCTGCGGGTTTGGGAAGCGCTCTGCTCAATCCCGGCGGGAGAGACCCTGAGCTACCGTGGCCTCGCCGAACGGATCGGCCGTCCCAGCGCGGTGCGCGCGGTGGGGCTCGCCAATGGGGCCAACCCCGTGGCGGTGGTGGTGCCCTGTCATCGCGTGATCGGAACGAACGGCTCGCTGACCGGCTACGGCGGGGGCCTGTCGCGCAAGAAGTGGCTTCTGGCGCACGAGGGCGCCCAGGTCCGCGAGGCGCTGGCGGCGTGACCGAGCCTTACCTTACCAAGAATTCATCTACCGGCGGTCGCACATCGGTAACGCTTCCCGTATAACCAGGGTCGACGGAATCGCATCGTGGGAGGGAGGAGCCGATGTCGACATTGACGGACGTTGTCGCCGCCGTGGTGATGCATTCCTCCGCGGTCGCGTTCTCCCACTTCGGCGTGGCCGTAGAGCCGCTGGAGATGGCCAGGCCGTCCGCCCCGGTGGAACGGGTGATCGCCCGCACGCCGCGCAAGGGCCGGGTCGAGCGCCTGGAGAAGGTCTCCGACTGCCCCGAGACCCGCAAGCCGCTGACCCGCCAGGCCGTCGTTCGCGCCTAGGCGAGATCGTCCGCGCAACCGCTTGCGCTGCCGCGACATACCGCGCCTGAGGCGCGGTTTTCCACAGGCCGCTGTTTGCGTCTGCACGTCGGGCGGGTAATCCTTCCCGGGCGGGAGTGGGGGCTTCCGCGCGTAAGCGAAGGGGATCGGCGCGCATGAGGATCGGAAGACGCCAGCCGCCCACGGATTTCGGCGCGTCGAACGACGAGGGGCTCACCCCCGCCGCAAGCGAGAGCGCCGCGCGTGCGGTGAACGATCCGGTCATGGCACCGGCCGCCGAGGCCGCGCCCGCCTCGCCGCTGCAGCCGCCGCCTCTGCGTGGCGCGGTGGCTCCAGCCGCGCCCCGTACGCCGGCCCGCCGGCCGCAGGACCTTGGGGAGACGCCCGCGGACACGACCTTCCGTGCGCCGTCGGCCTGGCCGATCTACCTGACGGCGCTCGCCGTATCGGTGCTCTGGGCGCTGGGGCCGATCGCGTTTGCGGTGGGCTATCGCAACCAGGTCGCGCCGCTGACGCAGGACGTGTTCGCCCTGGCGGTCTTCGCCCTGCTGGCGATCGGCCCGGCGGCGTTCGTCTGGGGCTGCGCCTACATGATCCGTCAAGGCCAGAAGCTCGCCGCCGAGAGCCGGCGGGCGAAGGTCATGGCCGAGGACATGCTGTCGCCGGCGCTCAGCGCCGCCGCCCGCGCCGGTCACGTGGTCCAGGCCGTGCGCGACGAGATCGCCGCCGCCGGCCAGGCCGCCGACGAAGCCCGCGAGACCCTGCTGGCGCTCCGCCAGGCCGTGGCCGAGGAGACGCTGAAGCTCACCGACGCCACCCGCGCCTCGGTTCGCACGGCCCAGGATCTCGCCGGCACGCTCGGCCGCGAGCGCACCGAGATCAGCGCCCTGGCCGACACGCTGGACGCCCGCGCCGCGCAGGTGGCCGACGCCATCGGCGGGCAGGCCCGGCGCGTGGTCGAGGCGACCGACGCCGCCGCGGCCCGGCTGAAGACGTCCGAAGCCGAACTCTCCGGCACGCTGGACCTGCGCGCCGCCCGCATAGGCGAGGCGATCACCCAGCAGGCCCGCATGGTCGCCGAGGCGGCCGACGTGGCCGAGACCCAGCTGCGCGAGGCCGAGTCCGTGCTCGCGGCCCGTGCGGCGGATCTCGCCGCCGCCGCGTCCGAGGTGGGCGACGCCGCGCGCACCGCCGGCGAGGACCTCACCCGCCACATCGCCCGGCTGGAGACCGCCGGCACGGGCGTCGCCGACCAGGTGCGCGCCGTGCAGGGCGGGCTCGCCGATCACCGCACCGCGCTCGTCAGCCTCTCCAACGCCCTGCGCGCCGACCACGAGGGCTTCGCCGCCGAGACCCAGGCCCATGCGGACCGGCTGGGCGAGTTCATCAGCCAGGCGCGCCTCTCGGCCGCCGAGATGAACGAGCGGGCGATGCGCGGCTCCGAGACGCTGAAGGCCCTGATGGCCGACGCCGCCGAGCAGTTCCGCGACCTCGCCGAGACCGCCCGGGCCGAGCGCGAGGAGTTCGGCCAGTCGACCCTGCAGTCGCTGGAGGCGGTCTCCGCCGCCGCCGCCGAGCAGCGCGCCCAGCTGGAGGCCCAGACCCGCGCCGCCATCGACGCCCTGGCCCGGGCGGCCGAACAGACCCGCGAGGCGGCCGCCAGCCACGCGGCCACGGCCCGCGAGCAGGTGGACCAGCTCTCCGAAGCCGCCTTCACCGCCGGCCAGAAGGCCAACCAGGTGTTCGAGGCCAGGCTGGAGGAGGCCCGGGCCCTCGTCGCCCAGTCGTCCGAGATGGTCGAGCAGGCCGGCCAGGCGACGGCTCGGAAGCTGGAGGAGGGCGCCGCCGCCGCGCGCGCCGCGCTGGCCGAGCTCCAGGCCATGCTGGCCGAGCTGGAGGCCCGCGCCAGCCGGCTGCCCGCCGCCGCCCAGGACCAGGCCTTGCAGGTCCGCGAGACCGTCGTCCAGGGCATGGACGAGCTGATGGCCGCCGCCCGCCGCACCGCCGACGAGGCCCAGGCCATCGACGCCGCCTTCCAGGAGCGCGTCCGCCGCAACTTCGAGATGCTGAGCGAGGCCGTGCGGCTGATGGGCACGGTGGCCGCCGCGCCCGGCGCCGCCCCGGCGGCCAGCCCGCCGCCGCTTCGGCCCGTCCCCGCGCCGCCGGCTTTCACAGCCTCCGCCGCCTTCACCCAGAAACCCGCGCGCCCGCGCCTGCCCGAGCCCGAGCTCGAGCCCGAGCCGCCGCCGGTCGCCGCCGAGCCGCCGTCGCCCCCGGAGGCCGCCGTGCCGCCCGAGGACCTGGTGCTCGACGAGATCGCCGAGCCGGCCCCTCCGCCCGTCCGCGGCCGCGCCAAGGCCCCGCCGCCGGCCGCGGAGTCCGAGAAGCCCGCCGGCGCGCTCGCCCAGCGCCTGGGCCTGCGCCCGCGCCTGAAGCTGACGCCGACCGCCACGGACGAGGAGTTCAGCCAGGTGTTCGAGGCCGCCGGCGGCCCGCCGCCCGCCGAGGCCCGCGGCGAGGGCTGGACCTGGAAGGACCTGCTGGCCTCCGTCGACGGCGGCCCGTCTGAGGCCGGCGACCTGGAGCAGACCCTGTCCGACGAGCTGGCCGGCATGGGCGTCGACGCCGAGAAGCTGCTGCCCAAGCCCCGCATCGACGAGATCGCCGCCGCCGTGCAGACCGGCGACCTCGACGGCGCCCGCCAGGTGGTCAAGAAGCTGGCCCCCGCCGCCACACGCCGCATCGTGCGCCGCCTGTTCACCGACGAGGCGCTGAAAGGCCAGGTCACCGCCTTCCTCCGCCGCCACCAGGCGCTGGTGGACGACGCCGTGGTGCAGGATCCCGAGGGCTTCCTGATGGCCGAGCTGCTCGGCGGGCGCGCCGGCCGGCTCTACCTGCTGCTCGACGCCGCCGTGGGGGACATGGCCTGAGGCGGCTCAGCTTCCGCGACGAGCGCTGGCCGCTGCGCGAGGCCTTCGTCATCTCCCGCGGCGCCAAAACCGAGGCGCACGTGGTGGTGGCCGAGATCGCCGACGGCGAGCACGTGGGCCGCGGCGAGGCCGTGCCCTATCCACGCTATGGCGAGGACGCCGAGGGCGTGCTGGCCGAGATCGCGGCGGTCCGCGGGGCCATCGAGACCGGCGCCGGGCGCGAGGTGCTGCAGGGGCTGATGCCGGCCGGCGCGGCGCGCAATGCGCTCGACTGCGCTCTGTGGGACCTGGAGGCCAAGCGGGCCGGCGTCCGCGCCTGGACGCTGGCCGGCCGCGAGCGGCTGGACCCGGTGAAGACCTGCTACACCATCAGCCTGGGCTCGCCCGAGGAGATGGCCGCCGCCGCGCGGCTGCACGCTCGACGCCCCATGCTGAAGCTCAAGGTCGGCGGGCCCGACGACCTCGACCGGGTGGAGGCGGTGCGCGGCGCGGCCCCGCGGGCCCGGCTGGTGGTCGACGCCAACGAGGGGCTGACCTTCGACGACCTGCGCCGCCTCGCCCCCGAGCTCGCCCGCTTGGACGTCCAGCTGGTGGAACAGCCCCTGCCGGCCGCCGAGGACCAGGCGCTGGAGGGCTGGGCGAGCCCCGTGCCGCTCTGCGCCGACGAGAGCCTGCACACCCGCGCCGAGCTGGCCGACTGCGCGCGGCGCTACGCCTGCGTGAACATCAAGCTCGACAAGGCGGGCGGCCTCACCGAGGCCCTGGCGCTGGCGGCCGAGGCCCGCGGCCTGGGCCTGGAGCTGATGGTCGGCTGCATGGTGGCCACCTCGCTGGCCATGGCCCCGGCCCTGCTGGTCGCCCAGGGCGCGCGGGTCGTCGACCTCGACGGGCCTCTGCTGCTGGCCCGCGACCGCGAGCCCGGCCTGCCGATCACCGGCTCCCTGATCGAGCCGCCGCCGCCGGAGCTCTGGGGCTAGCCTGCCGGTCCCGGATCGCTAGGGTCGGGGCCATGGACCTGCCCCGCAACAGCTTCAAGCACGCCATCGCCGCCGGACGTCGCCAGATCGGCTTCTGGCTGGCGCTCTCCGACAGCTATGCGGCCGAGGCCGTGGCCGGCGCCGGCTTCGACTGGCTGGTCCTCGACATGGAGCACGCGCCCAACACCCTGACCTCGGTGCTCACCCAGCTGCAGGCCCTGGCCCCCTATCCGGGCGCGGCGGTGGTGCGCCCGGCCTGGAACGACATGGTGGCCATCAAGCAGGTGCTCGACCTGGGCGCCCAGACCCTGCTGATCCCCTATGTGCAGACGGCGGAGGAGGCGCAGGCCGCGGTGGCCGCCGTGCGCTACCCGCCGCGCGGCGTGCGCGGCGTCTCGGCCGGCGCCCGGGCCAGCCGCTACGGCCGGGTGGCCGACTATCCGCAGCGCGCCGAGGAAGAGCTCTGCCTGCTGGTGCAGGTGGAGACCGCCGCCGCGCTGGAGCAGCTTGAGGCGATCGCCGCGGTGGAGGGCGTCGACGGCGTGTTCATCGGCCCCGCCGACCTTGCCGCCAGCCTGGGTCATCTCGGCCAGCCGGGCCATCCCGAGGTGAAGGCCGCCGTGCTGGACGCCATCCGCCGCCTGCTGGCCGCCGGCAAGCCCTCGGGCCTGCTCACCCTCGACGCGACCTTCGCCGACGAATGCCTGGCGGCCGGCGCCGCGTTTGTGGCGGTCGGCATCGATGCGGCGGTCCTCGCCCGCGGGGCCGATGCGCTGCGTCAGCGCTTTCCGTCCTAGCCGGCCGCGTCCCACAGCCAGGCCGCGCCGCGCACGCCGGAGCTGTCGCCCCAGCGGGCGGGCGCGATCCGCGCCGCCCAGCGGTCGGTGAACACATAGGGCGCGATGGCCGCGGGGAGCCGTTCGTAGAGTTCGGGGATGTTCGACACCCCGCCTCCCAGCACGATCGCCTCCGGATCCACGATGTTGCAGACCATGGCCAGCCCGCGGGCCAGCCGGTCCACGTAGCGCGCCATGCTCGCGACCGCCCCGGGATCGCCAGCCCGCGCGGCCTCCGCGATGTCGGTGGGGGCGAGCGTCCGCCCCGTCGCTTCCCGGTGGTCGCGGCTGAACGCCGGGCCGCAGAGCCAGGTCTCCAGGCAGCCGCGACGGCCGCACCAGCAGGCCGGGCCAGGGTGCTCGTCGGCCGTGGACCAGGGTAGGGGCGTGTGGCCCCACTCGCCGGCGATGGCGTTGGCGCCGGACACGAGCCTCCCGCCGGCCGCCAGGCCGCCGCCGCAGCCGGTGCCGACGATCACGGCGAACAGCGGGTCCGCCCCCACGCCCGCCCCGTCGGCCGCCTCCGACAGCGCGAGGCAGTTGGCGTCGTTGGCGTAGCGCACCGGCCGGCCGAGCGCCGTCTCCAGGTCGGCCGGCAAGGGCCGGCCGTTCAACATGGTGGAGTTGCTGTTGCGCAGCAGGCCGGTGGCCGGGGAAACCGATCCCGGCCCGCCCACGCCGACTGGGCCGCCGCCGCCGCCGGCCTCCGCCTCGACCTGCGCCACCAGCTCGCAGACGGCCTCGATCGCCGCCTCGTAGCCGGGTGGGGTGGCGACACGCCGCCGCGACAGGAAACCGCCTTCGCCGTCGAGGACGGCCGCCTCGATCTTCGTGCCGCCGAAATCCACGCCCACCCGGATCATGTCTGCTTATAGCGCAGGCGCGGCGCAGCGCTCGCTTCTGAGGCGACAACCCCGCATAGTCGTCGAATCTGATTCACGCCGCCCGCCGCAGATGGCGGGCGAAGGGGGAATTCCGGGATGTCGAGACTTCGCACGAGCCTGATGTCGGCCTCCGCGCTCGCGGGGCTGCTCGTCCTTTCCACGCCGGCCCACGCTCAGGAGGCGGAGGTCGGCGAAGTCATCGTCACCGGTAGCCGGATTGCGCGACAGGATTATGTCTCCGAGAGCCCGATCGTCACCGTCACGTCCGACCAGATCGCCGCCGTCGGCTCGGTGACCATCGAGAACACCCTGAACCAGCTGCCGCAGTTCACCCCGTCCAACGGCGCGGGCACCAACAGCACCAACTACGTCAGCACGCCCGGTCAGGCCTACGCCAACCTGCGGGGTCTCGGACCGACGCGGACCCTGGTGCTGATCGACGGCCGCCGCGTGGTGGCCGCCAACCCGAACAACGTCGTCGACCTGAACAGCATCCCCACCTTCCTGGTGGACAGCATCGAGACCATCACCGGCGGCGCCTCGGCGGCCTACGGCTCGGACGCCATCGCCGGCGTCGTCAACTTTAAGCTGAAGCGCAACTTCGACGGCCTGCAGGTGGACGCCCAGTACGGCCTCACCGACCGCTCCGACGCCGAGCAGTCCACCATCTCGGTGGGCTACGGCAGCGAGTTCGCCGGCGGCCGTGGCCACTTCGCCGTGGCCGGCACATGGGACAAGCGCGAAGGCCTGGTCGCCTCCGACCGCGACTGGTCGGCGGTGGGCTACACCGTGCTGACCACGGGCCTCACGCCGTCCGGCGCGGCCACCATCCTGGAAGGCCGCTTCGACCCCGCGTCGAACGCGGGCGGCGCGGCGAACCTGCCCAGCCAGGCGGCGCTCGACCTCGTGTTCGGCCGCTACGGCGTCGCGCCCGGCACGGTCGCCCGCAATTCCAACATCGGCTTCAACGCCGACAACACGCTGTTCACCGCCTCGCCGGTGCGGAATTTCCGCGGCGAGCGGACGCCCGGCTTCTCCGAGACCAGCTACACCTTCAACTCGGCTGATTATCGCTACCTGTTCCTGCCGCTCGAGCGCTGGAGCCTGTTCGCCAACGGCCGCTTCGATCTGACCGAGAACATCGAGGCCTACGGCACGGCCAGCTACGTCACCTATGACGTCTCCCGCCAGCTCGGCCCGGCTTCGGCCTCCGACGGCGCCTTCCCGGGCCCGGACATCGTGGTGCCGGTGACCAATCCCTTCATTCCCGCCGACCTGCGGACCCTGCTGGCCTCGCGCGCCAACCCTAACGCCGAGTTCTATCCCCGGCGGGCCTTCGCCGAGGTGGGCGGCCGTCTGTCGGAGAACACCTACGAGACCGCTCAGGTGGTCCTCGGCCTGCGCGGCGACCTCGGCTTCCGCGGCTGGAAGTGGGACGCCTACGCCAGCCTCGGCCGGATGGAGCACCAGGAGAGCCAGTTCGGCAACGTCAGCCGGGCCGCCATGCGCCAGCTGACCTTCGCGCCGGACGGCGGCGTCGCGCTCTGCGGCGGCTTCGACATCTTCGGCGCAGGCCAGGTGAGCCCCGGCTGCGCCGAGTTCATCAGCCGCGACGTGAAGAACGAGACCGAACTCGATCAGCAGGTGTACGAGGCCAACCTCACCGGCGGCCTCTTCGACCTGTGGGCCGGCGAGGTGAAGTTCGCCGCCGGCCTCCAGTACCGCAAGGACAAGATCGACTACGATCCCGACGTGCTGCTCCAGGGGCCTGACATCGTCGGCTTCAATCCGGCGGTGCCGATCCAGGGGTCGATCAAGTCTAAGGAAGCTTACGCCGAGCTGCTGGTGCCCCTGCTGGACGGCAGCGACGGCGGCATGGGCCTGGAGCTGTCCCTGGGCGGCCGGGTCGCCGACTACAACACCATCGGCACGACCACGGCCTACAAGGCCGACCTGCTGTTCCGGCCTGCCCCCGGCCTGCTGCTGCGCGGCGGCTATCAGCGCGCGGTTCGTGCGCCGAACATCGCCGAGCTGTTCTCGCCGGTGTCGCTGGGCTTCTCCGGGATCGGCACGCCGGGCGCCGCGACCACCGCCGGCGATCCGTGCGACGTCCGCTCCTCCTTCCGCGCCGGCCCCAACGCCGCGGCGGTGCGCGCCCTGTGCATCGCCCAGGGCGTGCCCGCGGCCATCATCGACAGCTACCAGCAGGCCTCGACGCAGGTGGAGATCCTCACCGGCGGCAACCCGAACCTGGACGAGGAGACCTCCGACAGCTTCACCGCCGGCATCGTGTGGGCCCCGCAGGTGGATCAGCGGTTCTTCCGCCGCTTCCAGCTGGCGGTGGACTGGTACCGGATCGAACTCGAGGACGTGGTCGGGAACCTGACGGTCCAGCAGATCGTCGGCGCCTGCTTCAACACCGAGGGGACCAACCCGACCTTCTCCAACGACAACTTCTACTGCCAGCAGTTCCAGCGCCTCGGCTCCGGCAACATCACCAACGTCGGCGCCAACCAGGTGAACCTCGCGGCCTGGAAAACCTCGGGCATCGACTTCCAGCTCGACCACGCCCTGGAGCTGTCGGATCTCGGCCTGCCGGAGGGACTGGGCCGGCTGGAGACCAATGTCGTGGTCTCCTACCTCGACACCTTCAAGAGGCAGTCGCGGCCGGGCGCGCCGTTCCTCGAGAACGGCGGCACCATCGGCGCCGACCTCTCCGGCGGCGCCTACCCGGAGTGGAAGTGGACGTCGTCCTTCACCTGGAACATGGACCCGCTGCGGATCATGTTCCGCTGGCGGCACATCGACTCCATGCTCGACTTCCGCAACGTGCCGGTCTTCTCGCCGACCGCCGTCAGCCCGCCAACCTACAACGCCTATGACCTGGTTGGCTGGTACCAGCTGAGCGAGCGGGTCACCTTCCGCGCCGGGGTGAACAACCTGACCGACAAAGAACCGCCGCTGTTCACCAGCTACTCCAACTCCAACACCGACCCGTCCACCTACGACGTGCTCGGCCGGCGGTACTTCGTCGGCCTGTCGGCGAAGTTCTGACCGGGCAGGGAGCGGGGCCGTGCTGAGCGTCCTCGCCGCCGCTGCGCTGGCCGCAGCCTCGCCCACCGGCGGGGAGCTGCGGCTGGCCTTTGAGTGGCTGGAAGGCGGCGGGCAGGTGGTGTTCGCCGTCTATGCCGACGCCAAGGGCTGGAGCCGCCGGGCGGGCCAGGTGGCGGGCGGGCCGCTGCCGATCCGCGCTGGCCGGGCCGAGGCGACGGTGGCCCTGCCGCCGGGGCGCTATGCGGTGATGGCGTTCCACGACCGCGACGCCGACGGCCGTCTCGATACCCTGCCTGTGGGCCTGCCCGTCGAGCCCTACGGCTTCTCCAACGACAGCCGCGGGACCTTCGGGCCGCCGGCGTGGAGCCGGGCGGCCTTCACCCTGCCGGCCAACGGCCTGCGTCAGTTCATCAGGCTGCGCTGAGCGGCCAGGGCCTCCAGCCGCTCGGCCGCCCGCACGCCGCCGTCCGCCTCTTCCGCGATCGCCTGCCCCAGCACGGTCGCCTTCGCCGCGAACCCGCGGTCCGAGAGCACCCGGCTGACCGCGCGCCGAATGCTGGCCACGCTGGCGCGCCTTGGCAGCCGCAGGCCCGCGCCGGCCCAGGCGATGCGCTGGGCGTTCTCCGGCTGGTCGCGCCCGGTGGGGATGCAGATCACCGGCACGCCGTGCATCAGGGGGCGCATGACGGTGCCGTGGCCGGCGTGGCAGATCATCAGCCGGCAGTGGGGGATCAGGGCGTCGTGGTCGGCGCGCTCGACCACCCGCACATTGGCGGCGGTGGGAAGCTTGGCCGGGTCCAGCGCCGGCCCCAAGGTGACGATGCCGTTCACCGGCAGACCGTCCAGCGCCCGGATGGCGTTCGCCACCGCCGGCTCCTGGCCCTGGTAGGTGGTGCTGAACGACACCAGCACATTTGGCAGGCTAGGATCGATCAGCCCGCCGGCGTCGCCGCTCGCCTTCGCCCAGTCCGGCGCCTGACCCAGCGGGCCGGCGTAGGCGAACGGCCGCGGCGGCGGGGTCGCGCCATAGTCGAAGGCGCCGCTCGCCCCCAGCAGCACGAGCTCGGCCGCCATCAGCTGCTCGAGGGTGGCGCCCAGAAGGGGGAGGCCCAGGCCGCGGCGGGCGGCGTTCAGGTCCTTCAGGCCGGCGTCGTACCAGCGTCCGATCATCCGCCGCGAGGTCCGGTCGCGCCCGGCCTCGAACCCATTGCGCGCCGGCGGGAAGCCCGGTCCGAACGGCGGCACGTCCTCCCGCGTCGGAAAGCACCAGACGTTGGCGGTCAACAGGGCCAGCGGGACGCCCACCTTCTCCGCGGCGGCCATGACCCCGAACAGCAGCTCATTGGAGACGATGGCGTCGGGTTCGAAGCGGGCCACGAGGTCCAGGGTGTCTGAGGCGTAGCGGGCGGCCGGTCCGGTGATCACCGCCTGGCAGACGGAGCGCACCACCGCCGGCGGCCAGCGCGCGCGCCAGTCGTCCAGCGGGTCGTCCGCCCCGCCGAGCGCCGTGCGGTTCGGCGCTGTGGCCCAGGGCTCGAAGCGCAGGCGCGCGCTCACCGCCTGGGCGCGGTTCGCCTCGTCCGAGACGAACAGCACCTCGTGGCCATGGCTCTGCAGCTGGCGGGCGACGAGCAGGGCCGGCGGCACATGGCCGCCGCCCTCAAAGGTCGTGAAGAGGAAGCGCACGCGTGACCAGCCGAACGAACCGGAGCGCCGGGAGATCCCGCGCGCCGGTGCAGAAGCAGGCGATGCGCAGCTGGCGGGCCAGGGTTTCGAAATGCTGCACCACCGCCTCCGCCGAGACCAGGGCGGCGGCCAGCACCCCGCCGGCCTGGCCCACAAGGTCGGCGCCCAGGCGGATGGCCTTGGCCGCGTCCACCCCGTGGCGGATCCCACCCGAGCCGATGACCGGCAGGTCGGGGCAGGCTGCGCGCACCTCGGCGATGGCCCGGGGCGTGGGGATGCCCCAGCCCTGGAAGGCGTCGGCCACCTGGCGCTCCTGGACGTCGGCGATCCGCTCCGCCTCGATCGCCGCCCAGTCGGTGCCGCCGGCGCCCGCCACGTCCACCGCCGCCACCCCGACGTCCTGCAATCGCCGGGCGACGGCGCCCGACAGGCCATAGCCCACCTCCTTGACGATCACCGGGCGTTCGAGCCGGACGGCGAGGGTCTCGAGGGCGGCGAGCACGCCCGCCCAGTGGCGGTCGCCGGCCGGCTGCACCGCCTCCTGCAGCGGGTTGAGGTGCACGATCAGGGCGTCGGCCCCGATCATTTCCACGGCCCGACGTGCGTCGTCGACGCCGTAGCCCTGCACCAACTGGGCCGCCCCCAGGTTGGACCAGATCGGGATGCCGGGCGCGAGCCGGCGCAGGCCTGCGTCGATGCCGGCCTGGGCGGCGCCTTCCAGCGCCACCCGCTGTGACCCGACGGCCAAGGGAATGCCCAGATGCTCGGCGGCGACGGCCAGGTTGGCGTTGATCGCCGCTCCGCGCTCCGGGCCGCCGGTCATGGAGCTGATCAGGAAGGGGAGGGCCAGCTCGCGGTCGAGAAAGCGCGTGGCAAGGTCGATCTCCGCCAGATCGAGTTCCGGCAGGGCGCAGTGTTCCAGGACCAGGCTGTCGAAGCCGTTGGCGCCGCCCGCCTGCTGCCGCAGGGCGATGTCCAGGTGCTCGTCCTTGCGGCGGATGATCGCCGAGCGGTCGGTCAAGGTCGCCTCGCAGAGGAACAAGAGGGGTGTTGCAGAATTCTTTCTCGTAGCTGATACATAAAATAGACGGGCTTGTAACCGGGTTCCGGCTCCGGGCTCGAGCAACGGTCTTCGAGGTGATCGCCGTGACCGAATTTCTGGCGGTGGAACGACACAAGCTCGCTCTCCTGCGCGATCTCGTCGAGCGAGGTTTGCACGAGGTCCTGCCCGACGCAGGCGACCCGCCGCACAGGCTGCACGCGGCGATGCGCTACGCGGTGCTCTCCCCCGGCAAGAGGATCCGGCCCATCCTGGCGCTGCTGACCGGACAAGCCCTGGGCTGCCCGCTCGCCCACGTGCTGCCGGCGGCCTGCGCGCTCGAACTGGTGCACGCCGCATCCCTGGTGCTCGACGACCTGCCATGCATGGATGACGCCGCGACGCGCCGGGGACAGCCCAGCGTGCATGCCCGCTATGGGCAGGACGTGGCCGTCCTGACCGGGGTGGCCCTCCTGAACGAAGCCTACGGCCTGCTCGCCCGCGCGCCTTACATCGGGGAGCCGGCCCGTGTGGCCATGGTCTCGCTCCTCGCGCGGACGGTCGGCGCCAGCGGACTGGTGGGCGGCCAGGAGAAGGACCTGCGTGGTCCCGCGGAACCGACTTCAGCCTTCATCAGCCAGCTCCACCAGGAAAAGACCGGGGTGCTGTTCGTCGCCTCCGTGGAGATGGGCGCGCTCGCCGCTGGCGCAGGCCCGCTGGAGACAGAGGCTTTGCGCACCTTCGGTCACGAGCTCGGCCTGGCGTTCCAGGCGCTTGACGATCTGGAGGACGAGGCGGAACTGGAGACGGGTCGCGGGGCCGTGAACCTGGTGAGCGTCCTCGGGCGCGACGGTTTGCGGGAGACCGTCGCCCGACGCCTTGACCTGGCTCGCCGCGCCGTCGTGGACGGTGGTCCCGAACTATCGCCCCTCGCCGGCTACGTGGACCTCCTGTTCAGCCGCGCCGCGGCGTAGGATCCAGCGATGGCGAGCGTGATGATCCCGGTGGCGAGCTTTCTCACCGGCCTCCTGGGCATGGAGGCCGTCGCCTGGGGCACGCACCGCTATCTCATGCACGGTCCGCTTTGGGCCTGGCACCGTTCGCACCACGAGCCCGGCGGCCGGGGGCCCGAGCTGAACGACCTCTTCGGTCTCGTCTTCGCCGGCCTGGCGCTCGGCCTCTTCTGGCTCGGGGCCCGGCCGGACCTGCGTCCGCTGTGGTGGGCGGCCATGGGGGCGACGGCCTACGGCCTGCTCTACGCGCTTGTGCACGACGGGCTGGTGCATCGGCGCTTCCCGTTTCCGGTGACGGCGCGCCGCGGCTACCTGCTGCGGCTCGTCCAGGCGCACCACCTCCACCACATCAGCCAGGAGCGGGACGGCGCCGTCTCCTTCGGGTTCCTCTGGGCCCAGGACCCGGAGCGGCTGCGCGGCCAGCTGCGCGCCCGGCGCGCGACATGAGCCCGGCCCGCCAGGGCTGGATTGGGCTTGGCCTCGCCGCCGCGATCCTGGGCGGCTGGCTGGGCCTCCACGTCTGGGGCGTCTTCTTCCATCATTGGGGCGCCATCGATTGGGTCCGGGCGCCGCTGGTCGTGGCGGCCCAGGCCTGGCTCGGCGCCGGCATGTTCATCATCGCCCACGACGCCATCCATGGCTCGCTCGCGCCCGGCCGGCCCCGGCTGAACGCCGCCATAGGCCAGCTGTGCGTCGGCCTTTATGCGGGCTTCGCCTTCGGCAAGCTCGCCCACGCCCACCGCCTGCACCACGAGGCGCCTGGGACGGCCGCCGACCCCGACTTCCACGCCCCGGCGCCGCACACCCTGCTGCCGTGGTTCGTCGCCTTCTTCCGCCGCCACTTCGGCTGGCCCGAGTTCGCCCGGGTGGCCGCCGTGCTCGCCCTGTACCTTTGGCTCGGGGCCGGCGTCGCGAACCTCATCGTCTTCTGGGGCCTGCCGGCCATTCTCTCCGCCGTGCAGCTGTTCGTGTTCGGCACCTGGCTGCCGCACCGGCACGAAGGGGAGGGCGTCTTCGCCGACGCGCACCGGACCCGCTCGCTGGACTACCCCTGGCTAGGCTCGCTCCTGGCCTGTTTCCACTTCGGCCGCCACCACGAGCACCACATGCGGCCCGATGTTCCCTGGTGGCGACTTCCGCAAGTGAGACTCTAGAGCTTCGACCAGAGCGCCGGCCGGGCCGGGCGCGGGAACAGCCGATCCGCCCGGCTCCACAGGGCCACCAGCACGCCGCGCGCCACCAGCAGCGCCATCAGCGGCTTCGGCACGGACATCCGGCTCGCCAGGGCGTCCGGCCCCCGGCTCAGGATGCGCCGCCCGATGGCCCGGTAGACGTCCCGCGCCGCCGCCACTGCCAGGGCGCCCCGGAAAGGCAGGTCCCGCAGGCCCACCCGCGCGGAGGCGTAGTACCGCTCCGCAAGCGCCAGCTGCTCCGCCACCACCCTGAAAATCTGGTCATGGTTGAAGGGGTTGCGCAGCGCTTCTGCGGTCGCGGGCACGCCCGCCGCCGACAGGCGCTCGGCCGGCAGGTAGACCCGCCCGTTCAGCGCGTCCTCCCGCACGTCGCGGCAGATGTTGGTCAGCTGGAAGGCCAGCCCCAGGTCCTGGGCCCGCTTTAGGACCTCGGCGTCGCGCACGCCCATGATCTGCGCCATCATCACGCCGACCACCCCCGCCACGCCCCAGCAATAGGCCAGCAGGTCCTCGACAGTGGCGTACTTCGCCTCGTCAACGTCCAGCGCGAACCCGTCCAGCAGCTCCTGGGGCCACGCTTCGTCCAGCCGATGCTTGGCCGCCACCCTCTGAAACGCCACGAACGCCGGGTCCTTCACCGGCTCCCCGGCCATGGCCGCGTGAGTACGACGCCGAATCCACTCGAGCCGCTCCCGCCGCTCCGCCGCGCTCATCTCGGCCGAGACGCCGCCGTGGTCCTGCCCGTCGATCTCGTCGTCGCACCGCCGGCACCAGGCGTAGAGCTGCCAGACATCCTCCCGCAGCTCCTCCCCGAACAGCCGCGTCGCCGCCCGGAAGCTCGACGAGCCCTTCTCCATGGCCGCTTCCGAATGGGCGACGACAGCGTCCATCAGGCCGGCTCCCGCGCCAGGTCCTCCGCGATCACCCCCGCGGTGGCCTTGGCGGACCCGACCACCCCCGGCACCCCGGCGCCCGGGTGGGTCCCCGCGCCGACAAAGTAGAGATTGCGGATCTCCGCGTCGCGGTTGTGCACCCGGAACCAGGCGCTCTGCGTCAGGATGGGCTCCAGGGAGAAGGCGCTGCCCAGGTGGGCGTTCAGTTCGCTCCGGAAGTCGTCCGGCGTGAAGATCCGCAGGGTGTCGAGGTCGGCCCGCAGCCCCGGTATCGCCCGCCGCTCGATGCTCTCCAGCAGCCGGTCGGCGTACTTCGGCCCCTCCACCGCCCAGTCGATCGGCTGGCGCAGGTTCGGCACCGGCGAGAGGGCGTAGTAGCCGCTGCATCCCGGCGGCGCGAGGCTGTCGTCGGTGACGCTCGGCGCATGCAGGTAGATGGAGAAGTCGTCCCGGAGCGGCTTGGCCCCGCAGA
The DNA here is from genome assembly GCF_036563385.1 of Phenylobacterium sp. Lineage (GTDB taxonomy): Bacteria > Pseudomonadota > Alphaproteobacteria > Caulobacterales > Caulobacteraceae > Phenylobacterium. Next base: position 50,402 of record NZ_DATCML010000008.1, read on the forward strand.
TCGCGTCCACCAGCCCCTTGTACTCGGGCCCGAACAGGATGGTGTGGTGGCTCAGGTGGTCGTGTCGCCGCTTCAGGCCGAAGTAGACGACGAACAGCGACATGCTGAAGCGCCGCCGGCCCAGCCCCTGCGCCATCCGTCGGCCGCGGGGATGCTTCAGCAGCGTTCCATAGGTGTGCATGACGTCGGCGTTGCTGACCACCAGATCTGCCATGAGCACCTCGCCCTGTGCGGTCCGCACCCCGACGGCGCGATCGCCCTGGGTCAGGATCTGGTCGGCGGGCGTGGCCAGGCGCAGCGTTCCCCCGAGGTCCTGGAAGAGCTGGGCGAGCGCCTGCACCAGGGCCCCCGTTCCGCCGCGGGGGAACCAGACGCCCCACTTGCGCTCGAGCGCGTGGATCAGGGCGTAGATCGAGGAGCTCTGAAACGGACTGCCGCCAACCAGCAGGGTGTGGAAGGAGAGCGCCTGGCGCAGGTGCTCCTCCTTCACGAAGCTGGAGACCATGGAATAGACGCTGCGCCAGGCCTGCAGCCGCGCGAGCTGGGGCGCGGCCCGGACCATGCTCCAGGGATCCAGGAAGGCGACGTGGCCGAGCTTGAGGTAGCCCTCCTCGAACACCTCGGTGGAGTAGTCGAGGAAGCGGCGGTAGCCGGCTACGTCATCCGGGGAGAGGGCGCCGATCTGGCGGTCGAGGCTTTCCTGGTCGTTGACGTAGTCGAAGGCCGTGCCGTCCTCCCACAACAGCCGGTAGAACGGGCTGATGGGGAGAAGCTCCACGTAGTCCGCGAGCTTCCGGCCGGAGAGGGCGAACAGCTCCTCCAGGCTGGACGGGTCGGTGATCACCGTCGGCCCGGCGTCGAAGGTGTAGCCGTCCTGCTCGTAGACATAGGCGCGGCCGCCCGGCCGGTCCCGGCCCTCGAGCAGGGTGACGTCCAGCCCCATGGACTGCAGGCGGATGGCCGCTGCGAGGCCGCCGAATCCGGCGCCGATGACAATGGCCTTAGGCAAGCTCGGGTCTCCTGCGGGGCGCAACCGCCTTCAGCGCCGGCCACAGCGGCACGGGCGGGCGGCCGCTCAGCACTTGCACCATGTCGCCGAAGGTGGAGCGGCCGGCGTAGAAGCGCTCGATCAGCGGCTCGGGCAGCCGGTAGAAGCGCTCCAGCACCCGGTAGCGCTGCTCCGGCCGGGCGGCGGTGAACAGCATGCGATTGAGCAGTCGGTAGAAGCCGCGGCGCCGCCATAGGCGCACCGAGTGGTCGCGGAGCACACGACCGAGGCCGGCGGTGTCCAGCCGAGCGTTGCGCGTGACGAGGTCGGCCACCTCAAGGGCGTCGGGGAAGGAGTAGCCGGTCACCGGGTGGAAGAAGAGGCCGCGGAGGCCAACCTGCGGAATCCGACGCCCAGGCTCCTCCCAGTAAGCGTCCACGTCGCCGCCGAGGGCGACGGGCAGGGCGCCCTGCTCGCGGCGGGTCACGCCGGCGACGGACCAGCCGGCGCCGCGGGCGTAGCGCAGGATCTCGGCTTCGAGGTGGAGGCGGTCGAAGCCGGGCTGCTCGCTGTAGCGGGTGTCCTCGATGAGCAGCCGGTCAGGGCCGAGCGGCAGGACATAGAAGAAGCGGAAGCCGTCGGTCTGCCGGACGGTGGCGTCCATGACGGTGGGGCGGTCGAGCCCATGGGGCCGCTTCAGCTGCAGCTCGAGGCCGAGAAACTTCTGGAACCGGATGTCGAGGTGGGGCGAGGGGCTCGGGCCCCGGCCGTCGATGACCAGGGGGGCGTGCAGGGTCTGGCCGTCGGCGAGGACGACGGCGTCCGGGGCGAGGTGGCGGGCCTCGCCCCGCAGCAGGTCGGGGCCGAGGGCTTTGCGGACGGCGGCGCGCAGGGTGGGGCTCGTGAGGCAGCCGTAGGTCGTGCTGAGGCCGCGGGCGTGGGCCGGGAAGCCGACCTCGTAGCCGCGCCAGACGTGATCGAGCCGGGGCGCGAGGTCGGTCCAGTGACTCGGCGTCGTATCCGTTTCGAACAGGCACCAGGTGTGCGGCTCGGGCTCCGGGGCGGGGTCCAGGACGGCGACGCGAAGGTCCGGGTGGCGGCGGCGGAGCTCGAGGGCGATCAGGCTGTTGGCCAGGCCGCCGCCGACCAGCAGGACATCATAGGTGGGGGCGCGCTGGAGCATTCCCTGTTATACTAGAGATAAAGAATGCGGGGTCCAGACGCCGCATTGGTCGAAATCAAACTTCCGAGGTAGGTAGCCGTCACGGAAGGGGAGTCGGGGTGCCGAGGCCGAAGGGCGCGCGAGATTCAGACTATGCCGAGAAGAGGGCTGCTCTTCTCGACCGCATGACCAGGCGGATCATGCGGCGGGAGACCGCGCGCCCCAGCCTGCGGCAGCTGGCCGAGGCGGCGGGCGTCACCGTGCCCACCTTGCGCCACTACTTCGGCGGTCGCGCCGAGGTGATGACGGCGATCCTGGAGGCCTATCGGGAAGCGGGCGGCAAGCGGCTGGAGATGCTGGCGTTCACGGAGCAGCCCTTCGAGGCCGCGATCCGCGAGTTCGCCTTCTCGCTGCTGATGGCGGTGCAGATCCCGCGCGAGGTGCGGCTGGGGGACGTGTTCGCCGTCAGCATCGCCGAAGGCCTGCTGGACGCCCAGATCGGGCCAGCCGCCCTGACGCATATCGTCGATCCCGCCATCGACACCCTGCAGGCCCGACTTCGGCTGCACATCGCCCGTGGCGAGATGATCGACACCGACACGCGGCCAGCGGCCCTGATGCTGCTCTCGCCGCTGCTGCTGGCGATCCTGCACCAGCACCACATGGGCGGCGCAGAGTGCAACCCGGCGGACCTGCCGAAGGTCACCGAGGAGATCTGCGCGGCCTTCATCCGCGCCTACAAGGCGCCCGGCGCTCAGGCGGGGGTCGGCGCGGCCCGGGCAATGTCGGCGGGCGCGCCCGCCGCGTCGTAGACGGTGCGGTCGAGCAGGCCCTGCCGCTTGGCCACCACGGTGGGGACCAGCGCCTGGCCGGCGACGTTCACCGCCGTGCGGCCCATGTCCAGGATCGGGTCGATGGCCAGCAGCAGCCCCGCCCCCTCCAGCGGCAGGCCGAGGGTCGACAGCGTCAGGGTCAGCATCACCGTGGCGCCCGTCAGGCCCGCGGTGGCGGCCGAGCCGATCACCGAGACGAAGACGATCAGCAGATAGTCGGTCAGGCCCAGCGGCACGCCGAAGAACTGGGCCACGAAGATCGCCGAGATGGCCGGGTAGATGGCCGCGCAGCCGTCCATCTTGGTGGTGGCGCCCAGGGGCACGGCGAAGGCGGCGTAGGCCCGCGGTACGCCGAGGCCGGTCTCGGTGACCGCCTCGGTCACCGGCAGGGTCCCGATCGAGGAGCGGGAGACGAACCCGAGCTGGATCGCCGGCCAGGCGGCGCGGAAGAAGCGGAGCGGGCTGAGGCCGTGGCCGGCGAGCAGGGCCGGGTAGACCACGAAGAGCACCAGCCCCAGGCCGATGTAGACCGCGAGCGCGAACTGGCCGAGCTGGCCCAGCGCATCCCAGCCGTACTTGGCGACGGCCGTGCCCAGCAGCCCCACCGTGCCGATGGGCGTCAGCCGGATCACCCACCAGAGCACCCTGCGGATGACGGCGAGCGCCGAGGCGTTGAAATCCAGAAAGGCGCGCCCGGCCTCGCCGGCCTTGAGCGCGGCTGCGCCGATCGCCAGCGAGATCACCAGGATCTGCAGGACGTTGAACGAGACCGCGGTCGTGGCCGAGCCGTCGGCGAGCTTGGTGGAGGCGGTGAGGCCCAGGAAATTTCCAGGCACCAGGCCCGTGAGGAAGTCGAGCCAGCCGCCGGTGGTGGACGGGGCGTGCGCCGCCTCGGCGGCGACGCCGGCGTGCAGGCCGGGCTGCAGCGCCAGCCCCAGCCCGATCCCGATCAGCACGGCGATCAGGGCCGTCACGGCGAACCACAGCAGGGTCCGCCAGACCAGGCCGGCGGCGTTCTGCAGCTCGCGCAGGTTGGCGATGCTGGCGACGATGGCGGTGAACACCAGCGGCGGCACGAGCGCCCGCAGGAGCTGCACGAAGCTGGAGCCGATGATCCTCAGGGTCTCGGCGAGCGCAAAACCCGGCTCGCCCTTGTCGGCGCCCAGGCTGCGGGCCAGGAGCCCCAGCGTCAGGCCCACGACCATGCCGGCCAGAACCTGCCAGCCGAAGCTGCCGATGAAGCGGGAAGGGCGGCCCTGGGCCATGACGAGGGTCCTCGTACGCAGAGCCTGATCTCTACCGCCGTGGTGGGAGTTCCCTTGCGCCGGAAATTCTGGAGCCGGCCGTAGAAGCGCTGGACCTGCGCCAGGCGGCTTCCGCGCCCGGGCATTGCCCGCAGCGCCGGCGGCGGCTAGGCCCGCGGGATGCTCACCGACCCGCTCTTCTACGCCCTGGCCATCCCCGCGGTGGTCCTGATGGGGCTGGCAAAGGGCGGGTTTTCAGGCGTGGGCGCCATGTCCATGCCGCTGCTGGCGCTGGCGGTCCCGCCGGTGCAGGCCGCCGCGATCCTGCTGCCGATCCTGATCGTGCAGGACATGGTCAGCGTCTGGGCCTTCCGCCGGGACTGGGACCGCGGCGTGCTGGCGGTGATGCTGCCGGGCGCCGTGGTCGGCATCGTCGCCGGCTACTTGCTGGCGGCGAAGGTGTCGTCCGTGGCGGTGTTGGCCGTCCTGGGGGCGATCTCGATCCTCTTCGCAGCGCACCGGCTGTGGCTCTCCCGCGGCGGGCGGATCGCCGCGCCGGCCAACTCGCCGCCTTGGGTCGGAGGGCTGTTCGGCGTCGCCGCCGGCTTCACCAGCCAGATCGCCCACGCGGGCGGCCCGCCGTTCCAGATGTGGGTGCTGCCGCGCGGGCTCTCGCCGGCCAGCCTGATCGGCACCACCGCCATCTTCTTCGCGGTGGTGAACTGGATAAAGGTCCCCGCCTACCTAGCGCTTGGGCAGTTCACGGCCGCCAACCTGCTGACGGCGGCCGCGCTGATGCCGGTGGCGATCGCCTCCACGTTCGCCGGCGTGTGGCTGGTCAAGCGGGTGCAGGCCGAGCGCTTCTACACGCTGATCTACATCCTCATGGCCCTGGTGGGCGTCCAGCTGCTCTGGGAGGCCTTCCGGGCCTGAGCTACTCGGCGGCCACGGCCGGCTTGCGCGCCCGCTCATAGACGAAGGCGGCGTCGTCCAGGTCCAGCGTCGGGAAGACGTCCTTCTCGGTCCAGTAGTCCTGGGTGTGCTGCCACTCGGGCTTGTCGCCGCGCTTGGGCATCAGGTTCAGGCCGCGCATGAGGTAGCCGGGATTGAAGTTCTCGGGATCGATCCACGGCAGGATCGGCATGTCGCGGTCCTCCGGACGCAGCGCCACCGTGACCTTGTTGGCGCCGCGGGCGTCCATGTGCGGCAGCAGCCGGCCGACGAAGTCGGCGATCAGGTCGGCGCGGAGCGTCCAGCTGGCCCGGAAGTAGCCGAACACCCAGACGAGGTTCGGCACGCCGGTGAACATCATGCCCCGGTAGGTGACGGTAGAGCCCCAGTCGACGGGCTGGCCGTCCACCTGGAAGGGGATGCCGCCCATGACGCTGAGCTCGAAGCCGGTGGCGGTGACGATCACGTCCGCCTCCAGCACCTGGCCCGACTTCAACAGGATGCCGTTCTCGACGAACCGGTCGATCTCGTCGGTGACCACCGAGGCCTTGCCCGCGGCCACGGCGCGGAAGATGTCGCCGTCCGGCACGAAGGCGATCCGCTGACGCCATGGCCGATAGCGGGGGGTGAAGTGCTGGGCGGCGATCTCGGGTCCCACGAAGGCCGAGACGCCGGCCAGCAGCTCCTGCTTCACCGCCTCGGGCTCCTCGAAGCTGCGGCGGGTGAAGAGGGCGCCTTCGTAAAGCCGCTTGCGGCGGACGATCTCGTGCACCCAGGTTTCGTCGATCTGCAGCTCGCGCAGCTGGTCGGCCAGGTCGTCGGCGTTGCGGCCCGGGACGAAGTAGGTGGGCGAGCGCTGCAGCATGGTCACGTGGGCGCAGTCGTCGGCGATGTTGGGGATCAGGGTGGCCGCCGTGGCTCCGGAGCCGATCACCACCACCTTTTTGCCGGCGATCTGCGCATCGGCGGGCCAGGTCTGCGGGTGGATGATCCGGCCCTTGAAGTCGGCCATGCCCGGCCACTCGGGCGTGTAGCCCTCCTGGTGATTGTAGTAGCCCTGGCACATCCACAGGAAGTTGGTGGTGAAGCGCCGCTGCTCGCCGGTGTCCTCGCGCAGGACATCGACGGTCCAGAGGCCCTCGTCGCTGGACCAGGCGGCGTTGGTGATCCGGTGGCGGTAGCGAATGCGGGGCGCGAGGTCGTTCTCCTCGATCACCTCGCCCATGTAGCGCAGGATCTCCTCGGCGGTGGCGATCGGCGGGCCGACCCAGGGCTTGAAGCGATAGCCGAAGGTGTAGAGGTCGCTATCCGAACGGATGCCCGGGTACTTGTGGGTCAGCCAGGTGCCGCCGAAGCTCTCCAGCGCCTCGAGCACCACGAAGCTCTTGCCGGGCAGTTGCCGGGTCATGTGGTAGGCGGCGCCGACGCCGGAAATGCCGGCGCCGACGATCAGGACGTCGAAGTGCTCGACGCCGGCCTGGCTGGAGATAGGTGCGCTCGCGTTCATGCCGCCTCCCTGCAAGGGCGTCCTCTTTCCCGTCCACCGTCAGGCGAACGGCCGGGCGCCTCCTTGATGAGGGTCAAGCGAAACTGAACGTCGATAAGGAATCAAGCCGGCAAATGCGGCTCACGCGGGAAGTTGACCGCCGATCCAGGTGGTGACGACCTCGCCCGCGTCATCCAGCAGGACGAGATCCGCACGCAGGCCGGGCGCGATCCGGCCGAGCTCGTGGTCGAGGCCGAGGAACTGGGCCGGCGTCTGGCTGGCCATGCGGAGCGCATCGGGCAGTTCGACGCCCATCATCTCGACCGTGTTGCGCACCGCCTGGGCCATGTCGAGGTCGGAGCCGGCGAGGGTGCCGTCCGGGCCGACGCAGACGCCGTTTTCCACGGTGATGGTGCGGCCCTGCAAGGTGAAGCTCTTCTCGGTGAGGCCGACACTGGGCATGGCGTCGGTGACCAGCATGAATCGGTCAGCCGGCTTGCAGCGGAGCGCCAGCCGCAGGACCGCCGGGTGAATGTGCCGGCCATCGACGATGATCCCGCAGATGCTCGAGGCGTCCTCCAGGGCCGCGCCCACGGCCCCGGGCGCGCGGCTGGCCAGCGGCGACATGGCGTTGAACAGGTGGGTGAAGCCCGCGATCCCCGCGGCGAGCGCCGCCTGGGTCTCCTCGTAGGTGGCGTCCGTGTGGCCCGCCGCCACCACCACGCCGGACGCCACCAGCTTGCCGATGCAATCCGACTGGGTGCGTTCCGGGGCAAGGGTGACGAGGGTCCGTCCGGCCTTCAACGAGCCCAGCAGCCGGATGGCGTGATCGTCCAGGGTCCGGAACTTGGCCTTGTCGTGGATGCCCGCGCGCTCCGCGCTGAGGAAAGGGCCTTCCACGTGAACGCCGAGCACGCCGGGCACGCCGGCGGCGATCGCCTGTTCGACAGCGCGCATGGCGCGGTCGATAGCGTCGAGATCCTCGCTGATCAGCGTGGGCAGGAAGCCGGTGGTGCCGAAGCGGCGGTGCGCCTGGCCGATGGCGGCGATGGCCTCGACGCTGACGTCGTCGTTGAAGAGCACCCCGCCGCCGCCGTTCACCTGGGTGTCGACGAAGCCGGGGACAAGGCGGCCGCCCGCCAGGTCGTATCGCGCGTCGGCCCGGCCCAGGGCCTCGGCCTCGGGCAGGACAGCCGTGATGCGGCCGCCGTCGATCACGACGCCCAGGCCTTCCACGAAGCCCCGGCCGTTGAGGACCCGGCCGCCTGTGAGCGCGACGGACATCAGACGGTCCTCGTCACCTTGGCGAGGCCCGGGGGACGGTCGGGATCGAACCCGCGCTGGCGGGCCAGCCTCTCGACCATGCCGTAGAAGGCCTGGGCGAGCAGGATCGGCTGCAACAGGGGATCGGCGGCGATGGCGGGGAGGGCGATGGCGCCCGGCGCCTCGCCGCCGGCCAGCAACACGCGCGCGCCGGCGGCGGCGAGCTCGGCCGCCAGGGCCTCCACCCCTTCGCGCGTCTGGTCGTCCTGGGCGAACACCAGGACCGGGAAGCCGTCGCGGGCGATGGCCATGGGGCCGTGGCGGACCTCGGCGGCGCTGAACGCCTCCGCATGCAGGCCGCAGGTCTCCTTGAACTTGAGGGCGGCTTCCTGGGCCGCAGCGAAGCCCGGGCCCCGGCCCAGGACATAGAGGCTCTGGGCGTCGTGGAAGACCTCCAGGCAGGCGGACCAGTCCTGGCGCGCGGCCGCGGTCATGCGGTCGGGCAGGTCGGCAAGCGCCGCCTCCAGGGCCGCGTCCTCGGACCAGGCGGCGACCAGTTGGGCGACGGCGGCCAGCGCGGCCAGGTAGGACTTGGTGGCGGCGACGCTGAGCTCGGGACCAGCCCACAGCGGCAGCTCGGCGTCGGCGATGGCCGCGAGCGGGGAATTGGCCGCGTTCACCAGCGCCACCAGCCGCGCGCCGCCCGCCTTCGCGGCCTCGGCGGTGGCGACCAGGTCGGGGCTGGCGCCCGACTGGCTGATGGCCAGAGCCAGCACGTCGCCGGCGTCGGGCGAGGAGCCGTAGACCGAGCTGACCGAGGGGGCGGCGGAGGCGGTGATCAGGCCGAGCCGGGTCTCGATCAGGTACTTGGCGTAGGTGGCGGCGTGGTCGGAGGAGCCGCGGGCGCAGGTGAGTACGGCGCGCGGCGGGCGGTGGCGCAGCTCGGCGGCGAGCTCGCGGGCTGGGCCGGCGTTGCGCGCCAGGAGGTCGGCGATCACGCGCGGCGCCTCGGCCGCCTCCTGGGCCATCAGGCTGGTCGCGCGGGCGTCGTTGCGGGGCGCCTCGGGGCTCGCGTGGGGCAATTTTGCTCCTTCCGGCTTACGAGGTGAGCGCGTTGAGCTCGGCCACGAAGTCGTAGGCGTCGCCACGGTAATAGGACTGGGTGAACTCCACCGGCCGGCCGTCCTTCAGGAAACCGCGCCGTTCGATCAGCAGGCCGGCGTCCCCTGGCTGAACGCGCAGCAGGCCGGCCTGTTCGGGCGTGAACAGCACCGCCCGCAGGCGCTGCAGGGCGCGGGTCGGGCGGTGGCCCGCGGCTTCCAGCGCCTCGTAGAGCGACGAGCCCACCGCCTGGACCGACGGGAGGGAGAAGCCCGGCACCGTGCTGTACTCGAGCGCCATCGGCAGGTCGTCCGCGAAGCGGATGCGGTTGAAGCGGTACACCGCGGAGCCGGGGCTGAGCCCCAGCACCATGGATTCCTCCGGCGTCACCGCGCCCTCGGCGCGCTTCAGCCACTCGCTGCGGGGCGTGCGGCCGCGCGAAATCATGTCCTCGCTGAAGGAGGAGAGCTTGGAGAAGTTCTTTTCCACCCGGCTGGCCACGAAGGTGCCGGCGCCCTGGCGGCGCATCAGCAGGCCCTCGGCCACCAGGCCGTCGAGCGCCTTGCGGATGGTGATTCGCGAGACGGCGAATTCCTCGGCCAGGTCCCGTTCGGGCGGCAGCGCTTCGTCCGGGCTGAGCACCCGGTTCTGGATCGCCTCGCGGATCTGTTGCTGGAGCTGCTGGTACAGCGGCCCCCGCGCTTGCGGATCCAGGGTCCCGATCAGTTCTGCAAAGGCTGGCACGACGCCCCCGACCGTGTGGTGGGCCGCAGCATGGCGGCCCCGGAGATATAGGTCACGCTTGCGACCAATTCCATACCAATCTTCTAATGCTCCCGAATTGGTCTTATTTTTCGCTTGCGCATTTTCATTTTTCCGTCACAGCTAAGCCCCGATCCCGAGTGTGTTGGGGGGAGTTTGCCCGAGTCGTGCCGCTGATTGGCATGGAATTGGTCACATGGGAGGCGAGCCGCAACGGCCGTCATTGGGGAGAAAAACCATGGGCGTGAAGAGAAAGCTTCTGGTGGCCTCCACCAGCCTGGCCGCCATCCTGGCCGCGAGCAGCGCCGCTCAGGCCCAGGAGGTCGAGGAACTGGTGGTCACCGGCATCCGCGCCTCGCTGCAGCAGTCCATCGAGGCCAAGCGCGCAGCCGATACGGTGCTCGAGGTGATCACCGCCGAGGACGTGGGCAAGTTCCCCGACAAGAACGTCGCCGAGAGCCTCCAGCGGGTGACGGGCATCACCATCCAGCGCGACTTCGGCGAGGGCGAGCGCGTCTCGATCCGCGGCACCGCGCCCAACCTGAACCTGACGCTGCTGAACGGGCACGGCGTGGCCACCGCCGACTGGTTCATCCTCGACCAGCTGAACGCCAGCCGTAGCTTCAACTTCCTGATGCTGCCGTCCGAGATCGTCGGCCGCGTGGAAGTGTTCAAGAGCCCGCAGGCCGACCTGGAAGAGGGCGGCATCGGCGGCGTGGTCAACGTGGTCACCCGCCGGCCGCTGGACCTCCCGAACTTCACCGTCCAGGCCTCGGCCCAGATGGCCTACACCGAGCTGGCCGACAAATGGGATCCGCAGCTGTCGGGCATGCTGAGCTGGAGCAACGCCGACGACACCTTCGGCGTCATGGTCGGCCTCGTGAAGCAGAAGCGGCACCTGCGCCGCGACGGCGTGGAAGTGCTGGGCTACGGCTCGAACAACTTCGGCGGCGCGATCGGCACGGTCGACTATCCGTCGCTGATCGGTTCGTCCTTCTTCCAGCAGACCCGTGACCGCGAAGGCGTGAACTTCGGCGTGCAGTTCGCGCCGAACGACCAGTTGGACGTCAACCTGACCGGCCTCTACAGCCACATGGACGCGGACAACTTCAACCAGAACTACATGGCCTGGGTGTCCAACAAGGTGGGCGCGCTCGGCACGCCGGGCGCCGGCCTGACCGGCACGGAGGTGCGCGACGGCACGCTGGTGCGCGGGACGTTCGCGCAAGCCGGCGGGTTCGGGGCGGTGTTCGACGCCATCGACCGGATCGCCCAGACCGAGACCCGGTCCATCGACCTGGACGTCGCCTATGAGCTGAACGAGGCGTGGAAGGTCCACGGCCAAGTCGGCTACACGGATGCGGAAGGCAAGACCGAAGCCCAGCCGTTCTGGGAGACCATCGGCGTCACGGGGCTGACCTTCGACCTGACCCAAGGCCCGCCGCGGGTGACCTTCACCAACCTCGATCCGACCAACGCCGCAGCGCTGAACGAGCTGGGCTGGTCCTCGCTGGACAGCATCGGCAACACCGACGAGGAGTTCTACATTCGCGGCGACGTGGAGCGCACCGCCGCGGTCGGACCCTTCACCAGCTTCAAGGCCGGGCTGAAGTACACCGACCACGAACGCGAGACCCTGCACATCGCCGGCCGCCTGGGTTCGCTCTATCCCTGGACCGGCGGGCGTTGTGGCGGCCACATCTGCGGCCTGGCCGACGTGGCCGGCGAAGTGACCCCGTCGGACTACCTGAAGGGCATCCGTGGCGCGGGCGTGCTCTCGGCCTACCGCCAGGTGGACCGCAGGGCGCTGGAAGCCCTGCTGCTGTCGAAGACCCTGGTGGAGTGGACCCCGTCCACGCCGGGCAGCGCGGACTACAAGTTCCTGTCGCCCTCCGACAGCTACACCATCGAGGAGAAGGCCTTCGGCGGCTACGTCATGGGGGCCTTCGAGGGCGAGGGCTTCCGCGGCAACGTGGGCGTCCGCGTGGTGCGCACCAAGCAGACCGCCGACGGCTGGGTCGTCGGCGCGGGCGGCGGCACGCCGAACCCGTTCGGCGACATCACGCCGGTGACCTACAAGAACAACTACACGGACGTCCTGCCGAGCTTCAACCTGGCCTTCGACCTGTCGGAGGACCTGGTGGTGCGCGTGGCGGCGGCCCGGGTCATGGCCCGGCCGGACTACGCCAAGATCGCCCCGCAGATCTCGCTGACGCCGTCGATCTTCACCGGAACGGGCGGCAACCCGCAGCTGGACCCCTATCGGGCCAACCAGTTCGACATCTCGGCCGAGTGGTACTACGCGCCCCAGTCGCTGCTGTCGGTGGCGGTGTTCTACAAGGACATCCAGTCCTACCTGGTGAACGCTACGGCCGAAGAGATGCAGCGCGTGGAGACCAACACGCCTGACCTCACCCGCTGCACCCCGGTGAGCGGCGCGCTCTACAACTGCCGCTTCGACGTGACCCGGCCGGTGAACGGCCCGGGCGGGCGCAACCAGGGCCTGGAGGCGGCGATCACCCAGCCGCTGTGGAACGGCTTCGGCGTGCAGGCGAACTACACCTACTCCGACGCCAAGGCGAACAACGGCGACCCGATCCCCGGCAACTCGAAGCACAGCTGGAACCTGACCGGCTTCTACGAGAACGAGCGGATCAGCGCGCGGCTGTCCTACAACTACCGGTCCAAGTTCTTCGTGGACATCGACCGGGCGGCCCAGCTGAACAGCGCCTCGGTTACCTCGCTGGACGCCTCGGTGAGCGTCAACCTGACGGACAACATCGCGCTCACGGCCGATGCGGTGAACCTGACGGACGAGACCCTGAAGTACTACTCCGGCACGGAGTCGCGGCCGCGCGCCTACTACAAGAACGGCCGGATCTTCTACGTCGGGGCCCGCTACCGGTTCTAAGACACATCCTCCCCAACTGAGGGCGCGGCTCGCTCTTTTCCGCGCCCATTTCCTTTTCCATTGTAGGGCTTTGGGCCTGGGCGGCCGGAGGGCAGGATGCGGGCGAGTTCGGGTCCCTGGACGGCGGCGGCCCTGGCGCTCGCCTGCGCCTGGCTGGCCGCCTGCGCCAGCCTGCCGGCTGCGCCTGCGCTCCCGCCGATGACGCCCGCGCCAGCCCGCGTCGCCGCGGCCTCCGGGGCGCTGCGGATCGCCGACGGGGCGGCGCTGCGGGTCGAGCGGCCGGGCGACCGGCGGACCGCCGAGATCCTCGCCGAGCTCACCGCCCGCGCGGGCGGGCCGAAGCTGAACGTCACCGAGGCGCCCGGCCGGGCCGCCATCGAGCTGCGCCGCGGCGAGGTGCCCGAGCCGGAAGGCTATCGCCTGGAGGTCACGCCGGACGGGGCGCGGGTGGTCGCCGGCACGGACGCGGGCCTGTTCTACGGGGCGATGACGCTCTGGCAGCTGATGACGGCCCAGCCCGGGGCGGCGACGATCCCGGCGATGCGGATCGAGGACGCGCCGCGCTTCCGCTGGCGCGGGCTGATGCTGGATAGCGCCCGCCACTACCAGTCGCCCGAGTTCATCCGCCGCCTGATCGACGGCATGGCGGCCCACAAGCTCAACGTCCTGCACTGGCACCTCACGGACGACCAGGCCTGGCGGCTGGAGATCAAGAAGTATCCGAAGCTGACGCAGGTGGGCGGCTGGCGCGTGCCGGCCGGGCAGGGGCCTGCGGCCGACATCGACCCGGCGACCGGCAAGCCGCGGCTCTACGGGGGCGTCTACACCCAGGACGAGGTCCGCGCGCTCGTGGCCTACGCCGCCGAGCGGCAGATCACCATGGTCCCCGAGATCGAGATGCCGGGTCACGCCTCGGCGGCCACCGCGGCCTATCCGGAGCTCGCCGCCTCGGCCGACGCGCCGAAGCAGGTCCCGGCGGACTGGGGCGTCTATCCGAACCTGTTCAACACCGAGGACTCCACCTTCGCCTTCCTGACCGACGTGCTGGACGAGGTCGTGGCGCTGTTCCCCTCGACCTACATCCACGTGGGCGGCGACGAGGCGGTCAAGGACCAGTGGAAGGCCTCGCCGCGCATCCAGGCGCAGATGAAGGCGCTGGGCGTCAAGGACGAGCACGCCCTGCAGACCTGGTTCGTGCAGCGCATCGGGCGGCACCTCGCGGGCAAGGGCCGGCGGCTGATCGGCTGGGACGAGATCCTCGAGGGCGGGCTGCCCGCCGACGCCACGGTCATGTCCTGGCGCGGGATCGACGGCGCCGTGGCGGCGGCCCGCGCCGGCCACGACACCGTGCTGTCGCCGGCTCCGGTGCTCTACTTCGACAATCGCCAGACGGCGCGGACGGACGAGCCGCCGGGCCGCGGGCGGGTGGTGAGCCTGGCCGAGGTCTACGCCTTCGACCCGGCGCCGGCCCAGCTGACGCCGGAGGAACGCCGCCACGTCCTCGGCCTGCAGGGCAACCTGTGGACCGAGCACGTGCGCACCGAGGACCGCGCCGCCCACATGCTGTTTCCCCGCGGACTGGCCATCGCCGAGATCGGCTGGGCGGCGGAGGGGCCGCGCAACTACGCCGCCTTCGAGCGCCGGGCGCAGGCGGGCGTGGCGCGGCTGCGCCGGCTGGGGCTGGCGGCCGCCGAGACGCCATTCCTCGGAGCCGAGCCCGCGCCGGATCCGCGCTACCGGGCCAACCGGCAGCTGAAGCTCTGCTCGGAGGGCATCGCGCTCGCGCTGGAAGACGACGCGCCGGTGCGCGGCGAGCGCGCGGTGTTCCTCACCGACATCATGAACCCCTGCTGGATCTGGCCGGCCGCCGAGCTGGGCGGGATCGTCGCCCTTGAACTTCAGGTGGGCCAGCTGCCGTTCAACTACCAGATCGGCGAGGACATCAAGAAGGTGGTCGCCGGGAACAACCGCACCCCCGCCGGCGAGCTGGAAGTGCGGATCGGCGGCTGCCAGGCGGCGCCCGCCGTGGTCGTGCCGCTTGGGCCGGCGGCCTCCAATCCCGCGGTGACGACGCTGACCGCCAAGCTGCCGCCGACCTCAGGGCGACAGGACCTCTGCTTCACCTTCACCCGGCCGGAGGTCGACCCGATGTGGGCCCTGGGTGGGGTCCGCCTGCTGCCGGGGGACGCCCGATGAAGCTGGCGCGCGCACAAGCCGAGGTGCTGAAGCTCCACTCGCCGCTGGCCGGCTGGGCCGCGCCGCTGGACGAGGCCCCGGATCCGGTGTTCGCTGGCCGGATGCTGGGCGACGGCGTCGCGGTCGACCCCACGGGTCAGACGCTGCACGCGCCCTGCGATGGGGTCGTGGCGAGCCTGCCGGCGAGCCGCCACGCTGTGACGCTCCGCGCCGACAACGGCGCCGAGATCCTGATGCACGTGGGGCTCGAGACCGTGGCCCTGGGCGGCGAAGGGTTCGAGGCGCACGTGGCGGAGGGCCAAAGGGTCCGGCGCGGCGATCCCCTGCTGAGCTTTGACCTCGACCTCCTGGCCGGCCGCGCGCGCAGCCTGCTGACGCCGGTGGTGCTGGTGAACGGCGAGAGCTTCGAGATCGTCAGCCGCGTCACGGGACGCGAGGTGGCGGCCGGGGACGCCCTGCTGGAGATCCGTCCGCTGGCGGCGACGCTGCAGCGGGTGGCGCACGCCGAAGCGGTGGCGCTGCGCGAGGAACTGGTGCTCGACCTGCCGCACGGGCTGCACGCGCGGCCGGCGGCGCGGCTGGCGGCGCGGGCGCAGGGCTTCCGGGCCGAGCTGTCGCTGACGGCCGGCGCGCGCGCCGCCGACATCCGCAGCGCGGTCGCCCTGATGACCCTCGGCGCAGGCCACGGCCAGACGGTGACGCTGAGCGCGGCCGGCGACGACGCCGCCGACGCGCTCGCCGCACTCAAGGCGCTGCTGCGAGAGATCGCCGCGTCCGAGCGGGCAGCCGCCCCGGCGACCGCCAAGCCCGTTGAACAGCCGACCGCCCCGCGGGTCGAAGAACCGGGGGCGCTGCGGGGCGTCACGGCTGCGCCTGGCCTAGCCATCGGGGTCGCCGTGCGCCTCGCCGACCCCGAGCCGGTGGTGACGGAGGCCAGCCGTGGCGCCGAGGCGGAGTCCGCCGCCCTGCGGGAGGCGCTCGCCAAGGTGGCGGTGCAGCTCGCCGGGGGCGCCCGGAGCGGCCATGCCACGGGACAGGACATCCTTGCGGCCCACCAGGCTTTCCTGGCGGATCCTGAGCTGCGCAGCCGGGCGGACGCGGCCATCGCGGGCGGGGCCAGCGCCGGCGTCGCCTGGCGCGAGGCGGTGCGGGCCACGGTGGCCGCGCTCCGCAGCCTGGGCGATCCGCGCTTCGCCGAGCGCGCCGACGACCTGCTGGACCTCGAGCGGCAGGTGCTGTTCGCGCTGTCGGGCGAGGAGGCGCCGCGCCCGCAGCTGCCCAGCGGAGCGGTGGTCATCGCCGACGAACTGCTGCCGTCGCAGCTGTTGGGGCTCGAGGCGGCGGGTGTGGCCGGCTTCTGCACCGCGCGCGGCGGGGCCACGAGCCATGTGGCGATCCTCGCCCAGGCGATGGGCGTGCCGGCCCTGGCCGCGATGGGCGAAGGCCTGCTGAAGATCCCCGACGGGGCGGCGGTGATCCTCGACGCCGACGCGGGCGTGCTGCGGGTCGCCCCCGACCGCGCCACCTTCGAGCGGGCGCAGGGTGCGCTGGCCGCCCGCGCGGCGACGCGAGAGGCCGAGCGGGCGTCGGCGGCGGAGCCCGGCCGCCTGTCGGACGGAACGGCGGTGGAGGTCCTCGCCAACCTCGGCGCGGTGGCGGAGGCCGGGCCCGCGGTGGGGCAGGGGGCGGAGGGCTGCGGCCTCTTCCGGACGGAGTTCCTTTACCTGGAACGCCAGTCGCCCCCCACCGAAGACGAGCAGGCGACCGCCTACCAGGCGGTGGCCGAGGCGCTGGAAGGCCGGCCGCTGACGATCCGAACCCTGGACGCGGGGGGCGACAAGCCGCTCGCCTTCGCGCCGGCCCCGCACGAGGCGAATCCCGCGCTCGGCCTTCGGGGGCTGCGCGCGGGCCTGCGGGCCCCGGCTCTGCTGCGGACCCAGCTCGCCGCCATCCTGCGGGTGGAGGGTCCCGTGCGGATCCTGCTGCCGATGGTCAACGACCTCGCCGACGTGCGCGCCGTGCGCCGCCTGCTGGACGAGCTCGCGCCCGGCCGGCGGGTGGAGCTCGGCGTCATGGTGGAGACCCCGGCCGCCGCCCTGCTGGCCGACCAACTGGCGCGCGAGGCCGATTTCCTGTCGCTGGGCACCAACGACCTCACCCAGTACGTCCTGGCCATGGACCGCGAGCATCCGGAGCTGGCGCCCGGCCTTGATGGCCTGCATCCGGCGGTGCTGCGCCTCGTGGCTCGCGTCGCGGAAGCCGCGGCGGCGGCCGGGCGGCCGGCCTGCGTTTGCGGCGGACTGGCCTCGGATCCGCTGGCCGCGCCGCTGCTGGTCGGCCTGGGCGTGCGCAGCCTCTCGGCGGCGCCGGCGGCCATCCCCGGCCTCAAGGCGCGGCTCAAGGCCCTCGACCTGGCGGCGTGCCAGGCGGCCGCCCGCGCAGCCCTCGACCTTACCTCGGCCGAAGACGTTCGCGCGCTCGCCCGCGAGCGCCTGGCCGGCCACGGAGCGCCGTCATGAACCTACGCCTGGGCGGCCTGCAGCAGCTCGGCCGCGCTCTGATGCTGCCGATCGCGGTCCTGCCGGTCGCCGCGCTGATGCTGCGCCTGGGGCAGCCCGACCTGCTGGGGGCGCCGGCCCTGGCCGGCCTCGGCGGCGGAGCCTTCGGCGTGCTCGCCCAGGCCTTCGCGGCGGCGGGCGGGGCGGTGTTCGGCAACCTGGGCCTGATCTTCGCCGTCGGCGTCGCGGTGGGCCTTGCCCGCGAGAACCACGGCGCTGCGGGGCTGGCCGGCGTGGTCTGCTTCCTGGTGGCGACGGAAGGCGCCAAGGCGCTGCTGCAGGTCCCGCCCGAGGTCGTCGCCGGCGTCGCCGCTGGCGCTGGGGATCTCGCCGGAGCGGCGTGGAAGACCAAGGAGATCGGCAAGCTGTCGATCCCGGCCGGCATCCTCTCGGGCCTGATCGCCGGGGCTCTCTACAACCGCTACGCCGACATCAAGCTGCCCGAATACCTGGCCTTCTTCGGCGGCCGCCGCTTCGTCCCGATCGTCTGCGGCCTGGCCGGGGTGGCCCTGGCGCTGGCCTTCGGCCTGGCCTGGCCGGTGCTGGAGCGGGGCATGGATGCGCTCAGCGCTGGCGTGCTGGGCCTCGGTCCGATCGGCCTCTTCCTCTATGGCGCGCTCAACCGCCTGCTGATCGTCACCGGCCTGCACCACATCCTGAACAACCTCGCCTGGTTCCTGCTCGGCGAGTACGGCGGGGTCACCGGCGACCTGAACCGCTTCGCCGCCGGGGATCCCACCGCCGGCGCCTTCATGGCCGGCTTCTTCCCCGTGATGATGTTCGGCCTGCCGGCGGCGTGTCTGGCCATGTACCACGCCGCCCGGCCCGAGCGGCGCAAGGCGGTGGGCGGCATGCTGCTGTCGGTGGGGCTGACCTCGTTCCTCACAGGCGTGACCGAGCCTATCGAGTTCAGCTTCATGTTCCTGGCGCCCGCGCTCTACGCGGTGCACGCGGTGCTGACCGGGCTGTCCATGGCGCTGATGGACGCCTTGGGCGTGAAGCTCGGCTTCGGCTTCTCCGCGGGCCTCTTCGACTATGTGCTGAATTTCACCAAGGCGACGCGCCCGTGGCTGCTGCTCCCGATCGGGCTGGCTTATTTCGGCGTCTACTACGGCCTCTTCCGCCTGGTGATCCGCGCCTTCGACCTGAAGACCCCCGGCCGGGAGGACGCGCCCGTGTCGGCCGGTCCGGCGGTGGACGTGCGCCCGGCAGAGCGCGGGGCAGCCTTCGCCCGCGCGCTCGGCGGCGCGGCGAACCTGGCGAGCGTCGACGCCTGCACGACGCGGCTGCGGCTGACGGTGCGCGACCAGGCCGCGGTGGACGAGGCGCAGCTCCGGGCGCTGGGCGCCAAGGGCGTCGTGCGACCCTCGGCGGAAACCTTGCAAGTGGTCCTCGGCCCGCAGGCCGATCAGGTGGCGGGCGAGATCCGTGCGGCGCTCGCCGCGGCTCCCGCGGCCGGGCTGCTCGAGGCGGCGCTGCGGACGCTGCGTCCGACGGAGGTGGAGGTGTGCGACAGCCGCCTGCGCCTGCGCCTGCCCGCCGACGCGAGGGTCGACGAATCGGCCCTGAAGGCGGCCGGCGCCCGTGGCGTGGTCCACGCCGGCGAGCGGCTGCATGTGCTGGTGGGGCCCGGCGCCGCCGGGCTGGCGAAGGCGCTCGGCGGCCGCTAGCGGTTCAGCAGGTACCAGGCCACGAGGCTGACGCCGCCCCAGAAGGTGGCCCCCGCGCCGATGATGATCGCCATCCCCTTCTGCCGGGCGCCGCGATCCGGCGTGTCGGGAGTCTCCGGCCCAGGGGCGGTCTGGATGAGGCGCCAGCCATCTGCGCGTGACGGCGATGCCCGCGACAGGTCCGTGGTCGTGAGATCCGGTTGTTGGCTCATCTGACGCTCCCTCGTGCGCCAAGCCTATGGCCTACCTAACCTGTCGGATCAATTAGGCGTTTCCGCGGCGGCACAACGCCGTGCGGCCGTCTACCGGGCGCCGAGGTTGACCACCTGGCGCAGGGGCTGCGGCGCCGGGCGGAGGCGGGCCTCCAGCACCTCGCGGGCGCGCAGGGCGGCCACGATGGGATGCAAGCCGTTGAGCGCGCCGAGCAGGAAGCCGAGGCGGCCTTCGCGCCACCCTCCCGCCAGAAGATAGCTGCGCGCGAACTGAAGCAGGCCGGCCGCGGCGCCGCCGAGCACGCCCCCGGGCTGACCGAGGTCGGCGCGGTCCTCCGCCGTCAGCGCGGCGAGGCGGTTCAGGCGATCCACCAGGGCGCCGGTGTCGTCCGCGGTGTGGCGGCGCAGGGCGCCACGGAGCGCGCCCGCCGGCTCGCCGGACAGGACCCCCGCGTCCAGCCGGCGCGAGCTCCAGCGCTTGGCCCCACGGCGAAAGAGCCGCGCGGCCCGCGCCGGGCCCAGCGGCCCGCCCCAGCCGCCCCGGACGAGCTTGCCCCCCACGTGGTTGGCGACCGGCACATGGAACCAGTCGCCATCGGGGCGAAGTTGCAGGGTGGCGCGGATTTCCCAGGCGAGCGCGGAGTCCACCGTCTCGTCGGCCTCCACCTCGAAGATCCAGTCTCCGGCGCAGGCCTCGGCGCC
Source organism: Phenylobacterium sp. (assembly GCF_036563385.1). Taxonomy (GTDB): domain Bacteria; phylum Pseudomonadota; class Alphaproteobacteria; order Caulobacterales; family Caulobacteraceae; genus Phenylobacterium. The sequence continues at coordinate 70,441 of NZ_DATCML010000008.1, forward strand.
GGCCGTGCGGCGCTGGCTGTCCATCGGGAAGATGCCCGCCACCAGGCGTGCACCGTAGCGCCGCGCGAGCTCCTGCAGCCTAGGGGTCGTGCGATCGGCGACCAGCACGACCTCGTCGCAGAAGGAGAGCCCCTTCAGGCACTCCGCCAGCTTCGGCGCATCGTTCTCCACGCAGACCAGCGCAGACAGCTTGACCACGGCGACTCCCCAGCCTTCCGCGCGGGCGTTAACAGCCCGTTCATTGACTTGACGCCGCCGCTGCGAACCGCCCCCCAGTAGGCGATCGGAAAAAGTCGCTGTTCCGCGCCTCAGAAGGCGGCGGCCAGCCGAACGCCCAGGGTGCGGGGCCGTTGGGGCGTGACCAGTCGCCCGTTGGCCAAGGTGTAGATGAAGGGGTTGCCGTAGGCGAAGGTGTCCCCCGCCGCGTTGCCCGGATTGTTGACGAACACCGAGGCGCTCCAGCGTTCGTTGGCCAGCTCGGCCGAGAGCCGCGCCCGCAGATAGTCGCCCTGGGACCAGGCGCGGGCCGTTTCGAAGCTCACCGCCGACTGGCCCACATAGCTGGTCTCTCCCGCGAGCCGCAGCGTCGTCCCGCTGGCGATCGGCCGCTCGTAAACCACCAGAACCCCGCCCGAGAAGCGAGGGACGCCCGGGAGCTCGTCGATGAGGGTGGACGTCAGGGAGAACTCCGGATTGCGCCGGGTCATGTCGGTGTCGGCGAGCAGGCCGTTGGCCTGGATGGAGAGGCCGAAGTCGAACTCGTAGGCGATCTCGGCCTCGAGCCCGAGCACCCGCGCGTCGCCTGCGTTGCCGGTGAAGGCCACACCCGACGGGCGGTAGATCTCGCTCTGGACGTTCTGCCAGGTGTTGTAGAACACGGCGCCGCGGGTGGAGAGCCGGCTGTCGAGCAGCCGCGCCTTGGCGCCGAGCTCGTAGTTCCGCAGCCTGTCCGACTTGAACTGAGCGCGGGGCGCGCGGATGGGCCACAGGAAGCCGCCGGTGTTGAAGCCCCCCGCGCGGAAACCCTCGGAATAGAGCAGGTAGACGAGGTCGCCGGTGGTGAACTCCCTCTGCACAGAGAGCATGGGCGAGACGCCGTCGAAGTTGCGCTCGCCTTCGACGTCCCGGGAGACGCCGGGCGGCTGCGCGGTCACGGCCGATCGGGTGCGCACGCGGGTGTCGAACAGCCGCGCGCCGGCCGCCGCGGTCCAGCCTCGCCGAAGGTCAGCGAACCCTCGCCATACAGCGCCAGCTCCCGCACGCGATCCCGACGGTTCTCGCGATAGGCGGTCCGCAGGCCGCCCGGCGTGCTAACGCCGAGCAGGGAGGGGGTCTTCTCCAACGTGCTCGCGGCGTAGGCGCCCACCAGCCAGGAGAAGGGGCCTTCCCGGTTCGAGCGCAGCACCAGGTCCTCGACCCACATGCTGACCCTGGCGGTTTCGTGGAACACCGCCAGGTCCGCCCCAAGGTTGGCGTAGGGGGCGTCCATCCCGACCGTCACCGGGGTGGCGTCGTACAGGCTGGAGTAGGTGTGGTGCACATAGGCGCTGGCGGAACTCAGGCTGAGGCCGCCGAGCTCGCCGCGGGCGGTCAGCGCCCCTTCGGCGAAGTCGTTCTTGTGGGACTCGCGGACCCGATTGCTGCGGCGCTGGCCCATGCCGATCTGGAGGTACTGGGTGTCGTCCGAGCGAAGACGTTGCCCTGCGCCGGAGAGGTCCACCTGCCAAGTGTCGGCGAGCTGCGCGCGCAGCGCCAGGCGGCCGCCGTCGCGAACGGTGCGGTCGACGTTGCTCTCCCGCAGATTGACGTTGTCGAGATAGCCGCCGCGGACATCGTGGTAGGCCACAGCCCGCAGGCCCAGCCGATCGACGCTGAGCGGCGCGTTGACATAGCCTTCAAGCGCGCGGCTCGCCGAACCCCCTTCCGTGGCGGACAGCGTTGCGGCCACGCCCGCGCTCGCCGCGTCGAGATCGGGGCTGTTGGTCACGATGCGGTAGATGCCGGTCAGCGCGCCTGAGCCGTAGAGCGAGCCCTGCGGCCCGCGGATGACCTCGACGCGCGCCACATCGGTCAGCCGCAGGTCCGGGTCGGGGGCGTTGTAGTTGAGGGGCGCGTCGTCGAGATAGGTGCTGACCGTGGAACGGGCCCGGCCGGTGAAGGCGCCGTCGGACAAGCCGCGGATGATCAGCTTGTCGCGCCCGGGACCAAGGTTGGTGGTCAGGACACCCGCCAGCTGGCCCGTGGTGCGGCCCACGTCCTGCGCGTCTGTCAGCTGCAGCTGGTCCTGGGGGATGGCGCTGACGCCCGCAGGGATGCGGCCCAGGCTGGCCGGCCGCTTCGTGGCGGTCACCATCAGCTCGGCCACGACCGTGGCGGTCTTTGCCGGGTCGGACGGGGCGGAGGCCTGGCGAGGGGTGATCCTGACGGTGCGCGCATCGACGATGCGGTAGTCGCAGGGTGCGTTCTGGAGCAGCCGGGCGAGGGCTTCCTCGAGCGTGTAGTTCCCGGTCAGCCCCGTGAGGCCTGAGCCGCCGCAGGCGGAGGTGCCCAGCACCGAGACATTCGCCTGGATTCCCAGGTCGATCAGGGCGTCGGCGTAAGGCTGCGCCGGGATCTGGAGATGGCGCCGGGGTTCGGCCGCGTCAGCGCGTCCGGCCAGCAGGCATGCGCCCGCGGCCGCTGCGGTCAACGTCAGGTGCGCGCCCGGTCGGATGATGGCCCCAAGTCCCCATCAGCGTCTCGCCCCGTTGTAACGCAACACGACGCCCCTGTCGGAACGTTCTGCGCGGAAGGGCGCGAGCAGCGCCAGGCGGCGAATGACCGCGTCCTGGTCGTCCAGCACCAGCACGCCCGACACGCGGACGTCCGCGAGCTCGGGGTCGGCCAGGCGGATGGGGGTCGGGAACTGGTCGTTGAGGTCGGCCACCACCTCGGAGAGCGGGCGGTCGCGATAGACCAAGCGGCCGGAGCGCCAGCCGAGCACCTCCTCCGGCGCCGCGGCCGCTACCCGAGCCTCGACCGCGCCCTCGACATGGTCGAGCCGCTGACCTGGACGCAGCCGATAGGCGCGGCCCGTGGCCGCCCCGGCAGGGCGAACTTCCACCACGCCGCGCGCCACCGTCACGGACAGCCGTCCGTCCCGCCGGCGTACGTCGAACTGGGTGCCCACCACCCGGACGGTCCTGTCGCCCGCTGCTATCTCGAAAGGCCGCTTCGGGTCGGCGGCGACGTCGAACACCGCCTGGCCCTTCTCGAGCACCACGCGTCGGGCGTCCCGCGAGAGACTGACGCTCAGCTTTGTGCCGGCGTTCAGTTCGAGCCGGGAGCCGTCGGCCAGGGCGATGGTCTGGCGTTGGCCGACCGCCGTCGCATAGGCGGTCGGGGCGGGCGGCGGCGCCAGGGTCGGGGCGAGCAGCACCGCCACCGCCGCAGCGGCGGCGATGGAACCGGCCGCCATGTAGAAGCGTCGCGTCGGCTGCGGCCGCCGGCGCTCGGCCCGCAGCGCGTCTTCCACCTGCGCGCCGGCCGCATCGAAGGCCGACCACACCGACAATGTGGCGTCAAACGCCGCCCTGTGCACGGGCGATGCGTCCAGCCAGGCGTCGAAAGCCAGGGCCTCGTCGGGCGACAGGTCGTCCGCCTGCAGGCGCACCAGCCAGTCGGCCGCTTCCGACCGGGCCGCCTCGCCGCCGTGTGCCGTGACCTCAATCATGGTCCATCCCGCCGCGCCCCCCGGCACAGTCCGTCAACCATCAAGACGGCGCCGAACCGGTCCGCCCCCCGCCCGAAAGATGCAATTTCCGGTAGAATCATCGGCCGAGCCTGACCGTGAGCGCCTTCAGCGCGGCGCTGATGTGCTTCTCGACCGACTTGACGGAGATGCCCATCGCTTGGGCCGTCTCGGCGTGGCTGAAGCCCTGCAGCTTGTGCAGGCGGAAGGCGCGCTGCATCTGCGGCGGCAGTTCGGCTACGGCTGCAACGAGCTGCCGCAGGCGTTGACGCGAGGCCGCCGCCTCGTCGGCCAGGGGCTCGTCGACCACGTCCTCGCCGCCCAGGCTGACGTGGGTCGCTTGCCGCCAGGCCCCTTCGCGGGCCGCCGCCCGCTGATCGCCGCGGGCGCGGTCCAGCATCAGGTTGAACGCCATGCGATAGAGCAGGGCCGTGGGATTGTCGGCGGCGTCGCCTTCGGACCGGCCAGCCACCTTCAGATAGAGGTCCTGGACGAGGTCTTCCGCGGCCCGGCTTCCGACCCGGGCTGCGAAGAAACGGACGAGGTTGGCGCGACGCGCCAGATAGGCGGCGACCAGCGGGTCGTCGTCGCCGCGCAGATTCGCCTCTGATCGCCCCTCGGACACCAAATCGATGTGCCTGAATACCGGCGCGCCGCCAAGCCGACTGGGCGAAACGCAGAAAACCGCGCAGCTCGGCCATTGCCACCGGTGTCATTGATGGTCGCTTTGTCATAGGTGCTGGCGGAACGTCGCGTCAGCGGTCTATGCAGCGCACGGAAGCGGCGTCGCCGTAACCCAAGCGGCTGATCCAAAGGCGCTTTCGCGCGTTGAGGGGCGGCTACAGGGTCAGCTGGGCCGCGCCTGCAGGATCGAGGGACCTGCGGGCGTGTGGTGTTTGAATATGATCGCGGGGGACCCGGTTCGGTGTCCGGCGGATCAGGGGCCAGGGAGTTTTAGTGAATGAGCGCAAGCACCGTCCCGGGACTTGAGCCCGCGCCGACGAACCACGCGAAACTCATCAGCTGGGTGCGCGAGATCGCCGAGATGACGGAGCCGGACCGGGTGGTCTGGTGCGACGGGTCCGAGGAAGAGTGGACCCGCCTCACGGACGAGCTGGTGGCCGCGGGCACGCTGAAGCGCCTGAACCCCGCCAAGCGTCCGAACTCGTTCTACGCCGTCTCCGACCCGCGCGACGTCGCCCGTGTGGAGAGCCGCACCTTCATCTGCTCGGAGAAGCCGGAAGACGCCGGCCCGACCAACAACTGGCTGGACCCCACTGAGATGCGGGCCGACCTCAAGAACCTGTTCAAGGGCTGCATGAAGGGCCGCACCATGTATGTGGTGCCGTTCTGCATGGGCCCGTTGGGCTCGAAGATCTCCGCCATCGGCGTGGAGGTCACCGACAGCGCCTACGTGGCCGTGTCCATGCGGATCATGACCCGGATGGGCAAGGCCGCTCTCGACCAGCTGGGCTCGGACGGCTTCTTCGTGCCGGCCGTGCACTCGGTGGGCAAGCCGCTGGCCGCGGGCGAGGCGGACGTCGCCTGGCCGTGCAACGACATCAAGTACATCGTCCACTTCCCCGAGACCCGCGAGATCTGGTCCTACGGCTCGGGCTACGGCGGCAACGCGCTGCTGGGCAAGAAGTGCTTCGCCCTGCGGATCGCCTCGGTCATGGCCCGCGACGAGGGCTGGTTCGCCGAGCACATGCTGATCCTCAAGCTGACCTCGCCGCAGAACGAGGTCCGCTATGTGGCGGCCGCCTTCCCGAGCGCCTGCGGCAAGACCAACATGGCCATGCTCCAGCCGACCCTGGCCGGCTGGAAGGCCGAGACCATCGGCGACGACATCTGCTGGATGCGCTTCGGCGACGACGGCCGGCTCTATGCGGTGAACCCCGAGGCCGGCTTCTTCGGCGTCGCTCCGGGCACCGGCGTCGAGACCAACGCCAACGCCGTGGACGCCCTGCACGGCAACTGCATCTTCACCAACGTCGCCCTGACGGACGACGGTGACGTCTGGTGGGAGGGCCTGACCGCGGAGCCGCCCGCGCACCTGACCGACTGGCGCGGCCGGGACTGGACGCCGGACAGCGCCGAGCCGGCCGCCCATCCGAACGCTCGATTCACCGTCCCGGCCTCGCAGTGCCCGGTGATCGCCGGCGAGTGGGAGGACCCGGTGGGCGTGCCGATCTCCGCCATTCTGTTCGGCGGCCGCCGGGCCAGCGCCGTGCCGCTGGTCAACGAGGCCCGCGACTGGCGCCACGGCGTGTTCATGGCCTCGAACGTGGCCTCCGAAGGCACGGCCGCGGCCGAGAACGCCATCGGCGAGCTGCGCCGCGACCCGTTCGCCATGCTGCCCTTCTGCGGCTACAACATGGGCGACTACTTCGGCCACTGGCTGAAGATGGGCGAGAAGGCCGATCCGGCGAAGCTGCCGCGCATCTACTTCGTCAACTGGTTCCGCAAGGACGAGCGCGGCAAGTTCGTCTGGCCGGGCTACGGCGAGAACAGCCGCGTCCTGAAGTGGATCTTCGACCGCCTGGAAGGCCGCGCCGAAGCCATCGACACCCCGATCGGCCGCCTGCCGGCCCCAGGCAGCCTGGACGTGGAGGGCCTCGGCCTGACCCAGGAGCAGCTTGACCTGCTGCTGACTGTCGACGCCGACATCTGGCGCCAGGAAGCCGCGCTGATCCCGCCCTTCTATGAGAAGTTCGGCGACCACACCCCCAAGGCCCTCTGGGACGAGTACGAAAGCCTGGTCGCCCGCCTGGGGGAGTCCGTGAAGAGGTCGGCGGCCATGGAGCCGGCTGAGTAGGACCGGCGCACCCCGCCGCTCGCCGGCGGGGCAGCCGCCCCGGAGCGCCTTCAGCCGCAGGCGGCGAGCGCCCGCGCTCGGGCCAGGGTGGCGGCATCCAGGGCCGGCGCGCCCGCCGCGCCATAGGATCTAAGGCTGGCGTAGCGGACCACGAACACGGCGCCGGGCTGGTCGATCAGCTCGGCCAGGGCGGACTCGCCGCTCTCGGCCACGATCGCGCGGCTCATCACGTAGCCCAGGCTGTACAGGATTTCGTCGCCCAGGAAGCCGAGCGCATAGACCTCGGCATAGGAGGCCTGCGGATCGGTGGCCAGGGCGTGGCTGGAGAGCTGCAGCAGGGTGACGGCCCGGCCGACCAGGGCCACGCCGCGGGCGGCGCGCCGACGCTCGTCCAGGGCCGCCGCATCGTCCTGCGGCAGGGCCAGGATATCACCCACATAGCTGGCGGAGCCCTCGCTGAGCAGGTCGTCGAACAGGCGGCTCAGGTCGCCGCCGCCCGGCTGAGCCGCCCGGCAGGCGACCGCTGCGGCGGACGGCGGGCGCGCGGTCCGGGCCAGCTGCTGAACGCCATGGTACAGCTCGTGGGCGAGGATGGTCCTGGCCAGCGCCGGCGAGCGGAACTCGGCCACGTTCAGGTAGAAGGCGGGCGCGCCGAAGGCGAAGCCGCCAGCCCGGCCCCCCGCCACCAGATAGCCGTCCACCGCTCCGCCCACTCTCGCCGGCGTGAACCGCGCGATCCGCGCCTGCACCTCCCGGAGCGCCGGACGCGAGGGATCGGTCAGGCCCCGAAGAACCTGTTGGATCTCGGGCGCGGCGCGGCGCACCTCGGCGAAGCGGTAGTCCGCGTCCGCGGAACTGGCCTCGCCGCGGGCCGCAGAGAGCAGGGCGCTCGTGAAATCCGCCTCGTCAGCGGGGCGACCGTAGCTGCGCGCCTTGCGGATCAGCCCGGCGTTGCCGGGGAGGCGCGCGGCCTTGGCGGCGGCTTCGGGAGTCAGCGTGGGCGACTGGACCGCCGCGAGCACGGCCTCCGCGGCGCTGGCGTCCAGCCGCACGGACAGCGGTCCGGCGCCAGCCGGTGAGGCGAGCGCGGCCGCCGCGGCGGCGGCGATCCATGCAATCATCACGGACCTCCCGCGCGGGGCGCGTCTCAGCCCTTCTTGAAGAAGGCGGGGATGTCCTCGGCGATCTGTCGCAGCGGGGTCGCCCAGTCGCCCGGCGCCGGCTGCCGATAGAGCTTCAGCGACGGGTACCAGGGGCTGTCGGTGCGGCCGTCGTGCAGCCAGCGCCAATCCTCGCCGACCCAGGGCAGCAGCACCCAGCAGGGCTTCCCGAGCGCTCCAGCCAGGTGCGCGACCGCCGTGTCCACGCTGATCACCAGGTCCAGGTGCTGCACCACCGCCGCCGTCTCTGCGAAGTCTGTGAGGGGGAGGGTGCTCTCCTCGGGATGCAGGTTCTCGGCCCCTGGGAGCGACAGCAGGAAGCCGGCCGCCGCATAGGGCAGGGAGCGGTTGCGGTCGTTGGGGTGGGCTGCCTTGCCGCAGGTCACCACGCCGATGCGGGCCGTCGGGCGCAGGGTGCGGGCCCAGCGGTTCAGCCGGTCGGGCGTCGCCTTGAGGTAGGCCGTGCGGCCCGGCAGGCTATCCAGCGTCACGCCCATCCTCAGCGGGAGCGAGCCCATCATGGCCCAGGCGTCGGCCTGGGGCACGCGGATATCGCCCTGGGCGGCGATCACCTCGGCGCCGAGCCCCTCCATCAGCGGCGCGAGTTCGGGCCGGACCACGAGGGTGACCTTGATCCCCCGCGCCAGGAGGTCGGGGATGAAGCGGGCGAACTGGATGGTGTCGCCCGCCCCCAGCTCGTCCCAGAGGGTGAGAGACCGGACGGGCCGCCCGTCCCACTCCGGATAGTTCAGCCGCGGGCGCACCGATCCGGCCGGCAGGGCGGCGCGGGCCTCGAGCAGCGGCCAGGCCTCGGGGTACCGGCCGAGCCCCAGGAGGGCGGTGGCCACATGGACCATCAGTTCGGGGGCCTGGGGGTTCGCCTCGTGCGCGGCGATCGTTTCCCGGAGGGCGTCGTCCCAGCGGTGCTGGCTCTCGAGCAGGTGGATGAGGTGCCGCCGGGCCGCATCCGCGAGCGCCGGCGCGGCGAGCGCCCGGCGATATCCGGCTTCGGCCTCGGCGAAGTCGCCGGCCAATTGGGAAAGGAAGGCGCGCCGCAGCTCGGCGGGGGTCACATTCTCGGTCATCGGAAGTCTCGTCTCGGGAAGGTGGGGCTCAGCCGCCGGCGATCACGCGGAGGTTCGGGGCCTGGCCTGGCTTGTCGCCGCGGATCTGGGCGACGAGGTCGAACACCAGCCGGCGGACGTCGTCGTCCCGCCCGGCCGTGGCCAGGGCTTCCAGCTCGGAGAGATGTTCGGGGGTGGGACGCAGCGCCGGGCTGGACACCACCTCCATGACGTTCGGCGAGCAGGAGACGGCGCGCTCATTGTCGTCCACCAGGGCCTCGGTCAGCTTCTCGCCGGCCCGGAGCCCGGTGATCTTGATCTGCACGTCGCTTCGCCCGGAGAGGGCGATCATCTGGCGGGCCAGGTCCATGATCCGCACCGGCTCGCCCATCTCGAGCACGAACAGGCGGGCCTCGCGGCCGTCCTCGCGCGCCCGGGTGGCGGTGGCGTGCAGCACCAGTTGCGCGGCCTCCGGGATGGTCATGAAGAAGCGTTCCATCTCGGGGTCGGTGACCGTCACCGGTCCGCCGCGCTCGATTTGCGAGGCGAAGATCGGCACGACCGAGCCCGCCGAGCCGAGCACGTTGCCGAACCTCACCACCGAGAAGCGCGTCCCGCGGACCTTGCTCTCCTGGGTCTGGATCAGGGCCTCCGCCAGGCGCTTGGTGGCCCCCATGACGTTCGTCGGGTCGACCGCCTTGTCGGTGGAGATCAGCACCATCTGGCCGGCGCCCGAGGCCTTGGCCGCCTGGGCGACGTTCCAGGTGCCGAGCACATTGGTCAGCGCGCCTTCCGACGGGTGGCTCTCCACCAGGGGCACGTGCTTGAGGGCCGCGGCGTGGAACACCAGGTCCGGCTTCTCGGCGGCGAAGATGTCCGCCAGGCGCCGGCCGTTGCGGACGTCGCAGAGGATCGGTTCGTGGGACAGGCCGGGGAAGGACTCGGCGATCTCGCGGTCGATGGCGAACAGCGAGGGCTCGGAATAGTCCACCAGCGCCACGCGCGCGCACTGGAAGGCGGCGACCTGCCGGCAGAGCTCCGAGCCGATCGAGCCCCCCGCCCCCGTGACCAGCACCCGGCGGCCGCGGATCAGCTCGCCGATGGCGAATCGATCCAGCTCGATGGGGTCGCGGGCCAGGAGCTCCTCGATGTTGATCTCGCGCATCGGCAGCAGCTTCAGCGACTCGTGCTGGGCGAGCTCGACGATGGACGGCAGGCGCAGCAGGCGGATGCCGTCGTTGACCAGGCGGCCGAGCTGGGCGGCGGTCAGCCCCTTCAGCCGGCCGGGCTCCTCGAGGAACAGGATGGCCCGCGGATAGCGGTTCCAGCGCCGCAGGTCGGCCAGGGCGGCGTCCAGGTTCTCCAGGTGGTCGATGATGCAGACGCCGCGCACCTGCTGGCCCACGTCGCGGGCGTCGACGCCGACGATGCCGACCGGCGTGTAGCTCCGGTCGTGGCTGCGCGCGGCGTCGCGCAGGTAGGTGTCGGCGAGCGAGGTCGGCCCGATCAGCAGCAGCGAGGGGCCGGGCGCCCGGTCGCCCACGGCCTTCAGCGGCGAGAGGCTCTCCAGCACCCGCTCGTGCAGGGCCCGGCGCAGGACGCGCACGCCCATGGAGCCGGCCATCTGGATCAGCGGGGCCATGAACAGGGTGGAGCGGGCCAGGCCCTGGGCGCGGCTGCTCAGGAACACCACAAGCAGGAACACGCCCACGGTCAGCAGGGCGATCCTCGCCAGCACCAGGGCGTCGGGGATGGAGGCGTAACGCCAGGGCGACAGTTCGCGGCGGAACAGCACCCCTAGCGCGCCGGCGATCCCGGCGTAGACGGCGACCAGCTGCAGGAGGTCCTGGCTGGGCAGCGCAGCCCACGGGATCTCCGGGCTCATCGGGATGATCCAGGCGAGCGCGAAGGCGCAGGCGGCGATCAGCACGTCGACCACGATGGTCTGGGCCCGGAAGGCCATCCGCTCCATGCTGGTGCTCCGCTGAACTCCGGGCTCACCATAGGCTGACCCGCGCCGTGCGCCAAACCGGGCGCCGACGCGGCGGAACTTATGAATCGCGGTTCCCTGAGGCAAACGAAAAGCCGCCGCAAGGCCTGCGGCGGCTTGCCGTTGGCACTAGAGATCAGAACGTCGCCTTGACCCCGACCACCACGCGTTCGTCGGCGAGGTAGCCCAGCGCCGTGCCCTCGTTGGTGTCCCAGTACCGCAGGTCGAGCCCGATGTGGTCCGTGAGCGCGAAACCGAGGCCTGCATTCCAGGTGGTGTAGTCGACGCCCTCGTCGATCCATTGGCGGCCAAGCGCGCCGGAGACGCTGAACTTGCTTTCGCCGAGCGGCATCGCGCCGTTCACCTCGACGTAGGTGGCCTCGCCCGTGTCGCCGAAGAACTCCGGCGAATAGAACACCGCCGCCCCGATGGTCCCCGGCCCGGCCGCCGTCGAGGCGGCCAGCTTGCCCTCCCAGTAGTCCTGGTGCGAGCCGGACGGGGAGTCCGTGTAGCCGTAGTAGATGACGCCGAGGTCGAAGGTGACCGGCCCCATCACCGGCTTCACCCCGGCATAGAGGTCGTACTCGAGGTCCGTGCCGTTGCCGAAGTCCACGTTGGAGAGCCAGACGCCGGCGTAGCCGATGGAGCCGAGCGCGGCGTCCACGCCGCCGAACACCTGCGGGTCCTCGTCCGTCTGGCTGATCCCGCGAAACACATAGTCCGACGCCGCGCCCACGTTGAAGCTGAGCGAAATCGGGCCGTCGTCCTCCTGCGCCTGGGCCGCGCCGCCCAGCGCCAGCGCGCCGAAGGCGCCCAGCAGCGCGAGTTTCAGAGCTCTCATCGTCTATCCCCTTGGTCTCCGGCTTGCCTTCGAGGGCTGCCGTGCGCCGCCATGGTCGCGGCGGAGGGGAAGCGAGTTCAACGCGCGGGGGACGGCCCCGCCGGATCGCGTGGCGCCTGATCGCCTGGCAGGCTCAAGCGTGAGCAGGCGCCCGCATTTTAGGCAGATCAGCGCGCCATCCGCGCCGCATAGCCCAGGTGAGTCCCCGCGTCGGCGAGCAGGGTCTCGCCCGTGACGTGGCGGGAGGCCCGCCCGCCCAGGAACACGGTGGAGAGCGCGATGTCCTCAGGCGTCGACGCCGCCTTGAGCGGCGTGGAGGCCGCCGCGTTGGCGCGCACCCGCTCGGCGCCGGCCTCGCCCAGGCCCTTGCCGAACCACGGGGTGTCGATGAAGCCCGGGCAGATGGCGTTGACCCGGATCTTCGGGGCGAGCGCCCGGGCCAGGGACTGGGTCATGGTGATCATCGCGCCCTTCGAGGCGGCGTAGGGGATCGACGAGCCGATGCCGGTCACCCCGGCGATGGAGGCGGTGTTGACGACGGCGCCCGGCTGGGGCGCGGCCTCCAGCAGGGCGCGGCAGGCACGCACCATCTGGAAGGCCCCCACCACGTTCACCGCATAGAGCCGCTGGAAGTCGTCGGCGCTCACTGCATCCAGGTCGCCGTGGGCGGCGAAGGTGGTGGTGCCGGCGTTGTTGAACAGCGCATCGATCCGCCCGAACGGCTCGGCGGCCGCCGCGATCTTCCGGCAGTCGTCGTCCGAGGCGACGTCGCCCTGGACCAGCACGGCCTTGGCCCCCGCGGCCTCCACCAGCCGGGCGGTCTCCTGGGCCTCGTCCGCGCTGCGGGCGTAGTTGACGATGACCGCGGAAGCGCCGCGTTCGGCGGTCTCCACGGCGATCGCCCGGCCAAGGCCCGTCGAGGCCCCTGTCACCAGCACGACGAAGTCCTCGAAATCCCGCACCGCCATGGTCCTGCCTCCCGTTGTTCGCCGGCTGGTCTAGCGCGGCGAGGGGGAGGGGCAAACCCTCTCGCGGACGGGAGGCGCGCTACTCCGCCGGGACTAACGCGCTACTCCGCCGGGACTAACGCGCCACGCCGGCGGCCGACGTAGGGCGCGAAGAACATCCAGAGCCCCGTCAGCATCAGCACGATCAGCGGCGCGAGCGCCAGGAAGCCGATCCACGCCGCCTGCGACTTGGTCGCGAGGGCCAGGAGGTTGGCGATCACCGCCAGCACGAACACGATCGAAAGCCAGCGATGAACTTGCCGCAGGCGCAGGGTCCAGGTCATGGAAAGTCCTCCGTCATCTCAGGTGTTGAAGGCGCTGCTCACCCCATGCGGGCGAGCAGCTCGCCGAGTTTGCCAAGCATCTGGGTCCAGCCGGCTTGGGCGCCCCCGAAGGCCTGCCGCTGCGTGGGGCGGAAGCCGGCCTGCTCCATCCGCAGGTGCGTGCCGCCGGCCGTGGGCGTCAGGGTGAGCGTGACCACGCTCTCGAGCTGGAAGTTCGGGTCCTCGTGGTCGTAGTTCCAGGTGTAGGCGAGCGTCCGGTTGGGCTCCACCACCAGAACCTCCCCGTCGAGCACGCCGCCCCACTCGCCCCGCAGCTGGAAGCGATGGCCCACGACTGGGGCGAAGTCGGTCTTCATCAGCCATTCCTCGAGAAGGTGCGGCTGGGTCAGAGCCCGCCAGACCTTCTCGGGCGGGTGGGGCAGCTCGCGCTCCACGACGGCCGTGCGCCGCTCCATCCGGGTGTCGCTCACTGGTCCATCCTCCTCAGCAGGTCCTCGAGGTCGTCGAACCGGGCTTCCCAGAAGCCGGTCATCTGCTGGGTCCAGTCCACCAGCGGGGCGAGAGCGCCACGCACGGCGCTGTAGTGGGTCTGGCGGCCCTCGTGCCGGTCCCGGACGAGGCCGGCCTGCTTGAGGACGCCGAGATGCTTCGACACCGCCGGCTGCGATACGCCAGCTTGTGCGGTGAGGGCCCCGACCGTCTGCTCGCCGTCGCGGCACAGGCGCTCGAACAGCGCCCGGCGCGTGGGGTCGGCGAGGGTGCGGAAGAGGGTGTCGTGGGCGTCAGGCACGTTTGATAACTACGCGGTTATGAGTTGCAAGCCATAACCAACGGGTTATTGATTGGCAAGCGTTGGTTTCAGCCAAGGGAGGCGCAGGCGCGGCCATGGATCGAAAGGCGGACCGTTCAGGGTCGGAACAGGGCGCGGCTGGCGCGCCGCGGTTGCTCTCCGGCGGCAACCCGCAAATTCCCAAGGGCGACGGGGACGGCCCGGTGCAGGCCTATATCGCGGCCATCCCGGACTGGAAGCGCGAGGTGGCGCGAGAGCTGGACGCGCTGATCGTCCGCGTCGCGCCCGAGGTTCAGAAGGCGGTGCGCTGGAACTCGCCCATGTACGGCCTGGAGGGCCAGGGCTGGTTCCTCAGCTACCACTGCTTCACCCGGTACCTGAAGGTGACCTTCTTCAAGGGCGCGCAGCTCGATCCGCCGCCGCCCGGGCCCTCGAAGGACGCCAATGTGCGCTACCTGGACATCTACCAGGACGCCGCGCCCAATCAGGCGCAGCTCGCCGACTGGATCCGCCAGGCCGCCGCCCTGCCGGGCTGGAAGCCCTAGGGCGCGGCGGCGGCCGCCGCGGCGGCGGCGGCGAACAGGCCGTAGCCCCAGCCAAGCACCAGCGCCGCGAAGCCCGAGACGACCACCGGCACGAGCCGCCACCGCTTGCGGTCGCCCTGGGTGTCGGCGTCCACCTGGGCCCACCAGCCCTGGCCGATGATGAAGCGGGTCACCAGCGCCGCCGCCCCGGCGATCGCCGCCGTCGCAACGAGGAACCCGGCCAGCCAGACCCACACCGCCTGCCCAGGGGTCAGCAACGGGCCTGTCCCGGCGAGCAGGCGCACCGCCAGGGCGGTCATGACGCTGCCCGCCGCCACGCTGATCGCCGACGAGCGGCGACGCAGCCGCCCGGCCGGATCGCGCCAGGAGGCGGACAGCGGCAGCCAGACGATGGCGGCGATCGCCGAGCAGACGGCGCCGTTCATCAGGGCCGAGAACAGGCCAGGAGGTTCCAGCAGCATCCGACGCCCCTCAGTAAGCCACGTTGAAGGTCGCGAAGAGACCGCTCGCCCGCGCGTCGCCGGTGATCCGCAGCCGGTACTGCAGCGCCATCTCCAGGTAAGACCGCGGCGCCTGGTGCGTCTGGCCGCCGAACCACCAGCGCGCCGCCACGCCGGGGCCCCAGCCCGCCGCCAGCGCCTTCGACAGGCTGTCGTCGTAGCTGGCCGCCACGCCCGCAAACGGCGAGAGCACCAGGCCGCCGTCGGGATCGTCGGAGAGCCGGAAGCTGCGGCCGGCCCGCAGGTCGGCGGCCGCGAGCGTCTGGCCGTCGCCGGTGATGTGCGCCACGTCCACGTAGGCGTTCCACATGGGCCAGTTGCTGCGGTCGAAGCGCAGGTCCAGGCCGTCGCCCGCGGACCAGGCGGCCCGGATCATCCAGTCGTCCCGGGCGAGCTCGCCCAGGCTGATCATCCGGCTCGCTTCCAGCACCAGGTTCTGGCTCTCGAAAGGCTTGTGACGCACGCCGATCCAGCCCTGCAGGGTCTGGGGCCCCGTCGCGTCGCCCCGCTCGCTCGCCACCGTCTCGAACGCGCGGCCGAAGACCTCCCACGTCCGCCCGCGGCGATAGCCGCCGAGCCGCGCGTAGGCCTCTCCGCCCACCTGGGTGACGCCTTGCGAGGCGCCGGGCAGGGCGGCCGTGGCCGCCCCCGCGCCCCCGTATCCGACATAGCCGTTGAAGCCCCACCGGCGGGAGATGGTGGCCACGTCCCGGCGGATCTCGAACTCGGCCTGCGGGCCGAGGGCGAACTCGCCGGCGCGGGTCCGGTCGAGGCCGAGGGTGAAGTAGCGGACGGCGTCGGCGTCGCGCGCCAGCCGCTTTGCGGCGTAGGCGGCGTCCAGGGCGGCGCGCCCCTTCAGCTTGCCATCCGCCTCGGCGCGGCGGAACCAGGTGAGGGCGGTCTCGTCGTCGTGCACCGCGACCGCCACCATGGCCACGTCCATGGGGTCAGAGGCGTCCAGTTGTCCCGCGCGCAGGGCGGCGTCGAACACCCGCCGGGCCTCCGCCCGCTTCTGGAGGGCGACGAGCGACATCACCTGGCCGCGCAGCATATAGGCCTTGCTCTCGGCCGTGGGCGCGAGCTCGGCGGCCGCCGCCTGAGCCTCCGCCGCCTCGGCCGGTCGGCGGGCCGCATCAGCGGCCATCGCCAGGCGGGAGCGCACCTCGTAGCTGTCCGCGGCGAGCCCCTCCAGGCTCCGCGCGGCCTCCTCGGGCTGCTTCAGGCTCATCAGGGCGTCGAACCGCCCGAGCCGCGCCAGCCGGGCGGCGGCCGGGTCGAGGCCAGGAAGGGCGAGCGCCTCGCCGAAGCGATCCGCCGCGGCTGTCCAGTCCTGGCGGGCCGCGGCCAAGTGGCCCCGCTGCGCCGCCACCAGCGCCGAGGGGCCGAAGCGCCGTTCGAGGGCGGCGGCGGCCTGCTCCGCCGCCTCGCCACGCCCGGCGTTGGCCAGCGCCTGCAGATGCAGCAGGGCATAGTCGCGGTTGCCAGGCGCCAGGGCCGCGGCTTCGGCGGCCAGCGCCGCCGCACGGGCGTAGTCACGCGCGTTGAACGCCTCGTAGGCCGCCGCGGCCAGGGCGTAGGCGCTGGGCGGCTGCTGGGCGCGTCCCGTGCTTCGCGGCGTCTCGCCGGCGGGCGCCTGCGCCTGGGGCGCGGCCGCCAGAGCGGCCGCCGCCAGGATCGGGGTCAGGGCATGGGCAGCCATCAGGCGGCGCTCCTCAGGTCGGAAAGAGGCGTGGCGGCGAAGGCGCCGCCCTGGCGCAGCACCGCGCCGATGGAAGCCGTGGGGGAGGCCCGCAGCAGCTCGTGGGGGACAAGCCCCTCGTCAGCGAGCAGCTCGCCGAGCCCCAGGCCCGAGGCGCGCCCTGCCGGGAGGGACCAGGCCAGCATGACCAGGCCTGCGGTGATCTCGCTCTCCCGCGCGATGCGAACCTGCACGGGCTGGCCGGCGGCCGTCTCCAGCGCGGACTGCGCCTCGGGCGTCAGCGGCCGGGCGGCTGCGACGGTGAGGCCGCTCTCGCCCGCCTCTAGGGGTGCGATGCGATGCGAGATGGCGAGTTCTCGCGGCAGCAGATCGAGCCCGGCTTTCAGCGCCTGCGTCGTCACGGTGGCGCGCGGCACGTCCGCCTGCACGCTGACCGCTTCGGCCAGGGTCTCGTCGTCGAGCCAGCCCCGCGCCTGCAGGATGCGGCCCAGGGGACGGCCGTCACGCGCCTGGGCCGCCAGCGCCTCCTCGAGCTGCGCCGGCTCGATGGCGCGCCAGTCCACCAGGATCTCGCCCAGGCGCCGCCGCTCCTGGCCGAGGTCCTCCGCGGTGGGGAAGTCGTGCATTGTCTTGTCCCAGACGATGCCTTTTCCGAACATCAGGCTTTCGAAGAAGATGCGGGTCGCCCGGCCGGCCGCCCACAGGTTCACGAAGGTGGCGACCACCATCCGGGGCAGCGACAGCAGGGCGTGCTCCCAGCCGTAGAAGCGGTTCACGAAGTAGAGCCTCTGTGCGGTTCGCGCGGCGAGCGCGAAGCCGTTGAAGGCGATCAGCGGCCAGAACCACCACTGGTCGGGGAAGATGGGGCGGAAGCCGTGCGCCGCGGCCTGCGGCCACACGGCGAAGGCCACGAAGTTCAGCAGGATCAGGTAGGACGCTAGCGAGAGCAGGGGCGTGACGATCGCCTTGCGGTCCCGCACGAAGAAGTAGTTGGCCTTCAGGGTGTCGGCCCAGCCGAGTTGCGCCCAGCCCTGGTAGGCGATGCCCAGCGTCCAGCGCGCCTTCTGGCGGTACGAGGTGCGGAAGGTGTTCGGGAAGTACTCGCGCACGCAGAGCGGCATGGCGACGTCGAGTGTCTTCTCCGGACCCAGGCCGAACAGCGTCTTGCGCTTCACCCGGACCGAAACCGGGAAGCGGGCGATGATCGAGGTCATGCCGCGCGCCCGCAGCCGGGCCCCGATGTCGTAGTCCTCTGTCAGGCTCGCCGTGTTGAACGGCTCCTCCGCGTCCTCCTCCTGCAGCGCCAGCAGGGCTCGCCTGGAGAAGCAGGTCCCGACCCCGGCCGAGGGCACCGCCCGGCAGAGGATCTCGCGCACCACCAGGTCCTTGGAGTGCCACTCGGCGAACTCGTCCATGTAGGTGCCAGCGATCAGCTCCGAGCACTTGCGCTCGAGCGAGGCCACCGGCAGCTGGATCATGTCCTTCCGGGGCAGGAGGTAGTTGTAGAACTTCAGCTCCAACGGGTGCAGCACGTCCTCGCAGTCGTGCAGGATGACGCCCGCGTACTCGATCCCCAGCCGCTTCTCGTGCTCGAAGATCGTCTTGACGATGGCGTTCAGGCAGTCGGCCTTGCAGGTGGGCCCGGCATGGTCGACCTCCACCCGCACGACCCGGCGGCTATAGCGGCGCCGCGCGCGCTCCACCTCGGAGATGGTGGCCGCGTCGTTGGGATAGGTCCCGCAGAAGATCGTGTAGTTCTGGTAGTCCAGGGTGCTGATCGCGTTCTCGACCATGGCCGCGATCACGTCGTCCTCCTTCCAGGCCGGGACCATGATCGCCAGGTGCTGCTGCGGCCGGGCGTGCAGCTGCGCCTCGGTGAGCGGCGTGTGCCGCTTGCTGACCACCAGCTTGCGGTGGAGCTCGCGCGCCCAGAAGAAGGCGTCGATGAACAGGTCGTCGGCCGAGGAGGCGGCGATCAGGACCGCCACGACGACGGCCACGACCTGGAGGCTGCCGGAATAGGCCTCCAGTCCGGCGTTCAGCGCAGCGTTGAGGGCGGGCGGCATGGCCGCCTCACGCCGCCCGGAGCGTCGGCGGAGCCGACGGGGCGAACGGGATCACCTCGCGGCCGACCACGGCGTCGACGATCCGCGCGGCGGCGCGGCCGTCGCCATAGGGGCTGACCGGCGCCGGACCGCGGCCGCCGAGATCGAGCCGCTCCAGGTGGCCGAGCGTTGCCGACAGGATGCGCTCGGCGTCCGTACCCACCAGGCTGACGGCGCCGCTGGCCAGGGCTTCCGGCCGCTCCGTCGTGTCGCGCATGACCAGGACCGGCTTGCCCAGCGCGGGGGCCTCCTCCTGGACGCCGCCGCTGTCGGTGAGGATCACGTCGGCGCGCTGCATCAGGCGCAGGAAGGCGACGTAGTCCTGGGGTGGGATCAGGTGGATGTTCGGCTGGCCGGCGAGCGCCTCGGTGACCGGGCCCTGGACATTGGGGTTCAGGTGGACGGGGTAGACGATCTGGGTCCGATCCATGCGCGACAGGCCCAGCAGCGCGGCGCAGATGTTGGCCATGCCGTCGCCGAAGTTCTCCCGCCGGTGACCCGTCACCAGCACCAGGCGGTGACCCGGGCTGATCCGCGGCAGGCCGGCGTCCACCTTCGCGCGCAGGGCGTGGTCGGCGTCCAGCCGCGCCGTGGCCCAGTGCAGGGTGTCGATGACGGTGTTGCCGGTGACCAGGACCCGGCCTTCCAGCGCCTCGGCGGCCAGGTTCGCGGCGGAACGTGCCGTCGGCGCGAACATCAGGTCGCTGGCGAGGTCGACGATCCGGCGGTTCATCTCCTCCGGGAAGGGGTGGCCGGAGTCATAGGTGCGCAGGCCCGCTTCGACGTGGCCCACGGGGATGCGCCGGTGGAAGGCGGCCAGGGCGGCGGCCATCGCCGTGGAGGTGTCGCCGTGCACCAGCACACGGTCCGGCCGCAGGGCTTCCAGCACCTCGTCCAGAGCCCAGAGCGCGCCCGACACCAGCCCGTTCAACGACTGGCCGGGCCGCATCAGGCCCAGGTCTGCGTCCGGGGCGACGCCGAAGAAATCGAGCAGCGGCGCGATCATCTGCCGGTGCTGGCCCGTCACGCAGACGCGCGAGTCCACGCCTGGCTCGGCGGCCAGGGCGCGCAGCACCGGCGCCATCTTGATGGCCTCGGGGCGGGTTCCGAACACCGACAGGATCTTCATGCGGCCTCCACGCCTGTGGGCGCAGCGGCGCCTCAGGGCGGCTCGGGTCGCATGGGTCGCGCAGGCCGTGGATTACGTAGAATTACAGCGTTTCGCGGATAGGTTTCGCTGGAGGACCGACGGGCCCGGCTTCTGCAACTGCCGGAAGTGCGACAGGTTGCCCGACCGGCCGTCCACGCACGACCGGCTCGGCCGCCTAGCTCTCGGCCGGCGGGTCCCAGGTCATCTCGATCATGGTGCGGCGGAAGCCGGCGCGTTCAAAGAGGCGCTGGGCGCCCGGATTGCGTTCGGCGGTGAACAGCACGATCCGCGGCGCGCCCTTGGCCGTCAGGTCTGCGGCGACCGCGTCGACCAGGCGCCGGCCGACGCCGCCGCCGCGGTGGTCCGGGTCCACCACCAGGTCGTAGACCACGCCCGCCGGCCCGCGCAGGGACAGCCAGTCCATGCCCTCCAGCGCGCCATAGGCGTAGCCGACCACCGCGCCGTCCGCCTCAGCCGCCAGCACCACTACCTCGGGCCGCTCCAGCTCGCCTAGCAGGAAGGCGCCATAGCCCTCGGCGCTGTCCGGCCCCGGCGCGATGAAGCGCTGCGGATCGAAGCCGTGGTGCACCGCCACCAGCAGCGCCCCCAGCCGCCCGAGCGGCGCGACGTCGGCCGTCGTCGCCGGTCGTATTGTGGTCACGGTCGTCACGCTTCCTCCTGATTGTCGGCCCGCGACCCAATCCTTAGGCCGCCGCCGCCCCGTCAGAAAACTCGCATCTCGCCGACGGCCGGCGGCAAGCTCCGTCGTCTGATGTAGCCCCCGGTGGCGGCGCACGCTATCGTCTCCACCACGAGTAGAGTGGGCGCACAGTGATCAGCTTCGACGCGCTTCTGGATCCTCTTCCCGCGACCTGTGTCCGCGTCGCCATGACGACCGCCTGCAATCTGCGGTGCGTCTACTGCGCGGTGAGCGCTCCCGACTGGGAAGCCCGCCACATCGCCGGGCACCTGGTCGAACGCGTGCCCCGCGAGGTGGCCGAGGTGGCTGAGCCCGGGGCCACCATACTGGTCAACGGCGCCGGCGAGACCACCTTCATGCCGGGCTGGCAGGGCGCCTGCGCCGCCCTTATGGAAGCCGGCCTCCCGCTGGGAATGACCACCAACCTGGCGCGCATCTATTCGGACGACGACATCGCGCTCCTGGCGCGCTTTCGCGTCCTGCTGGTGAGCATCGACTCCTTCGACGACGCCCTGATCCGCTCGATCCGGCGCAAGGTTAGCGTGGAGCGTGTCCGCGGAAACGTGGCCCGCATACGGCAGGCGGCGGAAGATGCCGGCCGGCCATCCCCGGAGATCCGGCTGAGCTGTGGTCTCTATGACCGCAACACGCCCGAGCTGACCCGGTTCGCCGAGGCGGCAGTAGAGCTTGGGGTCACCGGTGTCACCTTCTGGAACCTCGATGCGCACGACGCCTTGCCCACCGCCGGCCTGGTGACGCCCCTCTACGAGTTGGCGGCCGAGGACCTGGCGCCGCGCCTGCGGGAGATCGCGGCCGCCCTGTCGGTCCTGGAGGCGGCGGGCGTCGAAGTGGAGATCGCCGGAGATTTTCTGGCCCCGCTCCAGGCGGGCCTCGAAGCAGCGGAGGTGGCGGCATGACGATGCTACGGTTGCCGCTGGAAGGGCGGACCCGTCTCTGCCTCTGGCCATGGAACTACGTCGAGGTGCGGACCGACGGAGGGGTCTCGCTGTGCTGCGTGCGTCCGCCCATCGGCAACCTTCAGGATCAACCGCTCGCCGAGCTCCGCAACAGCGCCGAGGCCCGCGATCTTCGCCTGGCCCTCCTGTCCGGCCGGCCGGACGATCAGTGCGCCAAGTGCCTCCTCGCCCCGCTCGCCACGCCCGCCGAGCTTGCAGCCGAGCTCGGGCGCGCCCACGAGCGTTCGGAGACTCTGCGCCTGCACAACGTGCGTGTGGCTGAGGCGCTTGCGGCGTCGGCGGCCGCTACATCCAAGGTGCCGCCGCCAGACCCAGCTAAGCCGCCGGAGGGAACGGAGCCTGGCGCCGCGGCGACTGGCTGGCTTCGCAGGTCGGCGGCCTGGGTGCTGGGCGTGCCGGACGTGCTCACGGGCGGCCGGTACCGCGGCGGCCTCGGCATCTTGGCGGCGGTTCGCCGCCTGCTGCGGGCGCGATAGCGTTCCTCCGCTTTCACTGTTGGCCCAAGCTGGGCCGGCTGAGCCCGGGATTCGGCCGCTGCGGCGCCGGCTCCCTTTGCGGCGCCGCGCGGCAGGCAGTAGAGGGGCGCCATGGAAGAGACCCACCTGAGCCAGCTCGGCCGCGACGTGCGGGGCTTCGAAAGCCCGGAGGCCGCCGTCCTCGAGCGCGTGCCGAACCCGCACCCCGACACCACCTACCTCGTCCGCTTCACGGCTCCCGAGTTCACGTCGCTGTGCCCGGTCACCGGCCAGCCCGACTTCGCGCACCTGGTCATCGACTACGCCCCGCGCGACTGGCTCGTGGAATCCAAGTCGCTCAAGCTCTACCTCGGCTCGTTCCGCAACCACGGGGCCTTCCACGAGGACTGCACCGTGGCCATCGGTCGGCGGCTGGTGAAGGAGCTCGAGCCCGAGTGGCTGCGGATCGGCGGCTACTGGTATCCGCGCGGCGGCATCCCCATCGACGTCTTCTGGCAGAGCGGGCCGGTTCCGCAGGGCCTGTGGCTCCCCGATCAGGGGGTGCAGCCCTATCGCGGGCGGGGCTGAGGCAAACCGCCGTGTGAGGGTTTGCAAACCCTCCGGCCGGTCCTATACTCGTTACGCCCAACTCTCCTCGGGCGTGTCACCTCAGGCCGGATGGTGCGGTGCGCCGTCCGGCCGTTGTGTGTCTGGGGGTCTGGGTGTGTGTCTTGGCCGGGGCTTCAGCCCTGCCAATGCGAGGTCAGCGCCGCCACGTCCGGCCGCTCGCGCTCCAGCGGCGCCTCCTTGGGCGTCCCCAGCAGCATGAAGCCCGCCACCCGCTCGCCGCCGCTCAGGCCAAGGATCGCCGTCGCTTCCGTGTCATAGGCGTACCAGTCGGTGATCCAGTTGCAGCCGTAGCCCAGGGCCAGCGCGGCGTTCAGCAGGTTGGTGCAGACCGCCCCCGCCGAGAGCAGCTGCTCCCATTCCGGGATCTGCGAGGCGCGGATGGAGGAGACCACGGCCACCGCCAGCGGCGGCGCCTTCAGCTTGCCCAGCTTGGCCGCGGCCTGGGCGTCGCCCCGGCTCTGGGCCAGGGCTTCCAGCCGCCGGGCGAACTCGGCCTTGGCTGATTGCTCCAGGATGATGAACCGCCAGGGCGCCAGCTTGCCGTGATCGGGCGCGCGGGCCGCCAGCCGGAGCATCACCTCCACGTCCTCGGCCGTCGGGGCGGGCTCGGCCAGGGTCACCGCCGGGGTGGAGCGCCGCAGCGCCAGGAAGGCCAGCACCTCCGGCGTGGGGCGGACGGGCAGGGGTGCTCCAAAGTCGGGGGCGGGCGGCAGTCGGTCGGTCAAGGGCTGTCCTGTCTTGAGCCTGGGGTGTGGCTCTGTTTATGGGTTCGCCTCCGGTGATCGCAAGGCCAGTTGAGAACATGTCGCAAAAACCCGACTGGCTGCGCCCGCACGGCCGACCCTGGGGCCGGGGCGAAGGTCGCCTGATCTACGACAACCCCTGGATCCGGGTGACCGAGTACGACGCCGAGGCCCCCACGGGCCGCCCGGCGCTCTACGGGGTCGTCAGCTTCAAGAACCTGGCGCTCGCCGTCCTGCCCCTGCACGACGACGGCACGGTCGTGATGGTCGGCCAGAACCGCTTCGCCCTGGCCGACTACAGCTGGGAAATTCCCGAGGGCGGCGGCGGGCTCGACGTCGATCCCCTGGAAAGCGCCAGGCGTGAGCTGGCGGAAGAGACCGGGCTTGCCGCCGATCACTGGCAGGAGGTGCTCCGCGCCCAGCTCTCCAACTCGATCACCGACGAGCGCGCCGTGGGGTTCGTGGCGTGGGGCCTCTCCCAGAGCACCGCCGGCCATCAGGCCGACGACACGGAGGAACTTGTGATCGCCCGTGTTCCGTTCCGGGAGGCGCTCGACGCGGCCCTGGCCGGGCATTTGCAGGACGTCCTTACGGTGGCGATGCTGCTGCGGGCCTACCATATGGCTCGTGAGGGAGACCTGCCGCGCGAGCTTTCGCGCGCTATGCTAGGCTAGGGAGACGGCCGATGGGTCGGGAGGACGCCATGAGCCAACGCCTCGAAGTTATCGATCCGGCCGCGCCGCCGCCGGTCTGGGCCGCCCTGCGGAATGAAGCCTACGCCGCCTCCAAGGACGAGGCCGCGCTGGCCAGCCTGCTTGCCGCGGTGATCCTGAACCACAAGAACCTCGGCGACGCCCTGTCGTACCAGCTGGCCCGGAAGCTCGGCGACCAGGAGCTGCGGGCGATGAGCATCCGCGACATCGCCGAGGAGGCTTTCTCCAGCGATCCCGAGCTGGTCGCCACGGCCGAAGCCGACCTGCGCGCCGTCTTCGAACGAGACCCGGCCTGCAAGGGCTACGTCCAGCCTTTCCTGTTCTTCAAGGGCTTCCAGGCCCTGCAGACCCAGCGCGTCGCCCACTGGCTCTGGAAACAGGGCCGCGACACGCTCGCCTTCTACCTGCAGAGCCGCTCCAGCGAGATCTTCCAGGTGGACATCCACCCGGCCACGGTGATCGGCAAGGGCGTGTTCATCGACCACGGGACCGGCATCGTCATCGGCGAAACCGCGGTGATCGGCGACGACGTCTCCATGCTTCAGGGCGTCACCCTGGGCGGCACGGGCGCCGAGCGCGGCGACCGCCACCCGAAGATCGGCAAGGGCGTGCTGCTCGGCGCCGGCGCCAAGGTCCTGGGCAATATCCAGATCGGCGACTACGCCAAGATCGCCTCGGGCTCGGTGGTGTTGAAGCCGGTGCCGCCGCACTGCACGGCGGCCGGCGTTCCGGCGCGCCTGGTGAACTGCCCGACCTGCGAGGAGCCGGCGCGCAGCATGGACCACACACTGGCCGAGGCTGTGTACGACTACGTGATCTGAGGTTTCCGTTCTGCGCCCGAGCGGCTAGGTTCGCGCCGAACTGATTTCCTCGCAGATCCTGGAGCGTTGGGCGTGGACGAGAAGGCTATCCGCAAGATCGAAGGCCACCTGCGGGGGACCTTCGCCAATGCGCGCATCAAGCTCGTGCCTCGGCCGAAGCAGAAGGACTCCGCCGAAGTCTATGTCGGCGAGGAGTTCGTGGGCGTGGTCTTCCAGGACGAAGACGAGGACGGCTCCTACATGTTCGAGATGGCCATCCTCGCCGAGGATCTGCCCTAGGCAGCGGCCGCCGCCGGCCGGAGCCTCCGCTCCGGCTTGAGGCCGAACCAACCCGCCAGCGGGCCCGCCCGTCGCGCGAGTTCGTACGTCGCCCAGCACCCCGCCGCGGTCAGCGCCACGAGAAGCGCGCCTTCCACGCCGATTGGCAGGTTGGCTCTGGCCAGGTGGTGGCCGGCGATCACGATGATCGTCTGGTGCACGAGATAGAACGGGAAGACGCCCAGCGTCAGGTAGCGCAGGACAGGGCCGCCCCGGTTCAGGTGCTTCGCGCCGAAGCCCAGCACCGCCACGACCGCGGACCACTGCTGAACCGCGAACAGGATCCGCGCGAGCCGCAGCATCGTCTCGCTTGGCGTGGCCTCGGCGTAGCGCGCCACGAAGGCGGCATAGAGCGCCCATCCGCCCAGCCACAGGGCCAGCGCCACCCACCGCAGCGAGATCGCTCCGTCCCGCGCCCGGTCCGACTTCGCGTAGCCGTAGCCGAGCAGCAGGGCGAAGAGGTTCATCGGGTGCTCGTACCAGTCGTCCACGAGGGCGTGGGTCGAGCCGAAGACCGGCTGCAGGGTGAGCCGCAGAAGGGCGAAGATCGCCACCGGCGCCGCCAGGAAGATCCAGGCCGGCAGACGGTCGAGGAGGGCGCTAATCCGCTCGCCGAGTCGCGGGCAGGCCCTCAGCGCCAGGGCCAGAAGCAGGGTGTAGACCAGCAGGTAGGCCACGAACCACATGTGGTTCCAGGTGGGCGTGATCAGGCACCCTTCCGGGGCGCACCAGCCGCCGGAGGCCGTCACGTACTTGGCGTAGAAGGCGGGGAAGGGCAGGGCCAGCTGCGGCGCCTGTTCGGAGATCTCGTACCAGGTCTGGGGCGGCACGATCACGAACATGGCCAGGAGCAGCGGGGGCAGCAGGCGGGCGGTACGCTGGCGCGCGAGGCCGCCGGGGCTGGGCGCCTTGTCGAAGATGAATCGCGTCGCCGCGCCCGAGACGAAGAACAGCAGTGTCAGCCGCCAGGGGTTGGTCAGCACCATCAGCGGCTCCAGCGCATGGCTGGCTCTTGGGCTTTTCACGTGCCAGTCCCAGGTCACGTAGAACATGCCGACGTGGTAGAGGATCAGCAGGGCGAAGGCGCCGACGCGGATCCAGTCGAGGTCGGCGCGGCGGTCGGAAGGAACGTTGGGCATCGGTGGCTCTGGGCGTGGACGAGACCTCCTCATCCGCTGAACCCGACGCGGGCGTGAAGCCGGTGCGTGACGTGCGGCGGCAGGCTTGGGGCGAGCGGCTGGCGCTCGTGATGGCCGGCTGGCGGCGAGGGACGAGCGGCGTCGCGATCGCAATCGCAGGCGTTGGGGTGTTGGCGGTCACCACCGTCAACGTCCTGAGCGAACTCCACGACGGGCGGCGCATCGGCGTGCCGGTGCCGCCGGTGCCGGCGTTCGCCTACGAGTACACCAGCGGCGCGGGCATCCTGCTGGCCTTCTGCCTTGTGGCGCCGCTCGCCCGCTTGCGGCCTGGGCAGCTGGGGTGGCCGAGGTTCCTGGCCGTGCACCTTGCCGGGGCGACGGCCTATTCCGCGGTTCACATCCTGGCCATGGTGGGCCTGCGCCACCTCGTCTGGGCGCTCGTTGGTCGCAGCTACGACTTCGATTTCGGCGCCGACTGGCTCTACGAATACCGCAAGGACCTGATCAGCTACGTGCTGTTGAGCCTGATCGTGGTGTTCGCGCCGCGGCGGCCGCCGCGGACGGCTGCGCTCCCGGAGGAGGTGCGCCTGCCGGACGGGCGCCGGGCGGCGCGGTTTCCGGCCGAGTTGATCGAGGCCGCGGAAGCGTGCGGCAACTATGTGGAGCTGAAGCTCGCGGACGGCGCTCGCCCGCTGGTCCGGGCCACCCTGGCCGCCGCCGAAGCCGAGCTTGCGCCCTACGGCTTCGTGCGCACCCATCGGTCCTGGCTGGTGCGGGCGGACCGGGTGACGGCGCTAGCCCCGACCGGGGCTGGCGACCATCTGGTGACGCTTGCGAGCGGGCTCTCCGCCCCTCTCTCCCGCCGCTTCCCTGCCTCCCTCGCCACCCTGCGAGAGCGGCTCGATCGCTGAGCGCCACACCCAAGTCTTGCAACCTCGCCCCTCAGGTGGCATTTTGACACCAGCGAAGGAGCACGCCATGGCCGCACGGCACGCATCCGTGAAGCTGTCCGCCGACTTCCTCGATGCCGCCCGTCGGGAGGCCGAGGTGTTCAACCGCTCCCTGGGCGCCCAGGTGGAGCACTGGGCCCGCCTCGGCCGCATGTTCGAAGCCACCCCCGGGGTCGGCGTTGACCGTGTCCGCCAGGCCCTGCAGGGCGAGCTCAGGTATGACGACCTCAGTGAGGCCGAGCGGCTCGCGTTCAACCTGCAGCTTGGCGACCCGTGGGATGCGGCCACCGAGGCCCACTTCAAGGCGCTGGGCGAGCAGGAGGGCGCCGTCGGCAGCGACGGGAACGGCCGGCTGGTCCGGCGCGAAGGCGGGCGGCTCACGCCGGTCCGCTGATCCATGGCCGGCGCACGGCCGACCTTCCACCTGCTGGCCGGACCGAACGGAGCGGGCAAGACCTCGCTCTACGAGGCCGTCATCCGGCGGCTTACCGACGCTGAGTTCGTCAATCCCGACCGACTCTGCTTCGCCGAGTTGGGCCGCCACGCCCTCAGTCGGGCGGACGCCGAGCTGGGCCAGCGGCTGGCCGAAACCCGCCGCGGCGAGCTGATGGCCGCCAGCCGAAGCCTGGTGGTCGAGACAACCTTCTCCCATCCATCCAAGCTCGATCTGCTGCGCCGCGCCCGTGTGCTCGGGTACGAACTGGTGGTCTATCACCTCTCCCTCGGATCGGCCGACGAGGCGGTGGCGCGGGTGGCGCAGCGGGCTGGGGCGGGCGGCCATCCTGTGCCCGAGGCCAATATCCGCGGCCGCTTCGCGCGAAACCCCGCGCTAATCCGGGAGGCGATCCTGCTCGCCGACTTCGGGCACGTGTTCGACAACAGCGTCCTCGGCCGCGCTCCGCGGCGGGTGATCGCTTTCGTCGGCGGGCGCCCGGCCCTGGTGGCGCCCGACCTGCCGGTCTGGGCCCGAGAGCTCTACGGCCGCGACCTCGGCCCCCGCACCCTGGCCTAAAGCGGCGCTGGCTCGCCCAGGTCGGAGGGCGCCCGCGCCGGCTGGCCGAAGGTCGGGTCCTCCAGGATCCGCGCGCCAGCGTGGACATAGCCGTTGTTGCGACACTCGTGGTGCGCCGACTGCCGCTGGCAGAGGTCGTAGGTCACCTGCTCCAGCTCGTTGTAGGCCAGGGTGCAGCCCGACAGCCCGAGGGCGACGGCAAGGACGACGATGGGCGTGCGCATGGGGCCTCCGGACGCGGAGCCTAGCTGTTCCGGCGTCTCAGCGCACCTGGGTGACGCGCAGGCTGCCGGCGGGGAGGGGGCCGATCGGCGGCTGCGCCTCTGCCGGACCCAGCCAGTCGGCCCAGTGCTTCCGGTGCAGGATCACGATCTGCCGGTCGTGGTAGGGCGCGATGTCGGGTCCGGGCTCGCAGGTCAGCATGGTGAAACGGTCGTCCCGCACCAAGCCGGCGATACAGAACAGCTCCCGATCGTCCGCCCGCTCGAACAGCCACTTGGACTTGGGCTTGGTGTCGCCGGTGAATTCGTAGAAGCCGTCGGCCGGGATCAGGCAACGCCCGTTGGGGAAGCGCCGCCCCTCGGAGCGGAAGTTGATCACCGGCGGCCGGCCGGGCTGCACGAACCCCCAGCGCAACTGCTTCAACTCCACCCCCTCCGCTGACCCCAGCAGGATGGGCGCCGGATCGGTGGGGCGGATCGAGTCCCTGGGCTCCAGGTTCGGCGCGCCGCCCACCCAGTGCAGCGGCAGCTTCAGCTCGCTGAACTCCCGGGCGATGCGGTCGAGGGACTGCTTGAAACGGTATTCATTGCACATGGCGTGTCAGATACGGCGGCGGCGCGTCCGCCGTCCATATGTAGATCACATACAGTCGGCGACTGTATCCGCTCTACGGATCAGGCGGCGCCCCGGATGATGCGGCGAGCCTGGTACGGCGGAATGATCGCGGTGATGTGCGCCGCCCAGCGGAGCTGGGCGTCGTGCCGGGTCGGCCCGGCGACGCTCTCGAGGTCGAACAGGCCGGGGCGGGAGCCGCGCAGCAGCCGCTTCACCAGCACCTCGTCGGTATCCACCTCCACCACCACGACGTGACCCAGCATGTCGGGCGTAGGCGGCGTGCGCTGGTCCTCGAAGTAGATCAGCGCGCCGTCATCGGCCACGCCGCGCATGGAATGACCGACCACCAGAAGGGCGGCCGCCCTGTCCGTGCCGCCTGGCGGGATCGGCGCAAGGTCGGCGGGGTCCTGGCCGGTCGCGAACAGCACCGTGCCCTCGGGATTCGCGCCCACCCGCCCGATGATCCGCACGAACCCCGGCTCGGCCGTCGGGCGCATCGGTCCGGCGGAGTCATACAGCCACTCGGGCCGCACGCCGAACGCCGCCGCATAATCCTTCGCGCGCCGGTAGGAGAAGGGCGCGTTGCCGTTCTCATTCGAGGCGTAGGTGTTGCGGTTCCAGCCGAACGCGTCCGCCGCGGCCGCGGCGGTGTCGAATCCCTTGCCGATGCGCGCCTCACGCAGTCGTTGGGAGCGGTCGTCCATGGCGAAGATCCTGCGGCCGTTCGACGCTGTAGATAACCTACAAAATGTGGTGGCGCAATCACTGTACATAATCTACAGTTCCCGTATGACGACAGCGACCCACGACCTCTCTCCTCACGCGAGCGCCGCCTACGTTGCGCTCCGCCGTGGCGGGACCCCGCCGGCGGCGGCCCGCCTGCAACTTGGCCTCATGCCTATCGCGGCCCTACGTCTGGAACGGACGTTCCAGGCGCGGAAGTGGCGCGATCCTGACGCCCTGCGCCCGCGCTTCGCCCATCATCGGCGGCACCTCGCGGCGGTTCTGGCCGCAGGCGGCTTCCCGGTCCTGCCCGAGCGCCTGCGATGAGCCCGCGCCCACTCGAGGCGGGCCCCGACGCCGCCAAGGTGGTGGCCGGCGCGCTCGCCCGGCGGCCGCCCGCCGAGCGCGCGGGCTTCCTGCGCGAGCTCCTGGCCCACACCGCGGCCGGCCTCGTAGTGATCGAGGGCGAGCGGGCGGCCGGCGAGGCGGTCTACCGGCTGGCCGACGCCGTGGTCGCCCGCGGCCTCCGCTGACCTGACCCACATCCGCAAGCATCCGGAGTCCCCCATGGGCAGACCCTTCGACCCCGCGCGCGAGACGCGCGCCCGCCTGCAGTTGCTCGAGCGCCGCGAGAAGGCCCGCGCCGAAGCCCGCGCCGTCTCCGAGGGCGTAGCCGAGACGGTGGCCCTCTCGCGCGCCCGCGGCGCCGCGATCACCAAGGCGCCGCCCGAGCCGGGCGGCCGCGAGACCGCCTGGCGCCGCCAGACCGGCCTGCAGTGGCTGGCGCGCAAGGGCCGCCTTACAGAGCGGCAGGTCGAGGCCGGCCTCCGCTACGGCGAGGCTTTCCGCCGCGCTGAGGCCGCGCCGCCGATCGGCTCCACCCTGGAAGTCCAGCCCGGGACCAACGTGACCCCCGGGCCGTCGCTCTCGCACCTGGTGAAGCTGTCCCGCGGGCGCCAGCATGCCGCCGAGACCCTGGCCGCCTGCCGTCGCCGCCTGTTCGACCAGTCCGATCTGGTCGGCGCCTGCGACCTGGTCTGCGGTCGCGAGCTCACGCCTCGCGAGGCCGCCGGCGGCGAGCGCGACGCCGCCCGGCTTGAGGCCGTGCTCAAGGTCGCCCTCGACATCCTCGCGGCCGAGCACTGAGGCGGAAGCTCGCTCGGCGGCGCGCGTCAGCCGGAGATCAGCGGTAGCGCATCGGGGCTGGTGGACGCATGCTCCTCCGGCTTTCGGAGTAGCGCCATGCCCGCCCCTGCTCATGCCATCGCCGCAGTGCAGACCCCCTTGCCCCTCCCGCTCGACGTGTGGGGCGGGGCGGCCGGCCAGCTGACGATCACCTATACCTTCGAGGATCAGCAATCCGCCCAGTTCCTGCGCCCCTACAGCGGCTGGACGGGCTGGACCGCCGATCAGAAGGAAGCCGTGCGCCGGGGCCTGCGGGAGTACGAGTCCGTGGTCGACGTGCGCTTTGTCGAGGTGGCGGCGGGGTCACCGGAGTCTGTGATCTCCTTCGGCCGGGTGAACGTGGATTCCGTCGCCGAGACCTGGTGGCGCATCTGGACCGGGCCAGACTCGACTGGCCAGACCGCCATCAAGCGCTGGCACGCCGGCGTGGTCTTCGACGACGACGTCGACCTGGCCGGCGTCAACGCCCGCTGGCTGATCCTTCACGAGGTCGGCCACGCCATGATGCTGAAGCACACCGGCGACTACGACACCACCGGCGCCACGCCGGCCGCTCCCTACCTTCCCGCGGACGAGGACCACCGCGACTACACCGTCATGTCCTATGTGCGCGGCGACGGGGCGGCCAGCGCCCTGCAGCTGCAGCTGTACGACATCGCCGCCCTGCAGGCCCGCTGGGGCGCAAACACCAAGGAGGCGGCCGGCGACAGCGTCTACACCTTCGCCGACGATCCGGGGATCTTCGCCATCTGGGACACCGGCGGCGTGGACCGCATCGACGCCAGCGCCGCGGCTGGGCCCACGGACATCGACCTGGCCGAGGGCGGCTTCTCGCGCCTGGCGGGCCAGAACCGGATCTCGATCGCCTGGGGCGCGCGGATCGAAAACGCCGCCGGCGGCGCCTCCGCCGACCGGATCCGCGGCAACGACCTGGACAACCGCCTGGTCGGCGGATGGGGCGGCGACACCCTCGAAGGCGGGGCCGGGCTGGACTACCTGCGGGGCGAGGACGGCGACGACCTGATCCTCGGTGGGGCCGGGTTCGACGACAGTCACGGCAACGCGGGCAACGACACCGTTCGCGGCGGCGACGGCGACGACTGGGTGGTCGGCGGCAAGGACCAGGACCAGCTGTTCGGGGACGCCGGATGGGACATCGTCTACGGCAACCTTGGCGACGACACGTGCGACGGCGGGGCAGGGGCCGACTGGGTCCGCGGCGGCCAGGGCGATGACCAGCTGCATGGCGGCGACGGCGCCGACTGGCTCTGGGGCGACCGCGGCGACGACACGATCACGGGCGGCGCCGGGGCCGACGACTTCCACGTTCAGCCGGGAAGCGCGCTGGACCGCGTCACCGACTTCAGCCTTGCGGACGGGGACCGGGTCTTCGTGGACGGCGCACCCGGCTACACGGTCAGCCTCTCCGGAGCCGACACCGTCATCGACGTCGGCGGCGGAGACCGCATGGTGCTTGTGGGCGTACAGCTCACGCCGGGGGCCTGGCTCGTGGTGACCTGAGCGCGAGCTCGGGTCAGATCGGACGCGGACCTCGGGGCAGGGGCGGACGGTCGGCGTCGAAGCTGCGGTCCGTCTCGGCCGGCGGGATCCCCGCCGGGCGCTCCCGCGGCAGGTCGGCGTGCACGGCGGGCTGCACGGCCAGGGCGAAGTCGGCGATCAGGCGATTGTACAGGTCCGCGCGCTCCATCGGGCCCAGGTGGTTCGCGCCCTCGACCACGAACAGCTCGCCCTGCGCCGCCGTGTCGGCGATCTCGCGATTGGCCTCCAGCTTGGTGACGATGTCCATGTCGCCGCCGATCACCAGCACCGGCCGGCGGAACCGGGCCATCGCCCCGGTGGCGTCCCAGTGCAGCATGGCGAGATTGCCCGCCGCCTCGACGGCGGGCGGGTTGCGCGTCGACAGCAGCGTCACGTGCTCCAGCTGGCTGCGGGTGACGTACCGGCCAAAGCCGAAGCGGTGCGCCAGGTGCGAGGAGCCGCTGAAGTAGCTCTGCCACTTGGACAGCCAGACCAGGGGATGCAGCACCTTGGTCAGCCGCATGGCGGGCTCGATGACGGGCTTCTGCAGCGCGCGCAGCAGGCCGCTCAGGATCATGGTCCTCAGCGGGTTGGTGTAGGTGGTGTTCAGCAGGACCACGCCGGCGATCCGGTCGGCCAGCTCCGGCCGGTCGCGCACCAGGGTCTGAATGGTCATGCCGCCGATGCTGTGGCCGACCAGGACGACCGGGCGACGGCCCGACGCCTCCAGCAGGGTCGCGAGATCGGCCGCGAAGGCGGGCAGGCCCACCTGCCGCGCCCGGCTCTTGCCAAGGCCCGGCAGGTCCCAGAGGGTCAGGTTGAACCGGTCCCCGAGGTCCGCCTTGGCGTAGGACCAGAAGGTGCTGTCCATGCCCCAGCCGTGGGTGAAGATGATCGGCGGCCCGTCGGCCCGGCCATGCCGTTCCACATAGAGCGTCGCCCCGCTGGCGCCGGCGATCTCCTGTCCCTCGCCGCGCTCCGGCCGGCTGGGCCGCTCGTCCCGGCGCGCGAGCAGCGGCAGCATCACGAACCGGCCCAGGGCCGACCAGGCCAGCAGGCCCAGGCCCGTCCACAGCCGCCAGTCCTCGCGCACCGTATGCGGGACGCCGGCGGCGTCGCGGACCCAGTCGCCCTGATACCACGTCCACAGCAGGTAGCCCGCCGCGCCCAGGATCAGGAGCGAGAGGAGGGTGGTAAAGAAGCGAAGGATCGACAGAAGCGGCATGGCAGGTCCTGCGGGCTGTAGGCGAAAGCCAACCCGCCAGCCGACGCCGTGTTCCATCGGGCTCAAAGGATCGCGCCGGCTCCGAGCAGGAAGACGCTGACGGTTGCGCCAAAGGCTCGCTCCGGCGCCGCCTAGGTGGCGATGAGCAGCTTGAGTTCCCCTGCGGCGTTCTGAACCAGCACCTCCACGTCCAGCGCGGGCCGCCGCGCCTGCGCCGCCAGCCGGAGCGCCGCCTCTTCGGCGTCCACCTTGTAGTCGAAGCGGCGCCAGCCGCCCGTCGGGCCGAAGACCCGCCAGCCGTCATGGTGTCGGAGCACAGCGAGCGTGAGAACCGGGCGCGAGGCCGCGTTCGGGCGTCTCACTTGGCTTCCGCGGCGACGAGCCGATCGCCGGCAAGTAGCTCGTAGGCGCGATGAAACGGACTCGCTTGCAGTTCGTCCCGAGCGAGCGCCTGCGCCTGCGCCTCCGCGGCCGTGATCAGCAACGAGAGCGTCGGGACAGAATAGCGGCTGTCGGTGATGAGGCATGTGAAGACTGGCATGGCTCCTGTTGAATAGGCCGCAGCGACGCGGCCGAAACTCAAATGGGTTAAGGGCGCTGAGCGGAATATTTCGCAGCACCGGCCGCGCTTGGATCGGGCGCTTCGTCCCCATATCTCAAGCATTGGTGCTCATCACGGCATGCGCTGACTGAGAGACAACGTGTGCTCCCGCCCTACGGGAGCAACACCATTGTCTTTTCGACTCGCCAGCCTCCCCGAACATGCTCAGCTGATCGCCAAGCTGACGAGCGTCGCTGACGTCCCGACCGGCGAACTGGCCGCGCTGGGCGATCTCGAGGTTGTCACGCGGTCTTTCGCGCGCGGCGAGGACATCATTCGCCTTCACGACACGCCGACCACGTGCGGCCTGATGCTGAGCGGCTTCGCCTGCCGCTACAAGCTGGTGGCCGAGGGCAAGCGCCAGATCATGGCCTTCCACATCGCCGGCGACACACCCGATCTGCAGAGCGTGCACCTGCAGACGATGGACCACAGCATCGCCGCGCTGACCCCGACGAAGGTCGCTTTCATCCGTCTCGATGACATGAAGCGGCTGATCTACAGCAACCCCGTAATCTGCCATCTGCTGTGGCGCGACACCCTCATCGACGCGGCCGTCGCGCGTGAGTGGATGATGGGCATCGGCCGCCTTCCGGCCGACTCCCGTGTGGCTCACCTGCTCTGCGAGCTGCTTTGCAAACACCAGGCGGCCGGCCTTGCCCAGGAACGAAGCTTCCCCCTCCCGGTGACGCAACAGGACCTGGCCGACGCCCTTGGACTGACCCCCGTGCACATCAACCGCGTCCTGCAGGAGCTCAGGCAGCGCCGCCTGATCGAGCTGACCCGCACGACGGCGGTGATACTGGATTGGGACGAGCTCGAGCGGCTGGCGTCGTTCGATCCCACCTACCTCCATCTGATCCCCCGCAAAGCCGCGTGAAGATCACCCTCCAGCCCGTCGAGCTCTTGCTGCAGGGCCGCTGCGTCTCCGCCCGGCTGGTGCTCTGCGACGGCCGGCTGTGCGCGGTGCTGAGCTGGCTGGACCCCGACCTGGACGGCGAGGCCGGCTGGTTCGTCGAAGCGGGATTCGGCCGCCTGGCGGAGCCTTCGAGCCCCGTAATCCCCGACTTCGAGGGCGTAGAGGCGTGGGTGGTCGCAAAGCTGAGCTAGGGAAGTCGCAAGCGCCGCGCTCTGCGCCAACGGGCCCCCTCAAGTCGCCCCCTGCGGGTCGCTCCCCCGCGCAAAGGTCGCCGCGCCAGGTGCGGGGTCACCGGTGGAGCTGC
Organism: Phenylobacterium sp.; assembly: GCF_036563385.1. Classification (GTDB taxonomy): domain Bacteria; phylum Pseudomonadota; class Alphaproteobacteria; order Caulobacterales; family Caulobacteraceae; genus Phenylobacterium. The sequence continues at coordinate 105,915 of NZ_DATCML010000008.1, forward strand.
TCTGAGTAGGGTGGAGTACGTGCGCGAGCGCGCAGGCCTCCAGGCGCATCTGCTGCCGTGTCGTTGTGAGCGCCACGATCGCGCGTTCGATCGCGTTGAGACAGGCCGTCGCCCGCTCCTCGACCCGGACGTCCAGTCCATCGCGCTCGAAGCGAACGGGATTGCCCGACACGCTGTGCCATGTGGGCCGCGCGCCGCTGCGCCGCGCCGGAAGTTCGAGGCGCGCCATGATCGCTTGCAGTTGCGGCTGCACGTTGCGGCGGAAGTCATCGAAGTGGATCGTGAGGCTGCGGCCATCGTGCCGGCGCATGAAGTCGCTCGCTTGAGCGTTCCGGAAGATCCAGTGGGCGATGGCGTGGGCCAAGGTCTTGGAGCTCGGCATCATCGCATATGAGCCGTCCTGTGACTGGGGGCGTGGCTTCGAGGTCCTCAGGCTCTGCACGTTTGGCGCAGAACTCCTGAACAGGTGAAGCGGCAGGACACAGGCAGCGCCTGAAGCCTCCAGTGAAGCGGCGAAACGGGCGGGCTTGCTGGAGTCCAGCAGGGTTTTGCCGCCGCCCACCTGGTGGGCTGCGAGATACAGTTCGCGCGCGATCTCCCGAAAGAGCGGGTCGCCGGCCGGCCGCCGACGTCTGGTCTCGAGGTGGACGACCCCACCCACGGCGGCGCGAAAGGCCGCATCGAACCGGCGCGCGTCGGCCGCGTGAACCTTTCCGAAGCCCTTGGCTATGACTTCGGTCCAGAACTCGCATCGCGAGAAGTTCACGCCGCACCCGCAGAGCTCGTCGCGGAGGAAGCCTCGGCTCCAGAGATGGGCGACTTCTCCGAGCGCGGTCACGTCGGCGGCTTGCTGCAGCTTGCCTTCAAGGAGCGTGCTGCCGCTCCGCGCGCAGCCGATGATGGCGACAACACGAGGGACGAGGTGCGTCGGCTCTTGGTGCGCCGCGCGCGCCGGGGCGTGCTGACGGCGCCCGTCGCCGCCCCTTAGGCGGGCGCGCGCTTGCGCCACGATCCGACTTCCCTGTCCGTCCACTTGCGGCGGTGGAGGCTGCGGTGCGCCGCGTAGACCTCATCGAGCAGGGGTTCGGGCCGGAACCTGTCGATGGTCGCTGCGACGCCCGCCGGCTCGATCCTGCCCTCACGAATGGCGGCGTACAGCTCGAGGATCGCGCCAACCATGTCGGACACCTCGCGCCCCGAGCGTTGCACGAGCCGCCCGCTCACGCCGGGAGAGATGACGGCCTCCAGTTGCGGCAGGTGCAACGCCGCCACGGGCCTGCCGCATGACAGGGCTTCCAGCAGTGCGCGAGGCATGCCCTCGAACTCCGAGGTGAGAAGGCCGATGTGGACGTTCCGCCAGACGTTGGCGATTTCAGGTGGCCGCAGCACGCCGTGGTTCACGATCAGGTTCGAAACGCCTTCAAAACCAGGAACGGACGGCAGGTCTCCGTCGCCGACGTAGTGAAGCTCGACGGGCGCCGGAGCGACCTTGGCCAGCTCCGCGACGACCTGGAACAGGAGGTCCAGGCGCTTGAAACGATCGGCCCGTCCCACGTAGGCCAGCCGGATCTTGTCTTCGGCCAGGTCGAAGGGGCTGGGCTGATAAGTGGAAGGGTCGGCCCAGGTGGTGAGCGTCGCCATCTTGCTGGCCGCCCAGGGAAAGGCGCGCTTGTACATGGCCGTCATCTGCGGGTTCACCGAGAAGTAGCGGGCGGCGGTGGTCGCGGCGAACGCCTCCAGCATCCCGCGTAACGCCGTGTGCCGCCCCAGGATCGAGCTCATCGGTTGATCCTTGCGCCCCCAGACATGCACCATCTGGATGAAAGGACAGGCGAAGGACCAGACGATCGGCGAGAGTTCCACGCGTCGGATCTCGACCGAATATCTCCCGCGGCGCAGGAGGGCGCGCAACCGCCACCAGCGACGAAGTAGTGCGCCGGCGAACCGGAACGTTTCTGACTTCACGATGCTGTCCGGATATTCGTTATGAGCGGTCGGCGCCCGCATGAGCGGGAAGAAGTCGATCTGCCGACCCCTGAACACCACCTGGCTGATCACGCCTGGATCCAGGTCGCCGATCTCATCGGGCGCAACCACCAACAGCCGAAACTCCTTTGGGCAGTAGGTGATGAAATCCCGCACGTAGGTGCTGGTCCCACCGATCTTGCCGCCGCGCGGATCGTCGCTGTTGAACAGACAGACGTTGATATGTCCGCCGTCTCCCGCCTCCCGCTCGGGTTTGCCCACGCCCGCAGCGGGCGTCAGCAACGGCCCGTGACGGTGCGGATGGGCTAGGCTGGCGCGCAGCGTGGGCATGCGAGGCTCACATCAACCCGTCGAACTCGCGGGCCGAGGGGCGGATCGTTCGCCTGTTGATCGCATAGACGGCATCGAGGACCCGCGCCCGCGCGCGGCGGTAGCTCAGCGGGCGCTCGCGGGCGTTCACGAAAGCCCGGCGGCCGTAACGGGCATCCAGCTCACCCAGGCGGATGCCGTCGCTCTCCGTGGATCCCTTTTGAAGCCTGTCGTGGATCAGCGTGCCTTCCTGAAGGGAGAAGGCGTTGAACCGCACGCGGTCGATGAATTCGCCATGCTTGGCAAGAAACTCAGACGTCAGTTCCAGGTCACGCGCCGTTTCGCCCGGATAGCCACTGAACATCGTACAGCGCACACTGAGCCCCGCTTCGTATGCGGTGCGGATGAACTCACCATTCCGCTCTACGGTGCAGCCCTTGTCGAAAAGAGCCAGCATCCGGGGGCTGCCGCTTTCGAGCCCGAAGCTCACCCGCCGCATGCCCGCCTGGACAGCCGCCTGCAGCTCCGCACGGGTCAAGCCGTTGTCGGGGCGCTGGTCCACATGGACGGTGCCGATCCAGCGGGCGCCCGGGACGTTTCGCTGCACGTTCTCGACGATGCTGCGCATCAGGTGGGGATTCGAGTTCAGCTTCAGGTCGAGGAACATGAAGTTCTGCGTCTGGTGCCGCCGGGATTGCTCCCGCATCTCGTGCATGACGTCCTCGACGCTGCGATTGCGGAAGGTCCGCCCGGACACAGAGCTGATGTCGCTGCAGAACGTGCAGCGGTCCCACTGACAGCCTCGGCCTGCCATCAAGGGGATGATCCGCACCCGGTATCGCTCCCAGGGGAAGTCCGTGAAATCCGGAACCAGCCTTTGATTCAGCGGACGCAGCGGCCTGGCGTCGGCGGTGCGCCGGCCGTCCGGCAGGGTCACCCCCTCGAAGACCGTCAGGTCGCCGCCGCGGCAAACCGCACGAACGATCTCCGGCAAAACCACGTCAGCTTCCGCGCCGACGATCGCGCTCAGCCCGGGAAGGCGCCTCCAGGCCTCCGCCACCTTGGGCAGGTTGAAGACCGGCCCGCCCAGGATCACCGGCACCTTTGCCTCTGCCGCAAGGCGCGCCAACGCTTCGACCGTGTTGAAATGCTGCAGGTAGGCAGACAGCAGAATGGCGTCAGGCTTGCCCTGGATCGCCCGTTTGACCATCGCCAGAACCTTGGGATGCGGCCGGTTCTGCCGCCAATAGTAGGCCGCCCGGGCAGCATCTCGCGCCGCCTTCATCGGCCCGGTCGCGAAGTGCAGCCGACGCGCCACGTGATCGAGGTAGCGGTCGGGCCGCTCTCGCTCGACCGCCGGAACATCGTCCGCAAGCGGAGACAGCAGGGTGGCCTCGAAGCCTGCGGTTCGCAGCGACGCGAGCAGGATGCCGATCGCCAGGGTCGGAAATGTAGAGAAGTTGTTGAGGTCGACCACCACGACCCGAAGCGGGCCTGTGCTCGTCCCAGGATATTCCTCAGCACGCGCCGCCGACTGACTGCTCGCCATGGCGAAGCTCCTTGCGGTGACTAGCCGTCCGGAGGTGGTTCCGGACCCAGCGTGACGTGGCTGTAGCGCGCAGCCATCCGCTCACCCCCTGGCGCGGGCGCGCGATAGACGCCGAACTTGAAGTAGGGGCCGCGCTTGTCGGGGTAGCCCAGCGGGCCTCTGTAGTCGGCCACCAGCACGCCGTCGCGCCACAGCCGGACCATCCCGTCTTGCTCCTGACTGACGCGAAACTGATAGACGAACCGATAGGGGCGACCGCGCTCGAGTTTGGGGTCCTCGAAGATCACGATGGGAGGGGGCGCCTCCCGGATCGGATCCTCGTGTGTCTGGCGCACTTCGACCTGAAAGCGGTCGTTCGGCAGCAGCCTCTGCACCCACGGTGGGGACGTTGCGGGCTCGCCGCGGTCGGCTGTCGCGTGAAGTTGGCCGAGGTTCACCCAGGCGGAGGTGCTCGGCGGCCCCGGCTCCACCTCGAGCGTGAAGGCCAGCCAGATGTCCTTGCCATAGGGCATGCGCGCCAGGTCGGACAGTTCGGCGCGTTCTTTGAAGCCCGCGTGCCCGACATCCTTGGCCCAATGATCGCCAGGCCGGACCTCGAACCGGTAGCCGTTCACGCCATCAGAGCGCGCGGACCACGCTGCGCCCGAGCTCTGCAGCCGCCAAGCTCGACCGTTCACATGGCAGGCGATCGGATTTACCGCGGGGACGCAGCCGGGCGCGTAACTCGCCTGCACCAAGCCGAGAAGCCGCAGCGGGTTGTTGTGCACGCCGACCGCAGCGCGCTCGAGCACCACCGCCGCCGCCGCCGTGCCGACGGCGACGGCCGCGGTCGTCAGCGCAGCGATCCCCACGATGATCTTGGAGCGACGCATCCCCAGCCCTCCGCCCAACTCCTGCACACCCGTGGCGACGCAATCGGCCGGGCGACGGTTTGAGCTACCACGCCGGGTAGGGCCCGGATCCAACATCTGAGGCGCCGCTGGACGGCGCGCTGGACCCCGCGCCGTCGGCGCGGTGCCGGGGGAGGAAGAGCTCAGCGCCTTGCCGTGTCTAGCGCTCGGCGCGGGCCGCCTCGGGACGCGCAGGTCCGGCTCTCCCGGGCGTGCGACTTCGGCTAACTGGGCTCCGAGACGCCGGTCCGCCCCGATGTCGGGGTCAGGTCCGCAAGCGCGGCGGCCAGCTCGTGCTGGCGGAAGGGTTTGGCGAGGCGCGGCAGGCTCGCCGCCAGGCCTTCGGCTTCAGCATAGCCAGAGATCACCAGGACCAGCACGTCCGGCAGCCGGTGGCGGATTTCGGCGGCCAGCTCCGCGCCCGTCATCCCTGGCATCAGGTGGTCGGTGACGAGCAGGGTAGGGGCGAGGCCCGCCTCCACCAGGCTAAGGGCTTCCGTCGCCGAGCGGGCTTCGACCACCGCGTAGCCGAGCTCGGCCAGCATGTCGCCGGCGCTGGTGCGCACCAGGTCCTCGTCGTCCACCAGCAGGGCCACGGCGGCCTGGGCGGCCAGGGCGTCGCCCTCGTGCTGAGCCTCGGCCGCAGCCGTCCGCGCGCGCGCCTTGGGCAGCCACAGTTCCACCTGGGTGCCGACGCCCGGCGTGCTGTTGATCTTCAAGGCCCCGCCCAGCTGGCCGGCCAGGCCGTGCACCATGGAGAGCCCCAGGCCCGTGCCGCGGCCGACGCCCTTGGTGGAGAAGAACGGCTCCACGGCGCGGGCCAGCGTCTCCCTGTCCATCCCGGAGCCGGTGTCCGTCACCGATAGGCACACGTAGGCGCCGGCGCGCAGGCCTGGGATCTCGTCTTCCGCAACGCTGCGGGCCTGGGCCGCGATGGTCAGCGTGCCGCCATCCGGCATGGCGTCGCGGGCGTTCACCGCCAGGTTCAGCAGCGCCATCTCCAGCTGGTTGACGTCCCCTCGGGCCGGCGGCAGCGCCTCCGGCGCCTCCACCACGATCCGGATGCGGGGGCCGGCGGTGCTGGCGATCAGCTCGCCCATGCCTTCGATGAGACGCGCCACGTCCACAGGGGCGGGCTGCAGCGGCTGGCGACGCGCAAAGGCGAGCAGTCGCTGCACCAGGACTCGCGCCCGTTCCGCCGACTGCAGGGCGCCATCGATCAGCCGCCGGCTGCGCTCGTCCAGCTCGGCCTGGCGTCGCTGCAGCATGTCCAGGCTGCCCAGGATCGGCGTCAGCAGGTTGTTGAAGTCGTGCGCCACGCCGCCGGTCAGCTGGCCCATAGCGTCCATCTTCTGCGCCTGCCGCAGGGCCTCCTGCGCCCGGGCCAGCTCGGCCATCGCCTCGCGCTCGGCGGTCACGTCGCGAGCCACGCAGAAGTTCTGGCCCTCGAACGGCACCGCGGTCCACGAGAACCAGCGGTAGTGGCCGTCCTTGCTCCGGAACCGGTTCTCGAACCGCGTGATCGTCTCGCCCGACGCCAGCTGGGCGTCGGCGGCGCGGGTGCGCGCCCGATCCTCGGGATGCTCCATCCACTCCGAGGTCTTGCCCACCAGCTCGGCCTCGCTCCAGCCGAGGATGTCCGTCCAGGCCGGGCTTGCGCGCAGCCAGCGCCCCTCGGAGTCGGCGATCAGGAAGGGGTCGCGGGAGAGCTTCCAGATGTGGTCGAGCTCGCGGGTGCGCGCGTCGACCGTCGAGGCGAGCTCCTTGTTGGCTTGCGCCAGCACCTCCTGGCTGCGCCGCAGGTCCGTGATATCCAGATTGACGCCGACCACCCGTTTGACCACGCCGTCGGCGTCCCGCAGGGGCATGCCATGGGATCTCAGCCACCGCGCCTCGCCGGTGTCGGCCCTGCGGATCTGCAGGTCCATGTCGATAGGCTCGCCGGTTAGGGCCCGCTCCACCGCGCGGGCGGCGGCCTCCTGGGAGTCCGGCAGCAACAGGCTCATCCAGAGGTCCAGCAGCTCCGGGCCTGGCGGCCGCGGCTCGGCTCCGACCAGCCGGAACAGCTCCGGGGACCACTCGACGACGTTGTCTTCCAGGTTCCAGTCCCAGAGTCCGGCCCCGGACGCGGCGAGCGCCAGCGCCTTGCGTGTCTCACTCTCGGCGAGCGCCGCCTCGCGGGCCTGCAGCCGGGCCACTGCGTCGGTGAAGGCCGTGGCGAGGGCGTCGGTCTCGCGCAGGCCCGCCACGCGCGGCGTCTCCAGCACGCCGGTTTCGGTCCAGCGGCGGGCGGCGTCCGCCCAGGCGGTGACCGGGCGTTCGATGCGCCGCGCGGCGGCGGCCGCCAGCGCCGCGCCAGCGCCCAGTATGAATAGCGCCAGGGCCGAGCCCCACAGCACCTGGGCCGCTGCGATGCTCATCTCCTGGCGTGGCACGCCGACGATGGCGGTCCAGCCGTAGCCCGGCAGCCGGCTGAAGGCGGAGTGGGTCTTCACCCCATCGAGCGTCTCGGTGGTCACAACGCCGGCAGGCTGATGCTCCATGGCCTGCAGCATGTCGGCCGACGCACGCCGGCCGCGCAGCTTGTCGCTGTCGCGGCTGCGGGCCATCAGCACGCCGCGGTCGTCGAGGATCGCGCCGGTCCAGCGGTCGGGCAGGCGCTGGTCGCGGAAGATCCGCTCGAAGTCCGCAGCCAGGGTGACGATGCTGAGCTCCACCTCCCGGCCGCTCGCCAGCGGCACGCGGCGCAGCACGGCGACCACCGGCTGCCGGGCCACCGGGCCGTAGAGCATGTTCGAGATGCGCACGCCGGGCTCTCGCGCGCCCGCCCAGTTCGGGCCGAAGGCGCCCGTGGGCGTGGAGGGCAGGGTCGCGCCCAGCGGGGCGCGGGTGTTGATCCGTTGCTGGCCGTCGATCTCGTTGACCACCACCCAGCTGTTCGGGCCGGCGACGGCTTCGCGGGCCTGCCGGTCGAATCCCGCCCAGTCCTCGCCGCGAAGCAGGCGCGAGGTGGAAAGCGCCCGCAGCAGGGCGGCGTGTTCGCCCACCTGCCGGTCGGCGACCAGGGACAGGGCGCGGGCGGTTTCGGTGAGCTGGCGTTGCTGGGCCTGCCGGGCCGCCGTCTCGGTCTGCCAAAGCAGCATGCCGGCCAGCAGCAGGGCTGGGATCAGCACCGCGAAGACGGTGAGCAGCAGCCGCCCGTGCACGGTGGACGGGCTCAGCCTGGCGACGGCGCGAGGCAGCGCGGCGGTCGGCCGTCCGGTCAAAACCTGCTCTCCTCGCGTGAAGAGGCAGTTCTACTCCGTCTTCGCGCCTGGCGCGAACCGAAACGGCGCCGCTTCGCGCAGACTCGCCATTCAGCCTTCGGTGTCGATCGACGCCTGCAGCGCCGGCGGGTAGCGGTGGCCGGCGACTGTCCCCTCGTTCACGACGGCGTCGACCTTATCCACCATCTCCGGCGCGAGGCGCACCTCGGCCGCGGCGGCGTTCTCGCGCATGTGGTCCGGGTTGGCCGTGCCGGGGATGGGCACCAGCGTCTCGTCCTTGGCGAGGAGCCAGGCCAGGCACAACTGGGCAGGCGTGCAGCCGGCCTCCCGCGCCAGGTCCTCGAACCGCGCCAGCAGCTGCAGGTTCTGCGCGAAGTTCTCGCCCTGGAAACGCGGCATGTTCAGCCGCAGGTCGCCGGCCTCCAGTTGGGCGGTGTCGCGCACCCCGCCAGCCAGGAAGCCGCGCGCCACCGGCGAGAAGGCGACGAAGGTCACGCCGAGCTCGCGGCACGCCTCCAGCACGGCGATCTCGGGATTGCGGGTCCAGGGGGAGTATTCGGTCTGCAGGGCGGTGATCGGGTGCGTGGCGTGCGCCCGGCGCAGGGTGTCGGCCGAGACTTCCGACAGGCCGATGGTGCGGATCTTGCCTTCCCGCACCAGGTCGGAAAGCGCGCCGACGCTCTCCTCGATCGGCACGGTCTTGTCCCAGCGGTGCAGGTAGTAGAGGTCGATCACCTCGGTCTGCAACCGGCGAAGGCTGGCCTCGCAGGTGGCCTTGAGAACCTCGGGGCGGCCATTGATCTCGCGCTTGTCGCCGTTGGTGAGGCCGCACTTCGACGCCAGGACGAAATCCGCGCGGCGATCCTTCAGCACCTCGCCGATCAGGGTCTCGTTGTGGCCCATGCCGTACACGGCGGCGGTGTCCAGAAAGGTGTAGCCGGCGTCCAGCGCCCCCTTCAGCACGGCCTCGGCCGTCTCCCGCGGCGGCGGCGTGCCGTAGGCATGGGACAGGCTCATGCAGCCCAGGCCGATGGCGGAGACCTCGAACGGGCCCAGGCGACGCGTGTCCATGTGCATTCCTCCGTGCGCCGCGGTCAAAGCCCGCGCCGGCCGGCGGGTCAAGCCGGGGAGGGAACGAAGCTCTACCTAAGTAGTTGTTCCTCCCGTGGGAGATGCCGCCATCGCCGACGCGAGGACGCACGCCGACCGGCGGGCGGGCCTTCGGCTGTGCGCATGCGCCTCCTTGGACAAGTCTAGCGTGAGGGTGGGGCGATGAGCGTGGCTGTGGCCGAAGAGCCTGTGATGCGGGCCGCCGTGCTGGCGGGACCGGGCAAGATCCAGCTGGACGAGGTGGCCCTGCCGCAGCCCGGCCCCGGCGAGGTGCGGGTGCGCCTGGAGGGATGCGGGGTCTGCGCCTCCAACCTCACGCCGTGGGAGGGTCCGGAGTGGATGACCTTCCCCACCGAGCCGGGCGCGCTCGGGCACGAGGGCTGGGGCGTGGTCGACGCCGTGGGCGAGGGGGTCGAGGGCCTGTCGGTCGGAGACCGGGTCGCGGCGCTGAGCCATAAGAGCTACGCCGAATGGGACATCGCCGACGTGGGCGCGGTGGTGAAGCTGCCGCCGCAGCTGGACGGCAAGCCCTTCCCTGGCGAGCCGCTGGGCTGCGCCATGAACATCTTCCGCCGGGCCGACATCCAGGCGGGGCAGACCGTCGCCATCGTCGGCATCGGCTTCCTGGGCGCCATCCTCACCCGCCTGGCCACGGACGCCGGCGCCCGGGTGATCGCCGTGTCGCGCCGGGAGTTCTCTCTCGACGTCGCGCGCCAGTTCGGGGCCGCCGAGGTGGTCCCGATGCTAGACCATTGGCAGATCATCGAGCGGGTCCGCGAGCTGACCGGCGGCGTCTTCTGCGACCGGGTCATCGAGGCGGTGGGCAAGCAGTGGCCCCTCGACCTGGCCGCTGAGCTCACCCGCGAGCGCGGCAAGCTGGTGATCGCCGGCTACCACCAGGACGGCCCCCGCCAGGTGAACATGCAGCTGTGGAACTGGCGCGGCCTCGACGTGATCAACGCCCACGAGCGCGATCCGGAGGTCTACGCCCAGGGAATCCGCGACGCCGTCGACGCCGTGGCCTCGGGAAGGCTCGATCCAGCCCCGCTTTACACTCACAGCTACCCGCTTGAACGCCTCGACGAGGCGCTGAACGCCACCCGCGACCGCCCCGACGGCTTCCTCAAGGCCCTGGTGACCTTCCGATGAGCGAGACCCTCGCCGCCCCGACCCCTCTCGTGAGTACGACGCCGAGGCCGCGCATCGGCTTCCTCGGCGTCGGCTGGATCGGCCGCCATCGCATGGAGGCCATCGCCGCCACCGGGGCCGTCGAGATCGCCGCGGTCGCTGACCCCTCCGCCGAGATGGCGGCCGAGGCGGGCAAGCTCGCCCCCGAGGCGGAGCAACTCTCCAACCTGGACGAGATCCTCGCCGCCGGCGTCGACGGGGTGGTCATCGCGACGCCCTCGGCCCTGCACGCGGAGCAGTCGATCAAGGCGCTCGCCGCCGGCGCAGCCGTCTTCTGCCAGAAGCCGCTCGGCCGCACCGCGGCCGAGGTGGAGGCCGTGGTGGACGCCGCCCGCGCCGCCGACCGCCTGCTGGCGGTGGATCTGTCCTACCGTTTCACCGAGGGCATGCGCCGGATCCGCGAGCTATTGCAGGCGGGCGAGCTGGGTCGGGTGCACGCCGTCGACCTCGTCTTCCACAACGCGTATGGCCCGGACAAGGCGTGGTTCTACGACCCCCAGTTCTCGGGCGGCGGCTGCGTCATGGACCTGGGCGTACACCTGGTCGACCTGGCGCTCTGGGCGCTGGACTTCCCCGAGGTGACGGAGGTCTCCAGCAAGCTGTTTGCGGGCGGCGAGCCCCTGGCGGGCCGGAACGACCGGGTGGAGGACTATGCCGTTGCGACGCTGGAGCTCGCCGGCGGAACGGCAGTGCGGCTGGCCTGCTCCTGGCGGCTGCAGGCCGGCTGCGACGCGATCATTGAGGCCAGCTTCTACGGGACCGGCGGCGGGGCGGCGATGAAGAACGTCGGGGGCTCGTTCTACGACTTCACGGCGGAGCGCTATCGCGGGACCGCACGCGAGACCCTCGCCACCCCGCCCGACGCCTGGGGCGGCCGGGCCGCGGCGGACTGGGCGGAGCGGCTGGCGGCGGGCCAACGGTTCGACCCGTCGGCCGAGCGGCTGGTCGACGGCGCCCGGGTGCTGGACCGCATCTACGGCCGATAGCCCCCATCACGGACAGCAAGACGCCCGGGGCCACGGCCCCGGGCGTTTTCTGTCTACCGACGTTCAGGCGGCGGAGCGGCCGCGGCGGAGGCGGTCGAAGTCGTCGATGATCGCCTCGAGGGGGGCCGCGGCGCTGGGCTGCGGCGTGGTCCGGCCCTCGAAAAGGATGGAGGTCAGTTCGTCGCGGGCGCGGCGGACCCGGCTCTTCACGGTGCCGACGGGGCAGCCGGCGATGTGGGCGACCTCCTCGTAGGACATGCCGCCGGCGCCGACCAGGATCAGGGCCTCGCGCTGGAAGTCGGGCAGCATGGACAGGGCGCGGCGGACGTCCTCGAGCTCGACGGTCACGGCGGGGTCGTCCGGGGCGACCAGGGTGCGCTCCATGGCCTCGGCGTCGTACTCGCCGCGCCAGCGGAGGCGGCGCTGACCGGAGTAGAAGCGGTTGCGCAGGATGGTGGAGAGCCAGGCGCGGAGGTTTGTACCCGGCTGAAATTGGTGGCGGCAGGCGAGGGCCTTCACCAGGGTCTCCTGGGCGAGGTCTTCGGCCTGGTCCGTGTCGTGGCAGAGCGTGCGGGCGAAGGCGCGCATGAACGGCACTGCGTCCAGCAGGGCAGCTTCGAAGTCGTCGCGGACTCGTCTTGTTGTCTGGCTCATCTGGCCCCCCTTTCGGGCGGCGTAACGCGCCATGGCCGAGCTTGGTTCCCGCCCGGGAACCGTTCTCATTTTGTTCTTGACGGCTGCGCGCGTTTGCGCGATGATCGGCGCAGGCTCCAGACCTGCGCCGATTGCGCAGCCGTCAGCTCTGGCCCATGCCCTGGCCGGAGGATTGCTGGCTGTCCTGGGCGATCTGGCGGCCGCCCTCGGACTCCCCGTCCTTGCGGTCGACCTGAGGGTTCAGGTGGCCGTCCTTGTCGGTCCCGCCGAGGTGGTTCGGCTCGCCGCGACGGCCGCCGCCGTCCTCGGACGACTGGGAATTGTTCTGGTCTGCGCCCTGGGTCATGACGATGCGAGCTCCCTTGTGTCGGTGTCCATGGCCAACGGGGGGCGAGGCGTGCGGGTTCCGGCGCGCCGGCCGGCTGCGGGAGAGGGCGACCGCAACCGGGCGCGGCGCCGGGAACCTTGGCTGTCAGCGACCGTTGAGCGTTTTCGCTAGACTAACATTTGACGGTGGTCCGTGGCGCCGCACATTCTCCTGGTGGAAGACCTGCCGAACGAGCGCGAGATGATCGCCGCCGCCCTTGAACAACGCGGCGCGAAGGTCACCGTCGCGGCCTCGGACGAGGAGGCCTACGCCGCCCTCCGCGGCTCGCCCGCCCGAACGTTCCAGGCGCTGGTCACCGACCTCAACCTGGGAGAGGGGACGACAGGCTTCGACGTGGCCCGCGCGGCGCGCGCCATGCAGCCCGGCCTGGCGGTCGTCTACATCACCGCCTACGACATGGAGACGCGGCCGCACGCGGTGCCGGACAGCCTCACGTTCCGCAAGCCGCTGCGGTGAGCGAACTGGCCCGGCGGATCCTCGACCACCTGGCGGGCGACGGGATGCTGTCCCGCGACTGGGAGAGCCCCGCCGGGCAGGCTTCGGCCGGCTAAACCCTTCGCCAGCTACCGATAGGAACGCGTTAACGCCGGTGTCTTACCCCTGGGCGCCAGTCGGGGGTGAGTGACAAGTGTCCGTCGTGTTCTGGGTCGGTTTGGCGTTTCCGGTGGTGATCACCGTCGTGGGCGCCGTCATCCTGGCCGCCCGTCCTGGCGATCGCCCTGAAGAGTAGCGGGCCGACGCCTCAAGCCCCTTTGCGCCGCCGGTAGACGCGCACGGACTCGCGCCAAAGCTCCACTTCATCGGCGAGCTCGAGCGCGGCGTCAGCCTGGGCGCGCGCCTCGTCGAAATCGGCGGCCAGCACCTCACGGCCGAACAGGACCTGGCCTTCCTCGCTGAGGCCGTAGAGCTTGTAGCTGTGCACGGTCGCCCTCCCGAGCGGCGCGAGGGCTTAGCATGAGGCCCGGCGGCGCATAGTCCGGCGCCCGACTTTGGGCCAATCGGTCGCACGCGCTGCGCGAGCGATCGGCAAGTCAGGCCCGTTGGGCGGCGTCAGGGCCGGAGGGCCAGGCGTCGACGGCTCTCCTCGAGGAGGAACTGGGCCGAACCAGCCAGATCGGGGGGAAGATCGGCGTGCCCGCCGCAGCCGTCGTTCGGACAAAGCAGCCGCGTCACGCCCGCGACCGTCGCCACCGGTGCGCGGCAGGCGGCTCCACAGGCGCGACAGCAGATCTCAACGAGCCAGTCCGACGCCATCGCTTCCTCAACCTCACGGTGTCGGGCGCAACCTCGCCGGGCGCGGGTGAAGAACCGGTGAAGGGCGAGGGTGAAGGAAGGGTGGAGGCGCCCGGACGGCCCCTGGTCCCTCGCTGGGCCCAGGGGCGCTATTCCAGACCTGCGGGACGACTGTTGGGCTCGTCATGACTCCCGCAGGCGACCAGGTATTCGGCATCCGTGTGTCGGTCGAATGCCTACCGGTAACGGCCGAGCTACTGTCGAGGTTCCGACAGTTCAAAAAAGGGGGGGAGCCACGGAAAACCCCCGGTCCGGGGGGGGAGGACCGGGGGCGGCTAGCTTCCGATGCTACGGCCGTGTCGCTCTAGCGCCGTTGGCAACCTGAGACTCACGGGCCGTCAGGATTGTTCCCGGCCCGCGAAGCGGGCGCTTCCTGCTGTGCGAGCTGGTCGGCGATATCGCGCAGCGCGGCGGCTCGGCGCAGCAGATCCTCTCGGTGATAGCCTTCCGGCGCCGCTTCGGCCTGTTGCTCGGCGGCTTCCGCCCGGCGCAGGTATTCGGCGCGATCCGGCATGATCAGGCTTCCGCGTTCTCGCCGGGGTCCTCGGGCCTGAGCCCTGCGGCGTGCAGCTGGAGGCGATGCTCCTCCATGCGCCGCTTCACTGTCTCGAGCTGCCGGCGCAGATTGGCCAGGGCGGCGTCGCCGCCGTCATCGTCGGCCCAGGATTGCGGTTCGTCGTGTGCGCCGGACATCGGGTGCGGAACGGCTGAACCTGACGTCGGGTTGCCGACGTGGTGTGTCGTTCCACGCAGGGTTGTGGCGGAAGGCGCGCGTTGCGGCGCTTGCCGTTCCCATCGCCCGCTCGGCGGTCACCTCGCCCACTGTGTGGGGAAAGGCGGGCGGGTTCAGCGGCGGGAACGGTCCGCCTGCTCGGCGGCGCGGCGGAGTTCGGCGGCGCGCTGGAGGAGAGCGTCCTTGTCCTTCTGGTAGCTGACCAGGGCCGCCATGCGTTCGGCCTCTTCGGCCTCGGCCAACAGCTGTTCGGGCGTCTTCATGCGGGCGGAGAGGGACAGGGCTTGGCTCCTGCGCGATCGATCCGGCGGCGAGATGCCGGATTCTGCCGTGCGCTGTCAAAAGACGGTGCGCAGGCGGCGAGTTCCTACAGCCACGCATGCGCGGCTGGCGCATAATGTACGAGATGAAAGATTTGATCGCGGCCAAGCTTGGACGTGCGGCGAAACGCCCATATGGGCGCACGCGCCGCACAACGCCGGCATCTGGGGCAAGGACTTGAGCATCTACACCTTCCACAGCCGCCGTCGCGACGGCTCGCCCGTGTCCATGGACGCGCAGGCGTTCGACGACGACGACACAGCGCTCGCCTGGTCGGCGAAGGTGGTGGCGGCGCACCCGAGCTGCGACCTGGTGGAGGTCTACCACGACGACCGGCTGGTGGGCGTGACCCGGCGCGAGACCGTCTGAGCCGAGGTCGGATCGTCATGGCTCGCGACACCGCCACCTCTCCGTCCTACCAGCTGCTCACCGAGATGGGGCGGCGCATGGAGGCCCACGACTGGGCCGCTTCGCCCGTTGGCCCGCGGCACGCGTGGCCGGAGTCGCTGAAGACGCTGGTGAGCGTCCTGCTGGGCTCCAACCAGCCGATGTTCGTTGTCTGGGGCGAGGCTCAGACGACGATCTACAACGACGCGTACATGGAGATCCTCGGCGACAAGCATCCGGCGGCGCTGGGGCGGCCGTTCTTCGAGGTCTGGTCCGAAATCCGCGACGCCCTGGAGCCGATTGTCGAGCGTGTGTACGGGGGCGAGCCGGTGCACATGACCGACATCGAACTCTGGATGAACCGCCGGGGCTTCGTGGAGGAGACGCACTTCGCCTTCTCCTACACGCCGGTCTTCGCGGAGGCCGGACGGGTGACAGGCTTCTTCTGCGCCTGCATCGAAACCACGGCCCAGGTCCTGGGCGAGCGCCGCCAACAGGAGGAGACCGCCCGGCAGCGGCGGCTCTTCGAGCAGGCGCCAGGCTTCGTCGCGATCCTGCGCGAGCCGACCCACACCTTCGAGTTCGTCAACGAGAGCTATCGCCGCCTGTTCGGCGACCGCGACTTCAAGGGCCGGGCGGCGAGGGACGTGTTCCCGGAATTGGAGGGCCAGGGCTTCTTCCGCCTGCTGGACCAGGTGTACGCCACGGGCGAGCGCTTCGTGGCCCACCACATGCCGGTTCGGCTGGAGCAGCCAGGCGGCGGGCTGCAGGAGCGGTTCGTGGACTTCATCTACGAACCGGTGAAGGACGAGGCTGGCCGCGTCACCGGCATCTTCTGCGAGGGGCATGACGTCACCGACGCCCACGCGGCGCAGCTGGCGTTGAGCGCGAGCGAAGCGCGGTTCCGCACCGCCCTGCAGATCCAGACCGTCGGGGCGATCTACTTCGACATGGACGGGCGCCTGACCGACGCCAACGACGCCTTCCTGCGGATGAGCGGGTACAGTCGCGAAGAGCTGGAGCGGGGCGACCTCACCTGGCAATCGCTCACGCCGGCGGAGTGGATGGAGCGGTCGGAGCAGGCGTTCGCCGAGCTCAAGGCGCGCGGGGAGACCACGCCCTACGAGAAGGAATACATCCGCAAGGACGGCAGCCGCTGGTGGGCGCTGTTCGCCGCCAAGCTGCAGCCAGACGGCACCGGCTTCGAATTCGTGCTCGACATCACCGATCGCAAGCGCGCCGAGGCGGCGCTCCGCGAGACGGAGACCCGGTTCCGGACCCTGGCGGACCTGAGCCCCGACGCCATCGTCATCAACAAGGACGGTCGCTACGTCTACGCCAACCGCGCGGCGCTGCGGGTCTATGGCGTGCCGCGCAGCGAGGACCTGATCGGCCGCTCGCCGTCCGAATTCCACCCGCCGGAAGACTACACGGTGGTGCAAGGCCGGGTGGACCGCCTGAAGCGCGGAGAGGACGTGGGACCGGCCGAGATCGACCTGGTGCGCCCCGACGGCAGCCGGCTGCATGTGGAGACCAAGGCGGGCCTGGTGGAGTGGGAAGGCGGCCCCGCGGTGCAGGTGCTGGTGCGCGACGTCACCGAACGCCGCGCGGCCGAGGCGGCGCTGCGCGAGAGCGAGGAGGACTACCGCCACGCCGCCGAACTGAACCCGCAGGTCGCCTGGACCGCGCGGCCCGACGGGCAGCTGGACCGTGTGGCGCAGCGCTGGATGGACTGGACTGGCCAGACGGGGCTGGGCTCGACCTATGCCGAGGGCCTGCATCCCGACGACGTGCCCCGGACCTTCGAGGTGTGGGGGCGGTCGGTGGCCACCGGCGAGCCCTACGACATCGTCCACCGGGTCCGGCGGCGCAGCGGCGAGTTCCGCTGGATCCGCTCGCGCGCGTTCGCCCGGCGGGACGCCGAGGGTCGGATCGTGCGCTGGTACGGCACTACCGAGGACATCCACGAGCAGAAGACCGCCGAGGACCACCTGAAGCTGATGGTCCTCGAGCTGAACCACCGGGTGAAGAACAACCTGGCGACGGTGCAGGCCATCGCCATGCAGACGCTGCGCGGCGCCGAGAACGCCCAGGTGCGCGAGGCTTTCCTGAACCGGATCAGCGCGCTGGCCGCGGCGCACGACATCCTGACCCGCGAGCAGTGGGAAGGCGCCGGCGTGGGCGAGATCGCGCACGGGGTGCTCGACGCCCTGACCGGGGCGGCCGGGCGGGTGCGGGCGGCAGGGCCGCGCCTGGCGCTATCCCCCAAGGCGGCGCTGGCGCTGTCCATGGCGTTCCACGAGCTGGGCACCAATGCGCTGAAATACGGCGCGCTGAGCCGGCCGGAAGGGGCCGTGGACCTGACCTGGACGCAGGTGGGCGGCGACCTCGAGCTCACCTGGACCGAGCGGGGCGGCCCGCCCGTGACGGCGCCGACGCAGCGCGGTTTCGGCTCGCGGCTGCTGGAGCGGGGCCTGGCGGCCGAGCTGCGCGGGCAGGTGCGGCTGCGCTACGACCCCGAGGGACTGGTCTGCTCGATCCGCGCGCCGCTGGCCGAGCCGGACGAGGGCTGAGCGGGTGGGGCGCGGGTGCGTCCGGCTGGGTGCGCCTGTTGCGGCTGGGATCAGATGAGCTGACTCAGCTTGGGTCCCGGCTTTCGCCGGGATGAGCGGGGTTTGGAGGGAGGGGGGAGGCTTGATCTTGGGTGTTTCCAGCCCCTTCTCCGCTCTTCCCGGCGAAAGCCGGGATCCAAGCGGCGGCTGGGCCGCGCACTAAGGCACGCTTTCCGCCCCTCGGACGGACGACCTCGGGACGGCTGCGAGCAACCGGAGACTCAGCTTGGGTCCCGGCTTTCGCCGGGATGAGCGGTGGGTGGTGAGGTCGAATGAAGGATGAGGTCGGCGGAGGTTTGATCTCGATTGTCCCAACCCTTCTCCGCTCTTCCCGGCGGAAGCCGGGACCCAAGCGGGGTCAGCGGCCCACGAACGGTAGGAGGTTGTTGAGATCCTGACCGAGGTCACGCCAGGTGGGGTTTTCGGCCTCGATCAGCTGGATCTTCCAGCGCCGTCGCCACTCCTTGATCTGCCGTTCCCGGCGAAAGGCGTTCTCGCGCAGCTCAAAGGTCTCGAACCACACGAGCTTGTCCACATCGTACTTCGCAGTGAAGCCCCGCCGCAGCTTCTCCTGGTGCTCGTAGACCCGGCGGGCGAGGTCATCCGTGTGGCCGGTGTAGAGCGTGCCGTAAGGCGCACTCGCCATGATGTAGACGAAGAAGCTCAATGGCGGCGGAGCCTCCGCTTGGGTCCCGGCTTTCGCCGGGATGAGCGGAGAATAAAATAGGAACATCAGAGGTCAAGCGAAGCCTTCACGGACAACCGCCTCGGCCCCTCGGAAGATAGGAGTAGGAGCCTAGCTGCGGGTGGGGGCGCGGAAGACGCAGACGGTTTCCTGCCAGAGTTCGACGCGGGGGAAGCGCTCCAGGCGGCGGTGGGCGACGGCCAGGGCGGCGTCGAGGTCGGGGACCACGATGTGCTCGGAGGAGAGCACCGCACCCGCCTCGTCGAGCCCGTAGAGCGTGAAGTCCTGCACCCGTCCGTCCGCGATGAGACCGCGGCCGCGCGTGCGGCCGCCCTGCAGGTGCAAACGCCCGCGGTGACGCAATCCATCCCTGATTGAACGGAGCGCCGCGGGGCCCGCGGCGGCGAACATCCATGCCGGCAAGGAAGAGAACGCGGCCGCCACGGCGGCCGCGCGCCAAGGGCTGTGTGATCCGCGCGCGCTACACGGCCGACCTCGGCCGCGAGATCTGCGTCCGCCTCGCCGCGGGAGAGCGGTGGGCGCACATGGCCGGCCGCGGCCGGATGCCCTCGCAATCGGAGCTCTACGCCTGGCGCGACCGCTATCCGGCCTTCGCCGAAGCGCTGGCCCAGGCGCGCGAGATCGCCGCCGAGGGCGGCGGAGACCTGCCCAGCAACCTGGACGACCTGGAAGGAGACCTGATGAAGGACGAACCCATGACCCCGGCCGCGCGGCGGCCGCGGGGGAAGGCGCCGCGCCCGGACGGCTCGGTGACCCACGTGCGGTACGGCAAGGACGTGGTCCGCAGGATTTGCGACCACCTGGCCGCCGGCAAGACGTGGCGCGCCGTCTGCAACCTGCCGAACATGCCCGCGCACAGCACCTTCTTCGAGTGGCGGAAGAAATACCCGGACTTCGAGCATGCCGTCCGGGCGTCTCGCGCCATGGCCGCGGAAGACCGTTTCGAGGAGGCCTATGAGCGCGCCATGGCGGCGGCGCCCGAGACGGTGCAGGCCGACAAGCTGAAGGTGGAGACGCTGATGAAGCAGGCCGCGGCGCTCGACCCGTCGCAGTTCAGCGAGCGGCGACGCGAGACCGGGCCCGGCGGCGCGACCCAGGTCCAGACCTTCATCATCCGCCGGTTCGACCGCATCGACCACCGGGACGGTTCCGTGGAGTTCGTGGCGATCGACCACGAGCAGGTGGTGGAGCGATGAGCGGTCGCAGGAAGGCCGCGGCGGCGGCGGATGGCGCAGATCCCAACGCCATCATGGTCGGCAGCGGCTGGCAGCCCCGGCCTCACCAGGACGAGCTTTGGCGCTACCTGCAGGCGGGCGGCCGGCGGGCCGACGTGGCGGCCCACCGGCGTTGGGGCAAGGACGAGGTGGCGCTGAACTGGGCCGCGGCGGCGGCCACCGCCAAGCAGGGGACCTACTGGCACCTGCTGCCTGAGGCGACCCAGGCGCGCAAGGCGATCTGGGACGCGGTGAACCCGCACAGCGGCAAGCGGCGGATCGACGAGGCGTTCAAGCGCGAGCACCGGCTGAGGCGCTGGGACAGCGACATGAAGATCGAGCTGAAGAACGGCTCGATCTGGCAGCTGGCGGGATCGGACAACTACAACTCCCTCGTGGGTTCGCCGCCGGTGGGGGTGGTGTTCTCGGAATGGTCGCTGGCCAAGCCCGACGCCTGGACCTACCTGCGGCCGATCCTGGCGGAGAACGGCGGCTGGGCGCTGTTCCTTTGGACCCCGCGGGGGCTGAACCACGCCACCCGGGCCTTCGAGAGCCGCAAGCTCAGGCCGGACGAATGGCTGACCATCCAGGCCTCGGCGCGGCACACCAACGTGTTCACGCCGGAGCAGCTGGAACGCGAGCGCACGGAGCTGATCGCCGAACTCGGCTCGCGGGAAGAAGGGGAGGCGAGGTTCGCCTCGGAGTACCTGGTGGACTTCAGCGCCGCCGTCCCGGGCAGCTATTTCGGCAGCGCGCTGCGCGAGGCGGAGGCGCAGGGCCGGATCGGCCGTGTGCCGTGGGACCCGGCGCTGAAGGTGGACACCGCCTGGGACCTGGGGGTGAACGACGCGACCGCCATCTGGTTCTTCCAGCAGGTGGGCCAGGAGGTGCGCGCCATCGACTACTTCGAGACCAGCGGCGAGGGGTTCGACGCGATCGTGCGCGAGGCGGTGCGCTCGAAGCCCTATGTGTACGGCCGCCACCACCTGCCGCACGACGTGGCGGTGCGGGAGATGGCCGTCGGCCGCAGCCGCTATGACACCCTGTGGAACCTGGGCGTCTCGCCGATCGAGGTGGGGGTCGCGATGAACCCGGAGGAGCGGGTCAACGCAGCCCGGCTGATGATCCCGATCACCTGGTTCGACGCCACGAAGTGCGCCCTGGGGCTGGACCGGCTGCGGGCCTACCGCAAGCGCTGGGTGAAGGCGACACGCACCTATGGCGGACCGATGCACGACGACGCCAGCCATGGGGCCGACGCCTTCGGCGAGTTCGCGGCGAACCGGCGCGGCGCGACCAAGCCGAACCCGCGCGGGCCGCGGCGGGAGCTGGGCGAGTTCAGCTGGATGGCGTGAGCTTGTCCCTCAGCCGCCCTCGGTAGGAGCGGGGGCCCCTTGGGCGATCCCGGCGCTGGCCCGGGACGGGAGCCGAGGTGGAGAGCGTCGCCGGGCAGCCGTGGCTTCTCTCCACCCGCCTGCGCTTCGGCGGGCGATCCCCCGCGCCCCGGGTCGCGCCACAGGAAGCGCCGGCATTGCCAAGCCGGCGGGGTTGGTGTGAGGTCGCCGGCCGTTCCGGAGCCTGCCAGTGACCTTTTCCGACGACGCCCTCCACAATCCGTGGACCGACGCCGGCGCCGCCGCCCTTCTGAAGGCCGTGTTCGAGGCCGCCGACGTGATGGCGGGGGTCTTCGAGCTGCTCGACGACGACTACCGCTATGTGATCGCCAACCGGAACGCGGCCGCCTTCTACGGCCTGCCGCCGGAGGGGCTGAACGGGCGTTGCGGCCGTGAGCTGGGCCTGAGCGAGGCGCAGATCGCCCAGCGGATGTCGACCCTGCGGCGCTGCTGGAAGAGCGGCGAGACGCTGACGCGGGAGTACGAGTTCACCGGGCCCGACGGCCGGCGGGGCTGGTTCCTGGGCACCTTCTCGCCGCTGGCCGGGCGGACGCCGCGGGTGTCGTTCGTGCTGATCGACGTGACCGCCCGCCGGGCGGCGCAGGAGGAGGCGGAGCGGCAGGGCGCGCGCCTGCAGCTGGCGCTCAGCGCGGCCGGGCTGGGGCTGTGGGAATACGATATCCGGGCCGACGCGGTGACCTGGGACGCCCGCACCCGCGAGCTGTTCGGCGTCGAGCCTGACGCCGCGATCGACTTCGCCAGCTACATGGCGCGGCTGCGGCCGGACGAGGCGCCCATGATGAGGGCCGCCTACCAGGCCGCCCTGCGCGGAGAGAATGGCGGCCGCTATTCGGTCGAGCACCGCACCCGGGCCCGGGACGGCAGCGAGCGCTGGGTGCGCAGCTGGGCGCAGGTGCTGTTCGGCGCCGACGGCCAGGCGACCCATGTGCTGGGCACGATCCAGGACATAAGTGAGGAGGTGGCCGCCCGCGAGCGCCAGGCGCTGATGGTCGCCGAGCTGAACCACCGGGTGAAGAACAACCTGGCCACGGTGCAGTCCATGGCCGCCCAGACGGCGCGGGGGGCGCGCGACCTGGCCAGCTTCAAGGCCGACTTCGAGGGGCGATTGGTGGCCCTAGCCCGGACCCATGACGTGCTGACCCAGAACGCCTGGACCGGGGCCGAGCTGTCGGTGCTGGCGGCGCGCGAGCTGGAGGCCTTCCGCGGGCGGGTGGGCGTCGAGGGCGGGGCGGTGCAGCTCACCGCCGGCCAGGCCCAGGCCATCGGCCTGATCCTGCACGAGCTAGCCACCAACGCGGCCAAGTACGGGGCGCTGAGCCGGCCCGCGGGGCGGGTGGAGGTGTCGTGGGGCGTGGCCGGCGGCGTGCTGCGGCTGACCTGGCGCGAGGCGGGCGGGCCGGCGGTGAGCGCGCCGGCCCGCACCGGCTTCGGCACGCGGCTGATGCAGAAGCTGGCCCGGGGCGACCTGCGGGGCGCCGCGCGCGCCGAGTGGGCGGCCGACGGTCTGCGGTTCGAGCTGGAGGCGCCGCTGTAGCGGCTAGACGCGGATGTCGACGAGGCGGCCGGTCGCCTGCCCGCCGAGTGGGCGGGCCGGGGCCTGGGCCGGGGCGGCCTCGGCGGCGCGGGACTTCTCCGGCAGCTGATCGCGGTCGAGCGCGATCGCCCGCACGGGCGGGACCGGGAAGAACGTCACGGGCTGGACGCTGAGCGACATGCTCCAGAGCCTGCCATGCGGAGGTTTAACTCCGCGTTACCGCGTGCAACCGGCGCAGCGCGGTTCGCATTTGTGGCCCAGCGACACCTTGAGGAGAGAGAAGATGAGTGGCGTTGGACTGATCATGGCGATCATCATCGGCATCCTGGCCGGGTGGATCGCCGAGAAGGTGATGCGGCGCAACCACGGCATCCTGACCAACCTGATCGTCGGCGTGGTCGGCGCCTTCCTGGGCGCCTTTATCGCCAACATGCTGGACATCGAATTCGGCGGCATCCTGGGCAGCCTGCTGGTGGCCACCGGCGGGGCGATCCTGCTGCTGTTCCTGCTGGGCCTGTTCACCGG
This sequence comes from Phenylobacterium sp., assembly GCF_036563385.1. Classification (GTDB taxonomy): domain Bacteria; phylum Pseudomonadota; class Alphaproteobacteria; order Caulobacterales; family Caulobacteraceae; genus Phenylobacterium. Next base: position 128,981 of record NZ_DATCML010000008.1, read on the forward strand.
CCGCCGGCGCGCCACGCACTGAGGCACGCGCGCGTTAGCGGGGCTCCTGCGTCCGCCCGGACGCGGGGGCCTTTCGCCGATTCACCGGCGATTCACTTCAGGTGGAGTAGACGAGGCCGTGCACCCGGCAGGGTAGCGGCCAGTAACGAAGTGTTCACCGTGAGCATTCGAGCTTAAGAAGCACGGTAAACGTCCTTGGCCGCAAAATAACTCGCTCGCTAACCTTGTTTGTTGGCGGGTTCGAAATCATGCCGGGCCTATCCCCCACCCAAAATAAGGTGGTGGGACTATCAAGATGGCTGTGGGATCTGCTCGGGTCGTGAACCCGATGGATGCGGCGTTGGCCGCGATCGAGGCGATCAAGGCGAAGAAGGCCAAGGCGGAGGCGGCGGCGAAGGCCGCCGCTGCGCCGGCGACCTCGCCGGTCAAGAGCAGCGGAACGCCCGCGACGGCGCCGGCCGTGGCGCCGGCCGCGACGCCGGCCCCGGCCGCGCCCCTGGCGCCGCCGACCATCGCCGCCCTGGCCGCCGAGGCTGGCAAGGCCGCCCAGGCGGTCGCCGGGCAGTTGAAGGACAAGGTGGAGGCGGCGCAGGCCAAGGCCGCCACGCCGGCCGCTCCCGCCGCCCCCGCGGCTGCGGCGGCGACCCCTGCGGTCCCGGCGCCTGCGACGCCTGCCGCGCCCGTGGTCTCGGCGACGCCACCCGCCGCCGCCGCCGCCGCTCCCGCCGCGCCGGCGCCGGCTGCGGCCGGCCGTCCTGCGGCGGCCAAGGCTGGACAGGAGAGCCGCAAGGCCAACGAGCGCTTGTCGCCGGCGCTGATGTCGATGCTTCTGAAGGTCCAGGAGGCGGCCAAGCAGGCTGCGGCGCACGACCCGAAGGGGCCGCTCGCCGAGGTGATGCACGCCATCCTGCACCTGGCCGAGCGCTACGGCCACGGCCCGGGGCACACCCCGGGCCAAGGGTCTGGCCAGACCCCGCCGCCGCCTCCGCCGCCTCCCCCTCCTCCGCCGCCGCCTCCGCCGCCGCCTCCGCCCGCTCCAGGCGCGGGCCAGGGTGCGGGTAATGGCGGCGGCAATGCGGGCGGCGGCGCCGGGAACGGCGCTCCGGGGCAGACCCCGCTTCCGGTCCCGCCGCTTCCGGTCCCGCCGCTGCCGGTCCCCGGGGTCGGCAACGGCCAGGGCGGCGGCAATGCGGGCGGCACCGGGAACGGCGCTCCGGGCCAGGCTCCGCTTCCAGTCCCGCCGCTGCCGGTCCCCGGGGCGGGCAACGGCCAGGGCGGCGGCAATGCGGGCGGCACCGGGAACGGCGTTCCGGGCCAGACTCCGCTTCCAGTCCCGCCGCTGCCGGTCCCTGGGGTCGGCAACGGCCAGGGGACCGGCAACGGGGGCGCAGGCAACGGGAACGGCTCGGGCCAGGCTCCGCTGCCGGTCCCGCCGCTGCCGATTCCTGGGGTCGGCAACGGCCAGGGGAACGGCAACGGGGGCGCAGGCGCCGGGAACGGCGCTCCGGGTCAGAACCCGCTCCCCATTCCGCCGCTGCCGATCCCGGGGTTGGGCAACGGCCAGGGCAACGGCAATGGCGGCGTCGGCAACGGGAACGGCAACGGCGCCGGCCACGGCCACAATCCGCCGGTTCCGGCTCCGCCTCCGCCGCCGCCGCCTCCGCCGCCGCCGCCGCCTCCGGTGGTGACGCCGCCGCGGCCCACCACGCCGCCGCCGGTCACCGCTCCGGCGCCGGCGACCCCGCGGCCGCCGGCAACCTCGGGTCCGGTGACGCCGCCGCCCTTCCTGTCGTTCGTGCGCGATCGGATCCGGGAGCAGCCGGCGCCGGTCTACCCGACCACGCCCTTCTCGAAGCGGCAGGCGGCGAGCGCGGCCAAGACGCGCCAGAACCTCCAGGTCCAGCGGGCGGCCAACCTGCAGAGCGCGGCGACGCGGACCGTGCTGAACAGCCAAGCCGCCCTGCCGCTGATGCAGATGCTGCAGGTGCAGTCGAACCAGTTCCAATCGACGTTCTCCGCGTCCGCCTACCGGACGCGGTTCACCAGCTTCGGCGGCGGACGGATCATCTGACCGCCTTCTGAACGGTCATCCGGCCAGCCCCGGCGCGCCCCGCGCGCCGGGGCTTCGCTTTTCCGGGAACCCCATAGCGGCGTTGCGGCTTTTCGGGCCGGAAGGTGGCCGGGCGCGTGATGCGTCCGGTCCAAGCGGCCACGCATGACACGCTTCGGAGACCCAGATGAGCAACATTGACCCGACCATGGGCGGCCAAGCCGGCGCGTCCCCGGACGAGGGCGGCGGCGCGACGAGCACCACCAAGGAGATGATCGGCAAGGCCCGCCAGGAGGCGGCGCACTTCGCCTCGCAAGCCCAGCAGCGCGCGGTGGGCGAGATCGAGAAGCACAAGTCGACCGCCACCGAGACGCTGGGCCAGTTCGCCAACGCGATCCGGCGGGCCGGCGACGAGCTGTCGGGCTCCGACCAGTCGATGGCGGCCCGCTTCGTGGGCCAGGCGGCCGACGGGCTCGAGAATTTCGCCCGCGCGCTCGGCGACAAGCGGCCCGAGGAACTGGTGGACACGGTGCGCGAGTTCAGCCGCCGCAACCCGACGGCCTTCGTGGCTGGCGCAGTGCTGGCGGGCCTCGCGCTCGGCCGCTTCCTGCGCAGCACCGAGACCGGCGGGCAGGTGGGCTTCGCCGACAACAGCGGCGGTGAAGACTGGGCCGTGAACGAGCCGGCGGTGTTCACCGGCGTCGGCGAGGACACCGGCGCGGTCGGCAGCGCCATGGCGGCGGACGACGTGGACGTCGGCGCGGCCGAGAGCCTCGAGACCCAGGTCTCCGGCGGCATCGGCGGCGTGGCCGGCGCCACGGACGAGACCCTGACCTCGGACATCGACGCCTCCGAGGACACTGCCCGCGGCGGCGACACCGACCGGTCGCGTTTCGGCGGCCCGGGGATCTGACGCCATGGACATGACCCCGCGCGAGGACCCGCGCAGCATCCCCGAGCTGATCTCGGCCCTGACCGGCGACCTCGCCAACCTGGTCCGCAAGGAGTCCGAGCTCGTCCGCACCGAGGTGGGGGAGAAGCTCTCCCACGCCGGCAAGGCGGGCGGGAAGATCGCCCTGGGCGCCGTGCTGCTGCTGGGCGCCCTGATGGTCCTGCTGCAGGCGGTGGTGATCCTGCTGTCGAAGGTGATGGACCCCTTCTGGGCGTCTCTGATCGTCGGCGTGCTGGTGGGCGTCGCGGGCCTGCTGCTCGTGAAGGCCGCCGTGGCCGCCTTCAAGCCCGAGAACATGGGCCCCAACCGCACCGTGCGTCAGCTCAAGCAGGACGCCGAGATCGTGAGGAAGACCTAGATGACGAAGTCCGCAGAGGACGTGGAGCGCGAGGTCGAGGCCTCGCGCATTGAGCTGGAGCGCACCGTCGAAGCGCTCAAGGAAAAGATGACCCCTGGCGAAATCTTCCGCGAAGCGAGCGGGGCCATGGGCGCAAGCGGGAACAGGATGATGATGAAAGTAAACGAACAGGCGAAAGAGAACCCGGTCCCGGTGGCGCTCATCGGGCTCGGGCTGGCCTGGCTGGCGGTAAACCAGTCGCGCAAGACGTCCGGCTACAGCGGCGCCTACGCCGCCGGGTACGGCATCGACCGGTCGGCCACCGACGGGGACTACTATGACGACGCCAGCCGCGGCCCAGGCCTGAAGACCCGCGTCTCCGACGCCGCCCACGGCATCGCGGACAAGGCATCGGGCCTGGTCGGCTCGGCCAAGGAACGGGTCGCCGGCGCCGCCAGCGGCGCCAAGGACACCACCCGCTCGGCCTTCATGGGCGCCAAGGACACCACGCGTTCCGCCTTCGCGGGCGCGCGGGACACCACCCGTTCGGCCATGGACGGCGTTTCGCAGCGCGCCGCCCAGGTCCGTGAGCGGGCCGGCGAAGTGGGCCAGCGGGTGAAGCAGCGGGCGACCGACGCCTATGAATCCGAGCCCCTGCTGCTCGGCGCGCTCGGCCTCGTGGTCGGCGTCGCCATCGGCGCTGCGCTGCCGGCCACCCCGGCGGAGGCTCGCGTCCTTGGCCCGACCCGCGACAAGCTGCTGGGCAAGGGTAAGGACCTCGCCCGCACCCAGGTGGACACCGTCAAGGGCGTCGCCCAGACGGCCTACGGGCGGGTGAAGGAAGAACTGCAGCGCGGCGACGGCGAGGGCGGCGACCTGGGCGAGCGCGTGGGTGCGGCGGCCACCGCTGGCATCCAGGCGGTGCGCGACGGCGTGCAGGACCAGACCGCCAACGGCGCGGGCACGACCCACTGACGCAAGGCGTGGCGGCGGCCTCCGGCCGCCGCCAGCGCTACTTTTGGTCGGGCTGGCGGACCTTGCACAACCGACCCTGGCAAGGCTGCAATCGCGAATGCGTTGCAGCGGCCGCCTTACGGCGTAGATTTCCCGGATGGATGCAAACGAACAGCAGGTGTTCGCCCTCGAGCTGATCGTCGCCTGCCGCCTGGCCATGGACCCGCCGGAGACGCGACGCCAGCTCGCCGATTTCATCGGCCGCGAGCCGCCCGAATGCGGAGAGGTGGAAGCCGCCATCCGCCGCCGCGCGGTGGAGATCATCCGAGGCGCCGACGGGCCCGATCTCGTCTGACGTCGAGAAGGGAAACGCCGGGTGGCGACCTTCTTCACGAGCGACACCCATTTCGGGGACCATCGCACCCTGAACCTCTACCCTCGGCCGTTCGCCACGGTGGCCGAGATGGACGCGGAGCTGGTTCGGCGCTGGAATGCGACGGTCGGCGCCGACGACGAAGTCTGGCACCTGGGCGACTTCGCCCGCACCACCCGTCGCGCCGCCGAGATCCTGGCCCAGCTCAACGGCCGCAAGCACCTGATCGTGGGCAACAACGATCCTGAGCCCGGCGCGGGCGCCGGCTGGGAGAGCGTGGCGCCCTACGCCGAGATCGAGCGTGATGGCAGGTTCCTGGTGCTCTGCCACTATCCGTTCCGCAGTTGGAACCGGCAGCACCGTGGCGGTCTCAACCTGCACGGCCACAGCCACGGGCGCATGAAGCCGTTGCCGCGGCAGTTCGACGTGGGCGTCGATGTGCGCGACTACCGCCCCGTCACCCTGGCGGATCTGCTGGGCCGGTAAGGGCGGAGATCACCCCTCCCACTTCGTAGACAGTAAAGGGGTCGGCTAGAGCAGCCGGCCCTGGGGCTCGTGGACGGTGAAGGCGTGCTGGGGGACGTCCGGGACGCGGACGGTGAAGACGGCGCCGCCTTCGCCGCTCACCTCCAGGCTGCCGCCGATCTGCTGGACCATGGAGCGGACCAGGCGCATGCCAAGCCCGGCGCCCGGCTCGCCGGGCAAGCCGCGCCCGCGGTCCGCCACGGACAACACCAGGGAGCGGTCAACCCGTTCGAGGCGGACGCTGATCTCGCCGGCGGCCGGAGGCGGATAGGCGTGCTTGGCCGCGTTGGTGACAAGCTCGTTGACCACCACCCCCACGGCCACCGCACGGTCGAGGGGTAGGACCGCGGGCTCGGCCAGGAGGCTGATGCGGATACGGTCATGCTCAAGCAGGGAGCTTTGGAGCCGCTGACAGAGGTCCCCGAGGTAGGCGGCGAAATCGACATCGTCCTTGCGGCTCGACCGGTAGAGGCTCGCATGGACGTCGGAAATGGCCTGGATCCGGTCGACCGCCTTCTGCAGGTGCCCGCGCACGTCGGGCGGCGCGGTGCGGGCCTGCAGCGCTAGGAGCGAGGAGACGAGCGCCAGATTGTTCTTCACCCGGTGGTTCAGCTCGTCGAACATCTCGGACTGGCGCGCCTCGGCCACCTTGCGGTGGGTGATCTCCTGGACCAGCTGGGCGAGCTGGTCGTCCGCGACGCGCGCGAGCTGGATCTCGAACCAGCGACTGCTGCCCGGGCTGTTGTACTCGAAGGTCAGCGGCTCGCCGTCCAGCGCGCGGCGGCAGGCCTCCATCCAGTTCGCTGGCGCGCTGGGGATCACCTCACTCTGGCGGCGGCCGATGATGGTCGCGTCGGTGTTGAGGATGCGGAGCATCGCGGGATTGGCCTCGAGGATCACATAGTCGACCAGGGCGCCCTCGGCGTTGCGTACGCCGCGCACGAGAGCGAAGCCCTCCGAGACCGTGTCGAACAGAGTGCGGTACCGCAGCTCACGTTCGGCCAGGCGGGCGGAGTTGAGGCGGAGGCGCCCGACGAGATCGCGCAGGTGCACGCCGCCCAGGGCGATGCACAGGCCCGACAGGCTATATAGCGCGAGATTGACCAGGGTGGCGGGGGAGGGGACGGCCAGCGCCCCCGCTGGGGGCAGGAAGAAGTACCAGCCCAGCAGACCGCCCCCCAGCAAGGTGAGCAGCGCCACAGGCCAGCCGCCCGCCAGGGCGGCGGCCATGATCACGGGATAGTAGAGGCTGAAGGCGACCAGGTTCTGGAAGGTCTCGCCGAGCTCCAGGCGGACGAGGGTGGCCAAGCCCAGGAGCGCCGCGGCCGCCAATTGTGCGAGCAGCCCCTGCAGGGCCGAGACGCGCGCCCCAGACGGACGGCCCTTCGAGCCTTCCATCACCCGCCCCACCTTTGTTGTTCACCTGTCAGGCGAATTGTTGGCGCCGATTTGAGGGAATGGCGACCCATGTTGTCACACGCCTAGGCAGTGTCCGAGGCCGCGCTTAACAAAAGAGCCGAGCGGGCGCCTGTGAACGCCCGCTGAGCGCGCGCCGCGGTCGAAAAGAAGACGCGCGAACACCCGGACCAGGCGACGGGTTCGCGCCTCGTTTGCCTTGCGAAGACTTCCTTCGGCTTCCCGTGGTGCGTGCGAATGGTCGCAGGGGCTGCGGCTACGCTTGAAAGCGAGAACGTCGGTCGTCTACAGCCGCAGCGAGAGTTCGGCGGCGCGCACGTCCAGTGCGCCAACCCGCCGGGGCCCTGGGGCGGCGACGGGCGCGGCGGCGGGCCGCCGCGCCCGCTTCCCCTGTGGGCGATCTCCGGGGTTGCGGCGCCGATGTTGCTGCCGTCCCGGGAGAAACGTCCGCGAGGCCCCACATGCGCCACATCGAGACAGAAACGCCCCTGTCGCAACAGCCGGATCCCGCGGTGATGCGCCTGGTGCGGCGCGAGATGCACGCCGGAGAGGCCATGGCCCTGGCGCTGCTGGCCCGTGACCACCTCCGTCGCCTCACGCCGGCGAACGACCCGCAGCCGCGCCAAATACAGGCCGCCTGAGCCCGCGGCCGCAGCTCTGCTCTTGCAGCCGAACCCGCCGGCGGCTTGTTGAGAGCCGAAGAGGAGGCGTGGCCCATGGATGAAGCGGGGAGGATCCTGTCGCTTGAAGCGCAGCTGGAGGACGTGAAGCGCACGCTGGTGGCGCACGATTTCCTGCTCCGCGCGTTGCTGACCCACCTGGCGCTCTCGGACCCGGAGGCGTTCGGCGGCCTGATCGGCGGCTTCACCCAGTCGGGGCTCTACCGGGCGGACATCTCGGCAGGGGACCTGACCCGGGAGGTCGCCCACGAGCTGACCGGCATGCTGGAGGAGGTGGCCGCGAGCGTCGAACGGCGGAGGTAGGCGATGCGACCCATGACCATGCTGCTGGTAACCCTGGCGGCGCTGGCCCTGACGGCGGTGATCTGGATGGCGAGCGGAGGCCGCGCCTTTGTCTTCGTCCTGCCGCTGGTGGCGCTGCCCTTTCTGATGCGGCGGCGTGGCTGATCACATCTGACTGTTACGTAGAAATCCTCGGAACGGCGATGGGCCCGTGGCGTTGGCCGAGAAAGCCTGGAACTCCCGCCATGATCGACCTGAACGCCGCCGCCGCGGACGACCTCGTCGCGTTGCCGACCGTAGGCTACGCCGCCGCCTACGACCTGATCCTCTACAGGCCCTACCTGACCTGGGAAGAGGTGGAGTACGTGCCGGGGTTCACGCCCGAGCGGGTGGACGAAATCCGGTGCGCCGGGGCGACATTGGGCGCCCCGCCGGCGCAGCAGCCGCTGGTGGAACGCGACCGCAAGGACCTGCTGGCCTGAGGCGGGCGGCGCCTCGGCGCCTCACCAATTGCAGTGGTTGTCGATCCACAGGGTGATGGATCCGACGGCGTCGGCGGCCTGGCGCTGGTGCATGCAATCCGCAAACGCGGTCCGGAACCGCGAGAAGCCGGCCGCGCCGCCGCCCAGCATCACGGGCGTGGTGGCCGTTTCGCCGGCTGCCGCGGCGCAGCTGCGGGCGGTCGCCACGAGGTGAGGCGCAGGGGCGGGGCTGAGGAACTCGCCGATCAGCTCGCCTCGGCGCTCTTCGACGGCATAGCGCTGGCGCGGCAGGAGGAGGCTCAGGGCGCGACGGCGCCGCGGCGAGACGCACTGCTCGGTGATCATGCTGCCGGTCCACAGGCGGTCCGCGGCGCCATGGAAGCCCACCTCGACCCTGGGCCTGGGCTGGAGCGGCGCGTCGGCAGCGTCAGCCGCGGTGGCGCAGCCGAGAGCCATGAGAGCTCCGACCCCCAAGGACCAGAAACGCATCGATATTCCCCCTACCGGCCGGCAGGGTCGCCAGAGCGTGGCTGTAGAGTCAACGAGATCTTAAGCCCGCAGGGTTAACGAGCGGGATGGATGTTCGCATTTTGTTCTTGACGTCCGCGCGCGTTTCTGGGTGCATATCTCCTTCGACCCGCGGATGCGGCGCCAGGTGCTGACGCGGCGGGCCGGGGGCTATGGCCTGGGGCTGCCGTCATGATCCCCCGCTGGTGGATGGCTGTGGCCGCCGTGCTGAGCCTGCTGGCGGCCGTGAGCCTGCTCTACTGGTCGGGGCGGAGGGACGGTGCGGCGGTTGAGCAGCGAAAGACCGCGGCCGCGAAGGCGGAGGCGGCGGTCTCCGCCCTGGAAACGGAGGGCGCGCGCGCCACCGTCCGGCGCGTGGACGTCATCGTGCGCCAGACGGCAGCGGCCACTCAAAGCGCCGCCCGCGCCACTCAAGAGGCCCTGAAAGCGGAGGACGCCCATGCGCCCCTGGATCCACACCGCGCTGACCGGCTGCGCGCTCATGATCGCGAGCTGTGCCTCGCTGCCCCCGAGCTCGCCGGCTGCGCCGCAGATTGAGATGCCGGCCCAGGCGGCCGCGCCGTGCAGCCTCTACGTGCTGCCGGAACGCCCGACCCAGGCTGACCTGGAGGCCGGCTACGCGACGCGCGGCGCACAGATCCTCGCCTGCGACGCAGCCCGCCGCCTAGCGGTGGAGACGCATGCGGCGGAGCATGCGCTGGAGGCGGAGCTCAGGCGTCCCACGCGCCGGCGCTAGAGGCGCGCGCCGCGCTCCACCGTCGCAAGCCGCTGCAGGTAGCTGCGAACCCCCTGCGGCCAGTCGGCGACCAGGCCGTCGAAGCGGACGTCGTCCCCGGCGAACAGGGCGCGCGACGCTTCCTCGAACCCGGGGAGATCGCCGGCCAGCGTGGACATGACGCGATAGAGCGCGTCGCGGGCGGTCCGGGCGCGGCTGGCGTCCTCGCTACTCCGGCGAGCCTCGTCGACCAAACGCCGCAGGGCCGCCGAGGCGCCCCCCGGCTGGGCGGCGAGCCAGTCCCAGTGGCGGGGCAGAAGCGTCACCTCCCGGGCGACCACCCCCAGCGTGGGGCGGCCGCGACCCTGCCGCGGGGGCTCCGGCGGGGGCGGCGCGCCCTCGATGGCAAGGGCAGGGGGATCGGCGAACGGATCGAGCTCGACCTGCCGACCCGTGGCGTCATCGAAAATAAGCACGGTCGAACCGGCCAGCGTTGCGGACCGGGCCGCCTCAGCGACCCGGTCAGCCGAACCGGAGGCGAGTTCTCGACCGCCCGACAGGACGGTGTAGGTCGGTTCAACGGACATGCCGACGGCGTAGCGCGCCGACGGCGCCAGGTCAAATTTGCCCGGGTGAAATCATTCAGCCGCCATGCTGGCCGCCGTGCCGCGCACCGAGATCGGGAACTGGGCGGTCGGGTTGCGGTGGCCGCCCAGGACGGTCGGCAGGGAGCTGGCCCCATCGTGCGCGGGAGTCAGGAGAAGCCCCCGCTCGGCGAAGGCGTCGCCGGTGCGGCGGCGGGAGGTCCAGACGGCGAGCGGCGCCGCGAACAGCAGCGGCAAGACGATCGGGGCGAAGCACAGGAACAGGTCCGGGCGGAAGCAGAGGCCCGCGGTGAAGCCCACGCCGGCGATCATCTGAGGCCGCATGGCGCGCCAGGCGTCCGCCCAGGAGATGCCGTCGGCGTCGCGCTGCTGCGGCCGCCAACCCACGTCACGGCCCCGAAGGATCTGGATCACGGCGTTGGTGTTGGCGACCATCAGGACGGGCGCCAGCACCGCCGAAAGCGCGACCTCGGTAGCGACGCTCTTGAGAACCGCGGTCGCGCCGCCAAAGGCGCGGCGCTCGCCCGGGCGGCTCAGCACGATGAAGGCGCCCATCAGCTTGGGACCGATGAGCAGGAAGGCTGCGAGCATCGAGCCCAGCATGAAGGGGGTGAACTCAGGCGCGAGGAAGTACCACAACGAACCCCAGTCGACCGGGTGCTGCAGCTGCAGGGCCATGCCGATGGCGAGCGCCGCCAGCCAGAGGGGCGAGGCGAGATACGCCAGGGCGCCCATCCCGAGTTGCAGACGGCTCATCGGGTGCAGGCCTGACGCGCCGAGGAGCTTGATGTGCTGCAGGTTGCCCTGGCACCAGCGGTGCTCGCGCCGGATGAAGTCGAGCAGAGTGGGCGGAGTCTCCTCGCAGCTGCCATCCAGGGCGGCCGTGACGTGCACGGCCCAGCCGGCGCGGCGCAGGAGGGCGGCCTCGACCACGTCGTGGCTGAGCACGTCGCCGCCGAACGGCTTTTCGCCCGGCAGGATCGGCAGACGGGCGCAAGCGGCGAACGCCTCCACCCGGACGATGGCGTTGTGGCCCCAGTAGCTGGACTCCGCGCCCGTCCACCAGCCGTAGCCCGCGGCGGCCACGCGACCGTACATGCGCACGCTGAACTGGGAGACGCGGGCGAACAGCGTCCTCGCGCCGACGATGACAGGGGCGGTCTGGATGAGGCCGACGCCGGGATTGCGCTCCATGGCGTCGACCAAGCGCAGGACGGTCTCGCCGGCCAACACGCTGTCGGCGTCGAGGACGATCATGCACTCGTAGGCGCCGCCGAAACGGCTAACCCAGTCGGCGATGTTTCCCGCCTTACGCTCGGTGTTGCGGACCCGGCGGCGCATGTAGACCCGGCTGTGGGCATGAGCGCGGAAAGCAAGGAACGCGGCTTCTTCGGCCGGAGCGACGCGATCGCTGGAGTCGCTGAGCACGTAGAAGTCGAAGGCGTGGGATGCGCCCAGCCGCGCAAGCGAGACGTCGATGGCGGCCAGCCTGCCGAAGGCCGCCGCGGCGTCCTCATTGCAAAGCGGCATCAGCAGAGCGGTGCGCGAGCCGGGCAGAACAGGGCGGGGCGAAAAAGAGAGATCGTCCTGCTCGCGGCCCTTCAGAAGGGCGACGAAGCCGAACAGCGCGCTGCAGAACCAGCAGGCGATCGGGGACGCGAGCAGCAGGAACACGCCTAGCCCGAGCACCTCGAACGGCTCGAAGCCGCGGCGTGCGTAGAGCACGTACGGGCCGATCGCCACCAGGACAGTGAAGAACAGGGTTCCGAGCGCCAGGGCGAAACGCCGGCGCGCGACGCCCGCCGGTGAGGTGGGGAGCACCTGCGAGATCGCAGGCGCGTCGGCGTCGAACGCCTGCCGCGGCATGGCGAGCGGGGACTCGTCCGGCAGCCAAGGGCGTGCGTCGAACTCGGCGGTCTCCAGAGGCGCCGCCAGCTGACGTGCAAGAATGCTCATTCCGCGTCCACCCCGCCCCGAAGGCCCCAGACCGGCTCCGCTGCAGGAGCAGAGTCAGCCTCGTGTCAGATTCCCCGCTGATCAATCACGGACTTGTGAATGCTGCAATAACGAGACGCGTCTGTGCGTCACTTAGGCGTCGCGTGCGTGTTCCGCTTGCACCTGTAGGCGGCGCTCCAGAACGATGGCGGCCACCGCCACCCAACCCACGAGCACAACGGCGTAGGCGCGTTCCCACCAGCCGACGTTCGCGTCGTTGACGGTGCCGGGGAACACCAGGTGCTTGGTGATCACGGTCAGCGTCGCCATCAGGATGAAAACGATGCCCAGGAACAGCTTCAGCCGGGGCAGGTCGCGCTGATGACGCAAGCCCCAAAGCAGCAGAAGCGGAGCAAGCTGAATCCCGAGGCCGAGGTTCACTGCGACGTGCCGCGGATCCGGCCAGGGATAGAGCGCCGCCGTCACCAGACCCGCCCCCGCGATCGCGAACGCTAGAGCGGTGAGGGCCGCGCTCACCCGCGCTCCGGTGATACCAGCCAACGCAAACCCGAACCCGGACCCGGCCAGGGCGGCCATAAGACCGGCGGCAAGCACGCCGCCGTTGAAGAAGATGGGAGCTGGCGAGCCGGCCCCGCCGAGTTCGCTGAGGAACTGGCGCGCGTGGTTGTAGTCGGGATAGGCAGCCATCGAAACCGTGACGCTTGCGAGCGCAACTACCGGGGCGGCCACCCCGAACCCTAGAAGCAGACGCCGCCGTGCAAAGCGCGTGCGTTCGCTGTCATCGGCTGAGGGCGCCTTCAGGCCCCAGAGGGTGCGGACCACCGGAAGGCGACGCACGGCCTCATAGGTCAGAAGGCTCCCGCCGAAGGTGGCGATGATCAGCAGCAACGCTTCGGCGAGGGCGGGCAGCTTTGCGGGCCGCACCAGCCAAACCGCCACCACGAGGATGGTCTGGTGAGCCAGGTAGCAGGGGAAGACAGCCTGGTTCAGATACGCGAGGCGTGGCCCCGACGCTCGCCGCAGGTAGCGGCCGGCGTAACCCAGGGCGGCTGCGATGGCCGTCCATTGAAAGAGGCCGAAGACTATCGCCCGCGGCACGCCCAACCAGGCGCCGCCGCCGGGATGGGCGTGCTGGATGACGACGATGGGGAAGGCCACGCAGGCGAGGGCGAGGCTGGTGCGCCGAAGGCCTTCGAGATCTTTCCACAGCGAGGCATGGCCCACCATGAGGTAGCCGAAGAGGAAGGCGGCGAAGGACTGCGCGTGATTGTACCAGTCGCCAGTCAGGTTGTTGGTGACCCCGAACAGCGGGAACAGCGTGATGCGGATAGCGATGAGGTAGGCGGCGGGGACGACGAGGGCGCGCCAGCCGTGCAGGTGGCGCGCAAGGTGATCGCCGAGGCGCCGGATCGAGGCGGAGGCGGTCAGCAGCGGGCTCGCCAGCACAGCGTAGACGGCGACGTACACAACGAACCAAAGATGATTGACCGGTACGCCATCGGCGAGACCTGCTGGACTGAACTCCCGTGCCGCCCACGGGATCAGGCCCCCAGTCCACGACCCCTTGTCCATGGCTTCGATCCAGGACTGGACGGGCACGAGCACAAGCACCCCGAAGATGAGCGGCGGCGCCAGCCGTCTCAGACGCTCCAGGGCGAGTTCTCCCGCCGAGCGGCCGGCGGCCACGAAACGTAGAGCAGCGCCGGACACCAGGAACAGGAGAGTGAGCCGCCACGGCCCGGTGGCCAGCAGCGCCTCTTCCATCCAAGGAAAGGTGTGGGTGCTCTGTACGTGCCAGTCCAGCGGACCATAGACGAGGCCTACGTGGAAAAGGATCAGCAGTGCGAACGCGATGATCCGGATCCAGTCCAGATCGTACCGGCGGCCGCCCTCGGGACGGTCGAGCCGGGCGCTGCCAGACCGCATAGCTCCGGGCGCACGCTCCGCGCCCCCGCCCAGATGGGCGCGGCGGGCCAGCACGGCGGCCGCCCATGACGCGGAACTCGGTGCGGTCATGTCCCCTCCGAACGAGCCGACCAAAAGCGCAACCGACGCCATTGCGCAATCGCGATCCGTGGAACACGGGCGCAATGCCGCAATCGCCTCAGGCGGCAGCGGGGGCGAAGGGTCTCGAGGGAGCGCCTGCAGGCCATGCCGTAGAGGCGGGTTTAGCTGGATTGGCGACCCCCTAAGCTCGTCCGAGCTTAGGGGGTCATGGTGCCGCCGGGCAGGATTGAACTGCCGACCTCAGCCTTACCAAGGATGCGCTCTACCACTGAGCTACGGCGGCGAAAGGCGAGGCGGGGCATATAGCGGGACGACTCGGACTCGGGAAGCCCCCATGGGCGGCAAATTTGCTTGACCCCCCAATCTGGTGGCTGCACCCCTCAAGCATGGCCCGTGACGAAAAGCCTGCCCTGTCACCTCCGAGCGACCGAGAAGCCAAGCTTGCCCAGGCGTTGCGGGCGAACCTGCGGCGCCGCAAGGCCGGCCCGCCGAACGCCTCCACGCCACCTGCACCGAATGAGGATCCGAACCCCTGAGCGTCGCCCTTTGCGCCGCCGGTCCCGCACGCTAGATAGCGCGCCGAAGGGCTGACCCCCGCGACTCCCCGCAACAGCGTCGCCTCGAAGGATTGGGATTGGACCGCATCGCCATCACCGGCGGCGCGCGCCTGAAGGGAGAGATCCCGATCAGCGGCGCCAAGAACTCGGCCATCAAGCTGATGGCCGCGAGCCTGCTCACGGACGAGCCGCTGCGGCTCACCAACATGCCACGCCTGGCGGACACCCGCTTCCTCGGCAAGCTCCTGCAGCGGCTGGGTACGGACGTAGTCGAGGCGGAGCCGCCGAGCGGCTCTGAAACCGTGCTCACCACCCGCGAGATCGTCTCCGGCTTCGCGCCGTACGACCTGGTCCGCCAGATGCGCGCATCGTTCAATGTGTTGGGCCCGCTGCTGGCCCGCAGCGGTCAGGCGAAGGTTTCGCTCCCCGGCGGGTGCACGATCGGCGCTCGTCCGGTGGACCTGCACCTGAAGGCGCTGGAGGCTCTGGGCGCAAAGATCGACCTGCACGAAGGGTACGTCTATGCCCAGGCCCCCCGCGGGCTGAGGGGCGGCGAGATCGACTTTCCATTCGTCTCGGTGGGCGCCACAGAGCACGCGCTCCTGGCCGCGGTGCTCGCGAACGGTGAGACCGTGATGACGAATGCGGCCCAGGAGCCGGAGATCGTCGACCTCGCCGACTGCCTCAACAAGATGGGAGCAAAGGTAAGCGGGGCTGGGACTTCGACGATCCGGGTGCAGGGCGTGACCAGCCTGACGGGCGCCACCCATGCCGTGCTGCCGGATCGAATCGAGACGGGCACCTACGCCCTGGCGGCCGCAATGGCCGGTGGCGAAGTCCGCCTGACCCGCACGCGTTGCGATTTCATCCAAGCGCTGATCGACAAGATGGTCGAAGCGGGCGTGGAAGTAACGTCGCACAATGATGGTTTGACCATCCGGCGCAACGGTGGGCGGCTCCGCGCCGTTGAGATCGGAACCGATCCCTATCCTGGGTTTGCGACTGACCTGCAGGCGCAGTTCATGGCCCTAATGACCCTTGCCGATGGCGAGAGCGTGATCCGCGAGACGATCTTCGAAAACCGCTTCATGCACGCGCCAGAGCTGAGCCGGCTCGGCGCCGACATCACGGTGCAAGGGGGCGAGGCCCGGGTGCGGGGGGTCGACGCCCTGGAAGGCGCTCAGGTGATGGCCACCGATCTCCGGGCTTCCGTGAGCCTGGTGATCGCCGGCCTTGCCGCCCGCGGCGAGACGGTGGTCAACCGCGTCTACCATCTCGATCGTGGTTTCGAACGCCTGGAAGAGAAGCTCGGCGCGTGCGGCGCCGAGATCCGTCGCATCAAGGGCGACAGCGAGGCGGAGGACTAGATTCTGAATGGCTGACCCCGCCCCGCTTCGCCTTCTGGCGCAGGACGAGCAGGATCTCGCGGTCATCTCGGCCGCGTTGCAGGACGCCGTCGCCAAGGTCGGCGACATCCAGTTCGAACCGAAGGCGCGGCGCTTGACCATCGCGTTCAACCGCTTCCGTTGGGAAGCCGGCAAGGGCGAGCGCGTTCGCGCAGCCCTGCAGCTGGGCGGCGTGCTCAAGGTGCAGACCCGCAAAATCCGACGGGATGCGCCGGGCGCCGTGATCGAGATCCTGGCGCTCACCTTCGAACCGGGCGAGGCGCCGGGCGGTGTCATCACGCTCAGTTGCGCGGGGGGCGGGGACCTGCGCGCGAGCGTGGAATGCATCGAGGCCGTGTTGGCGGATGTCTCGAAGCCTTGGCCCACGCCCAGAACGCCGACCCACGAAGTCTAGCCGCGGCATGGCGCCGAGCGCCGCTCGCCGGTAAAGAGCGCGCCATGCGCCGCTTCCACTTCTCTGATCCTGAATTCGAGACCGCGTTCGCCGCCTTCGTCGACGAGCGGCGCGACACGCCGGAGGAGGTCGACGCCATCGTGCGCGACGTCCTCGCCGCCGTTCGCGGTGAGGGCCTCGAGGCCCTGCTGAGGTTCGCCCGCGACTTCGATAAGGTCGAGCTCGACGCCGAGACCATCCGGGTTACCGAGGCGGAAATCTCGGAAGGCGCGGACGCATGCGCCGCCGATGTGCGCGACGCCATCGCCTTCGCGGCTGCCCGGATCCGCGCTTACCACGAGCGGCAGCGTCCCGCCGACCAGCGCTTCACCGACGAAGCGGGGGTCGAGCTCGGCTGGCGCTGGGGCCCTCTGGAAGCCGTCGGCATCTACGTGCCCGGAGGGCGCGCGGCCTATCCCTCCACCGTCCTGATGAACGCGGTGCCGGCCGCCGTCGCGGGCGTCTCACGCATCGCCATGGTCACCCCGCCAGGTCGGCTGCAGCCGGCGGTGCTCGCCGCCGCCCGGGCGGCCGGCGTCACGGAGATCTGGCGCGTTGGCGGCGCACAGGCTGTGGCGGCCCTGGCCTATGGCGCTGGCCCTATCAAGCCGGTGGACAAAATCGTCGGCCCTGGGAACGCCTTCGTCACCGCAGCCAAACGCCGGGTCTACGGCGTCGTGGGGATCGACGCGCTCGCCGGCCCGTCCGAGATCGTGGTCGTCGCGGACGGCGCCAACGAGCCGGACTGGATCGCGGCCGACCTGCTCTCCCAGGCCGAGCACGACCCCGCCGCTCAATCCATCCTCATCACAGATGACGAAGCCTTCGCGGCGCGCGTCGAAGCGGCTGTCGAGGCGCAACTCACCACACTCTCCACCGGCAAGGACGCGGCGTTGTCCTGGCGCGACCATGGGGCGGTGGTGATCGCTCCGCTCGACGAGTCGCCGCGGCTCGTGGACCTGATCGCGCCCGAGCACGTGGAGTTTGCGGTCGCCGCGCCGGAGCAACTTGCAGACCGGGTCCGCCACGCCGGGGCGATTTTCCTGGGACGGCACGCTCCGGAGGCGATCGGCGATTACGTGGCCGGCTCCAACCACGTGCTCCCGACGAGCCGCGCAGCCCGATTCTCCTCGGGCCTGTCCCTCTACGACTTCCTCAAGCGCACATCCTTCGTGAAGTGCGATGAAGCCGCCTTCGCCGTCTTGGCGCCTGCGACGGTCGCCCTGGCTGAAGCGGAGGGGTTGCCGGCGCACGCCCGTTCCGCCGCGATCCGACTGCGCCCGCGTTAGGCCGGCCACGTCGGAACCGCCGCATTGCAACCTTGTTTCTGGAGCACGGCACGCCACGCCGCCTCCATTGGATAGATTGATGCCTGCAGACGCGACGACCGCCAGCGCCTGGTCCAAGAAGCTTGCCCCCTACAAGACGCCGCAAACTGCGCGCAGCATCTTCGAGATCGTGATTACCGCTGCCCCGCTGCTGGCGCTCTGGGGCCTTGCCTGGTTCCTGCATGCTCGAGGGTTCTGGTGGGCGGCGCTGTTGCTAGCCATCCCTGCAGCGTTGTTCCTGGTCCGGCTGTTCCTGATCCAGCACGACTGCGGCCATCAGGCGTTCTTCGCCAACCGGCAGGCGAACGATTGGGTCGGCCGCATCATCGGCGTCTTCACCCTGACTCCCTATGACTATTGGCGGCAGACGCACGCGATCCACCACGCTACGTCAGGCAACCTCGACCGCCGGAGCCTCGGCGCGATCGAGATGCTCACCGTCGAAGAGTACCGGGCGCTGCCGGCGCACAAGCGGCTGGGCTACCGGCTCTACCGGCACCCTGCGGTGATGTTCGGGCTGGGGCCGGCCTTCGTCTTCTTCCTGATGAACCGGCTGCCCATCGGGATGATGCGCCAGGGCTGGCGCCCGTGGGCGAGCGTTCTCGGCAACACAGCTGCGGCTGCCGGAGGGCTGGCGGCTCTGGTCTGGCTGTTCGGGCCGATGCCGGTGCTGCTGGTCAATGCACTGACCATGCTGCTCGCGGCCACGATCGGGGTCTGGCTGTTCTATATCCAGCACCAGTTCGAGGGCGCCAGCTGGTCCCGCAACGGTGTCTGGAAGCGAGACGAGGCGGCCCTCGCGGGCAGCTCGCACTACGACCTGCCGCCTGTGCTGCGCTGGTTCACGGCCAACATCGGCATCCACCACGTGCACCACCTGTCGAGCCGCATCCCCTACTACCGCCTGCCCAAGGTGCTGCGGGACCATCCCGAACTGGCTCCGATGAGCCGGGTTGGGCTGCTCGAGAGCTTCCGCTGCGCGCGGCTGGCGCTCTGGGATGAATCGCAGGGGCGGCTAGTGTCCTTCCGCGAGGTCCGCGCCTGAAGCTGGCGGCGGAACCTCGCCTACGGTGAAGGCGTTCGCCGCCGGGGACGTAGTTCGACAGGCTCCGCATGCTTTCATCTCCCGCCGCCGCCGAAACGGCGGCGCCGGCCGCCGACGCGGTCCAGCCCTCCTTCGCCGAGCAGATCACCGCCTTCGGCCGAAACGCCTGGGCTCACTTGGTGCAGCTCGATCCACGCGAGACGGGGCTCAACTTCCTCGTCTCCGCTGCAGTGATCATCGGCGCGTTGGCCGCGATCTGGCTGCTCGGGCGGCTTTTCAACCGCTGGGTCCAGCGGTTCTCCGATAGCTGCAACGTCGAGGTGGCGCCCGAAGAGCAGCGGGCGTCTCGCGCAGCCGGCGTGACCTGGAGCCTGCTGCGTGTGTTCATCCTCGGCGCAGCCGCGCTGCTGATCCTAAGCGTGTGGGGCATCGATCCCTGGGCGTGGATCTCGCGCGGCGCCGGGGCGCGGCTGTTGCGGCTCGCGCTGATCCTGGTCCTGGTCACTGCCTTGGTGGAGGTCGCCGGGTTCGTCACACGGCGCTTCGTGGAAGGCTTCGCCAGGCGCAGCCGCGACGAGCGCCGCGCCAATCAGATCCGATCACTTGGACCGCTGCTCACGGGCTCCATCCAGGCCGTGCTGCTGGTGGTCGGGCTGCTCACCTTCCTGTCGGAGCTCGGTCTACAAGTCGGACCGCTCCTGGCCAGCGCCGGGGTGGTCGGCCTAGCCGTCGGCTTCGGGGCGCAGACCCTGGTGAAGGACTTCCTTACCGGCGTTTTCCTGATCGCCGAGGACGCGGTGTCGGTGGGCGACAACGTGCGGATCGGCGACGCCAGCGGCACGGTCGAGGCCATGACGCTCCGCACCATCCGCCTGCGCAACATGAACGGCACGCTGCACATCTTCCCGTACAGCGAGGCGCAGGTGATCCATAACCGCACGAAGATCTTCTCGTCTTATGTGGTCGCTCTGCCGGTCAGCTATGACGCAGACGTAGACCAGGCGCTGGCCATCATGCAGCGGGTTGGCGACGAGCTCGCGGCCGACCCCGCCTTCCGCGATCAGATCACCCGTCCCTACGAGCCGCTGGGCGTCGACCAGCTCAGCGAAAGCGCCGTCACTCTGAAGGGGCGGCTCACGACCCGGCCGAAGGACCAGTGGAAGGTCGGCCGCGAGTACAATCGCCGGATCAAGCGCGCCTTCGACGAGGCGGGGATCTCGAGCCCCTTCACCAGCGTCCAGATGCTGCCCATGGAGCAGGCGCCCTCCGACGACGATGCGCCGACGGCAGTGGCCCGGTCGGCGCGCGCCTTCCGCTCGCTGCAGGACCGTCCACAAAGCTGAACAGTTCCTGTCACGCCGGCCCAAAGGACGTTCAGGCTCGGCGCTCTACGTTCGGGACACACACCCACCGGGCGACGGGCTCAGGGTGACAATGTGAAACGACGGAGACCGAGATGCGCACTTCGAAGACCAACAAGCTGATCGGCGGCGGCGCGGCCGCGGCTGTTCTGGCGGGGGCGCTGGCCGTGGGCGTGGGCAGCGCCCAGGCTGCGGGCATCAACGGCGTGACCAACTGCTCGGCAAACGGCGGCAAGCAGGAAGCCGGCGCGGCCATCGGCGCGGTCGTCGGCGGCCTGATCGGCAACAAGGTGGGTGGCCGCCACCCCACCGGCGAGACGGTGCTGGGCGCCGCCGCTGGCGCCGCCGCTGGCTCGGCCATCGGGTGCCAGATGCAGAAGAACACGGCCCGGGAGCACGCCTACGGCTCGACCTACACCCGCGGCGGCTATCGCCTGTCCTCCTCGATCGCGCCGGCGAGCTACAGCCGCATCGGCGACACCTTCGTGGCGAACCGGACGGTGAACCTGCGGTCCGCGCCGACGACGGGCTCGGGCCGCGTGGGGAGCCTGCGGGCCGGCGAGCGCTTCCAGGCTCTGGCCCAGGTGCGCGGCTCCGACTGGATTCTGGTGGGGCAGGGCGGTGTCGGCGTGGGCTATGTCCATCAGGCCTATGTCCAGCCGGAAGGCTACCGCTACGCGCGCTACTAGCCGCGAGGCCATCGTGGAAAACGCCCGGCGCACCCCGCGCCGGGCGTTTTTTCGTATCCGCCGCGGCGTTCGCGTCGCGGCGGGATGACGTGCCCCCCCGGAATGCCATAAAGCTCCGCAAACCGGACCCATGGCCGCCGACGAACGCACCAAGCACCGCCTGCAAAGCGTCGAGCTCGACGAGGAGTCGCTCGCGGCGGTCTCGCGCGACCAGGAGCAGGAGCGCCAGATCGCGATCTTCGACCTCCTCGAAGAGAATTACTTCGTCCCGGAAGGCGCGGAGAGCGGGCCCTACGATCTGCGGATGGGCCTGGTTGAGAATCGCCTGGTCTTCGATGTGCGGGGTCCCGGCTACGAACGCCGGCACATCCTGTCGCTCTCGCCGTTCCGCACCCTCATCAAAGACTACTTCATGATCTGCGAGAGCTACTACCAGGCGATCCGGAACTCGACTCCGGCGCAGATCGAGGCGCTCGATATGGGCCGGCGGGGGCTGCACAACGAAGCCTCGGAGCTCCTGCAGGCGCGGCTGAAGGGCAAGGTCGAAACCGACCTCGACACGGCGCGGAGACTCTTCACCCTGATCTGCGCGCTGCACTGGCGGGGCTGAAGTGACGACCCAGGACGAGCGTTCCCCCTTGCCGGGCGCGGTGCTGTTCGCCTGCAACCTGAATCGGGTCCGCTCGCCCATGGCCGAGGCGATCCTGAAGCAGTTGCTGGGAGACCGGGTCTTTGTGGACAGCTGCGGACTGAAGCGCGAGGCCGGCCCCGGAGAATCCGACGTCGACCCCTTTGTCGAAGCGGTGATGGGCGAGATCGGGTGCGACCTGGCTAGGCACCGCGCCAAGACCTTCGACCAGCTGGAGGACGACTCCTTCGACCTGGTCATCTCGCTGACCCCGGAGGCGCAGCACCGGGCTGTCGAGATGACCCGAGGCCGGGCGGTGGAGATCGAGTACTGGCCGACTTTCGATCCGACCGTGGCGGAAGGTTCGCGCGAGGCAAGGCTCAGCGCCTACCGCGAAGTTCGCGACGCGCTGGCGCGCCGTATCGCCGAGCGCTTCGGCCGCTGAGCGGCGCCCATCGACCGGGCCCGCGCCTCTGCGCTATATTTCGCCGCTGTTCACGGCTCGCGGCCTCGTTTAAGGCGCGAGCCGTCGTTTTATCCTCCTCGCGGGAGCCGGCATGGCGAAGGAAGAGCTTCTGGAATTTCCGGGCACGGTCAGTGAAGTCCTGCCCAATGCGACATTCCGCGTGAAACTCGAAAACGACCACGAGATCATCGCCCACACGGCCGGCAAGATGCGCAAGAACCGCATCCGTGTGTCGGCGGGCGACAAGGTGCTCGTGGAGATGACGCCCTACGACCTGACCAAGGGCCGCATCACCTTCCGCGTCCGCTAGCCGGCCTTGACCGCCCAGCCGCAACGCCTGGTCCTTGCATCGGCCAGTCCCAGGCGGCTCGACCTCCTGCGCCAGATCGGCCTCGTCCCGGACGCCGTCTTCCCCGCAGAGCTCGACGAATCTCCCCTCAAAGACGAGACGCCACGCCAGCTCGCGCTGCGACTGGCGATGGCGAAATGCGCCCATGCCGCGGCCGCTGAGCCCGGCAGCTTCGTGATCGGCGCTGATACGGTCGTGGCTGTTGGCCGCCGCGTCCTGCCGAAGGCCGAGACCGAGGCCGAGGTCCGCGCCTGCCTCGAGCTGCTGTCAGGCCGCGCCCACCGTGTCCTCACGGGCGTGGCTGTCACGCGGCCCGGCGGGCGCACGGGTCAGCGGCTGGTGGAAACCAAGGTTCGGTTCAAGCGACTGTCGCACCAGGAGATCGAACGCTACCTGGCGAACGGCGAGGGGCTCGGCAAGGCAGGGGGCTACGCCATCCAAGGCCGCGCGGCGGCCTACGTGCTCAGCTTGCAGGGCTCCTATTCCGCGGTGGTTGGCCTGCCGCTCTACGAATCGGCCAGCCTGCTCGGCGGCCTGGGGTACGTCCTGCCATGAGCGAACGGCGGCTCTTCCTCGACCGCGGCGTGGGCGAGAGCCGGGGCGTGGTCACCCTCGACGGCCGCCCCGAGCGATTGATCATTCGTCGCCGCGGTGACGATCCGAAGCTTGTCGTCGGCGCACGCTGCGTCGCGCGGGTCGCCAGCGTCGAGCCGGCCCTTGCCACCGCCTTCCTCGACCTGGGCGGCGGTGCTGAGGCCATCCTGCCGTTCAAGCCTGACGCGCGACCGGTGCGCGGCCAGCCCGTCGAGATCGAGATCCGCAGCGAGCCACGCCGCGGCAAGCTCGCCATCGCCCGCTTGATCGGGCCCGCCGAGGGCGCGCCGCGGCTGCTGGGGGCGGCGCGCGACCTCGCCGACGAGCTGCGCGGCTATGCCCGCGACGCTGCGCTGGTGGAAGGCGCTGCGGCCCGGGACGTGGCCGATGAGGCTGAGGCGGAGGCGCTCGAGGTTCTTCACCCGATCCCCGGCGGCGGCGTGCTCGCCGTGGAGCCCACCCGCGCGCTGACCGCCATCGACGTCGATCTGGGAGAGCGGAAAGGCGCCGACGCCAAACGCGTGACCCGCGCCGCGAATCTCGCCGCGCTCGCCTTGGCGGCCCGGCTCCTTCGTCTGAAGGGGCTCGGCGGGATCGTGGTGATCGACCTCGTCGGGCGTGGCCACGACGGCGCCGCGCTCATGGCCGCCGCCCGGGCCGCTTTCGGCCCGGACAATCCTGGCGTCGCCATCGGTCCAGTCGGCCGCTTCGGGACCATGGAGCTCTCGCTCCCGCGACGGATCCAGCCGCTATCCGAGGTGCTCTGCGGCGAGGACGGCCAGCTCAGCGATCGCACCCTGGCCCACCGGTTGATCCGGCAGATCGAGCGCGAAGCGGCCGCCCAGGGCGGGGCGAGAATCACGGCGCGCTGCGCACCGGCGGTGGAGGCGGCGGCGGGGCCGCTGGCGCGCGAACTTGCCGGGCGCATCGGCGCACGATTCATCGTCGCCGCCGATCCGGCATTTCCGCGTGCACGGATCGAGGTCACGGCCACATGAGCACGCCCGCATGTGCGATCTGCGGCAAGCCAGCCACACCGGAATACCGGCCCTTCTGCTCCCGGCGATGCGCCGATGTCGACCTGCAGCGATGGCTGAGCGGGCGCTACGCAGTGCCTGCCGTGGAGAGCGAAGAGCCCTCTGATGAAGTCCCGCAGCCGGATTGAAAGGCTCGCTGGACTTCCGAAAAAGCCTCCCCTATAGACGCGGCTCCCGCGTCGGCGGCTTGCAGCGCCTGGGTAGCTCAGTTGGTAGAGCAGCGGATTGAAAATCCGCGTGTCGGTGGTTCGAATCCGCCCCCAGGCACCATCTCCCCCCGCCCTCCGAACGGCGGCGCGCAGCGCCCGCAACCGGTCCGCCACAGCAGATAAAGTCGGGAATGACTGCGCGGCGGCCAAGCAACGCGCTCGCCGCGCCTTTTTTCAGGTTCGCAGAGTCAGTTATTCCAGACCTGATCTTCGACAACGCGGTTCCGCAGAACATTGCTGCGGTGCAACAGCAAATTTCCCGGCAGAGTGGAAAAGGCTGCGTAGCTTCAGCGGGCGCCGATTGTGCGCTGCAGCGTCATAGGCGGGCGAAGAGATTTCACAAGTCTGTCTAAGCCTATCGCCCCTTGACGGCTTAATAAGGGGTTGCCAAAGGGTCGCAGCCGCACGTCTAAGATAGCGGTAAGACTTCGGGTTCCTTCGGGAGTTCGGGGTCGCCTCGCGCCTTCGAAACGCCAAGCTTCCACGAGCAGTTGGGAGTATGCGTTGCGGGTCGGGCGTAAGCGACAGCGGCTCTGTCGTTTCGGTCCGGTAACACGGGTCGGGACGGCGGGCTTGTTTCAACTAGGGTGGAGACGCTCTCGCGCGACGACCCTCCGGCCAATCGTGCTAGACCAACCAGGAACTGGCGACAGATGCTCGACAACAAACTGAAGACCCCTTTCATCGCTCTCGTCGGCGCGATCGCGCTGGCGGCGAGCGCGCCGGCGTTCGCCCAGGACGCCGCCGCCCCGGCCGCTCCGGCCGCTGACGCCGCCGCCGCTCCGGCCGCTGGTGGCGCCGCCCCCACCGCCGCTCCGGCTGGCGACCCCGCCGCCGCCGCTCCTGCGGCGGGCGCCGAAGGCGGCGATCCGCCGACCATGAAGCATGCCGGCAAGCTCGGCATCGGCACCATGTTCATGGACGCCGACCCGGTCGTGAAGGTGATCATGATCGGCCTCGTGCTGGCCTCGATCTTCTCGTGGACCCTGCTGCTCACGAAGATGCTCGAGTTCCGCAACCTGAACCGCGTGACCGACAACTTCCTTGAGCAATTCCGCGGCGCGAAGTCGATCAACGACATGAACCGCATCGCCCTCTCGGAAGAGTTCGACGGCAACCCGCTGGCCGATATGGCCGCCGCGGCCGCCCAGGAAATCGAACTGTCGCGTCAGGCTGGCCTGCAGATCGCCGGCGAGCACCGCGACACCACCGTGATGCGCGCCCAGGCCGCCGTCGGCGCCGTGCAGGCCTCCCTGGCCCGCCGTCTCTCCAGCGGCATGCAGTTCCTGGCCTCGGTCGGCTCCAACGGTCCGTTCATCGGTCTGTTCGGCACCGTCTACGGGATCATGAACTCGTTCATCGGGATCGCGAACACGAACACCACCAACCTGGCCGTCGTGGCGCCGGGTATCGCCGAAGCCCTCCTGGCCACCGGCCTGGGCCTCTTCGCCGCTATCCCGTCGGTTATCTTCTACAACTACTTCCAGACCCGCATCTCCGCCTACGGCGCGCGGACGGAAGGCTTTGTGGCTGAGCTGATGAACGCCATCTCCCGGCAGCTCGACAAGGGGGCGTAAGCCACATGGCAGCCAAACTCTCGGGCTCCGGGGGCGAAGGCAAATACCAAGAGGAGCAGAACGCCGAGATCAACGTCACGCCCTTCGTGGATGTGATGCTCGTGCTCCTGATCATCTTCATGGTGGCGGCCCCTATGGCGGCCGTCACTGTGAAGGTGGCCCTGCCCCCCGCGGTCGCGCCGCCTTCGACGAACCCGCCTAAGCCCGTCTACATCTCCCTCCAGGAGAACGGGCGGATCTTCATCCAGGACTTCCCGTCCGACCTCGCCACCCTCGGTGACGACCTGCGGACGAACCTGGGCGAGAGCCGCAATCCGACCAAGGAGCGGATCTTCATTCGGGCCGACAAGAACGTGCTCTACGGCGACTTCATGGGCGTTATGAACATGCTGCAGGACAATGGGTTCTACAGCGTGGCCCTCGTCGGCGAAGAGCAGTGAGGACGGTGACGCATGGCTGATACTCAGGAAGCCGTCCACGTCCGGCACAACCCGTTCGACGACCCGAAGCCGAAGCGCAGCAAGGGCGTCACGATCGCGATCATCATCTCGATCGTCGTCCACGCCGCGGTCGGTATCTACCTTTGGAAGACGCGGTTCGAGCCGAAGTACAAGGAGTACTCGGACGAGGTGACGGACGTGGCGATCATCAAGCCCGTTCCGCCGCCGCCGCCGCCGCCTCCGCCGCCGCCGCCGCCCAACACGCCGCCGCCGCCGCCGCCCAAGCTGCAGCCGCGTCCGCCTGTTGCGGTGCCGGACGTTCCGTCGATCCCGCCGCTGCCGGTTCCGCCGGTGGAGCGCCGGATCGAGGAGCCCAGGCCGCCGGCTCCGCCGCCGCCTGAGCCGCCGCGTCCGTCGGTGATCACCCAGCCGGATTGGCTGCGCCGCCCCTCGCCCGAGGACATGGCGCGGTACTATCCGGAGCGCGCCCAGCGGATGGAAGTCGACGGCCGGGCTACGCTCAGCTGCACGGTCAACGCCCGCGGCACGCTCGACAACTGCTCGGTCTCGTCGGAAGACCCGGCGGACATGGGCTTCGGCGACGCAGCGATGCGTCTGGCGCGTCTGTTCAAGATGCGGCCGCAGACCAAGGACGGACAGCCCGTCGACGGCGGCACGGTGCGGATCCCGATCCGCTTCCAGCTGCCGAAGGGCTGATCGCTCGCAGACCTGACGACGAAGGCCCCGGAAGCGCCTGCTTCCGGGGCCTTTTTCTTTCCTGCGCAGCCGCTTGATCCGGAGCGACGGCGCGACTAGAACCGGCCCTCGCGATGCGCCGCCCTAGCTCAGTTGGTTAGAGCGCCAGATTGTGGCTCTGGAGGTCTCCCGTTCGATCCGGGAGGGCGGTACCATCGCAAGCCCCTTGAAAGGACCGGGAAATTTCTCGGTCCTTTTTCGTTGGCGGCTCGCGTTTTTCCACTTTTTTCCACTTCGTTTTCCACTTTTCCGCTCCGCCTCCGTTCACGCGCGGTCGCGAGCCGGTCAGCGGCCGTGTCGGAAAGGCGCACGCGATCGGCCTGGCGGCGGTACTGGGCGAAGCTGTGGGCGCTCTGGTGACCCATCATCGCCGCCCCTTCCGCGTCGCTGCAGCCGGCCAGCGCGAGCTCGACGCCGCGGGTGTGGCGAAGGCCGTGAAGGTCGTACCGGTCGCTGTCCAGGCGCCCGCGCGCGTGCAGGGCGCCCACGAGCTTGGCGAGCTCCTGGCCGATCCCGTCTTCGGTGTAGGGACGGCCGGCCAGGTTGTAGACGAGCGTCGCCGTCGGCGCGGGGGGCGCGCCCGTGGCGATCTTCCGCCCCCGCCGGGCGCCGGACGGCGCCTCGTCGGGCGTGGCGTCCAGCCAGCGGGAGAGCGCCGGATCCTCCGGGATGTCGACGCGCACGCCGCGTTTGCCGGAGTGGAAACGGAAGCGGCCGTCCTGGCGGGCCGAACGCGGCAAGCGGACCAGGTCCCCCCGCCGCGCGCCGGTGTAGCGGGCGATCGCCACCGCCCGGGCAAGGCCCGGACGCCCCGCCCCAAGCGCGGCCTCGATGACGGTCGCCAGGACCTCGTCGGACCAGATCAGGTGCGGCTCGCGCAGCGTCCTGGGCCGCCGGACCTGTCCCACCAGCGGGAAGGGGTCCTGCCGCAGCGTTCCGGCCACGAGGCAGGGCTTCAGGACGTTCCTGAGCACCTGCAGGCGCAGGTTGGCCGCCCGGTGACCGCGCCGCGCCCAGAGCGTCTTCAGGCGGTCCACGTAGGCCGGCGTGAAGGCGGCGATCGCCACCCGGCCCAGGTCCTCCTCGAACTCCTTCAGCAGCAGGCGGTACTCGTACTTCGTGGAGGGCGCGAGCCCGTTGAACTCGGCGCTCTCCAGCTCGTAGGCGCGCACGGCGGCGCCGAGGGTCGCCGGGGTTGGCGGCAGGAGAGGGGAGGCGCCGGCCACAAGCGCATCCACGTGCGCCTTCAGGGCAGGCTCCGTGAGGCCGGCGGGCAGCCGCAGGCGGGGATAGCCGCGGCGGCTCAGGTACAGGTAGGTGGATCCGTCCGCGCCGCGGACCTGCTTGACGTACTTCATGGCCGTCCAGACGCGCCGGGGCGCCGGCGACCCTCGCGGCGGGCGACGCAGGCGAGCGCGTCCTCGGCGGCGGCGGCCTGGCCGGCGTAGGGCCCCGCGCCGAGGCGTTCCGCCACCGCGTCCAGGTCCGTCCGCCGCCACCTGAGGGTTCGTGGACCGAGAACCACCGGCGCCACCCGTTCCCTGAGCAGCAGCCGCCGGGCCGCGCGCGGCGAGAGCTGCAGATAGGCCGCCGCCGTGTGGCGGGCCATCAGGGCGGGCCAGGAGGCCAGGGTGTCGGGCGTGGGCGAGGCGTCATGCACGGCTGAGCATGGAAGCGCTGCGGGCGGCCCGCCGGCAAGGCGTAGGCCAACCCTCGCGGGGGACGACCTACCAGATCGGTCGGAGCTCCGCCTTGGCCAGGGTGCGCACCGTTCGTGGCCGCGACAGCTCAGCCAGGCTCCGGGAGACCGGTCGCCAGCCTCTGCTGCCGGTCGGGCGCATAGCCGGCCTGGGCGTAGACGGCCGCCATGCCGCCGAACCGCTTGCGATAGACGTCGGCGGAGAGGAGCTCCGGGTCCGCGTTGATCAGCGCAACACTGATGCGCCCCTCCCTGGCCAGCAGGCGCCGCAGGCCCTGGATCAGCGCCTCGTCGGTGGGTGTTGGAGCGTGCGCCGGGCGCGCATCGCACGGACGCACGCGCCGCGCGCCGGCGGCCGCGGCGCGCTGTTGTGCGGAGGCGGCATAGCCGATGCGCTCGTACGCGCGGGTAAGCCCGCCGAAGCGCCGGATGTAGACGGACCTGGCATGCGCGGCCGGATGGGCGTCGATCAGGGCTGCGCTCAAGCGGCCATGATCGGCGAGGACGGCGCGCAGCTCGGCGAGCAGGCCTTCCTCGTTGGTATGGGCCTTGCGCCGTCGCATGCACTGCTGGGCGAGCGCGAAGGTCGCCGGGGAGACGATCGCCGCGTACCCGGCGGTTGCACGGACCCAGGTGGTCTGGGGCTGCGGCCGGGCCCTGCGGAACCGGTGCGCGAACCGCCCGAACACCAGCACGCCCACATAGGCGCGGTTTGTGAGCAGGCCGCGCACGCGCGCCTCTGTCCAGCGCGCGCCGCGGGCGGCGGGCGCCCCCCTGGCGTTCAGCTGCCGGGCGATCTCGCGCCGGGACATGCCGCCGGCCACGAACTGGCGGAAGATGTCCCGGACAAGGTCGAGTTCATCCGCCGGACCCGGGACGAGGATGATGCGGTCGCCCTGGATGGCCTTGCGCTCGCCCGCCTGAAGCACGGTGCGCCGCGCGCCATCCGGGGAGACCGCCACCCGGCGCAGGGCAAGGCGCGTCTCCGGCGGGGCGGAAACCCTTCGCGGCGAGGCCCCGCATGGCGGCGGAGACCTTGGCCGACAGCTCGCGGCTGTACTCGGCGGCCATGGCCCGTTTCAGGTGCTTCACGAGCGTGGAGGCGAGGGCGTCGTCGTTCTGGAAAGGCTCGGCGCAGTACTCGATCCTGACACCCGCGTCGCGGCAGACGAACTCGTAGTGGGCGCCCTGGTCGGGGTCCTGGAAGCGGCCCCAACGGCTGACGTCATAGACCAGGACCACCTTGAAGTCGGCCCGGCCGCTCAGCACGTCCGCAAGCAGGGCCTGGAGGGCCTCGCGGCCGTCCAGCCGCACCCCGCTGACGCCGGCGTCCCGGTACGTCCGCACGATCCTGTAACCGTGATCGGCGGCGTAGCCGCCGATCGCCCGGGCCTGCATTTCCAGGGAGTAGTTCTGGTGTTCCGTGGACATGCGCAGGTACTGCGCGACGGGTATGGTGGAGCTCATCGGGCCACCTCCGCTGCGCATAGGAGCAGAAGCCGGCGAGGCTGGCGAGGCCGGCGGGCGAGATGCGGGCCCGTGTGGCCGGGCATCTGCGCCGGGTTCATGCGGCGGGCGCCCGGCCCGCCGCGTTCCGGGCGCACGTGCGGGCTGACCGTGAGCGCGGCGTGGTCTACCCCGCAGCTCAGCGAAACGCTCGATTTGCGACCGTTTCTGTCGCAGGCGGGCCGTACCATCGGAGCGTGACGGCGACCGATCTGACGGAGCAACTCCTGCGCCTGGCGAGCCCGGCTATTGCGGTGCTCAGCCTTGGGCTGAACGCCTTCCTGTTCGCCTACGGTCGTACACGGCGATCGACGGTGGAAAGGCAGGCGCTCCTGCGCAGCGCCCTGTCTGCGGTGGTCAGCCAGCTGGAGATCTGCCCGGTCGGGAGCTTCAGGCCGGCGTCGCGGGAGGACCTGGTCCTCCTGCAGCGTCGCCTGGCGGACCTCGACGCCGTGCTGGTCGGGGCCTGCGGCGTCCCGCCCGTGGTGATCGCCGTGGTGACCCGGCTGCTGCTCGACAGCTCGGCGGCCCTGTCGCTGGGCCGAGAATTCGACGACTTCTGCGAGGCGGCCGGCTCGCCGGCGAAGACCGCCTACGCAGCCTGGGACCGCCGCATCGAGGCGGAGGCGGTCGCATCGCGACTGTCCGCGGCGGCCGCGGACTACGCCGGGGACCTGCGGTCCTATCTCCATCTCCTGAGCCGGTGAGGCGGCTCCTGGGCCCGGACGCCGCCCCGCGCCCGAGCGGGGCTGCCCGCGCGCGGGCGGAGACGGGAGAGCTTCCCGAGACCTGTCGCGTCTTGTGGAGTCCGGCGCCGGCGGGCCGCTGCGGCTCGGCCGAACCGCCCGCGCCCAAGCCTTGGCGTCCGAATGGCTCGGATCGGCATCCGCGCCGCGCTGCAAGGCG
Source organism: Phenylobacterium sp. (assembly GCF_036563385.1). Classification (GTDB taxonomy): domain Bacteria; phylum Pseudomonadota; class Alphaproteobacteria; order Caulobacterales; family Caulobacteraceae; genus Phenylobacterium. The sequence goes on from NZ_DATCML010000008.1 coordinate 159,829, forward strand.
CGTCGCTGATGTGGCGGGTGGGCGCCCGTGCGCCCAGGAGGCGGCCCAGGAGGGGAAGGTCTTCCCCTGCGGCCGAGCCGCTCGTCTCGGCCGACCCCTTCGAGCGGGGCCGCGCCCCGCAACGCCCCGTGGGAGGCGGAGAAAGGGCGGTAGGGGTGATCACGCCTATTCGGAGTCCGTCCATGCCCCGCTCGCCAACGACCCTGCTCGGTGTGGTGCGCGCCTTAGGCGGCGACCTCTATGATGGCGGTCGCCGCGCGAATGTCCCGGCGCCCGGGCACAGCCCTGCCGACCGTTCCGTGTCGCTCTGGCTGAGTGGCGACAGGGTGATCGTCCATGGGTTCGGCGCGTGCGGATGGCGCGAGGTCCTCGACCACCTGCGTGGGCTGGGCCTTGTGGATGCGTCGGGGCGTCTGGTCGGCGCGCCGGGCGCGTCACAGGCCCGGGACGACCCGCCGCCGAGCGACCGGAAGAGGCAGGACGCCGCTGCGGCCCTGTGGGCCGGGGGTCGTCCGGTGCGGGCCGGCTCGCCCGCTGCGCTATACGCCCTGCGCCGCGCCGTGCGACGCGACCTCGCAGCTGTGGAGGCCCTGCGGTTCCACCCGGGGGCGCCGCTCTCCGTGTATCGGGGGACGGGGGGGCCCTGGCCGGCCCTGCTCGCCGCGGTCCGCGGCGCGGACGGCGGCCTCTGCGCCGTGGAAGTGACCTACCTTACCGCCGCCGGCCGGCGGGCCGAGGGCCTGCGGCTCCCGCGCAAGACCGTGGGCAGGCTGCCGCCTGCGGCGGCGGTGCGGCTCGATCCGGCCGCGCCGGAACTCCTGGTGGCGGAAGGAATCTGGACCGCTTTGTCGGCGGGCGAGCGCTTCGGCGCTCCGGCCTGGGCCCTGCTGTCGGCCGCGCGGCTGGCGCGCTGGACGCCCCCTTCCGGCGTGCGGCGGCTCCTGATCGCCGCCGACCCGGGAAAGGCGGGGGAGCGCGCGGCCGCGGCCCTGGCCGCCCGCGCTGCGGGTGCGGGGCTGTCGGCGGCAGTGCGGCTGCCGCCCCCGGGGGTCGGGGACTGGAACGACCTGGCCGTCATGGAGGCGGAGGAAGGACGAAGAGGGGTGGTCGGTGCGCGGGGGAGGTCCCTCGCGGCCGGCCCGGAGAGGCCCCATGAACCAGATCCCCCCCACGCCGGCGGCCGCGCCGCCGGAGCGCGTAAGGCGGACCTTTCGCCTCGATGAGCTCGGGATCGCCCCCGAGAACCTCCGGGCGGCCGAGCCGCCCGACGAGGGCGTGGCGGGTCTCGCCGAAACCATCGCCGCGGCGGGCGTACTCCAGCCCCTGACCGTGCGTCCCGGCCGCGGGCGCAAGGAGATGGCGGCCATGGTCCTCGACGGCCGACGCCGGCTGCTCGCGCTCCGGCGGCTCCGCTCCGAGGGACGGCTCGCCGGCGACTACCCGGTGGACGCCTATGTGGAGACCGATCCCGCCCGCCACGCGGCCGCCGTCCTGCTCACCAACACCGCCTTGCCCGTGCATGTGGCCGATGTGATTACGACGATCGGCAGGATGCTGAGGGCGAAACTGACTCCGCGGCAGGTCTCCGCCGCCCTGGGCTATGCCGAGGTCGAGGTCCGGCGGCTGGCGGCGCTGGCCGCGCTGCCGGACGCCGCGCTCGAGGCCCTGCGGCATGGGCGCCTCAACACTCGCCAACTGCGGCTGCTCGCCCGCCTGACGGACCGGAAGCAGCAGGCGGAGATCGCCCAGGCCGCCCTGGATGGCTTCGGCTTCCAGGAATGGCGGGTCGCCGAGCAGCTCGACCGCGGCCGGGTGAGCGAGCGTGACCCGCGCTTCGCCCTGGTGGGCGCCGCCGCCTACGCGGAGGCCGGAGGCCGCACCGAGACGGACCTCTTCGGCGAACGGCCCGCCGTGCTCCAGGACCCCGCCATCCTGCAGGCGGTCTGGGCGGACCGGGCCGTGGGGATCGCAGAGACCCTGGCGGCCGACGGTCGGGTCGTGCAGGTCTGCGGCGAGGCCGTCGCGCCTGACCCGGCCTTGCAGCCGCTGGGCCACCCCTGGGGCATGGGTCTCGACGCGGCCGGACTGGAGGCGTGGCGCGCCTCCACTGCGGCGGCGCAGAGGGCGCGGGACGGCCTCGAGGGCGTTGACCTCGCCGCGGCGGAAGGGCGGGCCGCCGTGTCGGCCTTCCTCGCCGCCAGGCTGGCCGCCGACCAGGCGGCCGAACCCGGCCGCAGGGCGACCCTCGTGCAGTTGACGCCGGACGAGCGGACGGGGCTCGCGTTGACCGCCTGGGGACCGGCGGCCGAGGGGCAGGATGACGAGGGCGGCGAGCCTCCGGGCGAGGCCGACAGCGCTGCGGCGGCGGGCGACGCCTGTGACCCCCGCTTCGCGGCCGCGGCCCCGACCGGCGCGCCGATCGCCGCGGCCCCCGACGCGCAGCTCGCCGGCGTGGGGCACGCGCTCCATGCGGTGCGCACCGACGTGGCGACCCGCGCCCTGGTGCGTGGACTTGCCGACGACCCGGAGGCCGCCCTGGTGGCGCTTGCGGCGCGGCTCTTCTGCGTCGTGGTGCTCCGCAGCGGCTGCAGCCGCGGCGGCGGCGCCCTGGCCATCGACGCCGTCCCGTACAGCCGGTTGGGGACTGCGCCGATCGAGGCCCTGGACGGCGACGTCCGCCGAAGGCTCGCGGACCGGCGCGCCGCGTGGGAGATGTCGGGCCTGAGCCCCATCGCCTGGGTGGCGCGGCTCGACGCCGACAGCCGCCTCGCCCTGCTCGCCGAGCTGGTCGGCCTCAGCCTCGACCTGCGGGAGGAACGCACGAGCGCCCTGCGGCGCCAGGCCCGGGCGGAGGCCGCCGAGATCGCGGCTTTGTGTGGCCTGGACGTGGGTCGGCGATGGACGCCTGACGTGGGCTTCCTCTCAGCCCACCCCAAGGGCCTGCTCCTGGCGATGCTGGACGACATGGGCGCGCCGGCGGCTGGCCTCGCGGCCCTGCGCAAGCCGGAACTCGTGGAGGCGGTGGCCAGGGCCGCCGCCGAGCGTTGTTGGGCGCCGGCCTTCCTCTCGTGGAAGAGGCTCGGCGAGCCCGCGGCCGGGCCAGAAGGGGAAGACGCCGCGGCTGCGGCCCTGTCGCAGGCCGCGCGCTAAGGACCGGCCTGACGGGCGCCGACCCTTCCGGAACGCCGGGCTGACCTGCGCCGAGGAGCCGGCGCGGCCCGGCGTGGGCACGTCTCTGAGGCTCCGCGGCGCGCTTCGGCGGCCGCCTCGCACCTGTGCGCCCGTCGGGCTGGCGGCGCCGTTCCCGGTCGCTCCGGGGCGGCGCCGCAGTCGTGGAGCGGAAGGAAGGGACGGGACGGGGCGGGTCGCGCGGACCCGTGGCGAGGAGCTCCACCATGTCTTCCCTGTCCTGGACCGACGAGCGCGTAGCGCGCCTGGAACGCCTCTGGCTCGCCGGCTGCAGCGGCGCAGAGATCGCCCGTGCGCTCGGCGTGAGCCGCTGCGCCGTGCTGGGCAAGGTTCACCGCCTGGGCCTGCAGCGCAAGGCGCCGCGGGCGCCGGCCTCGACGGCGGCGCGGGAGGCCGCCCCTGGGTCCCGGGTGCGGGCGCGCCCCGCCAAGTGCGCGGCGCCGTCGGCGGCTCCGCGTTCGGCCGCCACCCGGGCTGCTGTCCTCGCCCTGACGTCGGCCGAGCCCGCGACCGGCGCCGAGACCGTGCTGAGCGTGCGGCGCGATCACTGTCGCTGGCCGTACGGCGACCCGCGGGCCGACGAGTTCCGGCTCTGCGGCGACCCCGTGGTGCGGGGCGCCTACTGCGGACCGCACGCGGCCCGGGCCTACGTCGGCCCCTCGTCGGATCGACAAAGGACGCCGTGATAGGCTCGTGGACTGGAGCGCAGGTCCATCGCCACCTCGGTTGGTGAACTCTGGCCGCGGGGGCGACCGGTGTTCGAACCTCGGTGGGCCCTGAGCATCGCCGGCGCCTTCGCCGTTCGGCGTATGCACGCCCTGCCCAGGCTGCCGCCCGGATGCGCAGTCCCCTTCGGACATATCCCGGGCGACCACTGCCCAGATCTCGCCGAGCAATCCGTACCGGCAGACGTGCGCGCTTGGCGTCTGGCCGCCGCGCCAGAGGACCGGGACAACCACCACCCGATCCGGCGCGAGGCCGCCAGAGGCGGCCCGCACGCCTGCATGCTGTGAGGGCAAGGAGCGGCGCGTCAGCCTGGCGGATCTTGCCACGTCACCCGGGAGGTCAACGGCCTGACGGCCGTTCCCCGGCCGCCTTTCGAGGCGGCCGGTGACATCCCGGGGCCCGACGTGGGGGCGGGTGGGACGCTGCGCGCGGTGCGCAGCGCATGAACCCTGCGCGGGAGCCCCACCATGACTCTGTCCCTGCACGCCTTCTCCGACGGCGATACCGCCTTCGACGTCCGGAGCGCCGCCCTCGAGGATCCGCGGCCACATCCCACCGAAGCGGCCCTTGTGCAGCTGGGCTGCGCCTTGATGACCGAGCTCCTCGACCTCCTTGCAGAGACCGCCCTGGAAGACGTCCAGACGATCCTCGGGGAGAGCCTGATCGGCGCCTTCCATTCGGCCGCGGGCCGGATCGAGCGTGAGGCGGACCGTGCACGCGACCGCATTCGCCTCCTGGAGCAGGGCTTCGATGGCTCCGAACCGGCCGACACCGAGCTGCAGGAGGCGATACGGGCGGCGCGGGCCGCCGACGTCGCCCAGGCGGCGGCCGAACTCGTGCGCGACGCCGCGGCCGAGGCCTATTCGGTCGGGACCGGCGAAGCGTGGACGCCATGGCGGGGCGGGCGGCGGGCCAGCGCGCTCACGGCCGCCCAGCTCGACGCCCGCGCCGCCATCCGGGCGGCCGAACGCCGGCGCTCTGCAGAGGCGCCGGGGCCGGTGGTGGCGTTCCGCGGCTCTCCAGCCGCCGTGACGGAAGTGGACGCCAACCGCATCTTCGACGCCCTCAACTGGGCCCGAGGCGAGTGGCCGGAGATGGCGCTGGCGACCACCGGCGCGAAGGGGGCCGAACGGCTGGCCGTCCGGTGGGCCCAGCAGAAGGGGGTGACCCTTGTGCTGGCGCGGGCGGACTTCGACCGGCACGGCCGCGCCGCCCCGTTCCGCGCCAACCAGGAGCTCATGGCCCTGGCCCCGGTGTGCTGCCTGACCCTGAGCCGCTCGCTCGATCCCGGCCAGGCCATGTCCGAGCGCGCCTTCGGGCCCGCCTTGAACCTGGCGGAGCTGGCGCATCGACAGGCGGTCCGCTGCGTCCGGATCGGCCCCAAGGCCTGACCACCATCCGATGGCCGGCGCACGCCGGGTCCTCCGGGCCCGGCGCGCAACGCTCTTGCGCATATTGCGAATATGGCCGGCGGGACCTGGCGTAGCCCTGCGCCTGCGGAAATATCCCCGTTGCCACCCCGTGGGGGCGCCGCCCCATCTTCCGGCCTCGCGCCGTGCGGGGCTGGCCCGGCGGCGTTCCGGAGCCCTGCATGGCCGCCGCCCGGCCCCGATCCTATTCGACCGCCATCCAGGCGCTCCGCGCCCGGCTCCGCGAGGGGAGCTATCCTCCGGGGCAGCGGATCTGCGCGGTGGAAGTGGCCGACGAGCTTGGGCTCAGCGCCACGCCCGTGCGCGAAGCCCTCTGTCGGCTCTCGGGCGAAGGGCTGCTGGAGGAGCGCCGCGGACAGGGCTTCTTCGTGCCGGTGGTCGCCGCCGAGGACGTCGCCGACCTCTACCGCCTGAGCCTTGTCCACCTGCTCATCGCGCTCGGACCGGGCCCGGACGGGCGCACCCGCGCCGCCGACGAGCCCGACGTGGGGGGCGCGACGCCCGTGACCCTCGTGGAAGCCCTGTTCATGGGCTGGGTCCGCGACGCCGGCAGCCGCAGCCTCGTGCGCGCCCATGGCCTGGTGCAGGTCCAGCTGGGGCCGCTGCGGCGGGCCGAGGCCGGGCTGCTGGACGGGCTCGAGGAGGAGGCGCTCGATCTGGCCCGGGCCCGCGCCGGCCCGGAGCGGCTGCGGGCGGTGCGGCGCTTCCATGCCCGCCGCATCGCGCTTGCCTCGGGTCTCGCCGAGGCCCGTCTGGCGCGGGCGCGAGAGGGCGCTGGAATATGGTTTGAATAGAGACGGCGCGGGTCGCCTCATCGACGGGTCGCGATTGGCGACGTCCCTCGCAGAGGAGTGCCCAAGATGACCACCCAGTACAACCTGCGGAGCTTCCGGCTCCTGAGCGTCGGCGGGGCCAAGGCCCTGACCAACGAGCACAGCAACGGCGTGGAGATCGAAGAGGACGGCTCGCGCTTCCCGCCGCTCTGACACCGACCGGAGGGGCGGCGCCGGCCCTGGCCGGCGCCGCCTTTGCGCCGTGCGCCTGCTGCTCCCATCCCATGTCCATCTCGCCGTCCTCGGGGACGACGTCGTGTTCCTCGACGTGGCGGCCGACGCCTATGCCTGTGTCCCCGGCGGCGCAGACCTGCTGCGCCCGGCCCCCGACCGCCGCTGGCTCGCGCCGGTCCACCCGTCTGTGGGCGAAGCGCTCATCGCCGCGGGCCTGGCCGCGGACGCGTCCGGGGACGGCCCGGCCGCCGGGGCGACGCGGGCCCTCGGCCCGCGCGGCCTGCCAGCCCCGCGCCGCGACATCCCGCCGAAGCCCAGCCGCGACCTGGCGAGCGGCGAAGATCGGCCCACCCTGCGGGAACGGGTCCGGCTGCTGCTGGCCTTCGGCGACTACCTCCGCTTCTACCGGGGCCGGACCTTCGCCGAGGTGCTTTCCTGGGCCGCGCCGCGCCCGTCGGCAGGCGGCGTTCCCGACCCGCGGGAGGCGCAGCGGCTCGCGCGCCTGTTCGAGCGCTGCGCCATCTGGCTGCCGTTGCCGGGGAAGTGCCTGGCGCGCAGCTTCGTGCTGCTGCGCTTCCTCCAGAGGTCGGGGAGCGGCGCCGTCTGGGTGTTCGGCGTGCGGACCTGGCCGTTCAGCGCCCACTGCTGGCTCCAGTCCGGGGAGGTGGCGCTCGACGATTTCGCCGAGCGGCTGGTTCCATATGAACCCATCCTGGCGCTCGCATGACCTCGCGGCCCTACCTGGTGCTCACATGGCGGGCGGGCGCGGCGAACGACACCGCCGCCGTAGCGGCGGGCTGGCTGCGCGAGGCCGGCTGGACCCTGGCCGTGGCGCGCCGGGGGCTCTCGGCCTGGGTCCGTCCCGAGCGGCCGGCGCCCGTCACCGAGAGGTCGGATCACGCCCTGGTCATCGGGCGGTGGATCCCGCGCGCGGCCTCGTCGACCCACGACGCTGCTCCGGCGACGGCGGAAGCCCGGGCGCGGCGGCTCTGCCGCGACGGCTTCGGCGGCTACGTGGCCCTGCTGGAGGATCCGGCCGGAGGCCCCTGGTGCGCCTTCCGGGACCCCTCGGGCGCCGTCGAGGCCCTTGCCTGGACCTGGGCCGACCTGGCGGTCCTGGCCTCCGGGCTGGAGCTCGCGCCGGCCGCCCTGCGTCCGGCGCGCCTGGCCTTGGACTGGAGGGTGATCGCCGACTTCGTCCGCCGCCCGGTCGCCATGGGCTCGGCGGTGGCTCTGGACGGCCTGCAGGGCCTCGCGCCCGGCGAACTCCGCCGGGTCGGGGCGGCCGCCGAGGCTGGCGTTCAGCTCTGGACGCCGCTCCATTGGGTCGCTCATCCGGACGAGGACCCCGATCCCGAGCTGCGCCTGCGCGAGACGGTGCAGTCCGCCGTGGCGGGCCTGCTCGCCCCCTATGGCCGGGTGGTCGTCGAGCTCTCCGGCGGCTTCGACTCATCGGTGGTGGCGGCCGCCCTCGTGCGGGCCGGCCTGGCCGACCGGGTCGCGGCGGCCCTGCACTATGTGGGCGACCGGCGGGAAGCCGACGAGCGGCCGTGGGCCCAGGCGATCGCCGCGCACCTCGGCCTGCCGCTGCAGCCGGTGACGCGTCCTGCGGACGCGGCGATCGATCCGGCGGAGTTCGCGCCGGTGGTGCGCGAGGCCCGGCCCCCCTATGCGGCCCTGGACACGGCGCGCGACGTGGACAGCGCGGAGCGGCTGCAGGCGCTTGGGGCTGAGGCCATCGTCACCGGCAAGGGCGGCGACTCCAACTTCTTCCAGATGCCCACGCCGGCGGTGCTGGCCGACCGGCTGCGGGCCAAAGGCCTGGCCGCCTTCGCCGACCCCGCCGGGCCCGCCATGGCGCGCTGGCTCCGCCGCTCCCTGTGGTCCGTCTCGCGCGAGGCCCTCAGGCCCGGGCCGGTCTGGTCCGGCGAGGGACCGGGGCGGTTCGGCGGAGCCGCGCTCGGTGAGATCCCCGCGGCGCCGGCCCACCCGTGGCTCGCGGGCCTGGAGGCGGCGCCTCCGGGCAAGCGGGTGCAGGTGGCCGCCCTCGTCGGCACGCAACTGTCCGTGGGGGCGAGCCGACGCAGCCGTGTGGCGGATGTCGTCCAGCCGCTGCTTGCCCAGCCGGTGATGGAGCTCTGCCTGTCGCTCCCGAGCTGGCGGCTGCTGGACGGCGGTCGGGACCGGGCGCTGGCGCGCCGCGCCTTCGCCGGCTGGCTGCCCGAGGCGGTGGCCTGGCGACGCTCCAAGGGGATGCTCACCTCCATCTACGCGCGGCGGCTGGCCGCCGGCCTGGGCCCGGTACGCGCCTACCTGCTTGATGGCGTGCTCGTGGGGGCGGGCCTGCTCGACCGGGCCGCCATCGAGGCGGCGCTCTGCGAGGAGGCGCTGATGCGCTCCACCGAGGCGTTTGACCTCGTCACCGCCTGCGCCCTGGAGGCGTGGGTCCGGCGCTGGCAGACCCTGGTCCCCGATCGCCCGCCGCGTCCGCGGCCGGCGTGACGGCGGCCCGCAGGTGCAGGTCGAGGAAGGCCAGGCCGCGTCCGTAGAGGTCGCGCAGGTTCCCGGGGCTCGCCAAGGCATGGCCCTCGCCCCAGTAGGTGACGAGGATGGCGTCCTTCCCCTGCCGGTAGAGGGCCGAGAACATCTCCTCGGCCTGGGCGAGGTGCGAACCATCGAGTTCGCCGGCCACCAGCATGACGGGAGTGCGGATCCGGCCGACCTGGAAGAGCGGGCTGTTCGCCTGGTAGCGCTCCGCCGCCGCCCACGGCGGGGCGCGCATGTCGGCCTGCAGGGACTCCGTCCAGCCCGCGCTCCAGGGCGTGGAGAGGCCTTCGTCCGGACGCAGGCGCCGCCAGGGCGTGAACTGGCCATAGGCGCTCGCCAGGTGTGTGCGTGCGGCGGTGGCGACGACCGCCGAGAAGCGTTCGCTCTGACTGGCCGCCATCAGGCTTCCCCAGGCGCCGAAGCTGTGGCCCCAGAGCGCCGGCCGGGCGGGATCGAAGCGGCCGGCGAGCTCCGGCCTGGCGGCCGCGGCGTCGACGATGTCGAGGAGGCGGGCGCCCAGGCGCTCGGCCGGACCCGCCGGACCCTGCACGGCGGGCAGGCTCGGAACCAGGACCGCGTAGCCGCGCCCGAGAAGGACGGCGGTGGGGGTCATAGCGTCGCCGTCCCACGTGGCCGGCGCGGCGGGGTGCGACTGGCCGGGATAGGGGACGACCACCAGGGGTGGGGGCGCCCGGAGCGGGATCCGGGGCAGGAACAGCCAGCTGGTCAGCGGCTCGCCGTGCGGCCCTGCGTGGGGCACGGGGTGCGCGACCGGCCGGTCCACCTCCGCCAGGTGGTCGTTGAGGCGGCTGATCACCTGGTCCGCGCAGCCCGAAGTCTTGCGCCAGACGAGGTGCTGTCGGCCGCCGCCCGCCTCCAGCAGGAGGAGGGCGCCTGTCCGGCCGGCCGCCAGCGTCTCATCCGACGCCGGCGGGCCCGGCTCGGGCCCCGCGGTCGAGACCCGGGCGAGCCGGGCGCCGGCCTTGTCGCTTAGCCGCCCGAGCAGCCACCCGCCCTGGCGAACCGCCGTCGCCAGGCGGTTCGGGACGCCGTCTGCGCGCGAGGGCTCGGGGCGGAAGGGCCCGGCGATGCGGCGCGGGCGGCCGTCTCTGGCGAGCCGCCAGGCCGCGCCATCGGCAGCGATCAAGGGACCGGCCGGCGTGACCACGACCCCCGTGCGCGGCACGCTGCGGAGCGCTGCGGTGAGCGGCGTCGCCGGCCCGTCCGCCAGTCGGAACCACTCGTCGCGCGCGTCGCCCGGCCGGCGGCCCAGGACCAGGGGCTCGCGCCCCCACCAGCCCGCGAACACGCGCTCGGGACGCCCATCGACGAGGGGGCGCACGTCAGTCGCGAGGGCCTTGAGCGCCCCGGCGGCCGGGGCGACCACCGCCAGCCGGCCCAGGCTCCAGGCCTCGCCCGGGCCGCGCACATAGACCAGCAGGCGGTCGTCCGCGGACCAACTCAGCAGGGTCCCGATCAGGTCGCACCGGGAGCAGGGGGCGACCAGCCGGCCGGAGGCGAGGTGGAGAAGGCGAAGCCGCTTCTCCCGCGTGGCGATCCCATAGGGCCCCTGCGGCGGCCGAGCCGCGGAGAGCGGGATCTCGGGGCCAGCCTCGAGCACCGCCAGCCAACGCCCGGAGGGCGAGAGCTCCAGGTCCGTGAACTCGCCGCGGGCGAGTTCGCGGACCTCGCCGGTCCGCGCCGAGATGCGGACCAGGGACTTCGGGGGCGCGGCGGGCCGCAGCCCCTGGAAGCGTCCGCTGCCGAGCGCCGTCACCGCCGCCTCGCCGCGGGCGGTGGCGGCCCAGAGGGACGGCAGGCGCCTCTGCGACGCCTGCGGCGCGAACAGCTCGTAAGGGGTCTCCGCGGTGGCGATGGCGATCAGCTCGTCTTCGCTGAGCCAAGCGACCGTCGTCCCGAGCGTGGGCGCTTCGGCGGAGACCCCCAGCCAGCGGACCTCGCCCGAACCCACCACGGTGACGCCCAGCTCCAGCCCTGCGCCTGAGATCCGCCAGACCGCGAGCCGGCGGCCTTGCGGCGAGAGGGGGCCGACCCGGTATCCGAACTCGGGCTCGTGCCGGAACAGCGGCCGCGGGGCGCCCGGTGCGGTGAGGTCGACCGCCAGCAGCGTCGTGCGCAGGTCGGGGTTGAAGGGACCGAGGTCGAAGCGCTGGCCTCCCGCCGCCGCGCCGCGGCGGGCGAAGACCAGCCAGTGCTCATCGGGGGTGAGCACAGCCTCTCCCAGCGCCTCCTGCCGAACCAGGTCCTCGATGTCGAAGCTGCGGGCCTGGGCGCCGCTGGCGAGGACGAGCGCCAGCATCGCCGCAAGCCAGGGCGGCCGCCGATGGCGTGTGCGCATCGGATCACCAGCGGCGGGAGAGGCGAAGCGTGACGAAACGCCGGAGCACGTCGGCGTTGGCCGGGTCGAAGGCGAAGCCCGACGGGTTGTCGTAGAAGGGCGGGGCGGCGTCGAAGAGGTTGCGCACGGACAGGCTTACGGTCACGCCCTCGAAAGGACCGCGGTCCGGCGACAGCCGGAGGCTGGCGTCCACCATGGTCTCAGGGTCGAGCCGGTCGCCGGACGGGGCGCGCAGGGCGCCGGCATGGTTGACCGCCAGCCCTGCGGCGAAGGGGCCGCGGGTCCAGTCGGCCGACAGGCGGCCGCGCAGCTTGGTCGGGTAGCCGACCTGGCCAACCACGTCGAACACGGCGGCGGTGGGGGTGAGCTGCTGCCGGTAGCGGAAGAGCCGGCTCGCCGCCGCCCGCAGGACCAGGTCGCCGCCGAGCACGTCCAGGCCTTGGCTGGCGTCCAGGTCGAGGCCGCGCACCCGCAGCCGCCCGGTGTTGACCGCCCGCAGGTCGACGATCGCCCGGTAGCTGGTGGGGGGGTTCAGTGCGGCGCTGGGCGTCGCGCCGGGCAGGCCGAGCAGGGCGTTCACCGCCGCCAGGTCGGCGGGGTTGTTGAGAGGGTCGATGCGCCGGACGAAGTTGACGAAGCGCGGGTCGGTGAGGGCGCCCGCGAAGTTCTCGTTGATCGGCCGGTTGATGCGGTCCCGGACATCGGCGTCGAACGCTGTGAGGGAGATCCGGGTCCGGGGCGACCAGCCCGGGCGGTAGTCGACGCCGGCGGTCCAGCTCTGCGCGGTCTCCGGGGTTAGGCTGGCGCTGCCGCCCTGCAGGCCCAGCGACAGCACCGTACCCCCCGGGACCGCGAAGTTGAACGGCGTCACCGAAGTCGCGGAGAGCAGCTCGCTGAGGCTCGGCGCCCGGAAGGATTGGCCGAAGGTGGCTCGCACGTTGAGGTCCGCCATGGGCGACCAGAGCACGCCCACCTTCGGATCCAGGGTGTGGCCGAAGTCGCTGTACCACTCGGCCCGGACGGCGCCGGAAAGCTCCAGCCGGGCGAGGCCCGGCCGGGGGTTCGCCTCGCCCACCAGCGGGGCGCGGGCCTCCGCGAAGGCGGCGGTGACGGTCCGGTCGCCCTCCACCGGGACGCCGTGCACGAAGGCCGTCGTCGACGTGTAGCGGCTGCCCTTGCGGGAATAGGTCTCTCGGCGCGCGTTGGCGCCCAGCGCCAGCTGAAGCGCGCCGGCGGGAAGGGCGAACAGCGAGCCGTCGGCCTGGGCGTTGGCCGAGAGCACCTGGGTCTTCACCCGCGCCACGCTGAACGCGGAGGCGAGCATGGACATCAGCCCCGGCGGGTTGGCGGCCACGCCCGTATAGGGGTTGAAATAGCCGTCGCGCGCCGGGCCGTAGGCCGTCTCCGGCCGGTCCGGGACATTGCCGAGGGCCTCGGCGAGGATCGCGGTGTTGACGTTGCCGCGGGTGCGGGTCTCCTCGAGCGACTGCGCGAAGGCCAGGTGGCTGTCGGCGGCCCAGTGGGCGGGCAGCCGGAGCCGGCCGCCGAACGAGCTGGCGAGGCTCTCGGCGCTGGAGAGGATCGTGGGGTTCGGCAGCTCGCCCCGGAAGGAATACTGGACCTGGTGGGAGGTCCGCCCGTCGGGTGAGACGAACCAGGGGTTGGCCCGACTGACCGTGAGGGTGGCGGTCTGCGGCGACATGGCGGCGCGCGCGATGCGGAATCCGTAGCGGACGTCGCCGGTGAGCTCGAGATCTGGGCCGACTTCCTGGTCGACCGCGGCGAACAGGTTCTGCCGCCGCTGTTCCGGCAGCACCTCCTGCCCCAGCTGCCGGCTCAAGCGGTTGACCGCGCCCGGCTGGAAATCCGCGGGCCTCAGCGCCGTACCCGCCTGGCCAGCCGGGATCCCGTACCAGGGGCCGGAGAGGCCCGTGGCCGGGTTCACCGCCACGATGTTGCCGGGGAATGCGGTAGTCGCGCGCCAGTCGGAGCCGCCCAGCGGACGAAGGTCAGCCGAGGCGGTGAAATCCTGGTGCTGGGCGGAGAGCGCGTCCCGCCGGTAGGCCTCGTAGGCGCCGATCACGCCCCCGCTCGCCCACCGGCGCCCGCCGACCATGCCGAACGCGTATTCGGCCGGGGCGCCGCCGTCCCCGACCCCGGCGCTGGCGCGGATCTCCCCGCCCTCCAGGTCGCGGCGCAGAAGCACGTTCACCACCCCGCCTATGGCGTCCGAGCCATAGACGGCCGAGGCCCCGTCGAGCAGCACCTCCACCCGCGAGACCGCGATGGCGGGCAGGACGGACAGGTCGGCGAAGTCGCCGCTGACGCCGGAGCCGCTGACACGGCGGCCGTTCACCAGCACGAGGGTGGCGTTGGAGCCGAGTCCGCGCAGGTTGAGGCTCGTGCCGTAGCTGATGTTGGCGCTCTGCGGATCCGCGCCGAGGGCGGCGGTGGCCTCTGTGTTGAGGCCGCCGAACGCCTGCGGCAGGTCGTTGAGCGCCTCGGCCAGGGTGACCTGGCCCGTGCGCTCCAGGGCCTCGCGGTCCAGCACCACCAGGGGTGAGGCCGGCGTGGCGCCGCCGCGCAGGTGCGTGCCGGTCACCCGGAGCTCCGAGACCTCGGCCGCCGCAGGCGGAACGGCCCCTGGCGGCGCGTTCGCCGCGGCGGCCGGCCGGGGGGGTTCAGCGCCGAAAGGGCGCGGCTCCCGGGGCTCCCGCGGCGGGGCGGGGGCGGATACGCCGACGGCGGCCGCGGCCGCGGGCCTGCGGAGCCTCAGCACCACCACCTTCGGCCCGATCCGTTCGGCCATAAGGCCGGTCTCCGCGAGGAGCGTGGCGAGCGCGGCGTCGGGCGTGTAGCGGCCGTGCAGGCCGGCCGTCGTCCGGCCGGCGACAAGTTCGGGCGGGTAGAGCAGCTGGTCGCCGGTCTGCCCGGCAAGCTGGGTGAGCGCCGTCTCCAGGGAGCCCGGCGGCAGGTCGAGGGGCCTCGGGCTCCCGGCGCTGGCAGGCTGCGCCGCCAGCAGGGCGGCGGCGGCGATCGAGGCGAAGAGCGCGGCCCGGCGGCCCGCGGCGTGTCCCGGCGTCATGAGCGTGGTCTTTCCCCCAGCGGCCCCGGCGGGCGCCGGCCGCCATGGCCGGCGGCCTTGCGCCGAGGTCCGTCTGGGAGGGAGAGACGCGGGCAAGGCGGGGACACCCTATGCAGACGGAGAATTCCTCAGCCGGCGCGCCCCGCGCCGACCGCCAGGCGGATCGGACCGCCCTCGGCGTCCTCCACGCGCAGGTCGAAGAGGGCCGACACCGCATGGACGAAGGCGTCGGTGTCGCCCACGTCGAACACCCCGCTCACCGGGCGTGCGGCCAGGCCGTCCGCGCGGAGCTCCACCTTGCGATCGGCGTAGCGGTTCACCTCCGCGACGGCCTCGGCCAGCGGGGTGCTGCGGAAGTGCAGACGGCCGGTGGTCCAGCTCGTGTCGAGCGCCGCATCGGTGACGCGCACCTGGCCGCCCCCGTTCGCGGTGACAGTGACCTCCTGGTTGGGCGCCAGCGCCCAGGTATGACCTTCGTCCACCGCCACCTTCACCGCGCCTTCCAGGAGGGTCACCTGGACGGCGTGCTCCACGCGGCGGACCCCGAAACGTGTGCCGAGCGCCCGGACCCGGGCGTCGCCTGCCTCGACGACGAAGGGGCGGGCGGCGTCGTGGGCCACGTCGAAGAAGGCCTCGCCCCGAAGCAGCACCAGCCGGCGTGTCCCGCGATCGAACGCCACGCGCGCCTGGCTGTCGGTGTTCAGGTGCAGGCGGCTCCCGTCCGCCAGGCGGACGAGCCGCTGCTCGCCGACGCCGGTGCGGTAGAGCGGGTCGCCGAGCCGGACCGAGAGCAAGGCGAGCAGCGGGATGGCCACGGCCGCCACCGCCAGGGCCCAAAGCGCCGGACGCGGCGGCGGCCAGAATCGCCTCCGTGGCCGCGTCAGCATGGCCTCCGTCGTGCGCAGGATCTCCGGGTCGCTGGCCAGCCGCTGCGACCTGGCCCAGGCCTGCTCGACGGCCTGGTAGGCGGCGTCGTTGGCCGGAACGCTGCGCCAGTCCCGGAAGTCGCGCAGGGCCTGGGTGGAGATGGAACGGTTGCCGAGCCGGGCATGCCAGGCGGCGGCCTCCCGCAGCTCCGGGGCTTCAGGTCTCGGGTCGCTCATGCCGCCGCCTCGCCTTCAGGCCCGTAGCCGCATCGCACAGATCCTCAGCGCCTTGCTCATGCGGGCTTCGACCGTCTTGACGGAGATCCCGCAATGCTGCGCGATCTCTTCATACGTCATGCCGGCGAAGCGGCTCAAGCAGAACACAACCTTGACGTGATGTGGAAGCGACAGCACCACCTGCTTCAGCAGGACCAGCTCCGTCTGCGACGCCGCCGAGGCGGCCGCCGCGAACGCGTCGTCGGCCACTAGCCGCGGCCGAACGGCGCGCCGCCGCGCGAGGTCGCGCGCGGCGTTCAGGGCGGCGACGGCCAGGAGCGCCTTGGGGTTGCGGATCTCCACGTCCGAGCGCGCCAGCCGCACGTACGTCTCCTGGGCCAGCTCCTCGGCCGCCTCGCGACCGAATCGCCGGCGCAGGAAGTCGAGCAGCCAGCCGCCGTGGCTGCGGACCAGGGCCTCGAGCTCGGGCCGCGCCGAGACGGGCGCGGGGGTTCGGGAGTCCGACGAGTCAGGTTTCGCCACTTGCCACCTCGCTTGCACGGGGGCGGGCACTCGGCCGGTCGGCCGGGTGCCGGAAACGCCGTGGTGCAAGGCGGAGCCCTCCGCCAGCGCAAGACCCGCGGCTATTGAGGCCGCGCGGGTCCGCGCGCCGCCTGACGGCGGGCGACTGAAGGCTTGCGAACGCACAGGGGTTTCCACGCCCCACCGGCGGCGACCGCCGGCGCGGCGAGCGTGGCGCCTTTGCGATTCGTAGACAAGTCAGGGTGGTGGAGGGCTGGAGCTGGCCCGCCATCCGCGCGAGGGGAGGGGTCGGGCGTTGGAACCTCTGGCGAGAGGCCCGGTGCTTGCCCGGCGGCTGCAGCCGACGCGGTCGCCCGCGTCCCCTGGCTCAAGGCCGTCGGCCTATGTCCCGGCGCCCGACGTGAGCGTTCTACCCCGCTCCCCTTCAATTGGGGAGCGGGGTCAGCTGAGCGATCGTACGTCACGTGCAGGGACCGGCGCCGGCGTTGCCCTGGGCCGGCTGCGCGTAAAGTCCCAACCTTCGAGCTGCGAGTTGAGTGGGGGGGCGCGGCTCAAGGGAGAGCAGACGGAGCTGTAGCGCGGCGGCCGGTAAAGCCGACCAGGTAAGCGGGCGGCTCGCCTTGCCCCGCGGTAGGGCTGCCTTGCCGGGTGTCCGGTCGCGCAGGGTTAGCCGGCCGGAGCTTCCCCACGGCCGCGCCGCCGCAGCGGGCGAATCTCGGTGCTGGGCGCGTCGGACCTATCTAACGGGCGCGTGCACGGGCTCGGGCTTCGGCTGTGCGGCTGCTGTCGCCTTAGCCGGCCTCACGTCGTGGGCGGAGTCACCTCGCGCGCCTGTGGTCTCCTGGTCACGAACGCGCGCCTGCGGCCTCTCGTGGCTCGATCTGGTCGGGTCCGACCGGACTGCAACGGCTTTCGCCGTGCTCCGCTCCGCTGCGCGCCTGGCGGCTGCAGTCCGGCCTCGAGGACTCCGACTCGGGGATCGCCATCGAGGCCGCAGTGGCGCGGCCCGATCTGAACAGGAGACTAGAAATGGCGACCATCGGCACCTTCACCAAGAACGTGGACGGCTCCTACGCGGGCACGATCAAGACGCTCAGCCTGAACGTGAAGCAGGCGCAGTTCCGCCCCAATGAGAAGACTGACGAGAAGGCGCCCGACTTCCGGCTCTTCGCCGGCGGCGCCGAGTTCGGGGCGGCCTGGAAGAAGACCAGCCGCGAAAACCGGGACTACCTCTCGGTGAAGCTCGACGATCCCAGCTTCCCGACGGCTATCTACGCCTCCCTGGTGGACGCCGAGGACGGCTACGCCCTGGTGTGGTCCCGCAGCCGCGCGGCGCACTGACATCTGCCGGCGGCGGCTCCTCGGAGCCGCCGCCTCACACTAACGTTCGCGATGGGCGCGGCCGCCGGTGCGGCCGCGCCCTTTGTCATGCTTGCGCGGCCGTGGAGGATGGTGGGGTCGCAACTTCGTTGAAGCGGCGTACCGCGCGTGAGCCCTGGCTCCGGCCCGCACGGTAACGCGGGGGGGGGGGGCGAGCAGCTCACGACCGTGACGCGCAAGTAGAGGGCAAACCGGTTTGAGTGTCTGCGGCAGCTTGAAGTGCTTAGGGCAGCTGCAAGTGTCTAGGGCAGGTGTTTAGGGCAGGATAGCCTTGGCGGCAGCAATGTATGACAGCGGGCGTGTCGGAGAAGCGCTGAGCGTCGGCTGTGGGGGTGGCGGACGGCGCTTGCCGGTCAAGGGTGCGCGCAGAGCGCGCCTCGCTGCGCGACGGCTTCGCCGCCCTCGACCCGCGGCGCTGTCCGCCCGCCTTTCGGCTGCCGTGACGCTCAGGGAGCGGGCTGCGCCAGGCGCGCCGGCTTGCAACGCCTGCGCGAACAGGGGAGTCTTGGGTTGTGAGGACGAGTCTGGATCATCTGCCCGAGGGCAAGCGCCGAGAGCTTCAGCGGATCGTGGAGATCCTGTTCGCCGAGTTCGAGGATGCGCTGAAGGGCCGGAACGCGCCGCATCGCAAGGCCGGGCGCATCCTCAAGATCATCCTGTTCGGCAGCTATGCGCGCGGGGACTGGGTGGACGATCCCGTCGGCGGCTACAAGTCGGACTACGACCTGCTGGTGGTGGTGAACCACGACGAGTTGGCGGACACGCTGGACTACTGGCGGGAGGCCGACGACCACCTGCTGCGGGAGTACCAGATCTCCAAGCGCCTGAGCGCGCCCGCGAACTTCATCGTGCACTCGCTGACCGACTTGAACGGGCAGCTGAAGCGCGGGCGGCCGTTCTTCGTCGACATCGTGCGGGACGGGGTGGCGCTCTATGAAGCGCCGGACCAGCCGTTCGAGCAGGCGAGGGCGCTCTCACGGGAAGAGGCGGCTGCGGAAGCTCGCGGGTACTTCCAGGAGTGGTTCGTAAGCGCAGGGCAGTTCCTAGAAACGGCCTTGGACCACATCGCAAGGGGAGAAGGGTGGTCCAAAAAGGCAGCATTCGAGCTGCACCAGGCCACCGAGCGCTACTACCATTGTCTGCTGCTCGTGCTGACACTCTACAGCCCCAAGTCCCACAAACTGAACTTCCTCCGCTCACAAGCGGAGCGTCTCGCGCCGGAGTTCATCGATGCTTGGCCTCGTGAGAGCCGGTTCCAGCAGCGTTGCTGGGAGTTGCTGCGGCGGGCGTACGTCGATGCTCGCTACTCGCTGCACTACAAGATCAGCGATGAGGAGCTGACCTGGCTGTCCGAGCGCGTTGGCGTTCTTGCTGGCCTCGTGGAGCGGGTCTGCACTCAGCAGCTCAGGCGGCTCGAAGCGCCGCCTGAGGGAGTCCGTTCCTGACTCTATAGCTGAACTTGGGAAGGTCCGCTTTCGGGCGCCGAACTCAGCTTAGCCGCACCGGGTCCGCTTCTGACCCTTAGCTGAAGTTTGGAAGATCCGTTCTCAGGCCAGATCCGCATCTTCCGGGGAGCGGAACTCCTCGCCGTCCGCGATGGGTGGGTAGCGGATGTTCAGTCCAACCTTGTCGGCCAAGGTTGTGCGCTTCGTCGTAGGTGACGTGCGCCCGGATCCAGGCTCCTCGAGGCTAAGCACCTCGGAGCGATTATCACGGCCGAAAGGACAAGTGTCGGATCCTCCGGTCAACGGGATCGACGACCTCGTAGGCCGTCGGCAACACCGATTGGCAGCGCCTCAGAGGAGGAAGTCAGCAAGGCGCTCCAAAGGCCTCTCCGGGCACAGCCCCCGGTTAGGCCTGGTGACCACTGCTTTCGCCGCTGGATTGTCCTGTGAGGACGTCGTGCGGCAGACGCGACACCGAAACAGGCAGACGCTGCCTGGCTACGGCTTGGATTAAGCGCGGGTCCGCAGGCGGCGGATCATCTCCGAGAGCAAGAGCAGGCTCGTTTGCAGGTCCTGCAGATCGAAGCCCGAGAGAAGGTCCGCCTCCAAGGCTCGAAGTATCCCTTCGCCTTCGCTCAGGAACTCCCGCGCTCCCGGTGAGGGGTAGAGAAGGTTTGGGCGCCGATCGTGCAGAGACTGGCGCCGCTCGATCAGCCCTCTTTCGGCAAGGAGGTCCAATACGCCTACCAGTGACGAACCCAGGTCCAGCTCGGCTGCGAGTTCTCGCTGGTTGATCCCGGGCCGCAGGAGGACTTCGCGAACGACCTTCAGGTCCAAAGTGCTGCAGCCGCTGCGTCTCAGCTCGGCCTCTGAGTGCTTCCGCCACTCAGCTCCGGCCGCAAGAAGCGCCTGGAGCAGCGTAGCCCGCACTGAGGCCTCGTCGAGCGGCTTCGGTGACCGTGAAGTCAACGCTGTGCTCGCTCGCTTTCGCGCCACCTTGGAGATCCACAAGACCTTCTGAGCACCGGCTTCGACCGGCTTACGGATGTCACCCGTGCTGCACGCCGCCTCAGGTTAGGCGGCGAGCGCCCCCTCCGGCAGCGCACCAGTCAAGTCTAGCAACGTAATTATACCGGCCTCAAGCGTGATCACCCCGTGCACGAAGCCTCCGCTTGTGCTGCCAAGATCCGGCGGTGGTTGGATCTGCTCAGGCTGTACCGTGATGATGTCGCACACTGCGTCTACGAGCAGGCCTACTGCCCTGCCGGATAGCTCCGCCACTACCACGACGGAAGAGCTATCGGGTTCGCGAGAAGCCAAGCCGAGCCGCCCAGAGAGGTCCAAAACCGGAAGGATCGCTCCGCGCAGGTTGATCATGCCCAGCAAATACCCCGGGGCATGTGGCAACGGTGTCGATCGCGACCAGCCCCGGATCTCACGCACGGTCATGATGTCGAGCGCGAACAGCTGCTCACCGACACGGATCGAGATGAGCTCCCGACCGTCCATCAGAACTCTTCCCAGCTTCCTGCCTCTGCTTGGGCGTCGATGTCGGGCTTTCGCAGCGCACCTCCGCCGCTGGCGCGTGTCGAGACGTTCTTGAGCGCTGTATGGGTCGTACCTCGCGCCGTGACGGCAGCTGAACGGTGTGCGGGCACCGTGGCTGCCGCGCCGTGGCCAACGTTGAACCTGCCGACGAGGCGGGACAGTTCTTCTGCTTCCTCCGAAAGGTTCCGGCTCGCGGCGGTAGACTGCTCAACCATCGCGGCGTTTTGCTGTGTCACCTGATCCATCTGGTTCACGGCAGTGTTCACTTGGTGCAGCCCCGTAGCTTGCTCCTGCGCCGAAGCGGCGATTTCGCCGACGACGCTCGTGATGTCGCCGACCTGAGCCACGATCCGGCTCAGCGCCTCGCCAGTCTGGCCCACCAGGCTCACGCCCTGGCCGACCTGCTCGGTAGAGGCCGAGATCAGGGTCTTGATCTCCTTGGCGGCGTCGGCCGAGCGCTGGGCCAGCGCGCGCACCTCCGAGGCCACTACGGCGAAGCCCTTGCCCGCGTCGCCGGCCCGGGCCGCTTCGACCCCGGCGTTCAGGGCCAGCAGGTTGGTCTGGAAGGCGATCTCGTCGATCACCCCGATGATCTGGCTGATTTGAGCTGCCGATTTCTCGATCTCACTCATTGCGCCAACAGCCTGCCTCACAATCTGGCCGGAGCGCTCCGCGTCCGATCGGGCTGTGTTGACCACATCGCGGGCGTGGTTTGCGCCCTCGGCCGTCTTGCGGACAGTGGCCGTGATCTCGTCTAGAGCCGCAGCGGTCTCCTCCAAGCTCGCGGCCTGCTGCTCCGTGCGCTTTGAGAGGTCGTCAGCAGCTCGGCTGATCTCTCCTGCCCCAGAGCGCATCGTGCGGGTATTGCTGGAGATCACCTTGATGGTTTCCTGCAATTCGCCCATCGCCCGGTTGAAGTCCGCCCGGAGCTTCTCGTAATCGGCTGCAAAGGGCTGCTCGAGCCGGAACATCAGATCGCCAGACGCAAGCTTCTCGAGGCCGGTGGCGATGCCTTCAACCACTTGATGCTGTTGCCGCGCAGCTTCCGCCTTCGCGGCCTCTTGGCGCTTGCGCTCCTCCTCGGCCGCTCTGGCCTGCTCGGCCGTCGTTCCTTCCAAGCGCAGCTTCTCAATCGCTGCGTCCTTGAACGCCTGCACTGCGCCCGCCATTTCGCCAATCTCGTCGCGCCGCTCCGCGCCGGGGATGGCAACCGTATTGTCGCCGGCTGCCAGTTTCCGCATTACATCCGTCATGTGAGCGACAGGGCGGGCGACCAGGCGCGACAGGAGCCAGGCCATGGCGGCAGCGATTCCGATAGCGAGCACCGCGCTGCCGAGCAGGAAGAGATTCGCTAGGCTGACGGCAGACTTCTGAAGCTCCATCCGCTCGTTCTGGATCTTGTTCTGCTCGGCCTCGATCTCAGCCAGGGTGGCGCGGAGCTCCCCAAGCGTCTTCTTGCCGAGCATAGCCAAAGCCTCGGCTTGGGTAGCGGGGTTACGGGCGAGCTCCAGCGGGCGCTCGGCGTTCTCGACCCGCCATTCAGCGAATTGCTTCTGGAGCTTTTCGACTCGGGCCCTCTGCTCGGGGCTGGCGGTTTTCTCCACGAAGCGCTGCATGGCGCCGTCCACGCTGGCGCGGTGCTCATTGTAGGTTTTCTCGAACGAAGGATCCCCGCCAGAGATCACGAAACCCCGCACCGCATTTTGCTGCTCAACCAAGCCTCGCAGCATTGTTTGCACGTCCATCGAGAGGTCATAGGTGCGGTCGTTCTTCTCCGCGGCCAACTCGATCGTGTGCAGCTTGGCGAAGACCATAGCATTACCGGCTGTCGAGACGATGATAACGGCCGCAAAAGCAGCCATGAGTTTTCGGGTGATCTTGGTATCTCTAAGCAAGGCTCTCTCCCGGAGTGGTCACGCGATACCAGATCCGAGATGGTTACAGAAATGCTTATGGTCCTGAGCTTGTGTCGCGCGGAGGCCTGTCTGAGGAAGGCTACTTATCCTGCTAAGACAACCTCAGCGCGCCTGCCGAGTTTATTTGCTGTCGAGCGTCGGTCTTGGTGGTCAACAGGGCTGTCGCGGCAGTTGCAACTAGTGCAATGGAGATGCGCGTGTTTGACGCACCATGTATCTGCAGCTGCTTACGAGCCCGGAGTGTCCAACCTCTGGAAGCAGGCGCTTCGCCTCAGCGTCCGCTCAGAACCGACGGAAGCCTCAAAACGGACTGCCCCCGAGCCGCCATGAGACCAGCGTTGCGTAGGGGGCTGCCAAAGACACTGGGCAGTCTGGCAGCTGACGCCTGAGAACTAGGCCTTATCAGGCGCTGGATGTCTGCTTCTGCGCTCGACCTGAATGTCTGCTCCTGGCGCACGCCAGACGCTGTTCGGACGCTCCGCTCTTACACCATCGGTCCGAGGCCTGCCGTCCTTCTTAAAGTAGTGGCGCTTGCCCACCTTGCGCCACGCGCCCCCACTTTCACCCCACGCTTAGGCTTCGCTCGCTGCCGTCTCCGCATGCTCCACGATGCGCTCGGCCATTGTCCGGGGCCGCACGCCGTCGAAGAACATTTCCACGAAGTTCGGATCCATAACCATGGCCTGGGCACGTCCGACGTGGACGAGCGGCAGCTGCCCGCGCACCAAAGGAGGGCGAAGCCGGGGGTGCATGGCGCGAGCTCGGCCGAGCTCCCGCTTGTCCCCCCAACGAAGCTCGCCCCCCGCCGCCTTGATGAGCGCCCCGAAGCCATCCCAGTCGAGGTAGAGCAGCACATTGTCGCGGAAGGCGCCGTAGGTGATCGAAGCGCATTGGGTGGCGCTTAGCCCGCGGAAGAAGATCGGCTTCGCGAGCGGAAAGTTTACGCCCGTGCTGAGGCTCGCGATAGCGTCACGATCCCCGGGCGGCGATCGTCGCGTGGCGCCTGCGAACCAGCTGGATTGCCGACCTGTTCGTCGATCCGGACACCCAGCAGCCGCGCCAGTCTGCGGCGCTGTTCGTCTCGGGTCACACCCACACGAACCGCAACAAGCTCCGCACCATCCCCTTCAAGATCAGCTGCGAGGGCTGGCTTTGCGAAGGGGGCGGGCGCTGGTCGCTGCAGGAGTTCAACGTGGGCTCGACCACCGACTTCGGCAACCTGGCCGGGGCGCTTCGCGTCAAGGGCCTCGGCACCGCCAAGCCGGAATTCGTCACGACCGATGTCCCTGCCGACGCGACGGGCTGCCAGGCCGTTTGGCAGGGGGTGGCGGACCACATGTTCCCGACGCCGGTGAAGGGCGACGCGCGCGGGTGGGCGGCGCTCGGGGTGCGGCTCAAGTCACCGCCGCCCTATCAGAAGTTCGGGCGTGTGGAGCGTGACGCCGTCGCCGCCAACCTCGATAGCTTCGCCCGTGAGCCCCGGCAGGCCGAGTGCATCGGCCTCAAGGCAGCGGCCGTCGAGAAGGGCAAGGCGGTTTCCCTTTCGCACTAGGACGCAGCCGGAGGACGGACGGATGGATCCACGCAATTTGCTGGGAGCGCTTGCGGCGGCACCATGGCTTGGCGGCAGGGCGCCAAGACCGGCCGCGCATGCTCGTCCTCGGGCACTCCGTCACCTGGGGACAGGGCCTGCTCGAACCGCAGAAGATGCACGCCCTCCTGGGGGAATGGTCTACCGCCAGGAGGGGGTGGAGCCGCATGTGCTGCACTACGCGGCGTCCGGCGCCCTCATCGGCTATCGGGACGGCGGATGGCCGCGGGGCCGCGAGGTGGCGGGGTGGAAGTCACGCGAAACGCCGAGGGACGACCCGACGGTCTATGAGCAGTGCCGGCAGGTGCTGGCCGAGCACCCGGGAGGCTGCCCCTCGCACCAGTCCCAGGCCCCCAGGAACTCCACGACGTCGTCAGCGCCTCGCCCGATGGCCACGGAGGTATGTTCCGCCGTCAGTACGTGGCGCATCGTCGGCGATGGCCATTGCTTCATGGCCGAACGTGGTCAGCGTCGTGTGCTGGTGGCCGTTCGCCCCGGTGATGCCGAGTGTGTAGGTCCGCATGGTCGCTCTTGAACCGCGCAAACCCGCCGCCGACAAGCAGACATCCGTCGTGGCATAGGCAAGCGGACTGGTCCTTGTAAGCGCTGCTGAGAACCTTCAAGCCGAGATACGATTGTGGCTGCAGAAGTTGTCTCACGCTCTCGAGATTGTGGGCTCGTTCGTTTCGTGTCACGCTTGATATAAGGTAGCTGGCCGGCACAGAACCGATCTGTAGGTGTGGAGCAGTCCGCTCGCTTGTTGGCGATCCGGCTGAACGGAGGCTCGTCCCGATGAAGCCCCAGCCATCTATCGAAGACCTCAAAGCAGTTTGGCCGGTAATCGCTAAGGACGTTTTAGGCTCGACGCTTGAGTGCCTCTCGGCTGCTCGAAGTGAGGGTGGCGGGGACGTAGACCTCTATCTCATCATGCTCGCAGTCGCGCTTAGGACTGTTGAGCATCAGGATTTTCAGAGCCTCAGTTATGAGGACCTCGCAGCGGGCCTTGGGGCTGAACTTCCCAGCCTGACGACTAACGTTAGGTCCATCGCGGACTCACTCGGGATGCCGCGTGAGACAGCCAGGCGAAAAGTGGCGACGCTGATCGAAATGGGTTGGATCGACAACGTCGGCCACTCGCTACGTGTCGCGCAGCAGCATGGTCCTCGCGCTACCGCCATGCGGGAGCTTCTGCTGAAGGCAGTTCTCAGGCAGTACCTCGCAGTTGGCAGCGCACTCGAGAAGCAAGCACATAGCTCAGGCGAGCGCTGAACGATGCGCGTGTTCACCGTCAGATCCCTCCGACTTCGGACGCGACCAACGAGAGAGATCTGATGAATGGCTTGTCCATATGCAGTGGCGACCGTGACACGCCAAGGCGCCGTCTTCAGAAAGGCCGCCGGATCAGCAAAGAGTAGCTCAGCCGGTCCGCGTCGGCTCCACACCTGCCCTCGGGTCGTGCGCGACCTGCACGCCAACCTGCCCAAGATGTCTGAGGAGCTGTGCGTGTGGAGGAAGTACTGCGGCATGAGCACGACCCCCTAAACGGCTGGAGATCGTTGCGCGCCTCACAACTCGCTAGCGGCATCCATGTTGGCAGGTTCAGCGCTCCGGCACTAGCTCACGGCCTGGGCCTGCGTCCATCACGAGAGCCCGCCTGCGCTTTGAAGCGGTCGGGGCGCGTGCGTCAAGCTGCCGCGCGTAAGGGCTGGCCGGCACTATTCGTAACGGGTAAGTCGGCTGAGAGTAGGGCCTGCGCCACGCAAAACAGCGACGAGCAGTTGTCTTAGCTCGCACGAGCCTGACGAACTGCCGCCTGAGACGTGGCTAGGCGGGGTGGACGGGGCGGCGGCTGTAGCGGCCGCTTCCAGCGCGGAAGCGAACGACCGCTATCGACCCACAGCTGACCTTCAGCAGGGCAGGTGAGCGGCGCCACGATATGCAGGCGGAACCTCAGCTTCTGAGCCGGGGCCCCAATGTCTGCTTCTGGCGCAGAGTAGACCCTCAGAAAGCAGGGCAGAGACGGGGCCTGCTAAGGCCTGGTCATCGAGCCTGTGGGCTGGCGGTCCTGGGGGCTAGGCGTTCGAAGCAGGGTGCTCAGTCAGCCACATCCAGCGCGCGAGTTTGCTCGACGCCTGGTGTGTAGCGGGTTCGACGAACGAAGATATGATCGCGCTATGCATCAGGAGATTGCGCAATTGCTTGCCATCCGAGCGAGAGCGATCGGGAGCCCAGCTGCCCTAGCCCTGGTGCATGCTTGTTTGGAGTTCTGCTTCCGGTCGGAGATCGCGAACGACGATCCGCGAAAGTCACTCACCCGGCGCGAGGTGGACCAGTTCCTCACCTTGATGGGCCGTCTAAAGTCGAACATCTAGTGCCTAGCGCACGGGGGCGGGGCGCCGCGCCGATGCCTGACTGTTGCGCCCCTGCTCAGTACTTGTGAGACAGGGAAGGTTGCCGAGATAGCGCTCCCGGCCGGCGGCCGCCCCCTGCCAAGCAACAGTGGCGAGCTGCAGCCGAGGTTTGGGGGGCGTCCGGCCCGCCTTCGCAGGCCCGGCTTCCGTCGAGATGCCGTTGGCGACGAAGCCGGCCTGTGATCAAGGCCGCCGCTACTTGGGTGAGCTCGGCGGTGATCTGGGCCAGGCTTCGGCGAGCGCTTCGAAGGCTGCTTTGTGCTCGCGCACGGCCCGCCCGCGTTGGGACGCCTGCAGCTCCGCCAGGTGACCTGCGCCCGTTCTTGAGGCGCCACCATCCCGACTGGCTAGGCGGCGCGTGTCCAGCAAGAGCCCGCCCCTGCGAAACGGGCTGGCTGTCGGCTACGCCTTCCCAGCGGCCCGGAAGATCCCCAGCGTACCGGGTGCGGCGCGGCTCGCCGCACTGGCTAGTTGGGAAGTCTGCGTTGCCGACGTTCAGCGTCCGCGTGTCGGAGAGACAGGCCGCGCATTTCGACGCGGCGGCGGCGGCGAAGGGCGGGCGCTCCGCCCGCCTTCGCCAGCTGATCGAGGCGGAGGGGTGTGGTGCTCCCGCCGCCGGGTCCTCGTCGGCCGACCCGCGGAATGGGGGGCGCTTTCTCGTGCGCCTCCGGGCGGGGGACGCCGAGGCCGTGCGCCGTGAAGCTCAGGAGATGTGCCTCAGCCCCTCCGGCTGGATCGCGGCGCTCGTCGCCCGACGGGTCGCCGGGCGGCCGCGACTTCCACCCCGCCAGGCCGCGGCGCTCCTGGGAGTGGCGGCCGAGGTCCACCGGATCGGCGTGAACGCGAACCAGATCGCACGGGCGCTGAACACCGCCGTGGCGGGGGGCCGCGGGCTCGAGCTGGAGGTGGCCGCCATCGAGGCCTTCCGGCGGGAGTTGCGGGCCGGTCTGGTCGGGCTGCACGCGGCGTTCGAGGGGAACCTGGCCTACTGGGACGCGGAGCGGTGAAGGAGTTCCGGACGGTCCGCGGCTTCGAGGAAGTCTGGCGTCCGCCCAGTGGCGCGCGACGGGTTCGTCTGGAGGCGCCAGGTCCGTCCTGGTGGGCGGGCTACGACCTGCGTGAGCGCCTGGCGCGCCTGGCGCGCGGCGCGCCGGAGGTGGTGGTGAAGGTGACCGGTCGCACCCGTGACCCGGTCCACTTGCGGTCACATCTCGAGTATCTGACCCGGAACGGGCAACTGGTGGTCCTGACACGAAACGGTGTGGAGGTGTGCGGCCGGCAGGAGGTGCGTGAGCTGGCGGAGGGCTGGTCGGCGGTGGACCTGTTGGACCCGCGGCGGCGGGCGAACTCGCCCATGAGCGTCGGCGTGGTGCTCTCCATGCCCAGGCGCACCGACCCGCTGCGCCTGACCGCGGCGGCGGCGGCCTTCGCTGAGCAGGCGTTCGAGGGCCATGACTACGTGCTCGTCCTGCACACGGACGCCGACCATCCGCACGTGCATGTAGCGGTGCGGGCGCGCGGCGACGATGGACGGCGCCTGAACCCACGCAAGGCCGACCTGGAAGCGTGGCGGCAGATGTTCGCGCAGGCGCTGCGGGATCGAGGGGTCGATGCGGAGGCGACGCCACGGCGCGCCCGCGGCGTCACCCGTAAGGCCGAACGGACGCCGCTGCGGAAGATACGCGAGCGCTTCGAGGCCGGAGCCGGGCCGCTCCCGGCGCGGCTGCGCTCGGCGCTGGTGGACGCTGCGGGAGCGATGGGCGGCGGCGCAGGCCTCGAGGCCTGGGACCGGGCGATCCAGGCGCGGCAGCAGGTGGTGCGGCGGCTCTATCTGGCGCAAGCGAGGCTGCTGCAGGCGTCCGAGGATCCCGGCGACCGACGCCTGGGGCGGGACGTGGAGCGCTTCGTCCGCGAGATGCCGGCGCCGGATAGCCGCCGCCTTGTCCTGGCCCGCGCCCTTCGGGCGGCGCAGGAACGTGCCGCCGCCCGTCAGGGGATGGAGCGCTGAACGCGCAACGCAGGAGCGTCCTGCGTCGTCTGCTCTTGCGCCGCCTCGCGGTGGTGCGGCGACAAGGGTGGGGGACGGGCCCTTGGAGCAGGCCCACGAGGCGGAACCAGGTCTCTCCGGGAGCGGAAGGATAATGGACGAGGCGGACCCGACCCCCGCTGCGGCTGCGGCCGGCGTCGCCTGGGCCGGGCCTGTGCAAGGTGCGGCGCTGCAGCGCGGGTGATCGGGAGCAGGGACTTCTCATGACGTGCGAGGACCCGTCACCGCGCATCAGCATCGCGTCACCTTGACCTTTCGTGGGGCGGACGGCGCGGCGGGCCCGGCTCGAAGGTGGCGCCGCGTTCCAGCCACCGCAGGATCCGCTCGCGGGCGGCGGACATCAGTCGGGCCGCGACGGCGGGCTCGGCGATACGCCCCCGGATGACCGTCGCGGCGGCGTCGAGGGTCGCCTGCGCTGCGGCGGGAAGCGGCGGCTCTGCGGCCGGGCGGCGGGTCCGCTCCAGCGCCTGGAGGTCACGCTCGGTGGGGCGGTAGCCCCGGACCTCGATATCCCGAGCGCGAGCGGCGAGCCAGACCTCCCGTCGGAACGGTGGCGCGCCCGTCACGCGAACGGCCGTCCAGCCGCGGTGCGCGGCGATCGCCACCACGTCCCGGACCACGTGCGGGTCGTTACGTTCGGTGGTCAGGCGACGGCCCTTGTCGCGGAAGGCGGGCGTCGGCGCGACGGCGTCGACGAAGTAGCCGAGGCTCCGGCCGGGCCCGCGCTCCACGAGGTAGCGCCGGCGGACGGCCTCCGGCGCGTCGCCGAGGCTGTGCGGCCGGGGGTAGGCCTCCGCCTCCAGCCGGTTGGTGCGTTCAGCGGGCATCTCGGGTCTCCGCGGGGGCGCGGGCGGCCGCATCGATGAACCGCGCCACCCAGGCCTCGACCTCCGCCACAGGCGCCTCGTCAGGGGGCGGGGCGAGGTCCGCGGCGCCCGCAGGCGCCAGGGCGGCGAGGGCGAGCGGGTCGATGGCCAGGTCTTCCGGCTCGTCGCTTGGCCGCGGGTCAGGGGCGGCGATGGGGGCCACGATCGGCGGCGGGACCACACGGCGGGCGAAGGTCGGGTCGCGGTAGTAGGCGATCTTCCGGCCAAGCACGGGCGGGGCGCCGGCTTTGAGCACGATGAGCCGGTCCGACGGAAGACGCATCAGCTCCTGGGGGAGCATCAGGGCGCGGCGCTGGTCGGTCTCGCTGAGGGTGCGCCGCCCGGCGGCGAGCCCCGCCGGGCGCGTGCGGGCGGCGCTGCGGACGGTGGCGTAGCCGAGCCGTTCGGAAAGTTCGGCCGCCAGCCGGAGCCCCTTGGGCGCGAAGACCACCTCGACCGCGCAGTTGGCGAGGATCTCCTCGGCCAGGTCCGCGCCGTATTCGCCCCGCAGCTGCGCCGGGCTCTGCAGCACCGGAAGCATCCGCAGCCCATAGCCGGCCACGTAAGCGAAGCCTTTGGCCAGCACGCTGGCGTGGCCGAGACGGGCGAACTCGTCGAGCAGGACGAGCACCTCCAGCTGGGGGCGGTCCCTGGAGGGGCGTTCGCGGCAGAGGCCGTCCACCAGTTGCTGCAGCAGCAGGTTATAGAGCGGCGCCACCCGCGAAAGGTTTTCCGGCGAGGTGGCGAGATAAATCGAGGTCGGCCGGTCGCGCAGGGTGCGCAGGTCGAAGTCGCTCGCCGCCGTGGCTGCGCAGACCCTGGGGTTGAGCCACAGGTTCAGGCGTGACGTGAGCGTCTGGCGGATGGACGCGAAGGTGTTCTCGGACGCACTGCAGAAGTCGGTGAGGGCCCGGACCGCGCCGGCGGAGAGCGGCCGGCCCTCCGCCTTGCGGGCGGCGGCCAGGCGCGGGAACCGCGTCCGGGGATCGCCGCGCACGAGCTCGGCGTAGAGCGTGCCGAGGTCGAACGGGAGCTCCGGGGTCTCGGCGAGGTAGGCGCCGACGCCGACAAAGCCGGTGCGGGCGGACTCCGCCCAGAAGGGATCGGCGGCCGCCGGGGCGGGGAACAGCATGGCGGCGATCCGCTGCAGTTCGTCGACGACAGCGACGGGGTCCGAGCGCTCGATGTGGCCGAGCGGGTTGAAGCGCGCGGTGCGGCCCTCGGGGTCGAGCGGGTCGAAGAGGAAGACGGCCTGGCCCCGCGCCGCGCGGAAGCCGGCGGTGGCGTCCCAGTTCTCCCGCTTGATGTCCAGCACCACCACCGAGTCCGGCCAGGTGAGCAGGTTGGGGATCACCACCCCCACGCCCTTGCCGGTGCGGGTGGGGGCGTAGAGCGCCACGTGCTCCGGCCCGCCGAACACCAGGAGGCGGCCGCCCTGGCGCCCGAGCACGATGCCGCGCCGGGCGCGCAGTCTGGCCTTGCGAATGTCGGCCTCGCCGGCCCAGCGTGCGGCGCCGTGCAGCGGCCGGCGCGCCGCCTCTGCGGCTAGCGCCGTGGCGGCGACCAGGACGAGGCTCGAGGCAGCGGCGCCCCGAGCCAGCCACAGCCGGACCTCGGGATGGTCCCGCCAGGTCCAGAGCCAGGCCGCCGCCGCGGCCGGGGCCTGGCTGGCGGGCGCGAGGCGCTCGAGACCGGCAAGGGCGACGGCGAGTCCCAGCGCGGCCCAGACGGCGAGCGCTGCGGCGGCAAGCGCCGCCCTAGCCTGCGGCGTGGCGGGCGGGGAGGGGCTCATGCCAGATCTCGCTGACCTGGAACCGGCCGTCGGCGCGGCGCATCTGCACGACGATGTCCACCAGGGCGTGGAGCAGGCCGCGGATGTCGTCGCGGGCGAGATCGCGGCCGGCTTCACTCTCCTTGACCATCAGGGTGAGCTGCTCGAAGGCCAGCCGGGCGCTGTCGGCATGGACGGTGGTGATCGAGCCTGGGTGGCCGGTATTGACGGTGCGCAGGTAGTGGAAGGCCGTTGCGTCGCGCAGCTCCTGCAGCAGGATCCGGTCGGGCCGCATGCGCAGCGCGCTCTCCAGCAGGTCCCGCGGCGCGACCCGCGCCTGGCCCTGGCCGTCCTTGGCGTAGAGCAGGCGAACGGCGTTGCGGTGGGGCAGGGCGAGCTCGCGGGTGTCTTCGATGGTGATCACGCGCTCCGTCTCGGGGATGTGGCGGACCAGGGCCTTGGCGAGCGTGGTCTTGCCCGAGCCGGTCGCTCCGGAGACCAGGATGTTGCGGCGCGCCCGAACCGCGGCCGCGAGGAAGCCTGGCCAGTCGCCCGCATCGCGCAGCGCCACGAGCTCAGCCTCATGCGGCCGCAGGTGCGGGGCGCCCCGGGCGACCTGGCGGAACAGCCCCTGCGCTGCGAGTTCGTCGAGGCTGAGGGTCGCCGCGGAAGGCCTGCGGAAGGTGAGCGAGACGGTTTCGGCCGCCGGCGGCAGCACCACCTGACACCGCTCTCCGCCGGGCAGTGTCGTCGAGCAGATCGGCCGTTCGGCGGAGACGTCCTGGCGGGTGGCGGCGGCCGCCGCCACGGCCAGGGGGCGGAGCCAGTCCTCGGTGAGCTGTGGCGCCTCGCGCCAGTCCCAGACGCCGTAGCGCTCCACCCCCACCTCGCCGGGACGGTTCACCACCACCTCGGTGACGCCTTCGGCCGCCAGGTGCGGCCGCAGCGGGGCGAGGTAGTGCTCTAGGACGGCCGTGCCCGCGTTCACGGTTCGCGCGCCTCGAGGCCGTACACGCCAGAGAAGTCCAGGTCCTGGGCCGCCAGGATGGTGATCTCGGCCCCCTGCGCCTTGCGCAGGGTCGGACGCAGTCCCGCCGAGCCTTCCACCGCCATGGCCGCCGCCTGCGACGGGAGCCGGATGCTGGCGGCCTCGTCCGATCGGGGGATGGCTGCAGCCGCGGCCTCGTCCACCACCGAGAGCAGCAGGGCCGCGCCGAACCGCTCCCGGAAGCGGGTGTCCACCTCGCCCCCGAGACCGGCCCGGCCCAACGCGTCCGCGCCCGGGGAGGCCAGGTCGACGGCCACCCCGTCAGGCGTCACCGCCCTCGTCCAGAGCACGAAGACGCGGCGGTCGCCCTGGCGCATTCCCGCCCGGTATTCGCCCAGCACCCGCGTGCCCCGGTCCAGAAGCACGACGGCGCCATTGTCGGACCAGATGTCCGCGGCGACCTGGCAGGTGACGTGCCCCGCCGTGGACGTGTCGATGGCGGTCTGAAGGATGCACGGAATGGCCGAGCCGGCGAGGATCAGGAAGCTGCGGTCGCTTAGGCGGCGGGCCGCCGCCCCGCCGATGCGGGAGCCCTGGCGCAGCGCCTCCAGCTCGCTCGGCGCGGTCGGCCGCTCTGGCGCAACCATCGGGCGCGGGGCGAGCGGCCCGTCGGGACGCCTTTGCGCCACGTAGGCCAGAAGGGGCGGGGGCGGGGGCGGGGGCGGTGGGGTGGGCGTGATCGCCATCGCGGGTAGAGGCGCGAAGGCGGGGGCGGGGGCGGGGATGGGGGCGGGGATGCGGGTCCGAGGCGTGGCGGGGTTCCCGTCCTGCTCCGGGGCAGGCTCGGGCGCCGGTGCAGGCAGGGGCGCGGCGGACTCGAACGCCACCACCTGCCGGGCCGGGGTGTCCGGCGCGGGGAGGTCCGCCGGCCGGTCGGCGCGCCAGGCCGTGGCGGCCAGCGCCACGCAGCCGAAGCCGAGCCCGGCCACCGCCATCAGCCGCCCACGACGGCCGGAGAGCCGGCCAGCGACCGGCGAAAGGGCCCGGTCCAGCGGCAGGTCGGCGTCATCGTCGCCGGAGGGCGGGCCGCTCACGGCGTCCGGTCCTTGGCGGTGCGCGCCACGTCCGGCGAGGCTGTGCGGGTGGGGCGCGTCGCAGCCTCGTCCTGCGGTGGGGCGGCGTTGACGATGCAGACCACCTCGCGGCCTAGGCGCAGCCGCAGGCGACGCGCGGTCTCGTGCACCACCAGGAACTCGCCGCGCACGTCGGAGCGGGCGAGGCGCTCCGAACCGTCCGGGGAGACCACATAGGCGGCGGGCATCGGGCGGGCGCCCGGGAAGCGCAGGACGGTAAAGCGACCGTTGTCGGTCACCTCGGAGGGGGCGATCCCCTCGGAACCCTGCAGGACGTAGGCCAGGTTGCGGGGCCCCTCCAGGGCGGCCTGTTCCACGCGGAACTGCAGCACACGGGCTTGCAGCGCCTCGGCCTCCGCGTCGAGGGCGCGGGCCAGGGCGCGACCGGCCTCGGCCGGGTAGCGGAACTGCAGGACGTAGACTCCCGCCGTTGTCGTCCCCGGCCGAGGCCGCGCGACCAGCTCGAAGGCGTAATGACGTGCGCCGGAAGGCCCTTCGGTGGTGACCAGGAGGTTGGTGGCGGCCGCCATGTGGGTGGGGCGCAGGAAGAGGACATCCCCCTCCGGGGCCGCTTCCCAGGCGGCGGCGTCACCGAGCGCCACGTGGCGGACCGTTTCCCCGGGCGCGAACCGCACCTGGGTGGCGGTGCGCGGGGCGCCGGCGATCCGCACCACCTGGCCTGGGGCGTAGTCCACGGTGCGGATGCGGGGATCGTCCTTAGGCGGCTTGGCCTGCGCCAGGGCCTGCGGGGCGGCGAGCGCGAGCATGAGGGCTGCGACGGCGCATGGGGGGAGCCGGTTCATTTCACCACCTCGGGGTCGGCGCGATAGCTGGAGACCTGGAAGCCCAGAGGGTTGCGCAGCCGATCGGCCTCGGACATCGGCGCGCGGGCGTAGGTGAAGGCGACCGTGGCGATCCAGTCGCTCTCCTCGGCCTCGGCGCCACGGCGGACCAGGCGGCGGAAGCGGACGTTGGCCACCTTCGGGGCGACGAAGCTGATCGCGCGGATCTCCGCGTGGGCCTCGCCAGCCACGCCCAGCCGCACCTGCGGGCTCAGCGGGTTGGAGGGCCGGAAGGCCGCGGCCCAGCGCTGCTGCTCTTCGGGCGTCGACATGATCGAGACCTGGCGGAAATTCGCCTCCGCCGCGGCGAGCAGCCAGCCTTCCCGGGCCCGGACGTAGGTCGCCAGGAAGCTGCGGGTGACCGCTTCCTCCGGGTCGACGGGCGCGCCCTCGAGGCCGCGGATGACCTCCACCGCCCCCGTGGCGCGGTCCACGCGGACCACATAGGGCTCGACCGTCTTCAGCGGGGTGAGCGCCGCCACGGCCAGGACGGCGCAGCTCGCCAGGAGCGCCGCCGCGCCGGCCACGCACCAGGCCAGGCGGCGAGAGCGCTCGGCGCGGCGCAGCCGATCATGGTCCCACGTCGCCGCCTCCCGGAAGTAGGCGCCGAGCCCGCCCCGTTCCACCGTCATGGGCGCCACGCCAGGCAGGCGGCGGCGGGGCTGGCGGAGAGCGCCGGCGCGGGCGCGCCGGGCGACAGCACCGAGCCATTCGGATTGGCCGGCCGCAGGCGACCGCGGCAGCCGGGCGCGGTGTCCCGGGGGCTCGCGCAGGCGGTGAGCGTCGCCAGGGCGAGCCCGAGGACGAACAGGGATCTTGTCATGCAGGGGCTCCGATGGGACGGACGGTCCCGCCTTCGCGGCGGGTCTGCGGCCGTCCGCCCGCGCCGGCGGGGCGCGTGTGGACGGCGGTGTGGCCGCGCAGGCCCGCGGCCGCGCCGAAATCGGCCAGGCCGAGGCTGGCGCCGCCCGCAACCCCGGCGGCTATGGCGGGCGTCTGAAGGAAGAAGATCGCGGCGAGCAGGCTGAGGGCGGTGAACAGCAGGCCCGCCAGCACCGGGTCCTGGCCGTCGAGGTCCGCCCAGCGGTCCGCCACCAGCGCCAGCACCAGCTGGAAGACCGCCAGGATCAGGGCGAAGAGGACCAGGTAGTTCACGGCCTGGGCGAGCCAGCCGAAGAAGAACCGGCGCGTCGCCTCGAACAGCGCGCACGCCACGAAGATCGGGCCGAGCGCCACCAGCAGGGCGAGGGCGGTCTTGGCGAGCAGAACGACGCCGAAGCCGAGGGCGGCGGCGAGCGCTCCCACCGCCAGGACGATGGCGGACACCACCAGCGGTAGCCAGTCGAAGGCGGTGGCGGCCGCCGCCGCCTTCTGGCCGAGGTAGCCGGCGCGCGCGAGGAAGTCGTCGAAGGCCGCGCCCGCGTCCGAGCCGCGCGTTCCGCTGACCGCCTGCGCCAGGGCATCGGGCAGCAGATGGAACAGTGGGACCGTCACCCAGTCGCCGTACGCCGACGTGGTGGCGAGCTGGTGGACGATGGCGAGCTTCACCGAGCGGACGGCGAAATCGAGGATCGGCTCCGCGATAGCCCCGCGGAGGATCGCGACGCCGTAGAGCAGGACGTAGAGCACCAGCGCGGCGCGTGTGGGCCCCGCGGCCTCGGCCGCGACGCGCGGGAGGCTCTCGCCGAGAAACAGGTCCAGCCGCGCGTCCACGAAAGCGTAGGCGGGGCCGAAGACGCCGAACTGGGCGATCATCGGGCGAACCCCTCGCGCAGGACCGCCAGGCGCCGCCCGGCGGCGAGCTTGGGCGCCCCCCTCTGCGCGGCCGTCGGCCATGCCGGTGCGAGCCTCTGGGGCGGGGCGGCCCTGCAGAGGGCCGCCGGGAGGCGAGGCGCGCCGTGGCAGGCGGCGAGCGCGAGCGGCGCGAGCAGCAGCAGGCGATGTCCGCCGGTCATCGGAAGCCGCTCCGGAGCGCCACCAGGCGGGCTTCCGCGGCCGCCTTCGCGCGCTCACGATCGCGCTGCGCCCGCAGGCGTTCCTCCGCGGCCTGGGCCATGGCGAGGCCCTGCAGCCGCATCTGGTCGTTGACGGCCATGGCCTGTTCGGCGGCGAGGCGGGCCTGCAGGTCCATGACCGCGCGTGCGCTGCCGGCCTGGTCCAGCCGCGCGCCGAGCTCCGCAAGGCCCTGCAGGCGCTGCGCGCCGGCCTGGGCGGCGGCTTCGCCGAGCGCGGCGTCGCGGGCGGCACGGTCGCCGGCGCGCTCGAGGTCCTGGCCGGCCGGGTCGCCGGCAGGCGCCTGGTGGAGCCGACCGGCTTCGCGGATCTCGCGGGCCCGCCGGCCGATGTCGCCCAGGGCCTCCAGGTCGCCGTCGGCCGCCGACCGCCAGTCCGCCAGGCGCGGCAGGAAGGCGCGCAGGCCTGTCGCATGAAGGGATGGGGCGTAGGCCCCCGCGCCGGAGGCGTTGGCGAAGCCCTCGTAGAGCCGGCGCGCCTCCTCCACCTGGGCCTTCAGCTGCTGGAGCTGCTCGAGCGCGGTCTGCGCCTGGCGGATGAGGCTCGCGTAGCTCGTCGGGTCATGGACGATCCACTGCGCGCGGGCGGGCTGGGCCGCCGCGAGGAAGGCCGCGGCCAGCATGAGGGCGCGACGGAAACTCACGGCAGGCTCCTGCGGGCGCGGTGGAAGGCGGGCAGCCAGTGGCAGGGGACGTCCCCGTGCCGGGCGCGGACGGCGTCCAGCAGGTCCACGGTCTCCGTGCGCCCGGAGAGGACGGCGAGCTCGTCGTCGAGTCCGCTGAGGTCGAGCTCGGCGACCACGGAATTCAGGCCCTGCTTGACCAGGAAGCGGTGCTGCGCCGGATCGAGTTCATCCCGGACGAGGGCGAACTCGCGTGCGGTGAGGCCGAAGCCCTCCCGATAGTCGCGGGGGTTGGCCTGCGGGTTCGGGAGGAAGATCTTGGTGGCGCACTGCTCGACGATGGTGTGGGCGATCGGCGATCGCAGGACGTCGGCCGGGGACTGGGTGCCCAGCACCAGAAAGGCGTTCTGCTTGCGGTAGGTCTTCAGCCCGTCCTCGGCCAGAGCGCGGAAGGCGTCGTCGCTTAGCGCCTTCCAGAACTCGTCGATGTCGAGCACCAGCCGCCGCCCGTCCACCAGCCCCTGGATACGATGGAGCAGGTACATCATCAGCGGCGTGCGGACCTCGGGGGCGTCCAGCACATGGGTCATGTCGAACCCCACGAACCGGGCGTCGAAGGCGAGGGCATCCGCGGGCCCGTCGAGCGCCCAGCCGAGCGCCTCGCCGGCGCACCAGCGCTCCAGCCGCGCCCCAAGGCCTGCGGCGTCGCTCTGGCCGAGGAGGGCGCGCAGGGCGCCGAGCGAGCGCGCCTGCGCCGGGAGCCGCATCACGGCCTCGACCGCCCGGTCGATGGCCAGGGCTTCGGCGGCGCTGGCCGGCCGATCCGGCGCGCGGGTGAGCTGGGCCACGAGGGCGGTCAGGAAGGCCCGGTCGGGCGGCGTGTCGGCCAGGGCCTTGAGGGGCGCGAAGCCGGTCGGCGCGCCTGGGCGGAGCGCGGCGTAGCGGCCGCCGCAGGCGCGGACGAAGATCTCCGAGCCTCGATCCTTGTCGATGAACACCTGGCGGGCGTCGAACTTCTCGAGGGCGGCCAGCATGAAGTTCTGGACCACCGTCTTGCCGGAGCCGGACGGGCCGCAGACGAAGGTGTGGCCGACGTCGCCCACGTGGAAGCTGAAGTGGTACGGCGAGGCGGCGGTGGTGCGAAGCACCGCGGCGGCCTCGCCCCAGTGGTTCCCCTCGGGGCGGCCGCACGGGTGGGTGTGGAAGGGGGCGAGCGCGGCGAAGTTGCGGCTGGTGATCGTCGCAGGCCGCAGGCGCAGGGCGAAATTGCCCGGGAACTGCGCCCAGAACCCGGCCTCGAGGCCCAGGTCCTCGCGCGCCGCCACCAGCCCGGAGTCCGCGAGGATCGCCCGCGCTCGCGACGTATGGGCGGCGAGCTCGCGGGCGGTGTCGCCGTAGACGAGCACCGAGGCCTGGTGGTCGCCCAGAACGAAGCGGTTGCAGAGCAGGTCGTCGAGCGCGGTGTCGAGGCCCTCCACCTGGGAGGCCGCGCGGTCCTGGGCCGACAGCAGCTGGTTCTGCTTGCGGGTGAGCACCGCCCGAGACGCCGCCTTCGACAGGAAGGTGAAGGACTGGGCGGCGACCAGCGGAAACGGGGCCGACAACAGCCCGTCCCAGAGACCCGGGCGGGTGGCGGCCGGGTACTCCTTCACGCCCAGCATGGCGGCGAAGCGGGTGCTGCCCACGTTGCGGATTTCCACCGCCTCGCGCCCGAAGATCAGCCGCGCGGCGTAGGCGGCGCCCCCCAGATGTCCGCGCACGAGCGGCACCCGTTCGCAGCGGCCGGTGAGCAGCAGGCGCAGCATCTCCAGCGGCTCGGAGAAGGCGAGACCCTGCCGTTCGTACACGCCGAGCGGCCGCGGACCGTAGCGGGCGAGGTGCTGCACCAGGTCCCGGCCGGCCTCCTGGAGGAGCCGCAGGCCGTCCGCCTCGGCCAGGTGGAAATTGGACGCCCCGATCAGCCGCTCGACCCACGCCTGGGTTCGCTCGGCCGCCTCGCGGCCGGGATGGCGCACGAGGGTCAGGTAGAGCTCGTTGACGAAGAGCTGGCGCCGCCCCAGCCGCGCGCGATGGGCCGCGTCGAGGTTGCGTGCGAATTCGGATCGGAAGGCGCCAGCTGGGGGCGGGTCGGCCGGACGGCGCACAAGGTGGTGCCACACGGCGAGACGCTCCGACGCGAGGTTTCGCCAGGCGCCGTTCAGGCGCTCGTGCCAGCCGTTGATCTCGTCCGGGTCCGCCGTCTCGAAGCTCGCCCCGTCCAGCCGGAAGCTGATCATCAGGGCGCCGCTGTCGAGCGCCAGGACCTGCGGGGTCACGTGACGCGCGTAGGGCAGCCGCGGCTCGGGCGCGGTCTCGCGAAGGAGGGCGGCGGCGGGCAGGCCGCGGGCGAGGCTACCCATGGCGGGGTCTCCGGAGCACGAGGGGCGTGGGCGAACCGCCGCCCCACAGGGCGGCGTTGCGGGCGCGGCCGCGGGTCTCCAGCCAGAGCCAGAGGACGCGGAAGGCGTTGGGGTCGGCCCTGCAGACGGCGCGAAAGACCAGGTGCAGGGCCGGCGCACAGAGCAGGTAGAGGAGCGAGCCGCCGGCCAGGAAGGCGACGGAGGAGGCCATGAGGTTCAGTCCCATGGCCTCCATGGGCACGCCGAGCACCAGGGCGGGGCGCGTGCAGGCGAGGAACAGGATGTCCTCCGTGAGGGGCTTGGCGTCGAACATGGTCAGCCAGCCCCGCCGGTGATCATGTCGACGATGGTGGAGGCGCCGAAGATGACGATGATCCCGACGACCACGGTGCCGGCGCGCCTGAGGTCCAGGTGCCCGAACATCCACGCTATGCCGGTGAGGATCACCGCAATCACAGCCAGTCCGCGGACCACGCCGCTATTGAGCAGCTCGATGATGTTCTCGATGAAGCCGGCCAGGTCGCCGCCGACGGCGCCGGACTGGGCGAGCGCGGGCGTGGCGGTCAGGGCCGCCGCGACGGCGAACGCCAGGGTGCGGAGGAGGCTCAAGACTGGTCTCCGGGAGAGGGAGCGGGGGAGGGGCGTTGCAAAGATGCGGCCTCACGCCGACGGGCTTGGCCGAACACGTCCCAGGGCGGGGGGTCGGGCGCGCTGGAGACCGTGATCTGAAGGCGCGCTGGGGGAAGGTCCGTCTCTGCGGCCGCCGCCAGGACCTTCGCCACATAGCCGTTCGCGAGCCCGCGGCGAGGATGGCCCGTGTTGTAGTAGGAGAGCGCAGCAGACATCCGCAGCGGCTCATGTGTGTGGCGGCGAGCCGCCCGCCGGTAGCCGTCCGCCAGCACCCGGGCCGCGGCGGAGAGGTTGCGGCAGGGGTCGAAGGCTTCGGCAAGGGTGAGGCCGAGCCAGCCCAGGTTGCGGACATTGATCTGACCGAGGCCAAGGTCGATGTCGCGCCGGGCGGCGATCAGCCGGCGAGCGGCCGCGACCGCCTCTTCGGGGGTCCTTGGAGCAGGGCGCCGTCCGCCGCCGTTGACGCCGATCGCCAGCGGATCGAGGCCGCTCTCCACACGCGCCACCGCCATGAGCGTGGCAGGTGCGACGCCGGGGGCGCAGCTTGCAGCGAGTTCGAGGAAGGCGGCGGGGTCGAGTGGCATGGGGTCTCCTGTCCATGGGGAGACTGCCCGTGCCTTCGATCCCGGGCGAGGCGTAGGGCCGCGTCAGGTGCTAGTGTGTTGCTGCGTTAGCGCCTTTAGAGCAAGTCATCGATGAGTTTATGTGGATTGCGAGTGGCGCAATATGGTTGCGCGCATGCCGCAGTGATTTGGCGTGGTGGCGTATGAATACACAGGGTGAGCCGTGGAGATGTTAGTCGGAACGTAATAAGCGGACAAATATTCATAATGGCGTCGTCAGGCGGTTCGCTTGACCTGAATTGGAGGAGCAGAATGTTGTCCGGCAATCCGTCGCCCTCTTACCTGCCGATGCTCGCCGCAGCGCCCGCAGACCGGCGGTCGCTCCTGACCTCGCGCCAGGTGGAAATCCTCACCTGGGTGACCGAGGGCAAGAGTGCGTGGGAGATCGGCATGATCCTCGGGATCTCAGGTCGCTCGGTGGACGGTCATCTGCGCAGGATCTACGCGCGGCTCGACGTGCGCACCCGCCTGCAGGCGGTTCTCAAGGCCCAGGACCTCGGGTACCTGGTGCGACGTGCGCCGCCGCAGCCGGCTCCAGCCTAATCCGGTGGCGCGTAGGCGCGGGTGAAGGACGTGTCCGTCATCCAACTCTCGAGCACCACCTCGTGCTCGCGCGCCTTGGCTGTGAGATCGTCGAACGCCCGATCGAAGATGGCGATGATGCTTCTCGGGTCCAGCTTCGCGATGTTGGCCCCGGCGCCGCGGTCGAAGCGCTGCAGCGCCACGAGCATCACCGTGGCGGCCTTGTTGTCGAGGCAGTGGATCGCAAAGTCCGGTGAGCCGATATCGAGCGCCAGCATGATCGCATAGCCGTCTGCGTCGGTCACCTCGGCGAACCGGTGAATGCGGTCTATGTCGATCCCGCCTCGGCCAGACTCGAAGTGCTGGAAGGTTCGCAGGGGCAAGCCCATGGCCTTGGCGACTTCGGCGGAGCGGAGACCGCGGCGCCGTCGGATCGCGCGCAGCACCAGCGGAAGGGTCGCTGTCCGGCCCGTCGCGTCCTGGAGCGGGGAACCATCCATGAATCGAGCAGCAACCTGAACTGGTTGGATCGTCAGTACACCATCCACAGGTTTAGTAAAGCAAGGTGCAGATGCGCCGCTGAAGATCGGGTTGCCGATCCGCGACCGTGGCTGCAGCTCTATCGGGATCTTGCCAGTGGCTACGATGCGGGGGGGATGGCGCATGTCCGCGCTGGGCCTTGCCCACCGCGGAGGCGCCGCGATCCTTGTCCGATTCCGCGGGCCGGGTCAGGCTTCGGCCGCTCGGCTGATGTCGGTTCGGGGCCACTTGCGGCCCTAATGGAGCCCTGCTCCGTATCGGCGCACTGCTCCCAGACCGCCCGGGCGTCCTTCGGCTTTGGCCAACCCGCCCACGCCGGTGGTCCACCGGGTGTCGGACTTCATTGTCCAACGGCGACCCGGTGATCCTGCTTTCCGGTATCGTCCGTCAGAGCGTCCCCCTTGTCGGCGGCGACACGGGTGGTCGAGGTGCAGGGCGGGGCTCGCCTGGTCCTTGCGGGCGTCCAGCTCTCGACCCTTCCGGATGGCTGGATCTTCGGCGCCTGACGAGGCCCACAGCCCGGTAAACCAGCAGCCTCGGAGGCGACCGCCTCCGGGGCTGTTCTCGTCTAATGGCTCCACCCGCCGAAAGGGTATCTCCGCTCCACCACAGGAGGGCCGGGACGTGTTGGGCGCGCTGATCCTGACGGGAGGGGCCTCGTCGCGGATGGGGGAGGACAAGGCGCGCCTCGCCTGGGGCGGCCTGCGCTCCGTCGACCTGGTCGCCCTGCGGGCGCGTGAAGTCGGCGCGCGGCCGGTGCTGAGCGTCGGCGCCTCGGACCTCGGTCTGCCGGCGGTGGATGAAGCTGGCGGAGGTCCCGTCGCCGGCGTAATGGCCGGCTCTGCGGCCCTGCGGGCGGCGGGCTGCGGCCGCGCCCTGGTGCTGGCGGTGGACGCGCCCACCTTGCTGGCCTCCGACCTCGCGCCGCTGCTGGAGACGCCGCCGCCGGGCGCGGCCTACGCCGGCCTGCACCTGCCGCTGGTGCTGGACCTCGCGCATCTGCCGCCATTGGCCGGCCGCGGCTGGTCCATGGCGCGCCTGCTCACGGAGGCGGGCGTGCGGCTGCTCGAAGCCGCCGCCGACGCCATCCCCAGGCTCCGCGGCGCCAACACGCCGGCCGAGCGCGAGGCCCTGCTGGCGGCCTTCCTGGCCCGCGGACCTGCCGAGGAATAGGGCGCCGGGCGCCGCTTCCGAAGGCGATCGGGCGGGGCGGGGACCTGCGGGGCTGCGCCGGCTGCGGCGCAACCCGAGGCGCGGCTTAAGTCGCCTGACATGCGTGTCCTGATCGTCGATCCCGATGCCGCGCGCGCCGCCCTCGTGGCCGAGGGCCTGGCCGGCGTGGAGCCGCTGGAGGTCCGGCGCGCCAGCGTCTTCCACGGCGACGAGGCCGCCGCCTTCGAGCCCGACGTCATCGTCGTCGCCCTGGACAGCCCCGACCGCGATGTCATTGACAGCCTGCGCGACGTGACCGAGGCGAACCCGCGGCCGGTGGTGATGTTCGTCGATCGCTCCGAGCCCGGCTTCGGCGAGGCCGCGCTGAGGGCCGGGGTGTCAGCCTATGTGGTGGACGGCCTCTCCAAGGCCCGCGTCCGCGACGTGCTCGAGGTCGCCATGACCCGCTTCCAGCTGATGTCCCAGCTGCGCGACGAGCTGGCCAAGGCCAAGGCCGACCTCGCCTCGCGCAAGACCATCGAACGGGCCAAGGCGCTGATCATGCAGCAGCGCGGCCTCGACGAGCCCGCCGCCTACGCGCTCCTGCGCCGGCTCTCCATGGAAACCCACCGCGCCATGGCCGTGGTCGCGGCCGACCTGCTGGCCCTGGCTGGCGCGCTGAAGGAGGACGGCAGATGACCGCCGCGCCGATCCGCCTGGGCTTCGTGCCGCTGAACGACGCCGCGCCTCTGATCGTCGCCCAGGCGCGCGGCTGCTTCGCCGCCGAGGGGCTGGCCGTAGAGCTGGAGCGGCAGGTCTCCTGGGCCACCTTGCGCGACAAGCTCGCCCTCGGCGTCATCGACGGCGCCCAGATGCTCGGCCCCGCCGCCCTGGCCGCGGCCCTCGGCCTCGGCGGCGGCCACACCGCCCCGCTCGTGGCGCCGCTCGCCCTGAACCGCGGCGGGCCCGGCGTCACCCTGTCCGCCCGGCTCGTCGACGCCCTTGGCCCGCAGCCCGACGCCGCCGCCCTGGGCCGCCTGGTCGCGCGGCGCCGCGCGGCAGGCGCGAGCCCCCTGACCCTGGCGGTGGTCTTTCCCTATTCGACCCACAACTACCTGCTGCGCGACTGGCTGGCGGCCGCTGGCCTCGAGCCGGATCGCGACCTGCGCCTTACCGTCGCTGCGCCGTCCCGAATGAACGAGCTGCTCGCCCGAGCCGTGGTCGAGGGGTTCGCCGCCGGCGAGCCGTGGAACTCGGCCGCCGAGGCGGCCGGCGCGGGCCGGGTGGTGCTGCGGTCCGCCGAGGCCCCCGACAAGGTGCTGGCGGTGCGGGAGGCCTGGGCCGAGGCCCACCCCGGGCGGCTGCAGGCCCTGCTGCGCGCGCTGGCCCGCGCCGCGGCCTGGGCCGATCAGGCGGAGAACCGCCACGCGCTCGCCGCCCTGCTGGCGCGCGAGGAGCATGTGGGCGCGCCCGCCCCAGTGATCGCCGCCGGCCTGGCGGGCATGCGGTTTTCCGGTCGCGCAGCGCGGCCCGACCCTGCGGACGCCGAATGGCTGCTCCGCCAGATGCAGCGCTGGGGTCACGCCCCCGCCGACCTGGACGTCGCCCAGGCCGCCCGCCGGGTCTACCGCGCCGACCTCCACGCCGCCGCGGCGGCGCACGGCTGAGCCGAGGTCCCGCCGCCCGGCCTGCGCGCGGCCGCCTAGCTCATTTTCCAGGCGCCCGGGCCGCCCGCGGCGCCCACTTTCCGCGCTGCAGCAGGAAGATGCTGCGGCGCAGCTTGCCGGCCGCGTGACTCCCCGGCGGTCCGGGGCATCCTGACCTCGCTCCCGGCAACGGCGTCCGGAGCATCTTGAAGGCTCAATGGCGAGCCGCCCGAACCCGGCGACGACGCCAGCACCCAACCCCTCCCGAGGGCCTTCCCATGGTCAGCCGCGCCTTCCTGCGGGCTGGGCACATGCCCACCCTGCTGTCCGCCTTCCTCTATTTCGACCTCAGCTTCATGGTCTGGGTGATCCTGGGCCCGCTCGGCGTCGCCATCGCCAAGGACCTCGGCCTGACGCCGGCCGAGAAAGGCCTGATGGTCGCCATCCCGGTGCTCTCCGGCGCCCTGCTGCGCTTGGTGGCGGGCGTTCTGGTGGACCACATCGGGCCCAAGCGGACCGGCATCCTCGGGCAGCTCACCGTGATGGCCGGCCTCGCCGCCGCCTGGTTCCTGGGCGTCCACGGCTACAGCCAGGTGCTGCTGCTG
Organism: Phenylobacterium sp.; assembly: GCF_036563385.1. Taxonomy (GTDB): domain Bacteria; phylum Pseudomonadota; class Alphaproteobacteria; order Caulobacterales; family Caulobacteraceae; genus Phenylobacterium. The sequence goes on from NZ_DATCML010000008.1 coordinate 204,487, forward strand.
GGCGTCGTGCTGGGCGTCGCCGGCGCCTCCTTCGCCGTCGCCCTGCCGCTGGCGTCGCGCTGGTATCCGCCGCAGCACCAGGGCCTGGCCCTGGGCATCGCCGGGGCCGGCAACTCGGGCACCGCGCTCGCCGCCCTGTTCGCGCCCGGCCTCGCCCAGGCGTACGGCTGGCAGAACGTCATCGGCCTCGCCGTCCTGCCGCTGGCCTGCGCCTTCGCGATCTATCTGATCTTCGCCAAGGACGCGCCGAACCGGCCCCCGCCCAAGAAGCTCGCCGAATACCTCGACGTCCTGAAGGTGCGCGACGCCTGGTGGCTGATGGGCCTCTACAGCGTCACCTTCGGCGGCTTCGTCGGCCTCTCGTCCTCCCTGACCATCTACTTCAACGCCGAGTATGGCCTGCCGGCGGTGACCGCTGGCTTCTTCACGGCCGCCTGCGTCTTCGCGGGCTCCTTCCTGCGGCCGGTCGGCGGGGCGCTGGCCGACCGCTTCGGCGGCGTGCGCACCCTGTCCGTCGTCTACGTCCTGGCCGCCCTGGGCCTGGCGCTCGCCAGCTTCCAGCAGCCCAGCCCCTGGCTGGCCCTGGCGCTGCTGATGTTCGCCATGATGGCCCTGGGCGCCGGCAACGGCGCGGTCTTCCAGCTGGCCCCCCAGCGGTTCGGTCGCGAGATCGGCGTGGTCACCGGCCTGGTCGGCATGACCGGCGGGGTCGGCGGCTTCTATCTCGCCTCAAGCCTCGGCTGGGCCAAGCAGGCCACCGGCGCCTACCAGGCCGGCCTGCTCGCCTTCGCCGCCCTGGCCCTGGTCGCCCTGCTCGGCCTGAACGGGGTGAAGGCCCGCTGGCGCCGGACCTGGCCCGAGCTCGCCGGCGCCGGCGCCGCCGCCCTGCGCCTCTGACCCGCCCTCCAGGAGCAAGTCCCATGGCCAAGGAACGACTGGTCGTCATCGGCAACGGCATGGCCGGCTGCCGGGCGGTGCAGGAGGTGCTTCGGCGCGATCCCGACCGGTACGAGATCACCATCTTCGGGGCCGAGCCCCGGGTGAACTACGACCGCATCATGCTGTCGCCGGTGCTGGCGGGGGAGAAGGCCTTCGCCGACATCGTGATCAACGACGAGGCCTGGTACCGCGACAACGGCATCGTCCTGCACGCCGGCCGCGCGGTGACCGGCATCGACCGCGAGCGCCGCACCGTCAGCGCCGAGGGCGGGCTGGAGGTCGGCTACGACCGGCTGATCCTGGCCACCGGCTCCGACCCCGTGCGCCTGCCCCTGCCGGGGGCGGACCTCGCCGGCGTCGTCACCTTCCGCGACCTGGACGACGTGGAGGCGATGATCGCCGCCGCCAAGCCCGGGGCCAGGGCGGTGGTGATCGGCGGCGGTCTCCTCGGCATCGAGGCCGCCTACGGCCTCGCCCGCCGCGGCATGGCGGCCACCGTCGTCCACCTGATGGACGTGCTCATGGAGCGCCAGCTCGACGCCTCGGCCGGCTTCCTGCTGACCGAGGCCCTGGCGGCGCGCGGCGTCGAGACGGTGCTGGAGGCCCAGTCCGAGGAGATCGTCGGCCAGGAGGGGCGCGTGGCCGGCCTGCGCCTCAAGGGCGGCCGGGTGCTCCCCTGCGACCTGCTGGTGATGGCCGTCGGCATCCGCCCGAACGCCGCGCTCGCCCGCGCGGCCGGCCTGGGGGTCGGGCGCGGCGTCCTTGTCGACGACACGCTCACTACCTCCGACCCGGCGGTGCTCGCCGTCGGGGAGTGCGTCGAGCACCGCGGCCAGTGCTACGGCCTGGTGGCCCCGATCTGGGACATGTGCCGCGCGCTCGCCGACACCCTCACCGACGGGCTGACCACCTTCCAGGGCGTTGCGCTCTCCACCCGGCTGAAAGTCTCCGGCGTGGACGTCTTCTCGGCCGGCAAGCACGCCGGCGGCCCCGGCTGCGAGGACATCGTGTTCCGCGACGCCGGCCGCGGCGTCTACAAGCGGATCGTGCTGGAGGAGGGGCGCCTCGCCGGCGCCGTCCTGTTCGGCGACGCCGGCGATGGCGGCTGGTACTTCGACCTCATGCGCTCGGGCGCCGACGTCAGCGAGCTGCGCGACACCCTGGTGTTCGGCCAGGCGGTGACGGAGGGCCTTCGGGGGCTCGACCCTAGCGCCGCCGTTGCGGCCATGGCCGACGAGGCCGAGGTGTGCGGCTGCAACGGCGTCTGCAAGGGGACCATCACAACGGCCATCGCTGACCAGGGGCTGAACACCCTGGAGAGCGTCCGCGCCGTGACCAAGGCGTCGGCTTCCTGCGGCTCGTGCACGCCGCTCGTCGAGAAGATCCTGAAGTTCACCCTGGGCGACGCCTTCGAGGTCCAGACCGGCCCCAAGCCGGTCTGCGGCTGTACGCCCCACGGGCACGACGAGGTGCGCCGCCGGATCGTCGCCGAAAGCCTGAAGTCCATGCCCGCGGTCATGCAGGCGCTGGAGTGGACCACGCCCGACGGCTGCGCCGCCTGCCGGCCGGCGCTGAACTACTACCTGCTCTGCGCCTGGCCCGGCGACTACCGCGACGACCGGCAGTCGCGGTTCATCAACGAGCGGGTCCACGCGAACATCCAGAAGGACGGCACCTATTCGGTCGTGCCGCGGATGTGGGGCGGCCTGACCAGCGCCGACGAGCTTCGGGCCATCGCCGAGGTGGTCGACAAGTTCGACATCCCCACGGTCAAGGTCACCGGCGGCCAGCGCATCGACCTGCTGGGCGTGAAGAAGGACGACCTGCCGGCCGTCTGGGCCGACCTGAACCGCGCCGGGATGGTTTCGGGCCACGCCTACGCCAAGGGCCTGCGCACCGTGAAGACCTGCGTCGGCTCCGAGTGGTGCCGGTTCGGCACCCAGGACTCCACCGGTCTCGGCGTGCGGCTGGAGAAGTTCATGTGGGGTTCCTGGACGCCGGCCAAGCTGAAGCTCGCCGTCTCCGGCTGCCCGCGAAACTGCGCCGAGGCCACCTGCAAGGACATCGGCGTCGTCTGCGTCGACAGCGGCTACGAGATCCACATCGGCGGCGCGGCCGGCCTGCACATCCAGGGAACCCAACTGCTCACCAAGGTCGCCACCGAGCAGGAGGCGCTGTGGACCATCTGCGCCGCCACCCAGCTCTACCGCGAGCAGGGCTGGTACCTCGAGCGCATCTACAAGTGGGTGGCCCGCGTCGGCCTCGACAGCATCAAGGCCGCCGTCGAGGCCCCCGACCAGCGTCGCGCCCTCTTCGACCGCTTCGCCTACTCGCAGCGCTTCTCGCGCATCGATCCCTGGGCCGAACGGGTGGCCGGCCGCGACGCCGCCGAATTCAACCCGCTCTCCCGCCGCATGGAGTTCGCATGAACGCCCTCGTCAAAGACCCCATGGCCTGGATCGACGTCGGCGCCGTCACGGACATCCCGGTGCGCGGCGCCCGCCGGGTGCCCACGCCCGCCGGCGACATCGCCATCTTCCGCACCGGCGACGGCGAGGTCTTCGCCCTGCGCGACGCCTGCCCGCACAAGGGCGGGCCGCTCAGCCAGGGGATCGTCCACGGCCGCGCCGTGGCCTGCCCGCTGCACAACTGGTCCATCGACCTGGCCACCGGCGAGCCGCTCGGCGCCGACCGCGGCAAGGGCTGCGCCCCGGTGATCCCGCTGCGCGTCGAGGACGGGCGTCTGCTGCTGGGCCGCACCGGATGACGGCGGCCGTCCGCACCACCTGCGCCTACTGCGGCGTCGGCTGCGGGATATCCGCCGAGGCCGGGGAGGGGCGGGCGCTGCAGGTCGCCGGCGACCCGGCCCATCCCGCGAACCACGGCCGGCTCTGCTCCAAGGGCGCGGCGCTCGGCGCCACGGTCGGGCTCGACGGCCGGTTGCTGCACCCGATGATCGGCCAGCGCCGGGCCGCCTGGAGCGAAGCCACGGCCCTGGTGGCCCGCCGCTTCCGCGAGACCATCGCCCGCCACGGCCCAGACAGCGTCGCCTTCTACGTCTCGGGCCAGCTGCTCACCGAGGACTACTACGCCGCCAACAAGCTGATGAAGGGCTTCATCGGCTCGGCGAACATCGACACCAACTCCCGGCTCTGCATGGCCTCCGCTGTGGTGGCCCACAAGCTCGCCTTCGGCGCCGACCTCGTGCCCGGCTGCTACGAGGACCTCGATCTCGCCGACCTGGTGGTGTTCTCCGGCCACAACGCCGCCTGGACCCACCCGGTCCTCTTCCGCCGCATGGAGGCCGCCCGCGCTCGCGGCCAGCGGCATGTGGTCATCGACCCCCGCCGCACGGACACCGCTGAGGGCGCGGACGTGCACCTCGCCCTGGCGCCGCAAAGCGACGTGCGGCTGTGGAACGGGCTGCTCGCCGACCTCCTCCGGCGCGGCGCGGTCGACCGCGCCTACGTGGCCGCCCATGTCTCCGGCTTCGCCGAAGTGGAGGCCGAGCTTGCCCGCGCCGACCAGTCGGTGTTCGCCGTGGCGGCCGACTGCGGGGTCCCCGCCCAGGACCTGGAGCGCTTCTACGGCTGGTTCGCCGAGACGCCGCGCACCGTCAGCCTGTTCTCCATGGGCGCCAACCAGTCCGCGCAAGGGGTGGGGAAGGGGCTCGCCATACTCAACGCTCACCTCGCCACCGGACGGATCGGCAAGCCGGGCGCCTGCCCGTTCTCGATCACCGGCCAGCCCAACGCCATGGGCGGCCGCGAGACGGGCGGCATGGCCACGACGCTCGCCGCCCACATGGATTTCGATCCGAAAAGCCTGGCGCGGGTCCAGCGGTTCTGGGGCGCGCCCGCCATCGCGCCGCGGCCCGGTCTCAAGGCCGTGGAGATGTTCGAGGCCGTGCGCGACGGCCGCATCAAGGCGCTCTGGGTGATGGCCACCAATCCCGCCGTCAGCCTGCCCGACGCCGGCCGGGTCCGCGAGGCCCTGGCCGCCTGTCCCTTTGTGGTCGTCTCCGACGTCATGGCGGAGACGGACACGGCCGCCTTCGCCCACGTGAAGCTGCCGGCGCTTGCCTGGGGCGAGAAGGACGGCACGGTCACCAACTCCGAGCGCCGGATCTCCCGCCAGCGCGCTGTCCTGGCCGCGCCTGGCGAAGCCCGCGCCGACTGGCGCATCGTCGCTGACGTGGCCGCCGCCATGGGCTTTGGCGAGGCCTTCGCCTGGCGTTCGAACGCCCAGGTGTTTCGCGAGTGGGCTCGCCTGACCGCCTACGAGAACCGCGACCGTTTGCTGAACCTGGGTCCCTTGGTGGGTCTGGCGCCCGAGGGCTATGACGCCCTGGAGCCGGTGCAGTGGCCGGTGACCGCCGCCGGCGGCACGCCGCGCCTGTTCGCCGACGGCCGCTTCCCAACGCCCGATGGCCGCGCCCGCATGGTCCCCGTGTCAGCGCAGGCCCCTGCCGAAGCCGTGGACCCCGCGTTCCCCTTAGCGCTCAACACCGGCCGGGTTCGCGATCACTGGCATACGCTGACACGCACCGGGCTCGCCGCCGATCTTTGCCGCCACGCCCCCGAACCGTTCGTGGAGATCCACCCCAGCGATGCTGAGCCGCTCGGGATCACGGAGGGGCGGCTCACCCGGGTGCAGACGCGCCACGGCGAGTCCGTCGCCATCGCACGCCTCACGGATCGCCAGCGCCCCGGCTCGGTCTTCCTGCCCATGCACTGGAGCGCGGCCTATGCGCCGTCCGGCCGGGCCAATCCGCTGGTTGCGCCCAGGGTCGACCCGCGCTCGGGCCAGCCGGAGTTCAAGCATACCCCCGCCCGCGTGCGCCCCTATCGGGAGACCTGGCGGGGCTTCTTCCTCGCCCGCCACCCGGCTGCCCTGCCGCCCGGGCTCGACCTCGTCTGGCGCCGCATCCCTCAGAGCCATGCCCAGTTGCACGAGATCGCGGGCCGCGGCGACTCCCTCGAACGCGACGCTCTGCGCCGCCACCTGCTGCGCGAGGCGCCCGGCGACGTCCTGCGGCTCGAAGACCCCGCCACCGGCGCTTTGCGGGAGGCCTACATCCGCGCCGGCCGGCTGACCCACGTCCTGTTCACCGCCGGCGCCGGCGCGCTGCCGCCCCGCGACTGGCTGGCCGAGCTGTTTGCCGCAGATCAACTGAGCGCCGCCGACCGTGCGGCCCTGCTGGTCGGCCGGCCGCTGGACCGGGCCGTCGACCAGAGCCCGGTGGTCTGCGCCTGCCGCGGCATCCGCCGCGCCCGCATCCAGGCCGCCGTCGCCGGCGGCTGCGGCGACGTGGACGCCATCGGCGAGGCGACGGGGGCCGGCGCCGCCTGCGGGTCCTGCCGCCCCGAGATCGCCCGCCTCCTCTCCGACGCGCCTGCCCGTGAGGTTCGCCATGCCGCCTGAAATGAAGCCCGGCCGTGTCCGACTGGTGGGCGCCGGCCCCGGCGCCGCCGACCTGCTCACCCTCCGCGCCCTGCGCGCCGTCGAGGCCGCCGAGGCCCTGCTCTACGATGCCCTGGTCCCGGAGGAGATCCTGGCGCTCGCGCCCGCGGCCTGCCTGAAGATCCAGACGGGCAAGCGGGCCGGGCGGACCAGCATGGCCCAGCCCACTATCAACCGCCTGATGCTGCGCCTGGCCCGCCGCGGGTTGCAGGTCATCCGGCTGAAGGGCGGCGATCCCTCCATCTTCGGCCGGGTCGGCGAGGAGGCCGCCTTCCTCCAGGCGCATGGGATCGAGATCGAGGTCATCCCCGGCGTGACCGCCGCCTGCGCCGCCGCCGCCCAGTTCGGCTTTCCGCTCACCCACCGCGGGGAGGCCCGCCGGGTGGTCTTCACCACCGCCCGGCTCGAAGCCGGAACCCTCAGCGCCGACTGGGCGACCGCCGCCGATCCCGAGGCCACGCTCTGCGTCTACATGGGCGGCGCCGCAGCCGGCGAACTCGCGCGCCGCCTGATCGCCGCCGGCCGCCCCGCCGTCACGCCGGCGGCCGTGGTGGAATCGGCCGGGCGGCCTGAGGCGCGGCGGCTCTTTGCGGGCTCCCTCGCCGGGCTAGCCGAGGCCCGCTTGGCGGGCGAGGGCGGTCCGGTGCTCATCGTGGTGGGCGAGGTCGCCGGCCTGCCCGCCGTGCAGCGCCTCAGCGGGCCCCGGGCCGTCTGCGCATGAGCCACGCCGAGCTCTTCGCCTTCGAGCAGGATTTCGTCGCCAGCCTGCGCTGCATCCCCATGGCCGTCCGCTTCAAGCTGGATCGGGTGGGGATCAAGCTCACCCTCCGCCAGTGGAGCCGCTTCACCCGGGCCGACCGCCAGGCCCTGCTTCAGGCGCCCTGCGCCACCGACGCCGAAGCCGCTGCCTGGCGCGACCATCTGGAAGACCTCGTCACCGCCCGCGCCGCCCAGCAGGCCGGCGCCCTGGCGGAGCCGCCCTGCGGGTCCTGGCGCGCGCCCGCGCCCCCGGAGCAGGTGCTCCGCCACGCCGCCAGCCTCGGCCTGCGGCCGCCCACCCCGGCGGCCTGGGCCGGCCTGCCGGAGCTCCGCCGCTTCGCCCTGGTCAAGCTCTCCCGCGACAACCACGACAACGTCAACTTCGCGCCGGCGCTACGCGAATTCGGCCTGCTGTAGCGCCCCCCCCCCCGTCAGTCTCCCGCAGCAGCCGAGTAAGTTAGGCGCGCCCAGCCGCTGTCGCTGATCCAGGGCGGCGTCTCGAGTCCGGTGGGGCCGAAGTGCGCGGACGCCGTGGCAGGCATTCGTGCCGCCGCCGATCTCACGCGCGTGTGGCCGGGAGGCCGAACTCGTGGGGCGCCGGCGCCAGCACGCCCGGTCTACGTCTTGCTCGCCGCGGTGCGGCGGCGGCCCTTCGTCCTTCGTCAGTAGCTGCCATGTCTCTGGGCGACGGTCACGAGGCGCGGCGTTCCCACTGGCGAAGCACAGTGCTAATGAGCGCCCGCTGCGCACGCCGCGCGCCGTCCTCCACCTCTTCGCTTGAGCCCGTCTCCAGACCTCCCTTGCCCGACTGCGTCCCCCCACGCCCGCGCCGGCCCTTCTATAGGCGGGATTTCGTCGCCGCCGCCCGAAACCTCAGCCGACACTATGCGCGTCTGGCCCCGTACATCACCGCCCATTTGTGGCGGCGAGTGCGTCGTGAGGGCGTCTTGCTCGTGGCCGGCCGCATGCTGCGCGCGCAGTCGGGAGGGGCGGAGCTGCAGCAGTGTCAGCGCGTCCTCCTCGCGCTAAAGCGCCTCGAGACGTCGAGGCCAGCCGCGGCGGCCGGGGAGAAATTGCGCCTTGCCCTCGTGACCCCCTTTCCTCCGGATCGAACCGGCATCGCGCGATATGGCGCAGAGCTGGCTAAGGCGCTTTCGGAGCACTACGAAATCACCTTGATCACCAGCGCGCCAGCTCGCGCCCGGGCGCAGGGGTGGACCGCGGAAGGCGAGGCCTGGTTCACGCGCCGCGCGGCTGAGTTCGACCGCGTCCTGTACCAGTTCGGCAATGCGCCGTTCCATCTGGGGATGGTCGACCTGCTCGAGCGACACCCGGGGGTCGTCTTGCTGCACGACTTTGGCCTCGGGGACCTTTGCCTCGCCCTTGACTCTGCGGAAGGGCGCAGCGGCCGCTGGGCGCGAACCCTCTACGAGAGTCACGGCTATAGCGCCGTGAAGTCGCTGGCGAATGCGACCTCCCCGTCGGGCCTGCTCGCTCGCCACCCCAGCTCCGGCTTCGTGTTCGAGCAGAGTCAGCGCGTGCTCGTCCACAGCGCCCATGCTCGTGATTTGGCCGCCCTGCATTACGGACCAGACGCGGCGATGCGCACGGCGGTCACGCCGTTCCTTCAGTCGGCGCGGGAGACCTCACGGGTCGAAGCCCGCCGCCGGCTCGGCGTCGGTCGAGACGAGCTCCTCGTCTGCAGCTTCGGCTTTGGCGGGGAGACCAAGCTTACTCATCGAGTCGTCGAAGCTTGGCTGAGCTCGGGTCTGCAGGGTCGCGGTCGCCTGGTCTTTGTAGGTGAGCTAGCGGCGGACGCGTATGGAGCCGCGGTCCGTGCGCGTCTCCATGCGGCGGCGGGCGGTACCGTCCGGATCACCGGCTACGTCGACGACGCGATCTACGACGATTATCTGGCCGCTGCGGATTTTGCTGTGCAGCTGCGCCTGCACAGCCGTGGAGAGAGTTCCGCAGCTCTGTTCGACTGCATGGCCGCAGGCCTCCCGGTGGTGGTGAATGCGCACGGCAGCCTGGCAGAGACGCCCTCCAGCGCGGCGCTGCTGCTGTCCGAGGTGTTCGAGGACGCCGAGTTGGTGTCGGCCCTGCGGCGCTTGGCTGACAATCCCCAGCTGCGGGCGAGGATGTCCGCGGCCGGCCGACGGGTGATCGCCAATGGGCATGATCCAGCGCTCGTGGCGGTGAGAGTCCGCGCCGAGCTTGAGCGCGCCGCGCGTGAAGCCGAGCCGCTGCACGACCCGCGGGCGCTGGCCGCAGCGCGGGTCCGCGCAGGCGGGCGCCGCGCGAGGCTGCCTGCGCTGCTGCGGGAAGCGCAGCTTTTGGCGGCGGCATCCGGACCGCGGCCCGGGCTCCGGCAGATGTTCGTGGACGTGACCGCGATCGCCGAGCTCGACCTGCAGACCGGAATCCAGAGGGTGGTCCGGGCGCAACTTCAGGCCTTGTTGGATGACCCGCCGCCGGGCTGCCGCGTCGAGCCCGTTCGGCTCGCCCCTCAAGCCGACGGCGGTGTTCACCTGGTCTACGCCCGCCGCTACGCCTCGCGTCTACTCGAACTCCCGGAGCATTGGCTCCAGGACCAGCCGGTGGAAGTCCGCCAGGGTGACATCTACTATGTCCCCGACCTCGCGCCTGCCGCTGTGGCGGCGGCGGAGGCGGCGGGACTTCTGCAGGCACTCCGAGACAAGGGAGTGGGCATTCACGTCCTGGTGCACGACATTCTTCCGTTGACGGTCCCGCAACACTTTCCGCCGGGCGCTGACGAGGTTCATGAGCGGTGGCTGCGGACCGCGGCCCGCGCGGCTGATCAGCTGATCGCCATCTCCGGCGCTGTCCGCTCTGACCTGCTGGACTGGCTGGAGCGGCATGAGCCCGGCGAACTGCAACGACTGCGGATCAGCCGGCTTCCGCATGGGGCCGACTTCGAGAAGGCGCCTCATGGCCGGGTTGCGGGCGACGCCCTGCCTGTGGACGTCCTGGAACCTGCTATGCCGACCTTCCTGATGGTGGGGACGGTGGAGCCCCGGAAGGGCTACGACCAGGCGCTGTCCGCCTTCGAGCGCCTCTGGGCGCAGGGGTTGCCAGTCCGCCTGGTGATTGTGGGCGCAGAAGGGTGGCGCGGTTTGCCCGAGAGGCTGCGCCGTGAACTCCCGCACACCGTCCAGCGCCTGCAGCGCCATCCGGAGCTCGGCCATCGGCTGCACTGGCTCCAGGACGCGGATGACGTGGCCCTGCAGCAGCTGCTTCAGCGCAGCAGCTGCCTGCTGGCCGCCTCCTGGGGGGAGGGTTTTGGACTCCCGCTCATCGAGGCGGCGAGGCACCGGTTGCCGATCCTCGCCCGAGACATCCCAGTGTTCCGAGAAGTGGCTGGGCGGCACGCAGCCTTCTTTTCGGCCTCCGATCCGGCCGAGCTGGCCTGCGCTTTAGCGGACTGGCTGGCGCTGCGACAGCGCGGTGAGCATCAACGGTCCGAAGCGATGCCCTATATCGATTGGGCTGAAAACGCCCGCCGCCTCGCGTTGATGGTGCAGCCAGCATCGAGCCCGAACTAGCTCGGTGTCTGCGGCGGCTGCCGGAGCCAGCGGCGGAACGGCTCTACCGGATAGCTGCGGGGGAGGATCGTACGGATGTGGGCGCGACCGGTCCGCCCCAACGAGGCCGCCCAGGCGTGGTCATCAGCGAGCCGCCGCATAGCGTCGGCCGCAGCAGTCAGGTCCGGCTCGGCCCAAAGGTCCTGCGGCGCCACATAGACACCCGTCGGGTCGACAACCGGAACCAAGCTAAAAGGGATCGGGATGACACCTTGCTGACAGAAGTCCCTGTTCCCCGACCAGTCCGTCGCAATGACCGGGCGTCCGAGGGCCATGGCCTCAGCGATCGCCATGCCGAACCCTTCAGATCGGTGTAGCGAGACGAACGCGTCCGCGCTGGCGAGCAGGCGGAGCGCGCCTTCGTCGGAGAGAACCCGATCGATCAGCTGTATATTGCGCCAGCCCGCCGCGGCGGCTTCAAGTTCACGCACGGGGGCTCGCCCGTCTTCCTGGGCGTTGACCTTCAGCGCCAGCCGAACGCTCCCGTCATCGGGGTCGAACGCTGTCTGGAAGGCCTCAATCGCCGCCCGAGGGTTCTTGCGGGTCGCCGATGAGCGCACGTCGAACATGCTCAGGAAGACGAAGGTCCCGTCCGGAAAACCGAGCGCGGTTCGCTCAGGCGTCACCCGGTCAACTCCGGGAAGCGGATGCGGCACGATGTGGACGGGAACCTCCGGCGCAGCGCTGCGCACCGCGCCGGCCACGAAGGCGCTTGGCGTCCAGATTTCATGGAATAGCTTGGCGATCTCGGCCCATGCTTGCGGTAGGCGTGGCAGCTCCCAGGCCCAGTAGCCGACGCGATAGCAGCCGCGCGGGTCTTCGCTCCGGAGCAGGAAGTGTGCGGCCTCGGGGGCGTTGCAGTGGGCGAACCATACGCCGCCGGGCTCCCTCCGGCCCCACCCGTCCGGATTCTGGCGCAGGTCGTGCAGCCTGGGCGCGAGCCCGGCCCGGCGGAACGCCTCGGCGGAGAGCCGGGCGCCACGGCCGACCCCGCTGTGATCCGTCAGGAAGCCGGAGAGGATGAAGTCGCCGGCCGGAATATCTCGGGGGGCACGAGGAGAGACGTCGGCCGCCGCCGCCGAAAGGCCGGTCAGCTCGACCGCCGAGCGGGTCTGCGGCGCGACGGCGTAGAGCGCCAGGTGGGCGCGCCGGCGGACCGCCGTCGGCAAGGGCGCAACCTTCCAGAGTCTACGGAGCAGTCTGACGGTTGCAGAACGCAGGCGAACGCCCCGCGTCGACCCGTTCGGCGGCGGCCTGTTCTTCAGGATCAAGGCGTCACACCACCCATGCTCGTTCCAGCAGCCTGCGGCCGTCGAGGCCGTGGAGTCCCCGCATTGACAACATCGCTGGCGCCGCGCAACTAGCCCGAGCCCGGAGCGTGCGACAAGTCGGGGGCGCGTCGGTGCGGGGCGTGCGGTCCCGGAGGAGCCGGTCGCGGGATGAAGTTTCTGACCTTCCTTGCGAATCAACCCGACACCGCCCTTACCCGGGCGCTGCGGGAGGGCCGGAGGCCGGCTCTGGTCGCCTTCGCCTTCAGCCTGGTCTCCAACCTCCTCTACCTCGCCCTGCCGCTCTACACCTACCAGATCTACGGGCGGGTGCTCCTCAGCCAGAGCCAGGGGACGCTGCTCGCCCTCACCGCCGCCACCCTGTTCGTGTTTGCGGTCTCCAGCGTGATCGACGACATGCGAGCAAGGATCTTGATCGCCTATGGTATGTCGCTCGACCAGCGCGTCTCGGGGCCCCTGTTCACCGCCTTGTTCGACGCCGCGGTGCGCGGCGAGGCCGGGGTCCGGGCCCAGGCGCTCCGCGACCTCGACACCTTCCGCCAGACGCTCACCGGGGTGGCGGCCGCGGCCATCTTCGACCTGCCGTGGATCCCCGTCTTCCTGCTGATCCTGTTCGTCGTGGACCCGCTGGTCGGTATCGTCACCCTGGCCGGCGCTTTAGTCCTGCTGGCCCTCGCGGTGGCCCAGATGCGCGGAACTCAAGGCGCGCTCAAGGACGCCAACGAAGCGGCGCTTCGGAGCTACGGGTTCACCGATGCTGCGCTGCGAAACGGGGAGGTGGTGCGGGCCATGGGCATGCTGCCGGCCCTCGGCTCGGCGTGGGCACGTCACCGAAGCGTCAGCCTGGAGCGAGGCGCCGCCGCCTCGGAGGTCTCCAACGCCTATGCCGACACCATCAAGGCGGTGCGCATGGGCATGCAGGTTCTGATCGTTGCGCTCGGCGCTTACCTCATCATCACCGGCCGAGTGCATGCGGGCATGCTATTCGCGAACATGATCCTGGCCAGTCGCGCGCTGCAGCCGATTGAGCGCATCGTCGGGTCCTGGGAGGCGTTGGGCAACATGGTGCGGGCCCACGATCGGGTGCAGGCGCTGCTCGCGCACACGCAGAGGACCGCGCTCGGCACGAGCCTGCCACGGCCCCTGGGGAAGCTTTCGGTGGAGGGGGTGAGCTTCGCACCGCCAGCGGCGTCGCGCCTGGTGCTCGTGAATCTGAACTTCGCGTTGGAACCCGGCGAATTCCTCGGGGTGATTGGTCCTTCCGGCGCCGGCAAATCGACGCTGGCGCGACTGCTCGTGGGCATCTGGCGCCCGCAGCAGGGGGTGGTGCGCCTCGACGGGGCCGACGTGTTCGGCTGGGAGCGCGCGGACTTCGGGCGGCACATCGGATACCTTCCGCAGGACACCGAACTCTTCGCCGGCACCATCCGCGACAATATCGCGCGGTTTCGGCCGAACGCCACGGATGACGCCGTGGTGGCGGCGGCGCGCGCGGCGGGCGTGCACGAGATGATCCTCCGGCTTCCGCGCGGCTACGACACCGACGTCGGCGAGGGCGGGGTGGTGCTTTCGGCGGGCCAGCGGCAGCGTGTCGGCCTCGCCCGCGCCTTGTTCGGCGAACCCGCGTTCTTGGTGCTCGACGAGCCGAACGCCAGCCTGGACGCGGAGGGAGAGGAGGCGCTGCTTGCCGGGATCGATGGCATGAAGGCCGCCGGATCCACAATTGTGGTGATCTCACATCGCGCAGGCGCCTTCCGGTCAGCCGACAAGATCCTGATGTTGCGCGACGGGCGACTGGAGCTCTTCGGACCGAGGGATCAGGTCCTCGCGCGCCTCGCAAAGCCACAGGCCGTTCCGGCGGTGGAGGCCGGAAGATGAGCCCGAGGACGGGCGCCAAGGTGCGTCACGAACTCGAAGCGGTTTACGACCCTTTGGACGGGATGGCGGGCGACAGCCGGATGCGTGCGCGTCTGACCCAGCCGATGCGCCTGGGCGCCGCGGTGATCGCCGCCTTGGTGCTCGGGCTCGGCGTCTGGGCCGGGATTACGCGGCTCGAGACCGGAGTGACCGGCGCCGGCGAGGTGCGCTCGCAGGTCCAGCGGCAGACCCTCCGCGCGCCACGTGAGGGAGGGCAGGTCAAGCAGATCCTCGTGCGCGAGGGCGTGCCTGTGCGAGCTGGCCAGCCGTTGCTCACCTTCTCGGACGTAGAAGCTCGGGCGGCGGTGGATGTATATCAGAACCAGTACGACACCCTGCTGGCCCAGACGGCTCGGATAAGCCTAGAGGCCGGCGTCGGCGGCCGTTACCGTGCTCCGCCGGAACTGGCGGCACGCGCCGGGGACGCGCGGGTGGCCGGGCTCCTGCGCGACCAGGAGTTTCTCTACCTGCAACGCCTCCAGGTTTTTGAGAGCCAAGTTTCCGTGCTCCGGCAGCGGATCGCGCAGCTCGAGACGCAGGTCGCCGGGCTGCAGGCGCAGGTGGCCTCCGTCGATGAGCAGCGGAGGCTGACTCAGGAGGAGCTTGGTGGCTACCGTGAGCTGAACGCGCGCGGCTACGCGCCCACCAATCTGGTCCGCCGTTACGAGCGCACTCTCGCCGAACTTGCCGGTCGGCGGGCCCAGCTGACGACCGATGTCGCCAGGACCCGCCAGCAGATCGGAGAAACCCGACTCCAGATGGAGGCCTTGAGGGAAGAGCGCCAGAGTCAGGCGGCCGAGGCGCTCGAGCAGAGCCAGGCCCGGCTGGCCGATGTGGCGCCGCGGCTCGCCACCGCCCGCCAGGCGTTCGCGCAGACGGTCGTGCGGGCGCCGGTGAACGGCTACATCTTCAACCTCGCCCAATTCACCCCCGGCGGGGTGGTGGGCGCGGGGGAGCTGCTGATGGAGATCGTGCCCGGGACCTCGGCGCTCACCGTCACGGCCATGATCCGGCCCGAGGAAGTGGATCAAGTCCGCCTGGGGCAGGCCGCGCGCGTGCGGCTCACCGGGCTGAATCCTCGACTTTCGGATGAGCTGGCGGCGCGCGTGACCTTGGTGTCCCGGGACCGGATCACCAATGAGCAGACGGGGCAGTCCTTCTTCCGTGTCGATGTGGCCATGGATCCGAAGGAACTCTCGAAGCTGCCCGCAGGCGCGGCGCTGACGCCCGGGATGCCGGCCCAGGTGGTCATCGTTCAGGGCCAACGTTCGGTGCTCGACTTCCTGATCTCGCCCATCACAGACACGCTGCGAGACGCGTTCCGCGAGGAGTGAACCCGCGTGGCGGGGCGCCATGGTCAGGTTCGCGCGAATCGGCGGCTATACGGCGTCGAAGGCGGGGGGAGCAGATGCGCCAGGAGACGCGCGCCGGGCGTGAGAAGCGGAAGCAGGACTTCATCCTGCGCGTGCGCGACCTGCTCGCCGCGAAGGGGTGGTCGCAGTCGGACCTGGCCCGGGCCGCCGGCGTCGGCCCGGATCGCATCTCCAAATACCTAAGCGGCATCTCGCTGCCACGTATCGAGCACGCGCGTCGCATAGCCGAAGCGCTGCAGGTGCCCGTGCGCGAGCTCGCGCTCCGCTACGACGCGCCGGAAGCCAATCAGGTCTCACTGCAACTTGATGGCGAGACCGCGCTGCTCGACGTGCGCGCCCTGCGTCTGCGGGTGGAGGACGCCATGCGGATTGCGGCGGACCTGAACGAGGCGCGCGCATCCCTGGAGCGGAACCTGCCGCCGGAGGGGGAGGAGCCTTGAGAGCCTCTACGCACCGCGCGCTTAACCAGCCTCAGAAACTCCGGAGGCGTCGCTCAGGCGGGCGATCATCCGTCCTTCCCGGAAGATTTCGGCGCGGGTGTAGCCGCGCGCCTCCAGGAGCGCGCGCGCCGTGTCCTGCGCGACGCAAAGCCCTCCGTCGCGGACCAGGTCTTCCCTGACGGCGACGCCCAGTTGATCAAAGAAGCGGAAACGCAGCATGGGACCTCCCAAGCTGGTGTGATGCCCTTTCTGGACTTTGCGAAGGGGACCGAATGCCGCGCGTCAGACCGGCGCGAGGGTGGCGGTCTGCTCCACGTGCAGCACCCGCCACCGCAGGTCCCGCGCTTGCGACGCGGCTTCGGGCAGCTTCGATTCCGCCTGCTCGCGGGTGATGAATCGCATGGCGGCGCCGAGGTTGGGGATGACCGCCACGGCGCTGGCGTAGAACCGCAGGTCTCCGGCCTTGGAGCCGCCGAGCACGAAGTAGGATTCTGAAACCGTCTGAGTCATCCAACCAACCGCGCTGGGCGTGCGGCCGCTCCGATTCGACCTATCGCCATCATAGCACGTCTCGAGCGCGGCAGGATGCCGCGCTCGCCCCCTCCCGCGTCAGGGCGGCTCCGGCTCCGCTTGTTCCCCGCTCCTTGATGGCCGACATTCGGGCGAAAGGACCACGATGCCCGCCGCCCACACGCTCCGCACCGTCTATGCGCACGTGTTGCGCGTCGATCCCGCGCTCGCTTCGGCCGGGGACCGGACTCTGCTGTCCAGCCTCGTTGCGCAGGTGGACGCCGGCGGGCTATCGCTGTCGGGCGCGGTCGCCCGCGTCATCGAACTCGCCCTGCGGACGACCAGCGTCGCGAACCTGAGCTACCAGTTCTTCACCGGGCTGACCCCGCGGCTGGAGGGGCTCGACTATCTCGTCTCGCCGCTCGGCGAGAACCCGAACAACCTGGACTCGGCGTACTACCAGAGCTTCAACCTCGAAAACCGCTACATCAACTTCGCCGTGAATCTCGGCAAGCACGGGGAAGGTCGGGCGCGTTTCGAGGCCGCGTACGGTCCGCTCAGCCTCGCCGATACCGTGCGCAAGGCCTATCTGGAGATTTTCGGCCAGACGCCCTCAGGCGAGAAGGCTTCGCTGCTGCTGTCCGACGCCGTGCCGGATGGCCGGGGCGGGACCTACAGCCGGGCGGCGTACTTCGCGGAGTTGGCGCAGGATACGCCGGAGGGCCTCGGAACCAAGGCCGCCCTGGTGGGCTGGCTGCTGGCTCAAGCGGCGAAGGAGACGCTCGGCCCCTACGTCTCCGCCAATGCGGCCTTCCTCCAGGATCTGGCGTTGGATGGCCACGCGAGCTTCAACGTCGACCTCCTGGCGGCTTACGGACCGCGCCCGCAGCACGCGGTCGGGCCCGTGATCGGCCTCGACGACGACGTCTCCGCAAGGCCGGATCATGGCGATCCTGCCCTGCGCACCACCGGCGACAGTGACACGGTGCTCGCGACCCTGGGCCTTGGACCGACCCAGTCCATCATTACCGGTGATGGGCATGACCTCGTCGACGTCAGCGGCGTGGGGGCAGGGTACGTCGAAGGGGGCGGCGGAGACGACACGTTGATCGCTGGCAGCCTCGTTCGGGTGGAGGTGCTCGGGGCGCCGAACAGCGGCCGTCTGCTCGCCGGAGCCGGCAACGACACCCTGCGGATCTCAACCGGGGTGGGCGCGGGCGCAAGGGTCGACGGGGGCGCCGGCGACGACACGCTGACGACCCAGGGGCTGGCGCAGGGCGCCGAGCTGGCGGCGGTGGAGCACCTGTGGATCACAGGGACGCCCGCCTTCGGTCCGCCGCCCAGCGACCCGAGGTTCATCAAGGCGGTCTTCACCGTCGACCTTGCGCACGTCAGCGGGGTGCAGGACGTCTGGAACATCACCCAAGGCTATTCCACCCTGCAGGTGACGGGCGCCTCCTCGCGCGTGTTGCTCGGCCTGAAGGACACCGCCGGCTCGCTGCGGGGCGAGTTCGCCGGCGGGACGCGCGAGGCGCATCTGTTCCTGGACAACGTCCTCGATCCGAGGCTTGCGGGGGGCGCGCTCTCGAATGGAGCGCTGTTCTACGGCGTCACGGGCGAGCTGAGGGTCCATGTGACAAGCTCCAGTTCCATCGGAGAGATCTTCCACCGAGACGGCTCGGCCCTGTCGATCGACGGGCTGGGCGCCCTGCGGGCGGGCTCGGTCCAGATCGGCCCCGGCCTGGCCGGCTTCCCGCCCCTGGATGTGGCTCCCCCCGTCACCCATCGGCTGGACGCCTCCCGCGCCCTGTCGGTCGATATCGGCCACTACGCGCCGGGAGCCGCAGACAACGAGGTGCTTCTCTCGGACGGCGCCGACCGGCTCGGCGTCTATCTCTACGCCAAGGTGCGGACGAGCTTCACCCTCGGGGCGGGGGAGGACACCCTGCGGATCGCGGTCGCCGCGCCGCCGTCGCAGAACGGAACCGCGCCGGCCTTGGCGAACCTTAGCATCTCGGACGGACAGGTGCGGACCTTCGCGACGGTGCTCGATTTCTCGCCCGGCGACGATCGCCTCGAGCTTGGAGCGCTGGTCAATCAGGCGTCGCCGCGCGGAGCCGGGGCCGGTGACAATCTCGAAGCGGTCCTTGTCACGCTGTCGGGCGGTCTCGCCGCTGGGACGGTGGCGGTATTCGCGTGGGCCGGCGACACGTGGATCTATCGTCAGGACGCCACCGTCGGGGTAAACACCGGCGACGGTCTGATTCGCCTCGTCGGCGTCACGGGCCTGAGCGTCGGCCTGGCTGGCGGGGACTTCGACATTACCTACGGAGGCTGAGCCCTCGCCTGCTCCTGCTCGGCTTGCGGCCGGCGGCGCGCCTGCGGCATAAGCGACGCTCCTTCGAGTTGGGTGACATGTCTCCAAAGATCTTTCCGGTGATCCTCTCCGGCGGCGCCGGCTCTCGGCTCTGGCCGTTGTCGAGGGAGAGCTTCCCCAAACAGTTCCTGCCGCTGGCCGGTGAGCGAACCATGCTCCAGGAAACGGCGCTGCGCGTCGCCGACCCGCGGCGGTTCGAGCCGGTGACGGTGGTCGCGAACGCCGAGCATCGATTCGTGATCGCCGAGCAGCTGCGCGAGGCTGGCGCCCGGCGTCCCACCATCGTGCTGGAGCCCTGCGCCCGCAACACGGCGGCCGCGGTGGGCGCTGCGGCCCTGCTGGCTGCAGAGCAGGACGACGAGGCGATGATCCTCGTGATGCCTGCCGACCACACCATTCCCGAGGCCGAACCGTTCCTGGCGGCTGTCGACACTGGCCTGGGCGCGGCCGCGGCGGGCGCTCTGGTGCTGTTTGGTATCATCCCGGACAGTCCCGCCACCGGCTTTGGCTACATCCGGGCGGGCGCGCCGCTGGGTGGGATGGCCCGGAAAGTGGACGCCTTCGTGGAGAAACCCGATCAAGCCACGGCCGAGGCGTACCTGGCGAGCGGCGACTACTTCTGGAACAGCGGCATCTTCCTGCTCCCGGCCCGCGCCTTCCTCGCCGAGCTAGAAGCGCACGCCCCCGCGGTGCTGGCCGCCGCGCGAGCGGCGGTCGGGCGCGCCACCCGGGACATGGACTTTCTCCGCCTGGACCCGGACGCCTTCGCCGCCAGTCCTTCCATCTCCATCGACTACGCTGTGATGGAGCGGACGACCCGCGCCGCCGTGGTGCCGACGGAGTTCGTCTGGAGCGATGTGGGCGCGTGGTCCGCGCTCTGGGCGCTAGGCCCCCGCGACGGGAACGAGAATGTCCAGATCGGCGACACGCTGGCCGAGAATACGACAGGGTCGTACCTACGTAGCGAGGGGCCGCTGATCGCGACCGTCGGCGTCCGGGACCTGATCGTGATCGCCACCCAGGATGCCGTGCTCGTCGCCGATCGCCACGCCGACCAGGACGTCAAGCGCGTGGTGGAGCGGCTGAAAGCCTCCAATCATGTCGCCGCGGCCCAGACCCGCCGGGTGTACCGCCCGTGGGGCTGGTACGAGGGAATCCACACCGGCGAGCGCTTCCAGGTGAAGCGGATCACCGTCAAGCCCGGCGAAAAGCTTAGCCTCCAGAAGCACTTCCATCGCGCGGAACACTGGGTGGTAGTGAACGGCACGGCCGAGGTGCACGTGAACGGGGAGCAGAGGCTGCTGTCGGAGAACGAGTCCGTGTATATCCCTCTCGGGGCCACCCATCGCCTCTCGAACCCCGGGAAGGTGCCGCTCAACCTGATCGAGGTGCAGTCGGGCCCTTACCTGGGAGAGGACGATATCGTGCGGTTTGAGGACGTCTACGCACGGACCTGAGGCCCACGGCTCAGGCGCCGTTGTACGCCCAGGCCTGTGTCCCGTACACGCCCACCAGGTCGACCGCGAAGCTAGCGCCGTCGGCGACGTCGAACAGGAAGGCGTTGCTTGACTTGGCGTAGATGCCGATGTCGGCCTTTGCCGCCTCGCCAAGAAGCCAGCCGACCATGGCGGCCTTGGTGCCAAGCCCGCTGAGTCCGTCCTGGCCGTAGTACGCGAAGTATTCCGCCCGGGTCATCTGCAGACCGTTGAGGAAGAAGGTCGCGCTGAGGAGGCTTGTCACCTTGCCGTCGCTCGGCGTCCCCCCGAAGATCTCGGCATAGGCCTTCCGCGTGGCTTCGAACAGCGTGAGGTTGCCGTACTCCGAGTTGAACTGGAAGTTGCCTTCACCAAGCTTGCCCAGGTTCACCGCGAAGTTGATGTAGCGGTTCTCAAGACTGAAGTTCTGGTAATATGCGCTGTTCAGGTTGTTGGGGTTCGGGCCAGTCGGCGAAACGAGATAGTCGTAGCCCAGTTGGCTCGGAACCTTGCCCGTGAAGAATTCGTAGCTGAGGGTCGCGACGGTGGTGGTCGCGTCCGCACGCTGGATGATCTGGTCGATGGCCGAGCGGAGGGGAAGGCTTCCTGCGTCGACCTGAGCGGCGAGCCCATTGATGAAGACGTTCTCCGAGGGACTGGGGGCGCTCACTCGCAGCACGTTGCGGTACGCCGTAAGCAAGGTGCCGGTCGAGGAGACGGCGGTGTTGCGTCCGTCGCCGCCGATGTCCTCACCGACGCCCAGGGAGTAGGAGCCGCTCGGGCTAGAGACCAGTTCGTAGCTGACCGCCAGGTAGTAATAGCCGGTGGCTTCCGGTCGGAAGGCGACAATCGAGTCCCAAGGCTGGGGGTCGGGCTGCCCTGCCTGGTCCCCATCGACGAACAGGAGCCGGTATCCTGATGCATCGAAGATCGTAAGCCGCGTCTGGTAGCTTCCGGTTGACAGGATGTTGTAGGTGGCGTCAGCACGCAGGAACACCTTCACGTAGTCGACGGTTTCGCCTGGGGTCAGGGTCCCGTCGAAGACCGCGATATTCTCGTAGTAGAAAGAGGAGCTCGGCGTCGGCGCCAGTTGCGCCGCCGGCGAGCCCCACGCGAGACTGCCTGTGAGAAGTTCCGCGTCCGCGGGTGTCCAGCTGGGATCTCGGGGCATGGTCTCGCCTGGCCTTGATGTGCGGCCCAGCTAAGAGGATGTTCAGCATACCCGCAAGTCGAATGTGGCCACATCGTGGCGGCTGCGCCGCCGCGAGCCCCGCAGATCC
The DNA here is from genome assembly GCF_036563385.1 of Phenylobacterium sp. Taxonomy (GTDB): domain Bacteria; phylum Pseudomonadota; class Alphaproteobacteria; order Caulobacterales; family Caulobacteraceae; genus Phenylobacterium. The sequence continues at coordinate 225,914 of NZ_DATCML010000008.1, forward strand.
GGAGCCGACCCTGACCCACCGCCTGAACACCAATGACCGAGCCGTACACCCCGCCCGCGTCTCGCTGCCGCACAGCCAGCGGCTCGTGTTCGACGTCGCCGGGGCGGAAGGCGCTGTGATCCTCCTGGAGGATGGCCGGCCGCATCAGCGCCACGCCCGTGTTGATGCGGCCGTGCAGGCGGCGCGCGAGCTGGCCGCCGCCGCCTGGATGGCTGGGCTTCGCGCCTCGGTGCGAAGGGTGCACGAGGACGGCGCGATCACCCCGCTTTACGCCTACGGCTGAGCGCGCAGGCTTAGCTACGCCTGCGGAGCCCCGCGTCCGAGCGCGGCCTCGAGCGCGTCGATCGTCTCGAGCGCCTTGCGGCTGACGTTTTCCGACGCCTGCTCGCTTGAGAGCGCCGGGTCGGCGGCGGCCAACTCCTCGGCGCGCCGGCAGGCGCGGATCATCGCGACGCCCGCCTGATCGATTTCGGGGGAGCCCCCCCAATCCGCGCGGATCCGCGTGAAGGCGGCGCTGGCCGCCTCGGCAAGTCCGGCGTGGCTCGGCGTGCGCAGCCGCTCCCGGAGGGCTTCCAGTTCGGCGCTGGTTTCGACGTTCTGACTCATGATCTGTCCTGGTTTCGCACGGTCCCGACGGCGGAGGCCCGCCAACCGGGGGTCATTGCAGCGTCGGCGTATCAACCGCTCCTGACGACGCCGCGCTCGCAGTGTCGCGAAGTGCGACGGCGATCTCCCGCGCGGCCGCCGGGTCAAGCGGGAAGTTGTACTGCAGCCCGTTGGCGAGTTCCAAGCGCAGAACAAGGTCCACGGTGTCACCGCTCCGCCGCACGAGGACAGCCCAGGCTTGGGTCGGCAACATCTCCGGTGGGGCCATGACGGCCGCGTTTGCGTCACCCTGGTAGGTCGCGCGCCGGCGGTCGTCGGCAAGCCTCAGGGCGGTAGACACAGCAGCCTCGAAGGTCGCCTGCAGCGGTCGTGGGACAAGGATCGTCACCGGCTGACCCTCTGCGACAACTGCCACCGCCGCCATCTCCCCGTCGTCTGTCGCACCGGCGGAGCTGATCTGCTCCAAGATCACGCCCTTGCTCATGCGGGGGTCCTACGGGTCACGCGGCGGCAGAGCAACCCTCCTCACGTCGGGAGGGAACCTTGGCCCGGCAGCCGCATTGTCAAGCTGATGGGACCGGCGCGCCGGATCTGATCACTCCAAGAGCTTAGCCCCCGGTCTTAGACCGGGGGCTTTTTGCAAGCTCAGGTGTCGGCGGCTCTCGGCTCCGCAGCCTGCGACGACGGTTCCGGACGGCGCGCCCAGCGCCGGCCGTAGATCGCCTTCATCCGACGATCGACCGTGCGCGGCCCGACTGGGGCCAGGCCGGCGGCCTCCAGCTCCGCATTGATCGCGGCGGTGACGAGGCGCAGCGGCGGGTGCTTGCGCCCGCCGGTGCTGCACGTTTGGCGGATCAGCTGGTCAAGCAGCTGTCGCGTTCTGCTCATGCGCTCGCCCCTCGCCCAACCTCGATCAGTCACAGAATGTAGTCGGGCGATCCATAGGCCGCGATGAGGTCAACGCCGAGGGGCGCGCCGTCGGCAAGATCGAGCAGGAACGCCTCGTTGGCGCGGGCATAGACGCCGACATCCGCCTTCGCGGCCTCAGCCAGCAACCAGCCGACCATGGCCGCCTTGGTCCCCAGGCCGGCGGCGCCGTCCTGGCCGTAATAGGCGAAGTACTCCGCCCGCGTCATGTGCTGGCCGGCCAGGTCGAAGCTGGGCGTGAGGATGGCCTCAAGCTTGGCCTCACCGGGAGCCGACCCAAAGATCGTCGTGTAGGCCGTGCGCGTGGCATCGGCGAGACTGAGGGCCGCATACTTCGCTTCGAACGCAGCCCGGCCTTCGCCAAGCTTGCCAAGATTAACGGCGAAGTTGATGTACCGGTTCTCCAGGCTGAAGCTTTGGTAATAGGCCGAATTGATATTGTTCGGGTTGGGGCCCGACGGCGACACCAGGTAGTCCAGCCCCCCCTTGGTCGGCGTGTGGCCGGTGAAGAACTGGTAGCTCAGGGTGGCGACGGAGGTGGTCGCGTCGGCGGCCCTCAACAACGCGCTCAGCGCGCTGCCATAGGGTTCCGCGCCTGACCCCAGCGTCTGCCCAGGCGCGGGCGAATTGCGCAGGATGTTCTCCTCCGCCCGAGCGACCTGTTCGGCCGCGCTGAGGCCGACGAGCTTGACGACGCGATCCGCAAAGGCGAGCTGCTCGATGTTCACTAGGGTGTCCCGGCCCTCGGGCGTGTAGGTCCGCAGATCCTGCACGATCCACTCACCCGATCCGGTCGACCACCAGGAATAAGACCCGGCCATGCCGTCGTAATCAGCGGTGTCAACGCCCGCTCCCCCATCCAGTCGATCGTCCCCGGCGAACCCTTGCAGGCGGTCATCCGCTGCGCCACCGCGCAGCCTGTCGGCCGCCACCGTGCCGAAGACGGGGCCGTGCACGTCGTCATTCAGGACGACGCCGCGCAGTTCGCGCATGCCGAGCGGCGTTCCGTCAAAGCTGGACAGGGCGAACCGGAAACCCTCGTCCGCTTCCGCGGCGACATCGCCCTGGAGGCTGAACTCGACGAACTGAACGGTCTCCCCCGGCGCAAACACCACCTGACCAGCGGGCAGCGCGCCACCCAGAAAATCCGCCCCATTCACGGGCGCGTCGGTGTCGCCCGTGATGGCGTAGTTCACGCTGCTCGTCGCCTCGGCCGGCTGGCTGCGGGTGACCTGAATTCGCACAAGCGTGGCCCCCGTGGCTCCTTCCTCCACTTCGATCCGGGTGGTCTGCAAGGCGACGGTCGGCTTGGGATCATCATTGCGAATCAGCCCACTCGCGACATCGCCCGTGATCTGCCCCCCCACCGCGCCCGTGAGGCGGACGACAAAGGTCTCGTCGTTTTCATATAGATTGTCGCCGCGGACCCCAAAGCTCACCTGGCGCACCGTCTCCCCGGGCGCGAAGGTCACGGCGCCGGCTGGCAAGGCTCCGCCCTCGAAGTCGCTGGCGGACGTGGGTGCGAAGCCATGGCCCTCCACCCGCCATTGCACGCTCGCGCCCGCTGAGGCGTCGCCGCTCCTTCGGATCTCGAAGCTGAGAGGCACCACGCCCGCTCCGCCCTCGCTCGCGCTCAGCTCCAGAGGCGCGAGGCTGATGGTCGCGGCAGGGGGAGGCGGTGCGGGGGGCGGCGGGGGCAGCGATGGGGAGGCGCCTGCCCCACCGTAAAGCGTGCGCGCCGCCAGGACGTCGTCGCTGGTCAGTCCTCCGTCGGTGTTCTGGGCCGTCATGGCGTAATACATGAGGCTGTTGGGATCGGAGGCGTGGCCGATGCCGATGGTATGCCCCACCTCATGCAGGGCGATGTGGTAAAAGGAAGAGACGGTATAGGCGTCCACGTCAAAGTAGAGCTGCGCCCGGGCGATGGACCCGCCGCTCGACCAGTACTGCGCCTGAGCGAGGGTGGAAGACTGACCGGGGGCGCCCGACCCGTCAATGTACCGATTGCCCACCCGGATGCCGACCTCAGCGGAGTCGTCAACCAGCACGAAATCTATACCGGCGATCGCCTCCCAGGCGTCGAAGGCCGCCTGCACAGAAGCGCGATAGGCGGCGGCGATCGGCGAATCGAAGGCGGCGTAGCCGCCGAACTGCGAGGTGAGGGCGGCGTAGGCGCCGGTCCCGAAGCTCCAGGTGACCGAGGCGGGCGCGCCGTTCGTCGGCGAACCCCACTTGGCGCCCATATAGGCCGGCATGGCTAAGCTCTTGATTGGCGTGGGAAAGAGGGCCTGTCTCTAACCCGCCGGGCGCCCTGCGGGACGGCGGCCAAACGCCTCAGCCCATCCTTGCGGCCAGAGCGATCGTGAGCCAGATGAGCAGGAGCGTGGCCACGGCGATGGACGAGGCGGCGACGAAGCGGGCCAGCGTCTCCTCCAGCCGACTTGGCCTGAGCCGTGACCGCTCCGCGCCGAGAACGACGTCCTCGGGACGCACCACCACGCGCTGCGGCAGGCGCTCAGGCGACTCGCGCGAGTCGCCGGTATCCTCCGGGGCCGGCCGCTGCATGCCGCCCCTATATTATAAAGCATAAGGGGCGTCGTCCCCGAACCCCCGTACGACGGCCTTCGCGCTACGGCCGAGCTGGGTTAACGGGCGGTTGGCGGGGCCGCGAATCCGACGCTGCCTGGCCACAATCCGCCGACGTGTGGCATTTCGGCGCCGCCCCACATATCGGGGGTTGCGGGACTATGGAGTTTACTGTAGCCAGACACTCGACCCACCGTGCGATAGAGCGCGGGGGGAGACGCTCTTGGAGAGATCCCACTAATGGCTTACACGTCAGCCGAACTCATCACGTTCTTCACGAACGCGAATGCGGGTAAGGCTCCGACGGCTGCCCAGCAACTGCTGCTGCAGTCGTACGCGACCCAGACCCAGACCGGCGCCCTGTCTGACACGGCGGCGCTCGATCGCATCATCGACCTGCTCGACAGCACGACCGCCGTGGCTGTGCAGTCCTACCAGTTCTTCACTGGTTCGACCCCGAGCGCGGCCGGCATCGACTATCTGGTCGACAGCCCGCTGAACCCGAACGACCTGAACGACGCGACGGGTCAGTACGCGGTCCTCAACACTGAGAACCGCTACATCAACTTCGCGATCAATCTCGGCGCCACCGCCGAAGGCGCGGGGCGGGCCCAGTTCGCCGCCACCTACGGCACCCTGAGCTTCCGTGACGTCGTCGCGGTCGCCTACGAGACGATCATCGGTTCGTCGGCCGCTGCGGCCGCCGGCATCGATATGCAAGCGGCCATCAACTACCTGTCGCGTCCTGAGAACGAAGCCTACCTGCGCGCCTTCGTGCGTGAGAAGGCTCCGGGCGTGGACGTGGAGCTGGGCATCCGCGCCGCCGTCGTCGGCCAAATCATGTCGGCCGGCGCCACTGCGGACGTTGGCAATTACAACGCCGCAACCGAGCGTCTCCTCACCGACATGATGGATGGCGCCTTCGCCGGCGGCATCACCAACGACGCGGGCGTGAACCTGCTGACGGCCTATCCGAACGCGCCGACGGGCGGGAAGACCTTCACCCTGACGACCGCCCCGGACACCGCCGCTGTCGCCGGCTCCACCGGTGATGACGTCTACGTCGCCACCAACACGACCCTCAGCGCAGCTGACGTGCTGAACGGCGGCGCTGGCAATGACACCCTGCTGTACGCCTCGACGGGCAACGCCGCGGTGAACCAGGCTGGCTTCCAGTCCTCGAGCATCGAAACCTATGCCATCACCAGCGACGCTGTGGGCGGCACGACCTTCGACGCCTCGAACGCCAACGGCCTGACCAGCATTGTCAACGACAACAGCTCGTCGGACCTGGTGGTCACCGGCCTGAACAGCGTCCCAACGTGACGGTGAAGAACACCAGCCAGCCCTCCGGCGCGACCGTGAACACCACGGTCAACTACAACGCCGCCGCGGTGCAGGGCGCCACGACCGTCCAGCAGGTCACCCTCGAGAACGTCTTCAATCCGGCCTTCCCGGCTGGCGCGGTGTCGTCCTCGACCGTCACCGTGAACGGCGTCGAGACCTTCAACGTGGTGGGCGCCGGCACGGCGGCCTCCAACCTGAACGCCTTGGTCTCCAACACCCTGAAGACCGTGAACATCTCGGGCGGTCAGGCTGTCACCATCGGTGCGATCACCTTCGCGGGCGCCACCGGCGTCGTTGATGCGAAGGCGAACACCGCCGGCGTGGACGTCACCCTGACCAACTCGGGTGCTGGCGTTGACGTGTCGGTGACCGGCGGTGCGGGCGCTGACCGCGCTGACTTCTCCGCCGGCTTCGGCGCGAAGGACAGCTACGTCGGCGGCGCGGGCACGGACACCATCGTCCTGCAGAACGCCACCGCGGTGGCCGGGGTGACCGGAACCCTGAGCGAAGTCGAGGTTCTCGAGATCTCCGACGCCGCTTCGGGCACCGTCGCTCTTGACGCCTTCACGGGTGTGAACCGCGTGACCTACGCGGGCGGCCTCGGCGGCGCCACCACGCTGTCGAAGACCGGCGCTGCCGTTACGGTCGACACGGCCGTCGGTGCGACCGCTCAGAACCTGACGATCGCGGCCAAGACGGACAGCGCGGCGGACTCCGTGACGCTGAACCTGACCGGCGTGGGCGCCAACGACAAGCTGGGCGTGGTCTCCGCGAACGACGCGGAAACCATCACGATCAACGTGTCGGACGATGCGGCCGTGCTTGGCACGGGCGTCTTGACGATCGACCAGATTGTGGCGGGCGACGCCAAGGCGATGGTGATCAACAGCAACGCCGACCTGGTGGTTTCGGCCACGACCTCGGCTGCGCTGACCTCGCTGAACGCCTCTGGCTCCACCGGCGACCTGACCATCACGGCGGGCCTGTCCACCACCTCGGCGGCGACCATCGTGCTCGGCGCAGGCGATGACCAGCTCCTCAGCGGCACCACCAAGTTCGCGGACACCGTGACCCTGGGCGCTGGAGACGACGTCCTGGCCTACACCAGCGTTGCTCAGTCGGACGACGACATGGACACCGTGACGGACTTTGTGTCCGGGACGGACGCCCTTGACCTGTCGAACCTGAACGGCGCCGGCACCGGCACCACCCTGAACGGCATCGTTTCGGCCACCCAGTTCGTCGGCAACCGGGAAGGCTTCGGCCTCGCCCAGGGCGCGCTGACGGCCGGCGACGGCGCGATCGAGGCGGTCTACGACACCGACGCCCAGATCCTCTGGGTCGACTCGGATGACAATGGGCAGCTCGACAACGCCGACTTCCGGGTGAAGCTCTCGGGCGTCACGAAGCTCACTGCGGCGGACCTGAACGTCCAAATCGCGGGTGCGACTGTGACCCTGGCGGCGGGCGCCTCCAACGTTGGCCCCACCGGTACGCCGGTTGCGGCGAGCGGCAACACCACCGCGGCTGACGACGTGATCACTGGCACCTACGCCAATGTGGTCGGCGACGTCATCAACGGCGGCCTGGGCAAGGACACCCTGACCGTCACCGGCGACGCGGCAGCTCTCACGAGCCTGACTGCGGCGGGTGCGAGCGGCGTGGCGCTGACCAGCGTGGAAACCGTGACCTTCTCCGAAGTGAACGGCGTCATGAACCTCGGCGGCAACATCGGGACGGACGTGAAGAACGTCACCCTGAACGGCGCCAATGCGGCTCTGACGGCGAACGCCACGGCGGCGGGTCAGACGTTCGTGGTGAACAACACCTCGGGCGCCAACACCTCGACCATCGGGGATGTTGGCCTGGCCAAGGTGTCGATCACGACGGGCGCCGCGGCCGACGCGATCGGCGTGGGCGGTGCCTCGAGCACTGTGAACGCCGGGGCTGGCAACGATACCGTCACCCTGACGGCGGCGATCGCCGAGACCTCCACGGTTAACGGCGGCACCGGCACCGACACCCTCGCGGTGACGGGTGCGATCACGGTCGACCTGACGAAGGGCAGCTTCACGAACCTGGAGAGCCTGAACCTGAACGACGCCGGTGCGGCGGCCCAAGTGGTCACGCTCAGCGACGGCTTCCGGTCGGTGCTCTTCGGTGACGCTGGCGACGACGTGAAGGTGACGGTGGCTCGCGCCAACGCCCTGACCACGATCAACGTCGGCGCGGCTGGCGACGGTGAGCTGATCCTCACCAACGCGGGCACGGTGGATCTGACCGAAGCGACCGTCGGTGCGGCTGGCGACATCGGCAAGCTCACGCTCGCCGCTGGCGGCAACAACGTGGTGGTGGATGGCGGCAGTGTGGTGGCCTTCGATGCCATCGCGGGCGGCGCCGGCACCGACACCGTGACCCTCGACCTCGAGGGGCAGGCGGTCACCTACGGTACGGCCGTTGCGGGCGAGGGCACGCTCTCGGCGATCGAGAACCTGGTGGTGCTCGACACCACGGGTGCTGGTACGCTGAACCTCGCCGCCTCGGACGCTTCCGGGCTGAAGTCGATCGACGCCTCGTCGCTCAACACCGCCACCACGGTGGACATCTCGGGTCTGACGACGGCCAACGGCGCCACTACGGTGCTGCTCGGCTCGAAGGCGGACACTCTGGCGACCGGCATCAGCGGTGCGGGTAACAACAACCTGACCGTTGACTTCGGCACCGGCAACGGCACGGTGACCGATATCCTCGCCGGCGGCACGGGTACGTTCACCTTCGCCATCGACTCTTCGGCGGGCGCCACCACGACGCTGAACATCGCCGCCACCACGGCGGACCTGGCGACGGGTGACACCTTCGACTTCAACGGCGCTGTCGTCGGCATCACTGCCGCCGGCGCGGGCGTTGCGGGTCAGGCGATCGTGACCTCGGCTGGTGGCAACACCACCATCCTGTGGGATGCGAACGGCGACGACATCTTCGGCGCTGGCGACATCCAGGTGACCGTGGTCGGCCAAGTGCTGGCTCCGGCGAACCTGAGCATCGTCGACGGCAACCTGGTGGTCGTCTAAGTCACGAGCTCCAGCCGCCAGACTATCGGCGGCTGACTGAGACGGGAGCCCCGGCCCTTTGGGCCGGGGCTCTTTTCTTTGGGGGTTGGTCGGATTCTGCGTCTGCGCTAGGTACCGGCAACCGTGCCCGCGTGGCCGGACAAGATGATCGGGATCAGGACAGTCGATGGCTTGGAACGAAGGTTACGTCACGGACGTCAATTACACGCACGGTTACTATCCCGAGCTAAATCCGGTTCGCGCGCGGTACCTTCTGCTGCAGGCGGGGTTCGCTGTGCCGACGTTCGGCACGGCCTGTGAACTCGGCTTCGGCCAGGGCATGTCAATTGTCATGCATGGCGCTGCGCAGCCGAAGACCGAGTGGTGGGGCACCGACTTCAATCCCGCGCATGCAGCCTTCGCTCAGGAGCTGAGCGGCGACCCAGCGCGCGCTGCTCGCCTCCCGGACCAGAGCTTCGAGCAGTTCTGCCGCCGCTCGGACCTGCCGGACTTCGATTTCATCGGCCTGCACGGGATCTGGACCTGGGTTTCACACGAAAACCACGGGATCATCGTGGATTTCATCCGCCGCAAGCTGAAGGTGGGGGGGATCCTATACATCAGCTATAACACCTATCCCGGCTGGGCGGACCTGGCGCCGCTGCGCCACCTGCTCAAGCGCCACGTGGAGGTGATGGGCGCGCGCGGCAGCGACCTGTTTGGCCGAATCGGCGCCGGCCTCGATTTTCTGGACCGTGTGGTGGAGACGGACCCCTTCTATGTGAAGGCGGCGCCTCGCGCGGTGGAGCGGCTGAAGCAGCTGCGGGAACATAACAGGAATTACATCGCGCACGAATACCTGACGCATGACTGGCACACCATGTACTTCGCGGAGCTTGCCAAGTGGCTGGAGCCGGCGAAACTGAGCTTCGCCTCGTCGGCAGGACCGCTGGACCAAGTCGAGAGCCTCAACTTCAATCCCAAGCAGCGGGAGCTGCTGGCTAGCGTGCACGACCCGGAATTCCGGGAGTCCCTGCGCGATTTCCTCCTGAACCAGCAGTTCCGCCGCGACTACTGGATCAAGGGGCCACGCTCGCTGTCGGCCGGGGAGAAGCTACGTCAGCAGCGTCGCCAGAGAGTGGTGCTGGGCCTGCACCGCCCCTCGGTTTCGCTCAAGGTCCGCGGCGGCCTGGGGGAGGCCGAGATGCAGCCGGGCATCTACAATCCGATCCTCGACTTCCTGGCCGATCACCAAGTCAGGACCGTAGGGGAAATCGAAGCCGCGGTGGCGCCGGCGGGCGTGAACATCGCCCAGGTGCTGTCGGCGGTGAATGTGCTGGTGGGCACCGGCGCTGTGCACCCGGCGGAAACGGAGGAGCGCAGCCGGCAAGCCCGCGAAAGCGCCCGCACGCTCAACAGGACCATCACCGAACAGGCCGCTCACGCTAGCGAGGTGCAGTATCTCGCCAGCCCTGTGACCGGGGGCGGTCTGATGGTTGGCCGCTTCGAGCAGATGTTTCTGCAGGCGCTGCGCGCCGGCAAGAAGACGCCGGCCGATTGGGCCGCCGCCGTGTGGTCGGAGTTCGCGGCGCTCGGCCAGCGGGTTCTTAAGGACGGGAAGACCCTGGAGACGGCCGAGGAAAACGTGGCTGAGCTCACCCGCCAAGCCGAGAGCTTCGCGGCGGAGCGCCTGCCCGTGCTGCGGGCGCTGGAGGTGATCTAGCGCCTAGCTCGCGCCGAGCACGGCGCGCGCGAAGGCCGCCACCTCCGGGCTCAGCGGGTACATGTGCTGGTACTGCACGATCTGCTTGGCGATCAGGCGGATGCGGGCGGCGAAGGGCAGCGCAGTGAGCGGCGCGATCAGCGGCTGGTTAAACGGCGCCTCGTCCGCCCGCTGGAACTCCATGGCCATGCTGATCCGCGGCTTCTCGCCAAAGCGGCTGGAGCGGGCGCCCCAGTGGAGGACAGCCTGGTTCCAGCAGAAGAAGTCGCCCGGCGCGCCGGGGAGGGCGCGAACGCTGGGGAGGTCGATCTGCCACTTGTCCTCCTCGGGCGTGTTGTAGGCCGGGTCCCGGTTGGCCGGCAGCATGTACATGCAGCCGTTCAGCGGATTGGAGTCGGAAAGGGGGATCCAGATCGTCAGCGAGATGGGGGTCCCGTCGGCCCGAAGCGCCTTGCCGCCCTTGTCCCGATGCGGCCGCCACCCGGCCTGCTCGGCGGCCGGGTCCACGTGCCAAGCCCAGAAGTCAGGGAGCACCCGATAGTCGGGTCCGAGCAGGTCCGCCAGGAGGCCGCTCATCCGGTGAAATGCGGTCCAGGCCTCGTCGTACACAAAGAGGAAGGGCGCCGGGATGCCGGCGCGGACGAGGCGGCTGACCGCGTCGGCCAGCCTGGGCGCCAGCCTTTCGAGTTCGGGGTCATGCTCACCGAAGTAGCCCTCCAGCCGCATCCGGGCGCGGGCCCGCGACATGGCGTCGGCCCCTAGGCCGTTCGAGCGGGCGTTGGGGGGCAGGGTCGTGCTGAGGGTCAGCTCCGGGCAGAGCGCCCGCCAGTGCTCTTCGGTCACCCATAGGCGGAAATCCCCCGGGTTCGGCCCAGCGGGCGTGAAGAATACGCTGTCGGCTTCCTCGACCATGGCGGCTTCCCGGCGATTAGTGGACGGTCTAATGGCGCGATCGCAAGCACGAGTCGAGCGCGTCCGCAACGCTGCGACATCCGGTGTCGCCATGATGACTTGTCGCCGCCTTGGCCATACCCTAGGTTGCCCGGCCTCCACGAGCCTCCAGCCGCAGTCACGTCCGGGCTTTGCATGTTCCTGTCCGTTATCGTGCCCTGCTTCAACGAGGAGGAGGTCCTACCCGAGACCCATCGGCGACTTGGCGCCGTGCTCGATAGCCTCGGCGAGGATTACGAACTGCTGTACGTGAACGACGGCAGCCGTGATCGCACCCTGGCGATGCTTCGTGATCTGGCGCAGCGTGACCGGCGGGTTCGCGTCATCAACCTGTCCCGGAACTTCGGCCACCAGATCGCCGTCTCGGCCGGGCTGGATCACGCGCAGGGCCGAGTGACCGTCATCATCGATGCGGACCTGCAGGATCCGCCCGCGGTGATTCCGGAGATGATCGACAAGTGGCGCGAGGGCTATGACGTGGTCTACGGCCAGCGCCGCAGCCGCCCGGGTGAGAGCGCCTTCAAGCTTGGCAGCGCGCGACTGTTCTACCGCTTCCTGAACCTGCTCTCGGATCGGCCGATCCCACTCGACGCAGGAGACTTCCGGCTGCTTGACCGCGCCGTCGTCGATGCCATGCGGGGAATGCGCGAGTACGATCGGTTCCTTCGCGGCATGGTGAGTTGGGTGGGGTTCCGTCAGTACGCCTTGCCGTACGATCGGGACGCGCGGTTCGCCGGTGAGAGCAAGTATCCGCTGATGAAGATGCTGCGCCTAGCGGCGGACGGCATTCTCTCGTTCTCCGTGACGCCGCTCCGGGCCGCAATCGTCCTCGGGCTTGTCTCAGCGGCGCTTGCCTTCCTGGGCATCGTCTATGCGATCGTCCTGCGTCTCACCACCTCCACATGGGTCAGCGGCTGGACCCTGCTGTTTGTGGCCATCCTTTTCATGGGCGGCGTGCAGCTCGTCACAGCCGGCATCATCGGCGAGTACGTGGGCCGCATTTACCGGGAGGTGAAAGGCCGGCCCCTCTATCTGCTGGCCGCGGACGACCGCGATCGCGGCCCGGAGCGCGCCCGCCCGCCCGTAAGCCGGTGAAGGCGGCGCGCATCCTCGCGGGGTTGGCGATCGCCGGCCTCTTCGCCTGGCTGACCCTGCGTGGCGTCGACCTCGCCGGCGTGCTCGCCGCCTCGCGCCGGCTCCAGCCGGCCACGCTCGCCGGCGGGAGCGTAGCGGTGGCCCTGGCCTTTGGCCTGCGGATCCTGCGCTGGGAAGTGATGCTGAGGCTCTACCGTCCGAGCCTCCGGCCGGGCGCGGCTGCAGTCCCGCTGCTCGTGGGCTTCGCCGGCAACAACGTCCTGCCGTTCCGGCTGGGCGACCTCGTTCGCGTGTTCGGCTTCGCCCGCCGCCTTCAGATCCGTCCGGCGCCCCTGGTGAGTTCGCTCCTGGTGGAGCGTGTTCTCGACCTTCTGGCGCTGCTGCTGATCGCCATGCTGGGCGCCGCGCTCCTCGGCGGCCGCGGGGGGCCGCTCGTTCAGGGGCTCGCGGTGCTGGCCGGGGTGACGGTCGCCGGGGCGTCGGCGGTGCTGTGGGCGGCGGGTCCTATCGTGGGCCTGCTGCTGCAGGGCGCGCGCCTGCGTCGCGTCCGACGCGTGCGGATCCTGCGCCGCCTGCTGGCTTTCGCGGCCCGGGCTGCCTGGTCTGTGGCTATCCTTCGTCGGCGTCTCCTCCTTCTCGGAACCCTGTCTGTAGCGGCCTGGGCGGCCGAGGGCCTGGTGTTCCTCGCCATCCTGCGCGGGATGGGGGACACCGCTGACGCCCGGGCCTGGTTCGCGCTCGCGCTGGGGAATCTGGGCACTCTGCTTCCCGGCGCGCCGGGGCACGTGGGGACCTTCCACTTCTTCGCCAAGGAGGCGCTGGTGCGCTATGGGACGCCGCCCGAGGTGGCGGCGGCGGAGGTCATCCTCGCCCACGCCCTGTTGTGGATGACCGTGACGGCCGCCGGCGGCGCGGCCTATGTGCTGGCCTGGCGCCGACGGAGCGGAGACTAATGACCGAAGATGAGATGCCGGCGCGTGAAAAGCCGCGCGGCCGGGTGATCGTGGTCGGGGCCGGCTTCACCGGCCTGACCGCCGCCTACCGGCTCGCGCGGGCGGGGCTCGACGTGACGGTCTTCGAGCAGGACACCGAGGTCGGCGGGCTTGCCGGCAGCTTCGAGGTGGCCGGGCAGAAGCTGGAGAAGTTCTACCATCACTGGTTCAACAACGATCGCCACGTCATGGCCCTGGTCCGCGAGCTCGATGCTGAGGATCAGGTCGTTCTGAGCCCCACGCGCACCGGCTCCTACTATGCGAACACCGTGTTCCGGCTCTCCCAGCCGCTGGACGTCCTGCGCTACCGGCCCCTGTCGCTGGTTGGCCGCCTGCGGCTGGGCTTCCTGGTCATCCAGGCGAAGCTGGTGCGCAACTGGCGGGCGCTCGAGGACGAGACCGCCCAGTCTTGGCTGCGCCGGATGTGCGGGGCGGAGGTCTACGAGCGTGTCTGGGAGCCGCTCCTGCGCGGCAAGTTCGGCCGGTACGCCGAGCGGATCTCGGCGGTGTGGATGTGGAACAAGCTGGCCTTGCGGGGCGGCAGCCGCGGCAAGGGCGGGGAAGAGGTGCTCGCCTACTACCGGGGGGGCTTCGCCGCGCTCGCGGAGCGACTCTCGGGCGAAATCCGCTGGAGCGGCGGACAGATCCGGCTGGGCTCGCCCGTCACGGGATTCGAGATCGAGGACGGCCGCATTGTGGGGGTGCGGACCGCGCAGGGCGTGGAGCGGGCGGACGGCGTGATCTGCACCACGCCGCTCCCGGTCTACGCGGACCTGGTGGCCCCGCACGTGACCGCAGACCATGAGCAGAGCCTGCGGCGAATAGATTTCATCGGCAACGTCTGCCTGACGCTGGAGCTGGACCGCAGCCTGTCGGATACCTACTGGCTGAACGTGACGGATCCGGACTTCCCCTTCGTGGGCGTCATCGAGCACACCAATTTCCAGTCGCCCGCCGATTATGGCGGGCGACACATTGTCTACCTCTCCAAGTACGTCCCCACGGACTCCGAGCTCTACGGCATGTCCGACGACGCGGTGTTCGAGTACGCCCTGCCGTACCTGCAGCGCATGTTTCCGGAGCTGGAGCGCAGCTGGGTGCTGGCGCACCACACCTATCGGGCGGCCTATTCCCAGCCTCTCGTGGGCCTGCGGTACAGCGAGTTAATTCCGGAGCCCAGGACGCCGCTGGCGGGCCTCTACCTGGCGACCATGGCGCAGATCTATCCCGAAGACCGCGGGACCAACTACGCCATACGGCAGGGCGAGGAGATCGCGGCCATGGTGGCGGCGGATCTCAGCGGGCCCTTGCCCGCGGAGACAGGACGAACCGGGTCTCCTTGAGGCCGACGCCCAGCGCCCGGTCGTCTGGGCCGAGCCCGAGGGCGCGCGGCGTCACCGGGTCGGCGACGGCGATCTCGACCACGATTTCTGGAGCGCTTCGCAGCTCCGTCGGCAGCGGCAGCGGGAAGACCTGCTCGTTCAGGGCGCCGAGCTGGAACGTGTGGGTGACGCCCTTCTCCTGACCCTCCAGACGAACCGTGGCCGTTCGGCTGGGGCTCCGCTCGTGCAGCAAGGCGAACAGCACCACCTCGAGCCGAGCGTCCGCCGCCGGGTCGGCGAGGCCTGTCGGAGCGGGCAGGACGAGCCGCATGCGTCGGGCCTGCGACCAGACGCCGCCCGCCTCGGGGACCGACCAGCCCTCCGCCAGGTAGGGGGCGCCCGTCCCGCCGGCGCGGAACAGCACGGGGGGGGGACCCCATTCTCCCGTGAGACACGCTCCGTCGTAGAGGGCGAGGGAGCCCTGCGGCCGGCCGCGCTGGCAGGCTGGGCGTGAGAACTGCGGGTCCGCGCGCGGGGCCGCCAGGAACCTGGCTTGGCGCAGGTCGGCGGGCCGGTCGCGGAGCAGGATCGCCAGAACATTGGCGTCCCGAAGGGCGTGCAGCCCGACCACGGAGGCGAGATAGTCCACCATGGGCGGTTGGTCCGAGGCCGAGAAGTAGATGGGCTGAGCGTTTGGCAGGCGGTTCGCCGCCCGCAGCGCCTCGACCTGTCCCAGGAGCGCGGCGATCTGCGGGACGGGCAGGAAGCTCGGTCGGTGAAGGGTCACATAGCCCACCAGCGCCGCCAGGGCCGCGGGGGCCAGAACCCGCGGCCACGCGGGGCCTCCGCGGCCGAAGTCCCGGATGCGCGCAGGGAGCACGAAGGCGACGACGAGCGGCAGGCACGCCGCCAGCAGGCTGAGCACGCCGAATCCATGCTTCAGCACAGCGTAGGGGGAGGAGAGGCCCAGCAGCGTCCAGGCGAGGAGCTGGACGAAGAAGGCCCCCGCCGTGGCCAGGCCGAAGGCGAACACGAGCTGCCCGGCGCGCGATGCTGGTCGGGCGGCGCTCGTCGCAAGGCTCGTGCGCCACAGCCCAAGAACGGAAAGTCCGGCGAGAGCCGCCGCCAGGACGGCCACGCCTGCGGGCCCAAGCGGCGCGCCGAGGTCGATGACGCCGTCATTCTCCGAGATCTTCATCATCGCCCGGAACACCGGGTTCAGGAGCAGGGCGGCGGGGACGAGCGCCAACCCCGCCAGGGTGGTGAGACGCGGCCGGCGACGCTGACGCAGCGCCGCCTCGAGAGCCTCGATTGCGAGCAGGACCAGGAACACGCCGGCCAGCTTGATGGCCGGCAGCAGGTGGACACATCCGGCCAGGAAGGTCGCCGCGGTGGCGCCCAGCAGGAAGGGAAGGCCGCGCGGCAGGCGGGCGACAAGGCAGGCGAGGGCCAGCGCCGCCGCCTCGCCCACGAGCTGGGCGAAGAAGAAGTTGTAGACCACCTCGCGGCCGAAGACCCCCACCCAATGCGCGGCGAGGGCCGCGGCCGCGAGGCCCGTCGAGAGCATGGCGGGCAGTGAGACGCGCGCAGCCAGCGCGAGCAGGAGCGTCCACGCCGTGAGCGTCGCGGCCGCGGCGAGCACGGTCATGGCGCTCAGCGGATCCATTCCGGCGCGCATCAGCAGTCCGGAGAGGCGATGGGCTATGTTGGGGTAGACGAACATCTCGGCCATGAAGCTGGCGCCGTCGGGCGGCAACTGCAGGGCGTCCCGGAACACGATCGCGAGCTGCAGGTGGTGGGCCACGTCCACCGAGGTGGACAGCAGGCGCTCGTGGCCTAAGGCGAAGGCCAGGATGGCGAGCCCGCCGGCGGCCACCGCCCAGCCCAGGGCCGCACCGCCGACATTCCGTCGTCCGGCCCCCGTCGGGCCCCTTCCGCCGTGCATGCCTGTCTCCGCCCCCGAGGTGATGGTCGGGTTTAGCGCGGGATTCGCCCGCCGTCAGGGCGCGGGCGCGTGCAGCAGCTCGTCGAGTTGGGCGATGTCCACTACCGGGGACGCCCTGCCGCCGTCGAGGCGCATCACCTTGTTGCAGTACGCCCGCAGCAGGTCGTGATCGTGGGAGGCGAGCACCAGGACGTTGGCCCGCTCCACCAGTCCCTTCAGCCGCGCCTGAGCGTGTTCCTGGAAGTCCGCGTCCCCAACCGCGAACCACTCGTCCATCAGCAACACCTCGGCGTCCACCGAGGTGGCCACCGCGAAGGCGAGGCGCGCCTGCATGCCCGCCGAATAGGTCTTGAGCGGCATGGCCAGATAGGGACCGAGGCCGCTGAACTCACTGATCGCCTCCAGTCGCTCCTGGATCGCCGCCGTGCTCAGCCCCGCGACCCGCCCGCGCAGAAAGATGTTGTCTATGCCGGTCGCGGTGGGATCGATGCCAAGGCTGAGGTCGAGCAACGAGGCCACGCGCCCGTGGATCTCGATCTCGCCGACGTCGGGGAGGTAAGCGCCCGAGAGGGCGCGGAGAAGGGTGGTCTTTCCCGAGCCGTTGTGACCGACGAGCCCAAGGCGGTCGCCGCCGCGCAGCTCGAAGCTCACGTTGTCCAGCGCCGTCACCACCTGCAGGCCTCGCCGCGCGGCCGAGAGCCGGCCGCCCACGGCGACCCGCGCCAGGTGCCGCTTCAGGGACTTGGCGTCGAGCCCGTAGACCGGGAAACGCAGCGTGAGCTGCCGGACGGAGACGGAACTCATGGGGGCTCAGAGGTAATGCACGATGCGCCGGCGCGTAATGACATAGAGGCCGAACGCGAGCGCCCAGCCCGCAAGCGCCAGGGCGGCCAGTATGGCGTAGGCGCCCGGCTCGCCTGGCTCTCCGAGCAATGGGCGTCGCACGGCGGCGATCATGTAGTGGAAGGGATTGAGGGTGAGCACCAGGTGACGCTCGGGGATCGCCTCCGGACGCCAGAACACCGGCGTCATGAACATGGCGAACTGAACCACCGCGGCGACGATCTGCGGGATGTCGCGGAAACGGGCGGCGACGATGCCGACCACGGTGGTCACCCACACCAGATTGACCACCACCAGGGCCAGGCCCAGGAGCGCGGCCGCAAGATCGATCTCCCGCCAGGGGGTGAAGAGCGCCAGCACGACCACCACGATCACCACGTGGTGGGCGAGATTGATCAGGTTCCGCAGTACGGTGCGGACCGGAAAGATCAGCAGCGGGAGGGAGGTCTGGCGCAGCATGCCCGCAGCATGGGTGAAGGTGTCGCAGCTCTCGACGATCGTGGTGGAGATCATCCCCCAGATGACGATCCCGAGCGCCAGGAAGGGCACGTACTCGGCCAGTGAGAGGCGGAAGAGCTGCGCGTAGAGCAAGCCGATGCCCGCAACCATGGCCGCCATCGACAGGGTGATCCACAGGGGACCGAGGATGGAGCCACGGTAGCGCGCCACGATGTCGTGCCAGGCCAGCGAAACGGCGAGCCCCGAGCGCCCCAGCGCCCGGCGCACATCGTCGAGGGCGGCCCTGGCCTCCGCCAAATGGCCGCGATGGCCGGTGAGATGAGTATATGCGGAGGACATGGCGGGTTTGGCAGCCCCGCTCTTATCGGCTGGACCCCGCGCCTTCAAGTCGACATGGCCGGTCGGGGCGCCCTTGTCACAGCAGGCTTGCATTCCGCGCTCGGGGGCCGCAAAGCCGGAAGGCAGCGCCGCCTGCGGCGCCGGCGAGCCGAGCGGAGTCCCGATGATCGCCTCTATCGTCACCCTGGCCCTGTGGCCGCATTTCCTCACCCCCGGTCTCGAGCCCGAGGTGCGGCGCCAGCGGGTGGGCGGGTGGACGGCCGAACGCCGACTCGACCGATTCACGGGCGAGGTGAGCTGCCGCCTGCACCGCGGGCCGGTTCGCTACGAGAGCGGCGTGGTCACCTTCCGCCTCGGACGCCGGGTCAGCACGGCCAATGCGCTTTACCGGGTGGACGCGGGCCCCCCGCGGCTCGCGGCCGACGCCCGTTTCGAGGCGGTCAGCCTCGGAGCACGCCTCAGGTACGACGGGGTGCGCAATCCGACCCGGGGCGAGGTCCACATCCCCTACCGCCTCGTCCAGGGGGCCAAGACCGCCCATGTTCAGTCGCGGCCCGAAGGCGCCGTCACCCCCTTCCAGCTGGCGGGGCTCGACGCGGCGATCGCGAGCGCGGCCGATGCCGGCTGTCGGGACTACACGCCCGATTTCGGCCGCCGGATCGTGGTCACCCGCCCCGCCGAGGTGGTCCTGCCCCCGCCGGGTTCAGTCGGCGAGCACGCCACCCAGTGAGTGGACGAGCCGGTCGATGACCGGGTCCCCCCGAGTGAGGCCAAGCCTCACCATTTCGTCCGCGAGCGCGGCGCCCAGGCGGAGCAGCGGAAGGCGCGCCTCGGTCTCCACAAGGAGCGCCTCCAGGCGGGCGGCGTAGCGTTCCGGAGCGAAGGTGTCGCTCGCCCAGGCGCTGGCGTCCGCGCCTATGCGCCGTCGCAAGGGCTCCTCGGACGCGAGGCGCTCCAGCTGAGCCGCGACGGCGGCGGGTGGAACCTCCGGCGGAACCTTGAAGACCAGGTGCTCCGGCAGGTCGGCGTAGAAGCCCGCATCGGCGACCAGCACCGGGCGCCCGGAGAGCAGCCCCTCGATCGCCGACGCCGAGCCGCCCTCCAGCACCGGGTCGCGGAGGCAACTGATCACGTCGGCGGCCGCAAGCTGCGCCTCCAGATCTGCGTCCGAGACAGGCCCGAGTATCCGCAGGCCACGGTAGCCGAGCTCGTCAGCAAGCCGCTCCAGCCGCGCCCTCTGCACGTCCTCGACGGGCCCAGCCAGCCGGTACTCGACCGTCTCGCGCAAGTGGGGAGACCCGGCGATCGCGGCGATGACCCGGTCCATGCACTTGTTGGGGTTCATCACGCCCACGGTGAGGACCACCAGTGGACCGCCCGAGCGCGGGGGCAACGGCGGCACCGCCCGAGCCGTCCAGGAGAGCGGGAGGGTCGCCACCGGGCCCGGGCAGGCGGCCTCCAGCCGCGCCGCATAGAAGCTGGAGTGGGCGACGGCGGCCCGGCAGCGCCGGGCGATCCACTCGGTCATCGGCAGGTGGCGCGCGATCTCGGCTTGGTTCAGCGCGCCGCTGCGCACCTGGCGGGCGTGGGCCTCGCTGCCGAGACCGTAGGTGAGAACCACCTCGCCGTCGTGGACGTCCGCGCCCAGGCCGCGGTCGAACAGCCATCCGGCGAAGAGGTCATAGAGATAGAAGTCGTGGAAGATCCCGACGCAGTCCTGGGCGTCCAGCAAGGGGAACAGGCCGGCGTGGAAGGTGAAATAGTCGCCGATCTCCGCCACCACCAGATCGAACCGCGTCCGGATCTCGCTCGCCGGCATGTCGCGCCAGTGGGTCAGGGGGAGGGCGGTGGCGTGAAGCGCCCCGGGCGGGCCGCGATCCTGCTGCAGGTCCAGGAGTTCGACCTCGTGACCGCGACGCGACAAGATCTCCGCGACGCCGATCCCGGAGCGGCCGATCGCGGAGCGTGCGTCGGCCGGGGTGGCCCAGAGGAGCCTCATCGCGGCAGGCGCCGCTCGGCCTCGCCCCCAGGCCGCACGAACACCAGGTTGGTGGACTCCGCCGCCTGCAGGGCCCTGCGCTGGTTCGCACGCACCCGCACGCAAATCCCGCTCGGTTCCTGGATGGCGTACGGCGTCAGGCCGTAGAACGTAAAGGCGCCAAACCAATCCTGTGGGGAGATCCCGACCCGCTCCAGGTGTGACGGGCCGTACTCCACGATCAGCGCGAGGTCCGGGTTTCGCGCCAGCGTGTCGGCCATCCCGGCCAGCACGTCCAGTTCAGCGCCTTCCACATCGATCTTCGCCAGATCCAGCGGCGCGCCCGCCAGCAGGCGGTCGAGGGTCTCGACCTGCACCTCGACCACCGCGGCCGCCTCACGGTCGGGGAGGGCGTAGAGCGAGCTGTGGCCGAGCACCGCGCTCTGGTGGAAGCGCGCGACGCCCGGAGCGCGGCCGACCGCCACGGCGTGCAGTTCGACCCAGGCCAGGCCATTCTGGTGCAGCGTCTTGCGCAGGTGGTCCCGCGGGCGCGCCTCGGGCTCGAAGGCGTAGACCCGGCCCGCCGGACCGACCGCACGGGCCGCCGCCAGGGTGAGAAGGCCCAGGTTCGCGCCGACATCCGCCACGGCCATGCCCGGTCGTGCAAGATGACGGATGACCTGACGCACTCCGGGCTCGAAGCCTCCCGCCGTGGCGTCGGCCAGCATGGTGAGGACCACCGGATCATCCTTGGGCGCCAGCACATAGCCATCGCCCAGCCGCACGGCGATCGAGGCGTCGTCGTAGGGCACTAGCGGCCGGACCTTGACCTCGATCTCGTCGAAACGGGGCCCCACGGTGGTGGCGAGCAGGGTCGCGCGCGCCTCCACCTGGGCGAGAACCTGGTCCACCCGGTCGAGGCGTGTGTGGACGTCGGCCCGCCAGGCGTCTCCCGACCGCCCCTGGTCGGCCACGGCGGCGAGCGCCTGGCGCTGGAGGTTCAAGACGTCGCGCTGAAGCCGCACGGCCTCGCCCGTCTCCGCCATCAGCGCCTGCTGCATACTCGCTTGCCGATCAAGGGCGCCGAGCACCTGCTCGAAGCGGCTGCTTAGCAGGCCAAGCGCCTCCTCCTGCCGTCCGAGCGTCTGGGACACCGAAGCGTCCAGGGTGTTGAGACGGTTGTGCAGCGGCGCCTGGAGGAAGCCTCGAACGAATTCCGCAGGCCGCTTGAGCGCGCCGAGCCGGCGTCGCCACGCCGGCCGCGGCGGTTCAACGGCCGGCGGAGCGCTGGGGGAAGGTGAGGCGGAATGGGTCACGGTCTTGAAGCGCCCGTCTTCGAACGCAGCGCCCGCGTGCGGCGCGACGCCGGGCCCGAGCCCGAGCGGGATCGACAGCCGGATGCTCCGGCCAAGCTCCTCTCCAGCATCCAAGGCAGGCTCCGCGCCCGTCAGCCGGCGTGCGGCAGGTGGAAGAGGTCGGAGATGGAACTCGCCAGACCGATGAGGCTGATCGAGCTCCCGTCGGCGAAGTTGAAGGTGATGCTACTGGCGTTCATAAGCAGGGCGGCGCTGTCGAGCAGCCGCGCGTCGTACATCACCACGTCGTCCCCCGTGACGATGGTGGTCGCCTGGGGCGTGTGGCTCACGAATGTCGAGATGGCCCGCTCCAGCACATCCTGCTGCACATCGCTGAGATAGCTCACCACCGGGGGCGCCGGCGGACCGTGGCCTGCTGCCGGACCCGGAGCGGGGTGGTCGCCCGTGGCGGGCGCCGGCGCCTGGGGCTGCGCCGGCGGGTCGGCCGCGCCAGGGCCGTCCGACACGGGGCCCTCGGCATGGGGCGCTCCGGGCGGCGGCGCCGGCACGACGTCGGTCGACGGCGGTACGTCGATGGGCGTGGAGCCGGGCTGCGGCGCGACGGCGTCGGTCACCAGCAGGTGCACCCCGCGGGCGATCAGATCGCCCAGGAACTCCGGAAGCTTTTCCAGCTTGACCATCGGCCGGTCCGCGTCCGTTCGTTCGAGGACTCGTTCCACGAGCTTCACGGCCGCGACGTTCGGCAGCGGACCCGCCGCAACCTCGATCACGAAGAGGGTCTCGGCGGGCGCCGGGGCTGCGCTATGGGCCAGAGACTGCAGTGGCTCGCGGGCCGCCGACGGAGCGGCGCCGTCGGCCAAGTCCGAGAGGACGCCGGCAAGCGCAAGAAGGGCGCCGAGCTCCCGTGGCGGGGCGTTCGCCACCATCGCGGCGAGACTGTGCTCGGGAAGCGGTTGGGCAGAGGACGATGAGTTGGGGTGGGCCCGCAGGCCCAGGAGGGCGCCGTCGCCGCCCACAACCTGCGCTCGGGGAAGCTCGACGGCCCGGGGCAGGGGGCGCCCCGCCTCGGGCGGCGCGGCGGCGCTGCGCTCGGCGGCCATCAGGCCGACGGCGCTGGCGACGATCGCAAGCGTCTGCTGGGCGTCCACTGTAAGCGGCGTCCGCCCGTCCGCGAGCGCGATCGAGCTTGCGCCGCCCGCCAGCTGGCGCTTGGTCTGAGGCTTGGTATCCCCGCCCTCGTCGGCGCGCGCTTCGCTGGTCTTGAAGAAGGCGGTGCCCACGACGGCGATCAGCAGGGCCGCCGGGTGCATGAACACGTTGGACCGCCCCTTGGGCCGGGTCTGGACCAGCGGGTGGCGCGCGATGAGGTCCTCGATCAGGCTCGCGAAGTCGCGCCCGCGCGCGGTCCCCTCAAAGGCTGGACCGACGAGGATGTACTCCGAGCCCACGCGCGCGAAATGGATGAAGACCTCGCCGTCATCCTGGCGGCAGAAGCAGAACCAGGGATCCCCCTCATCCGTCAGCCCGCGGTCCGCTTCGAGGCGCAGCCCGGCCTGAAGCAGGGCGCTCTCGACGCGGTAGAATTCCGCAAGCT
The DNA here is from genome assembly GCF_036563385.1 of Phenylobacterium sp. Taxonomy (GTDB): domain Bacteria; phylum Pseudomonadota; class Alphaproteobacteria; order Caulobacterales; family Caulobacteraceae; genus Phenylobacterium. The sequence goes on from NZ_DATCML010000008.1 coordinate 248,987, forward strand.
CGCGCTGGCTCCAGTCGCGCTTCGGCGCCACCCAGTCCCGCAGCGATACGACGCGAGCGCCCATCCCCCCCCCCCGCTTGAGTCTGTCCCGGTGCGTTAAATCACGCCGGGAAGAGAATGTCGTGCGTGATCGGATCGTAAAATTTCATGATCGAGCGGACGAATTCCGCAGGCGGCACCCCGAGCGCCTCCGCCCAGTCACGGTACCGGTCCGGCGGGATCCGGCCTCGCCCTGTCTCCAGCTGCGAGATGAAGGTGTAATATTCCGCACCGACCTTGGCGGCCAGCTGCCGCTGGGACAGCCCAGCGGATTCCCGCCGCTCCTTGAGCCAGCGGCCTGCCTCGCGGCGGAGGTCCTGCACCTCAGCGGAAGTTCGTCGTTGCGGGTTGCCGTACATGCTCTCGCCTCGCCTGGCGAACACCAGGTGCGCCCAGACTAGACTGTCGGCGTGCGGGGTTCAAGCTTTGCGACATAGTAAAATGCTGTACCCTCGTGGGGAGGCAAACCGCGGCCGCCCATCGCTCTGGCCGGCGAGAACCCTGGTGTCGCGATCAGCGCGACGGGCGACGAGCCGGTTCAGCGGCTTCCCGCTCCTGCACGCGGGCCCTGCGCCCCCGGTTGGCGCGCGCCACCAGCTCGGAGGTGAGCTCGATCTTGACCGCCGTGCGGGTGTCGGGCGCCGCCGGCAGAGCCGAGATCGACGGGGGCGTCAGGTTCTCAATCGTCGCTGGCCGCCGCGCGCCAAGCGGGGGGGCGCCCACGCGGTCGAGGGTTGCGACGGCGCCGGTGAGCGGTCCAAGCGGGCTGCCGCTGACGCTCCTCAGGTTGTCGGCGGGATCGTAGCGTTCCACCTGCGGCGCGAGCGTCTCAGTCGAGAGCATGCCCAGCGCCGCGAGCAACTGCGCCCGCCTCTGGTATTCCGCCGCCCGCGAGCGGACCAGGTCCAGCTGCGCGGCGCGCAGCTCCGCCTCGGCGTTGAGGACGTCGAGGGTGCCCCGCAGCGCCAGCCGCTCCTCCTCGCGAACGCCGATGAAGGCCACCTGGTGGTCGCGCACCTCCTCGTCTTGTGTGATCAGGGCCGTGCGTGAGGCCGCAAGGGATTCCCAGGCCTCGGCCACCGCCGAGATGACGAGCTTGCGGGTGGCCTCGATGTTCAGACGATCCCGATTGTTCTCCTCGACCGCTTGCCGAATCTGCGACGACGTGACGCCCGAAGTGAAGATCGGCTGTGTGACCGCCAGCGAGGTGGTCAGGCTCTCCACTTCGCCTGCCCGGGCGTAGGGCAGGGTGGGCTGCCGGGCGCCCTCGACCCGCAGCGCGACGTTAGGGCGGCGTCCGGCGCGGGCCTCGGCCACTCGGGCGCGAGAGGCACGCTCGTTGAATTCCGCGACCAGCAGGTTGGGATTGTTCTCCTCGGCCATGCGGAAGGCCGCGGTCACCTCCCGCGGCGGCTCGGGCAAGGCCGGCTCCGGCGCCAGCTCCCCCGGCGCCTTGCCGATGGTGCTCACGTACTGCGCACGGCTGACCGCCAGCTGGCCCTCGGCGAACGCGAGCTGGGTGCGGGCTGACGCCAGCCGCGCCCGCGCCTGGGCGACGTCCGTGGCGGTCACCACCCGCTCCTCGCTCTTGGCGAGGGTGTCGGACAGCTGTTGAGCGAGCACCTTCACGGCGTCGGCGCTGATCCGCACCACCTCCTGATCGCGGCGCACCGCGGTGTAGGCGTTGATAACCCGCTGCAGGAGCTCGGCTTCGAAGCGGCGGAGGTTCTGGCGCGCGACCAGAATCTGGCTGGTCGCCTGCTCGATCCGCGCGCTCTGCCGACCGCCGGTGTACAGCGGCTGGGTGATGGTGGCTGACCAGCTGGGATTGAAGGCGTGCGCGGTCGTGGGGCCGCGGTCGATCTCCTGACGACCGAAGGTGTATCCCACGCTCGCCTGCGGCCCGAGCGCGTTGCGGGCCTGGACCGACAGCTCGTCCGTTGCGCGCACGGCGGCGCGCTGCCCCTGCAACCCGGCATCGGTCTGGTAGACGTAGGCGATCGCCTCCTCCAGGGTCTCGGCGCGGGCGCAGGATGCGCAGACGATCGCGGCGACGGCGGCGGTGGCGAGCAGGGTCGGGAGGCGCGGACGGGACATGGGAGCCTTGTAGCGTCAGGCCAGCAGACGCGCGAGCACCTTGGACCAGCTGAGCTCCCGGCGCTCCCACTCCGCCTTGGCCGCGGCGCCGCGCTCCCGGGCCGCCCCGGGCGACGCGAGGCTCGCGAGCCCGGCTGCGAGCCCCTCGGCCGTCGGGGGCGCGATGGCGCCAGTGGCCTCCGAGACGATCTCCAGCAGCCCGCCGGAGTCTTCGGTGGTGAGCACCGGCTTTCCGCAGGCGAAGGCCTCCATGGTGACGTAACCCAGGGAGTCCTCGTCGAACGGAAGGTAGGCGCAGGCGCGGGCCCGCCGCGTGAGTTCGGCGATCTCCTCACGGGGCCGCAGGCCGAGGCGCAGCTCGACCCGGCCGGCAAGGTCCAGCGCCGCCACCTGCCGGCGCAGGTGATCCGCGTAGGCCTCCGTTTCCGGAGGGCCTGCGATCACCAGCCGCACGTCTGGGGGCGTCTGCGCCATGGCTTCCACCAGCAGGTGCTGCCGCTTTCCCGGCGCCACGCGGCCGCCCGCGAAGATGTAGCCGTCATCAGTCTCGGGGTAGAAGAGCGCCTCGTCGTTCAACGGCGGATAAAGAACTTCGCTTCCGAAGCCATTGTACCGGCGCAGACGCTCCTGGGTGACTGGGGAGTTGACATAGATCGCCCGACACTCCCGGAAGCAGCTGTCGTCGGCCCGCCGGATCGCCGTCTTGATGCGCCGCTGGTCGGGCGTGTCCCCGAGACCCTGGCCGGCGTCAGCAAGATCGTAGGCCTGCCGGAACTGGTGCAGCAGCCAGAGCACCTTGTTGTGGTGCGGAACGAGATAGGCGGGGAACTTCAGCGCGATGACCCGGTCGACGTTCGTCAGCCGCAGGCCGCGGTGGATAAGGATCTCCTCGATCAGCCGCTCCGAAGGCTCCCATCGGAAAGGCAGGCGCATCAGCTCGGCCGCGACCCCGGGGGTGGCGTTCAGTCGCGCGGTGAGCGCTTCGGCAAGGAATTCGGCGCCCCCCTTGATGAAGGGCGCGGCGTTGTTGACCACCAGGACCTTCATCCGGTGAGCGCCTCCACGACGCGGTCCCAATCGATCCGGAGTTCGCGCACGCGCTCGCCGTTGGCCTCGCCCAGCCGGCGCGCAAGCCGGCGGTCCTGCCAGAGTTCGTCGAAGGCCGCGGCGAGAGCCACCGGCTCCGGCGGGAGCACGAGCCCGTTGCGGCGGTCGTCCACCAGCTCGAGAACCCCGCCGGAGTCGGTGGTGGTGAGCACGGCCTTACGAGCATGCGCCGCTTCCAGGGAAGGGTAGCCGTAGGAGTCCTCGTCAATGGGCAGATAGGCGACCGCCAGGGCGTTGGCGAGCCGGTCAGCCTTGTCGTCTTCGCTGATCCAGGCGTCCTCGAAGATCACCCGGTCCTCGACGCCGAGCTCGCGCAGCCGGCTACGGACCTCGGCCGCGTAGGCGGCGCTCGACGCTTTGCCGCAGAGCCGCAGGCGGACGGGGGTGCGCACATGGGCCATGGCCTCGATGGCGAGCATCTGCCGCTTGTGCGGCTCCACGCGCGAAACCAGCACGATTTCGTCGCCATAGTCCTCATGGATGAACCGTTCGGGACGCCACAGCGGGGGGTAGAGCGGCTCGGAGGCGACCCCGTTGAACCGCTCCATCCTTTCTGAGACGACCCGCGAGTTTGTGAACACCCGGCGCGCCTCGCGGAGCGCCGCCGTGTCGAAGCTCATCAGCCTTCGCCGGCTCGCCGCCTGCCGAGGATGCTGCGGCCCCGTTCCGTAGCCCTGGTCCCACAGATCGTAGAAGACCCGAATGTGATGGATGAACCAGAGCACCTTGTTCGGGTGCTGAAGCACATGGGACGGCGGTCGGAACGCGATCAGCCGGTCGCAGCTCTGCGACAGGTCCATCAGGCGGTAGGCGGCCATCTGGCCGAGCACATCGTCCGGCTCGTCGACGAAGGGGAGGTAAAAGCGCTCCACCTCGTGCCCGTGGGCGCGCAGCATCTCCTCCGTCCACTCGACGATGAAGCGGGCGCCGCCATTGACGTGCGGCACGAACGAAGAGGCCAGGACGATCCGCATGCTCAGCCGGAGACGGCCTCGGCCAAGGCCGCGCAGACCCGCTGGATGTCGCCATCGCTCAGCAGGGCGTGGGTCGGCAGGTTGATGCCCCGCGCGGCGCAGCGCTCTGCGTTCGGGAAACCGTCGCCGGCCAGCGGCTGGTACGGCGGTAGAATGTGCATAGGGTAGAACACCGGACGCGTCTCGACGCCGGCGCGATCAAGCCGGGCCATCACCTCGTCGCGAGAGACCTCCACCTCCTCGCCGAGCAGGACCGTGTACATCCAGTAGACGTGCTTCGCCCAGGGCTCCTCCACGGGCAGAACCAGCCGGTTCCCGAGGGGCGCCAGCCCCGCGTTGTACGCGGCCGCCACCTCGCGCCGCCGCTCCAGGTGGTGGTGGATGCGTTCCAGTTGGCCGAGGCCGATGGCCGCGGCGACGTTGGTCATGCGGTAATTGTAGCCCACCACCTCAAACCAGTAACGCCGGTTCGGATCCATGCCCTGGCCGCGGTAGAGGCGGAGCCGCGCCGCCAACTCATCATCGTTTGTGGTGACCATCCCGCCTTCGCCGGTCGTGATGATCTTGTTGCCGAAGAAGCTGAAGGTGGCGCAGGTCCCCAGGGCTCCGGCCATCTGGCCGCGGTACTGCGCGCCTGCGGCCTCGGCGGCGTCCTCGAGGATCAAGAGGCCGTGCATGTCGGCGAGCGCGCGCAGGGGCGCCATGTCCACGGGGTGTCCGTAGAGGTGGACGGGGATGATCACCTTCGTGCGCGAGGTGATGCGGGCCGCCACCGCCTCGACGTCGAGGTTAAGCGTCCGCGGGTCGCAGTCGGCGAGGACGGGCGTCGCCCCGCAGTAGGTCACCGCATTCGCCGTGGCGATATAGGTGAGGGTCGGGATGATCACCTCGTCGCCTGGCCCGACGCCCAGAGCTACGAGAGCCAGATGCAGGGCTGTGGTGCCGTTGTTGGTGGCGATGGCGTGCTTGACGCCGCAGAAGTCGGCGAACCGGGTCTCGAACTCGCCGATGAACCGCCCCGCAGAGGAAATCCAGGTCGAGTCCAGGCACTCCAGGACGTACTCGCGCTCCCGCCCGTCGAGCAGCGGCGCAGCCACCGGAATGCGCGGCGCGGCGGTCTCATTCTGCAAGGTCTTCGCTCCTGATGTCGTTCCTTGTACGCGCGACTCGCGCGGGCGCCCCATAGGCGACGGCCAGGTCGGGTATGTCGCGCACCACGGCGGCGCCGGCCCCCACGATCGCCCACCGCCCGACCCCCACCTGGGGTATGGCGGAGACGCCCGCCCCCAGGAAGGCCCCAAGGCCGACCCGGACCCCGCCCGCCAGCGCGCACCCCGGCCCCACGTGGACGGCTTCGTCGAGCCTGCAGTCGTGGTCCACCACCGCGCCCGTGTTGACGATGGCGAGCGGCCCGACCGTGGCTTCGGCGTTGATGACGGCGCCCGCCATCACGACCACACCGGGTGCAAGCCGGGCGGTCGGCGAGATCGCGGCCCGTGGATGGATCGCCTGGGCCAGCTCCAAGCCAGCCGCCTGCGCCCGGGCGGCCAGCCGCCGTCGCAGGCTGTTGTCGCCCACCGTCACGATGGCATGGGTGACCCCCTCTGTGCGCAGCCGGGGCAGCACGTCATCGCCACCGAGCACCGGCGCGCCGAGGAGGGATCGGGCGGCGGCGCCTGGCTCCAGGACCCCCGCCACCTCGTACAGGCCCGCCGCCCGAAGAGTCTCCAGGACCACCTTGGCGTGCGGCCCGCCCCCCATCAGCACGAGCCGGCTCACAGCGGCCGTTCCCCCGACGCGATGCGGCCGCGCCAATCCTCCAGGACCCGCTGCAAAGTGTCCTGCCAGGGCGTGGCCGGCGACCAGCCGAGCTCGCGCCGCGCCAGGCCGGCGTCCCCGCAGGCGCTCGCCACGTCGACCGCCCGCACCGGGCCGGCCTTGGCGATCTCGAAGGACAGCGGGCTGAGCCTAGCCATGCCTTCCGCGACGCTCTGGATCGTCCGGGCCACGCCGGAGCCGATATTGTAGACCGCTCCGGAACGCCAGGCCCTCGGTCGCCGCACAGCCAGCAAATAGGCCCGGCAGGCGTCTTCCACATCGAGGAAGTCGCGCGCGACCTCGGGCGCGGCAAGCTCGATCTTCGCCGGCCGCAATCCAGCCTCGGCCGCGGCGATCTGTGCCCCGATATAGGAGACCACCAGGTGGGGCGGCTGGCCGGGGCCGGTGTGGTTAAACGGGCGAAAGCGCAGGACGCGTTGGCCGCGCGCCGCCCTTTCCCCCAAGGCGAGATCGGCGGCCGCCTTGGTGGCGGCATAGAGATTGGCGGGCGCCATCGGCGTACGTTCGTCCACCGGACCCTGCGCGTCCTGCGCGGCCAGACCGTACACATCGGCTGTGGAGACGTGGATCAGCGCGCTGTCGGGCGCGTGCGCCTGCAGCGCATCGGCGACCGCGAGCGCCCCAAACAGGTTGACCCGCCAGGTCAGGGCTTCGTCCCGTGCGGCAAGCGCAGGGTGGGTCACCCCGGCGAGGTGGATGCAGACGTCGGGGCGCGTCGTCCGGATCACCTCGGCCACCGAGGCCGGATCGGTGAGATCTATGGGCAGCAGCCCCTGGGCGCCGTCCGCGGCGGACCCGGCGGCATGGATCTCCGCCTCCGGCAGGGCCCGCCGCAGGGCGGGAGCGAGGTGCCGCCCAACAAAGCCGGAAGCGCCGGTCACCAGCACGCTGCGGGGCGCTGCGTCCCGCATCAGCCCTGCGTGCGGCGCGCCAGGTCGGCGTCCACCATCTCGTGGATCATTTCCTCAAGGGTGACTGTCGCCTCCCAGCCAAGCGCCGCCTTCGCCTTGCTTGCGTCGCCGATCAGCAGGTCGACCTCGGCCGGGCGGAACAGCGCCGGATCGATCACCAGATGGTCCTCGACGTTCAGGCCCACATAGGAGAAGGCGATCTCACACATCTGGCGCACGGTGACGGTGCGGCCCGTGGCGATCACATAGTCGTCCGGGGTTTCCTGCTGCAGCATCAGCCACATGGCGCGCACGTAATCGCGTGCGTGACCCCAGTCCCGTTTGGCCTCGATGTTCCCAAGTCGCAGCTTGTCAAGCTGTCCAAGCTTGATCCGCGCCACGGCGTCGGTGACTTTGCGCGTGACAAACTCGATGCCGCGCAGCGGGCTCTCGTGGTTGAACAGGATGCCGGCCGAGGCATGCAGGCCGAAGCTCTCCCGATAGTTCACCGTCGCCCAGTGCGCGTAGAGCTTGGCCACGGCGTAGGGCGAGCGCGGGTAGAAGGGCGTCGCCTCGCTCTGCACGGCGTGCTGCACCAGGCCGAACATCTCCGAGGAGGAAGCCTGATAGAAGCGGGCGGAGGGCGCCTCCATGCGGATCGCTTCGAGCACGTGGACGGCGCCCAGCCCGGTCACTGTGCCGGTGAGCAGGGGCTGGTCCCAAGATGACTTCACGAAGCTCTGGGCCGCCAGGTTGTAGACCTCGTCCGGCTGGACCTGGCGCACGATCCTCATGAGCGAGGAGACGTCGGTCATGTTGCCGTCGACCAGGCGGACGTCATCGATGATCCCAAGCCAGCGCAGCCGGTCGCCGATGACGTCGGCCGAGGCCGATCGGCGCATCAGCCCATGGACCTCGTAGCCCTTCTCCAGGAGGAGCTGCGCCAAGTACGCGCCGTCCTGACCGGTGACGCCGGTGATCAGTGCCGTCTTGCTCATCTGCCTTCTCGTCCAGGGCGGCGCCGAATCATTCGGCAGGTCCGGAGCCGCTGCCTATTCCTCCCGGCCCGAAAGGCGAAGCGCATTCGTGAGCGGCTGGAAGATGTACTCCAGCACGGTGCGCTCACCCGTGGGAACGATGACCTCGGCTGGCAGGCCCGCCTGGAGCTTGCCATGGAGTTCGTCCGGCAGCTCCTGCTGCGCGACGTGGATCACGCCCAAGAAGTACGGGGCCTTGGTCGCCTCATCCACCAAGCGGTCGCCCGATATGGACTGGATCGTGCCGTTGATCAGCGGCAGCCGCCGCGAGTGGAACGACGGGAAGCGAACCTCGGTCTTCATCCCAGCATGCACATTGTCCACGTCGGTAGGCGAGAACTGGGCGTGAATCACGAGCTCCTCGCGATCAGGGGCGATATCGACAATCGGCTCGCCGGGTCGGATGACGGCCCCGACCGTGCTGACGCGGACGCTTTGCGCGACGCCGCTCACGGGCGCCACGATGCGAATCCGCCGGACGGTGTCCTGGGCGACCACAAACCGCTCCTGGCTTTCGCCGAGCTTCGTCCGCACGTCGGCCAGGTCGCCGCTGGCTTCCTCGTAGAATTGTCGCTTGATCTGCGACATCTGGAGGTTCGCCTCGCCGATCGCCTTCTGCGCCTTCGCACGATCGGCGATCAGGCGGCCGATCCGCCCCTGCACGCCGGCTCGCTCGCGCTGGATGGCGAGGAGGCGCGGCTTCGGCACCAGCTCCCGCTCGTACAGCTCCTTGAGACCGGCGATCTCCTCTTGCAGGTAGGCGCTCTGCTCGCGAAGGCTTGCGATTTCTTGGTCGATGCCATTGATCTCGCTGCGGTATTGATCAAGCCTCGCCGTGAGGATCGAGATCTGGCCTTGGAGGGCGGAGCGCCGCTCGGTGAAAATCCGACTCTCGTCGGCAAGCGTGGAGCTCACGAGCGGGTCAGCGGTCTGCCGCATGAGATCGGCGGGATAGCTCGGCGCCGGCAGGTTGTCCCGTTCGGCCAGCAGACGCGCCTCCTGGGCCTGCAGGCGCACCGTCTGGGTCCGCATGATGTCGTAGCTGGCCCGCGCCTGGGTCGGATCCAGTTCGTAGAGCACCTGCCCCGCCTGCACCCGCTGGCCCTCGGTGACATGAATGGCCCGCACGATCCCGCCCTCGAGATGCTGCAATGTCTTGCGGCTGCTTTCCACCGAAACCAGACCGGGCGCGATAACGGCGCTGTCGAGCGGCGCGAAGGCCGCCCATAGCCCGAGCAGGCCGAAGGTGCCGAGGATGATCGCGTAGCCCATCCGGGACACCCGACGGTGGTCGAGCCCCTTCGGTGAGGGCGGCGGCCCGTCCGGCAGCTTCTGGATGCGTTCGCGGAGCTGGTTCGTGAGGTTGGTCAGTGACATGTCAACTCGTTCGCTGCGCCGCCTGCGGTGCGATGCTCGGGGCGGGACCCATCAGTTGGCGAAGGACCTCGTCCCGCGGCCCATGCAGCGCCACCGTGCCTGCCTGCATGACCAGGATGCTGTCGGCGGCGCTGAGCAGGTTCATCTTGTGGGTGACGAACACCACCGTGGAGCCGGCCGCCTTCAGCTTACCCACAGATTCAATGAGCGCCGCCTCGCCGGCCGCGTCGAGGCTGGCGTTCGGCTCGTCCAGCACGATCAACGCGGGCTGCTTGTAGACCGCGCGGGCGAGGGCGATCCGCTGGCGTTGGCCGCCCGAGAGGGCGGCGCCGCCTTCGCCGATCTGGGTCTCGTACCCATGCGGGAGCGCTTGGATCAGTTCGTGGCAACCCGCTAGCTGGGCCGCGGTGACCACCGCCTCCGGATCCACGTCGCCGAAGCGCGAAATGTTGTCGGCCACGGAGCCGGAGAACAGCTCGACGTCCTGCGGCAGATAGCCCACGTGTCGGCCAAGCTGCCGGGGATCCCAGTGCTTCATGTCGGAGCCGTCGAGCCGGATCGCGCCCTGTACGGTGGGCCAAACCCCCACCAGGCCGCGGACCAGGGTGGACTTGCCCGCCGCGCTCGGGCCGACGATGCCGATCGCGCGGCCCGGCTCCACCCGGAAGCTGGTGTTGAAAAGCGACGGCTTGGCGGCGCCGGGCGGAATGATCGCCGCCGATTCGACGGAGAGAAGTCCCTTCGGCGGAGGTAGCGGCATGGCCTCGCTCAGCCTTGGCTGGTCTCGGAAGAGCGCCTGCAGCCGGTCCCAGGCGCTACGCGACTGAATGAAGGGCTTCCACTGGCCGACGGCGCCTTCGATGGGCGCTAGCGCGCGGCCGACCAGGATCGAGGCGCCGATCATCGCGCCGGGCGAGATGCTGCCCTTGATGGCGAGGTACGCGCCGCCGCCGAGGATGAGCGTCTGCACCACCTGTCGAAACACCTTGATGGCCGCCATCACGCCGCCGCCTCGGTCGCTGGCGGCGGCCTGGTACGAGATGAGTTCGTCCCGCCGCAGCTGCCAGCGGTTCTGCAGGCCGCCCCACATCCCCATGGCCTTCATCACTTCGGCGTTCCGCAGGGTGGCGGTCGCGTAGTTCTGCGCCGCGATGGCGGCGGTCGTCGCCCGCTGGATCGAAGTGCGCGTGACGTAGTCGTTGGCGACCGCCAGGCCAAGCATGATCAGGCCGCTGATGATCGCGAGCACGCCGAAGAAGGGGTGCAGGAGGAAGGAGATGACCACGAAAATCGGGACCCACGGGGCGTCGCAGAAGGCGATCAGACCCGCCCCCGTGGTGAACTCCCGCACCGTGTCGACGTCGCGGAACGCTTGTACGCTCTGCGGCTGGTTTTGCAGGCTCTGGCGCAGCACAGACTCGAATGTGGTGCCTCGGAGGTGTTCGTCGAAACGAACGCCTCCCCGCACCAGCACCTGCGTCCTCAGCGCCTCCAGGAAGCCGTAAACGAGGAACAGGAACACCGCCACAAGGGTGATCACGAGCAGGGTGAAGGTGTTCCGGCTCGATAGCACCCGATCGTACACCTGCATCATGTAGATCGGGCTGACCAGCGCTAGGATGTTGATGAACATCGAGAACACGATCGCGCTGAGGATCGCCGGGCGCGCCGACTTCAGCGCCTCGTCGAGCGGGGTCGGGTCCTGCACGGGTTTCCTGGCCATGGTCGCCTTCTCGTCGGGGCGCGGCTGCTAGCCGCAACCTATGGCCTTAGTGTGGCCGGTGCGGAGGATTTCGCTTCTCGCCGTAGGGGACGGGAAGCGCAGAAGCGCGCCGGATAGACCCGTTATCGCGCGCGGACAAGCGGCCTTACGCCGCGCCCGCTCATTGCAGAGACGCCGTTGGGTCACACGGCTTGGAAGACGTAGTTGATGTAGTCGCCTTTCCGGACCTCGTCCACCACCTCAAACCCTGTGCGTTCGGCGAGCACGCGCGCCGAACGTCCGAGCAGGAACAGGGTGTGGAACCGGGTATGGGCGTAACTGTACTCGTAACACGGTGAGGCGTGCGCCATCCGCCCGCCGTCGCGCAAGATCCGGCGGAAGTCGCGGAACTGCGCCAGCGGCTCCCGGAAATGTTCGATGACGTTGTTGGAGAAGATGCCGTCGAAGCGCGCGCTGATCTCTTCGCGCCGGGCCACCACGTGCGGACTGGTGGCCTGCGCGCTAGGCTCGTAGCCCCAGACGTCCCAGCCTTCCGCCCGCAGATGGTCGACCGTCCGGCTCCAGCCGCCGCCACAGCCCCAATCCAGGTAGAGGCGGCCGGGCTCCGGCCGCAGGCTGTGGAAGGTGCGGATCTCGTCCTCGGTGAGGTCGGCTTCGGAATACCGCGCGTAGAGCATCTCGTACTCGCGGGCCATGAACGCCTCGTCCACGTCCAGCACCTTCTGCGGCCCGAAGACGCAGCCACAGCGTGGGCAGCAGTAGCGTTCCAGCCGGCCGCCTCCAAAGACGCAATGGTCCTCCAGCACCTCCCAATCCCGGTGCGGCGCCTCACGCTCGCAGACGATACAGCGAAGCCGCCGCTGGGGCAGGTGCGCCGCGTAGGCTACGTCGAGCGCACGCCAGAAGGCGGCGCTGAAATGCGTCTCGGCCCGCTCGCTCGCGCGTTCGAGCCTCGCTAGGCGGGCTGCAAGGTCCAGATCGGCGTCGGTCAACTTACCCGGCTCCCCGTTCTCTGCTGCCCTGCTGCCTCGCGAGCTGGGCGCGCGCTTAGGCGGAGGTATAGACATACTCCGGCCGCCCATAGACCCCGATCAGATCGACTCCCGCGGTGTTGTTCAGTCCGAGATCCGTGAGAAAGGCCTCGTTGGCGCGGGCGTAAAGCCCGACATCCGCCTTTGCCGCTTCCGCGAGCAGCCAGCCGACCATCGCAGCCTTGGCGCCGATCCCCTCGGGTCCGTCCTGCCCATAGTGCGCAAAGTATGCCGCGCGCGTCATGGCGGTGTTGTTGAACTGCAGCACCGGGTCCAACAGGGCGTGGACGAATTCATCGGAGGGGCGGGCGCCGAAGATCTCCGCGTAGGCGACGCGGGTGGCCTCGAACAGGCTCTGGCCGCCGTAGCGCTCCGCAAACGCGCGGGAGCCCTCGCCAAGCTTGCCCAGGTTGACTGCGAAGTTGATGTAACGGTTCTCGAGATTGAAGCTCTGGTAATAGGCGGAGTTGAGGCTGTTCGGGTTCGGCCCGTCGGACGAGACGAGGTAATCCAGGCCGGCGAGGGTAGGCACGCCGCCCGTGAAGAACGCATAGGCGAGCGTCGCCACGGAGGTGGTGGCGTCCGCCGCGTCCGCCATTCGCGCCAGAGCGTCGACACGTGACAGCAGTCCGTTGCCCACGTCCAGCGCAACGTCGAACCCTCCAGAATGGTCCGCCCGGAGCACGCGCCCGTAAGCGCTCTGGGTTACGCCGTCCACCCGCGACAGATCGAGCGTGGCGTCGGCGAACTGCAAGGCCTCGAAGTTGAAGAGTACATCTCGCCCGTCGGCGGAGGGCGTTCTCAAGTCCAGCACGCTCACGCCGGGCCCGCCGGACGTCACTCGATAGCTGGCGCGCAGCCCGGAGAAGGCGGCGGTGTCGCGCCCGCTTCCGCCGTCAAACAGGTCGAGGCCGCCGAGCCCGGTCACCCAGTCGTCGCCCGCCCCCAGCCGGAAGGTTTCCCCGGCCGATGAGCCGGTGAGCGTATCGGCGCCGCCAAAGAGCGACTGGAGGAAGGCGGCGGTGTCCCCCGCCAAGACGGTCGTGAAAACCTGCGCTCCCGCTAGCGAAAGGCCTGCGACGGAAAGGACGGTCAACCCCTGGAACTTGACGGAGTACCCGTTCACAGACCCGCCAACGATCTGGGACCCGCTCTGCTGGAACCCCTGGCCCGAGAACTCATGGGCCCAGCCGTCCGCCGCGACAATCCGGACGAGGGCGCCGTTCTCCAGGCTCGCTTGACGGCCGGCCAGTGGCGCGAGGTCCAGTTCGTCAAGATCGAAGCCGCCTCCGAAGGCGCCCAGTGAGATGGTGGCCATATGGATCGTCTCCGCATCGGCCCGGCGCCGGACCCTGCTCAGGCTTGCCGCGCATCCCCGGGGGCCGCAAGCCGTGCCGCGCGGGATGCGCCACAGGGCCGCGGCCGGGCGTTCCCTGCCGGGCAAAAAACGACCGGCGCCCGCCGGGTCAGCGAAGCGCCCGCAGCGAACGCGTGAAAAAACAACGGCCTGCGGATGGTACGGCGATTGCTCCCCGCTCTCCGTGGCGGCTTGGCCAGTGCGGCAGGCTGCAAAGACGGGGAAGAACAATGAGCATCAATTCCGCCATGATGGCGGGCGTGTCGGGCCTGGTGGCCAATTCCTCCGCCCTGGCCGCGATCTCGGACAACATCGCCAACGTCAACACGGTGGCTTACAAGCGCAACCAGGTGAATTTTTCGAGCATCGTCACTGCTCAGATGGAAGGCCGCTACTCGGCCGGCGGGGTGCGCGGGGTGACCCGTCAATTCGTCAGTCAGCAGGGTCTTGTCCAGAGCTCCGGTTCGGCCACCGACCTGGCGATCAGCGGCGAGGGCTTCTTCATCACGACGCAGAAGCCCAACGAGCTCAGCGGCAGCGATACGCGGCTCTTCACCCGGGCCGGATCCTTCAGCATGGACGCCGAGGGCAATCTGGTGAACGACGCCGGCCTCTATCTGCAGGGGTGGCGGGTCGAGCCGAACGGGACGTTCGACGTGAACCCGTCCGATCTCAATCGCTTGCAGACGATCAATGTGCGAGGGCTGGGCTCCGCCGTCTCCCCAACCACGCGCATCCAGGTCAGCGCCAATCTGGACAAGGACACCACGATTTCGGACGCGGTCACCAATGGCACCTATGCGGCGACCGCCGGCGCCAGCATGTCCGACTTCGCCGATGATGCGACCACCGGCACGGAGCCGGACTTCACGGTGCAGGTCAACGTGGTGGATTCGCTGGGCAGCACGCGCAGCCTGACCATGGCCTTTCTGCGGAACGATGACCCGCTACAGCCCAACACCTGGCACGCGGAGATCTATGGGGATCCGGGCGAGATCGACAACGGCGGGGGGGCTCCCGGTCAGCTGGCGGCGGGGCTGATTGCGTTCGGCACCGACGGGAGCATCGACCTGTCGAGAACGACCCTCTTCGGTGCGCCTGGCGATCCGGCGGAGCTCGTTCTGGACGCCTCCGGCGGCACGGCCCCCAAATGGGACGACGCACTCGGCGTGGCGGCCCAGACCCTGCAGTTGGACCTGACCAAGTTCACCCAGTACGCCCAGCCGTCCAACGTTCGGACGGTGAACTCCAATGGCGCCGGCGTCGGCAACGTGGTCGGTGTGCAGGTGTCGGCGGAAGGGGTCGTCTCGGCCATCTTCGACAACAGCCAGGTCCGAGAGATCGCAAAGGTGGCGATCGCCACCTTCCCGAACGTGGACGGCCTCACCGGGGTGAGCGGCAACGCCTACCGCGCGTCTGCGGACGCGGGTCAGCTCGTGATCAAGGAGCCGGGACTCGGGGCCGGTCGGATCGCGCCGTCCAGTCTCGAGGCCTCCACTGTCGACCTCTCGGCCGAGTTCACCGGCCTTATCACGACCCAGAAAGCCTATTCGGCCTCATCCAAGATCATCACAACTGCAGACCGGATGCTGGAGGAATTGATCAACGTCATCCGCTAGGGTGGCGCGACTTGGCCGCGGCGAGCGCCTGATGGCGCTCCCGCGGCCTAAATCGGAACGAGACAAGGGCGGCCTTTGCGGGCCGGCGAGGTTCATGGATTTCATCTGGGCCATGCAGCAGATCCACGAAGGTCGTGCAGTAGCGCGGCGCGACGCGGACGGCGGGGTGCGGGTGATCCGACCGGAGGCCCCCCGCGTGGACGTGAGCCGCGTGCCTGGACTGCTCGCCGGGCCCTCCTTCACCGCCACGCCTGAGGACGCGCGCGCCACGGACTGGGAACTGCATCTCGAGCACTGAGGCCCAGACGGCTTAAGCGCTGCCTTCCGCCGGCTTCAGGACCTCGGCGCGTTTCTGCAGATTGGCGAGGCGACCAGCGAGCTGCGGAAGAAGGCGTGTCGCGATGGCGATCCGGGCTACGACCCGTCTCTGAGGGGTCGGCCCGTCGACGGTCACCGTCTCACCGAACGTCAGAATGGTCGCGTCGCCCTCAACCACGATAGAGATCAGCTCGGACGCCCAGGTCACCGGCACGTGCCTGGGGTCGGTGACAGGGGTCTGCGGAGGCTTGGTCTGGGGCATGGAGTCTCCCTTAGCGGCGGCTGCGCCGACCGAAGCCTTACCATAAAGCGGCGCGGATGCAGGCCCGGCGAAGCGCGAGGCCTGGCCTGCTCGCCTCCTGTCGAAGGGCGCCGGGGTTCAGCGGGCGGTCCGGCCCGCCCGGCTCCTGCCCGGCGAACGCGGTCCACCGGAGACCACCCCGAGGCGTCGGTCCGCGGGCGCCCGCAGCGCCGCCTCGAGAGCTTGCCGGGCGGCTTCGGCTTGCTCTCGCTGTTCGATCGGAAGGTCCTGCATCTCCAGCGCGTCGACGAGAGCTACCACGAGCCGGGAGTAGGTCTCCCGGTGGCGCTCGACTGGCAGGGACCTCAGGATGACCTCGGCGAAGTAGATGAGTTCCGTCATCGTCTCAGCTTCCTGACTCCCGAACCCGCGCGCCGCGGGACGGTTCCGAGCGAGGATGTCCGCAAACTAGGCCCCCGCCACCACGATGTACAGTTATTACTGGATGCAGATCCATCAAGCCGGGTGGGCCGCTCATCCGCATATTCGAGGCCTTCCCGGCATTGTGGTTCCATCCACAGGAGTCCTGTGGATAGGCAGATTCCCCAATCCGCGCGCCCCGGCTCACGCCAAGGGCTGCAGCTTGGAACGCTTGAACAGGCGGGCTGGGGAGCGGACGGGTCCGCTGCAGCCCATGCAAGGCGGCGCGCGATCTGCCGGCTGCCCCGCCCGCAGGCCCCAGACGACACGACTTGCTGGCCCCGAGCCGGTGACGACATCGCCACCCCAACCAGCGCGGTCGGCCGGGGGAGTTTGAGGAATTCGCCACCTCACCTCGTTCGAGCACCCTGGCGATGTCGCTCCGGGGCGCTTGAAGCTGGGGTGCGGTCAGGCCGTGGGGACGGGCACGGTGAGAAACCCCGCGTCTCGGCCGGCGGCGGGCCAGCAGCATGGGCGCTGCTGGTCGACCCCGGCCCATCTCATCCCGAGGTGTGGCCTTCGCATGGACCGGCCGCTGCCGCTGCTTGCTGACGCGGGAGCGCCGCAGTCAGCCCGCGAGCAGAGAGATCCTGGCGGAGACGTCGCACATATCGTCTAGCGTCGCAGGGTGTCCCTGAATCGCTCCACGTCCTCACCCGCCACCAGCACGCTGACGCCGCCGCCGCTTGCGAACTCGAGGCCAAGCACGGCGTCGCCCGCATCTGTCCAGCCCACGCGCCAGCCGCCGAGATGGAGCACGAAAGCCTCGGTCGAGCCGCCTGACGCAGCTGCGTCGCGCAGTCCGGACACGCCAAGCAGCAGCGCCCCCAGGCGGCCCGCCTCGGCGGCAGGTATGGCCACCCGCGCAGGCCCTGTCTCGGTCTGCAGGTGAAGGAGGCAGTGTTCCCGGTCATCGGTGAGGTTGACACCTTCCACCAGGGTCACAGGAAGCGCGGGGAAGCTGGTCATGGAAGCCTCGGCGGGGGTGGATTCGACGTGTCTATAGCTGGGAACCCGGCCGCTCCCAATCGGCCTTTCCTTGCTGTCCTGCGCTGCGGTCGAGCACAAACAGCCGAATCCATTGCTGCTCACGACGGGTGAGGCGGACCCGGCCGGCGACCATGCGCCGGGCTAGCCGCTCGGACACACAGAGCCTCCGGGCGAACGCCGACAGTTCAGCAGGCGAGGCGCGCAGCTCTCTGACGAGCTGGGGCGGAAGCAGGGGCGGCTCCGGAAAAGAAGATTTCGGCATGGCCGCCTCTCTAGCGGGCGGCCCCGCCCTCCGGCACGCGGCAGGCCGCCGCACCACCAGGGGGGGGGGCGGGGCCGTCGGTCTTGGCGATCGCCACTTGCGAGGATTCGCCGGCCACGATCTTCATGAGAGCGGCCCGGCCGGCGTTTACTTTCGCATCCCCGCCGAGTTTTACGCTCCCCCGTGGCGCTGGGCCTGAGCTTTC
Organism: Phenylobacterium sp.; assembly: GCF_036563385.1. GTDB lineage: Bacteria > Pseudomonadota > Alphaproteobacteria > Caulobacterales > Caulobacteraceae > Phenylobacterium. The sequence goes on from NZ_DATCML010000008.1 coordinate 266,573, forward strand.
AGAACGGTGAGCCGCCCGCTTGTAGCTAGAGCGATTCCCGCCGAGCGCGAAGGGCGGCGCTTGGGCGCTGGCAGGATTGCGGCGGCTCGAGTTAGGCTGCGGCGCCCGCGCGGCGCGTGCGGGCCTGGAGGACATTGCATGCCTGGCGCTCCCCCGCCCGAGATGACGCCAGAGCAGCGATCGCTGGAGATGCTCGGCCGCGTGCGGGCTTTCTCGAATCTCGCCGACTTTCTGGATGGCCAGCGCAATGAAATGTCCGCCGTCGCGGCGATAATGGCTGCGGCGGACGACGAAGGCGCGGAGGAGCGGCTGGCGGCGGCGAGCCTGGCTGTCATCCAGCTTCTTAATGCGCGCAAGGCCCTTGAGGTTTGGCTGGAGCAGGAGGGCCAGGCCGCCGCGGATGAGCTCCTGCTCATGCAGGTTCTGGCGCAGCCCTAGGCCGTGCGCGGGCTTCGCCCGCTCCTTCCTGTGGGTTGCGCCGCCTGCGGAACGTTTGCTGTTGCTCGCCGAGCGTCGTTCGCCCATGGTCCGGCGCATCGGGGGAGAATGGGATGCCGGTATTCCTGGGCGGGCGCTGGGCGCCGACGGGCTCGACCACGGTGATCACCTGGTCGTTTGCGAGCTTCAACTATTCGACGTTGCGTACCGAGTACAGCGGGTACGAAGACTTCGATTCCTCGATCAGCGCGAGCTTCCGGGCGACGATCTCAGCCGCCTTCCAGGCCTGGGAGGCGGTCGCCAATATCGACTTCCAGGAGGTCGCCGACTCCGCCGCCGTGAACATCCGCGTCGGCAATGTGGACATCGATGGTCGCGCGCCGCCTGGTGGCAGCTCCACCCTCGGCGAGGCGCAGACCTGGTCCAGGAACAACTACTACACGGTTTCGCAGATTCGCTTCGACGTCGACGCCTACGACGACAACAATCTGTACGAGGTCGCGGTCCACGAGATCGGGCACTCCCTGGGCCTGGGCCATGCCGCGCTGCCCTCCGCGGTGATGTACTTCCAGACCAACGACCTGAATATCAGCGGGCAGCTCAGCGCTGACGATATCCAGGGCGTGGTCACGCTCTACGGCGCCCGCGGCGCGCAGGCAGGCGTCGACGACTACGCAGCTTCCACGAGCACCAGCGGGGTGGTGGCGGTGGGCGCGGCCGTCACAGGCGTGATCGAGGCCGCTGGCGACACCGACTGGTTCCGGGTCAGCCTGGTGGCTGGTCGCTCATACCGCTTCGACCTCGAGGGCGCGGCCACCGGCCGGGGCACCCTGGCCGATCCCGTGCTAGAGGTACGATCCTCGACCGGCGGCCTCCTGCAGTCGTTCGACGACGGCGGAGCGGGGCAGAATTCGCGCGGAACCTTCGTGGCCAGCAGCAGCGGCGCCTACTACCTGTCGGCAGGATCTTACGCCGGGGCGGCGGTGCGGACCGGCTCCTACCGGCTGGCCGTGACAGATTTGTCGCCGAGCGACGACTACACCGCATCTACCGCAACCAGCGGCGCCGTGTCTGTGGGAGGCTCGGCGAGCGGGGTCCTCGAGTCGGCAGGCGATGCGGACTGGTTCCGGGTCGAGTTGGTCGCTGGGCGCACCTACCAGCTGAACCTCGAGGGGGCGAGCAGCGGCGCCGGGACGCTCAGCGACCCGCTCCTCGAAATCCGATCCTCCACTGGCTCGCTCCTGCAGTCCTGGGACGATGGCGGGGCCGGGCAGAATTCCCGCGGCGTCTTCGTCGCCAACAGCACCGGCGCCTTCTATCTGGCGGCGTCGTCGTACACCGGAGCGGCGATCCGCACAGGCAGCTATCGCCTCTCCGTCACCGACCTCACGCCCGTCGACGACTACGCCAGTTCGACCGCCACCACGGGGGCGGTCGTGGTGGGCGGGGTCGCCACGGGCGTGCTCGAGACTGCCGGCGACAGCGACTGGTTCCGCGTTACGCTCACGGCAGGCCGCACGTACCAGCTGAATCTGGAGGGATGGGGCGGCGGCCAGGGCGCGTTGCCTGACCCGCTGATCGAGGTCAGGTCGTCGGTGGGGGCGCTCCTGCAGACGATCGATGACGGTGGGAGCGGCAGCAATTCGCGGGGCGTGTTCACGGCGACCACGGGCGGGACCTACTTTCTCGCGGCCAACTCGTACTCGGGGGCCGCAACGAAGACTGGCGCTTACCGCCTCTCCGTCAGCGAAATGGCCGCTGCCGACGACTACGCGGGTTCGACGGGGACGACTGGGACCGTCGCCATCGGGGGCGCGGCGTCTGGCCTGCTCGAGAGGGCCGGCGACTCGGACTGGTTCCGCGTCAACCTCGTGGCGGGGCGAAGCTATCAGTTCAACCTCGAAGGCGCGTCCACAGCCGTTGGAACCCTCGTGGACCCCCTGCTTGAGGTGCGGAACGCGTCGGGCGGTCTGTTGCAGACCTTCGACGACGGCGGCGCCGGGCGCAATTCCCGGGGGGTGTTCGTGGCCGACAGCAGCGGCGCCTACTACCTCGCCGCCGCTTCCTACGACGCGGCGGCGAGTCAGACCGGAAGCTACCGCCTCTCCGTGACCGACGTCACGCCGACCGGCGGCGGATCGCCGGCGGTCCTGAGCGCGGCGGCGAACATCCTCCGGGGGGCGCCGAACGCCTTTGTGCTCGATCTGGCGCAGCAGGTGGCGGGTGGAACCCTGAGCTACGCCGCGGCGGTCTCCGCCCTGGTCCGCGCCGCCGACGCGACGACATCGGTCGCGACCCTAAGCTACGAGTTCTTCACGGGTCGGATCCCCTCGCTCGCGGGGATCGACTACCTGGTCTCGCCGACGGGGCCGAACGCCAACAACCTGAACTCGCTCTACTATCAGAGCTTCGGCCTGGAGAACCGCTACATCAATTTCGCGGTCAACCTCGGAAAATATGGGGAGGGGGCGCTGAGCTTCGCCGCGTCCTTTGGCGGGCTGACGCTCCAGCAGGCGCTTGTGAAGGCCTACACGACGGTCTTCGGCGCGGCGCCCACGGCTGCGAACCAGCTGCACCTGCTCAACGACCTCGTGCCGAACGGCTCGGGCGGAAGCTTCACCCGCGCCCAGTATTTCGAGACCTATGGTCGCGATGGGCCGAACGGCGTGGGCACCAAGGCCGCCATGGTGGGCTGGCTCCTGGCTGAGGCGGAGAAGGCGGATCTTGGCATGTATGCGCGCGCCAACGCCGCCTTCTTGGCGGACTTGGCGGACGGCGCGGCCTGGAGCGTGGACCTGGTGGGGGTGTACGGTCGTCCCGAGTACATCTTCGTCAACACCTGAAGCTCGCCGGCGGGGTGCTCGTGATTCCGCGGCTGGAGGACGCTGCGGCAGGCCGTCAGGCGTCCAGCCGCCGTCTCGGCTGGGCACCCGAGCGGGATCGAGCCGCCGTCCGGAAGCTCAGGGCTTGGCGCAAGACGGCCCTGTGTACGGCGAAGCCTCGGGCGGCGAGGACCTGGACGGTGGGGGCGCCGTTCTCGCGGCCATAGCGGAGGCGCAACTGGAGCGGACGCTGGGGGCGCCGCGACCGGTCGGCGCCTGCTTCAAGCCGGAAGCACGGGCCGGGCCTGACTCGGCGCGGCCGACGGCCAGCCAGCGCCTGCGACTACCGATCCGCGCCGGAGGGGCCGCAGAGGGCCTACGCGGTTGCGCTGGGCGGCCGCAGGCCTCAGATGGGCCGGCATGAAGCAGTTCATCGATCTGGTCGGCGGCTCGGGCACGGAGTACCGGTTCCGCCTGTGGGGGCCGGGGGAGGCTCATCCCCCGATCGCCGGCAATTTCGCGGTCGTCCGCGTCACCGGCGGCGGTGAGTCCGAAATTCTAGGGGTCGGCCACGTGCTCGACCTGTCCCGGCTCGACAGACCATCCGGAGACCAGACAGCCCTCTATACCCGACTGAACATCGCGTCGGCCCGACGACTCGCCGAGCACGAGGACCTGGCCTCGCGCCACCCCGTGCTGAGGGACGCTGGACCCTAGACGGCGGCCCCGCTCAGGTCCGAACACTTTGCGCGCCGCGCTCTTTGGCGTGCGCTGCACCTCACGGCCGTCCCGGGGTTGCGAGCACACGACTCTTCATCGATCGGCGGCGTCCCGCACGAAGTGATCCAGTGACCGACCGGCAAGGCCGGCGCAAAACAGCCGGTGCGCGTGCTCGTCCCAGGCGGGGATCTCCGGGATGAGCACCTCGCACCCGTCAGAGGTGCGGTACATCTCCATGAGGATACCGCCGCGGCTGCGGCGCGGGGACATCTGCTGCACGTGCATCGGGCTCTGCGCGGTCTGGTTGTCGTATGCGGCGACGGAGTCGCCCAGGGTCCGTCAACCCATCATTTGACGCTTGTTTGCAATCCCCGTGATCACATCGTTGCGAGTCGATGGCGAGGAGCGCTCTCTCCGGGAGCGGGACATCTCGTCCCGCTCCCGCCGTGTGACGCTTCACGGATGCAGGAACGTGGGAGAGATCGACCCTGCCGCCCACATTTGGGCATGCGTCGGCGTCCACCCAAGGGCAGAAGCCCAGTTTGGGCTCCAGCGCCTGCGTGCGCCGCGGCCCGCCGCCGCTGCCGGGAGCCATGGTCTTGCCGGCCACGCCACCGGTTGGGCGGCGCTCCACCCGAGGCAGGCCTTCGTCAGCGGATGCGCCGAGGGAGTGTGGCGGCGACGCTGGCCGGCGGCCTGACGCCGGTGACCTGAACTCGCATCGAGAGGCTCGTGGGTGTTGTGGTGACCCTCGCGTTCAAGCCGGCGTATAGGCGTAATCCTCCCGGGCGTAGACTCCGACCAGGTCGACCGAGAAGCTTGCGCCATCGGCGAGGTCCGCCAGGAACGCGGCGTTCGAGCGCGCATAGACGCCGAGGTCCGCCTTTTCCGCCTCCGCCAGCAGCCAGCCCACCATGGCGGCCTTGGCGCCAAGACCGTTGACGCCGTCACCCCCGTAGGCGGCGAAGTATTCCGCACGTGTCAGGGTGCGCCCACTGAGGTCGAAGCTCGCCTCGAGGATCGCCGCCACCTTGGCTCGCCCGGGGGCTCCGCCAAATATGGTTTCGTAGGCCTTGGCTGTCGCGTCCTCCAGGGAGAGGGCGCCGTAGCTGCCGACGAAGCTCTCGCGTCCCTCGCCCAGCTTGCCGAGGTTCACTGCGAAGTTGATGTACCGGTTCTCCAGGCTGAACCGCTGATAGTAGGCCGAGTTGATGCTGCTCGCGTTGGGGCCGTCAGGCGCAACGAGGTACTCGATCCCCTCCGCGGTGGGGATCCGCCCGGTGAAGAACTGGTAGGTGAGGGTGGCCACCGAGGTTGTGGCGTCCGCCGCCCGCACGATGGCGGCCACCGCGGCGGCCTCGGTGAGCTGCCCGTTCGACAGCTTCGCCGCGAGGTCCGCGGTGAGGCCGGCCACCGAAGGATCTCCCAGCGGAACGCGGAGAATATTGTCAACCGCTCGGGCGACGGGGAGGGGAAGGTGGGCGGTGGATTCCTGCCAGCCGGCGTAGAGCCGGAAGTACTCCGAACCGATCAGCCGGAATCCTTCCGGCGCGTAGTGCAGGCTGTCGCCCTGCATCGGGAAGCCGGCGGTGTCGAAGCTGGCCGCGTCCGGATCGAGGTCATCCACATAGCGTTCGCCTCGGCGAACCGCCTCGGAGAACGGCGGCGCCTTGCCAATCTGGAAGAAGCCGATTTTGCCGTGGCCGTCCCCCATCCATTCGGCGCGGATCGCCGCAAACAGCTGCTGCAGGTTCTGGCCGTAGGTCTCCGCCAAGTCGGCGCGGGTCGCGTCCTCCTCGCCCTGTCCCCAAAAGACCGCGTCCGGCCGCTCGCCGCCCGCGGCCTGGCTCGCTTGTCGCACGAGTTCCGTGACTCGGTCGAAGAGCTCGTGCTCGCTCTCCGGCGACCAGTCATACGCCCAGAGGGCGGGGTCCAGGCCGAGGCGGGTGCCGCCCTCCGCGTGCTTTACGATGCGCAGGACCTCGTCGGGGTACGCCGCGCGGAAAGCGAGGGCGAACTGAACCTCCGGGCCCCAGGTGTTCGGGAAGTTGGGATAGCCGGTGTTTACGCCTGGCTGCATGGGCCTCCATGCCGCCGCCGCCGCATCCCAGATGAGAATCTTGGGGTCCGGACTCCACGGGGGGGGAGGAGCGGGATGGCTCTGGTAGCCGCCAGTGTTGGATTGGCCGGCGAAGACGACGAAGGCCATGTAGGTTGCTCCCCCGGTGGTGCGCCGGCTCCAGCTATTCGTCTCGCACAGACTCCCAAGCTGGACCTTCGGTTCCGCGGCGCCCTGATGCGCAACGCACATTCCGCGTCGCGTCCCCCGGCGCTAGGGCCTGAGCGGGAGGGCGGATGCTCGCTGGAGAGCTCGGCTCTGAGCGTGAGCTCCAGGGCTTCTCGGAGCGCGAAGGCGCCATGCTCGGCCGGTCGCCGTCTGAGGAGGCATGCAGGGGCCGCCCCGCGCGACACACGCCGCCGAGTACTTCCGCAGCTCGAGGGAGCATCAGCGTTATGCGCTTGAAACCGGGCTGCGGCGATCGGGGCGCCTACGCGCTTTCGCAGGGCCTGACGCGCCTCCGCACCGACACCGACCCGGGACGCAGCGCACTGACATTGCGCGGCGCCGGGGCTGCAGCGGCTCCCTCAGGACGCCCCGGACCCGGACCGGGACTCCTCGACGGCGCTCGTGCTGGACGCCAGTGGGTGGGGCAGGTTCCCGGACACCGACCAAGCGGCCAATTCCGAATATCTTTGCCGGGACGCGGGGGTTCGCGTCGACCACTGCGGTGAGCCGTTCGACAACCGTGGCGGGATCACCGCCAGCATCGTCAAGCACGTCAAGGACCGGTGGCTAGGGGCTGCAGCCGTGAGCCGAGCGGCAAGACCAGTCGCGCCGAGCTGCAGCCATCGCGACTGGGCTTTTTCTGGGAGCGCCCGCGCCAAACCGGTTCCGACGCCTCCCGGTCGCCTCTAGCAGGAACCCGCGGAGTCTACTTGCCCCAGGGCGAGCGCAAGGCGATCAGCTCCGGCCGGGTGCTCACCGACCGGCTCCACGGCGCAGTCGAAGGCCCTGACGCGGCGAGCGAAGGCTCAGGCCTGGCGCTACAGCGCCCGCAGGCGCGCGCAGCGTTCGACGGCTCCCGTCCGCGCAGGCCGTGGACGGGGCGAGTCAAACCGGTTGGCTTGACGGCACCCGTCGCCCGCGGGCTAGCTTGCGGGGTGACGGACGGCCCGTATCCCTACTACACCCTCATCTACTGCACCGCCGACGGCGCAGGCTTCCCCGCGGTTTCGGCCTTTCCCGATGACCAGACAGCCATCGCCCACGCGCGGGAACGGCTGGCCAGGGAGAGTCTCGACCATCTGGTGGCGGTGGTGGTCGGCCGAGGGCCGGAGCACGATTTCGCGCTCGTAGGGGCGTGGGCTTGCGACAGCCGAGGCCGGCTCACCTGGGACTCGCCGCGCGGCCGGACTCGCTGAGCCCGGCCTCTTGACCACCTGCCCAGTCTGGCTCCCCGGGCAGGACTCGAACCTGCGACCCGGCGGTTAACAGCCGCCTGCTCTACCAACTGAGCTACCGAGGACCAGCGCGCCGCCTGTCTAGCTGCCTGCAAAGGCGGTGTGAAGGGATCACCCGCCGAAGCTCCAGTCTCCCGAGCCGTAGCTGCCCACCAGGTCAACCGCGTAGGGCCCGCCGTCGGCCAGGTCGGTCAGGTAGGCCGCGTTCGCGCGAGCGTAGACCCCCAAGTCGGATTTCTCCGCTTCAGAAAGCAGCCACCCGACCATAGCGGCCTTGGTTCCTACCCCGCCGAGACCGTCCTGGCCGTACTGGGCGAAGTACTCGCCGCGGGTCATCTGAAGGCCGGCCGCATCCACCGGGCTGTTGATGATCGCGTTCAGCTTTTCGTCCGTCGGCGCCGCGCCGAAGATCTCCGCGTAGGCCTGACGCGTAGCTTCGAAGAGGGTAAGGCCGCCGTAGGCCTGAGTGAAAGCTGCGCTGCCTTCCCCGTGTTTGCCGAGGCTCATCGCGAAGTTGATGTACCGATTTTCATGGCTGAAGCCCTGGTAATAGGCGGAGTTCAGGTTGTGCGGGTTCCCCCCGTTCGGTGAGACGAGGTAGTCGAGACCCGCCTCGGCGGGCGTGTGGCCAGTGAAGAATTGATAGGTGAGCGTCGCCACCGAGGTGGTCGCTCCAGCCGCTTGGACGATCGCGTCGATGGCCTGCTGTGATCCCATCTGGCTGGCCGCGAACTTCCCGCTGAGTTCGCCTGTCAGCTGCGCCGCGTTCGAGTGCCAAGGGTCCGTCCTCAGGACCTCTTGGACGAAATCGGTCACCGAGGTTCCGGCGGTCGGCGTCGCGCCCCCGGAGGAGATGGCGGACGGCGCGGTCTGGAGTGACCAGGGCGTGTCATAGCCGGCGAACTTCTTGACGTATTCCGACACCGGCGTGCCGTACGGGTCGCGCATGTTCATGGCGCCCCCGGTGGCCAGGTAGTCCTTCAGGTTCCAGACCCCGACGAGATGCGCTCCGGCGATCAGGCCCGACATGGTCACCTGGCCCCCGTCGACCCACTGGCCCACGTACTTCAGCAGGTCGAGTTGCTTCAGGTCGGCGTGGATGTTCTCGAACCAGGCCTGCTGGGCGGCGTCCTGCGCGGCCGGACTGGCCAGGAAGCTCGCCTTGTCGAAGACGCCGAACGACGCCGCCTTGCCAGTCCACTTGCCGATGAAGTCGATGGCCCCTGTGCCGTCGTTGCCCTCGTAGAACCCGATGGCCTTCAGCGCCTCTTCCCCGAACTGGAAGCGGCCAAGGTATCCGACGCTGCTCACAAAGGCATAGTTGTTGCCTGACTCGTTCTGGCCCAGCGCGCGCAGCAGGTCCGTGTAGCTTCCCGTGCTCATCCGTCATCCCCTCTATCGGAAGTGCGCCGGACCGCTCCCGATCGCGGCCCGGCGCTGGAGGCGCGCCGCCCGTACGGCGCGCCAGTTGGCAGGTTGTCTCGGAGTGGCCCCCCGGCTCGTTGCAGGCGCGAAACTTGCGGCTAGAGCGGGCCGCAATGTGGCGAGGGCCCGCCACAAACCTGCGACAGGTTGACCGTGCCAAGCTTGTTTCCCGAGGCGTGCCCCAGCGGCGAAGGCCTTTTACGTCGCCTTGCTAGTAGATCAGGTGGAAGCGGCGAGCCGGACGGCTCGATGTAAGGTTCCGCCCCCGGGCGATCCGCGCCCGGCAAAGGCGTGCGAGACGCCGGCGGCGCCACCGGCGTTCGCCTGAACGCTTGCTGGAAGGCGTGTTCGCGGCTGCGGAGTCGGCGTCGCGGTTCCGCGCGAAGATCAGGTCCGTCGGCGGGCCTGATCGGAGGTGCGCGCCCTAGCTGCGTCCCACCGGCCGGAACGCCTCTCCGCCGCACAGCGCGCGTGCAGCAGGAAGGCTGAGCTCCCGGTTGAGTCGACACGGTCGACGCACCTTCAGGAACGGTCTCCAGATGCGGTGCACACAATCGGTGCATAGCGGCGGCAGGGCCAAGGACCGACGTGCGTCGGCGCACGGGAACTCCCGTTCGCGGCGCTCAAGCCCGGTCGGGCCCAGCGCGCCTGCCTGTGCGGTATCCTTGCTGGGAGACATCTGACATCCTGCCGCGAGTCCTGGCGACTCGAGCTCGGAGTTAGCAGTTTACTGTACACCGGCGCAACGACGGGTTTCGCCGGCTCAAAAGCCGTCGATGGTCGGAAGGAGGCCGAGCCGTCCAATCGCGTGAAGGCCGACGAGCAAAGACGCCGCCTGCATGCTCGTCACGATCTCGCCCTCGAGCACCGCACGGAAGGCGCTCTCCGGGGGCGTCCAGCGGCTCCGGATGTCCTCGCTGGCTTCGGGGTGTGGCGCTCCAACCTGACGAACGCCGGTAGCTAGCACCGTGTGGATCCGGTTGCTGTGGCTGGAGGGGTTCGGGGATGTCACCTGCAGAAGTCGCAACTCGGCGGCTTCGCAACCTGTCTCCTCTTTCAGCTCGCGGGCGGCCACCACCAGGGGGTCGCTTTCACCGGGATCGAAGCGGCCGGCCGGAATCTCCAGGGTGACCACGCCCAGGCCATGTCGGTACTGCTCCACGAGCAATACGCGATGATCCGCAGCGAAGGGCACGATGTGGACGAAATCGGGGTAATCCAGGACGTAGAAGGGCGACACGACAGCGCCGGCAGGCGTCACGCAGGTCTCCTCGCGTAGCCGGATCCAGGCGTCCTCCCGGAGCACCGTCGAACTCGTCACCCGCCACGGCTGGATCTCCACCGACATGTCCCCCTCCAATGCGCCCGCGCAGGCTCTGCGGAGCCTGTCGTCCGGCAGCGCGGCTTAGCCGCACGAAGCGGGCTGCGGTAGTGGTCTTCCGCGCTTTCGGGGCCCCTGCGTCAGGACGCGCTCGAAAGATAATTCATCACGGCGTCCCGAAGCTGGCGCAGCAAGCCCTCGAAGCGTGCCGCATCCGGCTCGAGAAGGGTGAAACGAAAGCCGTGCAGATCGGAGTTGAACCCCGTGGAGAGCGGGACGACGCAGACACCTGTTGCGGCGAGAAGGTGATAGACGAAGCGCGCATCCAGCGCCGATCCCAGGTGGGGGCGAATGATGGCTTCAGTCGCCGTAGGGGCGGCCAGACTCTGGCCCGGCTGGAGCGCGCCGGAGCGGAAGACCGCCGTCATGTAGAAGGCCCCTTGCGCCGGGTGCACGATGAGTTCGGGAATGTCAGCCAGCACTTCGGCGGCCCGGCGGGCGCGTTCGGCATAGGCGTCCACCCGGCCTGCCAGATAGGGTGTGTAGCGCGGATCGCCCATGACGCGCGGGAGAACCTTCTGGGGCAGGGTTGTGGCGCAGACCTCGAGCATCTTGGCCTCGAGCAGGGAGCGGGCGAACCGCGCGAAGCTCGGATCCGCATCCCGGTTGTAGATCTCGATCCACCCGCAGCGGGCGCCAGGCCACGGAAACTCCTTCGAGATGCCCCGCATGGCGATGGCGGGCACGTCCCCCACAACGGCCGCCAGCTTGCGCATGCCGCTGTCGGGGAACGCCAGATTGGAATAGATCTCGTCGGAGATGATGAAGAGCCCGTGCCTGCGGGCGATCTCGACCATCGCGGCGAGCGTCTCCTCCGGATACACGAAGCCGGTTGGATTATCCGGGTTGATGATGATGATGCCGGCGATCTGCGGGTTCGCGCGGATCTGCGTCTCCAGATCTGCGAGATCGGGCCGCCATCCGTTCCCAGGATCGAGGCGGTAGGTGAGATGCGGTGAGCCGGCGTGCGCGGCTTCTGCCGAGGAGTGGGTGGGATAGGCGGGGTTGGGACCGATCACGCGCGCCCGGGGGTGAAGCGCGCCGTAAATGGTCGAGATGGCGTCGCCCAGCCCATTGAAGAAGAGGATGTCGTCGGCCCCGATCTGGATACCGCCTTCCAGGTTCCGCTCGCCGGCGATGTAGACGCGCGCCTCCTCCAGCCCACGCGTAGGCGAATAGGCGAAGCTTGACGCCTCGGATGCGGCGGCGGCCACGATCTCACGGATCCACAGGGGCGGCGTCTCGCCCTTGGCCACCGGGTCGCCGATGTTTTCCCAGTGAATGACCTGACCTGAGGCCTCGATCGCCTTTGCGACCTCGACGATCTGCCGGATTTCATATCGCAGGCTGTCTGCGCCGGGATGTACGATATTGGTTCGCAAGCGCCGCCGCCGTGGTCGATGAGGTTCTATTCATGGTCTTGCGCCGCTCACGCGAGCGCCGCCCCTCACGGCTGCTATACGGCCGCGGCGCGTCAGGCCAGAGGCCGGACGCTGCGGCTAACCGACCACGTCCATCACCGAGCCAGGACCGTAGACTCCCACCAGGCTGACCCCGTCCCGGATCGAACCGTCGGACAGATCGAGGTAGAAGTTCTCGAGGCTGCGGGCGTAAACCCCGATATCGGCCTTTGCGGCCTCCTGCAGCAGGTAGCCGATGGCGGCGGTCTTAGTCGCCAGATCAAGGTTCTCCGCGGGCATCCGCTCCCGCGCCACCTGCTCGAAATACGGCCTCGACTGCTCGATGCCGGCGATGGCGGCGGGGTCGGAATAGCCGATGATCCGATCGTAAGCGCTGACCAGAGCATCGTGGAACGACAGCGGTCCGTAGGTCGCTGCGAAGGCGCCCGCGCCCTCTCCGTGAAGCCCCAGGTTCGAGGCGAAGTTGATGTACCGGTTCTCCTGGTTGAACACGGCGTAATAGGCTGAATTCAGGCTGTTCGGGTTGACCGCGGGATTCACAAGGTAGTCGAGCCCGCCGCTGGTGGGCGCCCGGCCCGTAAAGAACTCGTAGGCGAGGACCGCGACGGAAGTGGTGCTCACCGCCAGGTCTGCCAAGCGCCCGATGTCGTGCCGGGCGCCCTGCGCCTGGGCTGTGTCGACGGCGAAGGCCGTGGGCGCGGGGACCCGCATGATATTGCGGTAGCTCGCGCCCAGGTCGCTTGTGTTGATGCTGAAGCCTGCGCGGTCATCGTCCACAATGCGGCCGTGCAGAACGCTGCGGCCGGGGTCCCAAGTTCCGCCGTCGGTTCGGCTGAGCGTCACCTTCGCCGTCGCATCTCCGGCAAACGAGTCCTGAGGCGTCGGGATCGGCACCAGCACCTGACCCACGCCGGCGCTTTGCAGCACCACCTGGTGTCGCACGTTCGAAAGTCCGGCTGGCCCGGTGATCTCCGCCTGCAGTGAGAGCGCGAATGTCCCGGCGCCCGGCAGGTCGACCGGAACGTTCAACACCCCGGCGCTCTCCGACGCGGTGATGGATCCGCCCGCCAGCCCCACCGCCGCGCCCGGAGCGGATCCGTCGGTGATCTGGAAGGTGGTGCGCAGGCCCAGGGCCTGGAGTTCGGCGGTGTCGTAGCTGGCGGTGTTGCCAGCCTTGTCATCCACGAAGACCGCCGCCACGTTGTAGGTTCCCCAACCTGTCGTTGCGCGGATCAGGCGGGTGGTCGCCGAGGCGCCGTCGCTGAAGGCGTCCGCTGCGTCGTACAGGGTGACCCCCGCCTCAGGGCCAAATCCGCCCTGAAACGTTCGGTCAAGGACGATGCGAACCTGGCTCACGCCGGCCCCTCCGTTGTCCGCCGCCTGGACGGCGAAGGCCGCCAGGACGTCACCAGAGGAGATGTCCACGGACGCCGGCAGAGTGAGCCCGGTCAGCACAGGCGCCGTAAGATCGGCGGGCGTGGGGCTCATCACCTCGAACGTGGTGCGGATTCCGAGCGCGGCAAGCTCCGTCGGACCGTAGGAAGACACATTGCCGGCCCGGTCGCCGACGATGACGCCGGCGACGCTGTAGGCGCCCGCGCCCGTGGCGGCCCCGAAGGTGCGCATGATGGACGCGGAGCCATCCGCGAAGCTGTCGGCGCTGTCGTAGATCGACAGCCCATTCTCCAGTCCCAGCGGACCCTGGAAGCTACGATCGAGGATCACGCGCACATAGTCGACGCCCATGCCCTGGTCACTCGCCCGGGCGGTGAAGCTCACGGCGGCGTCGCCGCCGTGAAGCGTGACCACCTGCGGAAGGTCCAGACCTAAAAGCCGCGGAGGTGCGAGGTCGGCCGGCGTCGTACTCACCACCTCGAAGCTGGTGCGGAGGCCGAGCGTCCGGAGCTCGGCGCGATCGTAGAAGGCGCTGTTCCCCGCCTTGTCTTGCACGAAAACCCCGCTCACCGCGTAGGTCCCGGCGCCGGTTGCCGGGCGGAACGCCTTGGACATGGCCGATCCGCCGTCTGCGAAGCTGTCGGCGCCGTCGAAGAGGGTGATGCTGTTCTCGAGCCCTGAATCGCCCTGGAAACTGCGGTCGAGGACGATCCGCACCTGGTCGACGCCGGCGCCCACGTCGGCCGCCCTGGCCGCGAAGACGACTTGGGTCTCACCCCGTGTGACGTCGATGCTGCGGGGCAGGTCCAGGGACAGCAGGGTGGGGCGGGTAAGGTCGGGATCGGCCACCGCGGTTCCTCATCAGTGGGGACGGTCCGGCGCATGTGGGTCCGGCGGCCGCGGAGCAAGCGCGGCCGTTCTGCGGCGGTCTGTCACACGGGAGGCGAGCCCTGCACCGGATGGTCGGGGGGGCGCCGCTTCCGCATCCCCGCGCCGGCCAGGCACTTGGCCTCACGGCGGCGGGGGGACGACTCCCGCTGTCACCAGCGCCCCCAGCACGCGAATGGCGTCCGCCTCTCTCGACCGCCAAAGCGGCGCCCCGTCCCGTGCCGGGACGTCCGCTTCACCCTCGGGACAGAGGGCGCGGGCTATCACCTCCACGGCGTCCACGGGCTGGCGAGCTGGCGTCATGGCGCATCAACGAAGGAACCGGGCATCTCGCTCCCGGTGGGCGGCTGGCCCCGGCGCCAGGGTTGGAGGACTGGCCAGCTGCGGAGGATGTTTCGGCTCTCTCCGCTTACCGCGCCCTCACCAAGACGTCTCACCTTGGCAAGTCAAGGGGGCGGGCCAGCGGCGGCCCTCCAGGCGCGCGGGTCCAGGGCGAGAGGCGGCACTGAAGGCGGCCTTGGCGGCGGGTGTTGGCGGCTCAAGGCCCGAGCCGTCGTTCGCGGTGCGGGTCGTAAGCTCATGTTCATACGGGCAGGCGAAACTCGGGTGGGCTTTCCGAGAGCGCAGGCCCAATTCCCTCCTCCGGCTCCTGCTTCGGCAGGAGCCACTTTTTCTCGCGGCGAGCGCGGCGGGTCAGGTGTCGCGCGCCTGCCGCTCCTCCTGCCGCCGGAGGGCTTCCGCCAGATCCCGCCACGCTGCAGCCCGGCGCACGAGTTCGTCCCGCTCGAAGCCTTCCGGAAGGCGCGCCGCCTGCGCCGCGTCGGCGGTCGCGCGCCTCAGGTATTCAGCACGCGAGGTCATCGGCGCTGCCGGGGGCGCCTTGGCAAGGCGCGCAGTCCAGATTGGCTCGTTCGAGCGGCATGGGTCAGCCGCTCACGGGCGCTCGCGCATCCGCCTGGATCCGGTCGAGCGCCTTGCGCTCGTCCAGCTGCCGCATCTTGAACTCCTGCTTGTTGTAGCAGCGCTTCGTCGGAATTCGGGTGCCCATGGGAGCCTCGTTCCGGCAGAAGAGCGCATCATCGTTGCCGCTCTTCTTGTTCCGAGACGGCGCCGCTGCGATCAGCGTCGACACGGGGGAGGTCGGGCTGGACGAGGGCGGCCGCTCCGCCGCCGCATCTCCCGCCAGCCATGCGAGAAGAAGGAAAAGCGATGTCACGGCATCTCTCCAAGCTGCACCGTCTGCAGCATCAGGGCTGCGCTCACGCCTGAAGTCAACGCTCGAGCGCGAGCGGTCGGTTGCAGCGCGCAGGGGCGGCGAAGCGCCTTCCTGTCACGCCGCGGGCCGCGCCTCCTTCACGCTTTCATGGTCGCGCCCCTTGAGGCCGCGCTGCTGCTGGCCGGGTTCCAGCCGCGCGAAACCGGGGCCCGGCGGTGGGGGCGCATGGTAGCTGAGCGGTAGGCCATGGATCAGGCGGAGACGGTGGGATCCGCTTCTGGCCGCGCGATCTGTCCTGATGTTGGTGGGGGCCGCCTGACTTGGCGCAGAGCCCTTCCTGGGATGTTGGCGCGCCGGCTCGTGACACGCGGAGGTGAGGTATGCGTTCGACGCCGCAACTAGGAACGTTGTTTAGCTGGTACGAGGGCGCCCCAATGCGCTATGTGACGCTACTGGAGCACAAGCTGGGCTGGCGCAGCCCGGAAGCGATCTCCTGCTAAGTTGGGCGAATGGCAGAGCACCGCCGCCGCTGGAGCAGCCGACGCAATCCCCGAAGGCCTAGGCTCATTCCTGCCCGCTATCAGAGATGGGTCAACCTCGCTCTCGGATGCCTCTGCATCTTCCTCCTCACCTTGATCGTAGGGCTGAACTGGCCACGAATGCAGCCGCGCGTTCGGGGCGTCGGTGGGGCCGACGCGGTGGTGGTGGTTACGCGCGTGATCGACGGCGACACGCTGGTGCTCGCCGGAGGCGATCGGGTGCGGATCCTTAACATCGACACGGCCGAGATGCCGCCGCGGTCGCGGTGCGCGGCCGAAGAGCAGTTGGCCCTGGCCGCGAAGGACCGGCTCGCGGAGCTCACCGGGAGGGCCGCAAAGGTGACACTCACCAAAGCGGGGCGCGAGCGGGACGACTATGGTCGTCTGCTGCGGCGCGTCGAAGTCGATGGCCGTGACGTGGGCGACCTGCTGGTTGCGGAGGGTCTCGCGCAACGCTGGGGCGGCCGGAAAGCCCGCTGGTGTTGATCTGTCGCGTCAGCCCGCGGCGGGGCGGCAGCGCAGAGACGTTTGAGCGCCGGCGGAGTTGGGCCACCGCTGGGGGACTCTCATGCCGATCACCAAAAGGGGCCGGAACCCACCGACGCCGACGCCCGCGGCTTCGCCGACGTCGCAAAGGCCCACCGACGTCTACGTCCGCAACGAGATCCGCCCGGTGCAGGTGAAGCTGAACGCGATCAACGACTGTCTCGATGAGGAGGCCGTCGTCTTCGAGGAATGGAGCCGATGTCGAGTCGGGAAAATGAGGCCACGCCAACCGCGGCCTAGGGAGCGGGACAGGGGCGACGCCTTTACGAGCGAGACCAGCTTACACGCCCCAAGCCCAACCCAGCGCTGGTCCAACGCATTCCTGGATGACACGCCTAAGCACAGTGGAAAGAGCGCCACTGCGCGGGGCTGTCGGTCACTTGGGATGGCTCGTCGGCGAGCCCTTCTGGTGCGCCGGGTGGCAGCAGCCGTTCGCCGTCCACGGCGGCGAGCTCCCCTAGGCCCATGTAGTCCCCGTCAGGCTAGGCGTTGATGCGAATGGCGTTCGCAGGTCGGGCTGGCGGGCGCGGAAGACGCGGCCTAGGCTGCCGGCGACCGGATAGGTTAGCCCCGTCAGGTCACCGAGGCCGGCGCTTCCCCCACCGTCAGGTGTGCGCCGGCCTCACCCGCGCAACCGCGCCAAGCGCGAGCAGGGCGCCGGAGAACCGCTCAGCGCCAGCCGGGCAGACGTGTTCGGCGACCGCGACGAACACCGCTTGCAGATCGTTCACGGGCAGGCCCTCAGTGTCATGCCGAGGAGTCTGCGCCCTTACGGGCGCGCGGTCAGATTGCAGCGGGTTTTGTCGGCTTTGCCGCCGCCGATCATGCTGTCCGGTTTCCCATCTCGAGGCTGGCTGGCGGACAGTTTCGCGCCTGGTCGTACTGCCGCGATCACCGCTGGCGGTGCAGTTACCCGACCCCGTAGAGCACGAAGTCGCCGCTCCCGTAGGAGCCGACAAGATCCACCCTTGTCTCTGCGCCGTCGGCAAGGTCCGCCAGGAAGGCGTTCGAAGCCCGCGCATAGACTCCCACGTCCGCTTTGATGGCCTCGGTGAGCAGCCAGCCCACAAGCGCTGCCTTTGTGCCGATGCCGTTCAACCCATCCTGGCCATAGATCGCGAAATAGTCGGCTCTTGTGAATTGCCCCCCCACTCCATTGGACACAGCGTCTTGCAGAAGCGCTAACTGGTTCGTCGGTGTAGGCGCTGCGCCAAAAATCTCAGCGTAAGCTTTGACCAAGGTCTGCTCGAGCGAGAGGCTGCCGTACGCAGCCTCGAAGCCAGATCTACCTTCGCCGTTCTTGCCGAGGTTTACTGCAAAGTTGATGTAGCGGTTCTCAATGTTGAAATTCTGATAGTAAGGTGAGTTGATATTGTTCGGGTTGGGTCCCGTCGGCGAGACCAGGTAATCCAGGCCAGACTTGCTCGGCGTCGATCCAGTGAAAAACTGATAGCTGAGTACCGCGACGGCGGTGGAGTGGTCCGCCTTCTGTACGAGCTCGTCGATGGCCGCTGCGCTCGTCTTTGTTCCGGCGTCAATAGCCGTGCTGAGCGCGATCAGGAACGCGTCGTCTGTGGAGGTTGGCGCTCGCCGCAGTATGTTCTCGTACCCGGCCCTCACCGCAGTCAGTGCCCCGCCGCCGCTCGTCAGAGACACGTCACGGTCTTCGAAGCGGAGGCTCTCGACCGCGATCAGCTTGTCCCGACCATCCGGTGAGCCGGAACGTAAATCGCGGACGTACCAGGCTCCCGAGCCGGTGGACCACCACTCGTAGGCGCTCGACGGGCCGCCGTAGACTGCAACATCGCTTCCGTCTCCACCTTGCAGCTGATCGTCGCCTCCGCGGCCAACGAGGGTATCCGCGCCCGCCGCCCCATCAAGCGTCTCAGCCTGGACGCTGCCGCGGAGCTGGTCCGCACCAGAAGAGCCGGTGACGACTTCGAAGCCTGAGACGCTATCTTGCCCAATGCCGTCCCCGATTGCCGTTCCCGCCTGCAGATCGACGATCACGCCCTGTTGCGCGAGGGCGTACGATAGCGTGTCCGTGCCACTACCGCCCTGCAGGGTGTCAGCACCATCTTCCGGCGCCGCCGCCGCCGCTGCGCCGGAAGCACTTAGCAGGCGCTGAGGAGCTCCGCTGTCCGGGCCGGCGCCGAACACCAGATCGTCGCCCGCGCCCGTGTCGATGACAAAGCTCGATCCCACCCGCTTCAACACGACATCGTCGCCCGCGGTCGGTGGACCGCCGAGGGCGCTCAGCAGCCCAACCATTCCGTCCGCCGCCATTTTCAGAGACTGCACGGTGCTGTCGATGACGCGGTTCACCGCAACTTTGCCCAGCTGGTATCCGAGCTCGCCCAACGGGAGGGCGCCGATAAAGATCAGCGCCAGATCTTCGGCTTCCTCCAGTGGCTTGTTCTCGTAAAGCCCGCCCCACTTCTTCTGGGCGTAGGACAAAAGCCCGAGCGCAAAGCCGCCAACCTCCAAACGCAGCCCAAAATCGGCAAGGTCAGCCACGATCTTCTTCGCTGCGTCGGTCGTGATTTTACCCCGCAGCGCCTCAAGAAGTGCGGCTTGCTGCAGCGTTCCTAGGCTGAGATCGACGTAAAGGTCTTGCGCCGCGGCGATGAGCGCCTCGCCGACAGGCTTGAGATCGTTGCTTCTGGCGGCGACAGCGGCGCGGAAGTCAGACGGACTGATCGCGAGCTTGCTAATCGGATCGGCTGGCGAGGGGCGACGCTGAAGGAGCACGCCTTGTCCAGATCCGCCCGTGTAGGCAGCTGCTGAAAGAGCGGTGGCGCTAAAGCCCTTCTCGATGATTATCGTTTCGTATGAGGTCAGGCTCGCATCGTAAGCGCGAAGTTCAGTCGACCTGCCGTCAAAACGTATTACGAGTTGCTCGACCGGGCGCTGAGTAAAAAAAAGGATCTCGCGATCTGTGCTGTCGAAGGTGAAGAGCCGGTCGCCGGCATCGACCAGGAAGCTGTCCGCGCCGGCGCTCCCTGAGAGCTTGTCGGGTGACTTCTCCCCGAGGTTGTCCACGGCGTTAAGTGTGTCGTTCCCAGCGCCGCCCTCGAGGTAATCGGTCCCGCCCACACCCGTCAGGCCGTCATCGCCATCCCAGCCGAAGAGGGTGTCATCACCGTCCCCGCCGGAGAGGGCGTCGTGTCCGCCAGCTCCAAAGAGCCAATCGTTTCCGCCCAGGCCGCTCAGGATGTTGTTGCTGGTGTCGCCGCGGCCGAACGCATCGGCGCCACCCAAGATGAAGTCACCCTGAGGTCCTCCACGTACTGTGTCGGCGCCCGCGCCGGCTACGAACTGCGTGCCAGAGACGGATATGGTCCCTGGCGTTCCCGTTGCAGGCGTGAAGCCCCACGCCGCATAGTTCGACGGATAGTTAACGTTGTCGTTTCCGGCTTGAGCGTCGCGCGTTCCGCCGGCAGCTATAATGGCCGCGTAGTCTGCTGGACTGAGCGCTGAGAAGTCAACCGTGTCATTGTCTGGCGAGAACAGCCCCTTGTCATCGTCTGTGATCTGGTGCGTGGTCACAGCAGGCCCGGTCAGGGCCTTGCCTCCGGCCATGGGGGTGAGCTTGACGCGGAACTGCTCGTTGCCCTCTGCAATGTTGTCTCCGCGAATCCTGATGGAGAGGGTCTCCCCCCACAGGTCGTCTTCATCGTCGTTCGCTGGCACAGCGATCTCACCAGAGACGGCAACGAAGTCGTCGTCTCGGGTGGTGATATGTTCAATGGTCCACTGGAGGCGCAGTGGTCCTGCGTCGTTGACCGCGCCGCGAAGGACCGCGAACTGCAACTCTCGCGTCTCGCCGGCCGCGCCTTCCATAGGGAGGGCGCCGTTTGGATACTCGTCCGCCGGGCGGGGCAGGATCGCTATCCCTTCCAATGCACCACTGCCCACGACGGGGTGGGATAGCTCCACCCCATCGTACCGTAACGTGCCGTCAGCCTCCCGGAACTGGTAGACGACGGTCACGAAGGCATCGATGTCAAAGCGAGCGCTCAGCGCGTTGTCCGCGAGCAAGAGCTTTATGTCGCCGTAGCCCTCCTGGAGATCACCGAAGAAGTCGAGATCTTCTTCAGGCACCACGGGGTTGCCAAAGATCCTCACAATGCCTTCGTCGAAGATGCCGTTGGTCGGATAGTCGAGCCATTGGTGAAGGATGTCGCCCTCACCGGGCCGTAAGATCAGATAAGCGCCTTGTGCGCCCCTCGCCGGGATGTCGAGAAGATCCCTTAGGAGGTTCACGCCCGGCTTCAGCGCCGAAGTTTTCCACTGAGCCATGTCCACTCCCCACCTGCAGATCAACGTTCTGTCGGCCTGCGGGTGAGATCAAGGCTGCGAAAGCGTGGCCACACGTGAACGTGTGCTCGCCTCGACTGCGCTCGGTGGGCCGTTGACCTGATCGCGGTCTATGGCAGGCCCAGCTTGGCATGCATCTGCTAGCCGCTCGGAATAGGCATCCGGAGCCGCGCCGCAGACGCGGAGGAATGAGCGTCGAAGTGCACGCCGGTGCCTCCAGTCGGCTCCACGGTCGATGAGAGTTGGCGGCAAAACTGAACGCGCGCCTCGACGAAATGCCTACAGGCAATCTGTCGGCGGCAGCACGGCCGCACCGGCGGTGCGAATTGGTGGATGTTTGATGGGCGGACATCCGCCAGCGGGTGGACGTCGTCCTCGCCCGCAACCGGACCGCCATCGACGACTGATGTAGGTGAGGCCACACTGTTTGATCTGTGCTGCCGCAGAGGCCAGGCACATGAACGTGCCAAACCTTGCCGTACCCTTGGGCGCCTGGACGGCACGTTGCTGGGCCGCTGAAAGGAAGACCCCGCACCACATGTTCGACAGGGGGCGCTGGGGTCCGTGAACAGTCTCCTGCGCTTCCACCCCGAAGCTGCTGGTGACCCTCACCTAGCGGTGAGCTGGCGGAACATAATGAAAGCTGCCGGTCCGCAGCGCCGCCGAGTGGTTCGGGCGGCGACTACCTCAAAGTTGAGAAGCCGTTTTGCCACTCGCTGCGGCCTGATCGGCATCGGCGGTGTGGTGGGCTTTGCCGGAGGCAGCAGGTTCGCACTAGCGAGACACTGGCTTAGGGAGCCGATAGTGGCGTCACCATGCCTTACACCTTGATCGCGTCGCGCGTGCCGAGGCGGCCAGGTACATTCCTCAACGAACTCGTGCTGCTCAACCTCGATGCCGACGCGAAGCTTGACTTATTGTTGGCGGGTCAACTGCTACCGCTAGAGGATCGTGCCCTTCCGATCCAGATCCTCGCCGGTAAGTGGGGCCGCAGCCCCGTGTCTCCGAAAAGATCAACAAAGGCCGGTTTCGTGGGGCACAGGCAAACAGCGGCGGCGAGAGGGGAGTGGGCGGGCTGTCGTAGGGGGGGTAGTGGCGACAGCCCGCCCGGCGTCGCCACGGGCAAATGGCGAACCGAGAATAGATAGGATGCTTGGGCTTGGCGCAAGCGCCGCCGTGACATGGCGGTTGCGCAGCACGCGAGCTGCTGTGGGTCGCGGCGCCTAGCCGCCATACGCGTATTCCGGCCGGCCATAGACCCCGACCAGATCCACCGCGAACTCTGCGCCGTCGGCCAGATCTGTGAGGAAGGCTGCGTTGGCCCGGGCGTAGACGCCGAGGTCCGCCTTGACCGCTTCCGCCAGCAGCCAGCCCACCATCGCCGCTTTCGCGCCCACCCCGTTCGGGCCGTCCTGACCGTACCAGGCGAAATAGCTGTCGCGGCCGCCGTCCAACAGCGCCGCTACTTTGGCGGCCGGCGGCGCCAAGCCGAAGATCTCACCGTAGGCCTTTCGGGTCGCATCCGCGAGGGTGAGGGCGCCATACTCCGCGAGGAAGTCCGCGCGACCTTCCCCGTATTTGCCGAGGTTCACAGCGAAGTTGATGTAACGGTTTTCGAAATTGAAGGACTGATAGTAGGCGGAGTTGATGTGGTGAGGATTGCCGCCTGCGGGACTTACCAGGTAGTCGAGACCCGCTTCGTAGGGCGTGGCGCCGGTGAAAAACTGGTAGCTGAGCGTGGCGACCGACGTGGTGGTCGCCGCCACGCGGATCACGTCGCCGGCGAGCTGTCCCGCTGAAAGGCCGCCGGACAGCAGCCGCGCGGAGAGGTCGAGCGCGAGGCTGGCGTGCACGCCGCGCACAGGGTCCTCCCGCAGGATGTTCTGCACCGCGTAAGCCGCGGCGGGATCGCCGAGGTTGAAGGTCCAGTCGGCGAACGCCAGGCTTTCGGTTCCCGAAAGGCGATCCGAGCCTTCGGGGCTCCCGGCGCGCAGATCCTTGATCCAGAACTGGCCTGGCGCGGCGCTCACCGAATACTCGGAGGAGCTCGCCGTATAGCGCGCCACGTCGCGCCCGCCCCCACCGACCACGAGGTCGTCGCCGCCGCCGCCGCTCAGGGTATCTTCACCTGAGCCGCCTTCAAGCCGGTTGGACGCGGCGTTGCCGGTGAGCTGATCGGCGCCCCAGCCGCCGACCGCGTTCTCGATCACAACGCCCAAGGCGATCACCACATTGCCGACATCTCCGCCGATGTTCATGTAGGCGCCGGCCCGCAGATCGATCAGCTGCGTCTGGTCGAACCTGGAAAAGTCCAGGGTGTCGACGCCGCCGCCATCCCAAATGGCCGCGTAGATCCGATCGCTGGCGGCCTGCAACTCGTACCAGGGGCGGGCCCCGCCGCTGGGGCCCAGATTGGCGTTGAAGCCGTAGGTCGTGTCGCCAGCCCGGGTGCTCGTGTTCGCGCCGTAGAGGCGCTGGACCGCCGCGATGTCGTCCAGCTGCGGGGCGACAGCGAAAATGGAAGCCTGGCCGCCGGTGTTGACGGAGCCGAAGTAGCTCATCACCGAGTATTGGCGCGAATCCTCATAGTAGCCTGCGTGCGCCTGGTAGGTGATCTCCTCGCCCGTGTCGCCCGCGTTGTAGCGGGACGGGTGGGACAGCCCGATGGCGTGGCCGATCTCGTGAGTGAGCGTCTGCAAACCCGCCGTGCCGGGCGCGGGGCTCTGGTTGCCTGCCTGGGAGATGTTGACCCAGACATCGCCCTGGTTGGATCGCGTCGCCTGCGACCCCGGACGCGCTGGCATGTAGGCAAAGGCGCTCGCGCCGGCCTCTCCGCTCGAGTAGTTGGCGAGCAGGATGGCCGCCTCGTTGGAATAGGCTGCGGCGCCCGTCGACCCGGCGCCCACACGCACGAAGCGGATGTTGGCGACGTCTGACCAGGCGGCGAGGGCCAACTCAGCCGCCTGAATCTGCTCGGCCGTGAACCGTGAGAAGCCGGCCGTGTCCGCCGGCATGGTGAGCGGCGCCGTCGAGCGGAACGCATAAGTGACGGTAGCTGGCTGGGCCAGGCCGAAAGACCAGCTTCCGCCCTCCCGCGTCAGCGTCTCCGCCGCCTGGGCCACCGTGAGGGAGGGTTTTCCGTTCGGGGCCGAACCGCCCCGCTGATCTGCGTTCAGCGCCATATCCGATATCCGTCGGTTGTGCGGCGCGGCTGACGCCGCGCGCGAGCCTATTGGGGACGCCCTTCATGGCGCCAGCAGGGCGTGGCCCCGCGACGATTGCGCGCAGCCATGCGGCCGCGCACCGGGGCTCCGGCCGACGCCCCCCTGGCCTTCTTAGCCCCCACGATCGACGGCCCGGCCCGCGCGCATGGAGGTTGGCGCCGCTGCGCGTCCGCAGCTCCAGCGGGGCCCCCCACACGTGTTGGTGGCGCGTCGGCGGGTCGTGGGACCTCCGTCCCGGAACCTTCAGCGGGCCCGCGGCTGGCGGAGGTGGCGCCCGAAGCCCGCGTCCCTTGCCTTGCGAGACCGCCTGCGGCTGTAGGTCGCGGCGACCATCGGATAGTCGTCCGGCAGGCCCCACTTGGCGCGGTAGGTCTCCGCCGTCATCCCGAGATGGCGCAGGTGTTGCTTGAGCACTTTGTACGGGCGCCCGTCCTCGAAGGAGATCAGGAACTCAGGCCGAATACTTCGCTGGATGTCTTCCGGTGAGGGCCGCAGGATCCCGGCCTGACCGGTGTCGAGTTCGTCCACGGCCTCGAGCGCGCGGTGAATGCCGCGCACGAGATCCGGGATCACATCTGCAGGCAGAGGCGTGCGCTGCAGGATTGCGGCGACCAGATGGGCCGTGTCTCTGAGGTGATCGGCGTCGCTCAACCTTCCGTCTCCGGCGGCGCTGAGAGGGGGGCCGCGGAAGGCGCCGTCCGCTCCCGGGGGGGCGTTGGGGGGCGGGCCTTGGTCGCGTCCGCTGTGGGCTCGGTCCGCGCCAGCAGCCGGGCTACCTGCGCGCGCGCCCAGCGCCGGCCGCCTAGCGGCGCACACACCCCGCGGGCCTCGAGCCCCCGAGAGATTTCCGCCAGGCTGCCGGCGCCCTCCCGGCGCAGCTCCTGGATGTGGACGAGCACGGCCTGCGCGTTGGCGTTCGCGCGCGCCGTGCGACCGCGCCGCGCGCGGGCGGCGGCTTCCGCGGTGCCGGGACGCACGGCGGCCTCCTCGATGCGGCGGTATTCTCGGCTCGCCGGCCGGCCGGGTTCGCCGGGTTTCGGATGCGGCTGCAGGTCGGACACGGTGGCTCCATAGCGCAACAGCCGCAGGCGCGCATCATTGCGCAGAACAGCATCAGAGATCGGGGTCGTAGACGTAGTCGGCGTGGCCGTAGACCCCTACAAGGTTGACCCCGTACTCGGCGCCGTCCGCGAGGTCGGTCAGATAGGCCGCATTGGCGCGGGCGTAGACGCCCAGGTCCGCCTTCTCCGCCTCGGCCAGAAGCCATCCCACCATGGCCGCCTTCGTGCCCAGCCCCTGAAGCCCGTCCAGGCCGTAAGCGCTGAAGTAATCGAGGCGCGCGTACTGTCCGCCTCGCCCGTCGGGAACCCGGTCGTAAAGAAGGTGCTGCACCTTATCGTCGGCGGGCGCGGCGCCGAAGATGGTCTCGTAGGCGTGCGCAACGGCCTGCTCGATGCTCAGGCCGCCATACGCCTGGGCGAAGGTCTCTCGCCCTTCGCCGAGCTTCCCGAGGTTCGCGGCGAAGTTGATGTACCGGTTCTCCATTGAGAACGACTGGTAGTACGCGGAGTTGATGTTGGTGGGGTTCGGTCCATCCGGCGCCACAAGGTAATCCAGGCCGGCGGCCGTTGGGGTGCGGCCGGTGAAGAACTGGTACGCGAGGGTCGCGACGGAGGTGGTCGTGTCAGCCGCCTGCACCAGGCGCTGGATCGCCGCCGCCAAGGACAGCTCGCCGCGATCCACAGCCGCCTGGAGGCTGGACCCCAGCTCCGCGGGCGCCCCGCGCAGGATGTTCTCGAAGGCGGAGAGCACCGGTCCAGCCACGGGCGGCGGCTGGCCGCCGCTGTCGTCGTTGTTGATGAAGCCGGTGGCGGTGGCCTGGCCGAGCTTGGCGCCCACCGGGTTCACCAGGGTGACGAGGAACTCCTCGTTGGCTTCGCCATAGGTGTCGCCCTGCACCCAGACCTGGATGTAGGCCGTGGTCTGGTTGATCTCGAAGGTGACCGTGCCTGCCGGCAGCGCGCCGCCCTGGAAGTCCAGCGCATCGGCCGGGTTCGCGCCCTGGCCGCGGATCTGCCAGCCGACGGTGACCTTCTCGCTCTGGTCCCAATCGCGGATGACCGTGAAGGTGTAGAGCTGGGCCCCGGTATTCCCCTCGTTGTGGGTCACGCCGGCCATGGGGCCGACGGAGACCACCGCGTTGATCCCGCGCGGCGGGTTCATCACGTCATAGAGCTGCTGCTGGCCGCCGATGGTGGAGATGACCTCGCCGCCGGCGGTGACGCCGGTGAAGTCGCCCGCCACCTCGCGGGTCGGGCCGTACCAGCCCTTGCCGTCATAGGCGAAGGCGTCATAGGCGCGGCCGTAGGTCTTGCCGTCGTGGCCTTCCCACGACGCGGCGAAGCCGCCGTTCTTCAGCGCCACGACGTCGATGTCGCCCCGCGACTGACCGAGCTCGTGCTTGGTGAAGGTATTCTTCGACGGGTCGAAGATCATCACCCAGGCGGTCTGCACGCCGCCGTCCGGCATCATGTAGGCGAGCGCCACCTTGCCGTCGGAGAGCCAGGTGCCCGAGCCGGTGAACACCCGCGAGTCGCCGGCCATCAGCGCCGTGGGCTGCCCCAGGGTCGAACCGTTGGAGACCGCGCCGAACACCGCGCCGGCCTCCTCGTAGATCACGAAGGTCTGGCCCGGCGGCAAGGTGGTGGGCTTGGCGTCGTAGACGGCGATCTTCGATGTGGTGACGGCCTGGCCCGAGCCCTCGAAGGTGACCGGCTGGTTGACCGCGCCCGTGGTCAGGCCGCCGTCCGCCCGCATGGTCGCCGCGGGCATCTCCGGCGTGCCGGTCTCGATGATGGTGGAGTTGTCCGCCAGCTCGTAGGCCCGGATGTAGTCGACCTTCATCTCGGCCGGGAACTGCAGGGAATTGGGCTCGCCGCCCCAGCCGCCGACCGCCAGGTTGACGATCATAGCCATGGGGTGGGTCCAGTTGGCCGGGGTGGCCGTCTGCATCACCGCCACGCCATCGTAGTAGAAGATGACGTCCGTGGCGGTCCACAGCATGCCGTAGGTGTGCATGCCGCTGGGATCGACCTTGTAGCCGTTGTCGTACAGGTTCTCCGAGCCGCCCCAGGCGCGGCGGTAGTCCACGTGCGGCGTCGCCGCCAGGCCCTCCATGATGTCGGCCTCGACCTGGGCGACATAGGGGTAGGGGATCATCCAGAAGGCGGGCCAGGCGCCGAGCGCCGTCGGCAGCTCCGCCCGCATTTCGAAGTAGCCGTACTTCTGCTCAAAGATGCCGTAGGTGTTGAGCATCCCGGACGAGTACTCGCGGCCCCACGCCGCCTCGCGGTCGCTGTCGGCCAGCCGCTCCGCCTTGATGGTCAGGAGTCCGTTGTTCACGGACAGCGGCGTGTAGTTGTCGAACTGGCGCTCGCCCTGGCCGTAGAAGCCGCTCGTCGTATAGACCTGCCGCTCGCCGTTCGAGGTGAGGGTGTAGGCCCACTCGTCGCGCAGGTTGCCGCCGAAGTCCGAGCGCCATTGGCCGGTCTGCAGCGAATGGTCGTAGACCTGCAGGCTGTTGAACTCGTCGTGGAAGGTGAGGTCGCCGAGCTTGGACGTATCCAGCGGGAGCAGGAACTGGCGGTCCTGGAAGCTCGACAGCGTCTCGTCGCGGAAGGTCAGGGTCTCGCTGGCGTTCAGGCGCAGCACCACGTC